>NZ_JAIZDA010000009.1 GCF_020404405.1 Novosphingobium sp. FKTRR1 | reverse complement strand
CCCGCACCTTCCCGCATATGCTTGCGGCGAGCGGTATCAGTCCAGGGCATGTGCTTCCTCCATCGTCTCGACAACGACGCTGAATCACAACCTACTGATAT
This sequence comes from Novosphingobium sp. FKTRR1, assembly GCF_020404405.1. Lineage (GTDB taxonomy): Bacteria > Pseudomonadota > Alphaproteobacteria > Sphingomonadales > Sphingomonadaceae > Novosphingobium. The sequence continues at coordinate 142,548 of NZ_JAIZDA010000009.1, read as the reverse complement.
CGCTCAACCACTTTTCGCTCGGGCTCTAAGTGAAGTTAAGGCTCTCGATCCGCGTCGCGTCGAAATACTCTCCATTGCGGAGACGGGAAGTGATGCCGGAATTGGTGATTGGGTCCGCTCAAAAACGGATGGGCTTGGCGCTGACATCTTCGTTGACGCGGTTGGACCGGGGGCGCCGCACACCACATCGATGAACTGCATCGACGCACTCCGCCGTGGTGGCCGCATGGTCAATATCGGCGGAATGAGTGAGCCTCTCCCGCTCCACATGTTCAAGATGATGTGCTTCCAGATCAGCGTTATTGGGTCGCTCTGGTTCGACACCGCTGAGGGACAGGACATGGTCGAGATGGCGGCTGCTGGCACTCTGGATCTGTCGGTCTTCCGCCACAAAACGTTCGGTCTCAATCAGATCAATGAAGCTCTGGATGAGGTCGAAAACCGGCACGGTGGTTTCACCAACGTCGTGATCAAGCACGGATAAATATCATGACGATACGGCGCGTCCTGGCCAGCAATGTTGGCGGCAAATCGCAGGTGATTGATGATACCTCAGGTATCTCTAACGCCTTTGAGCATGTGCGTGGCTTTGACCCCGCTCTGCTTTGGAAAACTGCCCCAGGCGCACAAGTTGCGGTGGTGCAATCTCCTCGGTCGGGCCAAAATGTCCTCCCTGTTCCAGGCGAAACTAGTCTGCTGATCGTTACGTTTCCGCCAGACGGAAACATGATGGACATCGCGGACCCTGCGGCGGCTGGTGCTGAATATCTTCAAAGAATCCCTGGACTCGCTGAAAAGTTCGAGCCCGAAAACCCCGGCATGCACCGAACCGAAACCACTGATTACGGTATCGTCCTAGAGGGCGAAGTCGTGTGCATGTTCGACAACGGGGAAGTTACCCTGAAAGCTGGCGACGTGCTGGTTCAGGATCACACTCGACACGGGTGGAGCAACCGTACCAATGCTCCTGCCAAAGTGGCATTTGTTTTGATTGGTTGAGGCTTTGAGCCTCTAAAGTTCAACTATACGAGGGAGGAGAGCATGAAGAAGATCCTGTTAGGCCTAAGCGTGTCCACAACTGCCATGCTAGCATTTAACACCGCTGCGTTTGCTCAGGAGACTGCCGCTACTGCCAGCGGGGAATCCGAAGCCGCATCAAGCTCCGATAATGGCGACATCGTGGTGACGGCCCAGCGTAAGTCCGAGAAGCTGCAGAACGTTGGCATCGCTGTTTCTGCATATTCTGGGGAGGCACTCCGCACCCAAGGCGTTACCGCCACCATCGACATTGCCAAGTTCACCCCGGGCGTTAGCGCATCCGGAACGCTCGGCGGTCAGGGCATGCAATTCTCTATCCGCGGCGTAACGCAGAGCGATTATAACGACGCTATCGAAGCGCCTGTCGCTGTATACGTCGATGACGTTTATATCTCGTCGCAGCAAGGTCAGGGCATGGCCCTCTATGACATGCAACGCGCCGAGGTTCTCAAGGGACCGCAAGGCACACTGTTTGGCCGCAATGCGACAGGCGGCCTTGCCCATTTCATCGTCAACAAGCCTGAACTGGGCGTTACAACCGGCTACATGAATGCCGGCTACGGCAGCTATAATCAGACGAAGTTGGAAGGTGCAATCAACCTCCCGCTTGGCGACACACTTGCTGTTCGCGCCTCGGGCTTCTGGAACCGCCATGATGCGGTGTGGAAGAACGTCAATCCTGCGGGTGTCGCCACGGGCGCGCCGCTGAACTTCGGTCCGGCTGGCGTTAGCCCGGCCGGGCAGGACCTTGGTGGTGAAGATGCGCTTGCTGGCCGATTGCAGATTCTGTGGCAGGTCTCGGATGCAGTAACTGCCCGTCTTACCGGCTCGATCTTCCGTCAGAACCTCTCCGAGTCTCCGTGGACGTCTGCTGCTGTTGTACCGGAAGTGGACGCACAAGGCCGCGTTGTCGGGTCGATTTATGCTTCGCCAACCGAAACGCGCGCTGCCATTGGGCCAAACGGACAGAATTATTTCAATCCGGCCGTCCTGCCTTTCCAGGGCTTTCTTTTCAGCCCGAACAATGACGGCCACCGTGCCCCCGGCGCGAGCTGGTTCGGTTACACGCCGGTCAACATCGAAAATCGCACGCTGTCCAAGGACTTTGCCCTCAGCAACCTGAACCAATTCCGGGCATACAATGTCGCGTTACACCTCGATGCCGACCTTGGCTGGGCACAGCTCGCTTCAGTGACCGCGTGGTCGCAGTACCGCAAAGTCTTTATGCTCGATGCCGACGGGTCTCCTGTGAACGGCTTCGCTTTCGGTACCAAATCGAACATCAAGACGATCTCGCAGGAACTGCGCTTGTCTGGTGAAACCGGCAATTTGTCGTGGACTACAGGCGCCTATTTTCTGAACATCAAGGCCCCCAACGCGCAAGGGTTGCTTGCTCCCAAGGGGTCGGCGCTTTCAGCTGTGTTCGGCATGGCCGCTACCGGCGTAGACCCGATGAGCGTGTTCACGCTCAAGACAACATCTGGCTCGCTCTTCGGACAAGCGAATTGGAATTTCGCCCCCAAGCTGACCTTGGTGGTCGGTGGTCGCCTCATTCGCGAGCATCAGGAATATGACTTCTCTTCGGGTGGCTACCTGAATGAGAACGACTATACCGTGGACACGGGCACGCTGCTGTTTCCGCTTCAACCCAGCTTCACGGATCGCCGCACCAATACTCTTTGGGCCGGCAAGGCGCAGCTGGAATACCGTCCCATTACAGGGCTTCTGGTTTATGGTGGCGTCAACCGCGGCGTGAAAGCTGGCAGCTACAACGGCAAGCTGTTTGACGGCACGCCGGCGCTGGCTCCAAGTCAGATTCCCTATAAGCCGGAAGTACTGACCTCGTTGGAAGGCGGCTTCAAGTACACCGGTCCGGGTGGCGCATACACGCTGAATGGGACCTTCTTCCACTACAGCTACAAGAACTACCAGTCGTTCGTTTTCTCTGACATTTCCGGTTTCGTCCAGAACCGCGATGCTCGGACCAATGGCGTAGAACTGGAGGCCACTTTCCGCCTCCTCGACAGTATCCGCGTTGGGCTGAATGGTTCCTATGTCGATGCAAAGGTCAAAGACCTGCAAATCGCGCCTGGGGTCTTCCGGGATACTCGTCCGACCTACACGCCAAAATACTCAGGCAGTGCCAATGTCCGGTACACCTACCCCAATCCAGTGCTGGGAGGAGAGCTCGGGTTCGGGGCAATGGTCTCGTATCAGTCCAGCTTCTACCAGAACGCGCGAAACTTCGCTTCGCAGTTGTTTGATAGCCGGACGCTTGTGGACCTCTCAGCTGACTGGAACTTCAATTCCGGCCTGAGCCTGTCCGCCTATCTGCGCAACCTGACCGACAAGCGCTACAAGCAGGTCGGTCTTGATCTCGGCACGGGCTGCGGGTGCAATCTTGAAGCTTACGGGATGCCTCGCACCTGGGGCGTCTCCGTCGGCTACAAGTTCTAACATGCAAGGGGTGTCTCTCATCGAGAGACACCCCGGTTGCGGCTGCACTCTGCCGCGCATGAAGACCAGTTGTTGATGAAGCGGAGTGGGTAGCCCACCTTCAATCTAACACTCTAGTATGCTAATGCGACAAGGTCCCGACCATGCCAATTGCAACAATCTGCGCTTCCCACTCGCCACTCATGCATGAGGGTGAAGCGGATCAGGAAACCAAGGATGACGTTCGGGAGGCATTTGCTTCACTGACCTCCTTTGTCGCAGACTTCTCTCCAGATCTGATCGTGATGTTCTGGCCAGATCACTTCAACAGCTTCTTCTACGATTTGATGCCGCCCTACTGCCTTGGTATCAGTGCACGTTCCATAGGAGACTGGGATACTCGGGCTGGTGAGCTGCCGGTTCCGTCCGAGGACGCCTCAGATCTACTCTCCCAACTTCTGTGTAACGGCGTCGATATGGCATCGTCACGGCGAATGTCGGTGGATCATGGCGCTGTCCAGATCTGGGAGGAGATGTTCGGCCAAGACAATCCCTATCCTGCCCCCATCATTCCAATCTTCATAAATTGCTCGGCGCCGCCTGTTCCTGAGTACCAGCGCGTGCGGCAACTCGGCCAACTGGTAGGCAAATGGGCTTGCCGTACCGGGAAGCGGGTGCTTATCGCCGGCTCAGGCGGGCTCTCTCATGATCCGCCAACTCCCGAAATCTCAACTGCTCCGGATGAAGTTCGAGAACGGCTCATTTCAGGTCGGAATCCCACGCATGAGGCGATGGCTGCACGTAAGGCTTTCGTCCTCGAAGCCGGGGCTGCCGCTGCGAAGGGCTTGCCGCCCTGCATGCCGCTAAACCCTGCCTGGGATGCTCAAGTTCTGGAGATCATGTCCAGTGGCAAACTGAGCGAATTCGACGCATTCAGGCCGAGGCAAGTCCGGGAGATCGCCGGTCGAGGCGCCAACGAGATCCTCACCTGGGTAGCGGCACTGTCGGCCCAGGCGGCGGCTGGTGACTACGAGTCCGCATTCCAATTCTACCGAGCTGTCGATGGCTGGATCGCCGGCATGGGCATGATCGCGTGCCGGTCGAGCCAGTCCTGAACCCGATACAATAATTCAGAAAATCTCGGAGATTTTTCCATGAACAAAGGCCACTTCGATACGGATGTGCTGATTGTTGGATCCGGCCCCACCGGAACCACGACAGCTCTGGCACTGGCCACCTACGGAATTCGCTCTCACGTCGTGTCGATGTGGAACTGGCTTGCTCACACGCCCAGGGCACACATCACCAATCAGCGGGCAATGGAGGTGTTTCGTGACCTTGGCTTTGAAGACCAGGTCTTGGAACAGGCCACGGCATGGGAGATGATGGGTGATACGCCCTATACGACCAGTCTTGCAGGCGAGGAACTGATCCGCCAGCGCTCTTGGGGCACCGGTGACAAGCGCAAGGGCGAATACCTTCAGGCCAGCCCTTGCGGTCTCGTCGATATTATCCAGCCGAAAATTGAGCCGATCCTGCTCAAGAACGCTGCGGAACGCGGAGCTTCATTCGCCTTCAACACCGAATACCTTCGGTTCGAAGAAGACACTGACGGCGTAACTGTATTTCTGCGGGAGCGGTTGACTGGCCGCGAGTACACTATGCGAGCACGATATCTTGTCGGTGCTGATGGAGCCCGCTCATCTATCGCAGAACAGCTTGATCTCCCGATCGAAGGCCAAATGGCTCGCGCGGGCACTGTCTACACCCTGTTTGATGCAGATCTCACCCGGTATGTCGAACATCGTCCTAGCATCCTGAACTGGATCGTTAGCCCGGACGCCAGCTTCGGTGAAATCGGCATGGGCCTGCTGCGGGCTGTAACGCCATGGACCCGCTGGATTGCAGGTTGGGGTTTCGACATCAGCAAGGGGGATCCTGATCTCTCGGACGACTTCGTCATCAATCGCATTAAAACGCTGATCGGTGACCCTGAAGTCGATGTGAACCTGATCAATACGTCCGTTTGGTATGTAAATCAGGCGTATGCGACCAAGTATTCACATAGCCGCGTCTTTTGCGGTGGCGATGCCGTTCACCGGCATCCGCCCTCCAGCGGCCTCGGTCTGAATACCTGCGTTCAGGACGCCTTCAACCTCGCATGGAAGCTGGCCTATGTTACTCATGGTTTCGCTGGCCCGGAGCTGCTGGAAACCTACAGCGTGGAACGCGCTCCCGTCGGTAAGCAGATTGTCCAGAGAGCAAACCAGTCGCGCCTCGACTATGCTCCGCTGAATGCTTGCTTCCGGGTCCCGGGCGCAGAGAACCCGGTTCACGAGGGCATCAAGCGTTTCCGTGATCCCGGACCGGATGGCATGGCCGCTCGGAAGGCCGTTCTCGATGCACTTCGTCTCAAAGACACGGAGTTCAATGCCCTCGGTCTGGAACTAAACCAGCGCTATAATTCCTCAGCCGTTGTCTCGGACGGAACGGGCGCAGAAGTGTCGGACCGGGACCCCGTTCTCCATCTGAACCCAACGACCCGGCCAGGTGCCAAACTGCCTCATGCTTGGCTGGTCGGCAGGACCGGCAGGCGTGTGTCTACCCTCGACATAGTCGGAAAGGGTATGATGACGTTGATCACCGGATTGTCGGGTGACGCTTGGGCCGCTGCAGCCGAGCGCCTGTCATTGCCGTTTCTCAAGACTGTCGTCATCGGGGCACCTGAATATCAGGATCTATATTGCGACTGGCAGGAAGCTCGCGAGATCGATGAAGACGGTGTGATCCTCGTTCGTCCAGACGGATACGTGGCTTGGCGCAAGCTTGCGGGCGTCTCTTCAACCGATGAAGCTGAAGCCATGCTTCGAGAAGTGCTCAGTGCAGCACTCTCACAGGCACCTGGCAAAGAGCAAGGTGGTGCCTACCGTCCCAACTTCGGCCCCCACCTGTTCGGCTGAATTTTTCGCCTGCGGGACAGGCTAAAAAGATCGAGGAGTATTTTATGAGTGAAATCCGCCCGACGAATTTTTCGAGTGTGTGGTCCGACTTACGTGGGGTGACCTTTTCGCAAGGTTATCTGGAAGCAGGAGGTATCCGCACGCGTTACATTCAATCCGGCGATCCGTCGAAGCCCTTGGTGCTTGCGTTACACGGGGTGGGTGGACATGCGGAGGCCTATTCCCGCAATTTCGGACCTCATGGTGAACATTTCTGGTTCGTTGCCATCGACATGCTCGGGCATGGTTGGACTGACCAGCCGGCGATAGATTACCAGGTCAAGGACTATGCGGAACATGTGCTTGCTGTTCTCAAAGCTCTCGGCCGTTCGAGTGCGATGTTCACTGGCGAGTCCCTGGGGGGCTGGGTCGCGACATATCTCGCGGTTCACCATCCAGAAGCCGTTGAGCGGCTGGTTCTGAACACGTCAGGTGGCTGGACGGCTCATCCTGAAGTCATGGCTCGTCTCAAGAAGCTGTCGAACGAGGCCGCCTCGGATCCTTCGTGGGAACGCATCAAGGCTCGCCTTGAATTCCTGATGTGCGACAAGTCGATGGTTTCCGATGATCTGATCGAAACGCGACGCGCGATCTACGCCCAGCCGGAGTTCGAGGCCACGATGGCGCGGATCATGTGCCTGCAGGACATGGAAATCCGGCGTCCTAACATGATTACCGAGGCACAATATCGCTCGATCAAGGCTCCGTCTCTGGTCGTTTGGACGTCGCATGACCCCACGGCTACGCCGGAAGAAGGGAAGCAGATCTCGGAAATGATCCCAGGCGCCCAGTATGTCGTTATGAACGAATGTGGCCATTGGCCCCAGTTCGAAGACGCCGACGAGTTCAATCGTCTCCATATAAACTTTCTTTTGGGACGATCCTGATGGCCGGGCCCTATGAACAGACCGCGCGCGCGTTGCGTGATGCCTACACCAACGGTGCGATCCCCCCCCTGCGTGATGCCTTGGAGCCCACGGACGCTGCTGGCGCCTATGCGGTGCAAGAGATCAACACCCGCTATTGGGAAGCGCAGGGCCGGCGCATTGTCGGGCGCAAGGCGGGGCTGACCGCGAAGGCGGTACAGGCGCAGCTAGGCGTAGACCAGCCCGATTTCGGAGTGCTGTTCGAAGACATGCAGGTGGCTGATGGCGGGAGGCTCGATCCCGGCAAGTGCCTGCAGCCCAAGGCCGAGGCGGAGATCGCCTTCGTGCTGGCGTCAGATTTGCCTTCGGCACAGACGACGCCTGCCGATGTCGCTGCGGCAGTGGGCGCGGTTCACGCGGCGATCGAGATCGTCGATTCCCGCATTGCTGACTGGAAGATTACGTTCGCCGATACCGTGGCCGATAATGGCTCGTCGGCCTTCTTTATTCTGGCTGATGAAGGCCTTCTGCTGGCCGGGCTCGACCTTGAAGGCGCGGCGATGGAGATGAGCTTCAATGGGAAGGTCGTCTCTACAGGGGTGGGTTCAGCGGCACTTGGCAACCCGCTCAATGCGGCGGCGTGGCTCGCCTGCACACTAGCCTCGCGCGGCGAGCCACTGAAGGCGGGCGATATCCTGCTGGCAGGAGCCCTCGGTCCGATGGTGGCGCTGACCCCGGGCGATGTCATCCATGCGCGCATCGCCGGGATCGGCGCATGCGGCTTCACATACAAAGGCGTTTGAGATGACGAAGACCAAGGTCGCGATCATTGGTTCCGGCAATATCGGCACCGACCTGATGATCAAGGTGATGCGCCTGTCCTCGGTGTTGGAGATGGGTGCGTTTGTCGGCATCGACCCGGAATCCGACGGGCTGAAGCGCGCTCAGCGCATGGGCGTGCCCATCACCGCCGACGGCATTGACGGCCTTGTCGCCATGCCCGAGTTCGTGGACATCGGCATAGTGTTCGATGCGACCTCGGCCGGAGCGCACAAGCATCACGACGCGGTGCTGCGCGCCCATGGCAAGCGGGTGGTCGACCTCACCCCGGCTGCAATCGGCCCCTATGTCATTCCGCCGGTCAACGGCGAGGCAGCGCTCGATGCCCCCAATGTTAACATGGTGACCTGTGGCGGGCAGGCGACTATCCCGATTGTCGCGGCAGTGAACCGGGTGGCCAAGGTGCATTATGGCGAGATCGTCGCCTCGATCGCATCGAAGAGCGCAGGCCCCGGCACGCGCGCCAATATCGACGAGTTCACCGAGACTACCAGCCAGGCGATCATGGACGTAGGCGGCGCAACCCGCGGCAAAGCGATCATCGTCCTCAACCCGGCCGAACCGCCCCTGATCATGCGCGACACTGTCTATTGCCTATGTGACGATGCTGACCAGGAGGCGATCCGCCAATCGGTCCACGACATGGTCGCAGAAGTGCAGAGCTACGTTCCCGGCTATCGCCTGAAGCAGGCTGTGCAGTTCGAGCATATCGGCTCCAACCGGCCACTGCGCATTCCCGAGATGGATGGCGAGTTCACCGGCCTCAAGGTCTCGGTCTTTCTCGAGGTAGAAGGCGCGGCGCATTACCTGCCCGCCTATGCCGGCAATCTCGACATCATGACCTCGGCGGCGCTGAAGACCGCCGAGAAGATCGCGCTGCGGATGCGTGAAGGAGCAGCGGCATGACTTTCGACCCCATCACCCAGAAGCTCTACATTCAGGACGTCACTCTCCGCGACGGGATGCACGCGATCCGCCACCAGTACGGGCTCGACCACGTGCAGGCGATTGCCCGCGCGCTCGACCGGGCCAAGGTCGATGCGATCGAGGTTGCGCACGGCGACGGGCTGCAAGGCTCCAGCTTCAACTACGGCTTTGGCGCACATACAGACTGGGACTGGATCGGGGCGGTGGCCGAGGTGCTGGAGCATTCGGTGCTGACTACCTTGCTGCTCCCCGGCATCGGCACGGTGCATGACCTGAAGCATGCTTACGAGATGGGCGTGCGCTCGGTCCGCATCGCGACCCATTGCACCGAGGCGGATGTCTCCAAGCAGCATATCGAAGCGGCGCGCAGCCTGGGCATGGATGTCTCGGGCTTTCTGATGATGAGTCACATGACCGGCCCCGAGGCGCTGGCCCAGCAGGCCTTGCTGATGGAAAGCTACGGCGCGCATTGCGTCTATGTCACCGACAGCGGCGGGGCGATGAGCATGGACGACTACGCCGCGCGCGTTGCCGCCTATGACAGGGTGCTGAAGCCCGAGACACAGCGCGGTGTGCACGCGCATCACAATCTGAGCCTTGGCGTCGCCAACTCCATCGTCGCCGTGCAAAACGGCGCAATGCGCGTCGATGCCAGCCTGGCCGGGATGGGCGCGGGCGCGGGCAACGCGCCGCTCGAAGTCTTCATCGCCGCTGCCGACCGCATGGGCTGGAACCATGGCTGCGACCTTTACGCGTTGATGGATGCGGCAGAAGACCTCGTCCGCCCCTTGCAGGACCGCCCGGTCCGGGTCGACCGCGAGACGCTCACGCTGGGATACGCCGGGGTCTATTCAAGCTTCCTGCGACATGCCGAGAAGGCCAGCGCCGATTACGGCGTCGATACCCGCTCGATCCTCGCCGAGGTTGGCCGTCGCAAGATGGTCGGCGGGCAGGAAGATATGATCGTCGATATCGCCCTCGACCTTTCGAGGTCACAGGAAATGCGGAATTCACAGTGAATTGATGGGGGTGGGAAGCTACCGAGATTGCCTCTCGAATTGCGGCACATCCGCTATGTGGTGGCTGCCGCAGACCATGGCAGCTTCCGCCGCGCTGCGGCCGCTCTTGGCATTCAGGAGTCGGCTGTCAGCCGCAGGATTCGTGATCTTGAAGATCGACTGGGCACGGCATTCTTCATCCGCTCTCCTGGCGGCGTAAAGCTGACACATGCGGGCAGGCAATTCGTCCAGCGTGGGCGCAAAGCGTTGTCAGAGATTGGCCTAGCAAAGGCTGAAGTCTCAGCCATCGGGCGCGGAGATGATGGTCACCTGAAGATTGGCATATTCTCATCATTGGCGTCAGGGTTCCTCTCCGAACTGGTCCGGGCCTTTGGCGACCGATACGCGGCGGTCCAACTCACTTTCATCGATGGCAATCCGGCTGAGCATCTTGCGGCAATCCGCCAGCACCAGTTGGATGTCGCCTTCATTACCGGCTCCGGCTCTTGGCCAGGATGTGCCAGTCAGCATCTCTGGTCGGAACGAATCTTCGCGGTCCTGCCCACGCATCATCCCCGCGCGGGCGACCTCATGGTCAAATTCGAGGATCTGGCCCATGAGCCGTTCATGGTGAGCGAGGCTGCACCGGGAGAGGAAATCCACGACTATCTGGTTCAGCGACTTGCCGGTCTTGGAAGGCACCCGGACATTCATCAACACCTGGTTGGGCGGGACAATCTGATGCAATTGGTGGCACTCGGGCGCGGACTGACGGTCACGAGCGAGGCCACCACTGGAGCACAGTTCCCCGGCGTTGTGTTCAGACCCATCGAGGATGAAGTTCTCCCCTTCTGCGGAGTTTGGTCGGATGGCAATGACAACCCCGCGCTGGCGGGCCTTCTCGACCTAGCCCGATCCATGACCAGCGCCGACGAACAATCCGCCTTCAGCTTCCTGTTCCCCGAAAAGGGAGAAAGCGATCTTTAGGACCTCTCGGTCTCGAGGGGACCAACAGTGAGAGGCCCGGTTGTCCCGTGTCCGAAATCTGCATGCGGATTTCGGACAAGCCAGTCCAGGCTATCATTCTCCGTTTCGGCGTTCGGCATCACGCCTGGCTTTGGCAAAGCCCCGGTCTGAGGCCACGAAGCGCTCGAGCATGGGAACGATCAGGCGGATGGGATCGCCGCTCGCCTGCCCCGCTTCGCGACCCAGGATAGCCGCATAGGCCACGAGGTCGCGGTGTAGGCTCGCCGGCAATTCCAATGTGATCTTGACCGGCTTGTCGTCTGCGATCGGCCCCAATTTCAGCTTTGCCATCTCAGCCTCCGTAGGGTTCAAGGACAAGGTCGCGGGTCACCATTACCCGGACCGGGAAGCCGGGCCTGATGGTCAAAGTGGGCGCGATTCCGAGCTGCCGGCTGACGATCTGCTGGCCAGTCTGGCTGATGCTGTTCGAAGCCCCCGTGCGCAGCGCCTGCACCAGGCTGCTCTCGTTCTGGCTTGTACCCGCCTCAGCACCCACCGAAAGCAGCGTCGAAAGCGCCGCAGCCTTGAACATCTCGCCCCAGTGGAAATCGACGCCATCTTCCAGGCCGGCATAGCCTTCGGCGTTGGCGCCGGGTTGCCGTTCAAGGACGATGGAGCGTCCGTCTGGCATGATGAGGCGGCTCCAGACCAGCAGGACCCGGCGCTGGCCGAAGCCGACGCCGCTGTCATACTGGCCGATGATCCGCGTTCCTTGAGGCACCAAGAGGATGCGACCAGTGGGGCTGTCATAGACGTTCTGCGTGACCTGCGCGGTGATCTGGCCGGGCACGTCGGAGCGGATTCCGGTGATCAGGGCAGCGGGAATGACAGCGCCCGCCTGAAGGACATTGGCAGAGGCAGGCGCCATGACCCGGTCGGGCGCAATCGTGCGCTTGTCGGGTGTTTGCCCGAGGAACGCGAGTTGGCGGTCCTGCGCCGTCGGTGTGGCCGGCTGCGGCGCAAGACCGAGACCGGCAAGGTCGGTCGGGGCTGCACCGGACTGCGGGGCAGGCGAAGCATTCCCGGTGACCGCCTGGGAAGCCGAGAACAGGCGAGCCGTCCGTGCCGCCTCCAATTCCTGACGGCGGCGTTGAATTTCAGGATCGGGACCGGTTGGCGCGGCGGCTTGCGGCGCCATGCCAGGTGTAGGAACTGGCTGGCCGTTATTCTGGGCATTGAGAATTGGTCGCCCAAGGTCGCCCGGAAGCGGCGGCCCAAGCCGCGGGACCGCACTATAGTCCTTGGGTAGCCCCGCCAAGCCATCCGGAGCGCTGCGACCATCCGTCGTGTAGAGTTCCTCGGTCGCCTTGCCGCCGTGCTGGGCCTGGAGCGCGTAGATCAGCGTGCCCCCAATTCCGAGGCCGGTCACGATACCGACCCCGGCCAGCACCTTGCGCGACAGGCGTGTCACACGAGGCGGTTCTGGCCGCAGTCGCATGCGCGCGACCGGCTCGCCGACAAGCGGCAGTGCGTTATCATCACCGTCCGCGTCCGGCAGGGCAGAACCCTGCGGCGCTCCACCGTCTCCCTTTTCGGGTTCCTTCTGTTCGGTCACGATGCCGGCCTCCCGTCGGTACGGGAGATCCGGACCCGCTGCTGGTGCTTGCCGGACCCGAAGCGTAGTTCCGCGGCTGCAAAGAGCCGGTCAACGATCATGTAGTTGGCGCGGACCCGGTAATTCACCAGTTCGGAGGTGTTGCCTTCAGGGCCGACCACGAAGATCGGCGGCATCTCCCCTTGGGCAACACCGCGCGGGAATTCGATGAAGACCTGGCGACCATCGTCAAATGCCCGCAGTGGCTTCCACGCCGCCCGATCGCCCACGATGTCGTAGCGGAAATTGACGCGGGCGAGATCAATGCCCGACGCTACGGGCTCGGCGGCCCTTGCCTCGGCGTTCTGACGGCGAAGCGCAATGAGCTGGTCTTGCGGATACTGCCACGAGACAGAGGCCATGTAGGTCTTCTCGGTCGAGCGCAGCTCGATGTGATAGGTGCGCTGGGTGGTGTTGATGACGAGGTTGGTCATCAGCGAGGCGCGCGTCGGTTTGACGAGGATGTGGACCTGCCGCGCTGAGCCGATGCCGCTTTCGGTATCACCGATGATCCAGCGCACCGTGTCACCGGCCGCGACCGGGCCGGCACCGACGAGTTGTTCGCCGGGTTGCAGGCTGATGTCGGTGATCTGCCCCGGCGCGGTATAGACCTGATAGAGCGCCCCATCGACAAACGGGTAGACCTGGATGGCGTTGATGAAGCCGTTCCTGACAGGCTGCATTCGTGCTGCGGCATTGGCGGCGTTCACGCGAGAGGCCGGGTCGGGCGAGTCGGGCGGTGGCGACCCGTCCCTGCCGACCGGCTTCAGCTGCCCCGGCAAGGGTAGAACCTGTGGGAGTTCCACGACCTTGATCGGCAACGGTGGTTCGACCGATTGCACGGCGGCCGGGGCATCGTCGAAACTGATGGCGGGCGGCTTCTGCACCGTGGCACAGCCGCCGAGCGTTGACGTGCAAAGCAGCAGGGGCAGCGCGGAGTTCCGCACGGCCGGGATGACAGCGAAGAGGAAAGCCGGGAAATCCACACTCGGGCTCAAGGCATTGCGCAAGGTGGGTTTCATTGTCCAAGCTCCTTCGACCAGTTGATGGCGTTGACGTAGATGCCGAGCGGATTGGCCCGGAGTTTCTCGGGATCGCGGGGCGGTTGCACGGCGATGGTGAGGATGGCGGTCCAGCGTTCCGTCGCTGCGAGCGCGCCGTCCTGATAGGTGCGCTGGACCCAGGCCACGCGGAACGAGGTCGGCGATGCCCTGATCACGCTGGAAACGTCGATCGCCACCTGCGTCTTGCCGACCTTGGCGAAGGGATCATTGGCACGGGCATAATCGCCCAGCGCCAGCGCCCCGGCCTGAGTGGTGAAGTCGTAGGCGCGCAGCCAGTTCTGGCGCACGATGATCGGGTCGGCGGGGATGCTCCTGACCTGCTCGATAAAGCGCGCGAGATAGAACGCGATCTGCGGGTCGCTCGGCTGATAGTCGGCGGTCGCTGGAGCAACAGCCTGAGCCTGTCCAAGATGGTCGACCTGCACCACCCAGGGTACGATGGAGCCGCTGGCGGTCTGCCAGACCAGTGCCGCCGAAAGGCCTGCCGACAGGGTGAGTAAGCCGAAGGCCATGAGCCGCCAGTTGCGGGCCTGGACGCGGGCCGACCCGATGCGGTCATCCCAGATCTGTGCAGCGCGCTGATAAGGCGTCTCGGGCGTGGGCAATTTACCGTAATGGGTCGAGGGGCGTTTGAAGATGCTCATGGGTCAGTCGCTTTCGGAAAGGTTGATAGAAGCGCCGCCGCCGTGGCTGTCGCCGGCTTTGACGGCGTGGGCGGCGACCTGGACGCCTTGGGAAAGCTGCTGATTGCGCTTCATGCGCTTGGCCCAATCGGGCTGGCCTTCCGGGGGCGGCGATGAAGTGGTTGCGGCGGGGTCGCCTTCGGTGGCTCCGCCAGCGATCCCGGCGGCGGCATCAGCACCCGCCTGATAGCTGGACTTGAAGCTGTCGGCGGTTTTCGAAGCGGCCCGTTTGAACGGTGAAGCGGCGGCTTGAGCGCCGGTGCTGGCGACACTGCCGAGGCCCGAAGCGACGCTGGCAACGCCGGTCTTTTCGGCCGCACCCAAACTATAGGCGGTCGATGCTCCTCCTGCGAGCGTTGCACCGCCGCGCGCGGCGGCAGCGGCCCCGCTTGCCAATGCGGCCCCGCCTGATGCGACCGCTCCGGCAGCGGCTGCCCCGGCAACGGCCATGCCGCCGGCGGCGAGGCCGGTCCCGACAGCAGCGCCTGCACCGAGTTGCGGTCCGCCCGAGACGATGCCGTTCGCAATGCCCGGTCCGAAGATGCCAAGGCCGAGCAGCGACAGGGCGGCAAGAACGATGGCCATGGCCTCGTCGATCGTTGGCGTCGCACCGCCGAAGCCTGCTGTGAACTCGGAGAACAGCGTCGAGCCGATGCCGACGATGACGGCGAGCACCAGGACTTTGATGCCAGACGAAATCACATTGCCGAGCACGCGTTCGGCCATGAAGGCGCTTTTGCCGAAGAGGCCGAAGGGTATGAGCACAAAGCCTGCGAGCGTCGTCAGCTTGAACTCGATCAGGGTGACGAAAAGCTGGATCGCAAGGACGAAGAAGGCGAGCAGCACCAGCGCCCAGGCGAAGAGCATGACGGCGATCTGGATGAAGTTCTCGAAGAAGGACCAGTAGCCCATCATGTTGGAGATCGAGTCGAGCAGCGGCCGCCCGGCATCGAGCCCAGTCTGCGCGACCTTGCCGGGGCTGAGGAGGTCGGCGGTGCTGAAGCCCGATCCGCTCGCCTTGAGACCAAGGCCGGCGAAGCTTTCGAAGACGATACGGGCGAGGTTGTTCCAGTTGCCGATGATGTAGGCGAACATGCCGACGAACAGCGTCTTCTTGATCAGGCGCGCCATGATGTCGTCGTCGGCACCCCACGACCAGAACAGCGCGGCAAGCGTCACGTCGATGACGACCAGCGTCGTGGCAATGAATGCGACTTCGCCGTGCAGGAGACCGAAGCCGCCGTCGATGTAGCGGGTGAAGACCTCGAGAAAATGGTCGATGACGCCGGTGCCGCCCATGTCAGCGGACCTCCGTGGGATCGGATGCAGACTGCTCCGGCTCAGATCCGAGGAAGCGACGGCGATTGTCGGCCCAGGCCTTCAGGCATTGCGGATCGTGTGCACCGGCCTCGCCCGCCTCGGAGCAGCGGGCAAGCTGCGCGTCGAGTGGATCTTGGGTAACGATGGATGGCACCTTTGCCGATGTCGTCCCCGGCGCTGGATCGCGGCGGCTCATGTCGATCGCGGTTGCCGTGACCGCGAGGGCCAAGAAAACAACGGCGCCGATGCGTGCGAGGGTCTTGCCGTCCATCGTCTGACCTCAATTGCCCGACTGGAACATCTTGGCGTTGCCGGGTTGATAGCCGGTTCCGGGCGTCAGGAATCGGCGGCGCTGTTCCTGACCCTGTGCCGCCGCAGCCGCCTGTTCAGCCGACTGGAGCGCCTGCGCCCGGCCGTTGGCCGCGATGAGCGCGGTGAGGTCGGCCAGTTGCTGTGCCTGAAGTGCGAGGAGCTGGTTTCCGGCTTGTGCTGCCTGCAAGGCTCCGGTTGCGCCCTGGCTCTGGCTGATGAGCGCCGACATCTGGGTACGGTTGGTGTCGATATTGCCAACGACACCGGCCTGCACGCGCATGGCATCCTGCAAGCCGCCCACCGTATTCTGCCAACGCGTGCGCGCATCGGCGATGAGCTGGGTATCGCTCGGCGACATGGCGGTGCTGCCATATTTGAGCTGAAAAGCGCGGTCGATCGACTGCACGTCATAGGCGATGTTCTGGGCCTGGCTCAGCAGCGACTGGGTGCGCTGTACCGACTGCTGGAGCTGCTGGAGCGCTGAATAGGGCAGGCTTGCGAGGTTGCGGGCCTGATTGATCAGCGACTGCGCCTGATTTTGGAGTGAGGTGATCTGGTTCGTGATCTGCTGGAGCGATCGCGCCGCCGTCAGCACATTTTGCGCGTAGTTCGAGGGGTCGTAGACGATCCCGCCGAACCCGAATTGTGCGTAAGCCGGCGCTGCCAGTATCGGAGTGAGGGCCACAGGGGCGACAAGCAGCGCGGCAATGAGCCGAACGCTGCGCGAGCGGCGCAGTTTCATGGGGCTTTGTCCTGGTTTGTGAGGTTGGGGACGAGGTCAGCGGCCCAGCCGAGCCCGCGGTGTTGAAGCCATTGGATAAGGAAGGCTTCGCGTCCGTGCTCGCTGAGGATCTTGGCAATGGCAGCCTGATCGGTCTTCGATGAGGCAGCGCAGAGCGCCAGTGCGACGTCGGACAGACCCAGCTCGAACAGCCGGTTGCCGCGCCGGGACTGGCAGTAATAGTCGCGCTTGGGGGCTGCCCTCGCGATGATCTCGATCTGGCGATCGTTGAGCCCGAAGCGGCGATAGATGGCCGTGATCTGAGGCTCGATCGCGCGTTCATTGGGGAGGAGCAGCCTAGTCTGGCAGCTCTCGATGATGGCGGGCGCGATCGGCGAGCCGTCGATGTCGGACAGTGACTGTGTGGCGAAAACGACGCTGGCGTTCTTCTTGCGCAGTGTTTT
The DNA here is from genome assembly GCF_020404405.1 of Novosphingobium sp. FKTRR1. Classification (GTDB taxonomy): domain Bacteria; phylum Pseudomonadota; class Alphaproteobacteria; order Sphingomonadales; family Sphingomonadaceae; genus Novosphingobium. The sequence goes on along the minus strand of NZ_JAIZDA010000009.1, from coordinate 125,260 downwards.
CAGCCATTCGCGCAGCTGGCTGGCGAATCCCTCGTCGTCGAGCGCGAGCCAGCCTTCGTCGATGATGATGAGCGTTGGCGATCCGTCGAGCCGGTCTTCGATCCGGTGGAAGAGATAGGCCAGGACCGCCGATGCCGCTCCGGTGCCGATCAGTCCCTCGGTCTCGAACGCCTGCACTGTGGCGCTGCCGAGATATTCGGCCTCGGCATCGAGCAGGCGGCCGTAGGCGCCGCCGACGCAATAGGGACGAAGCGCCTGTTTCAGGTCATTGGACTGGAGCAGGACCGCAAGGCCTGTGACGGTCCGCTCATCGACGGGAGCTGAGGCCAGTGAGGTTAGCGCGGTCCAGACATGCTCCTTCACATCGGGCGTCATTGCCACGCCTTCGCGCGTCAGGATCGCGCCGATCCAGTCGGCAGCCCAGCCGCGTTCGGCGAGATCATCGACCCGCGAGAGCGGTTGCAGGTTGACCGAGGTTTCTGCGGCGTCGGTGAGACCGCCACCGAGATCGTGCCAGTCGCCGCCCATGGCGATCGCGGCTGCCCGGATCGAACCGCCGAAATCGAAGGCGAAGACGTGGGCTCCGGTATAGCGGCGGAACTGGAGCGCCATGAGCGCAAGAAGAACGGACTTGCCCGCGCCCGTTGGGCCAACGACGAGCGTGTGCCCGACATCGCCGACGTGAAGGGAAAACCGGAACGGGGTCGAGCCTTCGGTCTTGCCGAAGAGCAGTGGGGGGGCTGCAAAATGCTCGTCCCGTTCCGGCCCCGCCCACACCGCTGACAAGGGTATCATGTGGGCGAGGTTCAAAGTGCTGATGGGCGGCTGCCGGACGTTGGCGTAGACATGCCCCGGCAGGGAGCCGAGCCAAGCATCGACCGCGTTGATGGTTTCCGGGCTGGCGGTGAAATCGCGGCCCTGGATGATCTTCTCGACAAGGCGCAGCTTTTCATCGGCGGTGCGCGGATCGGTATCCCAGACCGTCACGGTCGCTGTGACATAGGCCATGCCTGCATAGTCCGCCCCGAGTTCCTGGAGTGCGAGGTCGGCGTCGGCGGCCTTGTTCGCCGCGTCGGTATCGACCAGGATCGATGCCTCGTTGGTCATTACCTCTTTCAGGATTGCAGCGACGCTTTTGCGCTTGGCGAACCATTGCCGCCTGATCTTGGTCAGCAGCTTAGTCGCATCGGTCTTGTCGAGCAGGATCGCGCGGGTTGCCCAGCGATAGGGAAATGCCAAACGATTGAGTTCGTCGAGTAGACCGGGCGTCGTGGCCGTGGGAAAGCCCGTGATGGTGAGAACGCGCAAATGCGATGCGCCGAGGCGCGGCTCGAGGCCGCCGGTAAGCGGCCGATCGGCGAGCAGCGCGTCGAGATACATCGGCGTTTCAGGGACGCGGACCCGATGGCGTTTGGTCGATACGCAGCCGTGGAGGTAGGTCAGCGTCTCGGCATCATCGAGCCAGCGGCATTCGGGCATGAAGGTTTCGATCAGTCGCAGGATGCGATCGGTGCGGTCGGCAAAACCAGAGAGCACTTCGAATGGCGCGATGCCGGAATGCTCCCGGCCCTCATAGAGCCAGCTTTCCGCGCGGGAGGCGTCTTCCGCCGGTGGCAGATAGCAGATGGTGAGGAAGTAGGCGGACTCGAAGTGTGCGCCGGCTTCCTCGAAATCGGCCTTGCGCTCGGCATCGACCAGCGCCGAGGCCGCGTCGGGAAACCGGCTGTCAGGGTAATGGGCAGCGGCGTGGCGATCGGCCTCGACGAAGATCGCCCAGCCCGATCCGAGGCGGCGGAAGGCGTTGTTGAGCCGCCCTGCCACGGCCACCAGTTCGGCAGGCACCGCGGAATCGAGGTCCGGTCCTCGGAACTGAGCCGTGCGCTGAAAGCTTCCGTCCTTGTTGAGGACCATCCCTTGGCCAACCAAAGCCGCCCAGGGCAGGAAGTCTGCGAGCCGGCTGTTGCGATTGCGGTATTCGGCGAGGTTGAACACGGATCGGCGCTCCTCAGACGGAAAGATGGCCGGGGATGCGCAAATGGCGGCGCACCACATCGACAAAGAGCGGATCGCGCTTGGCGGCCCAGACGGCGACGACATGGCCGACTGCCCAGATGCCAATGCCGACGAGCCAGAGGCGCAGGCCAAGGCCCACGGCGCCTGCGAGCGTGCCGTTCAGGATGGCGAGACCGCGCGGCGCCCCGCCCAGAAGGATCGGCTCGGTCAGCGCCCGGTGAACCGGGACCGTATAGCCTGCGATCTCGCCGCCTTGTTCGACACCGCCGATCATCAGACGAGCGCTCCGCCGCCGAACGAGAAGAACGAGAGGAAGAAGCTCGAAGCGGCAAAGGCGATCGAGAGACCGAAGACGATCTGGATCAGACGGCGGAAACCGCCCGATGTGTCGCCGAACGCCAGCGTCAGTCCGGTGGTAATGATGATGATCACTGCGATGATCTTGGCGACAGGGCCTTCGATCGACTGGAGGATGGATTGCAACGGGGCTTCCCAGGGCATCGAGGAGCCGGAAGCGTGGGCAGCAGGCGCCATCACGGCACTGAGGACAAGCGCAGACAGGGCCGTTGTCAGGCGGCGACAGGAACGATGGGCAAGCGCATTCATGGGCAGGCTCCTTCTTTGGGCCGAGGGATGATGGGTGTGACGTGGTAGTCGCCGTCCGGCCCCAGGCCCTCGACGAGGGCCAGTTCGACAAGGCGGCGAGAAGCACCGCGACCCGCGAGGACGGCGATGAGATCGATCGTTTCCGCGATCAGCGCGCGGGGCACGGTGACGACTGCTTCCTGGATGAGCTGCTCCATCCGCCGCAGTGCGCCGATGGCGCTGCCGGCGTGGATCGTGCCGATCCCGCCGGGATGGCCGGTCCCCCAGGCTTTCAGGAGATCGAGGGCCTCGCTCCCGCGCACCTCGCCGATAGGAATGCGGTCAGGACGCAGGCGGAGCGACGAGCGCACGAGTTCGGACAGTGAGGCGACACCATCCTTGGTGCGCATGGCGACTAGGTTCGGCGCGGCGCATTGCAACTCGCGCGTGTCCTCGATGATGACGACGCGGTCGTCAGTCTTCGCGACTTCGGCCAGGAGCGCGTTGGTAAGCGTGGTCTTGCCGGTCGAAGTGCCGCCCGCGACGAGGATATTGGCGCGTGCGGCAACACCTGAGCGCAAGGCCTCGGCTTGATCGCTCGCCATAATCCCCGCAGCGACATAGTCAGCCAGCGTAAAGACCGCGACGGCGGGTTTCCGGATCGCGAAGGCGGGCGCGGCGACGACAGGCGGGAGCAGCCCCTCGAACCGCTCCCCCGTTTCGGGAAGCTCGGCGGATACGCGCGGCGAACTGGCGTGCACTTCGACGCCGACATGGTGTGCAACGAGGCGGACGATGCGCTCGCCATCGGCCGCAGAGAGGTATTCGCCGGAATCGGAAAGCCCTTCCGACAGGCGGTCGACCCAGAGCCGTCCGTCAGGATTGAGCATGACTTCGACGACCGACGGGTCTTCGAGCAAGCGGGCAATGGCGGGACCGAGCGCTGTGCGCAGCATGCGCGCGCCGCGTGCCGACCTTTGCGAATTGTGGTGTGAAGCCGCCATCGGGTTCCCCGTGTCACCGGGGAGAACAGGCGCTCCCCGGCTTGGGGATGATTAAGAGAGCCAGAAATTCGGCCGGTTCAACAGCTTTCGGTCGTAGTAGAAGCGTGGCGTGCAAATACAGGGAAACGGCGGAGTTCCGGCGATCTGGGAAGGCAGCGGGGCGACGCGCAGTGCCTTGGTCGCCTGTAACAGAGCACGGATAAGCGCTCGGCATCGCCAATAGCTTGAGGTTCTGCCGGCAGGTCTGGAAATGACCGCCATAGCCGTCAGGAATGGGCTTCATGACTGCCTACACGGTCATTCCATTGTTTTTTAACATAGTTGCTGGTATTGACCGTTATCGCGGTCGAGAAATGGCCTTATGACCGCCATAACCGGCATTGAGGTTCATGTGACTAACCATCCCCGCCCATATTCCCGCGTGACGCGTGAAGCGCTGACCATGATGGGCGGACTCATTCGCCTCGCACGTAAACAGCGCAAGATGTCGGAGGCTGATTTGGCGGCCCGCGCAGGTATCGCGCGCAGCACGCTGCAACTGATCGAAAAGGGGCACCCCAAGGTAGAAATCGGGCTGGTGTTCGAGGCTGCGACGCTGGTGGGTGTACCGCTCTTTGTTGACGAGCCTTCGCGGCTTGCTCCCGAGATTTCCAGGGTCAACGACAAGCTGGCGCTCCTTCCGCAGTCGGTGCGGCGTCCTCGCTCGGAGGTGAAGGATGACTTCTGATCGCCCTCAGCCCACCACTACGGCTCACGATCCGATCGCGCCCGCCACGGAAGCTTTCGTGTGGATATGGCTGCCGGGCGCGCTTGAGCCCGTCATTGCCGGGAGGATCGAGTTGGATGGTGGCCTCTATGCCTTCAACTACGGCCGTTCCTATCTCGAACGCGCCAACGCCATACCGATCTATGCACCGGAGCTGCCACTCCAGCGCGGCAGGATATTGCCCGAAGCACCACTCGACATGGCCGGGTGCTTGCGCGACGGCGCGCCGGACGCATGGGGGCGCCGGGTCATCATCAATCGTCTGACGGGCCTTGGCGGTGAGGCCGCGCACAATGTCGAGTTCGACGAACTGACCTTCATGCTCAATTCGGGTTCCGATCGCATTGGCGCGCTCGATTTCCAGACCTCAGCCGACAAGTATCAGCCCCGTGAGCAGGATAATGCGACGCTTGAGGAACTACTGGAAGCGGCCGAACGGGTCGAGCGCGGCGAACCCATTCCCCCGGCTCTGGACAAGGCGCTGTTCCACGGGAGTTCGATAGGCGGCGCACGTCCCAAGGCCTTGATCCAGAATGGCGAAGACAAGTTCATCGCCAAATTCTCAGCCACCAATGATACCATGGCCGTGGTGAAGGCCGAGTTCGTTGCGATGCGCCTGGCGGCAGAAGTGGGCCTCGACGTCGCGCCCGTTCAACTGACGCAGGCGAGCGGCAAGGATGTCCTCCTAGTGCGCCGCTTCGACCGCAAATGGAACGGCACTGGCTGGACTCGCCGGGCAATGGTCTCTGCCCTGACGATGTTTGGCCTCTCCGAAATGCAGGCCCGCTATGCGAGCTATGTCGATCTCGCAGAGATGGTGCGCGCGCGCTTCACCGATCCGCAAGCGACTCTGCGCGAACTGTTCGGGCGGATGGTCTTCAACGTGCTGACAGGCAATACCGACGACCACGCCCGCAACCATGCGGCCTTCTGGGATGGTGCCAGCCTCACACTCACCCAGGCATACGACATATGCCCGCAGCCACGAAATGGCCGGGTGGCCAATCAGGCGATGCTGGTGAATGGTGAGGACAAGCGCAGCCTGCTGGAAAGCTGCCGCCTATCGGCGCCGAATTTTCTGCTCAGCGACCGCGATGCCCGTGATCTGATCAACGACCAGATCGTCAAGATCGCCCGGTTGTGGCCCAATATCTGCGAGGAAGCCGCACTGAGCGAAGTTGATCGCGGATATCTGTGGCGCCGCCAGTTCCTCAATGATTACGCCTTCGAAGGGTATGTCGATGGAGTGCCGCAACTTTGAGTGCAATGCACCGCACAAATGGGAATCCCAAGGTCCGAAAAACCGACATCGACGGCTCAGCGACCAAGTTGCTGGGGTTTCTGGAGAGAAACAGGCTCGAAAGGATCTTCGACTACCCCTTCGGATATTCCTACCCGCAGAATTGCTGCGAGAGCGTGTCGCTCATGCTGACCTACCTCCTCGAAGAGAAATATCGCCTCGACAACGTCTGCATTATCAAGGGATCGAAGGCTTGTGGATATGATCACCATTTCTGGGTCATGGTAGGTGACTGGAACTACGATCTGACCGCTCACCAATTCGCCGGCCGCAAGCCGCGGATCGGCGTTCTCGCCGATCCCTTGTTCCTCTCCTTTCCTGAGTGGAACATCGAGAATAAGCGGGAGTTCGTGGAGCGGTCGGAAGTCGTTGCCGCATTCCGCAGTGGGGTCATTCCGTTTTGAGCGGATGAGATGGCGAAGCACCGCTACCTTCAACCGCGCGTTCCTCTGGGATTTCCTGACGCAGCCTCGGTCCCTTGGCCAACCGTCGGCCGAGTGCCGTGACAAAGGCGTCGTAGCGTTCGCCGGCTTTGGCCCGGGCAGCATGGGCCGCCGGTTCTGGCAAGGCAGGTGTGGTCGCCAGCCAGAAGCGGATGAAAACCGCCAAGGTCTCGATTCCAATGCCCACATCGCGTTCCGTTCGCGCCATACGTCGATCGAGCTGATCGAGCCGTTTAGCGAAAGCCGCTTCGCGTCGGTCGGCAGCATCCGGCGAAAGGAACGAAGCGATGGCCGCTTCCGCTACCAACGACTGTGACTGATTGCGACGTGCGGCATAATCCGCCAGCATCGTCATGACATCAGGGTCGAGATAAACGGAAATCTGCGCCTTCTTCTTGCGGATGGTCATCTGTCAGATCTCAATCCCGTCGCCGAGGTCGAGCGAAGCTTGACGCGCTACGCCCTGCATGATCCCGGTCAATGCGCGGTTTCGTGCAGCCAGATCGTCTCCATCATCATTGTGCTCGCTGTCGATCTCGAACTCATTGGGGATAGGCTGCGGGCTCTCCGCGGGCTTGGCCAGACTCAATTCGGGCTGATGGCGGCGCTCGGAATCCGTAGGATCATCATCCCCACCACCAGTCAGCATTGCCTCTGGGACCGCCGGCGGCGCTGGCAACGCCAATCCGGTCCAGTCGTCCGCCTGCCCTTGTTTCGGTACGTCCAGTTCAGGCGGCGGCAATATGCGCTCTCTGAAACGGGAGTCCTCGAAATAGCGGGCTTTCATGGCCCGGATCGGGGGAATGCCCGCAGCCATGACGATTTCATCGGCGGGCGGAAGCTGCATGATCTCGCCCGGTGTCAGCAAGGGACGCGCGGTTTCGGATCGCGACACCATCAGATGCCCGAGCCAGGGCGAGAGGCGGTGCCCGGCATAATTGCGCATGGCCTTCATTTCAGTGGCGGTGCCGAGCGCATCCGAGACACGCTTGGCGGTGCGCTCGTCGTTTGTCGCGAAGCTCACCCGGACATGGCAATTGTCGAGGATCGAGTTGTTCGGACCATAGGCCTTCTCGATCTGGTTCAACGACTGCGCGATGAGGAAGCTCTTCAGTCCGTAGCCTGCCATGAACGCCAGCGCGCTTTCGAAGAAGTCGAGGCGGCCAAGCGCGGGAAACTCGTCCAGCATCAAGAGCAAGCGATGCCGGTGGCACTTGGCTTGCAAGTCCTCCGTGAGCCGGCGTCCGATCTGGTTGAGCAGGAGCCGAATGAGCGGCTTTGTCCGGTTGATGTCGGATGGTGGGATGACGAGATAGAGCGTGGTCGGATGCTTTCCGCTTACGATGTCGGCGATCCGCCAGTCGCAGCGCCGGGTCACGGCGGCGACCACCGGGTCCCGGTAGAGGCCGAGGAACGACATGGCGGTCGACAGCACACCTGATCGCTCGTTGTCCGATTTGTTGAGCAATTCGCGGGCAGCACTGGCGATGACGGGATGTGGGCCGACCTTGCCCAGATGCGCCGTCGTCATCATTGCAGCGAGCGTCGATTCGATAGGGCGCTTGGGATCGGACAGGAAGGCAGCGACGCCGGCGAGCGTTTTGTCGGCTTCGGCGTAAAGGACGTGGAGGATCGCGCCGACCAGCAGGGCGTGGCTGGTTTTCTCCCAGTGGTTGCGCTTCTCAAGGCTGCCTTCGGGATCGACCAGAATGTCCGCGATGTTCTGGACGTCGCGCACTTCCCATTCGCCGCGCCGAACTTCGAGCAGTGGATTGTAGGCGGCGGACTTTGCATTGGTCGGGTCAAACAGCAGCACGCGCCCGAAACGCGCCCGAAAGCCCGCAGTAAGTTGCCAGTTCTCGCCCTTGATGTCGTGGACGATGGCAGAACCCGGCCATGCCAGCAGCGAGGGCACGACCAGGCCGACGCCCTTACCCGAGCGGGTCGGTGCAAAGCACAGCACATGCTCAGGGCCATTGTGCCGCAAATACTCGTGCTGAAAGCGGCCGAGAACGACACCATCGGGACCAAGCAGGCCTGCGGAGCGAACCTCACCGGGTTCTGCCCAGCGCGCCGAGCCATAGGTCTCGACCTTCTTCGCTTCGCGCGCACGCCAGACTGACATGGCGATGGCGACGACAACCGAAATCAGGCCACCGGAGGCAGCGATATAGGCCCCCTCGACGAAGATGGCTGGTGCATAGGCATCGAAGCCGTACCACCACCAGAAGAACGAGGGCGGCAGATAGAAGGGGAAACCGAAAAGCCGGAACCATGGCGCGCCCAATTCTGGCTGGAATGCCAGGCGCCAGGCCACCCATTCCGTCGCTGCCCATGTCGTAGTGAGCACGATCAGGATGACGGTAATGACCTGGCCCCACAGTATCTTGGTCGCGGACATAAAAATGGTCCTTTCGTATGTGATGGATCAGAGACCGAGCCCCCGCTTGCGGGCGAAGCTCCAGTCGATGCCGCCGTCGCCCCGCGCCACGCCGGAAACGTGGCGACCGAGGTGCTTTTCAAGGGCGGGCGTCCAGGGCACGAGCTGGAAGCCGAGACCATCATCGAGCATTGCGAAGCGGCCAGACGCCAACGTCATGCGCTGTCGGTAAGTCCCGGCCACATATTCGCCGTTGCTTGCGTGGTTGAAGGGCTTGCCGGTCTCGGCGGAGAGCCTGTCCCCAAGAGCGTCCAATTCTTGCCGCCGAAGCGTATCGATGAGATTGCGCGCGAACCGAACCTGCACACCGTGTCGCTCGGCGAGCCCTTGGCCGATCAGATGTTCGGCACGGCGGCCCAGTGCTTCACGCACGTCGCCACCGAAGCCGCCTTCTGACAAGCTGGCTGGTTCCTTGGCGATGGCTTGTCGGTCGAGCCAGGTCGCACCGGCGGCTTTGATCTGATGGTCGATGTCAAGGTCTGATCGGATGGCCAGTGCTACACGCCGCATCCCACGCGCGTCATCAAAGGCACGTAGTTCGACGATGGAGCCTGGCGTGCAAGCACCAGCGGCATCAAGGTCGGACAGCCTGATGTGATGGGCTCTCCCATCGATGCCGTCGACCACCGCATAGGCGGTGCCCTTCAATTCATCGTCGAGCCCGCGCGTCACCAGCCGGCCCACAACCGGCTGGTCGAAAAGCTCGGCGGCAAGTACGTAACTGGCAGCGGCGCGTTCTATGCCGCGTTCGGTCAGTGCCCGGTGCATGCGCTTGATGATGTCGCCGCGCTCGCCGATTTCGCGCAAGGTTGCCTCGGCCCTGGCCCCGATGGACCATTGGCCGGGACCGATCTGTTCTGCGAGCCCGAACGCCTCCAATTTGCGGAGGCGACCGACTTTGAGAGACTGGAACGGATCAGGCTCCCCGCCGGGCAGCGGCGCCACGTCGATGACACCGTTCATGCCGCCATCACGAACCAATTGCCGGTCGAGCTGAGTCCACCGCTCCGCGCCGATCTGATGTTCGAGGGTCCGACGAATCTCGAGGTCGGTGCGCGGCCCCAATTCCTGGGTGATGAGGTCGCGCGCCCGATCGCGCATGCCTTCCTTGATGTAGTCCCGGGCGATGACCAGATCCTGCCCGTCGTCACGTACACCGCGCACGATGAGGTGGACGTGGGGATGTTCGGTGTTCCAATGATCGACGGCGGCCCAATCGAGCCTCGTGCCGAGATCCTTTTCCATCTGCGCTACCAACTCGCCGGTGAAACTTTGGAGATCCGACATCTCCAGTGCGTCATCGGGTGAAACGATGAACCGGAAATGGTGGCGGTCATCCTGACAGCGCTCAGCGAACGCCCCGCCTTCGACGTTGCTCTTATCCGGACCGAACAGACGGGCTTTCTCGCCATCGCGGGTAACGCCTTCGCGGCGCAGATAATCGAGATGGGTCGTAAGCGGCGCGCTGCGTGCATTGTGCCGGACGATGCGCGCCTTGACGACGGCGCCGCGTGTTCGTGCGGTTATGAGCCTGTTGGCCTGGATGCTGGCGCGCTGTCCTCGGCCGAAACGCGAGGTATTTCTCGTCTTGATGCGGCCAGCCCGGGAGATGCCGCCGCCAGCTCGCTCGGCTGCCGCCAAGGCTTGGGCGATGAATGGCCGTGCGCGCTGCGAGCCCGATGAACGAATGCGGCCAGGGCGGATGCGAAATTCGCGGTCATCGGCCATCGGTGCACCGAACAATGTGCAAAAAGCGATGGATAAACAGACTGTTAGGTAGGTTCGGCACCTTGCCAATACCCGGCACAAGGTGTGCAAGGGCCACAAAAACCTCGAAAAAGCAACCAACCGACCGGGGCGCAACGTGCACCCTTTTATCCTGCCCTCCCTCGGTTGTGGGCGCAGTCTCCCCCCATCTCCCGCTATCCTTCGAGAGAATGCGATTGGGTGAGGTGTCGATCATTGAGGTCCTGCCCCTGCAGTCCGCGCAACGAAGAGGCCGTGGGTTTGCTTGGCTGGAGCGGTGTCGGCACGTTGCAGAGGCTCGATACCTTGCGCGTCAGCTGGCTCTGCCGTCAGCGCACCGGAGACGTCACGGCGCCCGACGAAGATCGGCGAACGTGTCCAAGCGAAGCGATCGACCATCGCAATTGTCGGAGTGCTTGCAACGCGATTCTGCCCGATCGCGGGTGCGACCACAGCGACATAGGCGCGAGTTTCGGCGGGCAAAGGTCGCCCCCTGAGCGAAGCTTCATAGCGCCCGGGGCCGGCATTGTAGGCTGCTATCCAGCCAGGCGAGCCGTAGCGATCATACAGCTCACGGATGTATCCAGCGCCTGCGATGATGTTGTCGTGCGGATCGAAAGCGTCTGGTCCAAGGCGATGCCGTGCGCGCAAATAGTCCCATGTCACGGGCATGATCTGCATCAGGCCCATCGCCCCCATTGGCGAAATGGCGCGGGACTTTCCGCGACTTTCGGCATGCATGATGGCGTGCAGCCAGGCTGGAGGAAGCGCAAAGCGTGACGCCGCCTCGGTGATGAATTCGCTGAACGGAACTCCTGGCATCGCGCGTTCGGTCGCAGCCGATTGCGCGAGCGCGGCCGTCGGCAGGGAGCAGGCGCAAGTCAGGCCGGAAAGGAAAAGGAGTGCAGAGCGGTGCATGGCATCAATCCCGCGCATCGCGCCTGGAAATGCGATTCCAGTGCAGTGTCCAGGACGCACCGTCGGCGCCGGCGCGGAACAGATTGGCGCGAATGGGCTGCGGCAGAGCGGGATCGTCGATGATCAGCGCGATGAAGATGCCGGCACGCTCGCCGGCACGTTTCCAGCCCGCGCCAATCACGGGTCCGACCTCGATGCCGTCGTCAAGACGTATATGAATGCGAAAGTCCGGCGCATTTTCAGCATCAGACGGCTCGGCGGGCAGGATGCCGACTTCCTGGCAATGCGAGAAAGTATGGATACGTCCGACAAAGCCGTCCGCCGTTTCAGTGAAGGTGCCGATCTGTGGCATTGTAGGTCTCCTCGCGTTGCCGGTTGAGATGCTGTTTGGTGAGCGATGACGGGGCCGAAGGGGCGTGGTCAGCGCGCCGCCAGCTGGTCGTTTGCGCGCCAGACGAATTGGCCGTTCGCCGCTTCGTCGGTGTAGATCGGCGTGGCTCGACCTATGATCGTGCGAGCGGAGATCGGGCCGAAATAGCGACCGTCGAGACTGTCGGGAACAGCGGCGTTCATCAGGAAGACGGTGCCAGCCGCGATGGAATGGCACCCCTGCCAGACCGGCAGATCGCGTCCTTTGCGGTCATGGGCGAGCGCCTCGCCAAGGGCCATGCCATCGACAGTGATGGTGCTCCTCAGCCGGCAAACAGTCTGTCCCGGCAGTGCGGCCACATGCTTCATCAGCGGCACGCCCCTACCGAGGTAACCGCGCTCCACCATGAAATCGGCCAGCGGCCGCTGCGGTGTCACGGCGACCAGATCGCCGACGCTAAGATTGCGCGGCGGTTCAAGCCCATAGAGACCGATGGGAACGCTGGCCGATGCATTCCAGACCAGCCGGAGCGGCAAAGGCAGGAATGAAGCGAGGCCCATGCCAAGGACGGAGAAATACGTCGTCATGACGTAGCCGAAGCGGGTCATCCCTCGATCTCCCGGCGCTTGAGCCATGCCTGATGACGCTCTGGCGTGTATGCACGGGGAGCCTGACCGACGCTCATCCGGTTCGCGACATGGCGCCAGTGATCGGGGGCTACGTCGCAGGCATCGAGTCCGACGGCCTCCACGTCATCGATCAGGCGGAGCACCTGGCAAACCTTGGGCCAGCCATCGGCCGTCAGTAGGATCTCGCCGCCGGGTCGGATGAAAGCCAGCGTCTGATAGGCTTCAGCTGGCGCCACGGTACGAACGATGTCGATCCGGGAGGCGACGGTGCCGAAGTCGTTTGCGGCCCAACGGACGAAGCCGAAAACGCTGCCCGGTCGATAACTAAGCACGCGCCGTCGTCGATCGAGGATCTGTTCGTGTACATGGCGGCCGAACCTGATCCAGTTCTCGATCCGCTTCTCGATATGCGTCAGTTCGACGTGGGTCAGGGCATCGGCAGCGGGCGTGAGCGGCGCGGGGCAGCGATGCGCGCCGGAGGTCGTGGCGCTGTTCATGATGGATCTCCAAGGAAGTTTGCAGAGGCGCGGTCAGCAGCGCGCAAACTGCCGATCGAGCGGGTGCAGGTTCGCTGCGTTCGCGCAGGTTTGTGGTGCGGGGTCAGCATGGCTGCTCATCCGGCGGCGACTTGAAGGGAAGCTCGGATGTGCGGGCAAATTCCCGCTCGTTGTGGAGATGAGATCGCCGCTGCCGCGCATTGACCGTGAGGCCGTTGCGGACTGTGTCGATGAGGCCGCGCACCTCGCGCGCGCGTTCTTCAAAGTTAGATTCTTGGTTAGAGTCTAAGTTACGGACGCGATTTCGGCTTTCCCTGTCGAGAGTTAGCCCCTGTTTTGGTTCCCGATGGCACGAGGCCGAGGTTCCTGATGGCACGGGCCGTCTGGTTCCCGATGGCACGACGCCATCCACAGGGTTTCCACAAGGCGCCGACGGCTTGAACGCGAGCAGTGTTCGGCCACGAGCCTCCACTTCGAGGAACAGGACATAGCCTGGGAGCGGCTGGCGCCGGACGATGTCCCGCAGCTCAAAAGCAAACCGCTTGAAGGGCGACAGGCTGCCGGACTTCAAGTGAAGATGGCGAAAGTCGAACCGCCAGCCATGACGCTGCTTGCCGCCATGCTTGCGGACCAGGCGATAGAGCCAGCGATCAAGGCCGCCGGTGAGATCGAAATAGGACCGGTCGATGGTCAGCACGAGAGCGTCATCGAGCACGGCTTGATAGAACCAGTCGGACAGGATCAGTTCGATGCCGTCGGGGCGGCCATTGCTGTCCCGACGTTCCTTCCATTCATTGATCCATGAAAATCGGTGTCGCCGTCCTTCGGCATGCTGGCGGATGGAAGTGGCCACGGTAGTCGATTGCAGCCGGTCCAACGCCGCTTTCAGGCGTTGATAGTCGCGCATGGACGTGCCGCGTCCGATGAACTTGAGCACCTCATAGGGCGTGGCGACGATCAGCCGGGACGTTCGAAAGCCGGCGTCGCGCGCCTCGACGATCTGGCTGGCGGCCCAGATCAGGATGTCCGCATCCCAAATGGTGGCCATGCCATGATCTGGCACGGCCTCGACCCGGATCGAGACATTGCCAGCGGCAAAGTCGATTGGAGTGATGCGGTGGGTCTTGGATAGAGAGAAGAATGGATAGGCCATGAGGTCCTGCGCGTCTCGGGGGGCGACGTCGCCGGGGATCGTGCGGAACAGATCGAGTTGTCCGCGCTCCGGGAGGGATTGAAGGCGGGGTGCCATCGGCAAATCCGTCGCGGGTCAGCGCGCCAGGCGCCCGGCCATGGAAACGACGTCGTCCGGATGCCACTTCGCTGGCAGCACGGTGCCGCGGGGGTCGGACGTCGAGGTGACGGCACCGCGCTCGGCCCAATGCTGCAAATCGTCGACCGAGTAGACCACCCGGCCACCGAGCTTCTTGTAGGCGGGGCCGGTGCCGTAAGTCCGGTGCTTTTCGAGCGTTCGCGGCGAAAGGCTGAGAAAAGCCGCTGCTTCCTTGGTGCGCAGGTAGCGTGGCGGCAGAATGGCGAGGTCGGGTCGCATAAGTCGGCCTTTCGTAGGCTTCGTTGGTGCCGTCGGAGATCGACGGCGGGCGACGGCCACAATGGCGAAGCGAAATCGGCGAGTTGCAGCGGGATTTTGGCACCAGTTAAATACCCACACCGGTTGCCAAGGTATGGGTCAGGACCGCCGACGGTGCCGCAAGAGGTTGCGATATCCGCCCGCAACCATCGCACGGGCATCACGCAGCAGTGCCATAACCGCGTGCCGCGAGGCAGATGCCTGCCATTCGTCCCGGCTTACAGGGCCAATGCGGAACAGAGTTCGAGCGATCTCTTGTTGGGTGGCGCCACTGCGTGCCCCGTCGAAAGCCTGCAACATTCGGCGCGATCGCATCCGTTGCTGTCGGGTCAACCGGGTATCAGGAGGAATGGTCCGCCCGTGAAGCGCCGCCAGGAGGCGATGGGCGGCCTCCAGCCTACCAAATCCGTCGATATCCAGTGGAATCAAGGCCACCGCCTGGCCGGCCCCGGAGGTCAGAAGCTGAATCTGGATATGCTCGCCGTTGGCTAGCGGGAGAGTGATGCTGCCATCGCTTCCGGTGATCGCCTCAGGCAGCATGCTCCCGCCAGAATAGGAGGCCAACTCAGAAGGAGCGTCGGCAACCACAACGATGCTGGTGTCGTCTTTGGGCATCCAGAAAACGGTGGTAGCGGCCTGATCGAGTGCTGGGTCGACCGCGAAATCGTAACCTCCAGCGCTGACGGATCGCGTCCGTCAGCATGGGGATGTCGGCATCTTTCGCCGACAATTCGTCGAAATCGCGGTTATAGGCCTCGTTTCGTCGAAGCCATTCCCACGCAAGGCCCGAGGCGCTCATGCGTTCGACGGGTTCGTAGCGTGCAGCGGAACGCCATTGAGAAGCATCCGGCATCATCTCGATTCTCCCCCGGCCTCAGACGATTACGGGAGGGCGATGATTCCTTTCTGTGACGGGCGCCGGAAGTCCCCATCTCGGCAACAGGCGATGCCGCAGCGGCATCACCTGTCAGTCGGTTGGCCCCTTGCGCAGCAGTTCGCGGTAGCCGTGTTCGGTCATCCATTGCGCGCGCGCCAGGTGGGCGTCATGAACCTTGCGGGCTCTCACCGGATCGATCGCGGCGTCCAGTCCGAACAGGATCTGCGCGGCTTCACGCCAGTCGGCGCCGTCCCTATGGCTGTCCAGGAGCCGAAGATACAGCACCATGTGCTCACGATCGTAAGAGGTGAGTTGCTGGCCCTGCGGCGGTTGATCAAGAAACTGCGGTGTAGACTCGTCCATCACCGGCCACCACGTTGTTCTAGGTGTTTTTGCGACTTTCCATTGACCCTAGCATTGATCCAGAACAGCGGCCCGCAGAATTTTTCCGGTCGAAGATAGCTGTGACAGCCAGCCTCAAGGCCTGGCTGATCGATCACCTGGTTGATGAAGTCGCAGAACACCTTCGCCCTTCTCCGTGGACAAGAGAACGACACCGGCGGATTCAAGCGCCCTGCGCACCTGATCGCGTGTGGATTCGTACACCTCGAGCCCGCTTTCGGATTCGAGGCGCTTGAGCGCGGTCAGAGAGACCTGGGCCTTGTCAGCGAGCGTCTCCTGTGTCCATCCCAGCAACGCGCGTGCGGCCCGCGATTGGCGAGCGGTGATCATGCATGATCGCCTCCCACCGCCGCGGATGAACGCGCCAGAACTACGACTATATTAGTCGCCCTTGGCGCGAATGCCACCTCTATCGTGCACCACTCACCCTTTGGATCTGGGAACTAGTGGCGAGGCGGACGGAACTGATTCGGTTGCTCGAATGCCAAAAGGCCCCGGCCGTTTCGGCCGGGGCCTGGCTGCGGGCCTCAATCGCCCCGGCGACCATTGGGGCGGGACCAGATCAGCGAGTAACCTTCGCCGTCTTCGTCGTCGAAGAGGTTGGCGTAGATCGGGGCATTGAAGCTCGGATCATCCAGCTTGAGGCCCAGATAGTCGCGGCCCTCGCCCGAACGCTTGGACCAGGCTGCGCCGATTTCCGCGCGGCCGACCACGACCCGGTGGCTGGGGGCGTTTTCGCCGGTGGCGCGCAGGTCGGGGATGATGCGCACGCCCTTGGCCTGGACGCTGAGGGTGATGATGTCGCCGGTGAACTCGTTCGAGCCGGCCTTCTTGAAGGTGCCGATGGTAGCCATGAGAAATCTCCGTTCATTCGTCTTCGAACCCGCACCATTGCGGCCTCGATGGCGATCGAGAGGCCGGAGACGACCGACGCCGCACAGCTTGCTGCCGCAGCGAAGCGCAGGACGGCGTGAAGCCAGCTTTCTTGTCGCGCGAGGAATGACGGCCCTGGCCGGCAGGGGAAGAAAGTTGGCGGAACGCGGTTGCGGCATAGGCGGTCGAGGCGCAGCCGGTCTTCGGCCAGATCAGCCCATGACAGAGGCCGTTTGGAGCGGGCGCGAGCGAACTGTTACGGGACAATCGTGGCGATACGCCTTCGCCCTTCAGACCGGCGCGGCCCACCAACACCGCGATCTCGCCCTCGCCAGACAGGCTGGCGCGCTATCAAACGCAGCACGCACAGGAAACGCCCTGGGCCACGTGTTGGTCATATACCGCGTCAATCGGGGAACCCTTGGTCGTTCGGACGGTGGCGCCGCGTGGCAAGCATGGGCCAGGGTGATCCGACGACGCAGCCCCGTTTTGCTACTCTCTTCCAGCAAGACGGCAACAGTTTCGCCTCATCGGTCGTCCGGTAAATCGGTTGGGCTGCTTCAGGTTCTTGCCAGATGCCCCGACGACGGCTTGGTGCCTGCCATGCCTGCTACTCGAACGAACGCCGTGCAGCCCACCACGAACGCGCCGATCACCGAGAATACTTGCTGCCAGGCTTCGGAGGGCATGGTGTGCTGTACGATGCCGTGGGTAGCATGGTATCCGGCTATAACCGCAGGCGCGACGAAGGCGAGTGCAATCAGCAGTCTCGCCCAAGTGGGCCGCACGAGCATTAGGCCAATCTGTCCAAAGCCGAGCGTCAAGCCTGCCGCAAGCAGTCCGATGAATGCCGCGCCCAGCCAGCCGGCGCCGGATTGATAGGCCCATGCAGCAACGCTCATGCCGATGAAAAAGGGCAGCGCGAACACCGCAAGCGTGAACAGCAACCAGCAAAAGAAGCCGATCGCCGCAATCGACAGAAAAATACCAAGAATAATCATGGTGGTGGTCTCCCGTGACAAAAGGTCTGACGGTTGCGCCTCCACCACCACCACAGCGCAGGTAGCCATATAGCGGAATTCAGGCCCCGACGGGAGCGGAAACCGTCGCGATTTCCGTTCCGCCTGAGCGATCGGACGCGGTCAGAGCGCGAAGGGATCGATTTCCGCGATGACTTCGGCATCGTGATCGAATTCGGTGGCCGGTATGACCGACAGGCTGCCGTCACCGGCGCGGAAAATGACGATTGCGACCATCAAGGTTGCAGCGAGGCTGAAGGCGAAGGCTTGTGCATCGTTGAGGGACATCGGACCTGCTCCTGTTCGAAGCGGAGGCTCATCCCCCGCTGACAGGCGCCCGAAGTGACCGGCCAAGGGCTGCAATCACCGGGCTGGCGAAGCCAGTTCGGCGGCACGCTTTGCGTAGTCCGACCCTTTACGGGTTGATGGCGTCAGGCCCTGGGCCGGGCCAAGGATCAGCGCATTTGAAGCGGGGGTGAGCAGTTGCCGAATTGGAGCGATGTGGCCGAGGATCAATGCCCACGCGACATTTGCATGCCTCGCATCTGCGACAGAGCTTGACGCCGCCCCATTGGGACGGCTTGCTGCCGGTATGTTTGAACCGTTCAATGCCATTCAGCTTCGTGTGTCGGTTGACGACATCGAACCTCCGGTCTGGAGGCGTCTGATCGTTCCGATCCACTGGGACCTTGAGCAACTCCACCTGACGATCCAGGCGGCCTTCAACTGGTGGAATTACCATCTGCATGAGTTTCAGATCGGGGGGCTGCGTTTCGGCGATGCCGCCGCCGCCTACGAGGGTTCTTGCGAAGGCGACCCTCAGGTCTTTGAGCAGACCGACGTGCGCCTGCGAGACTTCTCGAGATCTGGGACGAGGTTCAACTACCTCTATGATTTCGGCGACAGTTGGATGCACACTGTCGAATTGGAGCAATGGCTTTCCCTCGATGCTGCGCCGAAGAAAGCCCAATGCGTGGATGGATCGGGTGCTCGCCCTCCAGAAGATGTTGGGGGAATTCCGGGCTATGAACGGTTTCTCGAAATCATGGGGGACACCGGCGATCCAGAACACGGCGAAACCAAACGATGGTGCGGAGGCCATTTCGACCCGGACTGGTTTGATCTAGCGATCGTCGACAAGGACGTTGGCAATGCACTGAAACCCAATGTCAAACGGCGGCTGTACCAGCCCAAGCCTCGAAAGAGCTAGCGTCCGGCGGCGCTCACGCGCCGCCAGAGCCGAACCGATAGACAGGAATCCCGAGCTTGCGGGCCTTGTCGGCAAGGTTGTCCTGAATGCCGGTGCCGGGGAAGATGATGACGCCGATCGGCATCACGGCCAGCATCTGATCATTGCGCTTAAATGGCGCAGCCTTGGCATGCCGGGTCCAATCGGGCTTAAATGCGATTTGCGGCACCTTGCGGGTGTCGGCCCAGCGGGATGCGATCCTTTCTGCACCTTTGGGCGAACCGCCATGCATCAGCACCATGTCGGGATGCTTGGCCCGAATCTGATCGAGCTTCGCCCAGATGAGCTGATGATCAGTGCTTTCACCGCCGGAAAAAGCGATCTTTGGTCCGGCAGGAAGAAGTACTTCGGTTTCGGCGCGGCGCTTGGCGTTGATAAAGTCGCGGCTGTCGATCATCGCCGCGGTCAGGTTGCGATGGTTGACGATTGAGCCTGAATGCGGCTTCCAGCTTGAGCGGGTCTGACGCTCGAAATGGTCGGCTGCCTGGTCACGCATCAGTTCAAACGTATCGCGCCGTTCGAGGAGGGTCTGGCCCTCGGCGGTCAGGCGCTCGAGTTCGACCGACTTCACCTCGCTGCCATCCTGTTCGTTCTGGAGCCGCCGCTGTGCTACCTCGTTGTCGTCTAGTTCACGCTCGATCCTCTGGCAGGCTCGGTGGAAGAGATTGACGGTAGACCACAGGAGGTCGTCGAGGTCGGGTTCGAGGCGGGTGTCTTCCAGGGTCGAAATCAGGGCGTCGAAGATGTCGGCGATGGCTCCTGCGACCCGGTCGCCTTCAGGCAGTAGCCGGGGATCGGGTTCATCCTCGAAAGGGCGGTAGCCGTAGAGTTGAAGCTCTTGCAGGACGTGATCGGTGGGGGAGGATGCGTGATGCGGTTCAAAGTCGTCATGCTCGTCCATCGGATGCTCCATCGATTGGACCGCGCCCTCGCGGCCTTCATGGCGATGAAGCCCACGAACGGGCCGGTCCTGCACCCGTAGGGCCGCAGCGGCAGCGGAGGATGGCGCAAGGCCGGCTATTTTGTCTCGCGATGGAAAGGCGGGCGAAGCGCGCCGCCGGAAAATAGCTGGCCTCAGCCATTGCGGGGCCGGAACGCTTGTGGGCCTATCGCCCTCTCGAAGGCCGGGCGCGGCCCATTGTCGATGGTGAGATCAATCGCGATGCGACCAAACCCGCAGGACCGCGCGAATTTCCCGGACCGATGATCAGGCTGCACAAGTGAGAAAACGAGCCACGTCCTGCGGGGCGATCTGGCTCCGGATACTTGCCCGCAGCGCGTCAAGGCCGTGAGCGCAAAGGTCTTCGTTGAAATCCCCATGCACTGGCGACAACACAAAAGCCTCGATCCCGGCCGCATGGGCTCGTTCGACCAGGCTATTGCCAGCCCAATCGCCCGCCGGATCATTGTCGCGGATGATGTAGAGGCGCCGCAGCGCATCGGGGAATGCGATGGCAGTGAGGTGCGCCGCGGAAAGTGCAGCGGCCATCGCCATGCCGGGGGCGGCTTCGCGAACGGATAGCACGCTCTCGATGCCTTCGCCGGCCGCCATGACTTCGCCAGGTATGCCGAAGTGAACCGCATGACCGAGCAGGTCTCCCATCGCCTTGCGAGGTGTATCGACGGGTGCCTTGCCGGTCCCATCGTGAGCAAGCCAGGTGCGGTGAACCCCGGTAATCTGGCCATCGAGATCGGTGACGGCGGCGATCATAGCCGGCCATGTCTGGGTGGCTTCGCCTTCCCCCGCTCGATAGTAGCAGCGGGGATGGAAGCGCAGGGTTGCCGGGCCGGGCAATGACGCAATGCCGCGATGTCGCAGATAGATGCCGACGACGGAGCTGACGCTTGGTTGTGACATGGCAAAGAGCCGTTTTGCGGCTTCGACCGATCCCGATGCAGCAGGTGGCAGTTTGTTCGGCAACGGCGTGGGTTCCGGATGCGACAGGCTTAGGAACGTGCGGGCTTCGTCGGCAACATCGGCGAACGCGGTGAGTCCCCGTGCCAGTCGGATGAGGTCGAGCAAATCGCCGTGGTCGCCCGTTGCAGCGTCCTGCCACTTGCCTGCGGCGCCCTTGGGAGAATCATGGAGCCGGACGAAGAGGGAGCGCCCCGGCGTGTTGTTGGCATCGCCAACCAGCCAGTAATTGCCCCGTTTGCAGCCGGCACTGAGGTAGCGGCGGCACACCGCCTCGGCCTGGCGGCCGAGACGATGGGCAAGATCGCCTGCATTGATCCGGTGCATCAGGCCGCCTCCCGTTCCAAAAGGCGCTGGGCTGGAAAGGTTTCGAGCAATCGCGCGAGCACAGTGGGGCCGCTCGCGCCGACGGGGACAAAAAAGCGCAGCTTCCACGAGATGATTTCGGTGAACAGCCCGTAGGCGCGCAGGCGTGCGCGCATCGCCTCGGTAAAGCCGGTCAGCTCAATGCGGTTTGCGGCCATGACCTTGATCCGCCGCAATTGCAGACCTTCGGCAAGGTCGATGATCGTCTGCCCGTCGAGAAGGGCGCCGTAGGCTGCATCACCGGTCAGGTCGGGCGAGCTCGAAGTGTCAGCATTGGCCGCCCACGCAGGCGACACGCGCCGGCCAATGATGCGCTCACCGTCGTCGGTCTGGAGCCGATAGACCCGGGTCGATTCGTCGGGCAATCGCTTCCACACCGGCAGGAGCAGGCCAGCCACGATGTGGATCGTGCTATCGGTGAAGGTCGGTACGTCTGCCAGCTCGCGTTGCCAGGCATGGGCGAAGGCATCGCGGTCCACCTCCTCCCAGTGGCTGTCGGCCATCATGGCGCATGAGGCGTGATGGTGTTCCATCGGACGGATCAGGCGAACCCGGCGCTCGATCTCGCCATCGTCGAGCATCAACGACGGTGCCGGGACCTGGACGGCGGCGCGGCCCGACTTGGTGTTGACCAGCAAACGACCCTGGTCATTTTCCAGCCATGCCAATGCATCACCGAGCGACAGTGGTCGATTGCGCTCGCGCTGGGTAATGGTCAGTAGCCGCGTTTGCGCGCCGGTTGCCGGGTGCGTGTAGATGCTGACCCTATCAGTGAGCACGAAGCTTTCAGCGGTGAGGGTTTCGAGCCCCAGATCATAGGTGCCGCTCGCCACGGCGCCAGCAACCTTCGCGTCGAGCAACTGCTCGAAGGCCGAGAACAGGATGCCCTGCAATTCGATGGTGAGTGCGAGAAGCCGGTTCAGGAAGGTCGTGATCGGCGGCAGTTCGTCCTTGATGCCATTGGTGTCGGTCAGTTTCAGGCCTGTGGCATTTTCGAACCGCGCGAGCGAGCAGCCCTCGATCTTGCCGCGGACCACCAGCAGATAGAGCTGGCGCAGCGCAGCGCGTGCATAGGGGCTTTCGAGATTGTCCTCGGGCCGAAACAGGCCTTGGCCTCCGGTCTGCCGCTGGCCGCGCGTGATTGCCCCGAGCGTGTCGAGCCTGCGCGCGATCGTACTGAGGAACCGCTTCTCGGCCTTCACGTCGGTCGCGATCGGCCGGAAAAGCGGTGGCTGGGCCTGATTGGTGCGATTGGTGCGCCCCAGACCCTGGATCGCGGCATCCGCTTTCCAGCCCGGTTCGAGAAGATAATGGACGCGCAGGCGCTGGTTCCGGGCGGAGAGGTCGGCGTGATAGCTGCGTCCGGTGCCGCCGGCATCAGAGAAGACGAGGATACGCTTGAGGTCGTCCATGAAGGCGGCGGTCTCTGCCAGATTGGCGCTGGCGGCCCGGTTTTCGACGGCGAAGCACTCGCCTTTGCGCACGATCCGCCTCGAGCGCCCGGTGACTTCCGCGACCATTTCGGTGCCAAACCGCTGGACGATCTGGTCGAGGGCGCCGGGCACCGGTGACAGGGAGGCAAGCCGTTCGATGAGGTCGTCACGGCGTGCGACAGCTTCACGGCATTCGACCGGCTGACCATCGCGAACGACCGGGCGTGAGGCCAGATTGCCCTCGCTATCGGTGTAGGGCTCGTAGAGCTGCACCGGGAAGGAGTGCTGCAAGTACGAGAGAACATATTCGCGCGGCGTGATGTCCACGCGCACGTCGCCCCATTCCTCAGTCGGGATCTCGGCGAGCCGCCGTTCCATCAAGGCTTCGCCCGTGGACACGATCTGGATCACGGCAGCATGACCGGCTTCGAGATCACGCTCGATGGAACGGATCAGGGTGGGCGTCTTCATCGAGGTCAGGAGGTGACCGAA
Source organism: Novosphingobium sp. FKTRR1 (assembly GCF_020404405.1). Lineage (GTDB taxonomy): Bacteria > Pseudomonadota > Alphaproteobacteria > Sphingomonadales > Sphingomonadaceae > Novosphingobium. Next base: position 102,335 of record NZ_JAIZDA010000009.1, on the reverse strand, counting down.
GAATCGCTGCTTGACCGACTCGAAGGCGCTGCGGGCGGCGGACTTCGCCTGGCGGTTGAGCGTGCCATCGCTGCCGGTGATATTCGCGGCTTCCATTGCCGCATCCAGGTGGTTGTGGATGATCGCGAAGGCGCCCGCGTAAGCGTCATAGATCTGGCGCTGATCGTCGGTCAGCCGGTGTTCGACCATTTCATATTCGACGCCGTCGTAAGACAGCGAACGGGCGGTGTAGAGCCCGAGCGCGCGCAGATCGCGCGCGAGCACCTCCATGGCTGCGACGCCGCCATCTTCGATCGCCTCGACGAATTCGGCGGGGGTTGCGAAGGGGAAATCCTCGCTGCCCCAGAGCCCAAGACGCTGGGCATAGGCAAGGTTGTGCACGCTGGTGGCGCCGGTTGCGGAAACATAGACTACGCGGGCATCGGGGAGCGCATGCTGAAGCCGCAGGCCCGCGCGCCCTTGCTGGGAGGGAGCGACATCGCCGCGTTCGCCCTTGCCGCCACCGGCATTCTGCATGGCATGGCTCTCGTCGAAAATGATCACGCCGTCGAAATCGGCGCCTAACCAATCCACGATTTGCCGGACCCGTGAAACCTTGTCGCCGCGCTCGTCGGAGCGCAGCGTAGCATAGGTTGCAAACAGGATGCCTTCCGACAATCCGATTGGCTTGCCCTGGGGGAAGCGGGAGAGCGGCGTGACCAGCAGGCGCTCCATACCGAGCGCTGACCAGTCGCGCTGGGCATCCTCGATCAGCTTGTCGGATTTGCTGATCCAGACGGCCTTGCGCCGGCCCTGCAACCAGTTGTCGAGGATGATCCCCGCCGATTGCCGTCCCTTGCCCGCGCCGGTTCCGTCGCCGAGCATGAAGCCGCGCCGGAACCGAACGGATGCCGTCGCACCTTCCGATGCTGCCTGCACGAGGTCGAAGGTCGGATCGACGGTCCAGGACCCGGCGAGGTAATCGCTGTGCGCCTCGCCGGCGTAGATCACGGTTTCGAGCTGGGCATCGGACAGCTGGGCATGGATGTTTGTCGGCAGGCGCGGACGATAGGCGGGCTTGGGTGGCGCGACCGATGCCATGGCGGCCGACTGTACCAGCTTGGTCGGATGGGGTTGCGCGCCCGCGATCCGGATCGATTGCAGCGTGTAGCCCTCGTAAAGACCGTCGCTCATCCGGGCCTCTTCGGGCGGGCTCCAGTCGACGGGTTCGTAAGCAAGTTCGACATGCTCGGGATCGGCGGCGACGTGATTAGGCGGAGCTTTGGCTGCCGCGCGGGCGAGATAGCCGCGCACGGATTTATGCGGGGCGGCGATCGGCACGGTCGTTGCCGGGAGACTGACCGGCAATCGCGGCGGAACGTGTGTTTTGATCCAGGCCAGCAGCGTTGCCACATCGGGCGCAGTTCCGGGCGCGAGCGGGAGCACGTCGGGATCGTCGGCGGGGGACTTGTCGATGACAGTCAGGCGCGTAGGGAAGGTCGTGCCGTGGCGGGCATAGACGCTGCCCGCCATCGGGCAGCTGAACACGACACGTGCCCGCGCCTGCAAGGCGACAAAGGCATCGCGCCAGTCGGAATTGTCCGGTCCGACATTGGCGCCGGTGATGGCGACAAGCCTGCCGCCCGGGGCCAAGCGACGCAGTGCGGAGGAAATATGCCGGAAACCGGCGTCCTGAACGCGGCCTGCCACATGGGCCATGGCCGAAAACGGCGGGTTCATCAGCACGACGGATGGGACCACGGCATGATCCAGGTGATCGTCGATCTGCGCGGCATCGAACTGTGTGATGGGCGTTGCGGGGAAGAGCGTGGCCAGAAGCTCAGCCCGCGTTTCCGCCAGTTCGTTGATGGTGAGCGACCCGCCAGCCAGCTGGGCGAGAATGGCTAGCAGGCCTGTGCCGGCCGAAGGTTCCAGCACGCGGTCACCGGGACGGATCGCGGCTGCGGTCATGGCTGCGAGCCCGAGCGGGACCGGTGTCGAAAATTGCTGGAGCGTCTGGCTTTCCTCCGAACGCCGGGTGTGGGTGGGAAGCCGGCCCACAATTCTGGTCAAGGCAGCCAGACGCGCTGCGGGCGTTGCGGCTTTGCGAAACAGGGCCGGGCCATATTTGCGCAGAAAAAGGACTGTTGCAGTCTCACAGGCCTCGTAGGCCTGCTTCCAGTTCCACACCCCAGATGCGTCCGAGGCACCGAATGCCGCTTCCATGGCTTGACGCAATTGGGCGGTGCTGATCGCCTGGCCCTGTTCGAGACGTGGGAGCAAAAGTTCCCCGGCCGCGAAGATGCTGGCGGAGTGGTCGGGTAAAGGCGGCGTCGCCGGAGAACCGGCAACGGCGGACAGGATGTTCATGACGGAAGACCTCAAGGAGAGCGGGAAGGACGGAGCGCGCGCGACGCTCTCTCTCAGCCGCGCGGGTCTCGTCCCGTCCCGGCAGACCTCTTCCTCTCCTACGCGCTGCCTGCGCACATCAATTCATGGATTTGCGCGGGCGTTGCGGCTATCCGGGCGGCCCCATCAATTCACGAAAGTAGCTTTCATTATGAACAACAGTGATCTTGCCGACGCACTTGCCGCTGCGAATGGCTTGACCAAGACCGATGCCCGGAAGCTGGTCGATGGCGTCTTTGCCGCAATTGCTGACGCAGCAGCCAAGGGCGATGAAATCGCGATCAATGGCTTCGGCAAGTTCAAGATCAAGGACACGCCGGCGCGCGAAGGCCGCAATCCCTCGACCGGTGCGACCATCCAGATCGCTGCTTCGAAGAAGCTGACCTTCGCACCAGCGAAGGCCATCAAGGACAAGCTGAACGGTTGAAGTAATGGAAAACGCCCTGCCGATGCAGGGCGCTTTTCCCGTCAGCCGAACCGACGACCGGAACCCGTAAACGTGTAGGCGTTGGCGGTGATCGCCGTGTCGATACATTCGTCAGACGAGAGGTATTCGTACTCGCGCTCAAGTTGGCGGTAGAGCCAGCGTGCCAGATCGCGCAGCGTTTCCATGACAACATTCTCGGCATCGGCGGTCATGTCCTGGCCGGTGGGGCTCTCGCGCTCGACCGACACGTCCATGCAATACTCATGATAATAGTGGCCGCGGTGGCGTGCCCGAGCATGGAGCTGATAGAAATTGCGGCGCTGCACCGCCTGTAAGGTGTCGGCGAGCTGATGGAGTTCGGTGTCTTTGGGCGCGTACTCGCGGATATTGGACGGAACGCCGCGCGCGTAAGCGTAGCGCCCCTCGAAGCAGGCGCCGTCGCCCTGGCTCCAGAAGCCCCGGAAATAAATGCACGGCTCCTGTCGCGATCCTCCGCCGACGAGGCAAACGGTGCGGGTGTCGAGTGTAACGCCCAGAATGGCGCAGATCTGCTCGAAGTCAGCGTAGACGTCGTCATACCAGTCATGGTCGAAGCCACCTTCGCGAAACCAGGCCCGTGCCTTGTCCTTTGCTGCCTCATCCAATTCGGCGAGTTGATAGACGGTGGTCTGGATGATCTCAGGCATCGCCGTCGCCTCCGTCCAAAACGGATGCGAGCCACCCGTCGGTATAGGTCCAGGCAATGGTTTCGCGGGTGGCCAGATCGAGGACATGGGCGCCGCCCCCGAATCCATCGAGGCGGTGCTTCGAGCAGGTGTTGGCGTATTGGAACCCCCACCGTCCCGTGAGCTGGAACTGCTCGGCGCAGCGCAGCACGAACTGAATGACGCGCTCCGGGTCTCCGGTCACGTCATCCCGCATCCAGAGCGCGGTGCCGCCATGTTCGGGCTGGATCGAGAGGAGATAGCCCTCGGACGGCGGTTCCTCCGAGGCGCCTTCCTCGGAAAGGGCGTTGTAGAGCGCGAGTGCGCGGGCGGCATTTTCAGGCGTGCCGACATCGAGCAGGCACGAGAAATGGGTGAAATAGTCAGCCATTGAGAGCCTTTCAGATGAAAATGCCCGGCCCCGCGCGAACGCTGTCGCGCAGTGATGGCCGGGATGAGGTGGAGAAGAATGTGGAAGTGGGTTCAGTACCCAAACTGCCATGACGGCCAGTCCTGGCCGTCGTCGGCAGCAGCGACGGCTGCCGGCAGCAGTTCTGCATCGCCCTCAACGAGGATCGGATCGCGGACCGGGGTTTCGTCGATCACCGTGACGCAGGTGACGATCCCGTCTTCGACTTCGACATGGACGGGCACGAGGTACTGGAAGACCACGCGGCCTGTCGACATGGGCAAATCGGCCATGGCGCATTTCCTTCGAAAGGGGCGCGGAGAGCGGTTATCCCGCCCTCCGCTTGAGGCCGATCATTCGGCAGCGATGGCGGTGAGGTCTTCATCCTCGCTTTCCGCCTGTTCGTCGTCGTCGCCATCCTCGGTGAGGAATGCCGGCAGTGTTGCCTCGCCCTCCGCCTGATAGGTCAGGTCGGCACCAGCGGCTTCATCGGGGTCGGCGAGCCGTAGCGGCTCGGGCAGCCAGCCAGAATCCGCGAGCAGGCGTTCGGCCTCCTTGGCCATGTCGCCTTTCTTCATGTGGTCGATGAGCTGGGCAGCCCGGTCGCCAGCGCCCTCGCGCACGGCCTCCAGAATGCGCGACTTGGTGACACGGCCCAGATAGTTGCCGACGGTCGGCCGCCATCCAACCTGCACCATGTCGAGGCCGGTTTCCCGTGCGAGGCGGTCGGCCTGGTCGAAGCGCAATTGCAGGCCGTATTCACTCACGCCCGAACTACTGTAGGGATTGGGCCGCTCGTAGAGCGCGTTGATGCCGTAGCTCACGCAGTGGGCAAGAAGCGCCGCCCGGTTCTCATCGTCGAGCACGGTCAACCAATCCCACAGCATGGCGTCATCGACCGGGATGCGGCTTTTCCAGTGCTCGTTGCGCTCATCGACCGACTTGACCGACAGGCTGTCACCGAGATCTTCGGCCTGGGCCGGGAAGAAGATGTGCCGAACCTGTGCCTCGAGAACGCCGCTCATCGAGCGGTGGTGGAAGGTGTCCGACACGAGCTTGTGGAGCAATGCCGTCATCGCAATCCGCGGATTTTGGGCGACAGCATCGCGCAATGCCAGCGTGCGGTGAGCGGTCAGTTCGGTTACCAGGCGTTCGGGCAGCGGCTTGATGCCGTCGTCCTCTTCGTCCTCGACCGGCGCTGGCTGGCTACCCATCGTGACGACGACCGGCCGAACAGCGTGGGCCATCGGCGATTTGCTGTGCCCAGTCTCGGCGGCAGCGTCGCCGTCACGTTTGGATGCGGCGGGTGCCTCGTCTTCGGGGCGGACATAACCGCGGTCCGCGATCAGCGATCCGTCCGTATCAATGGTGACGAAAACCCCGGCGGTCGCAATCTCGGCGGGTTCGAAGCGCATGGGGCGATTGTCGAGTGCCTCCAACGCGGCCTCGATCTCGCCGAGGCGTTGATCGATTTCATCGGGGAGTTCGTCCGCGTCCTCATACTGGTCGGTCAGGCGATCCAGCTCGGCCTGCAATCCGGCGCGCGTGACCTGCTCCTCCTCGGTCATGTCGAGCGGTGTGCCGGTGATTTCGCGCATGCCGTGCGCGACACCGTAGGGGATGCTGAGGCTCGCCTCGACCCACTTCCATCCTTCGGCGGCGATCCGGTCGGCCTCGGTGTGGAGCTTCTCAGCGACGAGCCGGTCGAGCAGGCCCACGTCCTGAAGCCAACCGCCATCATCGGACTGGAAGAGGTCGCGCAGCACGATGCCCCCCGCTGCCTCATAGGCATCGATACCGACGAACAGCGCGCGCCTGTCCGATGCCCGAACGGTGGTTTCGGTGAGCATGCGCCGGATCTGCCATGGCTCCTTCTGCCAGCTGTCGCGGATCGCCTCCCAGACCTGCTCCTGGCGGGAGTGGTCTTCGGACACCGTGAAGGCCATCAACTGTTCGAGGGTCATGCCGTCTTCGGCATAGACCTCGAGCAAGGCGGGCGCGACAGTCGCGAGCCGCAGGCGCTGTTTCACCACATTAACGCCGACGAAGAAGGCTGCGGCGATGGCCTCTTCGGTCATGCCCTTGTCGCGCAGGGCTTGGAACGCGCGGAACTGGTCGAGCGGATGGAGCGGCGCTCGCTCGATGTTCTCGACCAGCGAGACTTCGTCGATGAGGATGTCGCTGGCGGCATCGCCGACGACGCAGGGCACTGGCGTGGTGCGGGCAAGGCGCTTCTGTTTGGCGAGGAGTTCGAGCGCACGGTAGCGGCGACCACCGGCGGGCACTTCGAACATGCCGGTTTCAACGCCGTCGGCGTCCATCACCGGCCTGACGTGCAGCGACTGGATGAGACCACGCCTGGCGATGGACTCTGCGAGTTCCTCGACCGACACCCCGGCCTTCACACGCCGGACGTTGGACTGGCTGAGCACCAGTTTGTTGAAGGGGATGTCGCGCGAGGACGACAGGGTGATCTTCTGGACGGCAGTTGCCATGGCATTACCTTTCGCGACGGGCTGCCCGAAAGCCTCTCTCTCGGACCTCAACCCGTCACGAAGCGAAGCTCCGCCCTCTTCCTCTGAAGGGGGCAGCGCAACGCAAGGTATGCCGGAGTCTTCGCGGCAGGGGTCAGTGAACCCGGTCGAGGAGCTTCTTGGCCTTGCCCTCCATGTCGAGGCGGGCGTCCTGGTGGGACTTGTCGCGAGCCAGCGCGGTGATGCCCTGGACGAAATCGAAGATCGATTCGGGCGGGCGACCTTCCTCGGCGAGTACGGTCTCAATGATCTTGCCTGTCTCCGCCTTCGAAAATCCGCGCCCCCGCAGAAAGTCGCTGCGATCTTCATCTGTGCGGGCCACGATGCGTTCGCGGGCCGCCCTGATGCCGTTCACGAAAGGCAGGGGCGAAGAGTTGGCGAACCCCTCCAGGGCAGGAGCCGCTTCATGGGCGAAGCGGTTGGCGGCGTATTTGCTATGCCGAATGGAGATTTCCTCGAATTGTTCGACGCCCCAGAGGTTCCGGTTCTGGCAGACCGCGCGCAGGTAGAAGCTCGCCATGCCGAGGGTCTTGGCGCCCACCTCGGAATTCCAGCAGTAGAATCCGCGGAAGTAGAGGTCGGGCGATCCATCGGATAGCCGCCCGGCTTCGATCGGGTTGAGATCGTCGACCAGGAACAGGAACACATCGCGGTCAGAGGCATAGAGAGTGGTCGTGTCGCGGGTGATGTCGACACGCGGGTTGTAGATGCCGGTCGACCAGTCGAGCACGCCGGGGACCTTCCAGCGGGTGTCGCCCGTTCCGTTGCCAGCGATCTTTTGCACGGCTTCGACCAGTTCGTGGTCATAGATCCGGCCATAGTCCGGCCCGGTCACTGCGCGCAGTTCGAGCCTGCCGTTTTCGGTCTCGAGGGTCTTGATCTGCTCGGCCCGATGCGAGGTCAGCCCGTATTGCAGGTTAATTGCCGCGAGCGGCGCGGGCAGCTGGCGCAAGTAGGCTGCGGGCGCACTGACCTGGCTGGCGAGCTGGCCGAAGCTCCAATGCGTCGGGGTAACTGGCGCATCGGCACCCGGCAAGATCAGGGCAAGCCGCTCGGGATCGTTCCGGTTCGCCTCGACGTGGATCAGGGTGGTTTCGACGACACGAGTCCGGCTTCGCTCTGATCGGCCGCGCACCGCACCGGCCATATCCCCAAGCGACAGGAATCGCTCGTCATCGGGCCGCGAGAACCACTCCGACGAAACCCGGCCTACGCGCTCGCCCCGCGAGACATCGACTTTATAGCCACCACTCGCATCGCGGCGAGCATCGAGAACCTGCATGTTCATGGGGAAACCTCCATGACGGGCGCCGAGAGCCTCTCTCTCAGCCCTGCTCCGTCACGGAATTTCTCGCTCTTCTCTCACTCTGAACGGGGCGTTGCGGGGTGACCACGCTGAACTCGCCGAAGCTCGCGTTGTCTAACGCGTAGTCCAGAGAGTTCAGCCGACTGGACAGCATCATTATGGTGCGGAATGCTGGGACAGCCTTCGCAGTCGCATCGGCACGCACAAGATCACGTGGCCCTATGCTGCTCGATGCCTCGTTGATTGCGCGGGCAACAGCAAACCAAACATCATTGGCCCTCCCGTTGCGTTCGTGAATTTGCCTCCCGTGTTCGGCAGCCTGCTGTGCAACGCCGCCCTCGTTTCCAAGATCACGTTGGGCGGGCATTGCCTCGTAGGCGACCTTTTCCGCCATCACGAGGAACTGACGCAATGAGAGCTTCGGCATGCGGCGCAAAGCGTCGCTGATCTCCTGCTTAATACGATCGCGCGCCTCGGCGACTGCGACGCTCAATTCGACATAGCGGATGTACTCGGCCCGTTCCTCGCTATCCTCTATGACTTGCGCAGCCTCAATGAGAACTTTGGCAGTGTGTCCACGATCCGTGCCCCGCGCCCGCATGACCGTCTTCTGCCGACGCATCGCCAGCAGAAGCACCAACGAGCAATGAGCTCGAACTTTGTTCTCGAATGTGTCGAGTTCACTCGCTTCGAGATGCCGCCCCAGCACTCGGACTAGCTTTTGAATCTTCCGGTCAGTTGCTGGTGCGAGGTTCTCGTCCATCTGGAAGCGTATAACGATACAAGGCGAAATTTCGTAATGCTGTCAATTGAGCGCGACCAAGCCGAAGGGCAAGGTTAGCCATGAAACGCCTGCGACATTCTCGCGTAAACAAAATTGGCCCCGCGTAAGCGTTTTTCATGGTTCGCGTAATCAGCCCCATCGCTCCGCATCAGTGCTGTCGCGCCCAACTTTAAGGTAGTCGAACTCGATCGGAAAATCCCCGAGATTAGCGAATTGATCAGCCCACTCTGCCGGAAGCGTCCCAAACACCGCCGTTTCTGCGAGTTGCACCGCTTACGCATTGCTTACTTTTGTGATTCTGCAGAGCGCGTAAACAGAAAAAGCGACCCTTGCGGATCGCTCAACTTCTTGATTTTCCGAAGAAAAACTGGAGCGGGCGAAGGGATTCGAACCCTCGACCCCAACCTTGGCAAGGTTGTGCTCTACCCCTGAGCTACGCCCGCTCGTGCGCGTTTTTGGCCTTTCGGCCGCCGGTCCGAAGTGTCGGTCCGGCTGGGGTGAGGCGGGCCAATAACGGCGACTCGGATTGTGCGCAACCCCCAATCGCACATTATCTGTCGGACTATCTTCCCGCAGGCGGATCGCTCTTGCCGAATGGCGGCTCAATCCCACATGGTGCGCCACGCACGCGCAACCGGAGAAGCATAGTGGCAAGCCTTGGCCTCAGTCTCGACGAACAGAAGGCGGTCGACCGTTTCCGCAAGACGGTGGTCGAACCGTCGATGACCAAGCTGGTCATCCTCGACTTCTGGGCGGAATGGTGCGGGCCGTGCAAGCAGTTCACCCCGGTGCTGGAAAAGGTTGCCGCCGAATACGCCGACAAGGGCGTGGTGCTGGCCAAGATCAATGTCGACGAGGACCAGTTCATCGCCGCGCAGTTTCAGGTGCGCTCGATCCCCACGGTCTACGCGATGTTTCAGGGCCAGCCGGTGGCCGATCTGACCAAGGCGCGCACCGAATCGCAGTTGAAGCAGTACCTCGACCAGATTCTGGCGCAAATTCCGGTCGAGGCGGGCGAAGCTGCGGCGCCCGACATCACCCCGCTGCTGGCAATGGGCGAACAAGTACTGGCCGACGGTGACGGAGAGCGCGCTGCTGATATTTTCGCCCAGATCGTCGAGATCGCGCCTGACAACGTGCCCGCCCATGCCGGATTGATTCGCGCGCTGCTGCAGGCAGGGCACAAGGACGATGCGGCCGGCATACTCGCCGCGCTCGATCCCAAGCTGGCCGATGATCCCGGTCTGGCGCAGGCCAAATCAGCGCTGGCGCTGGCCGAGGACGCACCCGAGGCTGATGAACTCATCGCACTGCGTGCCGCGGTTGCCGCCGATCCGGACGATCTGGAAGCGCAACTGGCGCTGGCCAATGGCCTTTATGCCAGCGGAGATCGCGATGCGGCGGCGACGACACTGCTGGCGATCGTGGCCAGGGACCGCGCGTGGAACGATGGCGCCGCGCGGACCCGCCTGCTGCAAATCTTCGAAGCGATCGGGTTGGAAGATCCGTGGGTCGCGGCCACCCGCCGCAAGCTTTCCACCGTGCTGTTCGGATAAGGCTGATGGGCGGAACCGACGGGACCGTGAGACTTTCGATCTTCCCCTTGGCCGGGGCACTGCTGTTTCCCGGCCTGCAACTGCCGCTGCGCATCTTCGAGCCGCGCTATCGCGCAATGGTGTCCGATTCGCTGGCGCGCGACCGCCGCATCGCGATGATCCAGCCGCAAGCTCCGGGCGAAGGTGCGCCGCTGTTCCGCATCGGCTGCGTCGGCAAGATCGGCGATGTCGAGGCGCTGGAGGACGGACGCTACAACGTGATCCTGCAAGGTGTCTCGCGGTTCCGCATCGTTCGAGAACTCGACGTAACCACGCCGTTCCGCCAGGTCGAGGCAGAATTGCTGGCCGAGGATGCCGATGCCTCGTTGAGCGCGATCGAGCGCGCCTCGTTCGAGCGGGAAGCGCGGGCCTTTGCCACGGCACAGGGTTACGCGGTCGACTGGGAGTCGGTCACCCGGCTGGATGACGTGGCGCTGATCAACGGTGTGTCCCAGATCGCCCCGTTCGATGCCGCCGCCAAGCAGGCGCTGCTTGAAGCGGACGGACTTCACGCGCGCTGCGAATTGCTGGTGCAACTGATGCAGTTCTTCCGCCGCCGCGACAATGACGACGGGCGCGTGACTTTGCAGTAGCAGTGCGCCGCCTAGAACTGGCTCTGGATCCCGTCGATCACGAATTGCGCGGCCAGCGCTGCAAGCAGTACGCCGAGCAGGCGGGTGAGTACCGCTTCGACTTGCGAGCCGAGTACGCGGATGATCGGGCGGGCAGCGACCAAGGCGGCAAAGCACAGCACCATCACCGAACCCAGCGCAGCCAGTACCACCAGCGTTTCGGGCGTTCCGCGAGCGCGGGCGGTCAGCAGCATGATCGAGGCGATCGACCCCGGTCCGGCCAGCATCGGCATGGCCATCGGGAACACCGACACGTCCTCGACATGCGGCTGGGCAGACTTGACCTTTTCGGCGCGCTCCTCACGCCGCTCGGTGCGCTTTTCGAACACCATGTCGAGCGCAATGAGGAACAGCATGATCCCGCCTGCGATGCGGAAGCTGTCGAGTTCGATGTGCAGTGCCCCCAGGATGTCCTCGCCGAACAGCGCGAACACCACCAGAATGCCGGTTGCGATCAGGCAGGCGCGCAAGGCCATGACGAAAGCCTGCCGTGACGAGGCATTGGCGGTCAACCCGGCATAGATCGGCGCGCAACCGGGCGGGTCGATCACCAGAAACAGCGTGACGAAGGCGGAGAGGAACAAGGGGAGCATCTCAGCCTCCGTGCGCGGGGTTGGGTGCTGCGGCCGTGCGGTGGAGCACTTCGCTCATCGTGCCGTCCTTCCACAACCAGACGTGGGTATCGCGCGCGCCATCGGCGGCGACGGACGTGCGCCAGACCAGCGAGCCGTCGTCGGACCGGCCATCGCTGGTGTCGGCACCAGCTACTGCCTGAGCCGCCGGAACCGGTCCGGGCAACGGCGGCAATGGCGGCGGGGGGCTTTTGCCGCCAGCGGCCTTGCGAGCGGGCGGTTGCGCGCTCTCATCCGGCATTTGCGCATGATGACGTGGCGGGCAATCGGCGACTTTGCCCTCGATCCAGTCGACTGAAGGCAGCGGCGTGGACAGAGCGTCGCCCTGATCAAGCAGCCACAGGTAATTGCCCTTCTTCCGCTGGCGCTGCCAAACGGTCGAAAACCAGCCGTTTGCGTCCCCTGCACCCTGGTAAGCCCCGAACGTGACCCCAGCGGTACCATCACAACTGATCCATGCCTGCTGGACCTGCCATTTCACCGCCTGCGCCGGATTGGCCTGTTTGCGCAGCCATGGCTTGGCCAGCGTCCGTTGCGGCACGAACAGTTGTGCTTCTTCGGCTGCAAAGGCATCGAACGCGGTCCATTGGCCCCTGTCCTGAGCGGCGCGGGCAAAGGCGATTTCTGCCGCAATCAACGCGCTGGGATTGCCTGCCGGGGTGATCGTGCTGCCTGCGGCGTCGCGCCCGGACCGTCCGGTGGGCTGGGCCTGTCCGGGGGTGACGGCAAGGCCGAGCGCCAGCAGCGCGAATGTCAACAATGAGGTTGGGGGGATCAAGCGCTTCATACCGCCTGCCTTAAAGCATGGCGGCAGCCACGAAAACCCCGTCGCAAAAAGCGTCAGATCGCGTCGGAGGCGAGATCCAGCGCAGCATTGGCATAGGCGGCAACCAGAGTGTTGCGCAACAGCACCGCGATGGTCATCGGCCCGACCCCGCCCGGCACCGGGGTGATCGCGCTTGCCACCTGTGAAACGGCCGCATAATCGACATCGCCGACCAGCCGAGTCTTGCCAGGTTCGCGGCCGGGTACGCGGTTGATACCCACGTCGATCACGGTCGCGCCCGGCTTGACCCAGTCGGCCTTGACCATTTCGGGCCGTCCGACCGCTGCCACCACGATATCGGCGCGGCGCACCACGTCGGGCAGATCGCGCGTGCGACTGTGCGCGATGGTGACCGTGCAGCTTTCGGCCAGCAGCAGTTGCGCCATCGGCTTGCCGACGATGTTGGAGCGACCGATCACCACCGCTTCCAGCCCCGACAGGCTGCCCAAACGGTCCTTCAGCAACATCAGGCAACCCAGTGGGGTGCATGGCACGAAGCCGGGCTGGCCAACTGCGAGACGGCCCGCATTGGTCACGTGAAAGCCGTCGACGTCCTTGTCCGGGCTGATCGTGGCGATCACCTTCTGCTCGTCGAGATGGCGGGGTAGCGGCAGTTGCACCAGAATGCCATCGACTGCCGGATCGACGTTCAGCGCTTCGACCAGCGCCAACAGATCGGCTTCGTCAGTGTCCGCTGGCAGGCGGTGTTCGAAGCTGGCCATCCCGGCCTCAAGCGTGCTCTTGCCTTTGGCACGGACATAGACCTGGCTGGCGGGGTCTTCGCCGACCAGCACCACGGCAAGGCCCGCCTTGCGCCTGGCTTGCGCTTCGAATTGCGCGGCCAGTCGGCCGACTTTGGCGCGCAGGTCAGCGGCAAAAGCCTTGCCGTCGATGATCTTGCCGTCGCGAACGGGTGCAAGCGTATCGGTCATGGCATATCCTAGAAGCCTGAAGCGGCAAGTCCGGTCAGAAAGATGATCAGCAGCCGCAGCGCGATCAGCAGCACCATCGGCGACAGGTCGATCGCGCCGGTATCGGGCATGATCCGCCGGATCGGCTTGAGTACCGGGTCCATGATGGCGGACAGCGCCTTCCAGATGGCAGCAACGGCGGGGTTGTGCAGGTTCACCACGTTGAACGAGATCAACAGGCCCAGAATGACCTGCACGATCACCACGGTCGAGAATATCTCGACCAGGTACACGATCATCGAAATCAACGTGTAGAGCATCATCGCGGCACACCTCAGGAAAAGAGGCGTCCGTCTAGCCGATGACCCCGCCCGAGGGCAACGGATTAAGGGCGCGGTCAGGGCTTATGCAAATGCGCGCCAGATTACCGCGATGGACGCGCCACCAGCTGGCCGCGTCGGGAGCGTCACAGCGGCAGTGTGCTGCGCTCGATATGCCAGCGCAGCTGCTCAGGACTGGCGCCGGACACGTCGTTGACCCGCCGCAGGGTAACTTCGCCCTGCACCGCACGTCCGCCGTCATCGATCCGCACCGACGCTGTATAGAACAGCGATCCTGCCGCGCCTTCCTGCTGTCCCTTGCCAAGCGTTACGCGCGGTTCGTGCAAACGGCCCCAGCGCTTTTCGAAGGCTTCGTTGCCAAGCCCGCTGCGCGCTCCGCCATCGCCCCAATAAGCGCGCACGGTACGCCAGTCCTTAAGCTCCACCGCCTTGGCCCAGTTGGCCAGAACCACCACCGGGTCGCGGTCGGTCGAGGGTGCAAACGCGGTCAGCGCCGAAAACGTCCGGGTCGCCGGATCGGAAGGCGCCGCAGCGGCAGGCCCTGAAGCAACAGGCGCCGGAGTCGCGCTGGCATCAAGCTCGTTATCGGCCTCGGTCGCGCCGAATTCGCTGGTGGGCAGGACGACGGTCTTGGACTCGTGCCGTTGACACCCGGTCAGGGATACGGCGAGAACGGCGACGGCAAGGGCTTTGGTCAGGATAGGGGACATGCCTGCATGACGCCCGACCCCGCGGATTGTTCCGCAAGCCGCAAGGTCTGCACCCGGTGCCGCAAACCTCAGGCCCGGATCAGCGTGCCTGCCCCGCGCGCGGTGAACACTTCCAGAAGCATGGCATGTGGCACGCGCCCATCGAGCACGACCGCCGCCTCGCAGCCCGCCTTTACCGCCATCACGCAGGTTTCCAGCTTGGGGATCATGCCGCCGCTGATCGTGCCTTCGGCAGCCAGCGCAGCAATGTCGTCCGGGGTCAGGTCGGTGAGCAATTGCTTGTTCTTGTCGAGCACGCCGGGCACGTCGGTCAGCAGGAACAGCCGCGCCGCACCCAGTTCGGCGGCGATCGCGCCAGCCATCGTATCGGCGTTGATGTTGTAGGTGCAGCCATCCTCGCCCACGCCGATCGGCGCGATCACCGGGATGATCCCGGCGGCGCTGGCGGTGTGCAGGATGGTAGGGTCGATGCGCGAGGGTTCGCCGACGAAGCCCAGATCCACCGACAATTCATCGCCGCTGTCGGGATCGATGATCACCTTCTCGACCTTGGTGGCGGTAACAAGCCCGGCATCCTTGCCCGAAATGCCCAGTGCCTTGCCCCCGGCGGCGGCGATCCAGCTGACCAGCTCCTTGTTGATCCGGCCCGAGAGCACCATTTCGGCAATCTCTGCCGTGGCAGCGTCAGTGACGCGCAGGCCATCGACAAACCGCGATTCGACGCCCAGCTTCTTCAGCATCGCACCGATCTGAGGTCCGCCGCCGTGGACCACCACCGGGTTGATGCCGATGGCCTTCAGCAGCACCACATCCTCGGCAAAGTCACGCGCCGCTTCGGGATTACCCATCGCGTGGCCGCCGTACTTCACCACGAAAGTGCGCCCGGCGTAGCGCTGCAGATAGGGCAGCGCTTCGACCAGCGTTTCCGCCTTGGCGAGCATCGATTGCCGGTAGGCGTCGGAGAAATCGAGGTTAGTAGCCATAGTGCCGCCCGCCATACGCTGCCGCCCGCGAATTTGAAGCGGATTCGTGCGTCGCCAATGCTGGCGCCCGCTCAGCGCCTTTGGGCGCAGCCCCTAGCCTGTAGCGTCAAGCCTGCGGCCCAGCCGCACCGCCAGCCAGATCAGCACCGGTACCATCACGGTCGACAGCGCCAGCTTGGCGATCACCTGGCTGGCCATCATCTGCCCGATCGGCAAGGCGGTGCCGTCCGCTCCGGCCACGCCCCAAAACGAGATGGTGATGAAAATCGCGGTATCGACCACCTGGCTGAGCATGCTCGCCAGCCAGGCGCGCACGATCAGTCCACTGCCAACACCATTGCCAACGCCAGCGCCTGCCAGTCGGGCAAAGACATAGACGTTGAGAATCTGCGAGGTGCCATAGGAAATCAGCCCGGCGAACTGCATCCGTGCGCCCTGCCCCAGAATCAGCGCGAATTCGGCCTGATGCGCCCAGATCGGGGCGGGTGGCACCACCTCGATCACCAGCTTGAGCAGGATCATCGAGAGGATCAGCGGAATGAAGCCATAGCGCACCAGCCGCCGCGCCACCTGTTCGCCGTGCAATTCGGTGACCGTGCTGGCCAGTACGACCAGCAACAGGAAGGCGAAGATGCCGCTTTCCACCGCCATGTCACCCAGCACCGGCCAATGACCAAGGTCGGCGATCTTGGTGCCCAGCACGCCTGCCAGCACCACCAGCCCGCCATAAAGCGGCGCGAATACGAACAACGAGCGGGGAATGGAAACGGATGCCGGTGGTGTCTGGGTCATCACAAAAGGACTAGCCGCATTTTGACCCGTCGCCAAATCCCGTTTACCCCGGCCATCCCTGCCCCCTTGCTGCGAGCCAGTACCCCCGCGATGTCGATCCTTCACAGTCTGTTCGGGATGGCGCTCATCCTGCTGGTTGCCGTGCTGCTGTCGTCCAACCGCCGCGCGATCCGCCTGCGGGTGGTGGCACCGGCCTTTGCGCTGCAGGCGGGCCTTGCCGCGCTGGTGCTGTATTTTCCGCCCGGCAATGCCGCGTTGCAGGGCGCCGCGCACGGGGTGGAGGGGCTGCTCGGCTTTGCCCGCGAAGGCGTCGCCTTCGTGTTCGGGCCGATCGCCTCGCCCGAGATCGGCGGGCGCAGCTTTGCCATTTCGGCGCTGCCGACGATCGTGTTCTTCGCCGCGCTGATCTCGATCCTCTACTACCTCGGGATCATGCAACTGGTGATCCGCTGGATCGGTGGCGGGCTTGAGCGCGTGACGGGCATCAGCCGGGTCGAGGCGCTGTGCGCGGCCTCGAACATATTTGTCGGTCAAAGCGAATCGCCGCTGGTGATCCGGCCCTATCTGGCGGGCCTTGCCCCCGCGCAAATGTTCTGCGTGATGACCGTGGGCATGGCGGGCGTGGCGGGAACCATCCTTGCCGCCTATGCCGCGATGGGTATCCGCATCGACTTTCTGGTCGCCGCTGCGTTCATGTCGGCTCCGGGTGGCGTGCTGATGGCCAAGCTGATGATGCCCGACGAACCGCCCGCCCCGCCTGAAATGTCGGGCGAAGCACCGCTCCCCAATCCGCATACCGGGGCAAATCGACAGGCCGACGTGGTCGATCCGGGCGAGGAGCGCCCCGCCAACCTGATCATGGCCGCCAGCCAGGGCGCGCAGACCGGGGTCAAGCTGGCCGTTGCCGTCGGTGCGATGGTGCTGGCCTTCGTCGCGCTGGTGGCGCTGGCCAACGGCGTGTTTGCGTGGGCAGGCAGTTGGTTCGGCCATCCCGACCTGTCGTTCCAGCTTGTGCTGGGCTACCTGTTCGCGCCGGTGTTCTGGCTGCTGGGCGCGCCGAACTGGGCCGAAGCGACGCAGGCGGGCGGCCTGTTCGGGGCCAAGATCGTGCTCAACGAATTCGTCGCCTTCATCGATCTGGGACAGGCCAAGACGCTGTCCGCACACACCGTGGCCATCGTCACGTTCGCGCTGTGCGGTTTTGCCAACTTCAGCTCGATCGCGATCCAGATGGCGGTGGCCGGCAGTCTTGCCCCCAACCAGCGCCCGGTGATCGCGCGCCTCGGCATCCGCGCCCTGACCGCAGGTGCCCTGTCCAACCTGATGAGCGCCGCGCTGGCGGGGTTGTTTCTGGGGCTGGCATGAACGAGCCCCATTCCTTCAGCTTGCGCGATGCCGACGAGGCGGCGGCCGAATCCCCTTACACCTTCTTCATCCCGCTACGGGAAGAGCGTGTGGCCGTCGTTCCCGGCGATCTGGTCAAGCTCGGTTTCGAGTACGAGTGGGAAACGCAGGACTATGGCGGCGAGCGGATGTGGGTGAAAGTGACCGGCAAGTCCGGCCTGCGGTTCACCGGCACGCTCGACAACGATCCCTATGAAAAGGGGCTGGAGCACGGACTCTCGGTCGATTTCGGCATTGAACACATTCTGGACATTCAATGGGCTGATCCGGCAGCGCACCCGCCGTTCCACGAGCACAGGACGTGGTTTGATCGCTGCCTCGTCGATGCCTGTATCGACGATGACGGCGTACCCGTGGAGTATATCTACCGCGAAGAACCCGACATGGGCGAGGAAGGGGACACCTACCCCGACAGCGGCTGGCGCATTCGCGGGCGCGACGGCGATCCGCGCGCTGCCCCGCTCGATGAACGCAAGCTGGAATACATCGCGCTGGGCAGGGTGCTGAACCGTGATGACAGCTTTCGCGATCTGCTCGATGCCCCGGTCGGCTCCGCCTTCATGCGCAACTTCGAGACCGGCAGGTACGATCCCTGCGGCTGACGATCAGCCGTTGGCCTGCGCCTTCAATTGATAGAGCAAGTCCAGCGCCTCACGCGGGGACAGCGCGTCAATGTCGAGGCCGTTGAGCCGTTCGCGCAGGGCGTCGACCTTTACCTCGGCAGCTTCGATCGCGGCGGCGAACAGCGGCAAGTCGTCGAGTCCCGCAGCCAGCCCCCCGGTGGCGGCGCGACCCTTTTCCAGCTTGTCGAGCACCGCCTTGGCGCGGCGGATCACCGGCTGCGGCACCCCGGCAAGGCGCGCGACGGCAAGCCCATAGCTCTTGTCGGCGGGGCCCTCAGCCAGTTCGTGCAGCAGCACCAGATCGCCCTTCCATTCGCGCGCACGCACATGGTGGAGCGAGAGCGCCGCACAGCTTTCGGCCAGCCGCGCCAGCTCGTGGTAGTGGGTGGCGAACAGGCACCGACAGCGATTGACCTCGTGCACCGCCTCGGCCACCGCCCAAGCCAGCGCCAGACCGTCATAGGTCGATGTGCCGCGCCCCACTTCATCGAGGATCACGAAACTGCGCTCGCTCGCCTGCGCCAGAATCGCCGCGGTCTCGACCATCTCGACCATGAAGGTCGATCGCCCGCGCGCCAGATTGTCGGCCGCGCCGACCCGGCTGAACAGGCGGTCGACCAGCCCGACCGTCGCGCTCTGCGCAGGCACGAAGCCACCTGCCTGGGCCAGCAGCACGATCAGCGCGTTCTGGCGCAAGAACGTCGATTTACCGCCCATGTTCGGCCCGCCGACCAGCCACAGGCGGTTGTCGGGAACCAGCGCGCAATCGTTGGCGACAAAGCGTTCGCCCTTGCCCGCCAAGGCCGCTTCGACCACCGGATGGCGCCCGCCGATCACATCGAGCAACGGCTCATCGACCACGCGCGGCAGGCTCCAGCCACCTTCGGCTGCGCGTTCGGCCTGACTGGCGGCCACATCGATGCGGGCAAGCGCGGCGGCAGTGGCAGCGATAGCCTCACGCACGGCGACCGCACGCGCGATCAAGTCCTCGAAATGGGCTTCCTCGGCCGCCAGCGAATGACCGCCCGATTCGGCGATGCGGCTGGCCTCTTCGTGCAGGGCCAGTGCGTTGAAACGCACTGCCCCGGCCATCGTCTGACGATGGGTGAAGCCTGAATCGGGCTGCATCAGCTTGTCCGCGCGCCCGGCGGGTACTTCGATGAAATAGCCCAGCACGCCGTTGTGGCGGATCTTCAGTGCAGGAATGCCGGTTTCGTCGCGGTATTTGGCTTCAAGCGCGGCGATCGCCCGACGCGAATTGCCCGAAGCCCGGCGCAGTTCGTCAAGCCCGGCATCATACCCTTCGGCGATGAACCCGCCCTGCACGCGCTCGGTCGGCGGCGCGGGAACGAGCGCGCGGGCGTAGAGATCGATCAACGCGCCGTGGCCGCCAAGGGCCGGCAGCAAGGCTTCGGCCAGCGCCGGCCGGTCGGGCCGGGCGAACAACAGGTCGCGCAACCGCGCCGCTTCCGACAGGCCATCGCGCAGCTGGCCCAGATCGCGGGGACTGCCACGCCCGGCGACAACCCGGCCGAGCGCGCGACCGATATCCGGCGCTGCGCGCAGGATCGCCCGGACATCCCCGCGCAGCAGTGGGTCATCGTGCAGCCAGCTGACCAGTTCCAGCCGTTGGCGGATGGCGCCGATATCGGTGAGCGGAGCCGACAGATCGTCGGCCAGCAACCGCGCGCCGGCGCCGGTGACGCAGCGGTCGATCGCTTCGACAAGGCTGCCTTTGCGCCCGCCGCCGCTGGAGACAAGGATTTCCAGACTGGAGCGCGTCGCCTCGTCCATCGCCATGTGGCTGCCCGATGCGCGCAGCACCGGCGGCAGCAACAGCGGCAGCCGCCCCCGGCCGACGTGGTCGAGATAGTCGATCAGGCCTCCGGCAGCGGCCAGCATCGCCCGGCTGAACATGCCAAAGCCGTCCAGCGTCGCCACACCATGCAGTTCGCGCAGGCGGGCGTCACCGCGATTCGAATCGAAGCCCGGCGCCGGTCGCACGATCGCTTCGGGCCACAACTCCGCCAGCCCATCGGCCATCACGACCTCGCTCGCGCCCAGCCGGGCCAGTGCCGCCCCGGCAAAGTCGGCGGGGCATTCTTCCAGCTCCATCCGGCCAGTGGAGATGTCGCAGGCGGCGATCCCGACCATCCCGCGCACTTCGCACAGCGCCGCCAGGACGTTGGCGCGGCGCGGTTCGAGCAGCGCTTCTTCGGTCAGCGTTCCGGCGGTGACGAAGCGCACGATGTCGCGCGCGACCAAAGCCTTGGAACCGGCGCGTTTGCGGGCTTCTTCAGGGCTTTCCACTTGCTCGGCTATCGCCACCCGGTTGCCCGCCCGGATCAGACGGGCAAGATAGCTTTCGGCCGAATGGACCGGCACGCCGCACATGGGAATCGGTGCGCCATCATGCTCGCCGCGGCTGGTCAGCGCGATGTCGAGTACGCGCGCGGCGATCTTGGCATCTTCGAAAAAAAGCTCGAAGAAATCGCCCATGCGATAGAACAGCAGGCAGTCGCCAGCCTGGGCCTTGAGCGCAAGATATTGCGCCATCATCGGAGTTGGGGCATTAAGGGTCACGTCGCTGGTGGCTAGACCAGTCAGGCGTGTTTCTCAAACCACCGCGACCGGATATCGACAATTCCGGTGCCACAAGGGGCGCTAAAGGGCTGATGCAAGTCCGTCAAAAAGGCTGGTTGCTAGATTTCAGGTCCGCGGCGCTGCCGTGGCTGTCGACCCCGGGCATGGCTTTGGCGGTCCTTTTGGTGTGCCTGCCGTTCGCGCTGGTCGAAGTGCCCCCGCTGGTCGATCTGCCCGGCCACATGGGCGCCGCCGCGATCGAGGCGGCTGGCCCCGGCAATCCGCTGGAAAAGTACTTCACGTGGAAGTGGGTGTTCACGCTGAACATCGGCGGTGGCGTGCTGATGAAAGTGCTGGGCGCGCAGTTCGGCATTCTGGCGGCAGGCTGGTGGAGCACGGTGCTGGCCACCGGGTTGTTTGCCGGTGGCTGTCTGGCGACGATCCGCGCCATCAATCACAAGGGCGGCCACGCAGCTGCCTGGGCGCTGATGTACGTGTTCAGCTTTCCGCTGCTGACCGGCTTCCTCAACTACATTTTGGCCACCGGCCTGTCGCTGACGGTGTTCGCGCTGGCGATCTGGCTGGAAAAGCAACCCGCCCGCCGGGCGGCCGTGCTGATCGTGGCGCAACCGGTGGCGATGTTGTGCCATGCCATCGGCGGCCTGCTGATCGCGCTGCTGGTCTCGGCCAATGCCTTCGGGCGCGAGGTCGATCGTCTTCCCGCTGGTTGGTGGCGCCCTTCGCAGAGCCGCACCGTGCTGGCGGGCTACGACTGGCGCGCCGCGGCCAAGCGGCTGGCGGTACTGCTGTGGCCGCTACTCGCCACCGTGGTCACGATCACGCTGTGGAAACTGTTTTCACCCGAGCCGGCGCGCAGCATGAACAACTGGCGCTGGGACCAGAAGTACTGGTACTTGGCGCTGACGTTGCGCGACCAGTCGCTGGTGCTCGATGCCATCACCACGATCGCTTGCTACGGCTTGATCCTGTTCGGCTGGATCGCGGGCGGACGTTTCAAATGGCATCAGTTCCTGCCCGGTTTTGCGGTCTTGGCGCTGTTCGTGGCGATTCCCAGCGACATCAACGGCAGCAACTTCGTCGACGTGCGCCTGCTGCCTGTGGCCTGCATGTTGCTGCTGGGCCTGCAGGACTGGAGCCGCGCCCCGGGCAACCGCGCGCGGATCGTCGCATACGCCGGGATCGCGCTGCTGGCTGTGCGGTTGGTCGTGACCGGCGCAAGTTTTGCCGACTACGCGCAGGATTACCGCAAGCAGCTGGCCGCGCTGCACATGGTCGAACCGGGCAGCCGCGTGCTGGCCTTTGTCGAACACTCCTGCCTTGACGAATCGTGGCGCAATACCCGGCGCGATCACCTTGCCAGCCTTGCCAGCCTTTATCGGCAGGCGTGGGTGAACGACAACTGGGCGGTGCCGGGCCTGCACATGGTGATTCCGCGTTTCCGTCCGGGCCGCAATTTTACCGCCGACCCGTCCGAGTTCGTGTGGTCGCAACGGTGCCAGGGGCGGCGCTTGCGCAGTGTCGACAACGCGCTGAAGTACGCCCCAATCGAACGTGTCGACTACGTATGGCTGATCGATACAGGCCTGCCCAACCGCCCCGATCCGCGCCTGCAACTGGTCTGGCAGGATGGGCGCAGCATGCTGTTTGCCGTGCGTCCGCTGGGCTTTCCAACATGGAAGGCGCGCGATTTCTGATCGCTGCGGTGTAGTTACACCCCCTGGCCACATCCGACCATGCACAAAACCGCAACTGTCCATGCTGATAAACGCATGGGCAAGCGCTTGACGTAGCGGCGGCGCTCGGACAGGGATCAAGCTCCATCGGCGCGGCCGTTGATGCCGCGCATCTGGCCAAACCGACCGTATCCGGGGAAAAATGATGTCCGAGGAAAGCAACGTCCGCTTCACTGAGCGCGAGGCGCTGTTTTACCACAACACCATCCGCCCGGGTAAGATCGAGATCATCGCCAGCAAGCCGATGGCGACGCAGCGCGACCTGAGTCTGGCCTATTCCCCCGGGGTTGCCGTCCCGGTGCGCGCGATCGCCGACGATCCGGCAACCGCCTATGACTATACCGCCAAGGGCAACCTGGTCGCGGTTATCTCGAACGGCACCGCCATTCTGGGCATGGGCAACCTTGGCGCGCTGGCATCCAAGCCGGTGATGGAAGGCAAGGCCGTGCTGTTCAAGCGCTTTGCCGACGTCGATTCGATCGACATCGAACTGGCCACCGAAGACCCCGATGCCTTCATCGAGGCGGTGGCCCTGATGGAGCCGAGTTTTGGCGGCATCAACCTTGAAGACATCAAGGCACCCGAGTGCTTCATCATCGAGCAGGCGCTGCGCGAACGCCTGAAGATCCCGGTGATGCACGATGACCAGCACGGCACCGCGATCATCTCGGCCGCCGGACTGCTCAACGCCTGCTTCCTCACCGGGCGCGAGCTGAAGGACGTCAAGGTCGTCGTCAACGGCGCAGGCGCGGCGGCGATCGCCTGCACCGCGCTGATCAAGGCGATGGGCGTGGCGCACCAGAACGTGATCATGTGCGACCGTTCGGGCGTGATCTATCGTGGCCGCGAAACCGGCATGGACCAGTGGAAGAGCGCGCACGCGGTCGACACGCCCGCCCGCTCGCTCGAAGAAGCGCTCAAGGGCGCGGATATCTTCCTTGGCCTGTCGGCCGCCGGTGCGCTCAAGCCCGAATGGGTGATGGAGATGGCGCCCCAGCCGATCATCTTTGCCATGGCCAACCCCGACCCGGAAATCACCCCGCCCGAAGCCAAGGCGGCGCGGCCCGACTGCATCGTCGCCACCGGCCGTTCGGACTATCCGAACCAGGTCAACAATGTTCTCGGCTTCCCCTTCATCTTCCGCGGCGCACTTGACGTGCGGGCGACCGCCATCAACGAGGAAATGAAGATCGCCGCCGCGCGCGCGATCGCCGAACTGGCGCGCGAATCGGTGCCCGAGGAAGTGGCCGCCGCTTATGGCCAGAACCACGCGTTCGGGCTGGATTACATCATCCCTGCCCCGTTCGACCCGCGCCTGATGGAGGTCGTCTCCTCGGCCGTGGCCAAGGCAGCGATGGATTCCGGAGTCGCGCAAAAGCCGATCGAGGATTTCGACGCCTATCGCAACACCTTGAAGGCGCGGTTGAATCCGACCACCTCGGTGCTGACCAATATCTATGCGCAAGTTAAGGCCAATCCCAAGCGGGTGGTCTTTGCCGAGGCCGAGAACGAGGTGGTGCTGCGCGCGGCCATCCAGTTCCGCGATTTCGGCTATGGCACTCCGGTGCTGGTCGGCCGCACCCCGGCGGTGCTCGACAAGCTGGTGGAGCTGGGCGTCTCGAACCCCGAAAGCTACGAAATCCACAACTCTACCGTCTCGCCGCTGGTGCCCGAGATGGTCGACTTCCTCTACCCGCGCCTGCAGCGTCGCGGTTTCATGACGCGCGACGTGCAGCGCATGGTCAATAACGAGCGCAACGTGTTCGCTTCGCTGCTGGTCGCGTTGGGCCATGCCGACGCGATGATCTCGGGCATGACCCGCACCTTTGCGCAGACACTGACCGAAGTGCGGCGCGTGCTCGATCCCAAGCCCGGCCATCTGGCCTTCGGCATCCACCTCATGGTGGCCAAGAACTATACCGTGTTTCTGGCCGACACCACGGTGAACGAGCGGCCGAGCGGCGAGGAACTTGCCAAGATCGCGATCGAGACCGCCGCCGTCGCCCGCCGCATGGGCCACGAACCGCGCGTGGCGTTCCTGTCGTACTCCACTTTTGGCAACCCCTCGGGCCGCTGGCTCGATCCGATCCGCGAAGCGGTGGCCATCCTTGACGCGCAGGATGTGCCGTTCGAGTACGAAGGCGAAATGGCGCCCGATGCCGCGCTCAACCCCAAGGTCATGGCCGCCTATCCGTTCAGCCGTTTGTCGGGCCCGGCCAACGTGCTGATCATGCCCGGTCTGCAATCGGCCAACATCTCGGCCAAGCTGCTGCGCGAACTGGCGGGCAACGCCGTGATCGGCCCGATGCTGATCGGCATGGAAAAGCCGGTCCAGATCGCCCCGATGACCGCGCTCGCGCCCGACATCCTGACGCTGGCCGTGTTGGCCGCGGCAGGCGTGGCTGGCTGATTCTGAGCGGGGCGGTTCAGCAAACTCGCCGCCCCGTACCCTCACACACAACGTCACTCCGGGCTTGATGCGGGGCCCCGAATCAAGCCCGGGGTGACGAGGCCTCTGAATTCACTGTTTGCGGTCGGGTTTTCTGCAAAGTTTGATGCTGAGTCGATCCTGCCGGCAAGTTTCAGTGACAGGAATTCTGAGAGTGGTGCAGGCCTCGGCTCCCCTCAAATCAACCCGGCCAGCGGGCTGCTCGGGTCAGCATACTTGCGCGTGCCCATGCGGCCTGAGCGATAGGCTTCGCGGCCTGCTTCCACCGCCAGCTTCATGGCGCGGGCCATGCGGATGGGGTCTTTGGCTTCGGCGATGGCGGTGTTCATCAGCACGCCGTCGCAGCCCAGTTCCATCGCCACCGCCGCATCGCTGGCGGTGCCGACGCCTGCATCGACCAGCACGGGCACTTTGGCACCTTCTACGATCAGGCGGATGGTCACGCGGTTCTGGATGCCAAGTCCCGAGCCGATCGGTGCGCCCAGCGGCATCACCGCCACGGCGCCCGCATCTTCCAACTGCTTGGCCGCGATGGGATCGTCGGTGCAATAGACCATCGGCAGGAAGCCTTCCTTGGCCAGGACTTCGGTGGCGCGGATGGTTTCGATCATGTTGGGGTAGAGCGTGCGCGCCTCGCCCAGCACTTCAAGCTTGACCAGATCCCAACCGCCCGCCTCGCGCGCCAGCCGCAAGGTGCGGATCGCGTCCTCGGCGGTGAAGCACCCT
The DNA here is from genome assembly GCF_020404405.1 of Novosphingobium sp. FKTRR1. Classification (GTDB taxonomy): domain Bacteria; phylum Pseudomonadota; class Alphaproteobacteria; order Sphingomonadales; family Sphingomonadaceae; genus Novosphingobium. Next base: position 76,822 of record NZ_JAIZDA010000009.1, on the reverse strand, counting down.
GCGGTATTGGGCAGGTAGGTGATCTTCCGGGGGTCGATGAAGTCGGTCAGCATCGGGGCCTTGGGGTCCGACACGTTCACGCGGCGCACCGCGACGGTGACGATATCCGCGCCCGAGGCTTCGACCGCAGCGGCGTTCTGGGCAAAGTCCTTGTACTTGCCGGTGCCAACGATCAACCGCGAACGGAAGGTGCGGCCAGCAACGGTCCAGGTATCGTCATCAATCTGCCCACCGCCGACGAAGTGGACGATTTCCAGCACGTCGCCATCGCCAAGCGCCACATCCCCCAGAGTCGAGCGCGGCACGATCGTGCCGTTGTGCTCGACCGCGACCTTGGCCGGATCGAGCTCCAGCGAGCGGACCAGATCGGCAATCGTGCCGGGAGCGGAACGGCGCGGTTCGCCGTTGACGATGAGCGAGAGTTCGGTAGCCATGGCGCCGCTTTAGCGGGGCCTCGCCACCTTGCAAGCATACAGCGGGGCAGCGAAGATCGCGACCCGGCGTTTGTGGGTCAGCAAGCGTTGTGGCGGATGTTGACGAGATGCGCGGCGGCCAGCAGCACCACGCCGCAGACCGTCAGCACGACTTCTGCCGTGCCATGCCCGGCGATCACCGCGCTGGCCATCAGCGCGATCCCTGCAAGCCCCAGCGCCAGCGGCAGCTTGTGGCCATGGCGCAGCGCACCGATGCCGATGGTTGCGACGCCGATCAGCACGGCCAGCATCAGCCCATAGCGGTGGATTTCGGGCGATAGCAGCAGCCCACCGCCGATCCCCAGCATGCCGACAAGGAACAATCCCGCAAGGCAATGGACCAGACACAGGCCTGAAAGCAGCACCCCCATGCTGTCCAGTCGCCGGGAGACCGCCTTTTGCGGCAGGATGGGGAAAGGCTCGGTCATCGCCGTCGCGATATATGTGATAGTATAACATCGCACAAGGGGCTTGGTGCGTTCGCGTGGCAAGTCGGCGCCGCGCCTGCCCATCGGGGCGAGTGCATCCGCACCGCACGCAATTCCGGCTTGCGTGCGGCACAATGGCGCAGCAATGCACGCGTCATGTCCAACGCTGCTGCCTCTCCCTCGTTCGCATCGTCTCCATCCGCCCTGCCCGGCCAGCCATTGGCGCTGGTCCGCTGGCTGAGCGTGGTTGCGGCCATCATCATCGCGATGGTCGTGGTCGGCGGGATCACGCGGCTGACCGAATCGGGCGTGTCGATCACCGAATGGAACGTTGTTTCGGGCACCCTGCCGCCGCTGACCGATGCCCAGTGGCAGGCCGAGTTCGCCAAGTACCGGCAGACCCCGCAGTTCCTGCTGGTCAACGGGCCAGCCGGAATGACACTGGCGACGTACAAGTTCATCTTCTTCTGGGAATGGGTGCACCGGCTGATCGGACGGACGATCGGTCTGGCGTTTGCCGCGCCGCTCGCGTGGTTCTGGCTGCGTGGGGCCATTCCCGCAGGGTACAAACCGCGCCTGCTGGCTTTGCTGGCACTCGGCGGATTGCAAGGGGCCATCGGGTGGTGGATGGTCAAGTCGGGCATCGTGCATGACGTGAAGGTCAGCCATTACCGGCTGGCGGTGCATCTGGTGGTGGCGCTGGCGACCTTGGCGGGTGTGGTGTGGACCGCGCTCGACTTGCGCGCGCTTGCCAAAGGACAGCCCCGCGCGCGCCTGACGCCGTTTGCCGCGCTGGTGCTGGCAGCTCTCGTCCTGCAACTGGGCTACGGCGCGCTGCTGGCAGGCTTGCGCGCGGGCGTCGTCGCCGGAGCCGGATGGTTCAGCCTTGATGCCTGGCCGCTGATGCAAGGTGCGTTCTTCCCCGCTGGCATCGACTGGTCGCTAGGGCCGGTCCATGCGTTCACCAGCGATCCCTACCTTGTCCACTTCATCCATCGGTGGTGGGCGTGGGTGCTGGTGGCAGCGCTGATCCTGCTGGCGCGCAAGGTACGCAGGGCCGGACATCGCCCCGTCTCGATCGCGTTGCACAGCGCTTTCGGCACGCAAGTCCTGCTGGGCATAGCCACTGTGTGGAGCGGCGTCGCCCTGCCGCTGGCTGCGCTTCACCAGTTGGTTGGCGCGGTGTTGGTGGTGGCCACGACATGGAGCGCGCACGCGCTCGGAAGGTCGCGCTGACGGGTGATTTTGCTTCAAGGTATTATTTTACCTCCTCGCAAACCCGCGCCAAAGCTTGACTTGCGCAGGGCTTTGCAACAAAGGCGCGCTTCCTCGCCGGTGGCGTGCGGTTTTCCTGGCGGAGATTCGCGCAAGGTCCGGTGAACACGAAACCCTAGGGAACCGAACCAGCCATGAAGGCGCTCAGCAAGGTCACCCGGTCGATCAAACCGGCCGAGGTGGAAAAGAAGTGGCATCTTATCGATGCCGAAGGTCTGGTGGTCGGCCGTCTGGCTGTCATCATCGCCAATGTTCTGCGCGGCAAGCACAAGCCGAGCTACACCCCCCACGTCGATTGCGGCGATCACGTTGTCGTGATCAACGCCGACAAGGTGAAGTTCACCGGCAACAAGCTGAAGAACAAGGTCTATTACAAGCACACCGGCTATGCCGGCGGCATCAAGGAAGTGACCGCAGCCAAGGTGCTGGAAGGTCGCTTCCCCGAGCGCGTGCTTGAAAAGGCTGTGGAACGCATGATCCCGCGCGGGCCGCTCGGCCGTGCGCAAATGCGTGCTCTGCACCTCTACTCCGGCGCGGAACACCCGCATGCCGGTACCCAGCCCGAAGCGTTCGATGTCGCTTCGTTGAACCGCAAGAACAAGGTGGGTGCGTAAGACATGGCCGACACCGATACCGTATCGAGCCTGGCGGATCTGGCCAACCTGACCGCCGCTGCTCCCGCTGCAACCGACGATTCGTCGGCTGCGGTCGATGCACCCTTCGTTCCTTCTGCCCCCCCGGCACCGCTGCGCGATCGTGAAGTCGACGCGCAGGGCCGCTCGTATGCCACCGGCCGCCGCAAGGATGCCGTGGCCCGCGTGTGGATCAAGCCCGGTTCGGGCAAGATCACCGTCAACGGCCGCGATCAGGAAGTGTACTTCGCACGTCCCACGCTGCGTCTGGTGATCAACCAGCCGTTCGACGTCGCTGACCGTTCGGGCCAGTACGACGTGATCGCCACCGTCAAGGGCGGCGGCCTTTCGGGTCAGGCCGGTGCCGTCAAGCACGGCATCGCCCAGGCGCTGACCAAGTTCGAGCCTGCACTGCGCAGTGCGGTCAAGGCCGCCGGCTTCCTGACCCGCGACCCGCGCGTCGTGGAACGCAAGAAGTACGGCCGGGCCAAGGCTCGCCGCAGCTTCCAGTTCTCGAAGCGCTGATCTTTCGCGCTTCTGGCAACTGCTGCAAGACAAGGAAAAGCCCGGCCTCACCGCCGGGCTTTTTCTTTGCTCTGACGATTGGGCCTTGCGAAGTTGCGCTATGTCACTGACCGGATCCGGCAGCCTGATCGGTAAGCCCATCTTAATCGCCAGAGCGCAGGATCGCGGCCATGCTGTTTCCCGGCCCCAAGCTCAACACGGTGTTTGCCAGCCGATGGAAGGCTCTGCTGTGGGCCGCCGGTGTCCTGCTGACGGCCTATTGCACCGTTCCCAGCCGCGAAGAGACCGACGCCGAGGACGGTGCCGCGCATCACGGCCAAGGAGCCCCGGCGAAATCGCCATGGGCGCTTGATCCGGCACAGGCCAAGCCGAAGTCCTGATCGGCGCCTTGGCAGGCAAGGACGGCACCTTTCTTGACCCAGACCGCCGCGATGGCCTTGAGGGATTGCCCCCGGCTCTGCCGCTGCTATCGCATATCAGGATGATCCCGGACCGGAATTGTCGGGATGGACAGGGCGCGGCAAGTGATGGGGCATCGGGTGGGATTGCGCTGGTGGCAGGCGGGGCTGCTTGCCGCGGCATTGCTGACCGCTATCGGCCTGTGGCTGCGTCAGGCCAGCTCATCGCTGGTCTTTGACGAATACGCCTCGCTCTACTTCTCGGACCAGTCCTTCGGCCGTCTGTGGGGCTGGTGGTTGCTGCGCGAAACCAATCCACCCTTGTTCTATTCGCTGTTGCGGGTGTGGCGCATGGTCGTGCCCGAAACCGATTGGGCGATGCGCGCGCTGCCGCTGCTGATCGGTTCCGTCCACCTTGCGCTGTTCACCCGCTTCACCTGGCGCCGGTTCGGCTTTGCCCCGGCGCTGCTGGCGGTCATGCTGTTCGCGCTATCGCCCGCCGATGCCTATGCCACGGCCTATGTGCGCGGCTATGTGCTGGCCAAGCTGGCGATACTGATCTCGTTTACCGGACTGTTGAGTGCGATCGACGGCCGCGATGCGCGATCGGTGCGGATCGGCTGGCTGACATACGGTCTTGCGGCCACGGTGGCGATCTATTGCCACACCACGATGGTGCTGTGGCCGGTGATCGCGACTATCGCGGTCTTTGCCGACGCGGCACTACGCCGCGACATCGCGCCAGCCAGATTGGCGCAGTTGCTTGCGGCCAACGTGGCCGTGGCGCTCGCCTCGTTCTGGGTGATCGTGATCGCACTGGTCCAGTTGCGCCAGCACACCGCGAACATCGACTGGCTGCAACCACTTGCGCTGGTCGACTACCAATCCACACTGAACCTGCAATTGCTGACCGATGGCACGGTCAGCACCGCGCTGATGGCGGCGCTGGTGGTGATTGGAAGCTGGCGGAACTTTGACCAGCGGGTTGTGCGGTTGAGCGTGTTCATCGTGGTCGCGACACTGGTAGTGTTCAAGGCGGCCGATGCGGTCCATCCCATCACCTCGGACTACACGCTGCACTGGTGCGCCAACTTCACCGTGCTGCTGGCGGCTTCATCGTTGCACGCGCGGCGTCTGTGCGCCGATCTGGCCGGGCGCTGGCTCCATGCCATCAGCGTGGCGTCGATCTGCATCAGCCTGCTGGTGTCGGGCCTGATCGACTTGTTCCTGTTCGACTGGATCTCGGTTCCGCAAGACTGGCGCACCACCGTGCGCACCGTGGCGGCAACGCCCCATGCAGCGCTGCTGGCCAGCCACGAATCGATCGGCGTGATCCTGCAGCAGGCGTGCCACCTCGAATTCAAGGGGGCCGAGTGTCCGTTCCCGCTGGTGGTCATGGCCGACCCCAAGCCAACCGACAACTGGGCGTTCGGCGGCTATCGCGGAGCGCTTGTCGCCCCGGACAAGGTGCGCGCGGCGCTCGGCGATGTGCAAGTGGTCTATGCCTTTAGCCGCTATTTCTACACGCCCCTGCAGCATCTGGGCCTTGATCCGGGTGACTATCCCGAACTGCAGTGGGACGATGGTGAGTTGATCGGACCGATCCCGATCGCCGCTTTCGACCCGCCTGCCACCGGTGAGCCGCCACGCGTGCCCGACTACACCGCCGAATATACCGGCGGCGCAGACGATGACGACGCCGAAGATGGCGCGGACGATGGCGCTGGCGGATAGGCCCGTTTCATTCTGCCGCAGCGTTGCGCTTCATGCTTTCGGCCATCCGCGCGAGCTGTTCGGGGGTCGCTTCGGTCTGGTAGCGCTCTTTCCAGTCGGCGGCGGGAAGGCCGTGGATCACTTCACGCGCGGTCGCCTTGTCGAACCCAGCACCGGATTCGTTGATCCAGTCGGCCAGGCAGTTGCGGCAAAAACCCGCCAGTCCCATCAGTTCGATGTTCTGGGCATCGTGGCGATGGCGCAAGTGCCGGACCAGCCGACGGAAGGCTTGTGCCGCTACGGCATCGGGCAACGAATCGAGCGGATCGGATGCATTCGTATCCATGTCAAAAGTCCTGAGGGAATTGGGCCTTGGGTTTTAAGGATCCATAGGCCATACGCCAGCCGCATTCCAAGCCGCACCTGTGGCCCGTGTCGGGCCTGTCACCCTGCCCAAAGGAGATAGTCGTGGCGACCTCGGAACCCAATCACAAGCCGCGCGGACGTATGGTCAAGATTCTCGCCACGGTCGGCCCGGCCAGTCGTGCGCCCGAGATGCTCGAAAAGCTCTATCGCGCCGGCGTCGATGCCTTTCGCGTGAACATGAGCCATGGCGATCACGCGACCCACGCCCAGACCATCGCCGATATCCGTGCGCTGGAGGAGCGGGTCGGTCGCCCCGTCACTGTCCTGTGCGATCTGCAAGGCCCCAAGCTGCGGGTCGGCACGTTCAAGGATGGCCGCGCCGTCATCCGCCATTCGGGCCACTTCACGCTCGACCGCAATCCCGAGCCGGGCGATGAAAACCGCGTCTGCCTGCCGCATCCCGAACTGTTCGGCATCCTGCAGAAAGGCCAGCGCCTGCTGATCGACGATGGCAAGCTGCGGCTCCGGGTGATCCGCGCCAGCGCGGACGAGATCCTGTGCTCGGCCGAAGTTGGCGGCGTAATCTCCGACCGCAAGGGCGTGAACGTACCCGACGCGGTGGTGCCTGTGCCCGCACTGACCGAGAAGGACCGTCGCGATCTGGCCTTTGCGGTCGAGCACGGCGCCGACTGGATCGCGCTGTCGTTCGTGCAGCGGCCCGAGGACGTGGCCGAGGCGCGCCGCCTGATGGGCGGTTACGGCGCCCTGATGGCCAAGATCGAGAAGCCGGCCGCAATCGGCCGTCTGGACGAGATCATCGAGCTGTCCGATGGCATCATGGTGGCACGCGGCGATCTGGGCGTCGAACTCAATCCCGAAGAAGTGCCGCCGCTGCAAAAGCGCATCGTCGAAGGCGCTCGCCGTCAGGGCAAGCCGGTGGTTGTCGCCACGCAAATGCTCGAATCGATGATCGAGGCGCCCACACCGACCCGCGCCGAAGTCTCGGACGTCGCCAACGCGGTCTATGACGGCGCCGATGCGGTGATGCTGTCGGCCGAAACTGCCGCCGGTGCCTGGCCCGAAGAAGCGGTCACGATCATGCACCGCATCGCGACGCAAGTTGAGCGCGATCCGGGCTATGCCGCGCGCATCCATTTCATCGAAACCCAGCCCGATCCGACCACCGCCGACGCGCTGGCGCAGGCGGCCGCGTCGATCACCGAGACGCTGCCGATCGCCGGGATCATCGTGTTCACCGGCTCAGGCTCGACCGCGCGGCGCGTGGCGCGCGAACGGCCCGGCGTGCCGATGCTGGTGCTGACGCCTGCGGTCAAGACCGCAAGGCGCCTTGGCCTGCTGTGGGGCGCCCACGCGGTCAGCACCAAGGACATCGGCAGCTTTGAAGAAATGATCGCCAAGGGCAAGCGCATGGCGCTGCGCCATGGGTTCGGCACCGCCGGTTCGAAACTGGTGGCGCTGGCCGGGGTGCCATTCGGTACGCCGGGGGCGACCAACCTGCTTCATGTGGTGACCCTGAGCGGCAACGAACTCGAACGCTACGGCGAATAAGGCCAGCGCGCCCGGTGCGCCAGCACCGGGCCGAAAGCCGATGCTACTTGCGCCGGTAGCGGAAGTACCAGACCTCATGCCCTTGCGCGCGGGCCTTGGCCTCGTAGCGGGTTTCGGGCCAGCCGCCCGGGCGCACGAGGAAGTCACGCGGGGCCTGCGCCAGCCATTCGAACTGGTCGGAATGGCGGCGCATGGTCATCAGCGCATGGCGCAGATAGATCGGGTGATCGGTGCCGAAGCGGAACTCGCCGCCCGGCTTGAGCTTGCGCGCAATCAGGTCAACCGGCCCGTCGTTCATCATCCGCCGCTTGGCATGGCGCGCCTTGGGCCAGGGGTCGGGGTGAAGCAGATAGAGGAATGACAGCGCGCCATCGGGCACCCGCGCCAGCACCTCCAGCGCATCGCCATGGTGGATGCGGACGTTACCGATCGGCGGATGTGCGCCGTTGTCGCCATCAAGGTGCGTCAGCGCCTGCGCGACGCCGTTGAGGAACGGCTCGGCGCCGATGAAGCCGTGGTCGGGTAGCATGTCGGCGCGCCCGGCCATGTGCTCGCCCCCGCCAAAGCCGATCTCGAAGTGCAGCGGGCAATCGCGGCCGAACAGACGGGTGGCGGTCACCTCGCCCTCAAGCGGCACGGCAATGCGCGGCAGCAGGGTATCGACCAGACCCTGCTGGGCAGTGCGCAAGGGTTTGCCCTTGGCACGGCCATAGAGTCGGTTGAGCGTGGTGGGATCGCCGGATTTGTAGGCTGTCATGGCCGCGCCCGATGGCAGGGGCAGCCGGCTTGGTCAATGGGGACCGGCCACCCATTGACCAAGCCGCTCCGGTTCAGAACGTGGCGACCTTGATCACGAAGCGGACATTGCGCCCCGGACTGATCACCAGATCCTTGTTGAGCGAGGCCGCATTGCGTTGCACCGCGTTGGTCAGGTTCTGGCCGACGATCGCGAACTCCACGCCCGGCAAGTTGCGAAACGGCCGCCACGAGGCTTGGGCATCGAGCGCATCATAAGCCGGGGTCGCCGAATCGAACCGCCCGAAATGGCTCTGCCGCCCGGCGTGGATCAGGTTGATGCCCGCGTCAAAGCGATCGCCCTGCCAGCCAAGGCCACCGCCCATGCGCCACGGCGGAATGCGGGGCACGTTGCTGCCGTCATCGAGCGTGGCGCGCGTCACATCGCCCATCAGCTTGGCCGAAAGCGTGCCGCCTTGCCCGCGCAGCAGGTCATAATGCGCCTCACCCTCGACACCCCGGAAGCGGGCGCCCTGCTGGCGATAGAACAGCTGGCGCAAGCTGCCATCGGTGCCGCAGACCCCGGCATCGTCGCACAGCTTGCCGGTCAGATCGCCATAGATGTAGTTGTTGAACCACGTGGCATAGACACTGCCGTCAAAGCGAAATGGCCCCTTGCGGATGCGCAGCGATCCCTCGAGCGAGTTGGCGCGCTCGGGCTTGAGTGTGGCGTCGCCAAGTTCGTAAGTGCCCGGACCATCGTGCGCCCCGCGTGCGAACAGTTCGGTCAGCGCCGGTGCGCGCGCAGTGCTGGCAAAAGTCAGGCCCAGCTTCACCGCGCCGGCCGGCTCATAAAGCACGCCGATGGCGCCGCTGACCGGGGTATAACTTACCCGCGTCGGCAGATCATTGACCGGAGTGCCGCTGATCGCGACCGATTCGATTCGTCCACTTGCCTCGAGGTGGAAGCGCCGCCCCAGCTTGGCATCGGTAAAGACATAACCGGCGATGGTCCGGGCCGTGGCGGGCGAGAGGTAGTCGCCGCCTTCGCCCAGCGCCGAAAAGGCGCGATGCTGGTACTCGCTGCCCAGCGCGATATTGCTGAACGGGCCGATCGGATTGGCGACCAGTTCGGCCCGCGCATCGTATTCCTTGTTCTTGAAAGTGGAGTTGGTGCTGCCGTCGGGGTTCTTTTCCTGATGCTGGTAATTGGCATAGCTGCCATCGAGCGTGAAGGCCTTGAACGCGCCTGAACCCAGATCGAAATACGACTTTGTCAGCACCTTGGTCTGCTTCATGTCGATGTAGGTAATGTCGCTGGGGATGCCGTAGCGCGCATCGTACTGCACCACGGCGGCGCCGATGCGGCTCTTGCCGTCGCCCAGAAACCAGCTTGCCCCGGCCGATTCGCCACTACCGCGAAAGAAGCTGTTGGCCTGACGGCCGAGCGGGGTGTCATAGTCCGAGGAATCGCGCACGAACCCATCGGCATGCAAGGCGACGTTGCCCGCTTTGGCATCGACCAGCCCGGCCCCCTGCCATGTATCCGAGACGCTGGCATACGTGCCCGAAGCCTCTGCCGCCAGCGGCGTCGATGACAGCGTCAGGGGCACGCGGTTGTTCAGGACGTTGACCACGCCGCCGATGGCCTGGCTGCCATAGCGCAGCGTTCCTGCGCCGCGCACCACTTCGATGCTGCGCGCGGCGAGCGGGTCGATCGGCACGCCATGATCAGGGCCGATGTCCGAAACGTCCGAGCTGCTGGTCCCATCCTCAAGCATGCGGACGCGGGTGGAATCCATGCCCCGGATGATCGGACGGCTGGCGCCTGCGGCGAAGCCGGAACTGGACACGCCCGGAATGTTGGCCAGCGCCTCGCCGATGCTCGATCCGCCAGACTTGAGGATCTGTTCGGCATCGACTTTGGCAACGATCGCAGGTGTCTCGTCGCGGGCATGGGCAAAGGGTGAGGCGGTAACGACGATCTGTTGCTGGGCGGATTGAGCGGCCGGGGACTGCTGCTGGCCATCGTCGGCCGCAACCGCAGCATCGGGTGCGGCCAAAGCAAGGGTCGGCGTGAGCGCGGCGAGCGCCACGCTGGTCGGGAAAACGAAACGCATTGCGGAAAACCTCCGGATGACGAGCGTCGACGGCTCGCCGGAAACACGACCGGCCAAGGGGGGAAGCCGGTGTGCGAGACAAAGTGCGATCAGCCTGAAGCGGTCGATTGCCAGTTCAGGCGTTCAAGCGTTCATCGACGGCGGCGGCGCGCGGCTTTGCCAGTTGTGCCCGGTCGCACGGTGCGCCGCATGGAGCGCGCAGGGGCGATGGCTCCAATCGACCGCTGCCGGGCGAGGCTGGAACGATGGCGCGTCAGGGGACAGGAAGGCGCCCGAGAACGCGCCTTCGCGCTCGATCGGACAGGTTTCGGAAACAGGCAGCCGGCGCTCGCCATCGCCGCTGGTCAGGCTGCGCGCGGCATGCATTCCGGCATTGGCCGGGGCATGGATATGGCTCTGCAGGACAAGGCCGTGCCACCCGAATGCGAACAGCAGCACGATCAGCCACGCCTGACGCAAGCGGGCCATCGCTCCTGTCGATTCGGGCCAGACGGCCGGTTTCACCCCATTCTCCTTGCCGAAGCGCCATCCAGCGCGACGCTGCCGCACGGCAGGCAGGGGGTTCAATATGTTATAGTATCACATTGAGCAAGGCTTAAGCTTTGCAAGCGGTTAAGCGCGCATCGAGCGTTGTGCGGATCGCTAGCCGATGGTGCTGGACCACACCGCAAGCCGTTCGGGAAACACGCTCATGGGAACGTTGCCGAGTTGGCCGCCGCCGATCAGGCGATGCCTTTTTACGCCAGCCCGACATAAGCCGCGCAGGCAGGGCAACGCATGACACCAAACAGCGGATCACCATTCGACGCCTGAGGGCTGCGGCGGGCCTCAGGCCTCAGCGCGCAGGCGCCCTCAGGCAGCGGCGATGGCTGTAAGATCGTCGGGATCACGCAGCACGTAGCCACGGCCCCACACGGTTTCGATGTAGTTTTCACCATCGCAGGCGTGCGCGAGCTTTTTGCGCAGCTTGCAGATGAACACGTCGATGATCTTCAGTTCCGGCTCATCCATCCCGCCGTACAGGTGGTTGAGGAACATTTCCTTGGTCAGCGTGGTGCCCTTGCGCAGCGAAAGCAACTCGAGCATCGCGTATTCCTTGCCGGTCAGGTGCACGCGCGCGCTATCGACTTCGACCGTCTTGGCGTCGAGATTGACCGAAAGCTTGCCGGTGCGGATGACCGACTGCGAATGCCCCTTCGAGCGGCGCACGACCGCGTGGATACGGGCGATCAGTTCTTCGCGATGGAAAGGCTTGGTCACATAGTCGTCGGCACCGAAACCGAACGAGCGGACTTTTGAATCCATTTCGGAGATACCGGACAAAATCAGCACCGGTGTCTGCACTTTGGCGACGCGCAGCTTCTTGAGCACATCGTACCCGTGCATGTCGGGCAGGTTCAGGTCGAGCAGGATGATGTCGTAATCATACAGCTTGCCCAGATCGAGGCCTTCCTCACCCAGATCGGTGGAGTAGACGTTAAACCCCTCAGCCGAAAGCATAAGCTCGATGGCCTTGGCCGTGGTAGGCTCATCCTCGATCAGCAGCACGCGCATTGATCAGCCCCTTCTTGCCATTTTGTGCCGGCAACAGCCCCTTCCCGGTCGTGATTTCAATCGGGTTCGTTCGGGTTCTGCCGTCCATTAACCATACGAGCAATGAACATGAAAGGTTAATTTAACGTCAATGCACCCGCTGTGAAGGCAAGGGTTAACCCGCATTCGCGGTTATGGCCGTCATTTGCCGGGGGTAGCAGCCGCCTTAGCCGCACCATGTGGTTTAGCCGATTCGGCAGGGGTGCCGGGTCCGCCACCGGTCTTTGCCCCAGCCGCAGGGGTCGGCGCCGCGCTGGGGGGAACGAACTGCACCTCGGCAAGGCGCTTTTCCACCTCGATCTTGTGCTGTGCGCCAACGCTGCGGATGACCTTGCGGATATCGTCGGCGTAGGGCGCGTCGGGTGGCGTATCCTTCAACTGATCGAACCACGCGTTGATCGCCCGCCGGTGCTGCCCGCCCAAGTCAAGCGACAGGGCCCTGAAATAGCGCGCCCGTGCATCCTTGGGGTTGAGCTTGAGCGCCTTTTCGAAGGCGGCGCGCGCCTCAGGCGGGATGCGTCCTTCGCGCTTGCTTGCCAGAACCAGCGATTCACCCAGAAACGAATAAGTCTCGGCGTGGGTGGGATCGAGCTTGTTCGCCTTGCGCAGCGCGGTGGCCGCAGCGGCATAGTCGCCGGTCTGGAAGTGCGACCAGCCCAGCTTGCGCCACGCATCGGCATCGTCGGGCGCATCCTTCAGCCGGGTTTCCAGCCGGGTGATCACGTCGTCGACGACAGGAGCCTCGCTCGACACGGGTTCGGGCGGGGCGACAACCGCAACTTGCGCCTTTTCCCCCCGATTGAATGCCATGCTGCCCGCGGCGGCAACGGCAACCGCAGCGGCGCCGAACAGCGCCCAACGCGGCAGGCGCGCGCGCGATCCGCCGCCTGTGTCATCCCCGCCCACGCCCACACCCACACCCGCGCCCACGCCCGAACCCTTGGCATCGGGCGAGTGGGTTGCGGACTGGGGATCGAAATCGGTCATCAATTGCTCCTGAAGCACCCCGAAGGTGCCCCTTGTTAAGGCCGCATATCGTGCCCGGGCGCATCGTTGCAAGCCGCGTGCATGGTCGATCCGGGTTGACGCTGCGGAAACTTGGAATTTGCGCCAAAGCGAACGCGCTCCCGGTCGATTTTTTCCGCGCACTGTGAGAGGCTGGCACCCATGGACAGGATCGATCCCGGAACCGGCCAGAAAGCCTCGCGGGCAGCGCATGGGCGGCAATTGCCTTGGTCCTGATCGCGCAGATCACCGACCTCCACCTTGGTTTTCCGGACGGTTGCGCCGGGGAAACCAACCGGCTGCGGCTCGATCGGACCCTGGCGGCGCTGGTCGCGCTCGATCCACTACCCGATCTGCTGCTGGCCACGGGAGACTTGTCCGAATTCGGTGACCGCCAAAGCTATGAACACTTGCGCGACGTGCTGGCCGGCCTTCCTTTTCCGGTCCATTTTGCGCTGGGCAACCACGACCAGCGCGCAGCCTTTCACGCCGCCTTTCCCGAAGCCCCCTTCGCCGAAGGGTTCCTGCACTATGCCATCGAAACGCCCGCCTTGCGCCTGCTGGTGCTCGATACGCTCGAGATCGACCGGCACGGTGGCGGTTTTTGCGAGGTGCGTGCCGCCTGGCTCACCGCACGGCTCGACGAAGCCCCCGACAAGCCCACGCTCATCGTCCAGCATCATCCGCCGATCGAGGTCGGCATTGCGTGGATGAATACCGATCCGGCCGAGCCCTGGGTGGAGCGGCTGGCCTCCTGCCTGCGCGGTCGCGCCAATGTGGTCGGCCTGATCTGCGGCCACCTCCACCGCGCCATCGCCGCGCAATGGGAAGGATTGACCGTCACCGTCTGCCCCGCAACCGCACCGCAAGTGGCACTCGATCTGCGCGCGATCGACCCCGCCCATCCCGATGCGCGCGCGATGATCGTGGCCGACCCGCCGGGCTTTGCGCTGCACTGGTGGAATGGCCGCCAGATCGTCACGCACTGGCAAACCTGCGAGGTGCATGAGGTGCTCGCCCGTTTTGACGTGCAACGCCAGCCGCTGATCGAACGGCTCCTGGCCGAACGACCGGCTCTCACCTGAGTTAACCCGCTGCCTAACGCACGCCCGCCAAGGTCTTCTGCCGTCTGCGTTGTACCGAACTGCCAAGGCCGATCGCCTCGCGATATTTGGCCACGGTCCGCCGGGCAAGATCGAAGCCGCGTTCGCGCAGCAACTCGACCAGCGCATCGTCCGACAGCACCGCTTTGGGATCTTCGGCATCGATCAACTGGCGGATCCCGGCCTTGACCGCTTCGGCCGAGACCGCACCTTCGCCATCGGCCGAAGCCACGCCCGAGGTGAAGAAGAATTTCAACTCGAACGTGCCGCGCTCGCAATGCAGGTACTTGTTCGAAGTGACCCGGCTGACGGTCGATTCGTGCATCGAGATCGTCTCGGCCACTGCCCGCAAGGTGAGCGGCCGCAGATGCGCCACACCATGGCGAAAGAACCCGTCCTGCTGGCGCACGATCTCGCTGGCGACCTTCAGGATGGTCTTTTGCCGCTGGTCGAGCGCCTTGACCAGCCAGTTGGCGTCGGCCAGCCGTTCGCCCAGCCACCCGCGCGCCTGTTTGCTGACACAGGCGCCGCGCATCTCGACATAATAGCTGCGGTTGATGATCAGACGCGGCAGCGTGGCCTGATTGAGCGCGACCGTCCAGTCACCGGCCTGCGCATCGGCGGCCTTGCTGCGCCGGACCAGAATGTCGGGCACCACCGCTTCGGCCGGACCGCTACCAAAACGCAAGCCCGGCTTGGGATCATAGCCGCGCAGTTCGGCCATCATCCCGGCAAAGTCCTCGTCATCGACCCCGCACATCCGCTTGAGCCGCGCCAGTTCACCGCGCGCCAGCAGATCGAGATTGTCGAGCAGGCGCGCCATGCAGGGATCATGGCGGTCCGCCTCACGCGCTTGCAGGGCAAGACATTCGGCCAGCGAGCGCGCGCCAACGCCGGTCGGATCAAGCGCCTGCACCAAGTCCAGCGCAGCCTCCACCCGCTCCAGCGGAACCCCCAGCGCGTTGGCGGTTTCGGCCAGCGAGGTCGTCAGATAGCCCGCTTCGTCAAGCTGATCGATCAGCCAGCGGGCGACGAACAACAACACTGGGTCGGACGTGGTCGCGCCGATCTGGCCGTGCAGGTGTTCGGCCAGCGTGGCATCAAGGCTGGCTCGTTCCTCGATGTCGGGCGCTTCGCCACCACCGCCGCTGCCGCTGGCACTTCCGCTGGCACCAGGCGCATCACTCCAGTCGCCGGTATCGCGGTCGCGGTCGAGCGTGGCGGGGTCGATATCCAGCGGGCGGTCATCCGCCGCCCTTCCCTCACCTACCAGTTGATCGACCGGTGAATTTTCCAGCGACGTGCGCCGCTGCGCCTCTGCCTCGGACGGGGCGATGTCAGAATCGGCGCTGCCCGCGCTCTCGCCGATCTCGAGCAGCGGGTTGGCGTCGAGCGCCTCGCCGATGAAGGCTTCGACCTCAAGGTTCGACAGCGCCAGCAGCTTGATGGCCTGCTGCAACTGCGGCGTCATAACCAGCGACTGGCTCTGCCTGAGATCCAGTCTTGGGCCCAGCGCCATCCTTGTCATCCCCTCCGCATCATGCGCATGGCCTTACAGGGTGAAGCCTTCACCCAGGTAAAGACGGCGCACGTTGGGGTCTGCGACCAGCGCTTCGGGGCTTCCCGAAAACAGCACCTGCCCGCCATAGATGATGCAGGCGCGGTCAACGATATCAAGCGTTTCGCGTACGTTGTGGTCGGTGATCAGCACCCCGACGCCGCGCCGCTTCAGATCCTTGACCAGATGGCGGATCTCGTTGATCGACAGCGGATCGATACCGGCAAAGGGTTCATCCAGCAGGATGATCGAGGGCCGTGCCGCCAGCGCACGCGCGATCTCGCAGCGCCGCCGCTCGCCGCCCGACAGTGCCATGGCCGGGCTGGTACGCAACCGGGTCAGGCCGAACTCGTCGAGCAGCCGTTCCAGCTCGGCTTCGCGCGTCGCCTTGTCGGGTTCGCCCAGTTCGAGGACGGTGGCGATGTTCTGCTCCACCGTCATGCCACGGAAGATCGAAGTTTCCTGTGGCAGATAGCCCAGTCCCAGCATCGCGCGACGATACATCGGCAGCCGCGTGATATCGACGCCATCGAGCAGGATGCGCCCCGAGTCGGGCCGGACCAGTCCCATGATCGAATAGAAGCATGTGGTCTTGCCGGCGCCATTGGGGCCGAGCAGGCCCAGTACCTCGCCCTTGGCCACCGACAGCGAGATATCGGTCAGAACCGCGCGCTTGTCATAGGACTTGGCGATCGAGACGACCTCAAGCCCGCCCTGTTCAAGGCTGCTTGGGGCCGCCGCCTGCGTCGCACCGCTGCGAACGGGTGCCGCGAATTCGTCTGCCAGGGCCGTCATTGCCGTGCCGTCTCGCCTTCCTTCACGCCTGTTTCGCGCTTGTCCGGGCGCTAACGGCGGTTGTCATCCGGGGCCTCATAGCCCGCCCGGCGCGTCGGGCAAAGAGCGCGCACGCATGATCTGGCAGGATTTGTGCATGGTGCGACCCGATACTATCAGGTTTCACCCTTATGGTCCGCCCCGTCCCGCTTTGAAAACCGATCACACTTGAAACCCGTTTCGATGCGTGATCTAGTCGAAGGTGGAGAGACAAAACAAAGGGACGGCTATGAACAAGTCCTTCGGCAGCGGAATCCATCTGGTTTCGCGGCACAGTCAGGTCGACTGGCGCAAGCGCATGAGCGACACGGTCGCTTATGGCCTGCTGGTTTACACCGGCCTGCAGATTTTCGTCACGATGCATGCGATCGACGGCAAGGGCAGTTCGCTGCTGCCGCTGTTCGCGCTGGTGGTGCTGGTGGCCGCAATCATCCCGTTGTTCCGTCACTTCGAACGCCGATGGGAAGGATTGGATGACATCGCCGCTGCCGATCCCGCACGCGGCGCCGCCTTCCGCCGCGATCGTATCGCCGTGTGGCTATTGTCGATCGGCCTGCCGTTCCTCGTCACCGGTCTGTTCAAGGCGGTCGTCAGCGCGATCTGAGGGGCAGCGAGCCCCCAGGAAACTGCTGGCACCTTCCAAGGTGCACCGATTCAGGCGCACCGATTCAGGCGCACTGATTCAGGCGCACCGGCTAGGCAGCTCCCCTTGCCTGCCAACCATGACGTTGCGCAATCTCTCCCCGCCGCCTAGATCGCGGTCTTTCTTTGCGAAAGGCCCGACAATGCTCACGCCCGCCCAAGCCCAGGACCGCTGCGAGGCCTTGATCGCGCGTGCGCGCCGCGCCGGAGCCGAAGCGAGCGATGCTGTCTACATCGCCAACTCGTCCGAATCCGTGGCCGTGCGGCTTGGCGCGCTCGAAGATGTCGAGCGTTCGGAATCCGAACAGGTTTCGCTGCGCGTGTTTGCCGGTGGCGGCTCGGCCTCGATCGGGTCGACCGATCTTGGCGATGAAGCGCTGGATGAACTGGCCGCACGGGCCGTGGCGATGGCCCGGCTTGCCCCGCCCGACGCCTTTGCCGGGCTGGCCGATGCGGGACTGCTGCTGCGCGGCGATGTGCCTGACCTGGACCTTGACGATGGGAGCGACCCCGCGCCGGCCGATCTGCGCCGCCTTGCCCAAGCCGCAGAGGACGCGGCGCGTGCGGTTCCCGGCGTGACCAACAGCGAGGGCGGCGGCGCCTCTTCCGGGCGCAGCGTGGTGGCTCTGGCCACCAGCCACGGATTTGGTGGAGGCTATTCAGCCAGCAACCATGGCCTTTCGGCCAGCGTGGTGGCGGGCGAAGGCGGCAACATGCAGCGCGACTATGGCTGGCGCAGCGTGCGCCACGCCGCCGATCTGGCCGCGCCCGAGGTCATCGGGCTTGAGGCCGGCACCCGCGCGGTGCGCCGCCTGAACCCCGCACGGGTGAAAAGCGGAACCAGCACGATCGTGTTCGATCCGCGCGTCGGCGGCACGCTGGTCGGCCACTTGCTCGGCGCGATCAGCGGTGCATCGATTGCCCGGCGCTCCAGCTTTCTGCTCGATCGGGATGGCGCGCAGATATTCGATTCCTCGATCACCATCGTCGATGAACCGCTGCGCCTGCGCGGCCTGCGCTCGCGCCCGTTCGACGGCGAGGGTCTGCCCACTGCACCGCGCGCACTGGTCGAGAACGGCCGGCTGACCGGTTGGCTGATGGATTCAGCGGCCGCGCGCCAGCTCGGTCAGGCGCCGACCGGCCATGCCGGACGCGGCGGTTCGGGCGCGCCGCACATCAGCGCCGCCAACGTCGTGCTGCAACCCGGCGCGGTGGCGCCCGAAGCGCTGATGGCCGACATCGTCGATGGGATCTACGTGACCGAATTGATCGGCCAGGGCGTCAACGGCGTGACCGGTGACTACAGCCGCGGTGCATCGGGATTTCGGATCGTGCGCGGCGAGATCACCGAGCCGGTCGCCGAATTCACCATTGCGGGCAATCTGATCGACATGTTTGCAGCGCTCGTCGCCGCCGATGATCTGGAACTGCAGCGCGGTATCGACACGCCCACGCTGCGGATCGACCGCATGAGTGTTGCCGGCGACTGAAGCTGCCCTGCCAATCAATGACAAAAGGGCCGCCGCAGGAATCCCTGTGGCGGCCCTTTTTGATTGGTCTGAGGAAACGCAGCCCCGGTCGGGAGCCCGCCAGCCGATCAGGCGTCCTTGTTGGCGTTATAGCGCTCGATCGCCTCGATGGTGATCTGCTTGGCGTCTTCCGCACCGCCCCAGGTGCCGACGCGAACCCACTTTTCCTTCTCCAGATCCTTGTAGTGGGTGAAGAAGTGTTCGATCTGCAGCAGCACGATCTCGGGCAGATCGTCCTTTTCCTTCACGTCCGAATAGTACGGGAAGGTCGAATCGTCGGGAACGCAGACCAGCTTTTCATCGCCGCCGTGCTCGTCCTCAAGGTTCAGCACCGCGATCGGGCGTGCGCGCACGACCGAGCCGGGCACGAACGGCGAGCGGGCAATGACCAGCGCATCGAGCGGGTCGCCATCGGGCGAAAGCGTGTGGGGAACGAAGCCGTAGTTGGCCGGATAGCGCATCGGCGTGTGCAGAATGCGATCGACGAACAGCGCGCCCGACGCCTTGTCGAATTCGTACTTCACCGGCTCGCCGCCGATCGGCACTTCAATGACGACGTTCAGGCTTTCCGGGGGATTCTTGCCAGTCGGAATCAAGTCGATACGCATTGTGTGCCCCTGCTTGGCGTGGAGTTCCGGCCCTTGCCTCTAGCGGCGCGCCTTGTGCATCGCAACAACACACTTATGGTAGACTTTCGGTTAACCCGTAGCCCCGCCGATGACATTTATGGTGAAGGCGATCACCCCGATGTTGAACACGAAGGCGGCAAGGCAGTGGACGATCGCGATCCGACGGATGGCGCGCCCGGACATTTCGACGTCCGCCGTCTGAAACGTCATGCCCAGCGTGAACGAGAAGTAGAGGAAATCGAGGTAGTCCGGCGGCTCGTCCCCCGGAAAGGCAAGTCCCTTGCGATCTGAACCACTTGCGGGGTCAATCCGATAGTATTCGTGGGCATAGTGCAGCGCATAGACGACATTGGCGAACAGCCAGGTCAGCGCCAGCGTGCCGATCAGCTTGCCCACCGCGATCAGGTTGCCCTTGCCGGCATTGGGCAGTTCGCCGACGATGGCAGCCAGGATCACGATCGTCAGGATCGTCGTGACAGCCAGAACGACGGCGCGGTTGGCATCGTTCCGCGCCGAATTCGCGCGCATCGCTCCGATATCGCAGGCGCGAAACAGCGGCCAGAGCGACGCGAAGAACATGACCGCGGCAAAGTCGAAGCCGATCGCCAGCGAATCGGTCACCCGATGCCCGCCAAAGCCGATCCGCCATCCGACATAGCCCAGCGGCAGCAACAGCAGGAACATCAGGAAGCGCGGCGGCGCCAACCGCTTGCCCACCCAATACGCGGTCGCCGCCGCCCGGTGCCGTGCCAAGCTCTGCCCCCTATTTCGCGCGCGCGGCGCGGGGCGAGAGCAGCCAGTCCAGTCCGCCCGGCCCCGTGGCCCCCGGTGTCCGTTCAAGCCAGGGCCAACGCAGCCCATCGTGATAATCGACCGGCACCGTGGTGAAGCGGTCGTCGCGCTTGATCAGCAGTTCCACCGCCTTGCCCGCGCCCTTGGCCGCAGTGATCGCGGCCTTGATCGTGTCCTGATCATAGGCCGTGCCGTTGACCGCCACGATCGTCACACCCGGCACAATCCCGGCCTTGAACGCGGCGCTGTCCCAGCGGGTACCGGTGATCTTGCCGTCCTTGTCCAGATTGATGCCCAGCGAGTGCCACAGCGACAGCGTCTTGGCCGCGCCCATCCGCGCCTTGTCAAAGACGTTTGGCTCGTCCTTCCACACCAGCCGATATCCGCCGCGTTCGATCCCGCCAAGCGGTGCAGGCTGGCCCGGGGTCTGGATGCGGGTCTTGAGGAACCCGGCCCAATCATAAGCATAGACGCCGTTCAGCGTCGCCACCACATCGTCGAATTCGTAGGGAACCACACCCCAATCGCCCTCACGCAAGCCGAAGAAGGTGCGGGCGAAGTCATCGAGCCCCTTCTTGCCTTGCGTGCCGGCGCGGATGATCTGGTCGGCTTCGAGCCACACCAGCGCGCCTTCGGTGTAGTATTCCTCCTGCCGCGACAGCGACGGGAACGGCTTGGGCCGCCGCGCCGCGAATACGGGATCGTGCGTGGTGTCCTCGACCGAGCGCCATTCGCGGCCCGGATACTGGGTGAAGCTGCCCGCCCAGTTGGCCAGCGAGCCCAGCACCATGTCCTTGCTCTGCACGCCCGAGCGCGCCGCGAGCACATAGCCCCAGAACTGCGTCTGCCCTTCATAGACCCACAGCAGGTTGTCCTGCATCGGCGTGCGGTAATCCGGCGTCCACAGCTTGGCCGGGCGACGGAACTTGCCGTCCCACGAATGGGTGAACTCGTGCGCGATGACGTTGCGGTCCCAATCACCGCCCGCCCAGTCGATCCACGTGCGCGGCTCGTACTGGTTCTCGCTCGACCGGTGGTGCTCAAGCCCGACCCCGCTCATGCGGTCGGTCAGCGCCAGCAGCAGGTCGTAGTGGTCGAAGTGGCGCACGCCGAACGTCGCCTGCGCTTCGGCCACCAGATTGCGATAGACCTGCAGGTTCTCGGGCTTGATCGCCAGCAGCTCCGGCTTGTCGGCTACCGCATCGAGATAGACGTTCCAGCCCAGATCGAAGCGGCGGGCATGGGCCCCGGCGAAAATCGGCGAATCGACCAGCGTTTCGTAGTCGGTGGCGTCCCAGCTTACGCGGGTTGGCGCTCCGGCGGCCCCCCCGGCAACCTCGGTCTTGCCGTCAAGTGCAGTGAACACGCTCCATCCGGCCGGCACACTCACCGTCGGCTTGATCTTGATCTGACGCACGTAGTGCCCGGCGGGATAGAGGCTCATCTTCTCCCATTCGAGGTTGAGCATCTCGCGCGTGATCACCACGCGGCCCTCATCCTCGCGAAGGGGCGAGGTGTGGACGAAGCGTGCGGTCACCGCCACGGTTCCGGCGGGCACATCGACATGGAAGGCATAGACGTCGACCGGATCGCGCGTCCATGTCAGTGGTTTGTCACCGGCAAAGAACTGGACGCCCGCCAATTGCGGCATTGGTCCGCGCGGGCCGTGATTGCCGGGCAGCCATTCGGGGTAGAGCAGCGTCAGCCGGGTGGTGTTGGCACCCACCGGGATCGTCTCGACCACGCGGAACGCTCCGGTGGCAAGGTCGCTGGCATCGATATCGAGCGTGATCGTGCCCGGATAGGCCACGTCCTGCGGATCGGGCACGGTGGTGACGATCGGCACCGCCTGCGGGCGGGTGTTGCCCGCAGGCTGGACCTGCGCGATGGCAACTGGGGCGGCGAGCGATGCGGCGGCAAGCACGGTAACGGCAGCGGCGGCGAGGAGCGGAAAGCGCGTCTTGATCATGGGTTGCAGGTCATGGCGGCAACCGCTTGCCACTGCAACCATCTGCACACACCTTTTCTTGCCCGCCTTTTCTTGATCGCCATGACAGGCTAAGCGCGCGGACATCATGACCATCCAGACACCACAGGCCATTCGCGGCACCCAGGACATCTTCGGCCCCGACGCCGAGGCATTCGGCTTCGTAGTCGAAACCTTCGAGCGCGTGCGGCGGCTGTACCGCTTTCGCCGGGTGGAGATGCCGGTGTTCGAAAAGACCGCGGTGTTCAGCCGCAGTCTGGGCGAGACGACCGACGTCGTGTCCAAGGAAATGTACAGCTTCGACGATCGCGGCGGTGAATCGCTGACCCTGCGCCCCGAGTTCACGGCCGGGCTGGCCCGCGCCTACCTGACCGATGGCTGGCAGCAATACGCGCCGGTGAAGCTGGCCACGCATGGCCCGGTATTCCGCTACGAACGCCCGCAGAAGGGGCGCTATCGCCAGTTCCACCAGATCGACGCTGAAGTGATCGGTGCGGCCGAACCGCAGGCCGACGTCGAACTGCTGGTGATGGCAGACCAGATCATCAAGGAACTGGGCATTGCCGATGGCGTTACCTTGCAGCTCAACACGCTGGGCGATGCCGCCAGCCGCGAGGCCTGGCGCCATGCGCTGATCGGCTATTTCCGCGACCATACCGCATCGCTGAGCGAGGATTCGCAGGACCGGCTGGAGCGCAATCCCTTGCGCATCCTCGATTCGAAAGACCCGCGCGACAAGCCCTTCACCGCCGATGCGCCCCGCATCGACGACTTCCTGACCGCAGAGGCGCAGGACTTCTTTGCCAAGGTTACAGCGGGCCTCGATGCCGCAGGCGTCGAGTGGACCCGCAGCCCGGCGCTGGTGCGCGGGCTGGACTACTACCGCCACACCGCGTTCGAATTCGTCACCGACCGGCTGGGCGCCCAAGGCACCGTGCTCGGTGGCGGCCGCTACGACGGCCTGATCGAAGCACTCGGCGGCCCGCACACGCCTGCAGTCGGCTGGGCAGCCGGGATCGAACGGCTGGCGATGCTGGTGGGGGATCGGGCGGAACCGGTTTTGGATGTCGTCGTGGTGGCTGAGAGCGCAGACAGGGAAATCGAAGCACAAGCACTTGTCGCGCGGTTGCGCCGAGCCGGAGCGATTGCGGAACTGGTTGCCAGTGGCAGTCTGCGAAAGCGGTTCGACAGAGCCAAGAAGCTCAATCCGGCGTCGATCGTTTCGCTTGACCAGCGAGATGGCAACAAGACCCAGAATTTTCGGCCATTGCGGCCTGAAGTTGCCGGGATGGAGCTGGCCGGCAAGGTCTTTGCGGCCTTTTATGCGGACATGCAGTGAGCGTATCCGACACCCGTCTCTCGCAGATCACCAGCCGCCTTGCCGAACTGGAAGCGCGGCTGGCTTCGGGTACGCTGGAGGGGGCGGACTTCATCGCGGCCAGTCGCGACTATGCCGAGCTGGAGCCGGTGGCGCGCGCGGCCGGTGATGTGCAGGCCATGCGCAGCGAACTGGCGAGTCTTGCCGCGCTCGACGATCCTGAAATGCGCGAACTGGCCGAGGAAGAGATAGCGCACCTGAAAGTGGCGCTGCCCGAGGCCGAGCATCGACTGGCCATCGCGCTGCTGCCCCGCGATTCGGCCGACAGCCGCCCGGCGATGCTTGAAATCCGCGCAGGCACGGGCGGGGACGAGGCCGCGCTGTTCGCCGCCGACCTCTATCGCATGTACGAGCGCTTCGCCGCAGAGCAGGGCTGGCGGGTCGAGATGGTCAGCGCCAACGCCAACGAACTGGGTGGGTTCAAGGAAGTGGTCGCCAACGTGGCGGGCACGGGCGTGTTCGCCCGGCTGAAGTTCGAAAGCGGGGTCCACCGCGTGCAACGCGTACCCGTGACCGAAAGTGGCGGGCGTATCCACACCAGCGCCGCCACGGTCGCCGTGCTGCCAGAACCAGACGAGGTCGACGTGCAGATCGATCCGGGCGACCTGAAGATCGACATCTACCGCGCATCGGGCGCGGGCGGGCAGCACGTCAACACCACCGATTCGGCGGTGCGGTTGACCCACTTGCCGACCGGGCTCGTCGTGATTCAGCAGGACCAGCGCAGCCAGCACAAGAACCGCGACAAGGCGATGCAGGTGCTGCGCACGCGGCTCTACGACTTGCGCCGCGATCAGGCGCAAGGCGCCGAGGCCGAGGCGCGCCGCGCGATGGTCGGCAGCGGCGACCGGTCCGAGCGCATCCGCACCTACAATTTCCCGCAAGGCCGCGTCACCGATCACCGCATCAACCTGACGCTGCACCGCCTGCCCGAAATCCTTGAAGGACCGGGGCTTGGCGAACTGATCGACGCGCTGACCGCCGAAGATCAGGCCAAGCGGCTGGCCGCGATGGACCAGTAAGGACGATGGCCGAAGTCCGCGAGGCGCTGCGCCTTGCCGCCGGGCGCCTTGCCGCCACCAGCGACACCGCGCGGCTGGACGCCGAAGTGCTGATGGCGAACGCGTTGGGCATTACCCGCTCGGACTTGCTGCTGCGGCACATGTTCGATGCCGAACCCACAGCGTTTGCCGCGCTGGTCGAGCGGCGGCTGGCGCATGAACCGGTCGCCTACATCACCGGCTCTCAGGAGTTCTACGGACTCGACTTGCGGGTCAGCCCCGCCGTCCTGATCCCGCGCGGGGACAGCGAGACGCTGATCGAGGCGGCGCGCGCGGCCTTTCCCGGCGCCGGACCCGCGCGCGTGCTCGACCTTGGCACGGGGTCGGGCGCCTTGTTGCTGGCGGCGCTGACGCTGTGGCCTGCAGCGCAAGGGGTTGGCATCGATCGGTCGGCTGAGGCGCTGGCGGTTGCAAGGGGCAATGCCGCCAAGCTGGGCCTTGGCGAACGGGCGGAACTCAGGCAGGTCGACTGGACCCTGCCCGACTGGGACGCGGCGCTCGGCCGGTTCGATCTGATTCTGGCCAACCCTCCTTATATCGAAAGCGACTGCGCGTTGGCCCCCTCGGTTGCGGCGCACGAACCGCATGGGGCGCTGTTTGCCGGGCCAGACGGGCTTGACGATTACCGCCGCCTGATCCCGCACTTGCCCGGCCTGCTGACCCGGCAAGGCGTCGCAGTGGTGGAGATCGGCTGGACCCAGGCAGAGGCGGTCGGTGCGCTGGCGCAAACCGCAAGATTGGTCAGTCACTTGCACCGGGATCTCGGCAATCGACCGCGCGCGCTAGAATTGCGGTGGTTGTAGCAATATTTCGCTTGGCAATGCCCCGACGGTTCCCTAATTAGCTTTGCAGGCAGGGCGACGGATGAACTATTCCCGTCCCGGCCCGCTCCACCATTTGCACCAGATATCCGGCTTATCCGGGTTGGTGGCAGGCAGATGCGGGGATCCACCGCCGGGCTTTCGGCATGGCAGGTGGCGATTGGTTGCGCGCGGCAGCAGGGTTGCACCGAAAGGATCGGACCAGCCGCCCCAAGTAAGGACGTGCCTGAGTTGAACAACAACAATCGTGGTAACAACAACCGCCGTCGCGGCCGTGGTCCCAACCGCCCGCAGAACGGTGGCCAGCAGGTCAACCGCATCGACAGTCGCGCCCGGGGCAATGCTCCGCAATTGCTTGAGAAGTATCGCAAGCTGGCACAGGACGCCCATCTCAACGGCGACCGCGTGCAAGCCGAGTACTATCTGCAGTTCGCCGATCACTATTTCCGCGTGATTGCCGACACCCGCGTCCGGCAGGAAGAGCAGCGTCAGCGCCACACCAACGGCGGCGCCCCCGGCGTGGCCGGTGATCGCTGGCAG
The DNA here is from genome assembly GCF_020404405.1 of Novosphingobium sp. FKTRR1. Lineage (GTDB taxonomy): Bacteria > Pseudomonadota > Alphaproteobacteria > Sphingomonadales > Sphingomonadaceae > Novosphingobium. Next base: position 51,116 of record NZ_JAIZDA010000009.1, on the reverse strand, counting down.
GAAGGCGAAGGCGAAGACGACGGCTTCGAATTCGGCATCGACAGCGACTTCCCCAGCTTCGACCGCCCGCAAGTGGTGCGTCGCGAGGACCGTGAGCCACGCGAAGAGCGTGCGCGTGAGGAGCGGCCCCGCGAGGAACGCCAGCCCCGCGAGGAACGGCAACCCCGCGAGGAACGGCAACAACGCGAACCGCGTGACGAACGGCCCAGAGAGGATCGTCAACCTCGGGATGATCGCCAGCCGCGCGAACCGCGCGACAACCGCGAACGTGCGCCCCGCGAGGAGCGCCAGCGCGAAAACCGTGAACCGCGCGAACCGCGCCAGCCCCAGTTCGAGCCTGCCGCAGAAGTGCTGCCCGGCGAAGGCGTAAGGGCTGCCGAGGGCGAACCGATCATCGACGCGAACGACAATCCGTTCATCCGCGACGCCCGCCCGACACGCGGCTTGCGTCCGCGCGGCGAACGGCGCCAGCGGCGAGACGATCCGGCTCCGGTTGCCGGGGGTCTCGATCCGTCAAGCCTGCCGCCGCCGATCGGGGTGCGGCCCGAACCCGTCGCCACACCCGCGCCCGCACCTGCGCCTGAAGCGGCGCACGAGCCCGCGCCCGTCGTGGCCCATGTCGCGCCGGAGCCGGTCGTTGCAGTCGAAGGCGAACTGGCACCAGCACCACGCAAGCGCGGTCGTCCCCGCAAGAATCCATTGCCCGAAGTGGCTCCTGCCAGCGGTGAGTGAGCCCGTTTCGGGCGGAGCGCATGATGGCAAAGCCCACAGACGAAAGCTCTGACCTACAGGTGTCGGCGCCAAAACTGACCCGCGCGCAAAAGTGGCGGGTCGTGCGCAAGATGGCGCGCGGCTATGCCGTCGGCATTGGCAGGGTACTGGGTGTTGCGGGCATCGGCGGAGTGGCCGCGACCGGCTTCCAGCCGCTGATGCTATGGCCGCTGACGCTGGCAGCGTTCGCTTGGCTGATCGACAGGATCGAGCGCGCGCCATCCACACGGCGCGCGACACTGATCGCCTGGCTGTTCGGCGTCGGCCACTTCACCATCGGCAATACCTGGATCGCCACGGCCTTCACCTATCAGGCACAGATGCCTGCATGGCTGGGCTATGTGGCGGTTGTGCTGCTGGCACTTTATCTCGCGATCTACCCGGCGTTGGCCACATTTGCCGCGCGGGCCGTGGCCAAGCGGACCGGCGCGGCGCTGCTGCCGACCTTTGCGGCGTTCTGGATCGTGGCCGAATGGCTGCGTGGCTGGGTCTTTACCGGCTTTCCGTGGAACCCGCTGGGGGTTGTCGCGCTGGGTCCGTTCGACCGGCCAGGCCTTGCCCAGGTCGCCGCCTTCACTGGTACTTACGCGCTATCAGGCGTTGTCATACTACTGGCCGGGCAATGGCTGTTCGGCTGGCGTCGCCTGATCAACTTGCGCAAGACCGAGCGCTCGCCGCGCACGCTCGTGCCCGCGCTGGTCCACGCGGCCGTCCCGGTCGCCCTGCTGCTGCTGCCCTTGCACGGTGACACCTCACCCGGAATGCTGCCCTTCACGCTGGTCCAGCCTGACCTGCGGCAAGACGAGATCAACGATCCGGCGCGGTTCGAGGCGCAATTCCGCAATTTGGCCGCGCTTTCGCTGCCGCGCCGTCCGGGCCAGCGCCGCGTGGTTCTGTGGCCCGAAGGCGCGGTGCCCGACTTCCTGCGCAGCGGCTATCCACGCTATTGGTACGAAAGCACCACACTTGGCGCAGACCCGGTGCTTGCCCGCACCCGGCTGGGCTGGACGGTCGGCCAGAACAGTCTGCTGCTGACCGGCACCACCGACTTGGAACTGCGCCACACCGGACCGCAGGCCGACCCGAACAATGCCACGGTGGCTGGCGCGTGGAACGTGGTAACGGTGCTCGACCACACCGGCGCCATCCGCGGCAGCTATGCCAAGGCGCATCTGGTGCCATATGGCGAATACCTGCCGCTGCGCGACTGGCTGGAGCCGCTGGGCCTTTCGCGGCTGGTTTCCGGCAACCTCGATTTCCTGTCCGGGCCGGGGCCGCGCACGCTGGACTTCGGCGATCCCGCGCATGGCGGCTGGGGCCGGATCGGCATGCAGATCTGCTATGAGATCGTGTTCTCAGGGCACGTGATTGACCGTGCGCACCGACCCGACTTCCTGTTCAATCCGTCCAACGACGGCTGGTTCGGCCCCTCGGGCCCCCCACAGCATCTGGCGCAGGCGCGGTTGCGTGCGATCGAGGAGGGCGTGCCCATTCTGCGGTCAACCACCACCGGCATCAGCGCGGTGATCGACGCTAGTGGCGGGGTGCGCGCTTTCGCGGCGCCGCATCGCGCGCAGCGCATCGATGCGCTGGTGCCACCCGTACACGCCACGACCTTGTTCGCCCGGTTTGGTAATCAAGTTCCGCTTGGCTGGGCCGTGGCACTTCTTGCCATTGCCTTGGTTGCCACGCGCCGCCGCCTCGGCTAGGAGGGCCGGACATAAAGAATGCTTTATATCAGCATTCGGCGCGAGGTTCCCCAGCGATGCGTAGCGATTACCTGTTCACGTCTGAGAGTGTTTCCGAGGGACATCCTGACAAAGTCGCCGATCAGATCAGCGATGCCATCGTCGATCTGTTTCTGGCCAAAGACCCCGAAGCGCGCGTCGCCTGTGAGACTCTGACCACCACGCAGCTGGTGGTGCTGGCCGGTGAAATCCGCGGGCAGGGCATCTACGAGAATGATGCATGGGCACCCGGCGTGCCCGAGGAGATCGAGCGCGTGGTGCGCGAAACGGTGCGCCGCATCGGATACGAACAGGACGGTTTCCACTGGCAGACCTTCCGCTTTGAAAACAATCTGCATGGGCAATCGGCGCACATCGCGCAGGGCGTCGATGCCGCTGACAACAAGGATGAAGGCGCCGGCGATCAGGGCATCATGTTCGGCTATGCGACCGACGAGACCCCCGATCTGATGCCTGCGACGCTTTATTACAGCCACAAGATCCTTGAACGCATGGCCGCCGACCGCCACTCGGGCGCGGCCCCGTTCCTTGAGCCCGACGCCAAGAGCCAGGTCACGCTGCGCTATGAGGGATCGCTCCCCGTCGCCGCGACCGCCGTGGTCGTCTCGACCCAGCATGCGCCGGGCTATGACGAAGGCGAGAAGGAGACCGCGCTCCACGATTACGTGAAGCGCATCGTTGCCGAAGTGATCCCGCCCGTCCTGCTGCGCGAGACGAAATACTACATCAATCCCACCGGCAGTTTCGTGATCGGCGGCCCCGATGGCGATGCGGGCCTGACCGGGCGCAAGATCATCGTCGATACTTATGGCGGCGCGGCCCCGCATGGCGGCGGTGCGTTTTCGGGCAAGGATCCGACCAAGGTCGATCGCTCGGCCGCCTACATCACCCGCTACCTTGCCAAGAATGTGGTCGCTGCAGGGCTGGCCACGCGCTGCACGATCCAGATCGCCTATGCGATCGGCGTCTCGGAACCGCTCTCGCTTTATGTCGATACGCATGAGACCGGAACCGCGGGCGACGACCGGATCGAACAGGCAATTCTGGATATCCCGCGCCTCGGCGGCCTGACCCCGCGCGCAATCCGCACGCATCTCGGGCTCAACAAGCCGATCTACCAGCCGACCGCCGCCTATGGCCACTTCGGGCGCAAGCCGAATGGCGACTTCTTCCCGTGGGAACGGCTCGATCTCGTCGATGACCTGAAGGCCGCCCTCGCCGCGCGATGATGAACAGCCGGAGGAGCCACATCGCGGCTCCTCCGATCATCGCGCCTTGTCATTTCAGTGCTTGTTCGGCCCCATGTAGCCGAACAGGAAGCCGGCGACCTTGCGCATCTGGATTTCCTCGGCGCCTTCGGTGATGCGATAGCGGCGGTGATGGCGATAGATGTGCTCGAACGGCTTGTGCCGTGAATAGCCGATGCCGCCATGCACCTGCATCGCCCGGTCGGCGGCCTCGCAGACCAGCCGGTTCGCCCAGTAGTTGCACATGCTGACCTTGTCCGACAGCTCGCGCTCGATCTGCTTGTGCTCCATCCGGTCCATTTCCCAGGCGGTCTTGCGGATCAGCAGGCGCAGCATCTCGCACTGCGTCGCCAGTTCCACCAGCGGGAACTGAATGGCCTGATTGCGCGCCAATTCCTGCCCGAACGGCTTGCGTTCACGCGCATAGCGCACCGATTCGGCCACGCAGAAGCTCGCCGCCCCCAGCGACGATGCCGCTTGCCGGATGCGGTTCTGGTGGACGAAGCTCTGCGCGATGGCGAGCCCCCCGCCGATCGGGCCGAGGATCGCGCTGTCGGGCACCCAGACATTGGTGAACGATACGCGCGGATGATCGGTCGGCATGTTGAAGGTCCACAGGTACTCCTCGATCACCATGCCCTCGGCCGGGTTGGGGACGAGGAAACAGGTGATGCCGCGCGCATCGCCATCATCGCCGCCGGTGCGGGCGAACGTGGCGCAATGCGTGGCAACGTGCATGCCGGTGGTCCACATCTTGGCGCCATCGATCCGCCAACCCGCCACGCCATCGCGCACCTCGGGCACTGCGCGGGTTTCCATATGAGTCGCGTCCGACCCGTGATCGGGCTCGGTCAGGCCGAAGGCGACCCGGCGTTCGCGGGCAAAACCGCCGAGGATGAATTCCTGCTGCTGCTCTGCCGTGCCGAAGTGTTCGAACATCGCCACAAACGGGAAGTTTCCGACGATCGAGTGTTCGTTCTGCAAATCATTGTGCAGGCCCAACCCCTTGGCGGCGAAGTGTTCGCGGATCACCGCCATCCACAGGTTCGATCCATCCTTGCCGCCATACTGTTTTGGCGCGGAAAAGCGCCAGTGCCCAGCCTGATCGGCGCGCACGGTGGCCTGACGCAGCAGATCTTCCCACTCATGACGCGGCAGGCCGCCGTTGTCGAAGTCGGTTCGCGCCCATTCGCGGCGGTGGTCGAAGAAGCGGATGTTGTCGTCCGCCTGCTCCAGCGGCTTGATCTCCGCGTCGATGAAGGCATCGAGTTCGGCGAGGTAGGCGACAAGATCGGCGGGAAGATCGAAGTCCATCACGGTTGCTCCCAAAGCGCGCGGGCCGGTGCCAGCGCGGGATATTTCGGCATGTCGGCGGAAAGGGTGGCGAGTACGCGGGCACGCATGTCGGCCAGCAGGCCCGGACTGGCGAGCGTCGCCTGCCCCGCCAGAATGGCATCGGCCAAAGCTCGATCCGCTACCGGGGGGCGCCCGGCCAGTTCGCGCCGCACGATGCCCAGCGCGTTCTGCGCAACCGCCAGTTCCCAACGGTCGCGCCCGTCGAGCCGGGGCTTGACCGTGGCCGCCAGCCATTCGGACACGGCGGTAAGAATTTCGCCCGCGCTCGGCTCTCCATCTCCGGCGACCGGCGCAGGCTGCGTTGCGGGCAATGGCCTTGCGCGTTCGGCGGCGGGCGCATCGCCTTCCAGCAGCAACAGCAGATCGAGTTCCTGCTCGGCCGCGCGGCGGGCGACGACGACGCGTTCGAGCGAGCGGTCTGCGCCGCTGCGCCAGGCCTGCCCCATCGACAAGCAGCCCAACGCCCACCACACCGTGCGATAGACCAGCCAGAAACGGAAGCGCACCGGGTCGAACGGCTCACCGCCCGCTGCCTCATAGGCGGCGGCGAACGTTGGCACGTCGGTCAGGCCAAGCGCCTGCTTGTCAAGCCGCCCGAAGCGCCACACCGTCATGCAGCCATAGGCCAGATCCTCGTGCCCATCGCCCAGATGCGCCAGTTCCCAATCAAGTACGCCCGACAAGTGGCCATGATCGGCCATCACGTTGCCGATCCGCAGATCGCCGTGGACCACCCGCAACGGCCCGGATTCAGGCAGATTGGCGCGCAACCACGCAAGGCCCAGCGCGATGACCGGGCGATCCCCCCCGGCACCGGCAAACTGCTGCGCCAGCCGCTCAACCCCTTCGACGGCATTCAGCACCGGCAGAAAGTCGAGCGGCCCGGTATCCAGCGCATGGATGCGCGCCATGGCCCGTGCAATTTCCTCAGCCAGCGTCGGCCCGTTGGCCAGCACGACTTCGGGATCGGCAGTGCCGGGTACGCAAGCCATCACGAAACCGATGCCGAAGTCGTCCCCGGGCACCAGTTCGACCACGATTTCGGGCGCAATCACGCAGCCTGTACGGGCATGGCGAATGACCGCGGCCTCTCCCGCCATGTCGAGCCCACGGCCGGCCAGCCATTCCGCCGATGGCGCGCGCCGCAGCACGAAGTCAGCTTTGCCGCAGGTGAACAGCCACGATTCCATGTTCGCGCCACCCGACAGCCGCCGGGCGCCGGTGATCGCGCCATGATGACCAGCTCGCGCCATGACCGCCGCCAATCCGGCGGCAAACGCTGCTGCCGCGCTCGCCTCTTCCGCCTGCGCCATGCATCCTCCGTGTCCGGTCTACTGCCGGACGAGCCACGACTATCGTTAATCGATCGATTAAAGTCCAGCGGTCAATTGGCGCCGCACAGCGAATACCGGCCGTCGAGCGCGCCGAACTCTTTCGCCAAAGTCGCGCTGGCTGGCCCAAATCGGTCGGAGCGCGCCCCGCGTAAGGTCGGTCGATGGAACAAGGGAATTACAACCGATTCGCGCTACGGTACGATGCGATCTATAAAAGGGCGCTTTTTCAAGGTAACCGTTTCGGCATGGCATTGCGTTTTCGCATCAGGCGTTCTGGCTCCCAACGCGCAACCAGTCAGCGTTCGGGATTCCTTGGCTCTCGGCGGACGACACTGGCCGCCATGCTGCTGGCTGCGCCGCTGCTGCTGGCGACTACGCCGGGCGTGCAATCGCGCCAACCGCTGGTCCAGATGGACGCGCGCGACTTTGCCCTGCAGCGCCAGATCGAAGCGATCGTGGCCGAAGGACGCGGCCGAATCGGCGTCGCCGCGATGGACCTCGACACCGGCCGCCAGATCCTGATCAACGGCGACATGCCCTTTCCCATGGCCAGCACCGCCAAAGTGGCGGTGGCGGCAACCCTGCTCGAAACCATCGAGAAGGGGCGTCTGCGGTTGGACCAGACGGTGCCGATGATGGTGCCGGTCGCCGAAACCAGCGCAGCGCGCACGGCCAACGCCCGCCTGCGCGCCGGCCCGACGCTCCCGGTGCAGCAACTGCTGGAACTGATGATCACCCGCAGCGACAACCACGCCACCGACGGTCTGATCACCGCGCTTGGCGGGATCGGCCCGATCAACGCTTGGCTCGCCCGCGCAGGGATTGTTGGCCAACACCTTGATTCGACGATGGCAACGCTGGTCCGCGATGAAAATCTGGTCAATCCTGCCACGACCATCGACACGCGCACGTCAAGCACGCCGCGCGCCATGCTGGCCTTGCTGAACGCGATCGACCGGGGTGGTGTGCTCAGCCCGCAAAGCCGCGCCTTGCTGCTCGACACGATGACCCGGACCAGCACGGGCAAGAACCGCATCCGGGCCGGACTACCCGAAGGCACGATCTTCGCCCACAAGACCGGCACCCTTACCGGGGTGACCAACGATGTCGGGATCGTCCGCCTGCCCGATGGGCGGCATCTGGCGATGGCCGTGTTCATCACCGGCAACGAAGGTCACACCTATCACGCCGGGCTGATCTCGCGCATCACGCGGACGTTGTTCGATGGTTATGCCGACGCGCCGCTTGGCGCTGGCGCAGCAGTGGCTCGCCGATAGAGGCTACCGCATGTGCCAAGCGACTTGGCGGCTGCTGGCGGGGTTGTGGACAGCAAGGTGCCCAGCGCGCGTTTGGCCGCATAGCCGCGCCATTTGAACCGCGCGTTTCGCCACCGCTTGCAAGATTCCTCGGCAATCAGGCCTTTCGTGGTGAAACGCGATCCAGCCACAGGCAAGTCCGCAAAACCGACGTATCCGCACGCCGATTCCCGAGTGCTCTTTCCGCCCCCATTCTCTGCGCCAAACGCACGAAAAGGGGCACGGCCTGATGGCCATGCCCCTTTTGCCTGTATTCAAACCCGTGAGGGTCTGATTACATCTTCGGTGCTTCCGAGCTGGCGTCGGCAGCGGGTTCCGAAGCGTCAGCCGAACCGGTGTCGGTGGCTTCAACGGTAGCTTCGGTCGGCTCGGCGGCCTTTTCCGAGCAGCCTGCAAGAGCGAAGGCGGTGCCGGCGACAGCGGCGAGGATGAGCTTGCGCATGCGTTACAATCCCTGGATTGAAGTGAACCGCGCCGGGCAAGCAGCCCGCCGCAAAGCCTATTCTGGCGATAGACTTCGCAACCCAATTAATGGGCAATTCATCGCGTTGCAAGCACAACACGTAGGCAAGCAGCCGCCCTTTTCCCAAGGGACGGACAGGGAAGGCTTTTTTGCCCTTGCACCAGCACGACGAAGCGCCCCTCACATGCGGTGGACGGTGCCAATTCATGCCGCATCGCACCAAGGATCGGTGGCATCAAAGCGCCGGGGGAGAACGGCTTTCGCTTGCGGGCCCGACGCGCTAACACCCGCCGATGGACACCATAACGGCTACCGATCCGGCTCTTGAGGCCGCTGCGCATCGCCATCTCTACCTGGTCGATGGCTCGGCTTACATCTTCCGCGCCTATCACCGGCTGCCCCCGCTGACCAATCCGCGCGGCGTGCCGGTCGGAGCGGTGTTCGGATACACCACAATGTTGTGGAAACTCGCCGAAGACCTGCACCAGGCCGACGGTCCGACCCACCTTGCGGTGATTTTGGACAAGGGTTCGGTCACTTTTCGCAACGCGATGTACGATAAGTACAAGGCCAATCGCCCACCGCCGCCCGAAGATCTGGTCCCGCAGTTTCCACTGATTCGCGATGCGACGCGCGCGTTCAGTCTGGCCTGCATCGAAGAAGCCAATCTCGAAGCCGATGACCTGATCGCCTCGTACGCCCGCGCCGCCAGTGCACGCGGCTGGGATGTGACGATCGTGTCGTCGGACAAGGATCTGATGCAACTGATCGGGACTTCGGCCGGGGGCGGACGGGTCGACATGCTCGACACGATGAAGAACCAGCGGATCGACATTCCAGAGGTCGTCGAAAAGTTCGGCGTTCCACCGGAACTGGTCGGCGACGTGCTGGCGCTGATGGGCGATTCGGTCGACAACGTGCCGGGCATCCGCGGCATCGGCCCCAAGACCGCGACCAAGCTGATCCAGGACCACGGCAACCTTGAAGGCGCACTGGCGGCCGCGCCCGCGATGAAGGCCGGCAAACTGCGCGAGAGCCTGATAGAGCAGGCCGACATGGCGCGGCTGTCGCGGCGGCTGGTGGCGCTCAAGGAAGATTGCGACCTGCCGGTGCCGCTCGACGATTTCTTGCTCGGTCCGATCCCGCCCGCACCGTTGGCGGCGTTCCTGACCGAGCACGGTTTCACCAGCCTGCTGCGCAAGCTGGGAACCGCCACACCGCCACCGCCACCCGCAGTCGCGTCGGCATCCGGCGATGCCGGTCCGGCACGGTCGCCGCTGGCGCCCGCCACGCGTCAGGCCCTGCCCGAATGGCCGCCGATCGATCCCGCACAACTTGCCTGCGTCCAGACCATCGATGACCTCAACCGCTGGATCGCCCGCGCCTTTGCCGCGCGCGTGGTCGCGGTCGATACCGAAACCTCCGAGCTTGATGCGATGAAGGCCGATCTGGTCGGCGTAAGCCTGTGCGTAGGGCCGGGTGAGGCCTGCTATATCCCGCTGGGCCATCGCGGGGCCGACATGTTCGCCGAAGCGCCGCGCCAGATCCCGCTGGCCGAGGCGCTGGCCGCGCTCAAGCCGCTGCTGGAGAGCGATGCGGTGCTCAAGGTCGGGCAGAACATCAAGTACGACCTCACCGTGCTGGCGCGCGCCGGAGAGGGCCCCGCAGGCCCGGTCGGCGGCATCACCGTCAGCCCGATCGACGACACCATGGTCATGAGCTTCTGTCTTGACGCCGGGCGTGGCGAGGCCGGCATTGGCGGGCATGGCATGGACGAGCTGTCCGAACGCCACCTTGGCCACACCACCATTCCGTTCAAGGAACTGTGCGGCACCGGCAAGAAGGCGATCTCGTTCGCCGAAGTGCCGCTGGCCGACGCCACTCGCTATGCCGCCGAGGACGCCGAGGTGACCTGGCGACTGCACCGTGTGTTCCAGCCCCGCCTTGCCGACGAGGGTGGCACCCGCGTGTATCAGCGCGTCGATCGCCCGCTGGTGCCGGTGGTGGCACAAATGGAGCGCCATGGCATCCGCGTCGATCGCGAGCGTCTGGCTGGGTTGTCGGGCGAATTCGCCACGCGCATCGCCGCGCTTGAAGCGGTCATCCACGACAAGGCAGGCGGCCCCTTCACCATCGGCAGCCCCAAGCAACTGGGCGAAGTGCTGTTCGACAAGCTGGGCTACAAGGGCGGCAAGAAGGGCAAGACCGGGCAGTATTCCACCGACCAGTCGGTGCTTGAAACGCTGGCCGGGCAAGGCGCCGAAGTCGCCACGCTGGTGCTCGAATGGCGCCAGTTGTCGAAGCTGAAATCGACCTACACCGACGCGTTGCAAGCGGCGATCAACCCCGCCACCGGCCGCGTTCACACCAGCTACAGTCTGGTCGGCGCGCAAACCGGGCGGCTTTCGTCGACCGACCCCAACCTGCAGAACATTCCGATCCGCACCGATATCGGCCGCCAGATCCGCGATGCTTTCGTGGCCGATGCGGGCAAAGTACTGCTATCGGCCGACTACAGCCAGATCGAATTGCGGCTGGCAGCGCACATCGCCGATGTGCCCGCGCTGCGCGAGGCGTTTGCAGCGGGTGAGGACATCCACGCCCGTACCGCGCGCGAAATGTTCGGCGAGGTCAACCGCGACACGCGCGGCCGGGCCAAGACGATCAACTTCGCCATCCTTTATGGCATCAGCCGCTGGGGTCTGGCGGGGCGGCTGGGCACCAGCGCGGACGAGGCGCAAGCGATGATCGACCGCTATTTCGAGCGCTTCCCCGGTATCCAGCGCTACATCCACGAAACGCTCGAGAGCGTGCGCGAGAAGGGCTATTCGGAAACGCTGTTCGGCCGCAAGACGTGGTTCCCGCGCATCAATTCCAAGAATCAGGCCGAGCGGCAGGGCAGCGAACGCGCCGCGATCAACGCGCCGATTCAGGGGACTTGCGCCGACATCATCAAGCGCGCGATGGTGCGGATGGAACCGTCACTTGCCGAAGCCGGCTTGCCGCACGTGAAGATGCTGTTGCAGGTGCACGACGAACTGGTGTTCGAGCTGCCCGAAGCCGACGTGGCTGCCGCGCGCCCGATCATCGAACAGGTCATGGCCACGGCCGCCGAACCATCGGTGCGCCTCACCGTCCCGCTGGGGGTAGAGATCGGCACCGGTGCCTCATGGGGGGCGGCGCACTAAGGCGGCAGCAAGAGTTGCCACCGATTTGGCGACACCGGCGCTGCGCCGCTTCACAGTCCGTCGTTGCTCCGTAAGTTCCCGTAGCTGCGCACAAGGCTGCGCCGTCAGGGGGATGCGGAGCAATGGTCGCGCTGGTTTCGACGGTGGCCTATCTGGGGTTGGAGGCGCGCGCGGTCGAAGTGCAGTGCCAACTCGCCCCCGGGTTGCCCGCCTTCCGCGTCGTCGGCCTGCCTGACAAGGCGGTGGGTGAAAGCCGCGAACGGGTGCAGGCGGCGCTTTCGGCCATGGGGCTGGCGCTGCCGCCCAAACGCATCACGGTCAACCTGTCGCCGGCCGACTTGCCCAAGGAAGGCTCGCACTACGACCTGCCGATCGCGCTGGCACTGCTGGCAGCGATGGGGGTGGTCGATCGCGAGACGATCGCCGACTACATCGCGGTGGGCGAGCTGGCGCTGGATGGCCGCGTCATCACCAGTCCCGGCGTGCTGCTCGCCGCACTCCACGCCAGCAGTTTGGACAAAGGGCTGATCTGTCCTGCGGCTCAAGGGTCGGAGGCGCGCTGGGCCAGCGGGATCGACGTGATCGCCGCGCCCGATCTGCTCCTGCTGCTAAACCACCTGAAGGGCACGCAGCGCTTGCCGCAACCCGAGCCGGGCGAAGCGGTACCGCCCCCGCGCGGTGCTGACCTGAAGCAGGTCAAAGGGCAGGAAACCGCCAAACGCGCGCTCGAAATCGCGGCGGCCGGTGGCCACAATCTGCTGCTCATAGGCCCTCCGGGCGCGGGCAAGTCGCTGATGGCCGCCTGCCTGCCCGGCATACTGCCCGAACTGACGCCGGGCGAGGCGCTGGAGGTGTCGATGATCGCCTCGGTCGCGGGGACGCTGGAGGAAGGAAGGATCAGCCGCGCCAGACCGTTCCGCGCCCCGCATCATTCGGCATCGATGGCCGCGCTTACCGGCGGGGGTCTGAAAGTCCGCCCCGGCGAGGTGAGCCTGGCGCATCTGGGCGTGCTGTTTCTGGACGAACTGCCCGAATTCCAGCGGGTGGTGCTCGATTCGCTGCGCCAGCCGCTTGAAGCTGGTGAGGTTACCGTCGCGCGCGCCAATGCGCATGTGACGTTCCCCGCGCGGGTGCAGTTGATCGCTGCCATGAACCCTTGCCGCTGCGGCCATCTCGGTGACCCGGCACTTGGCTGCTCGCGCGCCCCGCGCTGTGCCGCCGACTACCAGTCAAAGGTCAGCGGACCCCTGCTCGACCGCATCGATCTGCATGTCGAGGTCGATCCTGTTTCGGCCGGCGATCTGGCGCTGCCACCGCCGACCGAAGGCTCGGATCAGGTGGCCGCGCGGGTACGCGCCGCCCGCACCCGCCAGACTGCGCGATTGGAGGGGAGCGGTCGGCGCTGCAATGCCGAACTCGACGGCGACCTGCTCGACCGCTTTGCCACGCCCGATGAGCCGGGGCGCAAGTTGTTGCTGCAAGCCGCGGACGCCATGCGGCTGTCGGCGCGCAGCTATACCCGGATGCTGCGGGTGGCGCGCACCATCGCCGACATGGCCGGTGCCGACACGATCGGCCGCATCCACGTGGCCGAGGCGCTGAGTTATCGCCGGGTCGCGCCCAGAGCCTGAGCTCACCACGAAACCCGCGTCAGACGTACTGTTCCAGCAGCACCAGTTCGGTGCCTTGGTCGGTGTGGTGGTCGTATTCCACGAAGCCCAACCGGGCAGCGACCGCGCGGCTGGGCAGGTTGGTATCGTTGATCATGCAGGCGACCCGCGCCGGGCCAAAGCTTTTGGCGAACCAGGCCAGCACCGCCTGCATCGCCTCGGTCGCGAGGCCCTGCCCCCAGGCCCGGCGCGCAAAGATCCATCCCGCTTCGGGTACGCCGTCGAGCCCCTTGCCGAAGCCGCGCCACGAATGGAACACCCCGGCAATGCCGATCACGTCATCATCGCCACGCCGCCGGACGGTGAAGATTCCGTAGCCATAGAGCGCCCAGCTTCCGGCATTGCGGCACAGGCGGTTGAACTCTTCTTGCGCGCTGGTCGGCCGGTTGCCGAGATGCAACCGCACCGCATCATCGGCCAGCAAAGCGATCAGCCCGGCATGATCGCCCGACCGGGGCAGCCAAAGGTCGAGCCGTTCAGTCGAAAGCAGCGGTTCGGTCATGGCACCCCTTCTATTTCAGCAAGACATCGACCGCATGGATGGCAACGCCCACCAGTCCGCCAACGACCGTGCCGTTGATGCGGATGAACTGCAAGTCGCGCCCCACGGCGCCCTCGATCCGGTCGGTTACCGTGCGCGCATCCCAGCGGCGCACGGTTTCGGACACCAGCCGCACGATCTGTCCGCCATAGCGCGTCGCGATCCCCACCAACGTGCGGCGGGCAAAGCGGTTGACCAGCAGCCGCAGCCGCGCATCATGCTGCAACGCGCGGCCCAGTTCGGCCAGAGGCTGACCCAGTTGGCCATCCAGGGCCCCCTGCGGCTGGCGTACCAGTTGCAGCAGGCGCGAGCGGCCGCGCTCCCACAGGCTGTCCAGCCAGGCGGCGAAGGCCGGATTGCGGAGCGCTTCGGTCTTCATCCGTTCGACCCGCGCGTGCATCGCCGGATCGTTGATCAGATCGTGGGCGAGCTGCTCGAGCCCTTCCTCGATCTTGCGCCGCAACGGATGGTCGGGCAGCACCACCACTTCGGCCAGCAGCTTGTACAGGGCGTCAAGCACCGCGCTGGCCAGCCGTTCATCCATGCGGGTCCAGCGCAGCAGCGTGTTGGCGCGATCGTGAATCATCGCGCGCACCAGTTCCTCGTTCGCTTCAAGCAGCAGAGCGATCCGGCGGATCAGCGCCTCGATCACCGGCATGTGGCGCCCGTCGGCCAGCATTGCCCCAAGCATGCGCCCCAGCAGCGGGGCAAGGTCGATCCGTTCGATCTGGGCACGCAAGGCCCCTTTGGCCAGCCCGCCAAGCCGTTCCTGATCGAGCGATTCGAGCACGTCGGCCAGCAGGCTGCCGACTCCTTCGCGCAGGCGTCCGGGCCGCGCGCGCGGGTCGGTCAGGAATGCACCGGCTGCGCCTGCGACGTCGAGCGCCGACAACCGGCGCGCAACGACTTGCGGCGTCAGGAAGTTCTGCTGCAGGAACGCCGCCATCATGTCGGCGATGCGGTCCTTGTTGACAGGGATGATCGCGGTGTGCGGGATCGGCAGGCCGAGCGGGCGACGGAACAGCGCCGTCACCGCGAACCAGTCGGCAAGGCCGCCGACCATCGCCGCTTCGGCAAAGGCGCGGACATAGCCCCACACCGGACCACCATGGTCCAGCCACCGGGCAAGCAGGAACAGCCCCGCCATGACCAGCAAAAGCGACCCCGCAAGCAAGCGCATCCGCCGTGCCGCGTCCTGTGCGAACAACGGCGGTAGCGCGCGCTTGCGGGCGGATTTGCTCACTCGGCCGGCTGTTCCGCCAGATGCGTCGCGTCTTTGCCCGGCTGATACGTCAGCACAAGCCGGGCAAGCCAAGGCCCAAGCCGCTTTTCAAGGCCATCGGCAAGGCTGAAACCGGCCGGCACGATCAGCAGGGTCAGCAGGGTCGACAGCGTCAGACCACCGATCACGACAATGCCCATCGGCGCGCGCCAGCCACCATCGCTGCCCAATGCCGACGCGGTCGGCACCATGCCGGCGACCATCGCCACCGTGGTCATGATGATCGGCTGGGCCCGCTTGTGCCCGGCCTCGATGATCGAATCGAGCTTGCCGCGGCCAGTCGCCATTTCCTCGATCGCGAAGTCGATCAGCAGGATCGAGTTCTTGGCGACGATACCGAACAGCATCAGGATACCGATAAACACCGGCAACGAGATCGACTGGCCGGTGATCAGCAACAGCAGCAGACCACCCAGCGGCGCCAGGAACAGCGAGCCCATGTTGACCAGCGGCGAGATGAAGCGATGGTACAGCAAAACCAGCACCGAGAACACCAGCAGCACGCCTGCGCCCAGAGCAATCCCGAAGTTCTTGATCATTTCGGCCTGAAAGCGGTCTTCGCCCGCCGCCGCATTCGATACGCCTTGCGGCAGGTTCATCATGATCGGCAGGCGCTTGATCGCGGCCATCGCCGTGCCCTTGACCACGCCCGGTGGCAGGTCGGCGCCGACGAACACGCGGCGTGTCTGGTTGTAGCGCTGGATCGAGGTTGGGCCGGAACCGAAACTGATCGTGGCGACGCGCGACAGCGGCACCGAACCACCCGAAATCGTCGGCACGGGAAGATTTTCCAGCGTGCCAAGGTCGCGGCGCGAATTGACCGGAAGCTTGACGCGGATCGGCACCTGACGATCGGACAGCGAGAACTTGGCGCTGTTCTGGTCGATTTCGCCCTGCGTGCCAATGCGGATGACCTGGCTAAGCGCTTGTGTGGTTACACCAAGGTCGGCGGCAAGGTCGAAGTGCGGGGTGATAATGATCTCGGGACGCCGCAGATCGGCGCTGATGCGCGGCGCGACCACTTCCTTGACGGTGCTCATCTGGTCGACCAGCGTTTGCGCGGTGCGTTGCAGCAGGTCGGGATCGGAACCGGCCAGCATCACGCTGATCGGCCGGCCCGAACCGCTGCCCGGCCCTGCTCCGTTCTGGCTGGCGAACGTCACCCGCGCATCGGGAACCCGCTGCAGCACGGTCGCCATTTCGCGCTCGAACTGGATGCTCGAGCGAGCGCGGTCGGGGTTGAACTCGATGAAGATGCGGGCACTGGCTTCGTTGACCCGCTCGAGCGCGTGGTGAACTTCGGGCTGGCCACGAACCAGCGCGAGCACCTCATCGGCCTTCCGCTCGGTCTGCTCGAGCGTGGTGCCGGGCACCATTTCGATGTTGATCTGGCTGGAATCGGTATCGATATCGGGAAAGAACTGGCTGGGGATCGACAGCATCAGGATCACGGTCAGGGCCAGCGCGCCCATGCCGATGCCCATCATCCACAAGCGGTGGTCGCGCAATCGCGCCCGCACCCGCTCGCCGACATAATGCCACCAGGCGCCAAACCGGCCTCCGATCGTTCGCGCCAGCACCTTGGCGATCAGCAGCACCGCGAAGATGGCACCGATCCCCGCCAGCATCGCCGAAACAGGTGCGATCCATGCCGGGATCGACATGATCGACAGCGGGGTATAGGCCGCGTTGGCTGCCTCGAAGAAGCCGAACAGCGCCGCACCAACGACCAGCGTAAGGATCAGCGGGAACCACCACCGGCCCTTGCTCCGCACGATCCCGAGTCGATAGGCCTGCGCCTTGGTCGTATCGAGCGACCAGTGCAGCACTTTCATGTAGCGATCCATCCACGGGCCGCTGCCATGTTCCTTTTGCCCATGCGATTCAAGGAAGTAGGCCGCGATCATCGGCGTGATCATGCGCGCCACCAGCAGCGAGAACAGCACCGCGATGACCACGGTCAGGCCGAAGTTCTTGAAGAACTGGCCCGACACACCCGGCATCAGCGCCACCGGGAAGAATACCGCAACGATCGAGAACGTGGTGGCCACGACCGCAAGCCCGATCTCGTCTGCCGCGTCGATGGCCGCCTGATACGGACTTTTGCCCATGCGCATATGGCGCACGATGTTCTCGATCTCGACGATGGCGTCATCGACCAGAACGCCCGCAACCAGGCCCAGCGCCAACAATGACATCGTGTTCAGCGTAAAGCCGATCAGGCTCAACACCCAGAAAGTGGGGATCGAGGACAACGGGATGGCGATGGCCGACACGATCGTCGCGCGCCAGTCGCGCAGGAAGAAGAACACCACGATGACCGCTAGCACCGCGCCTTCGACCATCGACGACATCGAGCTGCGGTACTGCTCCTTGGTATACGTCACGTCGGTGAACAGCTTGGTGAACTTGATCTTGTGGTCACGCTCTGCCGACAGCTTGTCGAGTTCGACCAGCGCGGCATCATAGACGCTCACGTCGGATTCGGCGCGGGCGCGCGCGATGCTGAAGGTCACCACCGGCTTGCCGTTGAACTTGGCGATCGAGGTGATCTCGCTGAAGCTGTCGCGAACATCGGCCACTTCGGCAAGGCGGACCGAACGGCCACCCGATATCCCGACTTCGACTTGCGAAAGATCGAAAGCGCTGCGCGCGTTACCGAGCACGCGCACAGCTTGGCGTGAGCCGGCCACTTCAGCCTTGCCGCCCGCCGCGTTGAGATTGACCTGCCGCAGCGTGGCATTGACCTGCGCCGCCGTGATGCCCAGCGACTTCATCCGGCCGGGATCGAGCGTGACCGCGATCTCGCGGTTGACCCCGCCCGCACGCTGGACTTCGGCCATGCCGGGAATAGCCAGCAGGCGCTTGGCCACCGTATCGTCGATGAACCACGACAACTGCTCGATGGTCATGTCGTCGGCGGAAACCGCGAAGTATGCGATGGGTTCGGACGAGGTTTCGGCCTTGAACACCTGTGGCTCAAGGATGCCTTCTGGCAGTTCGCCGCGCACCCGGTCGACCGCGTTCTTCACTTCGTTGACCGCAGCGTTGATGTCCTGCCCGATCTTGAAGCTCACCATCGTCTGGCTGCTGCCTTCGGACGCGGTGGAAGACAACGTATCGACCCCGGCGATCGTACGGACGCTCGATTCGATTTTCTGGGTGATCTGGTTTTCGATCTCGGTCGGCGCGGCACCGGGCTGGGTGATCGAAACGATCACCATCGGGAACTCGATATCCGGGTTGTTCTGGACCTTCATCCCGTAGAACGAGACAAGGCCCGCCAGCGTCAGCCCGAGAAAGATGACGATCGGCACCACCGGGTTGCGGATCGACCAGGCGGAGATATTGCTGAAGTTCATGGCCAGAAGGTCCGATCAGCCGCCGTGTGGACCGGAAGCGCGCTGCTCCACCGGTCTTACCGTGTCACCAGGGTTGAGGAAGCCACCAGCCCGCAGCACCACCCGTTCGGTGCCATCAAGGCCTGCCGCGATAGCGATGCCTTGTGCGGTGACGTCGCCGATCTTCACCGCGCGTCGCGCCACCTTGTTGCCCTGACCCAGAACGAAGACATAGCTGCCGGTCGCATCTGAAAGGATCGCCGATTCGGGTAGAACCGGGGCGGTCACCGCCCCGCTGCGGATGCGCGCGCTGGCAAAGCCGCCCGGTCGCAGCGCCGCATCATAATCAAGCGCGATCCGCGCAACGCCTTCGCGCGTCTGCACGTCGATGGTCGGCGACAGCTGCCAGATCTTGCCGGTAAAGCTGCGGCCACTGCCAACCGGGGTGACTTCGGCCGACTGGCCGACCGCCAGCCGCGCGAGGTTGTCCTCGGACAGGCGCGCCTGCATTTCGAGTTCGCCGTCCTTGGCGATGCGGAACAGCACGCCCGAACCGCCACTGACTACCTGACCCGGCTCGACACCGCGCGTCAGCACCAGCCCAGCAGCGGGGGCCACGACGTTGAGCCGCGCGGTGCTGGCCTGCAACTGGCCCAGCGAGGCGCGCGCCACCCGGACCGAAGCTACCGCTGCATCGCGGGTGGCGGTCAGGCGATCGACGTCGGCGTTTGAAATGAACCCCTTGGCCACCAGTTTGAGCGCGCGGTCGAGGTTGGATTGCGCGATCCGGGCATTGGCATCCTGCACCGCGACGTTGGCCGCTTGCCCTGCGATCTGCTGGCTTTGCACGGACCGGTCGACCACCGCCAGCACCTGTCCCTGACGCACCCAAGTGCCGGCATCGACCAGCACGCTGACGACGCGGCCGCCCTCGCCCGCGATGCCCACCGGCAAATCACGCCGCGCGGCGATTGCGCCGCTGGCGTTGATGTTGCCTTCGACCGTGGTCTGCCCCGGCGCGATCACCGAAACCGTCTGCGCCTGGCTGGCTGCGTTGCCACCGGCCGCGGCATCCGTGGCTCCACCATGACGCAGTGCGAACCAGCTTGCCGTCAACAGCAAGGCGACGACGATTCCCCCGGGGATCGCCCAGCGCCGGAGGGTTCCGGGTGCCGAGGCGTCACGCGCTGAAAGATCGGTCGCAGCCGTATCGGGCACGCCGTCGGCGTAGTCGACCGCATCGGCGGTTTTCAAGGTGGACTCGTAATTCATGTCTTTCACGTGCCCTGCCCCCGTCGAACAACCGTGCCCGGGCGACGGGAAACGGCCTTACGCGCACGAGGAATCTTTTAGGAAAAAACCAACGTTGCCGCAGAACTGCAGCACCGCTCTTATCGCCCGCACAGTGTTGGAAATAGACGGCAATCCGACGAGTTGCAATTGCTGCTCTGCGAACGACAGGAGAACGCCCCCAAAGGCACTCTTTTCCTTGCCCCCACGAAGAAGGCGGCCACCCCCCCGGATGACCGCCATTCCTTGAATTCCGGGCCGGGTTGCCCCGGCATTTCTGAAGTTCTCAGTATCTCAGTACTTGAGCTGGCGCTCATAAAGGTCGCGGTAGTGTTGCAGTCGGGTAACACGCAGACCCTGCATGCCCGACCGGTCGACGGCACGCTGCCATGACGCGAACTCTTCCAGCGTCAGGCTGTAGCGTTCGCAGACTTCGTCGATGGTCAGCAGGCCACCGTTGACCGCGGCCACCACTTCGGCTTTGCGGCGCACAACCCAGCGGGTCGTTGAGGCCGGAGGTAGGTTGTCCAGCGTCAGCGGCTCGCCCAACGGCCCGATGACCTGAGACGGCTTGATTTTCTGGTTTTCGATCATGGCAACTCTCGTCGGCTCTGCTCGGGGCGGGGGGCTGAGGCAACTGGCCTCTGCATGTCGTCGGTTTTGCCGTCTGCGTATTTGCCATTCACTGAAGATGCAGGGTTAACGCGCTCTTCATTTTTGCGCGCCTTGTGCGATGCAATGCCCGCTGAGAGGTCGGATACCGGCCTGCTGCCACCCGTACCCAACAGCAGCATCGCCGCAGGATGGTGAAAACTGCCGCCTGTGCCGAACGTCTGCACAGACGTGCGCCCTGGCGCCCCGGCAAGCGTCGCATCGGCCGCGAACAAGCCTTCGCGTCGCAAGTCCTGCGCTGCGGCCAAGCGCGCGCACAACTCGCGCCAGCCGAGCGGTCGCAACCGGCCAGCCGTTTCAGCCGCCTCGACGGGCTGAGAATCGTCGAATCCCATTTCCATGCCCAGCGGCATAGGCCCATGACAGATAAAGGACGGTAAAGACCCGTTTCATGAATGGTTAGCTTTCGTTAACGGCGGACGCCGCAGTTCTACCAAGCGCCGAGAGCCAAATCGGCGCACTCCGGGCGGCTGCGAGCGCGCGGCGAGCGACGGGAGCGGGGACAGCGGGGGCAGCAGGGGCAGTCCCGGCAAGTTTTTGCTGCCGGGCGCGCGGAACTGGCCTAAGGCGACGGACATGACTGCGCTTTCCGGCCTTTCCGCCTCCGCCATCGATCCGTTTGCCCTGTTCGACCTTGCCGCGCCGGCAAGCGCGCGGCGCATCGTCGTGGCCATGTCGGGCGGGGTGGACAGCTCGGTAGTTGCCGGGCTTGCCGCCGCCAGCGGGGCCGAGGTCATCGGTATCACCCTGCAATTGTACGATTATGGCGCGGCCACCGGGCGCAAGGGTGCGTGCTGCGCCGGCGACGACATCCGCGATGCGCGCGCCGTAGCGGACCGACTGGGCATCGCCCACTATGTCTTCGACCACGAATCGCGCTTTCGCGAAGACGTGGTCGATCGCTTTGCCGACGACTATCTGGCCGGACGCACGCCGATTCCCTGCATCCGTTGCAACATGGGGCCCAAATTCACCGACCTGCTGGCGATGGCGCGCGAACTGGGCGCCGATTGCCTCGCCACCGGGCACTATGTCCGCCGCGTGGTCGGGCCGCACGGGGCCGAACTGCACCGCGCGCTCGATCCGGCGCGCGACCAGTCCTACTTCCTGTACGGCACCACGCAAAAGCAGCTCGAGTTTCTGCGCTTCCCGCTGGGCGGGCTGCCCAAGCCCGAAGTGCGCAAACTTGCCGCAGAGCTTGGTCTTGCGGTTGCGGCCAAGCCGGACAGTCAGGACATCTGCTTCGTGCCCGATGGCGACTATGCCAAAGTGGTCGAGCGAGTCCGCCCCGGCGCGAGCGTGGCGGGCGACATCGTTCATGCGCAGACCGGCGCGGTGCTGGGCCAGCACAAGGGCGTGATCCACTATACCGTGGGCCAACGGCGCGGGCTGGAGATTGGCGGCCTTGCCGAACCGCTCTATGTCGTGGGCATCGACGCTGCCACCAATCGCGTGCTGGTGGGACCGCGCGCGCTGCTGGCGGTCCGCCGGGTCCGCGTGATCGAGACCAACCGCATCGGCCCGCTGCCCGATGATGCTCCGCTGAGCATCAAGGTGCGATCGCTGGCCAAGCCCGCCCCGGTGGTGCTGGAAGGCGCGTTTGGTGGCGATTCCACCGCCAGCTTGCGCTTTGTCGAGCCGGAATTCGGCGTCGCGCCTGGCCAGGCGGCGGTCCTCTATGCCGGGGATCGCGTGATCGGCGGCGGCTGGATCGAGGCGACCGAAGCAGCCGAACCCATCGCCGCCTAACCGCGCACCTTCATTCCTTCGGGGACGGGCTGCGGCCTTCTTCGGGCCACGTTTCCAGAACGCAGCCGTAGCCCTCGCGATAGGTGGCGGTCTGGCGCGACAGGAACAGATAGCTGGCGGTTACGCTGCGCGCAGTGTCATCTTCGGACAGCGTGGCCCAGGCCGTCGCCCCCTCCAGATCCTTGCGGCAATCGCCAAGTGGCCGTCCGCCGACGAAACGGCACGAACACCCCACCCGCGCGGCATAGGACGCAGCGGTTTGCGACAGACCTTGCACCGGTTCGCGATAAGCATAGCCGAAGCCCGCCACCACCAGCACGATCAGCAGCGCAAGGCGCGCAAGCCAACGCCGCACCGGCCGGGCGCGCGGAAATGGTGCGGCATAGCGCGGGCCGTCAGCCAAGCTCTGGTCAGGGGATGAAGGCTGCATGGCCATTGCCGTTATGGTCAATCTCATGGAAAGGATAGGGCCGATGCCCATCCGCAAGTTCTCCCTTATCGCCCCCTTGGCCCTGCTGCCAGCCCTGTTCGGCTGTCACGCCGCCGCGCCGTCCGGCCCGCCGCCCCTGCCGCCCGAGGCGCTCAAGGCGGTGGTCGAGCGGCCCGGCACCGGGCGCGAGGCGCTGGCCCGCGCGGTCGATGCGCTGTTCACCGATCCGGCGGCGGGCGAAACCCGCGCGGTGATCGTGATGCACAAGGGTCGCATCGTGGCCGAACGCTATGCCCCCGGCTATCACGAGAACACGCGCTTCATCAGCTGGTCGATGGCCAAGAGCGTGACCGGCGTGATGATCGGCATGCTCGTGTCCGACGGGCGCCTGAAGCTCGACGAATCGGCGCCGGTCGCCGAATGGCAGCGCCCCGGCGATCCGCGCGGCGAGATCACCTTGCGACAGCTGCTGCAGATGCGATCGGGCCTGAAGCACATGGAAGCAGGCGATCCGGTATACCGCTCGGACGAAGTGCGGATGCTGTTTCTCGATGGCCGCAACGACATGGCGCGCTATGCCGAGGACCAGCCGCTGGAATTCGAACCGGGCGCGAAGTTCGTCTATTCGTCCAACACCAGCGTGATCCTGGCCGATCTGGCCGCGCGCGTACTGGCCCCGGCGCAAGACCCCGACAGCCGCCGCCGTGCCGTGGCCGAGTACTTGCGCACCCGCTTGTTCGAACCGGCGGGCATGCGCTCTATGGTGCCCGAGTTCGATGCGGCCGGCACGCTCATCGGCGGCAGCATGATTCACGGCAGCGCGCGCGATTGGGCCCGCTTCGGCGAATTCCTGCGCAACAAGGGTTCGGCCGGCGGGGTACAGATGGTGCCGCGCCAGTGGGTGGACTTCATGACCCGGCCTTCCCCGCGCGAATCGCAATACGGCGCGCAGATCTGGCTCAACCGCAAGCCGGCGCATGGGGAGGCATCGCTGTTCCCCGAGCGTGGCCCGGCCGACCTGTTCGCCGCCGAGGGGCATGTCGGCCAGTTCGTTCTGGTTGCGCCCAGCCGCGAACTCGTGGTCGTTCGCCTCGGCATGACGCCAGAGGATCGCCTGCACCCGCTGGTCAGCCTGCTGGGCAATGTTGTTGGATTGTACCAGCCTTAGGGAAGCGTTCGATCGGGCGGTGGAGCCGTCAGGCGATGTTCGAGGCGGCAAGGATGGCGACGGCGATCAGCAGCGCCCCCAAGCCGACCAGAAACACCTTGTCAGCGGTCCGCTCGCACTGTTCGGCGCCGTCATTTCGTATGGATAAATATGAAAAAATCGAACTGGCGCAGAAGCTGAGCGCGGCAACCCATGCAACCTCGTCGGCAAGCGTCTGCCCCGAATTCTTGGTGAGATGAAGGCCTGCGATGATCAGCAGACTGATCCCCAGCAGGTTGCCCGCAGCGTTCAGGATATGGTGCGACTTTTCCATGGGGAAGCCCTTGGAATGCGCATCCTGAATGCCGCAAAAACAACGTTCATGCAGGCAAAGCAAACCTAAAGCGGCCTAACCCCGTGGACTGCCCTGCACCAGCAGCGCCGGGCTTTCGCCCTCAGGCCCGGGCTCTAGCAAGTCGCGCGCGCCCAGTTCCTCTTCGTCGACATGGCCTTCGGGATCGGGGTGGATGAGGATCTCGATCCCGGGGAATTCGGCCAGCAGCTTGGCCTCGATCTCGTCCATCACGCGGTGCGCCTCGGCCACGGTCATGTGGCCATCGACCCAGACATGGAACTGCACGAAGTCACGGTGACCGCTGGTGCGGGTGCGCAAATCATGCAGGCCGCGCAACTCGGGATGTTGCGCCACCACCGTCAAGAATCGCTCGCGCTTTTCCAGCGGCCATTCCTGATCCATCAACTGTTCGATCGCTTCCTGCGACGCGCTCCACGCGCCCCACCCCAGCCACGCCGCGATGGCCAGCGCGAACACCGCATCCGCTCCCGCCAGCCCGGCATAGTGATCAAGCAGCAGTGCGGCGATGACGGCAAGGTTGAGGTAGAGGTCCGACTTGTAGTGCACGTTGTCGGTGCTGATCGCCAGACTGCGGGTCTGGCGCAGGACATGGCCCTGATAGGCAACCAGCGCCAGTGTCGCGGCGATGGCGATGACCGAAACGACCACGCCCGAATCGGCCTCTGCCACTTTCTCGCCACCGCCGAACTGACCGATTGCGCGCCATGCCAGGCCGATCGCCGAAATCGAGATCAGCACAACCTGGAACATCGCGCCCAGCGCCTCGGCCTTGCCATGGCCGAAGCGGTGGTTCTGGTCAGCCGGCTGAGCGGCGTACCAGACCGCGCCCAGCGTCGCGAGGCTGGCGACAAGGTCGAGCGCGGTGTCGGCCAGACTGCCGAGCATCGCGGTCGAGCCGGTCGACCACACCGCCCAGCCTTTCAGCCCGAGCAGCAGCGTAGCGACGGAAATGCTGGCAAAGGCAGCGCGACGGTTGAGGCCGGCGTTCAGGGCGTGGGGATCGGTCATGATGCCATCTTACGGGTAAAGCAGCGTGCTGTTCCACCCTTGCATAGCATCGCGCACAAAACGGCGGCGTTCGTGCAGCCGATGATCGCGATCCTGCCAGAACTCGATGGCCGCAGGCGTGACACGATAGCCCGACCAGTGCCCCGGGCGCGGCACGTTGCCATCGGGGTACTGTGCACGCAGCAATTCGACCCGGTCGAGGTAGTCCTGCCGCGCCGCCAGCGGGCGCGACTGGTCTGACGCCGCCGAGCCCAGCCGCGATTCCGGATGCCGACTGGCGAAATAGGCGTCGGCCTCTGCCGAGGTCACCTCGGTGATGGTCCCTTCGACACGAATCTGGCGGCGCAGGCTTTTCCAGTGGAACAGCAGCGCAACGTGGTCGTTGGCGGCCAGTTCGCCGCCCTTGCGGCTGTGGAAGTTGGTGTAGAACACGAATCCATCGGGACCGTGTCCTTTCAGCAGCACCATCCGCACCGACGGCACGCCATCGGGCGTGGCGGTGGCCAGCGCCATGGCGTTGGGGTCATTGGGTTCATGCACGCGGGCCTGCGCGAACCAGTCCTCGAAGATGGCGAAGGGATCGCCTGCGGGAATGGCGTCAGAAGCGCTGGCTTGAGGGGCGCTGGCGGGTGTGGTCACGGGCATGTCCTGTAGCTGTTGGCGGGCCGACGTTTCGGCCCCGTTCTGTCTGCTGCAAACGGATCGGGAACCATGACCGGGATCAATGCAGCGCGCCGTGCGTAGACTAACGAGAATTCGCGGGAAAGCGAACCTTGCGGGCAATGCCCGTCACTCCTAGCTTGAGGCCCATGCAAGATCCCTACACCCTTCTCGGCCTCAGCCGCAGCGCCAGCGAAAAGGACATCAAGTCCGCCTATCGCAAACTGGCCAAGGAACTGCACCCCGATCACAACAAGGACAACCCGCGCGCAACCGAGCGGTTTGCCGAGGTGACCGGCGCGTACGACCTGCTGTCGGACAAGGACAAGCGCGCGCGGTTCGACCGGGGCGAGATCGACGCCGATGGCAACCCGACCGCGCCGTTCGGCTTTGGTGGAGCAGGCGGTCGGCAGGGCGGCTTTGGCGCGGGCGCGGGCGGTGGCCAGCGCGGTTTCCGGCACGATGGCTTCGAAGGGCCGGGCGGAGATGGCGCGGACATTGGCGACTTGTTCGAAGGGCTGTTCGGCGGTCGTGGCGGTGCTGGCGGCGGCTTTGGCGGTGGCAGTCCGTTCGGATCGCGCCGCGCGCCCCCGCCCAAAGGGGCCAACATCCCGTATCGGCTGGTGGTTCCGTTCACCGATGCCGCCACGCGTGCCGCACAGCGCGTGACGCTGAGCGATGGCAAGACGATCGAGCTGAAAGTACCGCCGGGCGTCGAAAACGGCCAGCAGGTGCGGCTGGGCGGCAAGGGCGAGGCGGGTCCGGGCGGATTTGGCGATGCCATCGTCACCATCGAGATCGCGCCGCACCCCTTTTTCGTCCGCGATGGCAACCATATCCGCGTCGATCTGCCGATCACTTTGACCGAGGCGATCGCGGGCGGAAAAGTCAAAGTGCCGACCGTCGATGGTGCAGTCATGCTCACGATCGCGCCGGGTACCTCAAGCGGGCGCACCTTGCGGCTCAAGGGCAAGGGCTTCTTTGCCAAGAATGGTGAGAGGGGCGACCAGCTGGTGACCGTGCAGATCGATCTGCCCGCCGCCGACACGCCGCAAGGCATCGCCTTGCGCGAACGGCTTGATGGCTGGGTGGATGAACGCAACCCGCGCGAGAAACTGGGACTTTGAGCGATGCCAGCCCTGCCCGGCGATGAGGCTGCGCCGGGTGGCAGGCAAGCTGGTGACATCACGTCCCCGCTGATCCCCGACCTTTCGCCCGAGGCGCGGCGGCGCGAGGCCTTGCGCAAGGTCCGCCGCGATTCCCAGTCCTCTGGCCAAACCACCGGCCGTACCACCGCGCAGACGATCAAGCGCGCGCGCATCCGCGAGGTGCTGCACCGCGTCTGGACCGGCGTGGTCAACGACGGCACGATCCACGCCGGTAACTTCGCCTACATGGTGCTGGTGTCGCTGTTTCCGTTCTTCATCACC
Source organism: Novosphingobium sp. FKTRR1 (assembly GCF_020404405.1). Taxonomy (GTDB): domain Bacteria; phylum Pseudomonadota; class Alphaproteobacteria; order Sphingomonadales; family Sphingomonadaceae; genus Novosphingobium. Next base: position 24,097 of record NZ_JAIZDA010000009.1, on the reverse strand, counting down.
GGGGCCGCGCTGTTTTCGCTGCTGGGCGAGGCCAGGCAGCGCTCCGCTGCAGTCGATGCGGTGTTGCGAGCCATGCCGCCCGATGTCGCCAATGTGCTGCAACCGGTGGCGCAAGGCGTGATCGCGGCGCGCAGTGGGTGGCTGCTGTGGATCGGTGGGCTGGTTGGCCTGTGGACCGTCAGCAGTCTGGTCGAAACCATCCGCGATGTGCTGCGCCGCGCCTATGGCACCCGCTGGACCCGCGGATTCTGGTTTCACCGACTGACGTCGACCGGACTGATCATCGCTGCGGTCGTGGCGCTGCTGCTGGCAATCACCGCGCAAGTGGCACTCAGCGCCGCGCAGGAAGCGCTGCTGGCGCTGGCGCCCGAGCTGACCGGCTGGATCACCATGCTGGCCCGGTCGCAACTGGTGCCGCTGGTTGTGCTCTATGGCGCGCTGTGGGTACTGTTCATTTCGCTGACGCCATCGGCCTATCGTGGCAGCCGCTATCCCAAATGGCCCGGCGCACTGTTCGTCACCGGCTGGTGGCTGGCAGTCACGACCGCGCTGCCCAAGCTGCTGCGCCATCTTTTCACCTACGATCTGACTTATGGCAGCCTGGCCGGAGTGATGATCGCGCTTTTCTTTTTCTGGCTGGTCGGCTTAGGGATGGTAGTAGGAGCCGAACTCAACGCCGCGCTGGCCGAAACGCCGGAGGAACGCGATACGCTGGGCCAGGCCGATGACAGAGCTTTTCTGAATGACGGGAAATCCGCCAGTGCCAGACGCGCCGGGCAGATTGCCGAGGAAGTGAGACAAGAGGACGCATGACCGGATTGATGCAAGGCAAACGCGGGCTGATCATGGGCCTGGCCAACGACAAGTCACTGGCGTGGGGAATCGCGAAGAAGCTGCACGAAGCAGGCGCCGAACTGGCCTTCGCCTATCAGGGTGAGGCGCTGGAAAAGCGCGTTCGTCCGCTGGCGGCCAGCCTTGGCAGCGACTTCCTGATCGATTGCGACGTGTCCGACATGGCCGCGCTCGATACCGCGTTCGCGACTTTGGCGGAACGCTGGCCGACGATCGACTTCGTCGTCCACGCCATCGGCTATTCCGACAAGAACCAGTTGCGTGGGCGTTATTACGACACGACGCTCGACAACTTCCTGATGACCATGAACATTTCGGCCTACAGCCTGGTCGCGGTGACCCAGCGCGCCCTGCCGATGATGCCCGATGGCGGGTCGATCCTGACGCTGACCTATTACGGGGCGGAAAAGGTCGTGCCGCATTACAACGTGATGGGCGTGGCCAAGGCGGCGCTCGAAACCAGCGTGAAATATCTCGCCAACGATTGCGGCCCGCAGAACGTGCGGGTCAACGCGATTTCCGCAGGTCCGATCCGCACGCTGGCCGCCAGTGGCATCGGCGATTTCCGCTACATCCTGAAGTGGAACGAACTGAATGCCCCGCTGCGCCGCAATGTCACAATCGACGACGTGGGCGGGGCGGGCCTCTACCTGGTGTCCGATTTGTCGTCGGGCGTCACCGGCGAGGTCCACCACGTCGATGCCGGTTACCACGTGATCGGCATGAAGCAGGAAGACGCGCCCGATATCGCGCTGGGCTGACCAGCAAGATCCGGCGGTTCGCATTGAGCGAATCGGCTCTGCCAAAACGGAAAGGCCCGCGCATGGTGCGCGGGCCTTCGTTCCATCAGCCTCGCTGAACGCGGCTTATTGCGGCGGCGTTGGCACAGCGGGCGCGGCCGTCCCGGCGCGCTCGCGGGCCAGCTTGGCGTCGTATTCCTTTTCCAGTACTTCGACGCGAGCCTGTTCCTCGGCAGCATCCTTGTCCACAGATTGCAGCCGCTTCTGGCGGGCTTCGTCGATCAGCTTGCCGAACTGCACGTCGCTCGACTGCTTCTTTTCGGCGTAGGCGGCGTTGATCAGCTTGGCCATGCAACCCGAAGCGCCAGAAGCACCGACCGGCGAGCAGGATGCAACCCCGGCCGCGCCAACCGTCTCATAGGCTTTGACCCGGTCGGTCCAGCCCTGATTGACCGAGGCATTGGGGTTGTCGCGCAAGGGTGCGGGAATGCGGAAGCGTTCGCCTTCGTCCTTGCGGGCGCAAACGGTTATCTGTTCATCGGTCGAGGGCGGGCACGCGTCGTTGCCATAGATGATCAACTGGTTGACCTTCTCGCCCGCGACATCCTGCGCGGCGGCGGGCAAAGGCGCAAAGGCTGCCGATGTGGCAAGCGCGACGGCGGTCAGGATCAGGCGCTGCATCGGGAAAACTCCAATCGGGATCAAAGCCCTATAGGGCAGATACCCCTTGAACGGTAGGTGAAGCGGCATCCTTGCTTTTGATCAAGCGGAAGCTGGCAAAAATGTGCCGGTCCGCGACAGTCGTAAGCGTCAGATACGCTTGGAAACGGCAATCGCCGCACGGCAACCCAACCGGATCGCGTTGAACAGCAAGGGATAGGCCGGTGCCCTTTCCGCACCCGCAGCGAATGCGGCATCGCGGTGTTCGCGCTCATCATCGCGGAATTCACGGACCAGCGTGGCCAGTTCCGGGTCTTCGTCGCCCAGTTCCTCAAGCTGTTCGGTATAGTGGCGGTCGATCTCGGTCTCGATCGCGGCGGTGCAGGCCATCGCCGCTTCGGGGCCGATCAATGCTGTCGCCGCGCCAAGTGCGAAACCGGCTGCCGACCACAGCGGCCGCAGCGCGGTCGGTCGCACGCCGCGCGCACTCAGCAGCGCATCGAACTTGCGCCGGTGGCCCTCTTCCTGTTGCGCCATCGCGGCGATCTCGGCGGCGTGCGGGCCCCGGTCACCCATCACGGCAAGTTGCCCGGCATAGATCCGCGTCGCGCCGAACTCGCCGGCCTGATCGACCCGGATCATCTGTGCAAAGCGGCTCATGCAGCACCTTTCCGGGCGCGGGTCAGCAGGGCAAAAATTGCCAGCGCCGCGCCGGTTGAAACGAGGAAATTATAACCCGCCAGACTGATTCCGAACAGTGTCCACTGGGCCACATCGCAGCGCACCAGCGGCGCGTTGAGGATGGCCGCAAGCGGATCGGCGCCCAGTTGCGTGGTCGAACAGGTGGTGATCCCCTGCCACCAACCATATTCGACCCCGGCATGGAACGCGCCGATCAGCCCGCTGGCAAGGATCGCCACGGCCGCCGCCCAAGCGAACGCGTCACGCGCGCGGGGGTGGGGCAGCACATTGGCAAGCACGCCAAGCCCGATCGCGGCAAAGTGCGGATAGCGCTGCCACCAGCACATCTCGCACGGGACCAACCCGAAGCCATACTGCGAGGTATAGGCGCCGCCCAGCAGCGCCACCGGAACGACCAGCGCCAGCAAGTGCGCGGTGCGAGCGGGACTTGATCCAGCCATGGTCCCGACCACCCTTAGCGCCGCTGAAACGCAAGCGCGGCGGGGTTGGTGTGCCCCAAAGTGCGCACTGCGTACCACAACTGGAAATCGTCGATGCCCTTGGCCTTCAATTCCTCGGGCGTCATCTTGAAGCGCGGATCCTCGTTCTTGTCCTTCTCGAGATCCTTGTCGTCCTTGATCTCGTTGATCAGGTGGCCGCGCAGGTCGCTTTCACGATACGAGCGCAAGGCCCGCTTGCGCAGATCGGGATCGGAAATCTGCGGCACCGCGATATCGGGCTCGATCCCGCCTTCCTGCACCGAACGGCCCGATGGCGTGTAATACCGCGCCGTCGTCAGCTTGAGCGCGGTATCGCGGGTCAGCGGCAGCAGCGTCTGCACGCTGCCCTTGCCGAAGCTGCGCTGGCCAAGGATCGCCGCGCGATGGTTGTCTTGCAGCGCGCCCGCCACGATCTCCGAGGCTGAGGCCGATCCTTCATCTACCAGTACCACCACCGGCAACCCGCGCGCGATATCACCGGGCTGCGCGGTATAGACCTCGTTGTCGCGGGCATAACGACCACGCTGCGACACGATCGTGCCCTTGTCGAGGAACAAGTCGGACAGCGCCACTGCTTCATCGAGCAGGCCGCCGGGATTGCCGCGCAAGTCGAGCACGACCCCGTTCAGGTGCCCCCCGGTCTGGGTGCGGATGCGGTTGAAGGCATCGTTGACATCGGCGCCGACATTGGCGCTGAAGCTTGATACCGAGATCACACCGACGCCGTCCTTCACCTTCCATTCGACCGGCTTGAGGTCGATGATCTGGCGGGTGATGGTGAAATCGAGCGGTTCATCGCGACCCGGGCGATAGACCGTCAGGCGGATCGGCGTACCCGGAGGCCCGCGCATCTGATCGACCGCCTCGTCGAGCGTGCCGCCATAGATCAGCTTGCCATCCAGATGGGTAATGAAGTCGCCCGCCTTGACCCCGGCCTGATCGGCAGGGCTGCCCTTGGTCGGGGCAATGACCTTGACCGCGCCGTCGTCGAGCGTCACCGACAAGCCGAGCCCACCGTACGAACCATCGGTCTGGGTGCGCAGGTTCTCGAAATCGCGCGCGTCAAGATAGGCACTGTGCGGATCGAGCGTGGCGAGCATCCCGTCGATCGCGCCCTTGATCAGCTTGTCGTCGTTGACCGGATCGACATAGCTCGACTTGATCCGTTCATAGATCGCCATCAGCTTGCCGAATTCGGGGCCGGTGCGCGCATCTACCGCCGCCAGCCCTGCGGTTGCGGCGGGTAGAAGGGCTATGGCGCTGACCAGCAAGGTGGCACGCAGAACAGGAACGATGCGGTTGCCCATCATGGTCTTTCGCGAGGGTGTCGACACGCGCCTATCTATAGCCGCGACAAGGTTAATACCAGATGGCGTAAGCAACCGCCGCATCAAGGGGTAACCCGCGCGAAACAGTCTTTGACGTCAGGGTCGAGCAGATTGGTCCTTGAGGAAATCGAGCGGATTGACCGGCAATCCATCGCGGCGCAGTTCCACCCCGACGATCGGCCGCCCTTGCCCCGCGCTGCCAAGCGGCGATCCTTGCAGCACGGTATCGCCCACGCCGACATCCAACCGGCCCAGATAAGTCAGCAACGACGACCAGCCGCCATCGTGCTCGACGATCACGATCTGCCCGAACCCGCGATAGGGCCCGGCAAAAGCCACCCGACCTGCACCCGGCGCGATGACTTGCGCGCCCGCTGCGGTGGCAAGGGTGATGCCGCGCGTCGGCCCGGTTTGCGCTGCCTCGCCAAAGCCGGTGACGATCCGCCCGGTGACCGGGCGAAGCCAGACGAACGCGCTGGTGCGGTTGGTCAGCCCGAGCGACGGGGTGATGATCGGCCGCACCTCGTTTGCTGCCGCCGGACGCGGGACCGGCCCCGGCAGCGCCGCCAGTTCGGCGCGCAAAGCGCCTTCCTGCTGCAACTGCTGCATCAGCCCGGACAAGTCGCGGGTCTGCTCGGCCAGGGCCAGCATGCGATCGCTCTCGCGGCTGGCAGAGCCTTGCGCAGCGCGCTGGGCGATACGCTGACCGCTTTCCAGCGCGGCCAGTTGCTGCCGCCGCCCGGCAAGCGCGCGCTCGCCCTGACGCAACTGGACGGCTGCGTTGCGCGCGCTGTCCTGCAGCGCCCGCCCACGCAAGACTTCGGCGCGCAGACCGGCGGTCCGGTGGCGCACGTCGGGCAGCACGGTTTCCAGCACCGCACGCAAATAGACGGTATCCTGCAACGAATCCGACCGCACCACGCTGAACACCAACGGGCGCCTGGCCATCAACTGCAACGCGGCGGTCAGGCGGACCACCGGTTCCTGCTGCCGGGCAATACGCAAGCGCAACCCCGCGCGCTGGCGGTCGATCAAAGCGATGCGCGCGTTGGCCAGTGCGATCTCTGCTTCGGCCTGTTGAATGCGGGCGGCCACGGCAGCGGATTCGCGTGCCGTGCGGTCGGCAGCGGCGGTGGCTCGTTCGGCCTGAGCCTCAAGACGGCCTGCGCGAGACTGCGCCTCGCTCAACGCGCCTTGCGCCTCGTGCAGCGCGCGCGCGGCTTCGTCCGCTGTTTCGAACGGTGCGTTTTGCGCGAGCACCGCCCGTGTCGCCATGCCAAGCCCCGTGACCAGCAGCGCCGGTGCCAGCAACACCGCAACAATGCCGGACAGGAGCGCGCGTTTGCTCATCGCTCCGCCCCCTACCCTTCGCGATGATAGGGATGGCCGGCAACGATACTGGTGGCCCGCCACAGTTGTTCAGCCAACATGGCGCGCGCCAGCATGTGGGGCCAGGTCATCGCCCCGAACGCGATCAGCAGGTCGGCCGACTCGCGCAAAGTCGCATCGTGGCCGTCGGCCGCGCCGATCAGGAAGCGGGCTTCGCGTACCCCATCATCGCGCCAACGCTCCAGAATGCGGGCAAAGGCGGTCGAAGTCAGCGTCTCGCCGCGTTCGTCGAGCGCGACATGCCGCACCGAACCTGCGGGCAAAGGTGGCACCGTACCGCCACGCTCGGGCAGTTCGGACACCTTTAAGCCCCAGCTGATGCGCTTGGCATAGCGCTCGACCAGATCCGCCTCAGGCGAACGGCCGATCTTTCCACGCGCGATGATGTGCAACAGCATTCCTGCTGCCTAGCTCAGCGCGCGTGTCCCTGCAAATTGTGGCCTGAGACGTTTTTCAGGCAGCGCCCTTGTCACCAAAGGCCCACATGCGTTCCAGATTGTAGAACGTGCGCACTTCGGGGCGGAACACGTGCACGACCACGTCACCGGTATCGACCAGTACCCAGTCGGCGGCGGGCAGGCCTTCGATGCGCGAATGGCCGAACCCGGCGTGCTTCACCCGCTCTGCCAGCTTCTGCGCCATGGTGGCGACCTGCCGGGTCGAACGGCCCGAGGCGATAACCATCGCATCGGCGATCGAGCTTTTGCCGTCGAGCGGGATGGTGATCACGTCCTGCGCCTGATCATCGTCGAGCGAGGCGAGGATGACTTCAAGCAGCGTTCCCGGCTTGGTCGCGGCGGCAGCGACGGGGGTCGGAGCCGGAGCGATGGCGGGGGGAGAATCGGTGCCGGCACTGGCCGACAGGGGCTGGAGGCTTGTCATGAAGGAAAGATGGTCTCCGTTGATGAAGTGTCAATGCGGTTGCGCCCTGAGGCGCGAAAGCAGCGCCTGTCGGATGAACCGCACGATGAACTGTCCGATGGACCGGACAAATGGGCGGCCCGCGGCGTCAAGCGCCATCGGCCCGTTGGACTGCCGCCGGTTTCCCATGCAGCAGCCGGTGGGTAAGCATGTCTCGCTGGTGGAAGCGGGGCACACGGCGAAACCAGTCTGGATCGGCGGCGCGAATATCGCTTGCCGAACGCGAATCAGGATCGAAACGCAGCTGGATCAGCGCTGGTGCGCTCCCCTTTGCGCCGTCACGCAACTGGCCTGGCCGCTGGCGCCAGCGGCGCAACCAGGCCATGGCAGGGCTTGCCACAGCGGTCGCATCATAGCCCGGACGCGCGATAACCGCAATCGGCATTGCACGGGCGATGCCACGCCAGTTCCGCCAACGGTGAAACTGCGCCAGATTGTCGGCTCCCATAAGCCAGACAAAGCGATGGTGCGGATAGCGCCGCTGCAACCGCTGCAGGGTGTCGATGGTATAACGGGTGCCCAGTTCGGCCTCGATCGCGCTCACCCGAATCGGGTTGCGCCGCGCCACTTCGCGGGCACGGGCATGCCGCAAGGCCAGCGGCGCCATGCCCGCCACGGGCTTGAGCACATTGCCGGGCGAGACCAGCCACCAGACCTCGTCAAGTCCCAGCGCGGCCATGGCAAAGCGGCTGATCCGCAGATGCCCGCCGTGCGCCGGGTTGAAGCTGCCGCCAAGCAGACCGACCAGCGGCCCGCGTCGGCGGCCGTGCGCCGCCGTGTTCAGGGCCGCACCTGCCCGCTGCCGCGCACCAGCCATTTGTAGGTGGTCAGCCCTTCGAGCGCCACCGGGCCGCGCGCGTGCAGCCGTCCGGTGGCGATGCCGATTTCTGCGCCCAGCCCGAACTCGCCGCCATCGGCGAACTGGCTCGATGCATTGTGCATCACGATGGCGCTGTCGACCTCTGCCAGAAAGCGGTCGGCAACCACCTGATCCGCCGTGACGATCGCCTCGGTATGACCCGAGGAGTGGCGCGCTATGTGCGCCAGCGCCGCGTCCGGTCCATCGACCACCGCCACCGACAGGATCGCATCGAGGTACTCGGTATCCCAGTCGGCCTCGCTCGCAGCGCCGATTCGCGGATCGAGCGCGCGTGCGCGCGAATCGCCGCGCAACTCGCACCCGGCATCGAGCAGCGGCCGTACCAAACCGGCGGCATCGGGATAGGTCGCATCGATCAGCAGCGTTTCCACCGAGCCGCACACGCCAGTGCGGCGCAGCTTGGCGTTGAACACGATTGCGGCGGCCATCGCCTGGTCGGCCGCAGCGTGAACATAAGTGTGGTTGATCCCGTCAAGGTGGGCGAGCACCGGCACGGTCGCTTCGGCCTGAACCCGCGCGACAAGGCTCTTGCCTCCGCGCGGCACGATCATGTCGATCAGCCCCGCCGCCTTGAGCATGGCGCCAACGGCAGCACGATCTTGCGTCGGCAGCAGTTGCACCGCCGCTGCTGGCACGCCGCCTGCGACCAGCCCTTCGACCAATGCCGCGTGGATCGCGCGGTTGGAATGGACCGCCTCGGTACCACCGCGCAGCAGGGTGGCATTGCCCGAGCGCACGCACAGCGCGGCGGCATCGGCGGTTACGTTGGGCCGGCTTTCATAGATGATGCCGATCAGCCCGATCGGAATGCGCACGCGCTGCAGCACCAGCCCGTTGGGACGCGCCGTTTCGTCGATCACCCTCCCGACCGGATCGTCCAGCACGGCCACCGCCTCGACCGCAGTCGCGATCCCCTCAAGCCGCCCGGCGTCGAGCCGCAGCCGATCGAGCAGCGCGCCGGAAAGGCCATTGGCTGCGCCATTGGCCATGTCCTGCTCATTGGCCGCAAGAATCTGCGGGGCAGCCCGGCGCAGAGCCGCCGCCGCAAGCAACAGCGCGCGTTCCTTGGCCTGAGCGGACAGACGCGCAAGCATTGCCTGCGCGGCGCGGCCATCGCGCGCAAGGCGCGAAACGAGATCGCTCACCGGCTCGACCGCAGAAGTTGCGGAGTCGATTGCGATTTCGGGCGATGCAGCGAGAGTCGTAGCCATTCCCGCTCCCTATCACCGCCATCCCGACCTGTCAGCCGCAAGACGGGGTGCAATCCCGGTCGATTCGTCCGCTTCCATCGCTGAACCAGCAGAAAACGACACCGGTTGTACACATTTTCATCGCTTCACCGACTAACCGGCACGTTCCGTCTTGCATGGAGGCGATCCGATTCGCGCCGGGCAGTCACCTTGGCTAGGTCCCGCCCGGAATAACGCGCCATGACGAGGATCACGATAAGGCCCCGCATGGACGACAAACTGTCGGGGGTCGCTCGCTTGTCATTTCTAACCCGGGACCGGCTTTCCGCCCGTCTCAGGGCATGGTTCCCGGATCGCGAATTCTTCATGCGATCCGAAGGGCATGTCCGCTTCATCCGCATTTCCACGCGCTTGCAGGCAGGAATCGCCGGTGCCCTTGCTGGCGCTGTGTTGCTGTGGATCGGCGTGCTGGGTTGGGCTTTGCTGTCGACGGTGCTGGGTCTACATGACCAGTCGTCGTTGCTTGGGCGCGAAGCCGCGGTGGCTTCGGCCGAAAGCCGGGTGGCAAAATACCGCGCCAACCTTCAGACCATCGCCGCCGACCTGCAAAAGCGTCAGGATTTCATCGAGAAGGTCGTGCAGGGCTCGATCGGCCCTATCCCCGATTCGCTGCCGCGTGGGACTGTTTCAGACAGTTCGGGAGAGGCTGCGCGCACCGTGCGCAAGATCTCGATGGTCCTGCCCGGCGCCACGGGCCTTGCCCGCGTCGAACAACGCCAACTGGCCTTTGTCGAGCGGCTGACCCGTTTCGCCGACACCCGCGCCGCACAAGCGACCTCTGCCATCCGCAAGGTTGGCCTGTCGCCCGACATGGTTGCGCGCAACGATCGCGCCGCACAGGGCGGGCCGCTGATCCGGCTGGCCACCGGCCCAGGCCTCGCCATCGACCCGCGCTTTGCCCGGCTGGGCGCCAGCCTTGCGCGGATGAGCTTGCTCGACAACGGGCTGGCGCGCATTCCGAACACGCTGCCGGCCAACCTCGATTACATCTCGTCGGGCTTCGGTTATCGCGCCGATCCGTTCGACGGGGGTGCGGCCTTCCATGCCGGGCTCGACTTCAAGGGCCCGCTGGGCGCGCCGATCTATGCCGCCGCCGCCGGTACCGTCAGCTTCACCGGCGTGCGGCAAGGATACGGCAACTGCGTGGAAATCACCCACGGCAATGGGCTGCTCACCCGCTATGCCCACATGTCGCGGATCGCCGCGCGGATGGGCGAGGTGGTCAAGCCCGGCGCGGTTATCGGCGCAATCGGCAGCACCGGCCGCTCGACCGGGCCGCACCTGCACTTCGAAGTGCGCATCAGCGACCGCCCGGTCAATCCGCGCCCTTTCCTTGAAGCGCCCCTGCCCAAACCTCCCCTAGCCAAGGCCAACAATGATGTTCAGCAAGAAGCCGGGGCCCGACGCCCGGCCAGTCGGCGCGGGTAAGTCCGTGGCCGCGACCTTTTCCGTGCTGGGTGCCGACCTTGTCGTGACCGGCGACATCACCGCCGCCGCCGACCTGCACATCGACGGCCGGATCGAAGGCGATGTGACTTGCGCCAGTCTGGTGCAGGGCGAATCGGGTACGATCCATGGTGCCGTGCGCGCGCAGACGGCGCGGCTTGCCGGACGCGTGGAAGGCGCGATCACGGTCACGCAACTGGTGTTGCTCAAGTCTGCCCGCATCCACGGCGACGTCACGTACGATTCGCTGACGATCGAGCAAGGCGCCCAAGTCGACGGGCGACTGGCCTATAGCCATCCGACCCACGATTCGGTGGCGCCACTGGCGTTGGTGACGCAACAACCGGGATAATGGCCGTAATGCCGTAGCCCACAGGACGGCTTACGGCATGCGCCAAATTGGCCAGTGCTGGCCATTGTAGTGCCCGCCCGACATGCAATACGCTTACCGCGTCGCATGTCGGGCTGTGCGCTCAGCTGTCGGAAATGCCTTCGGCGCGGCGCGCTTCAAGCCAGGCGGCGGCTTCGGCCTCCTGCGCGGCATCGCTTGCCGCCTTGACCGTAGCCACACGTTCGGCGCGCAACTGTTCGATCAGCGCATCGCGATCGGTGCCCAGCCGCTGGATATCGACCGAGGCGTCCTCCTCGATCCCGGCGCGCTTGGCCGCCTTGGCGACCAGCGCATCGAGTTCGCGCTGCGAACACAGACCCAGCGTCACCGGATCCTTGGGGTTGATGTTGCTGATGTTCCAGTGGCTGCGATCGCGAATCGCGGCAATCGTGGTGCGAGTGGTGCCGATCAGCTTGCCGACTTGCGCATCCGAAATCTCGGGATGGTGGCGCAAGATCCAGGCGATGCCATCGGGCTTGTCCTGCCGCTTGGAAACCGGCGTATAGCGCGGCCCCTTGGTGCGGCTGACCGAAAGCGGCGCCTTCTGCATCTTCAGCCGATAGTCGGCGCTGGCCTGACCGCGATCGATCTCTGCCTGAGTCAGTTCGCCCGAATGGACCGGATCGCGCCCGGTGTACTTGGCACCGGCCAGATCATCGGCCATCGCCTGCACTTCAAGGATGTGCAGGCCGCAGAATTCGGCGATCTGTTCGAACGACAGGGCAGTATTGTCGACCAGCCATGAGGCGGTCGCATGCGGCATCAAAGGATAACTGGGCTGCGGGCTCACGGGAAAGTCTCCGGACTGCAGAAACAATAAGGGCCGCCCCTTCCGGAGCGGCCACGCTGACGATGATGTAGGACACGAGGCGGAAAACGGCAAGCCCTGATCGGACCTTGCCCCGATTGCACATCAGTTGCCGGTTGTATCTGTCTGCAGCACGATCTTGCCGATATGGTTGCCCTGCTCCATCCGCGCATGGGCAGCGGCGGCATTGGTCAGCCCGAATGTCGTGTCCATGACCGGGCGAAGCTGCCCGCCGGCAACCAGCGGCCATACCGTCTCGCGCACCTCTTGTGCCAGCAAGTCTTTGAATTGATTTGAACGTGGCCGCAATGTCGAACCGGTAAGCGTCAAGCGGCGACGCATGATCTCGGCCATGTTGATCGCTGCCCGGACGCCGCCTTGCACGGCGATCGTGACATGGCGGCCATCCTCGGCAAGACACTTGATATTGCGCGCGACATAATCGCCGGCAACCATGTCGAGCACCAGTTGCACCCCTGCACCGCCGGTGATCTGCTTCACGGCCTCGACGAAATCCGCGGTCTTGTAGTCAATGGCGTGATCCGCCCCGAGACCGAGCGCGGCCGCACATTTATCTGCATTGCCGCATGTGACGATGACGGTCAGACCGAACAATTTGCCCAGCGCGATCGCCATCGTGCCGATGCCGCTGGTGCCGCCGTGAACCAGCATCGTCTCGCCTTCGCGGGCCCAGCCGCGTTCGAACACGTTGTGCCACACGGTAAACAGGGTTTCGGGCAGCGCGGCAGCCTCGGCCAGCGAGAGGCCGTCGGGCACAGGCAGGCATTGCGCCGCTTGCGCCAGACAATATTCGGCATAGCCCCCCCCTGCCACCAGCGCGCAGACGAGCGACCCCACCAGCGGATCGGTCACCCCTTCGCCAACCGAGACAATTTGCCCTGAAACTTCAAGGCCCGGAAGCGGCGAGGCACCGGGCGGTGCGGGATAGAAGCCTTGCCGCTGGATCACATCGGGGCGGTTCACCCCGGCGAAGGCGACCCGGATCAGGACTTGGCCCGGCCCTGGTTCGGGCACCGTAACGGTTCTGGGTTGCAGAACGTCTGGACCACCCGGTTCATCGAAACCGATGGCGGTCATGATCGTCGGAACTGGCTGCATCGCTTTCAACCCCAATTGCAGCGCCGGGCCCCCCGACCCGTTTACAGCGACGTTACTGTCGCACTAGCGCCCTTTCCTGAAGCACTACCCATGCACCCGGTTGACAGCAAGCGCGGATGCGCCACATTGTGCAGTGCAATGGAACTTGAAGAGCGAGCGCGCGCCACGGGCGACCTTGCCAGTCGGCTGGCCACCGAAGCGCTCGACCCGCTTTCGCAGGCCGAGCTTGATGCCCGGATCGCTTTGCTCACTGCCGAAATCGAACGGGTTCGGGCTCATGCCGCGAAAGCGCAGGCACACCGGCTCGCCGCCGAATCGCTGTTTCGCACGCCATCGTCGCCCCCGGCAACCGGCAGCCCCGGCAGCGTGACGAAATGAGCGGCGCCGCCCTTCACGATAGAGGGCGGCCTTCCCATATTGCCGGTATGCAGGAGCGTGCAGAAGTGCACATCATGCGATTAAGATCGGTTTCCACACGCCCGGACGATTTAGCCACGGTTAATCGCCCCCGTGCTTCCTTCCCGCAAGGGGCCCACCCGGAGTCCGTCCCTCCCGGACCGTCCAGAAAGCAAGTATATGCCCAGCTTCGCACAGAGCCTTGAGAAGACGCTCCATGCCGCGCTCAGCAACGCTTCCGAGCGTAGCCACGAGTACGCGACGCTAGAGCATTTGCTGCTTGCCCTGATCGATGACCCCGATGCCGCGCAAGTGATGCAGGCCTGCGGCGTGGATCTGGGCGATCTGGGGGACGTGGTGCGCCAGTACCTCGATCAGGAATACCAGTCGCTAAAGACCCAGGAAAAGGCCGATCCCCAGCCGACCGCAGGCTTCCAGCGGGTAATCCAGCGCGCCATCCTGCACGTGCAATCGTCGGGCAAGGACACCGTGACCGGCGCCAATGTGCTGGTCGCGCTGTTCTCCGAACGCGATTCGTACGCGGTCTACTTCCTGCAGCAACAGGACATGAGCCGCCTCGACGCGGTCAGCTTCATCAGCCACGGCATCGGCAAGGGCGGCCGTCAGGTCGAAACCCGCAATCCCAAGGGCGCCGAGGAAGAGACCCCCAAGCCCGAGGAAAAGCAGGAAACCAAGGCTTCGAAAAAGGATTCGGCGCTCGACCAGTTCACTGTCAACCTCAACGAAAAGGCGCTGATCGGCAAAGTCGATCCGCTGATCGGGCGTGGCCCGGAAGTCGATCGCACCATCCAGATCCTGTGCCGCCGGTCGAAGAACAACCCGCTTTACGTGGGCGATCCGGGCGTGGGCAAGACCGCCATCGCCGAAGGTCTGGCGCGCAAGATCGTCGAAGGCGAAGTCCCCGAAGTGCTCTCGCAAGCTGTGATCTATTCGCTCGACATGGGCAGCCTGCTGGCCGGCACGCGCTATCGCGGTGACTTCGAGGAACGGCTCAAGCAGGTCGTCTCCGAACTGGAGAAGATGCCGCACGCGATCCTGTTCATCGACGAGATCCATACCGTGATCGGTGCCGGGGCGACCAGCGGCGGGGCAATGGACGCCTCCAACCTGCTCAAGCCCGCGCTGTCGGGTGGGACGATCCGCTGCATCGGTTCGACCACCTACAAGGAGTTCCGCAACCACTTCGAAAAGGATCGCGCGCTGCTGCGCCGGTTCCAGAAGATCGACGTCAACGAACCGACGATCGAGGATACCATCAAGATTCTCAAGGGCTTGCGTACCGCTTTTGAGGAACACCACAAGGTCAAGTACACCCCCGACGCGATCAAGACCGCGGTTGAATTGTCCGCGCGCTACATCAACGACCGCAAGCTGCCCGACAAGGCGATCGACGTGATCGACGAAGTGGGCGCGATGCAGATGCTGGTGCCGCCGTCCAAGCGCAAGAAGACCATCACCGCGCGCGAGATCGAGCAGGTCATCGCGACGATGGCCCGCATCCCGCCCAAGTCGGTGTCGAGCGACGACAAGAAGGTGCTCGAACACCTTGAGCGCGATCTCAAGCGACTGGTGTTCGGTCAGGACAAGGCGATCGAGGTTCTGTCGAGCGCGATGAAGCTTTCACGTGCAGGCCTGCGCGATCCGGACAAGCCGATCGGCTCGTTCCTGTTCAGCGGCCCGACCGGCGTCGGCAAGACCGAAGTCGCGCGCAGTCTGGCGCAGATCATGGGCATCCCGCTGCAGCGCTTCGACATGTCGGAATACATGGAGCGCCACTCGATCAGCCGGTTGATCGGCGCCCCTCCGGGCTATGTCGGGTTCGATCAGGGTGGATTGTTGACCGACGCCATCGACCAGCAGCCGCATTGCGTGCTGCTGCTGGACGAGATCGAGAAGGCGCACCCCGACCTGTTCAACATCCTGCTGCAGGTGATGGACAACGGCCGCCTGACCGATCACCACGGCAAGACGGTCGATTTCCGCAATGTCGTATTGGTGATGACGACCAATGCCGGAGCCAGCGACATGGCGCGGCAGGGGATCGGGTTTGGCGACGTGTCGAAGGCGGATGCGGGCGATGAGGCGGTGAAGCGCATGTTCACCCCCGAATTCCGCAACCGGCTCGATGCGATCGTGCCCTTTGCCTATTTGCCGCCCGAAGTCGTCAGCCGCGTGGTCGACAAGTTCATCCTGCAGCTGGAACTGCAATTGGCCGACCAGAACGTGCACATCCAGTTCGATTCGGATGCACGCGCGTGGTTGGGCAAGCAGGGCTATGACAAGCTCTATGGAGCGCGGCCGATGGCGCGCGTGATTCAAGAGAAGGTCAAGAAGCCGCTGGCCGAGGAATTGTTGTTCGGCAAGCTGGCCAACGGCGGTGAGGTCCATGTCAGCCTCAAGGTCGAGGAGGGCAAGGATGCGGACAAGGACGGGGCGCTCAGCTTCGAACTGACCCCGGCCGCGCCCAAGCTGGTCAAGAAGAAGGGCCGCAAGGTCGCCCGCTCCGACAGCACCGAATCGGAGCCGAACACCGACGACGCCTGACGCTGCGCTGCCCGAACGGGCAAAGTAGCATGCATTTGAGATCAAGGCGGTGTGGGGCAAGGGTGCCTCCGCCGCCTTTTTCTTGGTCAGCTTCCCGCACGGCCACTGGAACGAAGCGCAAACCATGCGCATTGATGCGGTGATGGTTGCCGATTTCGCCTGGATCCGCCCGGAGCCGCAAGGATTGTACCTGCCCGAGGCCGATGCGTGGATCGATCCTTCGCACCCTGTCGGCACCGCGCTGGTCACGCATGGCCATGCTGACCATGCGCGTGGCGGGCATGGCCGCACCATCGCCACGCCCGAAACCCTTGCGATCATGGCGTTACGTTATGGCGTGGCCGAGGGCGGACAGGCCGTCGGCTATGGCGAATCGCTGCTGCTGTCCGGCGGCATCAGGGTCAGCTTCCACCCGGCGGGGCATGTGCTGGGTTCGGCCCAGATCCTGCTTGAACAGGCCGGCGAACGCGTGATCGTGACCGGCGACTACAAACGCGCGCCCGATCCCACTTGCGCGCCGTTTCAACCGGTATCTTGCGATGTGCTGATCACCGAGGCGACATTCGGCCTGCCAGTTTTCCGCCATCCACCGATCACGCAGGAAATCGCCCGGCTGATCGCCGTGCGCACGGCCAATCCCGAGCGTTGCATTCTGGTCGGTGCATACGCGCTGGGCAAGGCGCAGCGGGTGATCGCCGAATTGCGGCGCGCCGGATACCATGATCCGATCTACCTGCATGGCGCGATGGAACGGATGTGCCGGCTGTACGAAGAACTGGGCGTGCCGCTCGGCGATCTGCGACCGGTCGCTGGTCTGCCCCGCGCCGCGTTGGCCGGACAGATCGTGCTGTGCCCACCATCGGCGCTCAACGACCGCTGGAGCCGCGCCATGCCCGATCCTCTCACCGCGATGGCTTCAGGCTGGATGCGGGTGCGCCAGCGCGCAAGGCAGCGCAATGTCGAGCTGCCACTGATCATTTCCGACCATGCCGACTGGGACGAACTGACATCCACGATCAGCGAGGTAGACCCGGAGCAGACCTGGATCACGCACGGGCGCGAAGACGCGCTGTTGCGCTGGTGTGCGCTGCACCAGCGCCCGGCACGGGCACTCGCCCTTGTCGGCTATGACGACGAGAGCGAGTGATCCACGTGGAACGTCACTTGATCTGCGACAGCTCGGTCTTGACCTTGGCCAGCACTTCGGGAGTCAGCCTGTCGGCAGCAAACCCGGCAAGCGTGGACAGGCCCATGCTCTTGAACATTTCATACTGCGGATGGCTGACGAGGCCGGGCAAGTCCTTGTCGATTACCGCCTTTGCCGCTGGATCGGCGACAAGCGCCTCGATCGGCGTTTCGAGCGTGAACTTGGCCGCAGGTGCGGCAGTTGCGGCGGCCTGCGGCGGCTCGACCGGGCCAGCGGCAAGCGCGGGCGTGGAAAGCACCAGCAGGGGGACAAGCGTAAGGGCAGCCTTCATGGGCAGTCATTCCTTCTGTTCGAGCGCGCGACCGGCAGTCCGCTCCGCCCCGAAGCCTAGCTTTGCCAACCGCCCTGCGAAAGCGGATTTGCATCCACGTAGCAAAGCAGGGCGCTGAAATGGAACGTTTCGCCGCGCTGATGGATGCGCTGGTCTACACCCGCTCGCGCAAGGGCAAGCTGGCTCTGATCGCTGACTACCTACGCGAAACACCCGATCCCGATCGGGGCTGGGTGCTGGCCGCGCTGACCGATGGAATCGACTTTCCAGCGGTAAAGGCCTCGACCGTACGCGCGCTGATCGCCACCCGGGTGGACCCGGTGCTGTGGGCATTGTCGCGCGACTATGTCGGCGATACGGCCGAGACGGCCAGCCTGCTCTGGCCCGAGCCTCCCGGTGCGTGCATGTCGGCGCCGAGCGTGGCGCAAGCAGTTGCCGCGCTGCACGACACCACCCGGCAAAGCGCACCTGCCGCGCTGGCCGAACTGCTCGACCGGCTCGATGCCAATGGCCGGTATGCGTTGATCAAGCTCGCCACCGGTGCCTTGCGAATCGGGATTTCGGCGCGCCTTGCCAAAGTGGCGTTTGCTCAGGCCTTTGGCGTGGCGGTGGAGGAGGTCGAGGAATATTGGCACGGCCAATCGCCGCCCTACCGCCCGCTGTTCGATTGGGCGCTGGGGGTGGCCCCAGCGCCGCATGCCGGAGACACTCCGGCTTTCCGCCCGTTCATGCTGTCGCACCCGCTGGAGGAGGAGACGCTTGATCTTGCCGCGTTCGCCGCTGAATGGAAGTGGGACGGCATTCGCGTGCAAATCGCCCATGCCGGTGGGCAGACGCGGCTCTATTCGCGTGGCGGCGACGACATTTCCGCCGCGTTTCCTGACGTGGTCGATGCGCTGGACGAGCCCTTGGTGCTAGATGGCGAATTGCTGGTGCGCGGAAACCATCAAGGCGGGCAAGCCGGTGGAGCCGCCAGCTTCAACGCGCTGCAGCAACGGCTTGGCCGCAAGACCGTGTCACGCAAGCTGCTGGCCGAGGCACCGGCCTTCGTGCGGCTCTACGACGTGCTGGTAGCAGATGGTGAGGACTTGCGTGCGCTGCCCTGGACCGAGCGGCGCGCAAGGCTCGAAGCGCTGCTGCCCCGGCTCGATCCGGCCCGCTTCGACTTGTCCGCCGTCATTCCAGCGCGCGATTTCGACGAACTGGCTGAAATTCGTGCGCAGGCCCGCAGCGATGCCATCGAGGGCGTGATGCTCAAGCGGCGCGATTCGCCCTATGTCGCCGGGCGCCGCGCCGGATTGTGGTACAAATGGAAGCGCGAACCGCTGCTGATCGACTGCGTGCTGATGTATGCGCAACGCGGCAGCGGCAAGCGATCGAGCTTCTATTCGGATTTCACCTTTGGCTGCTGGAACGGAGATCCCGATGCCGGGGCCGAACTGCTACCGGTCGGCAAGGCCTATTTCGGGTTCACCGATGCCGAACTCAAGATGCTGGATGCCCACGTGCGCGCGCATACAGTGGCGAAATTCGGGCCAGTGCGTGAAACCGACAAGTCGCTGGTGTTCGAAGTAGCCTTCGATTCGGTCCATGCCAGCAAGCGCCACAAATCTGGCGTGGCGATGCGTTTCCCGCGCATCAGCCGCATCCGCACCGACAAACCCGCGCACGAGGCCGACCGACTGGAGACCTTGCGAGCCATGATCGCGGATTGATCGGGATCAAGGCGACTGGGCAGGTTCGCCGCCATTCATGATCCTGACGATCCCTGTCCGGAGCAAACTGACCGTGGCCAGCACCGCCGAAAACGATACCCTATCACCCTATCATCGTATCGGCGGCCTTGCGGTGCTGCGGCAGATCACCAACCGGTTCTATGACCTGATGGAACAGGAGCCTGAATTTGCGGAATTGCGCGCGATGCATGGCGCAGACCTGGCACCGATGCGTGATTCGCTGGCGTCGTTCCTTGCCGGATGGAGCGGCGGTCCGCGCGACTGGTCGCTGGCCAATCCGGGAAAGTGCATGGGATCGGTCCACGCCCCCTTCGCGATCACCGCTGTCACCGCGCGGCAATGGGTCACTGCGATGCGCCGCGCGATCGCCGCTGTGGCGCCGCAGGACACCGAAATGGCCGATGCCTTTGCCACCGTGATGGAGCGCATGGCGCTGGGCATGGCGCGAGGTTGAGGCACACCTTTCTGGCGTGTTGTGCAAGGCGCGACCCTCGCGCTAGAA
This sequence comes from Novosphingobium sp. FKTRR1, assembly GCF_020404405.1. Classification (GTDB taxonomy): domain Bacteria; phylum Pseudomonadota; class Alphaproteobacteria; order Sphingomonadales; family Sphingomonadaceae; genus Novosphingobium. The sequence goes on along the minus strand of NZ_JAIZDA010000009.1, from coordinate 4,455 downwards.
TGACGCCATGATCGAATATGACTTTGCCCGCCGCCGCCTTGCCATTGCACTGGCCGCGCTCGCGGGCTTTGTCGATGCGGTAGGTTTCCTGTCGGCCGACGGCTATTTCGTGTCGTTCATGTCGGGCAATACCACGCGGCTGGGCGTTGCCTTGGGTACATCGCCCGCGCGCACCTGGATACCGCTGGTGCTGATCTCCGGCTTCGTCGGCGGCGTTGCGGCGGGATCGGTGTTGGCGCACAAGGCGGGGCACCACCGCAAGGCTGCGGTGATCGGCCTTGTGGCGGTGTTGCTCCTGCTCGGAGCGATAGCGCGCGCTGCGGGTGCAGAACTGGCGATGCTGGGTGCGCTGGTGGTGGCGATGGGCGCGCTCAACAACACGTTTCAGCGCGGGGGCGAAGTGGCGATCGGCCTGACCTACATGACCGGAGCGCTGGTCAAGATCGGCCAAGGGCTGGCAGCAAGGCTGGTAGGCGCACCCGGTCCGGCGTGGAGTGCCTGGGCCTTGCTGTGGATCGGCCTGTTGACCGGGGCGGTCTGCGGCGCATTCCTGCAGCACCAACTCCCGTTCGGTTGCCTGTGGATTGCCGCCGTCTATGCGCTGGGGATGGTCGTCCTGGCGTTCAGACTGCCGGCGGAATCCTGAACAGCTTCTCGCGCGAAGTTGCGCCGCGCAACAAGGCAACCGCGCTTGCTGGCACACCGAGTGCCTGCGCCAATAACGATGCGACCGCGGCAGTGGCCTTGCCATCTTCGGGTTTGACGCGGACTTTCACCAGCACGCGCCCATCCTCGATGCTGACACCTTCGCTGCGCGCGCCCGGCGTCACGCGTACGGCCAGTCGCCCATCATCATCGGCCACCGCGCGCAATGCGGCGGGCGACGGCAGATCAGGCTTCGGTCTGGCCAAGCGTGTGTGCAAGCGCAGCCTTGTGCGCCTGCCCGTTGCGTACGTAATGCGCGACGCCCAGTTGCATTTCGGCCAGCGCCGCTTCGGTAAGGTCGCGCATGTAGGCCGCGGGGCGCCCGCCCCACAATTGGGCGCGGCCGATCTTTTTGCCCGGGGTCAATAGCGCGCCTGCCGCCAGCATCCCGTCGCTTTCGATCACGCAGCCATTCATCACCGTGGACGACAACCCGACAAAGCCACGGTCGTGCACGACACAACCGTGGATCATCGCCATGTGCCCGACCAGCACGTCATCGCCGATCAGCGTCGGAAATCCTTCGGGATGGCGTGGATCGGGGCTGTCGCAGTGGATAACCGTGCCATCCTGGATGTTGGTGCGCGCACCGATGACGATGCGGTTGACGTCAGCACGCAAGACACAGTTGTACCAGATCGACGCCTCCGCCCCGATCTCGACATCGCCGATGATCCGGCATCCCGGCGCGATGAAGGCGCTGGGATGGATGCGCGGCGTCTTGCCGTTGATCGCGGCGATGGTGATATCATTGGCCATCAGGATTCGTCCCCAAGCAGCGTCAGCGCAGTGTGTCCCCACGCCCGATCGCATAGACCACATGGCGCCGCAACGGGTCACCTTCGGCCAGCGAGGGATGATCGAAATCGAGCCGTTCATGCCGCCGCATACCAAGGCGCTGCATCAGCCCTTGCGAGCGGAGGTTGGCGGGGACGGTCATGGCCCAGATCGTCTGGTCGAACAGGTTGGCAAAGCCCCACGCCAGCGCCGTCAGCGCTGCCTCGCGCGCATAACCCTGTCCCCACGCCTCATACGCCAGTCGCCAGCCGATCTCGGTCACCCCATCGAGCGGGGTACCCTCGGGTCCGGGCTTGAGCCCGCAAAAGCCAAGGAACGCCCCGTCAGACCGCCGCTCCAGCGCCCAGAAGCAATAGCCGACCAGATCCTGCAACGCATTCTGCCGCTCCACCGCAGCTTCGGCTTCGGAGCGTTCCTGCAGTGGGCCAAGGAATTCCATCACGCGCGCATCCGAACAGAGCGCGTGAAATGGCGCGACGTCATCCTCGCGCCAGTCACGCAAGACCAGTCGCTCGGTCTCAAGCCGGAAGTCAGCCATGAAGAAGCCTTGCCGCATGGAGCGCATGATAGGTCAGCACACCCGAGCAACCAGCCCGCTTGAAGGCCAGCAGGGTTTCCAGCACCAGCGCATCGCGCTCGCCCGCTCCTGCCGCCACGGCCGCCTCGATCATCGCGTATTCGCCGCTGACCTGGTAGGCGAACACCGGCACCCCGAACGCCTGCTTCACCCGGAACGCGATGTCCAGATAGGGCAGGCCAGGTTTGACCATCACGCTGTCGGCCCCTTCGGCAAGGTCAAGCTCGACCTCGCGCAAAGCCTCCTCGGCGTTGGCAGGATCCATCTGATAGGTCTTCTTGTCGCCCTTCAGCAGCCCGCGACTGCCGACCGCGTCGCGGAACGGGCCGTAGAAGGCCGAGGCATATTTGGCCGCATAGGCCATGATCTGCACGTTGGCGTAACCTTCGCCTTCCAGCGCGTCACGGATCGCGCCGATGCGGCCATCCATCATGTCCGAAGGGGCGATGATGTCGGCCCCGGCGGCCGCCTGATTCAGGCTCTGGCCCACCAGCGCCTCGACCGTGGCGTCGTTGAGAACGTAGCCCGCGTCGTCGATAAGCCCGTCCTGCCCGTGGCTGGTATAGGGGTCGAGTGCGACATCGGTCAGGATGCCGATATCATCGCCGCAGGCATCGCGGATGGCGCGAATGGCGCGGCACATCAGGTTATCGGGGTTGAGCGCCTCGGCGCCATCGGGGCTGCGCCGTTCGGGCTGGGTATTGGGAAACAGCGCAAGGCACGGAATGCCGACCGCGATCGCCTGTTTCGCTTGCGCCACGATGCCATCTACCGACCAGCGCGACACGCCGGGAAGCGACGCAATGGGGTCTTCGACCCCGCGCCCTTCGGTCACGAACAGCGGCCAGATCAGATCGGCGGGAGTCACCAGCACTTCGCGGTGCAGGGCACGGCTCCATGCCGTCGCGCGCGTACGGCGCAGGCGGGCTTGCGGGAAACTTGCGGTCATGGACAACTGTCTAAGCGCCAAGTCGCTGCGGAGCAACGCCCGTGAACGTCTTGTTTACCGTCTTGGCAAGATTCCCTGCGGCAAAGCAGTCAGTTGGGCAAGCCGGGTGCGAAATGCAGCCAATTGTACGGGATCAACCTGATGGCGCGGTGCAAGACTGCGCAGCGACAGCGGGTCGATGGGCTGGCCACCGCGATATACTTCATAGTGCAAGTGCGGTCCGGTCGACAGCCCGGTCGATCCGACATAGCCGATCACCTGCCCGCGCCGCACCGCCATGCCCGGTGCAACGGCAAGTCGGCTCATGTGGCCATAACCGGTGCCGATTCCGCCGCCATGGTCGATCCGCACATAGTTCCCATGGCCACCATGCCACCCGGCAAAGGTCACGGCGCCCTCGGCCACGGCATAGACCGGCGCACCGTAGGAACTGGCAAAATCGACCCCGGCATGCAGGCGCACGAAGCCAAGGATCGGGTGGCGCCGCATTCCGAAGCCCGAGGTGATCGCACCCGCCACCGGCGAGAGCAGCGCGCCGCCCTCACCCGCCGCATCGCCGCGCAGGTCATCCAGCGTGGCATACGCGCCATCGTTGCCCCAGCGCAGCAGTTGCACCAGCGGATGGCCCTGCCGCACGATACCAGCGTAAAGCAGATTGCCGACCGCACCTTGTCCGTCGGCGGCGCGCTTGTAATCGACCACCAGATCGAACGTGTCACCCGGGTCGATCGCCTCGAACGGCAAATGCGAATCGATCGTCTGCAGGAACGTCTGGACAGTGTCGGGGGGGGCCCCGGCCCCGCGCGCGGTGCGATAGAGGCTCTGCCCGACGATCCCGCTCAGCCGCAACGGCGCGGTATCGACCGCGATCGGGTGTCGCTCAAGCGCCAGCGTACCCCCACCCGTACGCCCGATGACAAGCGCCAGATCGAAGCGCGGACGGAACCGCAGTGCCTGCAACGGGCGCGGATCGGCGGGGCTGGCGCGGTGCCCCAGCGTCAGATCAAAGCGCATGCCGGGCGCGATGGTATCTGCAGGCACGGCGCGATCAATGAGTGCCGCCACTTGCCCGGCGTCACCCGAAGCGACGCCCGCGCGCTGCAACATGCGCGTCAACGAATCGTCCTCGCCCAGCGTGGCCGTCAGTTCGATTATCGGCCGCTCGGGCACATTGTCGAGCCGCACCACCGCCTCACCAGCCGCAAAATGACGGCCCTGCCCGGCGCCACGCTGCCATGGCTTGATCGCAAGGCTGCGCCATTCGGACTGTTGCGCTTCATCGAGCCACGCGCCCGACCGTGCGGATTCCGAGGTGATCGCGCGCGGTGTTCCGATTTGATGGCGCGCGGGATTCCGAGGTGATGGCGCGCAGCGTTCCGAGAATTATCCGCGCAGCATTCCGAGGTGATGGCGCGCAGTTTGAGGT
>NZ_JAIZDA010000100.1 GCF_020404405.1 Novosphingobium sp. FKTRR1 | reverse complement strand
ATACGACCGCTCGTATGATCACTTGCTCCATCAAGCTCGCTATCGTCCAACGTCACCGCTCCCAAAAAGAGCGGCAATCAGCCTATCGCAAGCCCGCAACGCAAGGCGGCCTCCAGGCCACGCTTACGGCATCGCCGCCGCGTCGTCAGTTCAGCGACGATGACAAAGCGCGTGTGGTTTCGGAGGCGATGATGGCGGGTTCGAGCGTGGCAGCGGTCGCACGCCGTCATAGCGTATGCGCGTCGCTGATCTAACGTTGGCGGCGCGAGCTTCTCGGCGATGCCAGGGCTGAGCGGCCAGCATCACCGTTCGTGCCGGTCCACGTCGAGACCTCGTCTGTGCCGCAGCAAGGTGGACCGCTGCCGGGGATCGTCGAGGTCGTGTCACCGTCGGGTCACGTGGTGCGCCTGACCCCGCCGATTGATGCGCGCGTGCTGATGCGGATTCCGGCGATGCCGCCCACCCATTCCGATCTGATCGCGCCCACCGTTCCGATTTGATGCCGCCCGGGTGGGGAGCAGATCGCGGGCCGCTATTCACATGTGATTTTTCAGTCGGTCAAGTG
>NZ_JAIZDA010000099.1 GCF_020404405.1 Novosphingobium sp. FKTRR1 | reverse complement strand
CGCCAAAGACTGGGAACGCTCCATCGAGAGCTCGACCGCGTGGGCGAATATCGCTTCTATCCGGATGCTAACCCGCAGAATTGCGCGACTTTCAGCCGCATGACAGACTTTTGAATCGGGCTCTTAATCACGCCTGATCGGTCGCTCCTTGCGCAAGGTCAACGGACTGTAACCCCGGCAAAGAGGGCAGACGCGACTACCCGGACAAAAGCTTGGAGCATCGTGCCAGGCGGGGTCGGGGCAGCACCGAAACTGCAATCCCGCACGAATCCCGAGTGGACTCCGGCCACAGCCATCGACCGCTAAATATCTGATAAATGCCTATCGTCCACCCGGTCGGGTTGGTTTGAACCGTAACAAAACGACGATAGCGACGAAGCGTGGCAAGGATAAGGCTTACCGAGTGATGAATCTCGGTTTGAAGCATGGCAGCCCTTGCTATGAAACTTAGAGCCCGATTCAAAAGTCTGTCATGCGGCTGAAAGTCGCGCAATTCTGCGGGTTAGCATCCGGATAGAAGCGATATTCGCCCACGCGGTCGAGCTCTCGATGGAGCGTTCCCAGTCTTTGGC
>NZ_JAIZDA010000098.1 GCF_020404405.1 Novosphingobium sp. FKTRR1 | reverse complement strand
TGGGGGAGGGGGCCAAGGTGGTGTTCGATCCCTGCCATGACGCCCATGGAATGGCGACTGGGGTTGCGCGTCAGCACGATGTATCGGCTGCGGCGTTCGACCAACGAAGTAAGATTGGATTTTCCAAATTCTTTCCTGAAAGCAATGAGATCGCCCTCCCAGTGACCAAACTGATTGCGTTCGCCAATCTCTTTGGGACGTTCTGCGATAGTGTTTGCCAGTGGGATATTGAGGCCTCGCGGCTTGCGCGCGTAGCGCTGACGCCGCGTCTTCCGCTGGCGCGGCAAATGGCTCCAGAGGCCTAACTGCCGACCCTCCGTGCCATACACAAACTGGTAGATGGTCTCGTGACAAACAGTGATGGGATTGGCCTTATCGAGTCTCAGGCGGCCAGCAATTTGCTCTGGTGACCAGCATTGCTGAAGATGTTCTACAATGCGCGCGGCAAGCTCACGATCACGGTTGACCTTGCCACCACAGACCCGGCGCGAAGCAGCTTTCCGGTGTGCGACACGACCGAAATAGCCACGGAACCAGGCGTCCTCGTCATAGAAGAAGTTGCGCCGCAGTTCACGATAGATTGTCGCTGGATGCCGCCGGAGTTCGGCGGCGATCCGGCCAACCGGCATGCAACGATCGCGCATGCGCATGATCGTATCACGCTCTTCAAGACTGAGATGTCGGTAGTTTCGAGCCATTGTGCATCCTCTTGAGTGGGGCACAAAGTGCCCGGAAATCCTCAAAATTCGCACTTCCAGATAGAATCCACC
>NZ_JAIZDA010000097.1 GCF_020404405.1 Novosphingobium sp. FKTRR1 | reverse complement strand
GCTCAAACACCCTACACTTGATCAGTTGAACCAGCTTGGCCTGACGGGCATGGCTCATGCCTTTGCCGACCTCGATGGCAATGGCGAGGCCGCCAGCCTGAGCCATGCGGAATGGTTGGCGCTGTTGCTTGATCATGAGACGACATGGCGAAATGACCGCCGCCTTGCCCTGCGGCTGCGTCAGGCAAAACTACGCCATCATGCCGTGCCTGAGGATGTTGATTATCGCAGCACACGCGGGCTTGACCGGCGGCTGTTCGAGATGCTGCTCAAGGGCAACTGGATCGGTGCCCATGAAAACTGCGCGATCATCGGGCCAGCAGGGGTCGGTAAAAGCTGGCTGGCCTGCGCCATCGGGCATCAGGCCTGCCGTGACAATCGGTCGGTCCTTTACACGCGGCTGCCGCGGCTGATCGATGAGCTGTCGCTGGCCAAGGGTGATGGCCGCATTGCTGCGCGGATGAAGAGCCTGGCCCGCGTGGACCTGCTCATCCTTGATGACTGGGGTCTTGAGCCGCTCGATGGCAATGCCCGCCATCATCTGCTGGAGATCCTCGAGGATCGCTATGGTCGGCGTTCAACGCTGGTCACAAGCCAGCTTCCCATCGCGCGCTGGTTCGATCTCATCGGCGATCCCACCTACGCCGATGCCATCCTCGATCGTCTCGTCCACAACGCCCACAGGCTCGAACTCGACGGGGAATCCATGCGCCGCCTGGCTCAGCGTGCCGCCGCTTGACCAACGCCAAACCATAGTGCGAATAGATACCAACGATCAGGTGCTTTACCTGCGCGCGATCAAATCGGAACGCTGCGCGGCATCAGATCGCAATACATGCGCGCGATCGTCGGAATCCGCA
>NZ_JAIZDA010000096.1 GCF_020404405.1 Novosphingobium sp. FKTRR1 | reverse complement strand
GAACCTGATCCGAAAGTTGTTGAGCAATACCAGCATGTTGTGATTCACGCCTCTTTGCGAAGAGATGGAGTGAATGGTGACATGGACTGGTATTGCCCGGCGCGAGCATAGCCGGGAGGGATTGCGATATCCATCGGATATGACGGATGCGGAGTGGGCGCTGGCAGAGCCATTCGTGCCTCCGGCAAGGCGTGGAGGCCGACCTCGAACGGCAGACATGCGCGAAGTCCTCAACGCTTTGCTTTATGTAGCCGCGAGTGGGTGCGCGTGGCGACTCTTGCCCAAATGCTTCCCTCCGGTGTCGACGGTGCGGCGCTACTTTTACGCCTGGCGCAATGCCGGTTTGTTCGAGGCCATCAACACCGTGCTGGTTATGAACCTGCGGGAAATCGAAGGACGCGAAGCCTCGCCCAGTGCTGGAGTGATCGACAGCCAATCGGTGAAGACCACGGAAAGTGGCGGAGTTTCCGGGTTTGACGCAGGCAAGAAGGTCAAAGGCCGCAAACGACACATCCTGACCGACACATGCGGCTTTCTGATCTTCATTCTCGTCCACGCCGCCGACATTCAGGATCGCGATGGTGCTGTCGATGTGCTGGCTGCCGTCCGGACGCGGTTTCCATGGTTACGCCATGTCTTCGCTGACGGCGGCTATGCAGGTGATAAACTGCGATCCGCGCTTGTCGGCATGGGCAAGTGGACTATCGACATCATCAAGCGTTCCGACAAAGCCAAGGGCTTCGAGGTGCTACCGCGCCGATGGGTTGTCGAGCGAACCTTCGCTTGGCTTGGGCGCTGTCGAAGGCTGGCAAAGGATTGGGAAAGGTCCATCGCGTCATCCACCGCATGGGCCCTCATCGCCTCAATCCGCATGCTCACGCGCAGAACCGCAAGATACTGTCAAATTTGATCAACTTCTGAATCGGGCTC
>NZ_JAIZDA010000095.1 GCF_020404405.1 Novosphingobium sp. FKTRR1 | reverse complement strand
GAGCCCGAGCGAAAAGTGGTTGAGCGATATCAGTAGGTTGTGATTCAGCGTCGTTGTCGAGACGATGGAGGAAGCACATGCCCTGGACTGATACCGCTCGCCGCAAGCATATGCGGGAAGGTGCGGGCTATCCAAGTGATTTGCGCGAAGCGGAGTGGGAGTTGATCGCGCCCATGCTGCCGGCGGCCCGGAGCGGAGGGCGACCGCGCAAGACCTGCCTTCGCCGGGTGATGAACGCGATCCTGTACATTGCATCGAGCGGCGGGGCGTGGCGGATGCTGCCCAAGTGCTTCCCGCCGGTCTCGACGGTGCGTGGCTATTTCTACGCGTGGCGCAACAGCGGTCTGCTGATCACGATCAACCACATCCTTGTGATGACAGCACGCCAGCAGGCGGGCCGGGAGGCATCGCCCAGCGCTGGGGTGATCGACAGCCAGTCGGTCAAAACCACAGAAGCCGGCGGGGTTTGCGGCTATGATGCGGGCAAGAAGGTAAAGGGCAGGAAACGGCACATCGTCACAGACACGTGCGGCTTCCTGGTGTTCGTTCTCATCCACGCCGCCGATATCCAGGACCGTGACGGAGCGGTCGATGTGCTCAAGGCCATCCGCCACCGGTTCCCATGGCTGCGCCACGTGTTCGCCGATGGCGGCTATGCCGGCGAAAAGCTCCGCAACGCGCTCAAGAGCCACGGTGAGTGGACGCTGGAAATCATCAGGCGGTCAGACACCGCCAAAGGGTTCGAGGTGTTGCCCCGGCGCTGGGTGGTCGAGCGTACCTTCGCCTGGCTGGGCCGTTGCCGCCGCCTCGCCAAAGACTGGGAACGCTCCATCGAGAGCTCGACCGCGTGGGCGAATATCGCTTCTATCCGGATGCTAACCCGCAGAATTGCGCGACTTTCAGCCGCATGACAGACTTTTGAATCGGGCTCT
>NZ_JAIZDA010000094.1 GCF_020404405.1 Novosphingobium sp. FKTRR1 | reverse complement strand
GGCCGATTTATTGGTTCGTTGCGCCGGTCAGTTTGCCGACGGCTTGTGCGCCTGCCGGGGTGGCTACCAGCACCTCATCGCCGTCGACCACCACGATCAGATCGCTGGCGCCGACCACCGACACGCGCGGGCCGTCGCTGCTGACCAGAACGTTGCGGCAGCCCAGCAGTTCCGCGCGGCCCTTCCCGGTGTTGTGCACCGCGTTGCCGTCCGCGTCGCTCGCCATTGCCTCATGCAGCGCCTGCCAGTTGCCGATGTCCGACCAGGCCATCGTCGCTGGCACCATCGCGGCGCGCGCGGTGTTTTCCATCACCGCATAATCGACCGATTCGCTCTCGATCAGCGCGAACGCTTCGGGATCGGGGTGAAAGCGCTGGCCATCCTCATGTCCTTGCGCCACCGCCGTCTGCACCGCAGCGAACAGCGTCGGGCGATGCGCCGCCAGTTCGGACAGGAAGAACCCGGCGCGGAAGGCAAAGATGCCGCCGTTCCACCAATACCCGCCATCGGCGAGGAACTGCAGCGCGCGATCCAGGTCGGGCTTTTCGACAAAGCGCGCCACGCGGTAGCCCTCGCTGCCGGTGATGCCGTCGCCCTGCTTGAGATAGCCGAAGCCGGTTTCGGGCGCGGTCGCGGCAATCCCGAAGCTGACCAGCCAGTCCTGCGCGGCCAGCGCGGCCGCTGCCTGCGCCGCTGCGCGAAACGCCGCCGCATCGCCGATGTGGTGGTCGCTCGGACACACCAGCATCACCGCATCGGCAGGCAAGCGCAGCGCCGCCAGCGCGATCGCCGCCGCCGTATTGCGCCCTTGCGGCTCGACGATGATCCGGCTGTTGGCCGCATCGGGAACTTGCGCCTCGACATGTTCAAGATGCACCGCGCCGGTCACGATCACCGGCGCACCGAACCCGGCAAACCCGTGGCAACGCAGCAACGTCGCTTCGAACAGCGTCGTGTCACCCACCAGCGGCAGAAACGGCTTCGGCTTCACCTTGCGCGAACGCGGCCACAACCGCGTCCCGCTACCACCGCACAATACTACCGGGATGACCATG
>NZ_JAIZDA010000093.1 GCF_020404405.1 Novosphingobium sp. FKTRR1 | reverse complement strand
GATACCGTTCCGTCACCGGCACCGCACGCCTCTCTGGCCAGTCCGCACTCAGCGCAATCCGAGACCTCGTCGACGGACGCTTCGCGGTCGCTTGATCGGCCTCATTGCCAACCACCTGAGCAGTTACGGTAAATCGGGTCATCCAAGTATGGTATCCGGAAATGGAAACCGTACTTGAGAATCGACCCGACTGTAGCAGTTGCGATCAGGCCGAAAGCAAATACCGCAGAAACACTCCAGCGATACAGAAGGTTTTTCATGAATAGGATGATGCAGAAAAAATAAAATACTAGCTCTAGAAATAGAGTCCAATATACGTCACTGACATTGGGCTGGCCAAACAGTCTCTGTATCATTGTAATATTTGAAATGATTTGCCGCGGTGAAAAAAGTTCGCCACCTATGATCCATGTGACCGAGACGACTGCCCCGATTGAAAACCAGTAAGCTGGGTAGAGACGAAAAAAACGGCTAACACAAAAGTTAAAAACCGGCCGATCGCCCTTAAAACTGAACGGAATAACGAAACCGCTAGTCATGAAAAAGAGAATTACACCAAATCGGCCAAAATTTACCAAATGGAACAACGAAAAGCTTAAAACCTGATGAAGCAAGCCGTCGGAGCCTGCTTGCCAAACTTTTTCAAATGTATGCTGAAAAAGTACTGACAGTGCCGCGAATCCGCGCAGAGCGTCTAAATACCCCAACCTAGACTTCACGGGATCCTCCTTAAGCATCGCTTGCAGATTGCATAAAGCACACCACAGAACAATGAAAAATATGGGAAATTTGAAATGGCTGATCAATGCGCCCGTTGTTTCGGAATTATGGAAGTTTCGTGAGCCATAATATTTGAATCATGTATTAGCCAGTGGCCTATCGGCGTTTCAGCAATGCCTTGTGCTAACTTTGGTCGTAAACTCATAAATGGCGCCGTTCGGGTGTCCCTTCCGGATTTACCTTGCGGTGAACTTCGTTCGATCAAAACAGCCGATTGCGGCGTCGGCTAGGCTTGAAATATCAACAGATCCTTGTGCCTTCCCTCCTTGCACTGCGCCGTTTTGCTTCAAACTTCGAACGTGCGATTTATGAGTCTACGACCTAGCCGCGCATGGCCCGGCCCTTAGAGCCCGAGCGAAAAGTGGTTGAGCGATATCAGTAGGTTGTGATTCAGCGTCGTTGTCGAGACGATGGAGGAAGCACATGCCCTGGACTGATACCGCTCGCCGCAAGCATATGCGGGAAGGTGCGGG
>NZ_JAIZDA010000092.1 GCF_020404405.1 Novosphingobium sp. FKTRR1 | reverse complement strand
CCCGCACCTTCCCGCATATGCTTGCGGCGAGCGGTATCAGTCCAGGGCATGTGCTTCCTCCATCGTCTCGACAACGACGCTGAATCACAACCTACTGATATCGCTCAACCACTTTTCGCTCGGGCTCTAATCAACTATGAAAGTGAGCGTGGAGCAGATTCGCGAGCGGCATGAGGCTGTAGAGGCCAGGCGCCGCCACTATGAGTGGAAGTCGGAGCAGCCTGGCCGCTTGGCTCTCCATGAGGTCTGGCGTCACGCGTATCTCGCGCGGCCCTACCTACTCGGGGCGCCAGAGGACCGGGTGGCTGAGCGCTTCTGCAACATCTTTATGAACGCCATGGAGGTCAGTCCGCAAGGCCAGATCACGATGGTCGCGATGTCGGAGACCGACGAATACATGCAGGTCTTCACCCATATGCTCGAGGAATACGGGGCAAGACGAAATGGCATGCCGCCTGACGAGGTGATCGGCAGGGCGCGTGCGCCGCTGCTCAAATATTTCGAGAAGGGGACGCCGGTCGGTGTAACGCTCTTTGAAGGCTACTCGACCCCGACAGGGCCTATCCTCGTCAAATATGGCAAGCGCCAGTTCCTCGAACCGATGTTTAAGCATGGCGAGATGAGGATCGCTAACGCGGGACTCTATAACGACGCAAACCTCCTCAGCGCTGTCCGCGACGACGAGACCAGCCGGACGTTCTTCATTCCCACTTGGCGGGAGCGGATGGAGAATCGGACGTATTTAGATGTCCAAGGGCACCGCTTTGAGTTCAACGACGACGACATCGTCCTGCCCCTCGTGTTCGATGACTATTTTCTCGTCAGCCTTTGCGAACACATCCACTATCGGATGCCGACGGACTTTGAGGCCGACGCGGCGATCGTGATCCACGATCCCATTCGTTTCAAGCAGCGGCTGATCTCTACCTTCCTCGCATCGAACCCGGACTACGAGCCGATGGAAGGCAGCGTGATCTATTACGATCCGTACCGAGATTATTCGAAGTTCAGGGTGCCCGAAATGGCGAAGCACTTCGGGTACGCCTACCAAAAGGAGGCACGGATTGTCTTCCGGCCAAAGCGCAGGCCGTCGGCTCCGTTGAAGCCCGTCTTTCTCTCGATTGGGCCAATGTTGGACTGTAAGCGGTGTTTCGCGCCCACCTTGCGCTGGCGGGTGTCAGCGTTGAATTTCCGCGCCCTGACGTAAGTTGAGGCGCTACTCCTATGATTATCTCGGGTGACGATCCTGTGAGCAAGGGTGCTCGG
>NZ_JAIZDA010000091.1 GCF_020404405.1 Novosphingobium sp. FKTRR1 | reverse complement strand
CCCGCACCTTCCCGCATATGCTTGCGGCGAGCGGTATCAGTCCAGGGCATGTGCTTCCTCCATCGTCTCGACAACGACGCTGAATCACAACCTACTGATATCGCTCAACCACTTTTCGCTCGGGCTCTGAATCCCGTCCTGCAGAATTAGAAGAATGGGGCGTTCTGAAGGCTGGCTGCGTCAATCGCGGTGAGTATCGCGAAGAGGAAAACAAGGCGCTACCAGCGGCATTAGAACCAATTCCAGCATATGAAGTTCGCGAGGGCGACGTGCTCTTGTCACGGGCGAACGGAAACCCTGACTTGGTAGGATCGTGCGCGTGCATTGGACCAACCCGGCCAAGTTTAATGCTGTCTGACAAAATCTTCCGCATCACCCTTGAAGCCACCACCGACAACCGTTGGTTCGCTTACGTGATGGGCGCATCATGCGTGAGGCTGCAAATCCGAAATGCGATAAGTGGTGCAGACGGCTTGGCCAATAACTTGCCGCAGTCAGCGTTGAAAGCATTTGTAGTTGCACTGCCACCGCTAGATGAGCAACTTGTTATCAGCCAGCATATCGCGAGCATTTCAGTGAGGTCGGATAGCCTTATAACCCAAGCCCAATCCGCCATCACCCTGCTGCAAGAACGCCGTGCCGCGCTGATCTCGGCTGCCGTCACCGGCAAGATCGACGTCCGCACCGCTAGGGGGCTGAGCGCTTCGACCTCAGCACAGGTAGCTGAACTACCGCCACTTCGCTCCGTCGTCGGCAGCTATGCAATCCTGCGCTTCGGCAAACTGGGGCGCATGGTGATCATGAAGCTAGGCTATCTGGCTGAAGCCCATGCCGGGCTCGACCTGGGCGGTCATTATGTCCGCGACGCGGCTGGCCCCTATGATCGCAACCTGCGTGATGCCATGGAGCATGGCGCTGCTGCAGTATACGGTATTGCCACAAAAGAACCCACGAAGGACGGCGAGGCAGTAACCTATACTATCCCGACATCCTGCCACGCACCGCATGATGAATTGACCGCTCTTGTCGGCACAGATCGTGCCGCAGCATTCGAGGCGATGCTGGCAAAGTTGAAGGGCTTGAACCGGGACAATATAGAAGCGATTGCGACGCTGTACGCCGTCTGGAATGACCTGCTTGCCGATGGGAAGCGCGCTGATGATGCCTTGATTTGTGCAGGGGTGCTTAATTGCGGATTCCGACGATCGCGCGCATGTATTGCGATCTGATGCCGCGCAGCGTTCCGATTTGATCGCGCGCAGGTAAAGCACCTGATCGTTGGTATCTATTCGCACTATGGTTTGGCGTTGGTCAAGC
>NZ_JAIZDA010000008.1 GCF_020404405.1 Novosphingobium sp. FKTRR1 | reverse complement strand
CCTCGCCAAAGACTGGGAACGCTCCATCGAGAGCTCGACCGCGTGGGCGAATATCGCTTCTATCCGGATGCTAACCCGCAGAATTGCGCGACTTTCAGCCGCATGACAGACTTTTGAATCGGGCTCTCATAGGCCGCTTGGCGTGCGTCCTTGATATTGATTTCGGGATAGGAGCCGATCGAGAGCTTCTTTTCAACGGTGCCGATTCGATAGCGGAATCGCCAAAGTTTTCCGCCCGATGGAGACACCTCGATGTACAATCCGCGGTCGTCGGCGACCTTGTACGGTTTGTCCTTTGGCTTGAGTGCGCGAAGCCGGGTTTCGGTCAGAGGCATGGGCGGGCCTTTTCCCAATGTGGTTTTCGCAAAGGCCCGTAAAAGGCCCGCAAAAATGTGCGGAACCCCCGAGAAAAGGCGGGACGATCCGGCACGATCCAAGGGCCAATTCCCTTGGATTTCTGCGGGTTTAATACACTTGCTGGGTTCTTCTGAGAAGAACAAATGGTGCCCAGGAGAGGACTCGAACCTCCACGCCCTTGCGAGCGCTAGCACCTGAAGCTAGTGCGTCTACCAATTCCGCCACCTGGGCACATCTTGCTGTTTGGCGGGCTTCGCTTTGTGGGCGACCCGCCGGGTAGGAGGGCGCCTCTAAGGGACAGCCACCGGCCTGTCAACAAGGGTTTGACACAAGAATGCAAAACCGGCTTCGCCATTGAAATATGGCCATGGCCTGTGCCAAAGGCAGGACGACGAGACTACGCCGCGCAGGTTCACTGCGCGGGCGAATCGCAGCTCCAACGGCAAGCGGACAAACAGGCATGGTCAAGAACAGGGAACGCGATCTGGAAGGCAAGCTGATCGTACTGGTCGGCGGCACCGGCTTCTTCGGCACCCATCTGGCGCAGGAACTGCTGGCGCGCGGCGCCCGCCTGCGGATCGGCAGCCGCCACCCCGAACGCGCTTTCACGGTCAAGCCGCTGGGCAATCTGGGCCAGACGCAAACCGTGGCGGTGGACGTGACCAAGCCGCACACGCTGGCCGTGGCCTTCACCGGGGCCGATGCGGTGGTCAACCTGGTCGGCGCCTTTGCCGGCAATCTGGATGCGGTGCAGGGCAAGGGCGCGGGGCTTGTGGCAGCCGCCGCCAAAGTCGCCGGAGCCAGCGCGTTCGTCCATGTTTCGGCGATCGGCGCCGATATCGAATCGAAGGTCGCCTATGCCCGCACCAAGGCGGCTGGCGAAGCAGCCGTGCTGGCGGCGTTTCCCGAAGCGGTGATCGTGCGCCCCTCGATCCTGTTCGCGCAGGACGATGCCTTCATCAACATGTTCGCAGGACTGATCGCGGCGTTCCCGGTGATCCCGGTGTTCGCGCCCACGGCCAAGCTGCAGCCGGTGTTCGTCGATGATGCGGCAGAGGCGGTAGCGGCGATTCTGGCGGCACCGGCGGTCCATGCGGGCAAGACCTTCGAACTGGCCGGGCCCGAGCAGATCAGCGTGGCCGACCTCAACCGGCGCATCGCGCAGGCCGAAGGGCGCGGGCGGCTGTTCGTCGAACTGCCCGACGGTATCAGCGGCGCGATCGCGGCGCTGACCGGCTGGTTGCCCGGCGCCCCGCTCAGCACCGACCAGTGGCAATTGCTCAAGCAAGGCAACGTCGCCAGCGGCGCCCTGCCGGGTCTGGCGGAACTTGGCATCAAGCCGCGCCCGCTCGACCTGTTCCTCGATCGCTGGCTGGTGCGGTTTCGCAAGTACGGACGGTTCGGCGCCAAGACCCGGCCAGCTTGAACGGGAAGGCCTGACCGGGAATGCCTGAGCGTGAAGGCCTGACCGGGCGGGTCAGGCGTTCACGTCGGCATAGTGGCCGGGCGGCTGGATCACGTCCATCCGTTCCGACAGCAGCGGGCGGAAGCTCGGGCGGCTTTTGAACACCGAATACCAGCCGCGCGACTGTTCGTGGTGCGACCAGTCGATCCCGCCAAGGTAGTCGGCCACCGAGATCTGGGCTGCGGCCGCCAGATCTGCGAGGCTCATCTGCGATCCCGCCAGCCAGGGGCGATGGTCGAGCAGGAAGTCGATGTAGTCGAGATGCTCGTTGGCCAGCCGCATCGTGTTGCGGATGACCTTGGCATCGGGCGGCTGGCGATAGACCAGCCGCTTGCGCATCTTTTCATCGAGCAGCGGCCCGGTGACGGCATCGTGGAACGTCTCGTCGAACAGCGCCACCAGCCGGCGGATTTCCGCGCGATTGACGGCGGTGCCGTTGATCATCGGCGCCTTGTCGACGGTTTCTTCGAAGTATTCGCAGATCGCCCGGCTGTCGATCAGCACGATGTTGCGTTCGGTGTTGGTCAGCACCGGGGTGCGCAGCGCGGGGTTGAGGCGTTCGAACTCCTCACGCTGTTCCCACGGATTTTCCCGCACGAGTTCGTAGGCGACGCCCTTTTCGCTGAGCAGCAGGCGGACCTTGCGGCTGAACGGGCATAGGGGGAACTGGTAAAGCTGCCACATGATCCGAACCCCATGGACGATGGGTGGGGGCAATGTCCAGCATGGGCAGGCGGTTGGGCGGGGATTTCGCACCGTTGGTCCGGGGCGAGGCGTTATGCCCCGCCCCGGACCAACGGTGCGGCGGTTCGCGATCGATCAGGAAGCCAGCGTCGCGCGCAGCCGCAGTTTGGCCTCGATCGCGTCCCACACCCGCTGCATCCGCTGGCTGGCGTCGGTCCATCCGGCAAACACGCCGATCGGCTTGCGCTGCACCGCCATCTGTTCGACTGCGGATGCCATCGGGATGAACGGCCATCCGGCGGCAAACCCGTTGTGCACCTCGCGGTGCAGCTTGCGGCGGGTGTCGAACATCGAAAGCACGGGAAGGATCGGCGGATGCCGGTCATGGTTGGCCAGAATTTCGGCGCGGATCATCGCCAGCGCGCGCGCCGCCAGCGGCGATGGCGGCAGCGGCACGATCAGCAGGTCGGCGGCGGAAATCACCTGATCGCTGATGTCGTTCAGCACCGGCGGGCAGTCGACGATGATGCGGTCGTATTCGCCTGCCAGAAACCCGCTCAACGTGGCCATGCGGCGGCGCTGGCCAAGCCGGGCGAGTGCCAGCCCGAGCGCGCGCAGGCTGTCGTCGGCCTGCAGGATCGAAAGGTTGGGGTAGGGCGTCGGCTCGATGAAGTCGCGCGGCCGGCCATCGCGCTGAAAGATCGAGGCGGCCCGGCGTCCGGGGCGCGGCTCCATCCCCAGCAGAAACGCGCAGCCGCCTTGCGGATCAAGATCCCACAGCAAGGTGCGATGGCCGGAACGGACAGCCGAGCGCCAAGCCAGATCGACGGACAAGGTCGTCTTGCCCACCCCGCCTTTGACACTGTAGATCCCGATGACCGCCATCGCTTGCGCGCAATTTGCCCCTGCAACCGTTTTCGTGATGCGGCAGGCGCGGTGACAAGGCAATCGGCGGGGGTACCTACGCAACGGCAGTATGTGCCATTGCGGTACTTTCGGTCAGCGCAGCAGACGCATCCGCTCGCGCAGGGTATCGATGGCGATCCTTTCGACTTCGGCCTCGGGACAATCGGCCTCAAGCAGTTTGCCAAGCGAGCGCTGCTTTTGCGCGATCAGATCGATCGATTGCAGGATGTCCATGTGGCGCATGGCAATGTCCATATCGCAGCAAAGCGTTCCGCCAAGCGCTTCGACTTCTTGCGCCAGTTCTTCCAGCACGACGGCAATCTGACGGTGGGTGGCCACGTTGGCCATTGGCGCTCTCCTTGCCAGTCCCGGCTTCAGGCGGCTTCAGCGAGCTTGGCGCCTTCGGTCAGCGCGGCAAGGTTGAGCACCATGACCATGCGGTCCTCGATCGCGGCCAGCCCTTCGAGGAAGGGGACCACGGTATCGTGGCCGGCGGTCGGGGGCGGCGGTTGCATGGTCTGGTCGGGCACGGTCACGATGTCGCTGACCGAATCGACGATCCAGCCGCCGACTTGCGCGCCCAACTGGGTGACGATGATGGCATGGCGCGGGGTCGGCTCGGTGGCGCGCCAGCCCAGCCGCGCGGCAAGGTCGATCACCGGCAGCACCGTGCCGCGCAAGTTCACCACGCCTGCCACATAGTGGGGCACGCGCGGCAGGCGGGTCGTCGGTGTCCAGGCCCTGATTTCGCGGATCGACATGATGTCGAGGCCGAAGACCTGGCCTTCCACTTCAAAGGTGATGAGTTCGCGGATCATGGCTTGTGCCTCATGGTGATCGGGAAGTGACGGGTCAGTGCGAAACGCGGCGGACCGCCGCGACCAGCTTGGCGGGGTCGAACGGCTTGACGATCCAGCCGGTGGCCCCGGCGGCGCGGGCGCGCGCTTTCTTTTCCTCGCTGCTCTCGGTGGTCAGCACCAGGATCGGGCGATCGCGGTGACGACTGCCTTCGCGCAGTTGCTCGATCAGGCCGAAGCCGTCGAGCCGGGGCATGTTGATGTCGGTGATCACGACATCGACCTCGTTCAGCGCCAGCCAGTCGAGCGCGGCGATGCCGTCCTCGGCCTGAGAGACGTCGAAGCCCTGACTGGTAAGAGCGTGGTTCAACAGCGCCCGCATCGAAGGGCTGTCATCAACGGTAAGGATCCTGGTCGCAGTGGTCATGGGTTGGCTCGCTGGTTGCAATCAGAAAAGTTCGACGTCGCCGGTGGCCTTGGCCGGGCGGATCGTGGGCTGGACGGGCGGTGCCAGACGGTCTTCGACCGAACGGCAGCGGACCTGCCCCGAAGCGGGGCGGTAATCGACCCGGCGGGCACTGGTCCCGCCAAGATCGTGGCGGAGCAGATCGATGCCTTCGCGTTCAAGGAAGCCGCGGGCGAATTCGGCATTGGCGGTGCCGATGCGCATCATGTTGCGGTTGACGTTGGCGCCGCCGTACAAGTGCGCCTTCAGCCGTGCCTTGCGCGCGCCGCGGCCCAGCATCTGGTTGACGAGCAATTCCATCAGATAAGTGCCGTAATGCTCGTCCACCGCCGACAGCGAGGCGCTGGCGGGGGGCTCGGCCAGCAGAAAGTGGTTCATGCCGCCGATCCGCATGTCGGGATCGAACAGGCACAGCGCCACGCAACTGCCCAGCACGGTCGAGAACTCGACGTTCTGTTCGCTGCTGACCAGCGCTTGCCCCTGCATCACGGTGATGCGTTCGGGTGGCATGGTGCCATCGGGAAGGATGCGCCGTTCAAACATGGGATCACGCGGCCTTGCTGAAGACGTTGCGGGCGATGTGCCCGATCGGCGCCACGATGTTGGCTGCCCCCAGCGAAATCGCCGCGCGCGGCATGCCGAAAACGGTGCAGCTCGCCTCGTCCTGCGCGATGGTGTGCGCCCCGGCGCGGGCCATCGCGAGCAGGCCTTGCGCGCCGTCGGACCCCATGCCGGTCAGCAGGATGCCGACCGCCGATTTGCCGACCGTTTCGGCCACCGACTTGAACAGCACATCGACGCTGGGCAGGTGGCCGGACACGGCGGCGCCCGGTCGCAGCTTGGCGTGGAACGCGCTGGTGCCCCCGATCGTCAGGTGGCGATCGTCGCCCGGCGCAAGATAGACGTGGCCGGGGCGCAGCGGCAGATCGGGTTCTGCCACAAGGATCTTGGGCGGGCACGACTGGTCGAGCGTGCGCGCCACCGCCGGGGCGAAACGCGCCGAAATGTGCTGGACGATCAACGTCGGCGGACAGTCCTCGGGAAAACCGCCGAGCAGCACCTGCAGCGCTTCAACCCCGCCGGTGGACGATCCGATGGCGATCAGCCGGGGGCGTTCGATCAGGCTTGAGCGCGCCTCACTGGCCACGCGTTGCGAAGTCGGCCCGCGCACGCCGAAGCTCACCCGCGCGGCATTGCGCACCAGTTCGGCCAGACGCCCGCCGTCATCCGTCGGCAACCGGCCCGAATCCTCGGCCTTGGCATAGCAATCGACCGCGCCCAGCGCGAGCGCGCGGGCGGTCGTCTCGGTGCCGCGCTGGGTCGAGCCCGACACGATGATCACCGGAGTGGGCCGCAGTTGCATGATCTTTTCAAGGAAATCGAGCCCGTTCATGCCCGGCATCTCGACATCGAGCGTGACCACGTCGGGATCGAGTTCGCGGATCATCTGGCGGCCTTGGGCAGCATCAGCCGCAGCCCCGACCACAACGATGTCACCGGTCCGTTCCAGACGCGATTTCAGGATGGCGCGCATGGTTGGCGAATCGTCGATGATAACCACTCGAATGGCGACTTCGGCATCGGTCACGCGGTCCTCCTGCGATAGACGGTCGGGCCTGTCGGGGTCAGTTCATCCAACGCGGGGCCCGTGACCCGCTCGCTGTGGCCGACATACAGTGTGCCGCCCGGCGCCAGCATCCGGGCAAAGCGATCCACCAGGCGCTCCTTGGTGGGGGTATCGAAATAGATCATGACGTTGCGGCAGAAGATCACGTCGAACCGACCGCGCATCGGCCATTCGCCCTGCAGGTTGAGCGTGCGGAACCGCACGAGTGCCTGCGCTTCGGGCACCAGCACCAGATCGTCGCCCTCGCTGTGGGTCCATGGGCGGCGCAGCGGTTCGGGCACGGCCTTCAGATCGTCGCTGCGATAGCGCGCGGCCATCGCCTTGTTCAGCGCATGGGTGGCGATGTCGCTCGCCAGAATGCGCACGTCGCGCCGGGCGATCGCCAGTCCTGCCTGCCGGTCGGTGCCCAGCAGGGTCATGACCAGCGACCAGGTTTCCTCGCCGCTGGAACAGCCTGCCGACCACATCCGCACTTTGTCGCCGCCTTCCAGCCGCCGCAGCAATCCGGGCCGGACTTCATCCTGAAAATGCTCGAAATGGTGGGCTTCGCGGTAGAAGAAGGTGTGGTTGGTGGTCAGCGCGCAGATCGCCTTCTGGCGTTCGGCGGCATCTTCGCGAATGCGCATGATGTACGAGCTGAACGTGGCGCAACCCGAATTGCGCACCAGCGGCGAGATGCGCGAATAGACCAGCATCGCCTTGCCCGGAGGCAGCACGATCCCCGCCTCGCTATAGGCGATCTCGCTCATCGCGCGGAAATCCTCCGCGCTGTAGACGCCCGGGCTTATGCCCGGCATCGCCTCGTCAAAGGCGCCGGCCACGCTCACGCGGCTTCGGCCAACATGTGATCGGACAGGCTGCGGGCGACCAGACCGTCGACATCGACGATCAGCGCGACGCGTCCGTCGCCAAGGATCGTCGCCCCGGCCACACCCTCGACCGCGCGGTAATGGGTATCGAGGCTCTTGATCACGACCTGGCGCTGGTCGCAGATGGCATCGACCAGCAGCGCGGCGCGCCCGGCGCCTTCGGTCTCGACCACGATCAGCACGCCCAGATCGGCGCGTTCGACCGCCCCGATCGCGCCCACCGCCTGATACAACGGCAAGACCGGGATGAAGCGGCCGCGCACGTTGATCATCGCGCGATGGGCGCCAAGGCCTTGCACTTCGGTTGCGGTCGGGCGCAGGCTTTCCACCACGTTGGCCAGCGGCACGACCAGCGTCTGGTCGCCGACGTTGACCACCATGCCGTCGGAAATGGCGAGCGTCAGCGGCAGGGTCAGGGTGAAGGTCGTGCCCTTGCCCTGTTCGGATTCGATCGTGATTCGTCCGCCCAGATCCTTCACGTTCTGGCGGACGACATCCATCCCCACGCCCCGGCCCGAGACGTTGGTGATGCTGGCCGCCGTCGAAAAGCCCGGTGCGAAGATCAACTGGTCGATTTCTTCCTTCGACATGACCGCGTCGGGGGCGACCAGCCCCTTTTCGATGGCCTTGGCCAGCACGCGTTCGCGGTCGATGCCCTTGCCATCGTCGCCGATGCGAATCAGGATGCGGCCGGACTTGTGTTCTGCCGACAGCGTCAGCGTGCCCTCGGCGCTCTTGCCCGCATCGATGCGTTCCTGCGGCGGTTCGATGCCATGGTCCACGGCATTGCGGATCAGGTGGGTCAGCGGTTCGCCGAGTCGCTCGATCACGGTCTTGTCGAGTTCGGTGCTCTCGCCCGATACCTCCAGCCGGACATGCTTGCCGGTGCTGGCGCTCAATTCGCGCATGATCCGTGGCACGCGGCTGAATACCGAGCCGATCGGCTGGGCGCGGATCGACATCGCCGATTCCTGAATGTCGCGCGTCAGGCTTTCCAGCAGCGTCAGCTCCTCGGTGACGGCCAGCCCATCGCCGGTCAGGCGCTGCGCCATCATGGCCTGCGCGATCACCAGTTCGCCCACCGCGTCGATCAGCTTGTCCAGCTTGCCCAGTTCGATGCGGATCGACTGGCTTTGCGCCGGTGGCGCGGGCGGTCCGCCCCTGGCCTGCTCGGCCTCGGGCTGCGCGGGTGCAGGGGTGGCCGGTTCGGCTTTGACCGCAGCCTGCACCGCGGCCACCGGTGCCGGGGCTGCGGGCGCGGGCGTCGCGTTTGTGGCAGGTGACGGGCTGGGCGCAGCCTTGGCAGCCGGTGCGCGCGGTGCGGGCATGCGCATCGCCGGCATCGCCGCATCTTCGCCGATGGCCAGCGTGCAGTCGTCGCCGACGAAATCGAAGATGTCGCGCGCGGCGTCCTCGGTGACGTCGCCCGGCAAAGCGAAAGTCCAGCCCAGATACCCGGTGCACGGCTCAAGCGTGTCGAGCGGCGGCACCTGGCTGACGTCGCATTGCAGACACGTTCCGCCCAGTTCCAGCACTTCGCGCAGCATCAGCAGCGGCTCGCTGCCGTTCTGCATGGCGCCTGCATGCGGCCGCACCTTGAGCTGCCAGGGCTTGCCTGTGGCCCCGCCCGATTCGTCCGACGAATCGTTCGAACCGCCGGGGGCGGCGATCGAGCCGGTGATGTCATCGAGCATCGTGTCGAAATCGACGCCGAATTCGTCGTCATCATCCGAACCGTGCTGGACTTCGATTTCGGCCGCAAGTGCAGGAGCCGCAGCCGCGCCCGATTCGGACCCGCCGCCGCCGTGGGCATTGGCCGCCATCGAGGCGGTCATTTCAGCCTGCAGCACGGCGTCATCGGGGGTCTCGCCAAAGCCGCGTGCGGCGTTGACGTGGTCGCTCAGCGTGTCGAGCGCCCGCAGCATCAGGTCGATCAGCGGATCGGTGATCGGCACCGTCCCGTCGCGCACGTCCGACAGCAGCGTTTCGAAGGTGTGGGTATAGGCCTGCAGCGCGATGAAGCCGAAGGCGCCTGCGCCGCCCTTGATCGAGTGGACGCCGCGGAACACCGCATTGACGGTATCGGCGTCCTGCGTGCCTTCCTTGCACGCGGCCAGCCCTTGTTCGGCGGCGGCGAGCGATTCTTCGCACTCGGCGAAGAATATGGCCTGGATTTCCTCGGCGTTCATGCCGCGACCTCATCGAACAGTTCGTCGGCCAGACCCAGTTGCATCGCGGTATCGAGCAGGGTCGGCGATGGTTCGATCACGGCCCCTTCGCCGGTGCGCTTGGCGCTGACCAGCAATTGCAGCATGACCTGGCCGATCTGGGTGCAGGCGCGCGCATCGATCGTCAGCACGCCCGCGCCAAGCGTTGCGACCATTTCGGGCAGCAGCGCTTCGGCCGCAGCCCGATCGCATCGGGATGGCAGGGTGATGGTCGGCATCGTGGCTTTTCCCTTCCGGACTTCAACGACATGATTTCAGCGCCTTGGTTGCGCCGAATCCCGGTGCTGCCAGATGGCAACGCGGCATCGAGGGTCGGTTCTATTGAAAAGCGGCAAATGCGCCCTTGCCGCCGACTTAGGGTGAGATACCTATATCGGACAACAGGATTTGCTGGTGACTATAGGGTTAACCGGGAGCGACAGGGGGCCACGCCAACGCGGCCTCGATGTTCAAGGGTCACCCATTTCATGCACGAAGCACGCGTCCTAGTTGTCGATGATTCAGCCGCCATGCGCGCCCTGTTCTCCGACATCCTCGACCAGGCGAAGAACGTCCGCGTCGTCGGTACGGCCGTCAACGCAGCCGATGCACGGGAACAGATCGCCGAACTCAAACCCAACGTGATCACGCTCGATGTCGAAATGCCCGGCATGAGCGGGATCGAGTTTCTCGAAGAGATCATGGAGACCAACCCGATGCCGGTGGTCATGCTCTCGTCGCTGACGCAGGCGGGCACCGAAACCTCGCTCCGGGCATTCGAGCTGGGGGCGGTCGAGTGTTTCCCCAAGCCATTGAAGGCCACGCCCGAACAGTTCAACAAGTCGGTCGGCAAGCTGGGCAAGATCGTGCTGGCCGCCGCCAATTCCAACGTCCGCGATCGCAAGCCGCGGGTCGAGCAGAAAGCCAGCGACGTGTCGTTCCAGTGGAACGGCCATGTTGCAGCGCTCAGCGCCTCGATGGGCGGGATCGATGCGGTCAACACCATTCTGGGCAGCTTTCCCAGCAACTGCCCGCCGACGATCGTGTGCCTCCAGGCCGAGCCGATGCTGGTGGAAATGTTCATCAAGCGGCTCGATACCGATCTGAAATGCAGTGTCCGCGTGGCCAAGGATGGCGCGAACCTGACGCAGGGGACCATCCACATCGCCGCCGATCCGCTGTGTCATGCAGTGGTCGAGGCGGGCAATCCGCCGCGCATCCGCATCATGGCGCGCGATCCGGTCGATGGGGCGCGTCCTTCGGCCAACCTGCTGTTCGGCTCGATCGCCCGCGCGGCCATACCGGCGGTCGGCGCGGTCTTGACCGGGATGGGCAGCGACGGTGCCAAGGGGCTGAAACTCCTCAAGGATTCGGGCGCCATCACATTCGTGCAGGATCGCAAGACCGCGCTGGTCAACGAAGCGCCCGAAGCGGTCATCGCGCTTGATGCGGCCAGCCGCGAAGTGCCCGTCGGCGAACTGGGCGCAGCCATTCTGGGCGGGTGCGGCATGGGCTGACCCACATTCGCTTTCCATTCCCCAAGCGCTTGCCATTTCCCGAGGCCATTTACCCCGCCGAAGCCAGTTACCCTCCCTCCCCCCCGAGGAGCGACGCACCAATACCCCTGTGCGCGCCTCATGCCTGCCCGGAACCGCATTCCCCCCTGCGGTTCCGGGCATTTTTTGTGCGCAGGCGGGTGGTTAGTCAGGACGGGTGGTTGGGCCGGGTCGTTGGTCAGGACGGGTGCGGCGGGCATGGCAAAGCCGCGCTCCGCGATGACGGAGCGCGGCGCAGGTGGTGCAGCAGCGCGGGGCGGCAAACGGGTGCGGTTCAGCCTACCGAACCGCTCACCATCGCCTGGCGGATTTCGATGAAGTCCTGGCGGATCGTGGACAGCCGCGCAGCATCGAAGCGCACCACGCAATCCAGCACGCTGGTCTTGGCCGAGCGGTACAGCGTCAACAGCGCTTCGCCCGCCGGATGGGTGGCATCGACGCCCAGTTGCAAGGCGGTCAACGCCGACACGGCGCGGGTCAGCGCGGCGCTTTTGGCGGCGGAGTCGCCTTGCGCGTCGGCATAGATCGCGCGGCCGATCGAGCCGGCCAGTTGTTCGAGGCAAAGATCGACCAACTGGCGCGAATCCGCACCATTGACGCGGGCGTCGAAATCGACGCGGCGATAGGCTTCGGATGGGTCGCGGCGCAACAGCATCAGTTGCCCTTGCTGTTCCATGCGGTGATCTGCGCGGTCAGGAACGACAGCGTCGATTTCGAATCCGACAGTTTGGTGTCCAGCTTGGCGTAGCGACTGACCAACTGCGTGCGCAGGGTTTCCTGCTTGGTCGCAAGATCGCTTTTCAGCGTGGAAATCGCGGTCTGCTGCTTGGTCATCGTCGCGATCGACCCGCCCAGCGAATTGGGATCGGTGGCCGAGGTGGCGCCGCGCGACACTTTGTCGAGCGTGGCGTAAACCCCGTACAGCCCGTTGGTGAACATTGCCGAGACTTCGGACGGGTTGCTGGCCAACACCTTCGACAGCTTGTTGGTATCAAGCGTGAAGGTGCCGTCGCGGTTGGTCGAAAGACCGATATCAGCCAGCGTTTTCGGCGCGCCGGTGGCGGCATTGGGCATGACGACGGTCGATGACAGGCCGGTCAGCGTGCGGCGAAAGGCGCGCGCGCCCGGATCGCCGGTCAAGGTGCCGGTGTTGGCGTTGGTATCGGTGTTCAACTCGGAGACGATCTCGTTCAGCGCGCTCACCAGATCGTTCATCGCGGTGGTGATGGAACTGGCAGGATCGCTGAAGCTGATCGTCGTCGGGCTGCCGGTGTTGGTGCCGGTCAGCTTCAGCGAAACCCCCGGCGCCGCATCGGCGATGGTGTTCGAGGTCGATGTCCGCGCCACGCCGTCGAGAGTGTAGGCGGCGTCGCTGGCGCTTGTTTTCAACCGCGCGGCCGAACCCGTGGCCGGGTTCCAGGCCAGGCTGGCAAGCCCCGGATCACCGGCGTTTTCGTTCGCTTCAAGGACAAAGCCATTGGCGGCCCCGTCCGCGCCTTTGAGCACGAGCTGCGCGCCGGACGAGGACGTTGCGACATAAGCCGAAATGCCCGCCCCCTTGGCGTTGATCGCCGAGGCGACGTCGGCCAGCGTCGCGCCCGATGCCACGGTGACATCGATCTGCGACCGGCTGGCGTCGGCGGTGAAGGCACCTGCGGCGATGGAGCCGAAGCGCAAGGTCAGCGTGCCCGATCCGACCGTGGCGGTGGCCGGGCTGACCGTGGGCGTGGTCAGGGTCTGGCCCTTGGCCAGTTGGGTGACTTCCAGCGACAGCGTGCCGCTGCCGGTGACGCTGCCCTTGGTGACGGTGGCCACGGTGCTGTTGGCGATCACCGGCGTCACCGCCAGATCACCGGTGCGCACCCGGTCGCCCATCGAGGTCGCCAGCGAACCGATCATGTTCTTGAGCGTGCTCGCGGCGGATATCCTCGTCGTCAGCTTGTCGTTCTTGGCGCTCAACTGGTCCAGCCGGGACGCGAACTGCGCGGTCGAGAGCTGTTCAGCCAGACTGGCGGAGTTGATCCCGCTGCCCGCGCCAAGCGTGCTCAGCAACTGCGCGGTGGCAGAGCCTGACGAGGTTGCCGAAACGGCGGTCGAGCTGGTGGTTGATGAAGTTGTCGCCATATCTGGCAGAACGACCGCCGCGCCGGAAAGTTAAGCCCCGAATCCTAGGCAATACCTTGCGGATTTTGCGGTGGTTTCGGCGCGACCACTTCGGGCCTGCCATCGGCATCGAAGCGCAAGTCGATCGGCACATCGACGCGCGGGGCGGGTGGTTGTTCGCCACGCTTCAGCCCCAGCACGAAGGCCAGCACCGCCGCCACGGCAACGTAGAGTTCTTCGCGGATCACCTGATTTTCGCGGGTGGTGTAGAACACCGAGCGGGCAAGCGCGGGGTATTCGAGCATCGGCACTTGCAGTTGCGCGGCCAGTTCGCGCATCGCCATCGCCTTTTCGCCGCGCCCTTTGGCCAGCACGATCGGCGCCGCTGCGCGGGTGGGGTCATAGGCCAGCGCCACGGCAAAGCGGGTGGGGTTGGTGATGACGAACTGCGCCTCGTGCATCGCCTTGTGCAGGCCGCTCATGGCGATCGCGCGCTGGCGTTGGCGGATCGCGGCCTTCTGCTCGGGGCTGCCCTCGGACTCCTTGTGCTCGTCGCGCAGTTCCTGCAGGCTCATCTTCAAGCGCATGAAGCGACGCACCCACTGGATCGGGAAGTCGATCATGGCGATCACCACCAGCCCTGCGGTAAGCGCAAACAGCATCGAAAGCAGCGTGTCCCAGGCATAAGCCAGCTGGCCGTTGACCTGTCCCGCGCCCAGCCCGATCAAGGTCGCCAGCCTGCCCCGGAACCAGACCCATGCGATTGTGCCGAGCAGCGCCAGCTTGGCCAGGCCCTTGCCCAGTTCGATCAGGCCTTGCGGGCCGAGCATGCGTTTGAGGCCGCTCAACGGGTTGAGCCGCGATGGCTTTGGCGCAAGATTGCCGCCGACCCAGCGCCCGTCGCCCAGCCCCAGTTGCGAAAAAAGCGAGATCGCCATGATCGCGACCCCCAGCACCAGCACGGGCGGCAGCACCGCGATGACCGTGCCCGACAGCACTTTGCCGGCCTCGAAATGCTCGATCCCGGCGTGGTCCCAGATGAACGAGGCGCGCGCGACACCGGCCAGCCGGTCAAGCAGCCAGGGCCCTGCCAGCCACAGCCACGCCACACCCGCCAGCATGCCGACCGCGGTGGTCATTTCCTTGCTGCGCAGAACATCGCCGCGCTCGGCCGCCTCGCGCCGGCGCTTTTCGGTTGGGGCGAATGTCTTTTCGCCGGAATCGTCGGCCATCGCGGTCGGCTCCGGTCAGGGTTGCAGCAGCGCCACGGTCTGGTCGAGCGCGGCGGCCACCAGATCCTGCAGGCGCCCGGTCAGCAGCGGGGCGGAAACCAGCAGCGCGACGATCCCTGCCAGCACACCGGCCGGAAGCCCCAGCGCGAACAGGTTGAGGCTGGGGGCAGAGCGGCTGATCACGCCGGTCATCACCTGCACCAGCAACAGCAGCAGCGTGACCGGCAGCGCGATGGCAAGGCCGGTGGCAAACATCTGCGCGCCAAAGCCGGTGATCGCCTCGAGATGTCCGGGCGTCAGCCAGGCCGACCCCGGCGGAAACGCGCGATAGCTTTCGACCAGCAGCGCGATCCAGTTGAGGTGGCCGCCCAGCGCGACGAAGATCACCGTCAGCATCACCGAAAAGTACTGGCCCAGCGCGGGCGAGTGCGCACCGCTCAACGGATCGGCGGTGGTGGCGATGGCCAGCCCCATGCCCCCGCCGATCACTTCGGCCGCGATGATCGGCGCCGCAAACGACCATTGCAGGACAAAGCCCAGCGCAAGGCCGATCAGCACCTCGCCCGCCAGCGAGATCAGGCCGGGCAGGGCGAACAGCGCGGGCGGGGCGGCCACCGGCGTCCAGTTGCACACCAGCAGCGCGATCGCACCCGCCGCGCTGACCCGTATCTGCGACGGAACGCTGGCGGTGCCGAACAGCGGCGCGGCGAACAGCGCCGCGACGATCCGTGTCATCACGAAAGTCCAGCGCCAGAATTCGGCTTCCAGCGCGCCGAAGCCGAAGTGCAGCCCGATCAACGCCCAATAGCCTTCATCGTTCTGTTGCCTTCATCGTCCGGTTTCCGCGATCTGGGTCAGCACGTCCTTCAGGAAATCGCCGATCAGCCCCAGCATCGCTCCGCCCAGCAGCACCAGCACCAGCGCGGTGATCGCCAGCTTGGGCACGAACGTCAGCGTCTGTTCGTTGATGGATGTCGCGGCCTGAATGATCCCCACGACAAGGCCGACGGCAAGGCTGGCCAGCAGCACCGGGGCGGCGACCAGCGCGGTGACCCACAGCATGCGGTCGGCCAGCGCAAGCAGGGCGGCGGTATCGTCCATCAGGCAAAACTCGCCGCAAGACTGCCCATCAGCAGCGACCAGCCATCGACCAGCACGAACAGCAGCAGCTTGAACGGCAGCGACACCACGGTCGGGCTCATCATCATCATGCCAAGGCTCATCAGCACCGACGAGACGACAAGGTCGATGACAAGGAACGGCAGGAACAGCATGAAGCCGATCTGGAACGCGGTTTTCAACTCGCTGGTGACAAACGCGGGCAGCAGGATCGAGAACGGCACGTCGGCCGGACTGGCGAACTTGGGGGCATGGGCCATGTCGGCAAACATCTGCAGATCGTGGCCACGGGTCTGGCGGATCATGAAGTCGTGGAACTGCGCGCCGCCCGTGGCGATGGCCTGTTCGGCGTTGATCGTGCCTGCGGCATAAGGCTTGATCGCGGCGGCGTTCACTTTGTCGAGCGTGGGCGCCATGACGAACAGCGACAGGAACAACGCCAGTCCGATCAGCACCTGATTGGGCGGGCTCTGCTGCAGCCCCAGCGCCTGTCGCAGGATCGCCAGCACCACCAGTATGCGGGTGAAGCTGGTCATCATCAGCACAAGGCTGGGCAGGATCGTGAGCAGCCCCATGATGAGCAGCAATTGCAGCGACAGCGACAGGCTGCCCCCGCTTTGCGCCCCGGCGATCTGACCGAAGGCGCGGTCGAGCGCGCCGGGAATGGCGCTGCCGGTGGGGTTTGCGGCCATTCCCGCGGCCGCTGATCCGGGCGCCACCGCCTGCGCATGGGCGCTACCGGCCAGCGCAAAGGCCAGTGCCAGCGCCAGCATGCCCAGCGCAAGCATGCCCAGCGCGCGCAATGGGCGCGACACTTCACCCGGCATCATGCGGTCCAGTCGCATCGAACTTGGCGGAGGCGGGTGGGCACGGGGCTTCGGGCGGTTGGCGGGCGGGCCCTTCGGCCAGCGGCACCAGCCCGGTCTTGCTGGCCGAAACGAGAATCTCGCGGCCCTGAAACTCCAGTACCGCCAGACGCAGGGTGGGGGAAAGCATCTGGGTTTCGACCACGCGCACCGTGCGCCGACCATCGCTGCGGCCAAAGCGCCCCTCCATGCGGCGCGCGAATTTCAGGCTGGCCCACGCCAGCGCGCCGATCAGCGGCAGGAGCACCAGCAGTTTGAGCAAGTACCAGATCATGCCGGTTCGCTCCCGTCACGGGTGGCATCGGCAGCACCGGCGCGGCGGCGCGCGTCATCTGTGGCCGAGGATGTTGCAGACGATGCCCCGCCCGCCAGTTCGACGATGCGCAAGCCGAAACGATCGCCCTGCTGCACCACCTCGCCACGCGCGATCAGCTTGCCGTTGACCATCACGTCGAGCAGTTCGTCGGTCAGGCGGTCGAGCATGATCACGCTCTCCTCTGACAATGAGAGGACATCCTTGAGCTTCATCTCGGTTCGCCCGAGTTCGACGGTCAGGCGGACATCGACATCCTTGAGGAGGTCGAACCCGCGGGTCTGGAAGTTCATCGGTACCTCACGTTCAGGAAAGCTGGGAAATCTGGATGGCGACACGATCATCGACCGCGCCGATCGCGCCATGGGCAAGCGTGCGCCCGGCCACCGACACCGGCACGCTGCGCGCGATCGGCAGGGTCAGGACTTGCCCCACCGCGAAATCCGATATCGTCGAAAGCGGCATTTCCATGTCGACCAGCAACGCCGCCACCGGCAGCGGCATGTCGGAGAACGGGGCTGACATCGGGTCGGCCGGGCCGCGCCGTCGCGTACCGGGCGCCGGACGCACAGGCAGCGCGACGATCCGGCCGAGCGCTGCTGCGGGGATGGCCAGCCGCATCGACCAGGGCACCCGCCCCGCCTCGCTGACCTCGACGGTCAACACCACCAGCCGCGTGCCCGGCGCATAGGGCTGCACCTGATCGAGCCGGTTGTCGCGGCGCAAGGGGCGGATCGCGGGCTTTGCTTCCAGCGCCTCGCCCAGCCGCAGCGCCAGAATGGCTTCCAGCCGCTGCACCATCAGCTCGGTCGAAAGCGGCAGTTCGCGCGGCAGCGGCAGCGGGGCATCGCCCGGACCGCCGAACGCACGATCGACCAGCCGCAACAGCGTTTCGCCATCGACCACCGACAGCAGCCGATCGGAGCCTGTTCCGGCGGCATAGACGCTCCAGGCCGCCAGCGACGGGGCGCTGTCGACGAATTCTTCCAGCGTGGTTTCCTCGGGCCGGGGGCAGGCAACCTGAGGGGGGATGCCGCCGACCAGTGGGGCCAGTGCGCCGCGCATCGCGCGCACCAGCCGCTCCAACCCGATCTCCATCACCGGCATCAGATCGGCAGGCGAAGGCTCCCTGCGCGAAAGTGCCGGGCTGTGCCGGGCGACAGCGCGCTCGGCGATGAACGCACGTTCCGGCTTCATTGGACGATGAAGGTCTTGAAATAGACCGCATCGACCCCGCCGGAACCTTCGGCGGCGGTCAGCACCTTGTTGATCGCGGCGGTCAGGCGGGCTTGCAGATGCCCCTTGCCCTGCGGGTTCTGCACTTCGGCTTCGGGCGTGTCGGCCAGCACGGCCAGCACTTCGGACCGGATCGCCAGTTCATGCTTCTTGATCCACAGGATCACGCGGTAGTCGCGCCGGGTCGATGCGGCCAGACTGACTTGCACCAGCGCCTGACTGTCCTTCAGGTTCGAGGTGAAGTCCTCGGCAAAGCTGTAGTACACGGTGCGGTATTCGCTGCCGCCCTCGCCATCGGTCTTGACGCCGTCTGCGCCTTCGCCCTCGCCTTCCTTGCCCTCGACAGGCTTGGGCGCGAACGGATCTTCCTCGCCCTTGCGGATCAGCTTGGGCTTGTTGTCCTCCTTCACCTTTTCCTTCGATCCGCCCAGAATTCCCGAGGCGACCAGACCGAACACGCCGCCGCCGCCCACCGCCAGCAGCGCCACGGCGCCGCCGATCTTGATCATCATGCCGCCGCCTTTCTTCTTGGCTTTGGCGTCCTTGTCCTTCTTGTCGCTCATCGTGGTCCTTCCAGAATCGGATCAGCCGGCAAACCGGCTGTCAGCTCAGGCGAAAATGCCGTCCTGCCCGGCGCGACCGCTGCGCTCATCGCTTGTCTTGTCGGCACCTTGCGGGCCTTGCCGTCCGAAGCCCTGTCCCTGGCCCTGGTCAGTTCCGGTGCCGTTGCCGTTGCTGCCGCCATTCCCTCCCGCATCCGCGCCGGACGAAAGCCCCTGACCGCCGAACGGCGCACCGGATTGGCCGCTACCGCTCGATTGGGACTGGGCCTGCGTTTGCGCCTGCGTTTGCGCCTGAGGCTGGGATTGGGATTGCGGCTGGCCGCCTTCACCGGCTCCGGTTCCAGCCTGCGCTCGGGCTGCGACTTCGCCGGCCGCCAATGCAGCGGGGGAAAAGCCGGGGTCGGCGCTGGCCATGCTCACGGCAAGTCCATCGTCATTGTTGGTGAAACGCAGCGATACCTTGCCGAATTCGGCATGGGTCAGGGCGACGGCGACCGGCGCGCCGGTGTGGCCCATCGCGGCATCGTCGCGGGCGCGGGCGATGGCATCGACCAGCGCCCCCAGTCCGATCCGCTCGCTTCGGCTGCTGGCCGCGCCGCTTTCGAGAGGCGCATTGGCGGCGGCGGCTGGCAAAGCGTCGGAGCCATACGAGGCCTGACTCCCGGACAGCCCCGCCATGGCTGCGGCCGGATCGCTGACGGGCCGGTCACCGGCATGGGCCGCGCGCCGGTCAGGCTTGGCGCGCCCGGCTTCGCTCGTCTGCACGGAAACCGCCTCGGCACGCCCGGTCGTATCGACGTTGCCGGAAAGCAGCGACGCGGTCGATCGCGGCGCACTTTGCGCTGCATTCTGGCCAGACGCGTCGAGCGCGGCTGCGCTCGCTTGCGCCTTTCCGGCTTGCGAGGTGGCCGCCGCGTCCGGCAAGATCCGCTCGATCAGGGGCTCGGTAACGGATTGCGCCGGGCTTGCAAGGGATGGCGAGGTCGGCGCGAATGCTCTGGCGGGCTGACCGTTTGCCGGGGCGCTCGCATCCGTCCGAGCAGCCGGGACCAAGGCAGCGGACGCACCGCTCTGCTGGGACAGGCCTCCGGGGGTCAGGCCGACAGGTGGCTTTATCGGGGCAGGGGGCGGAGGCGACTGGGCGGCAGGCAGCGCTGCGGTGCCCGGCGCAGGATTGGTGCCCGCTCCCATCGCGGGAATGGCGCCGTTCACCGCCAGCCCAAGCGCCGCAAGCGTGGGCAACTGCATGTCCGGCTGGGGCAGCGTTGCCGATGACAGCGCCGTTCCATCCGCGGGCTGGTCCGCTGACGAACCGATCGGCCCGCCTTGTGCAAGGTCATCGGTTTCCGGCGCAGCGCCAAGCGCCTTGGCCGCTGGCTGAGCGCCCTTTGCCGCCTTTGCCACCAGCGCCCCGGAGCGCAAACCGTTGGCGACAAGGTTGTCGTTGGCGATCACCGACCCGGCCGAAAGCGCCAGCGTTGCGCCGCCCGGCAATGCGGGGGTTCCGGCCGGGGCCGGGGCGGCAGATGCAGATGCGGATGCGGATGCGGATGCGGCGATTGGCGGCAAGGTGCTGCCGTCGTGCGGCAACCGCGACGCTGCCCCGCTGCCGGACGGACCGGGTGCGGGATCGTCGGTCGATGGCTGACCCGCTCTGCTGGCGGCGGATCGGGCGGCGTCGTCCGCATTCGCCGGGTAAGCCCGATTGCTGGCAAGAACCGCGTCAAAGCCGCTGCTTGCGGCGCCGGGGCCGGATTTGCCGGGCGGGCCGCTGGCAGGCCGGATGGCGGTATTGGGGCCCGAACCGAGCGATGGCAGAGAAAGGTCGATCATCACGGCGGGCGGGCTCCGGGGTTGCGAACATGCAGGTCTATTCAAGAGCCGTGCCAATCGGACAGGGCTGGCCGCCAGCGGCTCAATCGCGTTTGCGACGGCCGCCAGTGGGCGTGTTGGCCGACGCCAGTTTGCGGGCCAGACTGCGCATTTCGACATCGGCGCGGTCCTCTACCGCCGCCCGGCTGCGCTCGGCGCTGGCGGCTTCCTGCGCGCGTTGGTCGGCAATCGCGCGCGCGCGGATGATGTCCTGTTCGGTGTTGCCGACGATGCCATGCAAGCCCTGCATGAAGCGGTGCGCCTGCTGCAGCGCGGCGCCATCCTGCGCATCGCGGCGTTGCGCATAGTCGCTGATCATCGCGCTGGTGCGCTCGGCCAGCGCCTGCAACTGCGCCAGCCGCGCTTCGGCCTGTCCGGCGGCGGCCAGCGCATTGCGCCGCGCCACCGCGCGGATGCGCTCCAGCCGGTGCAAGCGGGCGATGCGGGCCCTATCGGCGCTCATGGGGCCGCGCTCATGCGGCGAGCAGCGCCTCAAGCGCGGCAATGCTTTGGCCAAGCGGCACGATCTCGTGCTGCGGCTGCGCCATGAAGGCGCTCAACGCTTCGTGCATCGCGATCGCGCGGTCGAGCTGCGGGTCCGCTCCGGCACGATAGGCGCCCATCAGCACCAGATCGCGGTTGGCCTCATACGTCGCGACCAGCGCGCGGAATTCGCGGGCCAGGGCCTGATGCGCGGGCGCGGTGATATCGTTCATCACGCGGCTGAGCGAGGCGGCGATGTCGATGGCGGGATATTGCCCGCGCTGCGCCAGATCGCGGCTCAGCACGATATGGCCGTCCAGAATCGAGCGCGCGGTATCGACCACCGGATCGTCCTGATTGTCGCCATCGGCCAGCACGGTGTAGAGCCCGGTCATCGAACCGCCGCTCTGCGCCGAATTGCCGGCGCGCTCGACCAGCTTGGTGATCGTGGCCAGCGCCGATGGCGGATAGCCGCGCGCCGCGCCCGGTTCGCCCAGCAGCAGCGCGATCTCGCGCCCGGCGTGCGCCACGCGGGTCAGGCTGTCCATGATCAGCAGTACTTTGCGCCCCTGTGCGCGAAAGCTTTCGGCCAGACTGGTGGCCAGCATCGCGCCGCGAATGCGCAAGTTGGGGGCGTGATCGGCGGGCACGGCGACGATCGCGCTGCGGGCGCGCTTGGCCCCCTGCATGTGGCGCTCGACGAAATCGGACACCTCGCGCGCGCGCTCGCCGATCAGGCCGACGATCACGACTTCGGCTTCGGCCCCGTGCGCGATCATGTCGAGCAGCACCGACTTGCCGACGCCCGACCCGGCCATGATGCCGATCCGCTGGCCTACGCCGAACGTGGCCAGCGCGTTGAGCGCGCGCACCCCGACATCGAACGCGCCGCGCACCGGCGACCGGTCCAGCGCGCCTGCCCGCACGCCGCCTGCGGGCCAGTCCGCTTCGGCCGCAATCGGCGGGCCGCCGTCGATGGGATGGCCCTCGCCATCGACGGCACGGCCCAGAAACGCCGCGCCCACCGGCACGCGTCCGGGCTTGCCTTCGGGGCGGACGCGCGCGCCGGGGCGCAACAGCACGGGATCGCCCAGCAACATCATCAGGGTGTGGCCATTGCGAAAGCCGATGGCTTCGGCGGCCAGCGTGCCCGCACCGTGGGCGATGCGGCATTGTGCGCCGATCGGCACCGACAAGCCGCTGACTTCCAGCAAGCCGCCATCGCAGGCCGAGACCATGCCATAGCGGCGCGGCGAGAAATCGGGATGCGCATGGCCCAGACGGTCGAGCATGGCGAGCGCCGGGGAAACCGCAGGGGATCTCAACATGAGCCCAACGCTTCTTCCAGCGCGCGCCGCCACTGCGCCGGGCCGTCCTCGACGCCGCCGTTGGCGCTTTCCACCCGCAAGGCACCGCGCTCCAGCGAGGAATCGGGTTCGCAATGCCAATCCTCGGGCAGGCGGGCGTGGACCAGCGCAAGGTCTTCGGGATGCAGGCGGATGACGCGTTCATCGGCGGCGCGCGCGAACATCGCCGCTGCCGTTTCGACCCTGCGGGCCAGCGTCTGCGGATCGAGCGCGGCATCGGCCAGCACCGCCTCGCACAGCGCCAGCACGGTGGCGCGCAACCGCTGTTCCAGCGCGGTGACGGCATCGGCATCAAGCCTGCCCAGCGCGCTTTCGATACGATGGCGCGCGGCGTCGGCGGCAGCACCGGCAGCGTCGGCCGCAGCATGAGCATCCGCCGCGCCCTGCGCGTACCCTTCCTGCCACGCTTCGGCCAGCGGATCGACGGGTTCGGCGGCGGCGCCCGCACTGGAATCGGGTTTGCCCATGCCAAGCCGTATCCCGGCCTGCCCGGCACGCGCGAACCGGTGATCCTGCGCAAAGGCGCCGCCACCGCTGCCCAATCCGGAGCCCAAACCACCTCCGAATCCGGCGCCCAGTTCGGCGCCCAGTTCGGCCAGCGGTCGGCGCGACCAGACGGGTGACTCCGCTTGCGGCAGGTCAGACATAGTCGTCGTCGCCCGCACCGAACACGATCACGCCCTCTGCGGCCAGTCGGCGCGCGGCGGTGACGATGGCCTTTTGGGCCTCGATCACCTCGGCCATCTTCATCCGCCCGCGTGCGGCAATTTCGTCGCGCACGCCATCGGCGGCACGGCTCGACATCGCGCGGAAGAAGCATTCGCGGTTTTCGGGCGGCGAGCCCTTCAGCGCCGCGATCAGGGTATCGCTGTCGACCTCGCGCAGCAGCGAACCCATCGACTTGTCGTCGAGCACGAACAGATGCTCGAACTTGAACATCTCGTTCTCGATGGCTTTGGCCAGCGCTTTGTCCTGCTTGGCGATTTCGGGCATGACCCGCTTTTCGACGGTGCGGGCCGAGGCGTTGATGATCTCTGCCGCCTCACGCGGGCCACCCATCGTCAGTGCGGCCTGGCCGTGGCATTCGGTGATCCGGCGGGCCAGCATGTCCTCAAGCATGGCGATGGCTTCGGCCGCCACCGGGCCGAGCGTGGCGATGCGCTGGACCACTTGCGGCTGCACTTCGTCGGGCATGGCGTGCAGCACGGCGGCGGCGACATCGGCATCAAGCTGGACCAGCAGCACCGCGATGGCCTGCGGATGTTCGCCGCGCACCAGCGGCACCAGCACTTGCGGGGTAAGCCAGCGGGCAAGTTCCAGCGACGACGTCTGCACTTCGGGCGCGATGCGTTGCATCAGGCTGTCGGCCTTCACCTCGCCGACGGCGCGGGTCATCAGATCGCGCACTTGCCCGACCCGGTCGTGCGTGATCAGTCCCAGCCGCTCGGTGCGCTCGACAAAGCCGGTGATCGCATCGGCGATGGCGACCGGGCCGATCTCGCCCAGCGCCACCATCTTTTCGCCCAGCAAGCGCAATTCCTGCGGATCGAGCTGCGCCAGCAGGCTGGCGGCCTGATCGTCCTCAAGCAGCATGACCATCACGGCGGCGCGCTCGGGGTCGCTGAACATCGGCGCGGCATCGGTCACGGCGCTGCGCCTTCGGGTTCGGGCTGATTGAGCATCTGGCGCAAGGCGGCGACCGCGCTGTCGGGCCGCTCCTGCACCAGTTGCTGGGCAAGGCCGACCTGCTGCGCCAGCATCTCGGCGTCGATCACCCCGGTGGTCGGATCTTGCGCGGCGACAAGCGCGGGGCTGGCCTGAACCGAGGGCGTCCGCGCATTGCCGCCCTCATCGCCGTTTCCCGACTCGTCCTCGTCGTCCTCGTCGTCATCGTCGTCGTCGCGCGCCTTGCGCCGCTTGCCCGCCCGGCCACGGTCGGGCCCGTCGCGCTTCAGCGCCTTGATCAGCGGACGCACCCCCAGCAACAGCGTCATCAGTACGGCCAGCAGGGCCACGCCGTTGCGCACCAGCGTGGCGAACCATGGCGTTTCCCAGAACTTGGGCTCGATGATCTCGGCCTGACGGAAGCTGCGCATGGCGATCGCCACCTGATCGCCGCGCGCCGGATTGGCGCCGACGGCGGCGCTGACCAATTGCTTGATCTGTTCGATCTCGGCGGGCTTGGCCTTGGCCATCGCTTCGCTGCTGAGCGCGACCGCCACCGACAGGCGGCGGATCTTGCCGGGCGCGGCATTGGTCACGGCCACTTCGCGGCCCAGTTCGTAGTTCTTGGTCGAGGTGCTGTCGCTGGCCACGGCCTGCGGCGGCGCGGGTGTGGCAGCGCCGCTGGCGGGCGCCGCCGGAGCGCCGGGCGCACCGGGTTGCGGCTGGGTGGGGGCAGGCGGGGTGTTCGACAATACGCCGGGCACGCCCGCCGCGCCGCTGCCGCCCGGACTTTGCGACGCGCTTTGCGTTTCGCTGCGCACCACGCCCTGCTTGTCATAGGATTCGCGCGCGCTGGTCAGTTGATCCATGTCGAGTTCGACCTGGATTTCGGTCGAGAAATTGCCTTCGCCGAGCATCGGGGTAAGCAGGCCCGCCACTTGCTGGCGCAGCTTTTCCTCAAGCCGCCCCTGCATTTCCAGACGGTCGTTGTCGCCCGGCTTGTCCGAGGCGAGCAGGCGGCCATGCTGGTCGATCACCCGCACCGCATCGACGGCCAGCCCCGGAACCGAGCCGGCAACCAGTCCGACAATCGCCGAAACCTGACTGTCGGAAAGCTGGCGCCCTTTGGACAGCCGCACCATGACCGAGGCCGTCGGGGGCACCGTGTCGCGCACGAACGCCGACTTTTCGGGCTCGGCCAGATGGACGCGGACGGCTTCCACCCCGTCGATCTGCATGATCGTCAGCTCAAGCTCGCGTTCGCGCGCGGCTTGCAGGCGCTGGCCTTCGAGCGTGCGACTGGCGCCCATCGGCAGCTTGTCGATCATCTGTTCGCCGGTTTCGGGCGTGGCCAGCGCGCCATCGGCTGCGGCGACCATCCGCGCCTTGTACAGATCGTCCTCGCCGACGGTGATCGCGCCGGTCGCGTTGTCGATGCGATAGGTGATCGCCGCCTTGTCGAGCGCGGCCGTCACTTGCGCGCGTTCGTTGTCGGACAGTTCGGAATAGAGCATGCGCTGCGGGGCGGGCGCCATCGACAGCCACAGCAGCCCGGTAAGCCCGATCGCGGCGATGCCACCGAACCACGGCAGCGCGCGGCGCACCGGACCCTGGCTCAGAAACGCGCCGAACCGGGCGGGCATGCTGCCGCCCAGCGGGTCGGTGAACGGGGCCAGCAGCGATCCACCCGAGCCGCCGACCGGAACAGGCACAAGGTCCGCCATCTAGGTCAGACCCCCATGCGCATGATGTCCTGGTACGCAGACAGCAGCTTGTTGCGCACTTGCAGGGTGGCTTCAAAGGCGACGCCCGATTCCTGACGCGCCAGCATGACCTTGGCGATGTCGGTCACTTCGCCCTTTTCGTATCCATCGGTCAGCTTGTCGGCCTTGATCTGGGTCTGATTCACGTTTTCCAGCGCTGATTTGAGGGCATCGGTAAAGTTTCCGGCCGGGGTTTCGGCGGTGCCCTGATCGCCCGCTCCTTCGGCGCCGCGCACTTGCTGAAGCAACTGCGAACGGTCGATGATCTGCTGGCGCAAGGCCAGGATCTGGTGGACGCCGCCCGTGCCGCTGATCGGTCCGATGCCGCTCATCGCCTGCCTCCTGCCACGGCGATGCCGGCTTCGCGGAACGAGGCGAGCCGATACCGCAAGGTTCTCTCGGAAATGCCCAACTGGCGGGCGGCGGCAACGCGGCTGCCGCCGCACGCCTCAAGCGTGGCCAGAATCGCGCGCGCCTCGTGCAGTTGCACGATGTTGGACAAGCGGCCCTGGCCCACGACCGGAGCAGGCTCGCTGGCCAGCGGATCGACCGCGGCGCGCACCGGCCGGTCGAAGGTGATGTGGTGGGGGCCGATCTCGGCGGCATTGCCTGCCAGCAGCAGCGCGCGGCGGACCACGTTTTCCAGCTCGCGGACATTGCCCGGCCAGGGGTGCGCCTGCAGCAGCGCCAGCGCCGCATCGCCGATCCACGGCACCGGCTGTCCGGCAGGAACATGGCGCAGCATCATGGCAAAGGCGAGCGGGGCAATGTCCTCGACCCGCTCGCACAGCGGATAGAGCGTCAGCGGAAACACGTTGAGGCGATAATACAAGTCGGCGCGAAAGCGTCCTTCGTCCACTTCGATCGGCAGATCGCGGTTGGCGCAGGCGATGACGCGGACATCGACCTTGATCGGGCGGGTCGCGCCCAGCGGCACGACTTCGCCTTCCTGCAACGCGCGCAGCAGTTTGGCCTGAAGCGGCAGCGGCATTTCGGCGATCTCGTCCAGCAGCAGCGTGCCGCCGTCGGCCGCGCGGAAGAACCCTTCGGATGCCGCATTGGCCCCGGTGAAGGCGCCCTTCTGGTGGCCGAACAGCAAGGCTTCGAGCATCGTTTCGGGCATCGCCGCGCAATTGATGCCGATGAACGGCTTGCCCGCCCGCGCGCTGCGTTCGTGGATGAAGCGGCTGAGCACTTCCTTGCCGGTGCCGGTCGGGCCGTTGATCAGGACCGGAATGTCGCTGGCCGCGATCCGCTCCGCCAGCGCCAGCACCGACAGGCTTTCGGGATCGGCGGCGACGGGACTGCCCGGTGGCGCGGCGCAC
This sequence comes from Novosphingobium sp. FKTRR1, assembly GCF_020404405.1. GTDB lineage: Bacteria > Pseudomonadota > Alphaproteobacteria > Sphingomonadales > Sphingomonadaceae > Novosphingobium. Next base: position 137,887 of record NZ_JAIZDA010000008.1, on the reverse strand, counting down.
GCCAGCAACGCGGCCAGCGTCGCCTCGCTCGCGCCGTCGCGATAAAGCAGCGTGAGCCGCTCGCTTGGGCCGCGCTCGATCCGGCTGGCCATCCGACTGAGTCCGTGTTGACTGGGGCCGTATTGACTGGGGCCGTGCGCATCCTGTTCGTCGACCCGTTGCAGCGTGATCGCCCTGGCAAAGGGGCCGGGCGCCACGGTGTCCTCGGTGTCGCGCATGTGGATGACGGCATCGCCACCGAAACTCTCGATGATCCCCTTTGCGCGCTGCACCAGCGGTGCGTGGGCGCGCGCCGCCGCCGCCGAAATCCGCAAACCGCATTGATGAGCGTACATGAAAGTGATTCCCCTTTAACCATGATGGCCGGGGTTCTTTTCGCGCGAAAACGTCCAACGCTCCGGTAATTTAAGGGACGCGTTTTCCCTAAGGGCCAGCCAGTAGAGGCGGCAGGAACCCGCCGTTGACCGGCTTAATCCCGGCAAACTTCTGCCGGTCTTTGCCACGGAAGCCGCGTCGATCCGTTCGGCCCCGGCACCTAGACTGGATTTCCCCAAAACCGGAGCAACGACCATGGCTGTTATCAACACCAACATCAACGCGATCCGCGCGTCGAATGCCTCGAACTCGGCGGCCAAGATGGCCGGCGTCGCGATGGAGCGCCTGTCCACCGGCAAGCGCATCAACGGGGCCAAGGACGATGCGGCCGGTCTGGCGATTTCCACGACCATGACCGCCCAGATCAAGGGCATGGGTCAGGGCGTGCGCAACGCCAACGACGGCATCAGCCTGGCCCAGACGGCGGAAGGCGCGCTGAACGAAGTGACCAACATGCTGCAGCGGGTGCGTGAACTGGCGGTGCAGTCGAAGTCGGCTACCTACCAGCAGTCGGACCGCGACGCGATGCAATCGGAAGTGGGCAACCTCAACGCCCAGATCTCCGACGTGCTGAACAACACCAAGTTCAACGGCAACGCGGTGTTCGCGGTGGTCAGCACGACCCCTGCCGCTGACGGTTCGGACGACAAGACCTTCTCGATCCAGACCGGCGCCAACACCGGCGACACGGTGACCATCGCCAGCAAGGCCTTCGACGGCTCGAAGCTGTTCGATGCCACCTCGGGCACGAGTTATGACGCGACCCAGACCGGGCAGGCGCTCGATGTGTCGAGTGCCACGGCGGCCTCGACCACGATCGACAACGTCGATTCGGCGCTAGCCAACGTGAACTCGACGCGCGCCACGCTGGGCGCCGGCCAGAACCGTCTGGAATCGGTGGTCAACAACCTGAACGACAACATCACCAACCTGTCGGACGCGCGCAGCCGCATTCAGGACACCGACTATTCTGCCGAAACGACGCAGATGGCCAAGGCCCAGATCCTCGCCCAGGCTTCCACCGCGATGATCGCCCAGGCCAACCAGAGCCAGCAGAACGTGCTCTCGCTGCTGAAATAAGCGTCCCGGATCGCCGCCTGTCTCCACCAGGTGGCCCATAGCCCGGCAACCCTTTGCGGTTGCCGGGCCGAATGGCGTTGTGCGATCGTGGTTGTCCGCTTGCCGAAAAGGCCTGATTTTCTGGCAAAAAACGGCAGAATTTGGCCAGCTTCAGCCTTAATTCCGGCAGGATTTTGCCGGTCTTTTCCGTGACGGCCGGGCTGCTTCGCGCAGGGCCCAGCGGTCGGTTCGGGAGCGATCCCTTCACTGGAGAATGAACATGGCAGTCATCAACACCAACATCAACGCGATCAGGGCGGCCAACGCCTCGAACTCCGCGGCCAAGATGGGCAGCACCGCGATGGAACGCCTGTCCACCGGCAAGCGCATCAACGGGGCCAAGGACGACGCGGCCGGTCTGGCCATTTCCACGACCATGACCGCGCAGATCAAGGGCATGAGCCAGGGCGTCCGCAACGCCAACGACGGCATCAGCCTGGCGCAGACGGCGGAAGGCGCGCTGAACGAAGTGACCAACATGCTGCAGCGCGTGCGCGAGCTGGCGGTGCAATCGAAGTCGGCCACCTACCAGCAGTCGGACCGCGACGCGATGCAGTCGGAAGTGGGCAACCTCAACGCCCAGATCTCCGACGTGCTGAACAACACCAAGTTCAACGGCAACGCGGTGTTCGCGGTGGTCAGCACGACGCCTGCCGCCGACGGTTCGGACGACAAGTCGTTCGCGATCCAGACCGGCGCCAACACCGGCGACACGGTGACCATCGTCAGCAAGGCCTTCGACGGGTCGAAGCTGTTCGATGCCACCTCGGGCACGAGCTATGACTCGACCCAGACCGGTCAGGCCCTCGACGTGTCGAGTGCTTCGACCGCCTCGTCCACGATCACCAACGTCGATTCGGCGCTGGCCAACGTGAACTCGACCCGCGCCACGCTGGGTGCCGGCCAGAACCGTCTGGAATCGGCCGTCAACAACCTGAACGACAACATCACCAACCTGTCGGATGCCCGCAGCCGCATTCAGGACACCGACTATTCTGCCGAAACGACGCAGATGGCCAAGGCCCAGATCCTCGCCCAGGCTTCTACCGCGATGATCGCCCAGGCCAACCAGAGCCAGCAGAACGTGCTCTCGCTGCTGCGCTAAGACTGACCCCAGCGCCCCTGCATCCAGCAGGTCGCAAGGCCCGGCAACCCATCGCGGTTGCCGGGCCGAAGCGTTTATGGGGGCAGGACGCGCGGGCACGTCCCCGCTTTACCCTTGACAAAACGAACCATATGGGTTATATGCCGCGCCGTGACGGGAGCTGGGGCGTGAGCGCTTCGCCTTTGCGACCCGGCGCGCGGTCGGCGATTTCCAAGGACGGAGGCGTCCGCATTCGCGGCACGAACGGCGGGGCCTGTTACCTCCGCCGTGGGATCGGGCCCCAAGCCCGCAAGGTAGTCCGGCAAGAGCGCGAGCCCGCCCCGGTGCCTGCGTGCCCGTCAGGGTCGAGCGAATTTGGTCCCTCTACGCGCCACTTTCGCCATTCGCACAAACCTGCGTCGAGAACCCAAACCAGCGCCGACCGCACCCGTCCGCGCCTTCCCCACCTGCCAGCGGCGTTAACCGGATTCGCCACCCGGCCCAGACCCGTGCGCGAATTCCGCGCGCGGGTTTTTTTGTGCTTGCCGGTGAGGCGGAGCCCCCACCCCCGACCCCTCCCCGCCGGGGAGGGGAGAAATCTGAGCGATGGGTTTGCTCCCCTCCCCGGCGGGGAGGGGTTGGGGGTGGGGGTTCGGCGTTTCAGGAGTGGTGCGGACTGGGCAGCCTGGGCCTCGTGGAATTTGTCCACGCCGCCTCGTGTCTGCCCGCTCAATCCATCAGCAGGATCGACATCCGGCGGTTGCGCGGGTCGGCGGGGTTGTCTTGCACCAGCGGTTCCTGGTCGGCCACGCCCTCGATCCGGCGGAAGCGCTTTTCGCTGACGCCCGCGCGCATCAGCGCCTGCCGGGTGGCTTCGGCGCGACCGGCCGACAGCGACCAGTTGTTGGCCGGATCGCCCGGCTTCCATTGCAGCGAATCGGTGTGGCCGCGCACGGTCAGCGCGCTGGTGTCGGGTGCGATCGCCTGCCCGATCGCGCCGACCAGCTCGACCGCATCGGGGGTAAGGATCGTGGTGCCCAGCCGGAACATCGAGAACTTGGGGTTGTCGACCAGATCGAGCCGGATGCCGTCGGGGGTGAGGGACATGCCCACCTGCTGCGCCAGCTTGCGCAGTTTCTCGCTGGCTTGCAGTTTCTGCTCCAGCCGTTCGTGCAGGATCGCGGTGCGCTTGGCTTTCGATCCGCCGTCCTTGGGCCCGCCGGCGGCGTCGCGCGGAATGGTGATCGTCTTGCTGCCGGTCTGCCCGGCGCGGTGCTGGTAATGGTCGGCATCGGTCAGCGACGATCCGCCAAGCAGGCCATACGAGCCGGTGCTGCCCTTGCGCGTGGTGACAAGCGTGGGGGCAAAGTAATCGGCCAGCCCCTTGCGCTGCTTTTCGGTGGTGGCGCCCAGCAGCCACATCAGCAGGAAGAACGCCATCATCGCGGTCACGAAGTCGGCATAGGCCACCTTCCACGCCCCGCCGTGATGCCCACCGGCAACGACGGTGATCTTCTTGACGATGATCGGGGCGGGGGGTGCCTTGCCCTTGAGCGGCTTGGCCATGGGCTATTCCTTGTCCGCTGCCGCCGATGCAGACACCGCGCAGCGCATGTCAGCGACCGCGCAGCGCGTCGAGCAGTTCGGACAGGCCGGGGCGGAACGAGTGGCCCAATCCGGACCGCGCGCTTTCGACGACCAGCGGCTGCGGCCAGCCGTGCAGGCTGGCGATGATCACCTGCTTGACCGCCTGAAAGATCATCTCGTCCTGATCGAGCACTTGCTTGAGCCGACCGGCCATCGGCGCGACGATGCCATAGGCCAGCAGCACGCCCATGAACGTGCCGACCAGCGCCGAACCGATCATCGCGCCCAGGATCGTGGGCGGCTTGTCGATCGAGCCCATGGTCTTGACCACACCCAGCACCGCCGCGACGATGCCCAGCGCGGGCAGCGCATCGGCCAGCCCTTGCAGCGCATGTTGCGCCTCGGCCTGTTCGTGGAAGTGGGTTTTCATCGCGTGGTCCATCACGTCCTCGACCGCGTGCACTTCAAGCGTGCCCGACGACACCACGATCAGCGTCAGCGTGTCGCAGATCAGCGCGGTCAGTTCGTGATTGGCCACGATCCGGGGAAATTCGCCAAAGATCGGCGAGTTCTTGGGGTCGGTGACGTGGCTTTCCAGCGCCACCGGGCCATCGCTGCGCAAGATCTTCATCAGCCGCGTGCACAGCACGATGGCATCGACGTGATCCTGCTTGTTGTGCTTGGGCCCCTTGAACACTTTGCCGAGCCCGGCGCCTATACCCTTGAGTTCGTGCAGCGAATTGCCCGAGATCGTGGCGCCCAGCGCGGCGCCGCCGATGATCAGCATTTCATGCGGAATGGCCTCGGCCACCGGGCCGATGGCGCCGCCGGTGATGATGAACCCGCCGAACACCATGACAAGCAGAACAACAATGCCGATACCTGCGTACATCTGTAATCCGGTCCCCTGTAGCCGATCGCGCGCTTAGCGAAGCACGTCGAACAGCGAGAGATTGGCAAGGCGGGTGAAGCTGGCCTGGCTGGCCTGCAGCACGGTCGACAACTCCTGCAACCGCACCATCGCCGCCGCGGTATCGGTGCCGCCGATGTCGGCCTGTTCGCTGGCGCGGGTGGTGGCCAATGCGGTCTGGCGTTCGGTGTTGAGATCGATCCAGGTCAGTCGCGATCCGACCACGGTTTGCGCGGTAGTGACCGTGTCGAGCGCGGTCGACAGCAAGTCGAGCGACGTGGCGGCGGCGGTCTGGCCGCCGGGGCCGCCAGCGGCAAGGCTGTCGGCGAGCCCCTTGACCACCGCCAGCAGGTTGGTGCTGTTGCCCGCCTTGTCCTTGAAGTTGAGAAATTCCGGGCCGGTCAGGCTGCGGCTGACGGTTTGTCCGTCGCCCAGCGACAACTGCCCGGCGATGCCGTTCCCGGCATAGCTCGCCACGCCCGATCCGTTGACCGTATAGGCATCGCCCGGAGCATCGCCACCGAACAGCGCATTGCCATCCACATCGCGGGTATTGGCCAGCGAGACCAGATCCTTCTGCATCTGCGCCAGTTCGCTGGCGATCGAGCCGCGCTGGCTGTCGGATACGGTGGCGCTGGCGGCCTGCGTCGCCAGCTCCTTGGCCCGAACGATGTAGTTGCCGAACTGGGTCAGCGCGGAATCGGTCAGGTTGAGGTCGGACGTCGCGCGCGAGGCGGCGGACTGGTCGATCTTGCCCATCGCGTCGCTGTACTGGAGCGAGCGCAACCGCGAAGCCGCCAGCGGATCGTCGGTTGATGCGACCAGCCGGTTGCCCGACGAGATCTGCGCCTGAATCTGCTCGGCCTGCTTGCGCAGCGAGGTGAGGTCGAGCGTCGAGCGGTCATAGAACGCGCTGGTGCTGGTCGAGGCGATCGTCATGGCAAGCCTTACCTGATGTTGAGCAGCGTATCGAACAAGGTGGTGGCGACCTGCATGACTTTGCCAGAGGCCTGAAAAGCCTGCTGGAAACGCACCAGATTCACCGCTTCGGTGTTGAGATCGACCCCGGCTTCGGCGCTGAGCGAGGTGCTGGCCGAATCCGAAATGGTCTTGAGCGCGTCGCGCGTGACGGTCCGGCTGGCTACCGTGCTCGAAATGTCGAACAGGATGCCATCCATCCGCCCCGCCGGGTTGGTCGTCGCCAGTGCCGCGCGCATCGCATCGAGGTTGGCGGTGTCGCGGCTGCCGGGGCCGGCGGTGGCGGGGGCTGTGGCGATCTTGCTGCCATTGCTGGTGGCCAGCGCGATCGTGGTGGTGTCGGAGCCGGTCAGCAGGTTTGCGCCGGGGGCTCCCGCCAGATCGACGCCTGTGCTTTGCGCATGGTTGACCGTGGTGACGATGTCACCGGCCAGCGTGTTGAGGTCGCCATGGATCTGCGCCAGCTTGGTCAGCGCGGCCTGTTGCCCGGCAAGCGAGCCGCCCGACAGCGACAGCGGCGTGCCGCCCGCGTCAAAGGTCACCGTTCCGGCGGTGGCATCGAAGGTGGCGGTAACCGGCACCGAGGCGCCGCCGGTTACCAGCGACGGCCCGGAGGTGCCGCCGATCGTCACCGCAACGCTGCCATCGCTGGCAAAGGTGGTGCCAAGGTTGGCATATTGGCTCAATTGCGAAAGCAGCTGGTCGCGCTGGTCGAGCAATGCGGTCTGGTCGCTGCTGGCATCGGCGGCACGGGTCAGGCGCAAATTGGTGCGGGCCAGTTCGCCCGCCAGCGTGTTGACCTGACTGATCCCGTCCTTGACACTGGATTGCAACCCGTTGCCGACCGCATCGAGTTCCTGCCCCGCGATCTGGAACGTGTCGACCATCGTGCGCGCGCTCTCGATCACGCTGGCGCGCAGCGAACTGTCGGTGGGGTTTTCCTTCAGCTTTTGCAGCGCCGCTTGGAAAGTGGTGATCGCGGTGTAGGTGTTGGCCTGTTCCAGCGCGTTGGAAATGTTGGTCAGCCCATCGACTTCGGAACTGGCGCGCGCGGTGTCCGATCCGGTGCGACGCACTTCGGCCTGGCGAAAGGCATCGGCATTGCGCACCACCTTGGCCACCCGGACGCCCGACAGCGACACGTCCTTGATCGTGCCGAAGTAACCGGTCGCGGCCACTTCGGCCAGCTCGGTGCTGCGCCGGACATAGCCTGCGGTGGATGCGTTGGCTATGTTCTGGCTGGTGACGTCGAGCGCGACTTGCGCCGCCCTGGCCCCACTCGCGCCGATCGACAGAAGGTTGCTGGACATGGCGTTCAGGGCTCCTTGCGAAGGGTCGCGATGGCGGCGCTGGCGGCGGCTTTGGCAGCACCGGCGGCGACAGCGGCGGCGGGCGAGCCTGCGGCGGCGGACGAAGCTGCGGTCGCGGCTATCGGCAAGGCCCGCGCCAGTTGCGCCTCGATCCGCGCGGCCAGCCCGAAGGCGCCGGACTTCGAGGCGATGTCGGCAAAGCGTTCGTCGCGCATCTGGGTAAAGGTGTCGCGACCCTGATCGACGGCGCTCTGGTCGGCACCGCCGATGGGGTCTGCGCCAAAGGTCGTGGCGCGCGCGGTGGACAGGATCTCGCGGATGAAGATCGCCTCGAACGCCTGCGCCGCCTGACGCAGTTTCGCGCGTTCGGGAGACAGCGCGGGGTTCGTTGCGGTGGCCGGGCCAGCGCCGGCGGATGCGGAAATGTCGGTCATATCACCTCCATCTCGGCCTTGAGCGAGCCCGCTTCCTTCAGCGCTTCCAGAATGGCAACAAGGTCCGAAGGGCTGACCCCCAGCTTGTTGAGCGCATTGACCAGCGAGGACAGCGAGGCGCCCGGCTTGAACAAGGCGACGTGGGCCTCGCTCTCTTGCGCGCTGATCTGGCTGTTGGGGGTTACCGCCGTCTGGCCGTTGCTGAACGGGCCGGGCTGCGAGACTTGCGGCTTTTCGTCGATCTTGACCACCAGCTTGCCATGGCTGATCGCGGCGGGGGCAAGCCGCACCGCGCTGTTGATCACCACCGTGCCGGTGCGGCTGTTGACGATGACCTTGGCCGGGGTTTCGGCGGGGGTCACGTCGATCATCTCGATCGCGGCCATCACGCTGGCGCGGCGGTCGGTGCCGGTGGGCAGGCGCAGCGCCACGGTCACGCCATCCTCGACCGAGGCGGTCTGCGGATAGCGCGAATTGATTGCATCGCGCACCCGTGCGGCGGTCAGGAAGTCGGCCTGAAACAGGTTCCAGCGCAAGACTTCGGCATTCTCGAAGCCGGTCTGCACCGCGCGTTCGACGCTCGCCCCGTCGGCGATGCGGCCCACGGTGGGCACGTTGACCGTCAATTGCGAGCCATCCTTGGCGGTGATGCCAAGGCCGCCCACGGCCAGATTGCCCTGCGCCATCGCATAGATCTGCCCGTCCGCGCCATAAAGCGGCGACAGGATCAGCGCGCCGCCGCGCAAAGACTTGGCCTTGCCGATGGTGCTGACGGTCACATCGATGCGCTGCCCCGGCTTGGCAAAGGCGGGCAGATCGGCGGTGACCAGCACGGCGGCGGCATTCTTGAGACCGGGCGAAACGCCCGCCGGCAGTTGCACGCCCAGCCGTCCCGATACGCCGCGCATCGCCTGTGTCACGTAGTCGAGGTTGTCATCGCCGGTGCCGGGCAGGCCCACGACCACGCCATAGCCGGTGAGCTGGTTGGTGCGCACGCCCTGGAACGCGCCCAGATCGCGCACCCGGTCGGCGCGCGCCTCGCCCGCCGTCACCAGCGCGAAGGCGACCATGACCAGCGCCACCAGCCGCCGCACAGCGGGCTTGCCGGTTTGACGTATCCGTACCGGCAGCGGCAGCGGTAGCGCCAGGTCGTGGTCGAAGGGAGAGGCGAGCATCGGCATGACTAAGTGGCCCTAGAACGGGGTGATCGCGGAGAAGAACTTCGACAGCCAGCCTTCGCGGCTGGCGCGGCCGATCGAACCGCTGCCGGTGTATTCGATGTGCGCATCGGCCACGCGGGCAGAGGTGACGCTGTTGTCGCCATCAAGGTCGCCCAGGCGCACGATGCCCGAGAACTGGACCCATTCCTGACCCTGACTGAGCAGCAAACGCTTTTCCCCTTTCACAAGGGCCGTGCCGTTCGACCGCACTTCGGCGATCGTCACACTGAGCGTACCGCCGAGCGTGCTGGTCTGAGAGGCATTGCCCTGACCGTTGAACGACGATCCGCCCGAAGCTTTAAGGGCGTTGGGGTCAAGAAACGACAAAGGTCCGGCTGTGGGTGGTACGATGTTGAACGCACCCGACTTCTGTGTCTTGCCCGCAGCGGTCTTGGCCGACGTGAAGTTTTCGACCAGCACGATCGTCAGCGGGTCGCCCACCGCGCGGGCGCGGCGCCCTTCGACCAGCCCGGCATAGCCGAGTGCCGCGTTGAAGATCGCGCCATCGGCCGCCTTGGCTTGCGGCGCTGCGGGCAGGCTGGGAGCAAAGCCTTCCCTGGGCTTGCTTGCCGCCGCGCAAGGTTGGGCGGCCAGCAACGCCAGCAGCAGCGCCAGCAACAGGGCCAGCAGCAGCAGCAACGGTGAAACCAGGGCGGGCCGGGTGCGGATCACAGCGTCTGGTTCGCGTTCTTGAGCATCTCGTCGACCGCCGAGATCATCTTCGAATTGATCTCGTACGAACGCTGGCATTCGATCATGTCGACCAGTTCCTGCACGACGTTGACGTTCGAGGCTTCGAGGTAGCCCTGCCGCAGATGGCCGCGCCCGTTGTCGCCGGGAATGCCGATCTGGGCCTGTCCGCTGGCGGCGGTTTCCCTGAGGAAGTTGTCGCCGACCGCCTGCAACCCGGCCGGGTTGGTGAAGCTGGCGACCGTCAACTGGCCCAACTGGCTGGGTTCGGTGGCGCCGGGCAGGGTGGCCGAAACGGTGCCGTCTGGCGCGATCGTGATCGACTGCGCGCCTTCGGGAATGGCGATCGGCGGCTGCACGACATAGCCTTGCGCGGTGACGAGCTGACCCTCGGCCGATTTCGAGAAATTGCCCGCGCGGGTATAGGCCAGTTGTCCGCCGGGTTGCGCCACCTGGAAATAGCCATCGCCATCGAGCGCCACGTCGAGCGCGTTGCCGGTCTGCTGCAGCGCGCCCTGGCTTTCCTCACGCGTGGTCGCCTGAATGCCGACGCCGGTGCCAAGGTTGAGCCCGGTGGCATAGGCGGTTTCGCCCGAGGACTGCTGCCCGGCCACCCGCGTGTCCTGATAGGCCAGCGTGGCAAAGTTGGCGCGGTCGCGCTTGAAGCCGGTGGTCGCCACGTTGGCAAGGTTGTTGGCGATCACGCGCATCCGGGTATCCTGGGCTTCCAGTCCGGTGCGGGCGACGTGAAGGGCGGATGACGGCATTGCGGGAAACTCCGTAGGTGTCTGCGAGAATCTGGTTCTTTACGGCGGCGGCATCAGGTCAGGCGCATCAGGTCAGGCGCATCAGGGCCGACGAGCGTTCATCAACTTCGCGCGCGGTGGCGACCAGCTTGGTGCGCATGTCGAACAGGCGCTGGGATTCGACCATCTCGACCAGCACCGCGGTGGGATTGACGTTCGACTGTTCGAGCGTGCCGACTTGCACTTTGGCTTCCTCGTCAGCGGGCAGCACGCCGCCGCCGACCACGCGGAACAAGCCGTCCAGCCCTTTCTCGATCCGCGATCCTTCGGTCGATGCGAGCTTCAATCGGGCCACGGGCTGCGGTGGATCGCCCGGCGTCGCCGGGTCGGCGACCAGCACGCTGCCATCGGGTCCGATCGAGACTTTCGAGCCAAGCGGCACCGTCACCGGCCCGCCATCGCCGATCACCGGACGCCCGTCGCCATTGACGAGCAGCCCGGTGGGGTCGAGCGACAGGTCGCCGCGCCGGGTATAGGCCTCGCTGCCATCGTCGGCCTGCACGCTCAGCATGACCGCGCCCGACACCGCCACATCGAGCGGATTGCCCGTTTCGGTCATCGCGCCCTGCCGCATGCTGGCGCCATGGACCGCGCCCTGGCTCATCGCGCGCGCCTCCAGCCCCGGTCCTTTCAGCGTAACCGGTTCGGAGTTGAGCAATTCGGCGCGAAACCCGACGGTCTGCGCGTTGGCCATGTTGCTGGCGATCACGCGCTGGCGGACCATCGACCCGGTCATGCCCGAATAGGCGGTGTAGATCAGGCGATCCATCGCTCAAGGCCTTGTGCTGGTTGTCGGTTGGGTGCGGATCACGGGACGAGGTGCCACGATCAGGTGCGCAAGTTGATGATCGTCGTCGCGATCTGGGTCGTGGTGTCGATCGTCTTGGCATTGGCCTGAAAGTCGCGCTGCGCGGTGATCAGGCTGACCATTTCCTCGGAGATATCGACGTTCGAGCGTTCAAGGCTGCCCGACAGCAGCTTGCCGTATTGCCCGACGGTCGGCTCGCCATAGACCGCAACGCCCGAAATCCCGGTAGCCGTCCAGTTGGACGAGCCTTCCTGCTTGAGCCCCTGCGACGAGATGAACGTCGCCAGCGTGATCTTGCCCACGACCTGATTGGTGCCATCGGCATAGCTGGCGGTGACATTGCCGTTATCGGCCACGGTCACCCCGGCAAAGGCGGAACCTGCGCCATTGGGCAGGCTGGTTTGCGGTACCAGCGCATCGGTCATGGTCGGCGGCGTGGTGGTAAGGTTTCCGGCGCTGTCGGTCGCGAAAACCTGCAACCGGTTGCTCGATCCATCGATGATATAGCCGCCGCCGTCGATCTCGAACGCGCCGTTGCGGGTGAAATAGGTCTGCGCGCCGGTCACCGTCTTGGTGGTGAAGAAGCCATCGCCGTTGACCGACAAATCGAGCGCCGAGCCGGTCTGCTCGATCGGACCTTGCGCAAAGTTCTGGGTGATCGCCTTGACCGTCGAGCCGATGCCCTGAAGCAGGCGCGGGTTGGTGAAGGCGCTGCCCGCCACGATGTCGGAAAACTGCACGCGGCTTTTCTTGAAGCCGTTGGTTTCCGAGTTGGCGATGTTGTGGCTGGTGACGCTCAGGCTGGTCTGGGCGTTCTTGAGGCCGGTGAGCGCGGTGTAGAAGGACATGGGGCGGGGTCTCCGGTGGGCGCCTTGCGGGCAATGTCAGTCTGAGGTGTGGGTCAGTCTGGTGTGTGGGTCAGGCGGCTTTCAGGCGCTCGGAGCGGTTCCGCCCAGCTTGGCGATCTGGTCCGAAATCGTCTTGAGCGTGGTGTTGGTCGCCGCCGTGTTCGACAGCGCCGAAAACTGCGCGAGCTGCGCCACCATCTGCGCGTTGTCGACCGGCGCGGTGGGATCCTGATTGTTGAGCTGGGTGGTCAGCAGCTTCAGGAAATCGCCCGCGCCCATCGTGTCCCAGGTCTTGTGGGTCGAACCGGTCGTGCTGGAAGCGGCGGCGGCGGCGGCGGCACTGCTGGTGCCGGATACGGCTGTGGTCATCACTTCATCCTCATCGTGTCGATCATCAGTTGCTTGGCGGTCTGCATCGCCTCGACCACGTTCTGGTACTGGCGCGATGCTTCGGTCATCTCGACCATCTCGGCGTTTTCATCGACCGGACTGCCCCACACGTCGCCATTGGCGTCGGCGAGCGGGTGGTCCGGGTCGTGCGTGCGGATCGGGTTCGCGTTCGAGCGATAGACCCCGCCGACCCTCACGGTCGAAAGCCCGGTGGACTTGTCCAGCTCCTCGGCGAACACCGCGCGCAACGGGCGATAGGCTTCGGCCTCGGTCCGGGCCATCGTGCCGGCATTGGCGAGGTTCGACGCCGAGGTGTTCATCCGCACCAGTTGCGCCGACATGGCGCGCCCGGCGACATCGAACAGCGTCATCGGGTTGCGGTTGGCGGGGCCGATGGCGTTGGGGCCGGCCACGCTCAATCGCCCTTCAGCGCGCGGGTGACGGTATCGACCCGGCCCTTGATGAATGACAGCGTCGCCGAATAGCCCACGGCGGTTTCGGCAAAGGCGGTCTGCTCGGTGGCCATTTCCACCGTGTTGCCATCGAGGCTGGGCATCACCGGCACGCGGTACTGGGTCGCCGCGCTGGCCGCGCCGCCTGCGCTGGCACCGTTCGACACCGCCTGCAATGCCTTGGCAAAGTCGATGTCGCGCGCTTTGTAGCCCGGGGTGCCGGCATTGGCGATGTTCGAGGTCAGCAGCCCCAGCCGCTGTGAGCGCAGCTCCAGCGCGGCGCCGTGGATTCCGAAAAGACTCTCGCCCATGATGCGGGTTGCTCCGTGCAAGGGATCGTGCAGAGCCTTCACAGCAAAGCGCGTGCCAAACCCGCCTGCCCGCCATCTCAGCCGTTGAAACCCGCGTTCGGACCGGGGCTTTGCGCCAGCGGCGGGGCGGGGTGATGCGCCGGGCATGGCAAGCTTGCAGCGGCAACGGCTTGCCGTGTTGTGGCGAGCAGGCGGCAAAATGCCTCCGCCGACTGAAACGCCGCAGCGTCCGGCCGTTCTTTGCGAGCGGAGGAGGCGTGTTTACCCGACCATGGACTTTGCCCATCTGATCAACCCTGCAGCAGCGGCGATCGTTGGCGGCGGAACGCTGCTGGCCACGGTGCTGCGCTGCGGTCTGGCCGACAGCGGCGAGACGCTGCGCGCGGTGCACGCCTTGATCCGGCGACCGTTCCCGGCGGTGATGGTGCGCAGCGAGGTGGCCGCGCTCATCGCGCAACTGCGTCAGGACGGGCTGTTCCGCGCGCGCAAACGCCCCACCGGCGATCCCGAGTTCGACGAGATGATCGACGCGCTGATTGCCGCGCGTTCGGCCAGTGTGCTGATGGTGCGCCACGCCGCACACCGCAAGCGCCGCCATGTCCGCGCCGTCCGCGCGGCGCGCACGTTGATGACCGGCGCCGATCTGGCCCCGGTCTTCGGGCTGGCGGGTACGCTGATCTCGCTCAGCCAGTTGCAGGCGCAGGGGCTGGCGCGCAGCCAGTTCATGGGGGCGATCTCGCTGGCGGTGGTCACCACGTTGTACGGCTTGCTGCTGGCCAACCTGCTGCTGGCGCCGCTGGCCCGCGCGGTGGAGCGGCGTCATGACCGCGATGAAGCCGCGCGGCAGTCGATCGTCGACTGGCTGGCGGCGCAGGCCTCGATGGTCGCACCGCAACTGTCGTTGCAGCGCCCGCATTCCGATCCCCATCCGCGCGATCCCCATCCGCGCGATCCTCACCCCCGCGATCCTCACCCGCGCGATCCCAACCCGCGTGAGGCGGCATGAGCGCGCACGCCATCGCCAGCGCTCCCAGCGCCGGACCAGCGGGCTGGCAGACGATCCTGGCCGATCTTTCGCTGATCCTGTTCATGGTCACGGCCTTTGCGCTGGCCAATGCGCCCGACGCGCCGTTGCAGCCCGACAACCCGCCCGCACCGGCAAGAAGCTTGCCAGCGCAGGTCCGCCCGGCCACTTCCGCCTCTCCGCAGGCCGAGCCGGTGGCGCTGTGGCGCGACACACCCGGCGCCCCGCCGCTTGCCGTCTGGCTGGCCGAGCAGGCGCGCGATCCCCGGCTGCGGATCACGATCGTGGTGCGCCATCTGGCCCGCCAGCGGACCGAAGCCTTTGCCCGCGCCGACCGGCTGGAACGGGCGGCAGGTCCGCGCGGTGCCGCTGCCCGGCTGGTGATCGAGCAAGGCGCAGCAGACGGCGCCAGCGTGACGGTCGGCTATGACACCGACGGCCCGCTACCCGAGACGTCGATGCAGGGCAGGTCGCCAGCGGGCAGTTCGCCAGCAGTTAGTTCGCCAGCAGTTAGTTCGACAGCGGGCTTCGGGCGTGCGCCATCCGCCGCTGGCATGTTGCTTGCACAATGACGGGTCTGATCGGCCGTTGGCCTACCCGGAGTTTCCCGCGATGACTCATCCCGCCTTGTCCCTAACCGTGCTGGCAGCGCTTGCCGCCGTGGCACTGGCCCACCCGGCAACCGCCGGTGCGCTGGCCCCCCGCTTTGCCGACCCCGTCGCGATCGACAACACCGTTGCCGCGTTCACCGGGCAGGCGATCGGCGTGCCCGGCGGTGCCGCTCTGCCGGTGGACCGGCGCTTGCGGCTGGCGCCTTGCGCGGCACCGCTGGCGCTGTCCTGGCGAGCGAACGCGCACGATACGGTGGTCGTCCAGTGCCCCGATGCCGGTGGCTGGCGGCTCTACGTGGCCGTGGCGGGCGCGGCGCATGGCGATCCGGCGGCCGCTGCGGTGATGAAGGGCGAGGCGGTGACGGTCGCTGCCACCGGTGACGGCTTTTCGGTCTCGCAGTCGGGCGAGGCGCTGGAAGGCGGCGCGGTCGGGAGCTGGATCCGCGTGCGCACCACGGCCAAAGGCGATCCTGTCCGCGCCCGGATCGTCCGTCCGGGATTGGTGGAATTTCCTGCAGATTGAAAAGCTTGCCATCCGTCTGCGGCACGCTCCGGCAAAAAAAGCGCTGGGCCACTTAAAGCCTGCAACGATCTTCCGTTCTTGACGACGAGCAATACACAGGAGTGGGCCATGTCATCGTTTGAAATCGGAGCACCGCGCCCGGTTGGCGCGATTCAGGTCGGTACCGTCGGCGCCGCGTCAAATGCCGCCGCCACCACGCCGACGGCGCCAGCCAAGGACACGACGTCGGTCAAGGACGCCGGCGTTGCCGCGCAAGTCGTCACCAGCGATGCGGTCAAGGCTGGCGATCCGCCGGTCGATGCCGAGCGCGTCGCCACCATCCGCAGGGCCATCGACGAAGGCAAGTATCCGGTACTGCCGGTCAAGATCGCCGATGCGATGATCGCTGCCGGTATGCTGCTGCGGAAGCCGGACTGATGGCTGCGGCCGTGGCCCTGGTGCCGATCGCGGAAGTTACCGACTTGCGCGATACGCTGCGGCACATGCTTGCCGTGCTGGAGGATGAACGGCACGCGCTTGCCGGACTGGATGTCAACCGCATCCTGGGCTGCGCGGCCGACAAGAACGCGCTGTGCGGTCGGCTCGATACCACCGCCAGCGCGCTGGTCGATGAAGAATGCCGTGGCCTGCTTGATGCGGCGCGTCGGTTGAACGAGGCAAATCGCCGCGTGCGCAACCTGATCGCGGCCAATGTGTCGGCCCGGCTCGATGCCATGACCGGCCAGCCCGCGCTGTACCGCACCCATGCCACCACTGCCCGGATCGGTCGCCGCCGCTGACCTGTTCGGCCACCGCAGCCGTTTGGCATGCGGTCTGGCGCAGGGATTGGCACGAGGTTTGCTGAAACCCTTTCCGACGTGCCCGCAACCGGGCATCGGGGAAAGGGTTCCGTGTGAGTTCGGTCCAGAATTCCATTGTCACAGCGCCGGTCAATGCCGCGCCCCTGTCTGCAGTATCGGTGTCTGCACTATCGGTGTCTGCGCCATCTGCGTCTGCATCATCGGTGGCCGCAGCATCTGCGCCTGCAACGCCTGTCAGCGCCGCGATCGCCACGGCCGCGCGCGCGACGGGCAACGACTTTGCCTATCTGCTGGCGCAGGCCCGGCTCGAATCCGGTTTGAACCCCTCGGCGCGTGCGGCCACGTCAAGCGCGCGGGGGCTGTACCAGTTCACCGGCTCCACCTGGTTGCGCACGCTCGACCGGCATGCGGCGAGCTATGGCCTCGACTGGGCCAGCCAGGCGATCAGCAGCGGACGCGTGCGCGATCCGGCGATGCGCGAGCAATTGCTGGCGTTGCGCGACGATCCGCAGTTGTCGGCACTGATGGCCGGGGAGCTGGCCAACGACAACCGGGCCACTTTGTCGGGCGCGCTCGGGCGCGAACCCGACGATGCGGAACTGTACCTCGCGCACTTTCTGGGGGGCGATGGCGCCAGCCGGTTCCTGACCGCGCTGGCAGCCGATCCGGGGCAAAGCGCGGCGGCACTGCTGCCCAAGGCGGCTGCGGCCAACCGTGGCATTTTCTTCGATGGCGGGGGCGCGCGTTCGCTTGGCCAGGTCATGGAGCTGTTGCGCGGGCGGCTGGCTGCGGCCGGGGGAACCGGCACGGGCTTGCCGGACGGCTTCGACACCGCGTTTGCCGACTTCGACCCCGCCCTGCTGGCAGCGGCCAGACGCCCGCCATCGAGCGTTGGCGGCCCCTTGGCGCGCGAATTCCACGCCGCGGCGGCCACGGCGAACGCCTCAGCCGCAACCGCGGGCACGGCGATGGCCGGTGCCGCGCCCGTACCCACCGCCTCGATGGCCGATACGCTGGCAAGCTCCTTCGCCCTGTCCGATTCGCGATCCACCCCAGCGCATGTCCGCGCCGCCTATGGCCGACTGCGGGCGATGGGTCTGTGATCGCCATGTTCAGGCGCTACGTCAGCCCCTCCGCGCTTGCCCTGCCGACCGGCATCCTGATGCTGATCGTGCTGATGATCGTGCCGATCCCGGCGGTCCTGCTCGACGTGTTCTTCGTGCTGAACATCGCGCTGTCGGTCGCGATCCTGATGGCGGCGATGAATGCGGCCAAGCCGCTCGACTTCTCGTCGTTCCCCTCGGTCCTGCTGTTCGCCACTTTGCTGCGCCTGTCGCTCAACGTGGCATCGACGCGCGTGGTGCTGGTCAATGGCCATACCGGCGGCGCCGCGGCCGGTCATGTGATCGAAAGCTTCGGCGAATTCCTGATCGGCGGCAATTTCGCGGTCGGCCTGTTCGTGTTCATGATCCTGATGATCATCAACCTGGTGGTGGTGACCAAGGGCGCAGGGCGCGTTTCGGAAGTGTCGGCGCGCTTCACCCTCGATGCGCTGCCGGGCAAGCAGATGGCCATCGACGCCGATCTTGCCGCAGGGCTGCTCAAGGCCGAGGAGGCCAAGGCGCGGCGGGTGGAAGTGGCGACCGAGGCCGACTTTTACGGCTCGATGGACGGTGCCAGCAAGTTCGTGAAGGGCGATGCCATCGCCGCGCTGCTGATTCTGGGCGTCAACATTCTGGCGGGGTTCTGCCTTGGCATGATCAGCCATGGCCTGACCGCGCAGGAAGCCGCCCAGCGCTACATCACGCTGGCGGTGGGCGACGCGCTGGTGGCGCAAGTGCCATCGCTGCTGTTGTCCATCGCGGCGGCGGTGATCGTCACCCGCGTATCGGACAGCCGCGATCTTGCCGGGCAGATCGGCGGCCAGTTCGCCAACCCCGCCACGTGGTTGCCGGTGGCGGTGATCCTTGGCGCGATCGGTGCCATCCCGGCGATGCCGCAGATCGTGTTCCTGCCGGCAGCGGCGCTTGCCGCATGGCTGTGGTGGACGCTGCGCAAGCGCGCGGAGCGCCTGAAAACCGCCGTCGTCGTCGAAGATGCGCCACCGGTCGATCCGCAGCGGATCACGCTTGAGGACGTGTCCGACCACACGCTCGTCACCATCGAACTGGGTTATGGGCTGGTCCATCTGGTCGACGAGAAGCGCGGATCGCCGCTGGTCGCGCGCGTCACCGGCGTGCGCAAGCAATTGAGCCAGGCCTTCGGTTTCATCGTGCCGCAGTTCCGCGTGCGCGATTCGCTCGAACTGGCGCCGGGCGACTATCGCATCGTGCTGGGCGGGGTGGCTATCGGTGCCGCGACCATCCGCCCCGACCGCATCCTTGCCATCGACGCAGGCGAGGCGCGCGCCGATCACGGTTTGCGCGGCGAACCGACGCGCGATCCCAGCTTCGGCTGCCCGGCGCTGTGGATCGAGCCTGCCGCGCGCGACCACGCCATCGCCGAAGGGTTCCTGACGGTCGATGCCGGAACCGTCATCGCCACCCACCTGAACCAGTTGCTGGGCGAACGGCCGCAGGCGCTGCTCGGCCCCGACGAAGTGCGCGCGATCATCGATGGCGTGCGCGAACGCGCAGGCGGGCTGGTCGAGACGATCCACCCCAATCCGCTGTCGCTGGGCGCGCTGACCCGGCTGTTCCTGGCGCTGCTCGAGGACGGCATCTCGATCGCCCATCCGCTGCCGATCCTCGCCGCGATCGGCCGCGCCGTGCTGCAGACGACCGAGCACGAACGGATGATCGACCTGCTGCGCGCCGACCTTGGCGGGATGATCGTGGCGCGCGCCTGCCCGCCCAACGAGCGTCTGCCGGTGCTGACGCTCGACGCCGGGCTGGAACAGATGATCGTGCAGGGGCTGCAGGATCCGACCACCGGGCAGCCGGTGATCGAGCCCGACCTTGCCCGCAGCATCGGCGAGCGCATCGCGATGATCGTGGCCGAGCGTGGCCCCGGCGCGCCGCCGATCGCGCTGATCGTCCAGCCTCGGGCACGGCGGGCACTGGCGGCGCTGATGCGGGTGCGGGCGCCGGGCTGCATCGTATTGTCGATCGCCGAACTGCCGCCGACCCAGCCGATCGAGGTGCTCGACGTGATCGGCGGCGAGCCACCCCCGCCGGTCGCGCAACTGACCGACCAGAGCCGCGCAACCCATGGCGGCCCCACTTCCGACGATCACCTTGAGCCGTATGCCGAAGGCCTTGCCGCATGAACCACGAACACCGCTCTTTCGCCGCCGCGCGCGCCTATCGCGACGACACGGCCGACCGCATCCGCCGCTTCTTGCCGATGGTTCGCCGTCTGGCCTGGCACGTCCATGGTTCGGGCCGGGTGGGCATCGAACTGGAAGATCTGGTGCAAGCCGGGCTGGTGGCGCTGACCGAATGCGCGCGCAAGCACTCCGGCCCGACCGAGGATGGCTTTGCCGCCTATGCCAAGCTGCGCGTGCGCGGCGCGATGGTCGATCTGGTTCGCCGCATCACGCCGATGTCGCGCGGGGCGTCGGACAAGCGCAAGGTGCTGCGCGACCAGATCATGGCGCTGGGATCGGCGCTCGGGCGTAATCCGTCCGAAGTGGAACTGGCCGAAGCGATGGGGATCAGCCCGCACGAACTGGCCGAAATCCGCGCATCGAGCGAGCCCTTGCGGTTCGAGGCGATCGATGACGCCTACTCCGAAACCGACATGGCCTATGCCGACGACCGGCCCGACAGCTTCGCCATCCTTGCCGACAACGAAACCCGCGCGGTGGTGGCCCGCGCCATCGCCGACTTGCCCGAGCGCCTGCAGATGGTGATCCAGTTGTACTTCGTCGAGGAGCTCAATCTGGCCGAAATCGCCAATGTGCTCGAAGTCAGCGTGCCACGGGTCCACCAGTTGAAAGCGCAGGCGCTCGACAAGTTGCGCAGCCTGCTGGGCGACGGTTTCGACTTGCTCTGACGGGCGCTTGCATCCGCGTTGCTGTCGGTTTAATCGGGCGATTAACGATAACGACTTGCCGCGAGGATGCCTGCATGACCGATTCTCCGTTCCGCTCCGATGTGCTTGCCGGCAAAGTCGCGTTCATTGCCGGGGGGACCAGCGGCATCAATCTGGGCATTGCCAAACGCTTTGCCGAACTGGGCGCCAATGTCGGCATTCTGGGGCGCAACCCGGAAAAGGCCGCCGCCGCCTGTGCCGAAGTCGCCGCCGCCAGCGGGCAGGGGGACGGTTCGGGCAAGGCGGTGTACCGCACCGCCGACGTGCGCGACTATGGCGCGATCCGCACGGCGATGGAGGAGGTGCGCGGCGAACTGGGCGCGTTCGATATCGTCATCTCGGGCGCGGCGGGCAACTTCCTGTCGCCGGTGCTGGGCATGTCGGCCAATGCGTTCCGCGCGGTGGTCGATATCGACCTGATCGGCACCTTCAACGTGTTTCGCGGTTGCCACGATCTGCTCAACCTGCCGGGCGCCTCGCTGATCGCGATCACCGCGGGCCAAGCCGAACACGCCATGGCGATGCAGGCCCATGCCTGCGCGGCAAAGGCCGGGATCAACCAGTTGATCCGCACTTTGGCGCTCGAATGGGGGCCTGACGTGCGCGTCAACGGCATCTCGCCCGGCCCGATCGCCGATACCGAGGGGATGGCCCGGCTGGCGCCCGACGAAACCACCCGCGCGGCGCACTATGCCCGCATCGCGATGAAGCGCTGGGGCACCTGTTTCGAGATTGCCGAGGCGGCGGTCTACCTCTCCACGTCGGCGGGCAGCTATGTGACCGGGGCGATCCTCGATGTCGATGGCGGCAGCAGCGTCGGCGATGCCAGCCGGTTGGACACCGGCAAGGGACTGGCCTGAGGGGAGCGGGCCTGAGGTCGCAAAATTCAGGACTTTGGTGTGGCTGATCCGGTCGCGATGATCGGGTCGCCCACGCCCATGCGCTTGCCGTCGGTGATGATCACCCGGTCGCCCAGACTGGCCACGGCGAACAGCCGCCTGGCGAATTCATTGGGCACGCCGACGCAGCCGTTGGTGGCATAGCCGATTTCCACCTTGCTGCCGTGGATCGACACGCCATCGTTGGTCAGCCGCAACATGTAGGGCATCGGCGCATCGTAGAGCGAGGACACGTGGTCCTTGTCCTTCTGCGTGATCGGGAAAATGCCGAGCGGGGTCGGCTTGTCGCCATAGCCTTTCAGGATCGCGGTCGCGCCGATCTCGTGCCCGTTGCGGAACACCGACAGCACCCGCGCCTCAAGATCGACGGTGATCACCACCGGGCCGGGCTCACCTTTGGATTCGTCCCAATAGAACTGGCCGAACTTGATCGGGCCGGGGATCGACAGGATCGACTTGACCACGAACGGGGCCTGCGCGGGCGGCGTGGCCGGGGCGGGCGCCTGTGGGGGAGACGCTGCTGCAGGAGGTGGGGGTGGTGGGGCGGAGTCCGCTACGGCCGCATCGGTCGCCGCGCTCTGGCCGCTCCAGACGGTGCGCGCCAGATCGGTGCCGACGCTGAACGCCAGCATGATCGCCAGTCCCGCCGCGATCAGCCCAAGGCCCGGCACCAGCCAGCGCTTGCGGAATCGGTCGAGCGGAGAGCGGGCGGGCATGCGGTTCCTTTCTGGTCCGCGCTCCATACCGCATAACCCTTAAGATTGGCCATCGGATGATGCGTCAGCGCAGGGCAAGGCCGGACGTGCTAGGCGCAGCAAGCATGGATTCGCTGTACCGCCATCTTGAAACCGCCGTCCCCTGGCTGCTCAGCCTGCCCCCGCTGGTGGTGGCGGCGCTGGTCGCCATCGCGTTGAGCGTGGTCGGCAGCGCGATCCGCCGCCCCTTGCCGTTGCTGGGCGCGCCGCTGCGGCTGGCCGGAAACCTGATCCTGCTGGTGGTGTTCGGGCTGGCCGTGCTGCGGTTTGTCCGCGAACAGCCGGGGCTGGACGGGCTTGGCGATAATCTCGGCACCGATCTTGGCAGGGATTTCGGCGGGGCGCTGAGCACTCCTGCCCAGACCGTTGCGGGAGGGGAAACGCGGGTGCCGCTGGCGCGCGACGGCCATTACTGGATCGCGGCGCGGGTGAACGGCGCGCGCGTGCGGTTCATGGTCGATACCGGCGCCACCTTGACCGCCTTGTCGCAGGAAAGCGCCGATGCGGCCCGGCTCAAGCCCGATCCGCTAAGCCTGCCGGTGACGGTTCGCACCGCCAACGGGGCGGTTCAGGCGCGGATGGCGCGGCTGGATGAAGTGCGCTTCGGCTCGATCGTCGCGCGCGACATGGACGCCATCGTCACCCCGACGACCGGCGGGCTGAACGTGCTGGGCATGAACTTCCTGTCGCGGCTCAAGGGCTGGCGGGTGGAGGAGGGCGTGTTGATCCTGACCCCGCGCCACCCGCAAGCGGAAACCGCCGCTCCCTAGGCGGCCTCGGCAGCGTGGACAGTTCCTCGGCGTCAGGGGCGGATCACCATGCAGGCAAAGCCCGCCGTTTTGAGCGTGGCACAGGCGCGCTCGGCACTGGCTTCCGAATACCCGCCCGCCATCAACCGCGTCACGCCGCTGCCCGCATCGCTGCGCGGGTGCCCGGCGACTTCGGGCCGCACGCGCAAGCGCGCCCACAGCGCATCGGCATTGGCTTTCACCCCAAACGCGCCGAACTGGATGCGCCAGGTGCCGGTCGATGCCGAGGGAGCAAGCCGGGGGGCAGTCGCCGGTGCGGACCTCGACGCAGGGGTAGGCGGGGGGGCAGGCGGGGGCGCAGGTGCAGCCCGGGGCGGTGCGTCGTCCTCCGCGCTGGCCGCAGCACTGGCAATCGGTCCGGGGGCGGTTTGTGCAGGCGGCAGCGCGACCGTGGGCAAGGCGCGCGGTGCGCCCGATGCAGCAGCGGATACGGCGGGTGCGGCCGGGCGCGACGCAGCGGCAGCGCTCGGCGCGACGCCAAGGTCGGTTGCGGCGAACTGGCGGCTGCGCACCGCTTCGGCCTGTCGCTCCAGTTCCTGCGCCAAAGCCGCGCCCTGCTGGCGCTGTTCGATCGGGATCGCCTCGTTCATCGCGCCCAGACTGGTCACCGCCTGCTGCAGCCCGCTGGCGGCGGCGCGGGTCATCAGGGCATAGGCCCGCACCCAGTCACGCGCGACGAAATCGCCGTTGTACGCGGCAATCCCAAGCACATACATCGCGCGCGGCTCACCACGCTCGGCGCTGGCATTCAGCCAGGGTATCGCGGCGGTCTGGCGGCTCGTCTGGAACAGCAGGATGCCATAGTTGTCGGCCGCGCGGGCGTGCCCGGCCTTGGCGGCTGACAAGTACAGCGCTTCGGCCCGCGTCAGGTCGAGCGGGACGCCGCGCCCCAGTTTGTAGGCCTGCGCCAGATTGAACTGCGCATCGGGATCGCCCTTTGCCGCCGGGCCCTGCCATTCGCGCACGGCAGTGGTGAAGTCGCCGTTGCTCCATGCATCGACCCCGGCCTTGACGTCGGCATGGGCGGTTATCGGCAAAAGCACCGCCCCGATGGCGGCAAGTTTCAGTCCGTACGCTGCCAACACTTGTCCCATCGTAAAGCCCTGAACTTCGCGCATCTGTGCTCCGCCCCTGAATCCTGCGGTGCCGACCTAAGGATATCACCTCATGGTAAACGAAGCCGTAGCCAAGGTCATGTCCAATATCGTCGGGCCAATCACCGTAGTTACGGCGATCATGTGGTTCTGTGCATTGTCCATTCCACACGACTGGCCGGGCACTTTGCCATGCAGCGCCAATGCGAAAGGCAACCGCCGGTCCGATGCTTAACCAAAATTTGACGGTGTTCTGCAATTCTTTGCGATGACCGTTCATGTTTCGGGGATCAGCTTTGCGCGTATTGGCATTGGCATCGCAAAAGGGAGGCTCGGGCAAGACAACCCTGTCGGGCCACCTTGCCGTGCAGGCGCACCGCGCCGGCGCCGGACCCGTGGTGATCATCGACATCGACCCGCAAGGTTCGCTGGCCGACTGGTGGAACGAGCGCGAGGCCGACAGCCCGGCCTTTGCCCAGACCACCGTGGCCCGTCTGGCGGCAGATTTGCAGGTTTTGCGCGCGCAGGGCTTTCGCCTTGCCGTGATCGATACGCCGCCCGCCATCACGCTGGCCATTCAGGCGGTGATCGCGGTTTCGGAACTGGTGCTGGTGCCCACCCGCCCCTCGCCGCACGATCTGCGCGCGGTCGGCGCCACCGTCGATCTGTGCGACCGGATGGGCAAGCCGCTGGTCTTCGTCGTCAACGGCGCCACGCCCAAGGCGCGAATCACCGCCGAAGCCGCCGTCGCGCTCAGCCAGCACGGCACTGTCGCGCCGGTCACGATGCATCACCGGACCGACTTTGCCGCCTCGATGATCGACGGACGCACGGTGATGGAGGTCGATCCGTCAAGCAAGTCCGCCGCCGAAGTGGCCGCGCTGTGGACGTATGTGTCCGAGCGGCTCGAAAAGAATTTCCGCCGCACCGTGTTCGCGGTCCCCGGACTTGCGGGCGGCGCGGTTCACCCCGGTGGCTTCGGCCGCCGTGTCGCCGGTTCGTGAAGGAGTGGCTGCCGTGATCACCCTGCCGCACTCGTACGCTGCGCTGACCCCGGCCCTGCTTGCCCGCAAGGGTGGCGCGCGCCCGGCACAACGTATTTCCCCGCGCCCGCTGACGGTCGAGGACATCCAGCGCCTGCTCGATGTGGCTGCCGCTACCGAAGCACCCGTGGCACCCGCATTGCCGGTGGCGGGCCTTGCCAGGCCCCCGGCCGATGTTCCGCTGCGCGAGCGGGCGGCGGCGTTCACTTTGCGCATCGCGCCCGAGCGGCACCGCCGGTTGCGGCTGGCCTGCATGCTGGCCGACCGCAGCGCGCAAGTGCTCATCACCGAAGCGATCGACCATTTGCTGGCCACCGTTCCCGGCCTCGAATCGATCGCGCCGGTCGCAAGTATCGAACCCTGATCCCACCCGAATCCCGATCCTTAAGGCACGTTCCGATGACCAAGCTCATTACCTCGCTACGCCCGATCCGTTTTGCCAGCCTGTGTCTGACGACGGCGCTTGCGGCCGGTCTGCTGGTCGGTTGCAGCAGCGCTGCGCCGCGTCCCGGCAAGTTTGCCCGGAACGCCGAACAGGCGCTGCAGGGCGGGCAGGTGGACAAGGCCGTGGCGCTGGCCGAACAGGCGGTCGCTGCCGATGGACGCAACCCTGCCTATCGCCTGTTGCTGGGCAATGCCTACTTGCGCGCAGGGCGCTTCGATTCGGCCCGCGCGGCCTATGACGACGCGATGGAACTGGGCGAGGACGGCGGCAAGGCGGCGCTCAGTCTGGCCTTGGCGCAAGTCGCGCTGGGGCGCGGGAACGAGGCGGTCGATACCCTGAACACGTATTCCGATGCGATTCCGGCGCGCGATCTGGGACTGGCGCTGGCGCTGGCCGGGCAGACCGGGCGGGGTGCCAAGCTGCTGACCGACCTGCTGCGTGGTGGCGAAAACACCCCCAAGGTGCGCCAGAACCTTGCGCTGGCCTATGCGCTGGATGGTAGCTGGCGCGAGGCCGGGATCATGGCGGCGCAGGACGTGCCTGCCGACCAGCTCGACGCGCGGTTGAGGTCATGGGCGGCGCTGGCCGGACCCGAAAAGGCGCAATTGCGCGTGGCGACCCTGCTGGGCACGCCGGTGCGCAACGATCCGGGCCAGCCCGCGGCGCTGGCGCTTGCCAATTTCCGGCCTGCTGGCAGCCAACCGCAATCGGCCACCGCAACCGCTGCAACCGCTGCTCCGGCGCCCTCCACCGCCGAGCCGGCACCCGCCGATCAGGGTAGCGACCCGCGCAAGGCAGCCGCGCTGGCCAAGGCCGCCGTGGGCGAACTGCCGCCCGTCGGCGGTGCAGCCATCGCGGCGCCTGCGGTTGCCGATGCATCGTCGGTTGCGCCGCGCGCGCAGCTTGCCGCGATCGACCTGCCGCCCGCTCGCACTGCGCCGCCCGCCCGCACTGCACCGCTCGCTGGCACCCTGCCGCCAGCGGCACCGGCCAGCGGCGTGCAGATGATCGCCGCACGCGCCGGTGCTGCCCCCGTCATCGCGGCGCAAGCGCCCGTGGCTCGCGCCGTTGGCACCACGGCTGGCGTCAAGTCCGGCGCATCCGGCGCATCCGGCGCATCCGCAGTGGCCACTGTCGCGGTTGCGGCTCCGGCCGAACGCAGCACGCATGTGGTCCAGCTTGGCGCTTTCGCCACCCCCGGCGGAGCGCGTCGCGCCTGGCGGCACTTCGTCGCGCGTGACCCCAATCTTGCCGCTTATCGCAGCGTGATCGCCCGCGCGACCGTGCATGGCCGCGAATTCTGGCGGGTTCAGGCGGCGGGCTTTGCCGGGTTTGCTTCGGCGCGCAGCGTGTGCGGATCGGTCCGGTCACGCGGTGGCGCCTGTCTGGTGATGGCCGCCGCGCACGAACCGGCGGCACCTGCGATCACCGCACCGGCGCCTGCCCGCTTCGCGCGCAACCCGTAAGACCAAACCTGCAAACACGGGCGGCGGCGGATCAGTCGATCCGCTTGCCGCCCTTGAACAGCGCGTTGACGCGGCCCTCCACGGGCCTGCGGTCGAACGGGGTATTGCCCGCGCTGGCCGCCATCCGGTCCGAATCGACCACCCACGGGCGTTCGGCGTCGATGATCGCGATGTCGGCCTCGGCGTCGGTTTCAAGCACGCCAGCCCGCACTTTCAGCAGCCGCGCCGGGTTGGCGGCAAGCAGGGCAAAGGCGCGCGCCAGATCGATGTGACCGTCACGCACCAGCGTCAGCGTCAGCGAGAGCAGCGTTTCGGCTCCCGCCATGCCGGGCTCCGCATCGACGAAGGGCAGGCGCTTGTCCTCGGGCCCGCGCGGATCGTGGCCCGATGCGATCACGTCGATCGTGCCATCGGCGATCGCGGCGATCACCGCGCGCCGGTCCGCATCGCAGCGCAGTGGCGGCGACATCCGGCAGAACGTGCGGAAATCGATGATTTCAAGGTCAGACAGCATGAAGTGGGCAGGCGTCACCCCGGCGGTCACGCGCAAGCCCTGCGCCTTGGCCGCGCGCACCAGATCGAGCGAACGCGCCGTCGTCACCTGCCGGAAATGGATGCGCGCTCCGGTCAGTTCGGCCAGCGCGATGTCGCGCGCCACTGCCAGCGCTTCGGCTTGCGCAGGTGCGCTGGGCAGGCCCAGCCGCGTCGCCATTTCGCCCGCCGTTGCCACAGCCGACCCGGTGATCCCGGCGTCCTCGGCATGGGTCACGACCACCATGTCAAGCATCGCGCAATAGGACAGCAGCCGCAGCATCACCCCCGAATCGCCGATCCAGCGGCGGCCGGTGGCGACCGCGCGGGCTCCGGCATCGCGCATCAGCGCGATTTCGGCCATTTCGGCACCCTCAAGCGCGCGGGTGGCGGCGGCAAGCGGGTGGATCC
The DNA here is from genome assembly GCF_020404405.1 of Novosphingobium sp. FKTRR1. Taxonomy (GTDB): domain Bacteria; phylum Pseudomonadota; class Alphaproteobacteria; order Sphingomonadales; family Sphingomonadaceae; genus Novosphingobium. The sequence continues at coordinate 110,119 of NZ_JAIZDA010000008.1, read as the reverse complement.
ACATGTCCGGCTTGCCCGATTGCGCGGCAAAGCGCACCCGCGCCGGGTGATCGAGCGGCGGGCCCTGATCGGGCATCAGCGCGGCGCGGGTGATCCCGCCGAAATGGAACGCGGGCTTGTCCACCGCAAAGACGCCCAGATCGACAAGGCCTGGGGCGATCAGCGCCCCGCGCGCATCGAACACTTCGTCATCGGGCTGAGGCGCGATGGCGCCGAGCGCGACGATCCGGCCATTCTCGCAGCGCAATGCGCCCGGTTGCGGAGCGCCCTCGGGCAGCACCAGTCGGCCGTTGATGATGGTCAGCGGACGCGGGGTCATGCCCTCTCTCCCGTTGACATGGCGTCTCCTGCCAGCGGTTCCCAGCCGGGAACACCGCGCGCGCGGCGGGTCAGCACGTCAAGGCAGGCCATGCGGATGGCGACCCCGCTTTCCACCTGCCGCGTGATCAGGCTGCGGCTGATGTGATCGGCCACCTGGCTGTCGATCTCGATGCCCCGGTTCATCGGGCCGGGGTGCATGACCAGCGCGCCCGCGCCAGCTTTTGCCAGCCGGTCGAGCGTCAGCCCGTAAAGATGGCGGTATTCGCGCGGGGAGGCGATGAACTGGCCCTGCATGCGTTCCTGCTGAAGCCGCAGCATCATCACGATTTCGGCCCCATGGAGCGCGGCGTCGAAGTCGTGGAACGGGGTCACGCCCATCGTCTCGATCTCGGCCGGCATCAGCGCGGGCGGCGCGCAGACCCGCACTTGCGCACCCAGCGCGGTCAGGCTGAGGATGTTCGAGCGGGCCACCCGGCTGTGCAGGATATCGCCGCAAATGGTGATCTTCAGCCCGTTGAGGTCGCTTCCCGGCGCAAGGTTCAGCGCGTGGCGGATGGTCAGCGCATCGAGCAGGGCTTGCGTCGGGTGTTCGTGCTGTCCGTCTCCTGCATTGAGCACGGGGCAATCGACCTTGTCGGCGATCAACCCGACCGCGCCCGAACTGGCGTGGCGGATGACGATGGCATCGGCGCGCATCGCATTGAGCGTCATCGCCGTGTCGATCAGCGTTTCGCCCTTCTTCACGCTGCTGGTGGCGGCCTGCATGTTGACCACGTCGGCACCCAGACGCTTGCCCGCGATCTCGAAGCTGAGCAGCGTGCGCGTCGAATTCTCGAAGAAGGCGTTGATGATGGTCAGGCCCGACAGCACTTCGGCGCGCTTTTGCGACTGGCGGTTGAGTTCGACCCACTGCTCGGCCTCGTCGAGCAGATAGAGGATTTCGTGCCGGGCGAGCTTGCCGATCCCGGTCAGGTCGCGGTGCAGGAAGGCATTGCCGCCGGCCGGATAACGACCGGAAAGCGGAGCCTGATCTGGATGGGGATTCGATGGTTGCATCGAAGTCGATTCCCTAGGTGCCTTGGCGGGCGCTGCCAAGTGTTTAGGCTGGTACAATCCATGCAAGCTTCGTAGATATCCCCCATGAAATTTGCCCGCTCGGTCTGGAAGATCCTCGTCGCGATCAAGGACGGCCTCGTCCTTGCGTTCCTTCTCCTGTTCTTTTTCGCGCTGTTTGCCGCTTTGTCGATGCGGCCAGCACCCGGCGGGGTCAAGGACGGTGCGCTGGCGATCACCTTGGACGGACCGCTGGTTGAAGAACGCACGCAGTTCGATCCCACTTCGCTGCTGATGTCGGGCGCGGCCCCGCAGAAGGAATATCTGGCGCGCGAAGTGGTCCGCGCGATCGAGACGGCGGCCACCGATTCGCGGATCAAGGCGATCACCATCGACCTGGAGAAGTTCCCCGGCGGGCGGCAGGTCACGCTGGAGCGGGTCGGCGCGGCGATCGACAAGGCCAAGGCTGCGGGCAAGCCGGTGCTGGTGCGCAGCGTGCTCTATCAGGATGGCGCGCTGCTGCTGGCGGCGCATGCCAGCGAGGCGTGGATCGATCCGGTCGGCGGCGCCATGCTCAGCGGTCCGGGCGGAACCCAGATTTATTACAAGGCCTTGCTCGATCGCCTGCAAGTCAAGGCGCACGTGTTCAAGGTCGGCACCTACAAGAGCGCGGTCGAACCCTACATCCGCGAAAATTCCTCGCCCGAAGCGAAGCAGGCGACGACTGCGGTGCTCGCGGCGGTGTGGCAGAACTGGCAGGACAACGTGCACAAGGCGCGGCCCAAGGCTGACCTTGCCAAAGTGATCGGCGATCCGGTCGGCTGGTTGCAGGCGTCAGGCGGCGATGCTGCCAAGGCTGCGGTGCAGGCGGGCCTGCTCGACAGGATCGGTGACAAGGTCGCGTTCGGCAAGCGCGTGGCCGAACTGGTCGGCGCCGATGCCGATGGTCCCGACGGCGCGTTCAAGGCGACCAGGCTGTCGGCCTATCTGGCCGACAAGCGCCCTTCGACCAGCGGCAAGGCGATCGCGGTGGTGACGGTTGCGGGCGATATCGTCGATGGCGAAGCGGGGCCGGGCTCGGCCGGCGGCACGCGCATTGCCGATCTGATCGACAAGGCGGCGGCCAAGAAGGACTATGCCGCGCTGGTGGTGCGGGTCGATTCGCCGGGCGGTTCGGTGCTGGCGGCCGAGCGTATTCGCGCCGCCATCGAACGGATCAAGGCAAAGAAGCTGCCGGTGATCGTGTCGATGGGCACGCTGGCGGCCAGTGGCGGCTACTGGGTTTCGACTCCGGCCGAGCGCATCTTTGCCGAACCGGCGACGATCACCGGGTCGATCGGCATCTTCGCGATCATCCCGACCTTTGAAAGCACGCTGGCCAAGGCCGGGATCGGCACCGATCCCTTGCGCATCACCCCGCTGTCGGGCCAGCCCGACGTGATCGGCGGCCTGACCCCGCAGATGGAGGCGATGATCCAGTCCGAGATCGAACAGGGCTATGGCCGGTTTGTCGGACTGGTCGCGCAATCGCGGCACATGACCCCGCAGGCGGTCGACAAGATCGCGCAAGGGCGCATCTGGGACGGCGGCACGGCACGGCAGATCGGGCTGGTCGATGAATTCGGCGGGCTGGACGAAGCACTGGCCTATGCCGCCAAGCGCGCCGGAGCCACCACCTGGCATCCCGTGTTCCTTGGGCAGGACGAGGATTCGTTTTCAGGCTTCCTGACCGCGCTGCTGGGCGGCGACGATGCCGACGGCGACGCTGCCTCGGCCTCGGCCTCTGCCGATCTGGCCGGGCGCGTGGCGCAGATGCAGGGCTCGCTGGTGGCGCAAGTCAGCGCCGGTCTCGACCGCCTGATGGGTCAGGGCGGCATGCAGGCCTATTGCCTCGAATGTGGCGGAATGCAGGGCATGGACGCAGGCGCGCAAGGCGCGGCCGGTGCATCGTCCCGGCACAATGCCGGGTGGCTGGCCACGGTGGCGACATTGCTCCATCTGCGTTGAGGTCAGGCTCCGTCGCCCATCCGCAGACCGGTGCGGGAGCGGGGCTTGCCCTTTTGTCGTGGCTGCGATAGGGGCCGCCTTCGCTTTTCGCCGGATGCGGGCGTGGCGGAACTGGTAGACGCGCTGGATTTAGGTTCCAGTATCGCAAGATGTGGGGGTTCGAGTCCCTTCGCCCGCACCAGAGCTGTCAAGGCCCGGCTCCGCTCCCGACCAGATCGCGACGCCGCAAGAAGAAAGTTGGATTTTGTAAGATGCAGATCGTCGAAACCAGCAACGAGGGCCTGAAGCGCGCCTACACGGTGACCATTGCCGCCACCGCCATCGCTGCGCGCATTGAGGGTGAGATCAAGAAGGTTGCGCCGCAAGTGCGCATGCCCGGTTTCCGCCCCGGCAAGGTGCCTGCCAACCTCGTGCGCAAGCTGCACGGCCCCGCGATCCATCAGGAAGCGCTTGAGGCATCGATTCGCGAAGCGCTCGACACGCTGGTGGCCCAACAGGCCCTGCGTCCCGCAACGCAGCCGTCGGTTTCGCTGGGTGAAGGCTATGCCGAAGGCCAGGACGCCGAACTGACCGTGGCGCTCGAAGTGCTGCCGGTCATCGCCGCTCCCTCGCTCGACGGGCTGAAGCTTGAAAAGCTGGTCGTGCCGGTGACCGACGAACAGGTCGAAGAAGCCGTCGCCCGCATCGGCGAAGGCCAGAAGACGTTCGCCGACGCCGGTGAAGGCGCGGTTGCCAAGGACGGCGACCAGTTGATCATCGATTTCGTCGGCAAGCTCGACGGCGAACCGTTCGAAGGCGGCAGCGCCGAAGACGCCCCGCTGGAACTGGGCGCCGGTCGCTTCATCCCCGGCTTCGAGGAACAGCTCGTCGGCAGCACCGCGGGCGAGGAAAAGACCATCACGGTCACGTTCCCGGCCGACTATCCCGCCGAAAACCTTGCCGGCAAGGAAACCACGTTCGACATCACCGTCAAGGCGGTGAAGGTTGCCGGGGAATTCGAAGCCAACGACGACTTCGCCAAGGCGCTGGGTCTGGAAAGCATCGAACAGCTCCGCACGCTGCTGCGCGGCCAGCTTGAGCAGGAAACTGCCGGGCAGACCCGCACCCAGATGAAGCGCCAGTTGCTTGACGTGCTGGCCGCCGATCACGATTTCGACGTTCCGCCCTCGATGGTCGAAGCCGAATTCGAGCAGATCTGGCAGCAACTGACCACCGAAGCGCAGCGCGAGGACAACCCCGAGGAAGCGCTTGCCGAGATCGAGGCCGAGAAGGACGACTATCGCAAGATCGCCGTTCGTCGCGTGCGTCTGGGCCTGCTGCTGTCGGAAATCGGTCAGGCCAACGGCGTTGCCGTCAGCGCGCAGGAAATGGAAATGCTGATCCGCCAGGCGGCGCAGCAGTACCGTGAGGAAGACCGCCAGCGCTTCGTCGAATACATCCGCAACGAACCGCTTGCCGCCGCCCAGCTGCGCGCGCCGCTGTACGAGGACAAGGTCGTCGACTTCCTGTTCGACAAGGCCGAAGTCACGACCCGCGAAGTGACGCGTGAGGAACTGCAGGCCGCGATCGAAGCCGATGAAAACGGCAACCCGGCGGTGATCGCCGACGAAGCAGCGACCGACGCCGGCGAAGCGCCTGCGGTTGAGGCCGAGGCGCCGAAGAAGAAGGCTCCGGCGCGCAAGAAGGCCGCCGCTGCCGACGCCGCCGAAGGCGCGCCTGCTGCCGAAGCGGAAGCGACCGACGAGGGCGCCGCTCCGAAGAAGAAGGCTCCGGCGCGCAAGAAGGCTGCTGCCGAGGACGCTCCGGCAGAATAAAATCCAGCCGATCAAGGCTATGCCGCGTCACGCGGCACAGTCCGGTTCAGCCATCACGACGGGCGCGCCACACGGCGCGCCCGTTTGTGCATCCAGTGGCATCTAGCTAATGATACTGAGCAATCAGGCGGATTGGCTTGGTTAATCGCGACATGAGAGGATCGGTCAAGCACGGACCCAGGAGGGCTTGCCGATGCATACCGTTCGAAATCGCAAGGCGTCATCGCCACGGCTTCCCGACACCCGGAACGCGGGTGGCGGTTACAAGGACAAAGCACGCACATCGCGGGAAGAAATCGGCTTCATGCTGCGGGCCAGCACGGCGCAGCCTCCGGCTTTTCCGACAGACCTGTTCATCCCGGCGCATCGTGGCGCGGTGATCACGGCGGTCACGGTCGCCCCGGCTGTCGCCGCTATGACCAATGCCCAGATGCCAAAATCCCAGGTGGCCAAATCTGCCCCAGCGCCCGCGCCGACCGCAGCGGAGCCGTCTGCGCGCGATGCTGCGGGGGAGGCCTTGGGGACCGGCGCAGAATCCATAGCCAGGCCCATCGCCAAACCCATCGGCACCCCCGGACGCAAAGCGGCGCGCAAGGCGGCGCGGCGCGCGGCCGCACGGGCGCGGATCGCGCTGACCACCCGCGAGTGCGAAGGCGTTGATGGCGATGGTGCTTCGCGCGACGATGGTGCGCCGCTTTGTCCTTCCGTTGTGGCCGAGGTGGCGCCTGCTGTGACAGTCGAGATGACGACGCTTGCCGACCGGGCCCTTGGGCTGACCGGCCTTGCCGATGCGGCGGATTCAGACCACACCCGCTCTGCCGCCGACAGGTCCGCTGACCCCGCTGCCGACGCGCAAGCTGCCACGCCGCGCACGGCTTCGGCGCCGTTGCAGCCTGTCGCGCCCGGCAATCCGGTGCTGCCATTCGCGCCACTGCCGACAGGTCCGCTGACCCCGCTGCCGCGCAACATGGCATTGGCGCCGCGGCGCAAGGGCTTTGTCGATGTCATCGCCTTCGCCTTGCTCGACAGCGGACGCAGACTGGCGCGCTGGTCGTCGCTGCGCCGCCGGGCCGAGGAGGACCGCGAAAAGCTGCGCAAGGCCGAGGCGCGGATGTACGCGATGGAGGCGCAACTGGCAGCGCTTCAGGCCTTGCAGGAGCGCGTGCGGCAGGCAGGCGGCTGAACCCGACTTGAGAGTTTATGCCGCCTAGTCGCCCCAGCGCTTCAACGAGGGCACCGGCACGGCAACCGTCCGCGCCCGTTCATAGGCGGCGCCGGCCTGCAGCACGTGCGCATCGTCCCACTTGGCGCCGATGATCGACAGGCCGATCGGCAGACCCTCGACGGCGCCCATCGGCACGCTCAGGTGGGGGTAGCCCGCCACGGCGGCCAAAGTCCCGGCACCGACGCCGCTGCCGTCGTGATCGCCGGTGACAAGATCGATCGGCCAGGCCGGACCCGACGTCGGCGCGACAAGGAAGGAAACCTTGTTGGTCGCCAGCAGCTTGTCGATGCCCTCGACCCCGGCCAGCCGCAGCGAATTGGCGCGCGCCTTTTCGTAAGCGGCGCGGTCGGTGGTCTTTTCGGCGCTTTCGAACAAGTCCTGCCCGAACCAATGCAGTTCCAGATCGGCATGCGCCTTGTTGAAGGCGATCAGGTCCGCCAGACTGCGCAAGGGCGGGTTGCCGGGCAGTCCGCGCAGGTAAGCGCCCATATCCTCGCGCAAATCGAACAGCAGCACGGTCAATTCGTCGCGGCCGAGGTCTGCGGGGAAGGCATAATCGATCTCGACGAGTTCGGCACCGCCTGCTTTCAGATCGGCCAGCGCCTTGTCGAACAGCGCCTGTACCTTGGGCTCGGTACCGGCCTGTTTGCGCAGCACGCCGATCCGCACGCCCTTCAGGCTGGCGGTGGCAAGGCCTGCGGTGAAGTCGGTCTTGAGCTTATCCGCCTCAAGCGTGGCGGGGTCGAGCGGATCGCTGCCCGCCATGCCGTTGAGCAGCAGCGCCGCGTCGGCCACGCTTGTCGCCATCGGCCCCGGCGTGTCCTGGCTGTGGCTGAGCGGCACGACATGGGTGCGGCTGACAAGGCCAAGCGTGGGCTTGAACCCGACGATGCCGTTGGCAGACGCCGGGCAGGTGACCGATCCATCGGTTTCGGTGCCGATTGCGGCCCAGGCAAGTCCGGCCGCCACGCCAGCCCCGCTGCCCGAGGATGAACCACAGGGGCTGCGGTCAAGCGCGTGGGGATTGCGGGTCTGTCCGCCGACGCCGCTCCACCCGCTTGATGACGACCCCGAACGCATGTTGGCCCATTCCGACAGGTTGGTCTTGCCCAGAATGACCACGCCCGCCTTGCGCAGCCGGGCGATCAGCGGCGCATCGCGGCCGGTGACGTTGCCGTGCAGCGCCCAGCTTCCCGCCGTCGTCGGCAGTGGCCCGGCAACTTCGATGTTATCTTTCACCAGTATGACCTTGCCCGCCAGCGGTCCCGTGATGGCGCGGGCGGCAAGCTCTTCCTTGGCCGCATCGGGATTGACCGCCAGCACCGCGTGCAGGGTCGGTCCCGACTGGTCGATGGTGCGAATCCGCTCCAGGTACGTGGCGACGGTATCGCCCGCATGGGCGGGGCCAAGGCCGATGGTGGCGATCGATGCCGTCAACAACAGCGAAAGGGCGCGCAAGCGGTGTGGCATCGAATCTCTCCCCCGGCGAACAATCCGTCCGCACAACGCTGCAGCGAAGCAGCCACGCGGGCAAGGGCCTTGTCCAGCGGTTGCCCACACGGGCTCAGGCAGCGCGTTCTGATCGGTTTCGGGCCGATATCTGGGCTTTTGGCGGCATCGTCCCCAAGCATTCCACCCGATCTTGGGTTAACGCCCTTGAACATCGGCGCAGGGCACGCGACATAGGTCACCGCTAACCTCAAGAGGATTCTCATGCTCGACCTGTTCGGCGCGTCCACCATGCAAGGCAAGTTCACCCACGATCCCGTGACCGGCGCGCTGATCCCCGTCGTCGTCGAGCAATCGAGCCGGGGCGAACGCAGTTTCGACATCTATTCGCGCTTGCTGCGCGAACGGATCATCTTCGTCACCGGCGAAGTCGAAGATCACATGGCTTCGGTCATCGTGGCGCAGCTGTTGTTCCTCGAATCGGAAAACCCGTCGAAGGATATCGCGATGTACATCAACTCGCCCGGCGGCGCGGTGACCGCAGGCCTCGCGATCTATGACACGATGCAGTATATCCGGCCGCGGGTGTCGACCGTGTGCATCGGTCAGGCGGCCTCGATGGGCAGCTTCCTGCTTGCTGCGGGCGAGCCCGGCTTGCGCGTGGCGCTGCCCAACGCCCGGATCATGGTCCACCAGCCTTCGGGCGGTGCGCGCGGCATGGCCTCGGACATCGAGATCCAGGCCCGCGAAATCCTGCGCATTCGCAAGCGCATGAACGACCTTTACGTCAAGTTCACCGGCCGCTCGCTCGACGAGATCGAGAAGGCGATGGACCGCGACACGTTCCTCGAAGCCGAAGAAGCCAAGACCTTTGGTCTGGTCGACAAGGTCTTCGAGTCGCGCCCCGCCACCGATCAGACCGGCGAGCTGGAAGGCTCGGGCGGCGCACCTACTCCATGATATTGCGGGGGTATGGCGCTCTTAAGCCTTGCGAAAGGCGCCATACCCTAGGAATATTCGACTTACATTGTGTCCGGTTGATTAATGCCCTCGGGGTAGTAGGATAACCGGGCGCGCCTCTCGCAGAGAGGTGCCTGGGATGGACGAATGACGAAACTTTCCGGATCGGATACCAAAAGCACCCTGTACTGCAGCTTCTGCGGGAAGTCGCAGCATGAGGTGCGCAAGCTTATCGCGGGACCGACCGTGTTCATCTGCGATGAATGCGTCGAGCTGTGCAACGACATCATCCGTGAGGAAACCAAGGCCGGCATCGCTGGCAAGAAGGATGGCGGCGTACCGTCCCCGCGCGACATTTTCGAGACGCTGAACGACTACGTGATCGGCCAGGACCGCGCCAAGCGCGTGCTCTCGGTGGCGGTGCACAACCACTACAAGCGGCTGAAGCACAGCGGCAAGGGTGGCGATGTCGAGCTGTCGAAGTCGAACATCCTGCTGGTCGGCCCGACCGGTTCGGGCAAGACCCTGCTCGCGCAGACGCTCGCCAAGACTTTCGACGTGCCGTTCACCATGGCCGACGCCACCACGCTGACCGAAGCCGGTTACGTGGGCGAGGACGTGGAAAACATCATCCTCAAGCTGCTGCAATCGAGCGACTACAACGTCGAGAAGGCGCAGCACGGCATCGTCTACATCGACGAAATCGACAAGATCAGCCGCAAGGCCGAAAACCCGTCGATCACGCGCGACGTATCGGGCGAAGGCGTGCAGCAGGCCCTGCTGAAGCTGATGGAGGGCACCACCGCCAGCGTTCCGCCGCAGGGCGGGCGCAAGCATCCGCAGCAGGAATTCCTGCAAGTGGACACCACCAACATCCTGTTCATCTGCGGCGGCGCCTTTGCGGGCCTCGAACGCATCATCTCGGACCGCCTGCAGAAGCGTTCGATCGGTTTCGGCGCGCACGTTGCCGATCCCGACAAGCGCAAGGTCGGCGAACTGCTGCAGAAGGCCGAACCGGAAGACCTGCTCAAGTTCGGGCTGATCCCCGAATTCGTCGGTCGTCTGCCGGTGATCGCCACGCTCAACGACCTCGACATCGAGGCGCTGGTCAAGATCCTGCGCGAACCCAAGAACGCGCTGATCAAGCAGTACGCCAAGCTGTTCGAGCTGGAAGACGTGACGCTGACCTTCACCGACGATGCGCTCGAAGCCATCGCCAAGCGCGCCATCGAACGCAAGACCGGCGCGCGCGGTCTGCGCTCGATCGTCGAAAGCCTGCTGCTCGACACCATGTTCGACCTGCCCACCGAATCGGATATCGCCGAAGTGGTGGTCGACAAGGATGTGGTCGATGGCCGCAAGGAACCGATCCGCGTGCTCAAGGGCAAGGAACAGGCGGCCTGACCCTATCGGGACGGCAAAACCTGACACAGAAACGGGCCTGACACAGAAGCGGGCCTGACACAGAAATGGGCCTGACACAGAAACGGGGGCGACACCGCAAGGTGCCGCCCCCTTCTGTTTTGGCCCAATGGGGGCCGGGCCGCTCAGACGATCAGTTCGGCAGCGATACCGCGTCGGTCACGTGGATCACGCCGTTCTTCTGGAACACGTCGGCTTGGGTCACATGGGCGGTGCCGCCCTTTTCGTCGGTCAGCACTACCACGCCATCCACCAGCGAGGCGGTCAGAACGCCGCCTGCCACGGTGGTCAGCTTGGCCTGACCGCCATTGGCCTTGATCGTGGCGACCAGTTCGGCCGCCGTCACGCGGCCCGCGACCACGTGGTAGGTCAGGATCTTGGCCAGCACCGGCTTGTTTTCGGGCTTGAGCAAGGTTTCGACGGTGCCCGCCGGAAGCTTGGCAAAGGCGGCGTTGGTCGGCGCGAACACGGTGAACGGCCCGGCGCTGTTGAGCGTGTCGACAAGGCCGGCAGCCTTCACGGCGGCGACCAGCGTGGTGTGATCGGCCGAATTGACCGCGTTTTCGACGATGGTGCGGGTGGGCAGCATTTCAGCGCCACCGACCACGACCGAAGCAGGGGCAGCAAGGGCCGGAGCGGCAGCAATGGGCAGGGCAGCACTTGCCAGAAGTGCCGCGAATGCGAGTGTCTTGGGCATCGAATCCTCCAGTTTTGCGTTGGAGGGGGCGACGATGGCGATCACGGAAGCGTGCCGATGAGGGGGCAAACGGCAATGAAGCTCCGTGGTTGACCCACGTCGCCCCCTTCCGCTCAGGAACGTGGGGTGTGCCTGCCCCGCTCACCACCTGCACCAACGGGCAGAGGCCCGATCGAGCGGTAAAACGCCCTGAAATCGCGGGGAATTGCCCTTCAGGCCACCGGATCGCAGTCGGGCGCGCAAGGGTGGCCCTCGGCGCTGGTTTCCACCTGAAGGGTGGCGTGGCCGATGGCAAAGTCGTCACCCAGTTCGTGGGCGATGTGGTGGAGGAACGCATCGCCCGGGTGCCCGTCGGGGATGACGAGGTGCGCGGTAAGCGCGGTTTCGGTCGTGCTCATCGGCCAGATGTGCAGGTCATGGACCGCGCAGACACCGGGCTGGGCAGCCAGAAAGGCGCGCACGGCGTTCTCGTCGATGCCGTTGGGCACCCCATGCAGACCCATCTTGAGCGAGTCCTTGAGCAGGCCCCAGGTGCCGCGTGCGATCACCGCCACGATGACCAGACTGGTGACCGGGTCGATCCACTGCGCGCCGGTCAGCGTGATCAGGAACCCGGCGGCCACCACTCCGGCCGAAACGGCGGCGTCGGCGGCCATGTGCAGATAGGCGCCGCGCACGTTGATGTCGTGGTGACGCCCGCGCATGAACATCAGCGCGGTAACGGTGTTCACCGCGATACCGATGGCGGCGACGATCATCACCGGACCGCCGGCGACCGGTTCGGGATGGACCAGACGGCGGATCGTCTCGACCAGAATGGCGCCCAGCGCGATCAGCAGCAGCGAGGCATTGGCCAGCGCGGCGAGGATCGAACTCGACTTGAAGCCATAGGTGAACCGCGCCGAGGGTGGCCGCGCGGTCAGGATGCTGGCGGTCCAGGCGATCACCAGCCCCAGCACGTCCGACAGATTGTGCCCGGCATCGGCGACCAGCGCCATCGATCCGGCGATGATCCCGTAAATGCCCTCAATCGCGACGAACCCGGTGTTGAGCGCGATACCGATGGCAAAGGCCCGGCCAAAGCTGGCGGGGGCGTGCGAATGTCCGTGGCCATGATGGTCATGCCCGTGCGCATGGGAATGTCCATGGGAGTGCCCGCTGGATTGATCGTGATGATGGTGTGCGCCCGACATGCCGCTTCCCTACCCGCAGCGGGGTGCCACGCAAACCGTTTTCAAATGCCAGGGGGCCTGTAAGCCGGGTTCTGTAGCGCCGACGGTATCCCACAAGTGGACCGTATCGGCACTGGCAGCCATTCCTCTAGGCGGCCCGTTGCCGGGCGCGCTCAAGCAATCAACCCGGACTGCTGGCCCGAAACAGGCCTGCCACCAGCTTGTGACCGGCGGCGCGCAGTCCCTATTCGATCTTGCTCCGGGTGGGGTTTGCCTTGCCGCTTCCGTTGCCGGTTGCGCGGTGCGCTTTTACCGCACCCTTTCACCCTTACCTTTCACGGTCTTTCGACCAGATCGGCGGTCTGCTCTCTGTGGCACTTTCCCTTGACCTGAAGCCGAAACTTCCTGCCCGGCGGGCGTTACCCGCCACCCTTGTTTCGTGGAGCCCGGACTTTCCTCGGCATCAGCAAGCTGACAACGCGGCTGCCCGGCCCCCTGGCGAAAGCGGCCTAGCACGGGCTGCGGTGAACCTCCAGCCCCGCCAAAACGGATCACTCGTCGGCGCAGTCCAGCCCCATGTCGCGCTGCAACAGCAGTTCGAACAGCAGCGCGCCGATCTGGCCGTCGATCTCGCCGGTGATCTTGTGCGGGCGCCAGCGCCGCTGGAACGCGCGGATCGCGGCGCGCCCGTCGCTGATGTCATAGCCGAAGCGTTCGAGCGCGAGGAAGAACGCGCCATCGTTGTCGAACAGCAGCCGCATCGTCAGCCGGGGCTTGGCCAGCGCGAGGCGATAGCGGGCGAGCAAGTCCCAGTCGAACAATTCGCCCGGATCTTCCTTGCGCGCAGGCGCGATGTCGGAATGGCCGACGACATTGGCGGGCTGGATGCCGTGGCGCTTGACGATGTCGGCCAGCAGCGGGATCAGCGCTTCCATCTGGGCATCGGGGAACGGGCGATAGCCCCATTCATGGCCGGGATTGACCAGTTCGATGCCGACGCTGGCGGAATTGATGTCGGTGATCCCGCGCCAGTAGGACCGGCCTGCGTGCCAGGCGCGCTTGTCTTCGGCGACCAGCCGGGTGACGACGCCCGCCTCGTCGATCATGTAGTGCGCCGAGACTTCGGCGGCGGGATCGCGCATCCGTTCCAGCGCTTCGTCCGCGCTGCGCATGCCGGTGTAGTGCAGCACCACCATCGATACGGGCAGGCGCCGCTCGTTCCAGTTGGGCGAGGGTGCCTCGTGATGGACGAGCCAGCGGTTCATTGCCGGTTGCGCGGGGTCTGGTGGATCAGGCGGTGGGCAGGATGGCGCCCAGCAGCAGCGCCTCGTCGGTAAGGTGAACCTGCAGGCCCCCGCCGAGCGAGGTGGCAAGCTGATGGATCATCGTTGCAGGCGCGGTCTTGCTCGACAAAGCCTCAAGCTGCAGCGTGCCTTCGAGCGCATGGCCGATTGCCGGGTCGAACGCGATCCGTGGCCCGGCGGCGCGGATGACGATCTCGGTCGTCTGGCCATGCTGGTCGCCGTTCTGGCCCTCATGCGTTTCGGCGGCGATATCCAGCGTGCCGCCGCGAACCAGCGCCTCGATCCCGATCAGCGCCAGGTTGAGCAGCGCCTTGACCGCAGGCTTGGGCAGCATGTCGCTGCCCAGCACCCAGTTGACCTGCAGCCGGGTGTTGTTGCCGGCCAGCGCATCGACCAGCGCGCGCGGTTCGGCCACCGGCACCGTGTCGCCAAAACCGCCCGCCGCGCCGAAGGCCAGCCGGAAAAACCGCAACTTGTCGGCCGAGGCCTTGGCGCTCTGTTCCAGCAGTTCGAAACACCGCGCCCGCATCTCGGGGTCTTTTTCCTCGGCCAGCAGTTCAAGGCCGTTGGACAGGGCGCCGACCGGGCTGAGCAGGTCGTGGCACAGGCGCGAACAGAGCAGGCTGGCAAGGTCGATCGAAGCGGTGGTCATGGCCGGTATTGGTCCTGTTCTGGCATTCCTTGGCGAACAAGCGCGCGTTGGCGCGGATGCGACGCGAAACGATATCGCTCCAGCCTTAACGCTGCAGGGGCGCGGTGGGAAGCGGTTCGAACCCGGATAGGGAATCACGCCAGAAGGTAACGTCTCCTCCTGCCACGATGGCCCAGATGCGCCCGTCGCGCGCCGCGCTGGCCGCATCGGTGGCCGAAGGACGGGCAAGGCCGTTGGGGTGCGAATGGAAATAGCCGAGCAGCCTTGGCCCGCCTGTGCGTTCGGCGCGGTGCGCGGCGATCAGCGCGGCGGGGTCGATCTCGAAATGGCTGGCCGGATCGGGCGCAACGTTGGCGCAGAGTGCTGCCATCGCGACGTGCCGGTCATGGCCAAGCAGCAGGCCGCAAGCCTCGTGCGGATGGGCGATATTGGCGGCGTCGAGCATCGTCTGGCGAACGCCGGGAGCGAGGGTGAGTGACATCGTGACAAGGCCTAGCCCAGCTTTGCCTTGATCGACAGGCACTATTGCGGCGCTGCAAACCATCCCCATATATTTGCGAACATGGGGCAGGCAGAAACGATCATCGAGGGCACGATCGCGACCGGCGGACAGCGGCTTGACCGGGCGCTGGCCGATGGCAGCGGGCTGTCGCGCGAACGGATCAAGGCGCTGCTCGACGACGGACGCATCTCGCTGGGCGGTAAAGTGGTGGCGCAAGCCTCGTTGAAGCCCGCGCCGGGCACGGCCTTTGCCATCCGCGTACCGCCCGCCATTCCGGCCGAAGCCACGGCGCAGGACATTCCACTGGCAGTCGTTTACGAGGATGCCGACCTGATCGTGGTCGACAAGCCCGCCGGGTTGGTGGTCCATCCGGCGGCGGGCAATCTGGACGGCACGCTGGTCAACGCGCTGCTGCATCATTGCCGGGGCCAGCTTTCGGGCATCGGTGGGGTGGCGCGGCCGGGCATCGTCCACCGCATCGACAAGGATACCAGCGGGCTGCTGGTGGTCGCCAAGACCGATGCCGCGCACGAAGGACTGGCGCGCCAGTTCGCCGACCATTCGATCCGCCGCGCCTATCTGGCGGTCACAACCGGCGCACCGATGCCACCGGCGGGCACGATTCGCGGCGCAATTGCCCGGTCGAGCCATGATCGCAAGAAGATGGCGCTGGTCGCCGACGGGCGCGGCAAGCATGCCGTCACGCACTATCGCACGCTGGAACCGCTCGATGGCGCCGCATTGGTCGAATGTCGGCTCGAGACAGGGAGAACCCACCAGGTGCGCGTTCACCTTGCGTCAATCGGCCATTCGCTAGTGGGAGACCCTGTGTACGGACGTTCCACCCAACGGCTTCGGCCGATCCTTGCAGCGCTCGGCTTTCGCCGTCAGGCGCTCCACGCGGCGGAACTGGGTTTCCTTCATCCCACCCGCAACGAACCGGTTCACTTCATCAGCCCGACGCCGGTCGATATGGCGGAACTACTGGTCGAACTGCGCGTTCAGAATGGAGCGTTCTGCCCCTAGGTGGGAGTTGCCGCCAGCGGGCAGATGCGACAGGCTCCCAAAGGCGGTTCAGTTGTTGTTTGAAACTGAGTAGATATGTTTTGTGGTCCCGCCGCCTGTTGCCCATTAGGGGATGGAGCATTGGGTACCGACGCGACGAAAGGAAGTGTCCAGGTGACTGTACAGAAAAAAGCGCTGAGCGTGCCCGCGCTTTCCGGGGAAGCCGGTCTTAACCGCTACCTTACGGAAATCCGCAAGTTTCCGGTACTTGCTCCCGAGCAGGAATACATGCTGGCCAAGCGGTATCAGGAGCATGCCGATACCGCCGCTGCGGCCCAACTGGTCACCAGCCATCTGCGACTCGTCGCCAAGATCGCGATGGGCTATCGCGGCTATGGCCTGCCGGTGTCCGAGCTGATCAGCGAAGGCAACATCGGCCTGATGCAGGGGGTCAAGAAGTTCGAGCCCGATCGCGGCTTCCGTCTGGCCACGTATGCGATGTGGTGGATCAAGGCGTCGATCCAGGAATACATCCTGCGCAGCTGGTCGCTGGTCAAGATGGGCACCACGGCGGCACAGAAGAAGCTGTTCTTCAATCTGCGCCGGATGAAGAAGAACCTCGAAGCGTTCGAGGACAGCGACCTGCACCCCGATGACGTGCGCAAGATCGCCACCGACCTTGGCGTGCCCGAGGTCGAGGTCGTCAACATGAACCGCCGCATGATGATGGGTGGCGATGCCAGCCTGAACGTGCCGATGCGCGAAGATGGTGAAGGCACCTGGCAGGACTGGCTGACCGACGACCGCCCGTTGCAGGACGAAACCGTCGCCGACGCCGAAGAAGCGCAGTTCCGCCACGCCATGCTGGTCGAAGCGATGGATAGTCTGAACGAGCGCGAGCGCCACATTCTGGTCGATCGCCGCCTGTCGGACGAACCCAAGACGCTTGAGGAATTGAGCCAGGTTTACAACGTCAGCCGCGAACGCGTCCGCCAGATCGAGGTGCGCGCCTTTGAAAAGCTGCAGCAGGCGATCAAGAAGATCGCGGTCGAAAAGCGCTTGCTGCCCGCCACCTGAATTTGCCTGCATCGCAACGACAAAACGGCCGGGGGGAAACCTCCGGCCGTTTTCCTGTGGGTTTTCCTAAGTGAAACATGACCGTGTTTTAATGTCCGGGCCAAGCTGCGGCCAGACGCGCTAGGGCAGGGGCCAGCGGGCCGGACACCCGCCTGCCGATCGCGCAAGGCCGGGTGGACGGCAGGGACCCCCGGCACGGTGTGCCGCCGCAAGTGAGTTGGAAATAATGGATTTTGAACGCAGCGTTCCTGCGCTTGACCGCCACCAGCAGCTGCGGCTGCTGGGCCTTGCGGTTGGCGCGGTGGTCTTGGTTATCGTGCTCATCACACTTGGCCGTGCCCTGTTCCATCATGACGAACCGGCGCCGGCACCCTTGCCTGCAGGCGAAGTTCAGCTCACCCGCGCGCAGCTTGCCAGCCTGACCATCGAACCGGCGCGGGTTGACGATGGCGTCGAACGGACCGGCGCCAGCGGCCAGATCACCGTCGATGAAACGCGCAGCACCCCGGTGTTCCTGCCCTATGCCGGGCAGATCCTGCAGGTGGCAGTCGATGCCGGTGCGCGCGTGGCGCAGGGCGATGTGCTGCTGCGCATCCGCACCAGCGACATCGTCGATGCCCGCAACGCGCTGTTTTCGGCGCAGGCGCAGCGCTCGTCTGCGGCCTCGCAATTGCGGGTGGCGCAAGAGAACGCGGCGCGCGCCGAACAGATCTATCGCGAGGCCGGTGGCGCGCTGAAGGATCTGCAACAGGCACGCAGCGACCTCGTCAACGCCCAGTCCGCCGTGCGCATCGCCGATTCCGCAGTCGGCTCTGCGCGTGACAAGCTGGTCGTGTTCGGCAAGACCCCCGCCGAGATCGCGCGGCTGGAAGGCGCCTCTGACATCGCCGGAGCCCACGCCGAAACCAACTTGCGCGCGCCGATCGGCGGCGTGGTCGTGACGCGGTCGGTATCGAGCGGACAGTTCGTGCAGACCGGCGGCACCACGCCCGCCTTCGTCATCGCCGACCTGTCAAAGGTCTGGCTGGTGGCGCAAGTCGCCGAAACCGATGCCGAGCGCGTGCATCTGGGCGATCACGTGGCCGTGACCACCAGCGCCATTCCGGGGCGCGAATTCGACGCGGTGATCGACAACATCGGCGCGCAGATCGACCCGGTGACGCACCGTCTGGCGGTACGCGCCACGATCGCCAACCCCGATGGCGCGCTCAAGCCGCAGATGTTCGCCGACTTCACCATCAAGACCCCCTTGCGCGAAGTGCGTGCGCCCGTCGGTGCGCCGCTGCCCGGCCCCGGCGGGGTCGTTTCGGTGCCGGTGCAGGCGGTGATCCACGAAGGCGACAGCGCCCGCGTGTGGGTCTACCTTGGCAATGGCCGGGTCCGCGCGCGCGATGTCGTGCCCGGCGAAACCCACGATGGCCGCGTCGCGATCATCTCGGGCTTGCGACCGGGCGACCGGGTGGTCAGTTCGGGCGCGCTGTTCGTCAACGAAGCGGGCCTTGACTGATGGACCGGATCGTCCGCTTTGCGCTGGCCCAGCGCATGACCATTGTCGGTCTGTTCGTCGCCATGCTGGTGGCGGGCGGGATCGCGTTCTACAACCTCAACATCGAAGCCTATCCCGATCCGGTGCCGCCGATGGTCGAGATCGTGACCCAGTCCTCGGGCCTTTCGGCCGAGGAAATGGAGCGCGCGATCACCATCCCGATCGAGGTGCAGATGTCGGGCCTGCCGCACATGACGGCGATCCGCGCGATCTCGCTGTTCGGCCTGTCGGACGTGAAGATCCAGTTCACCTATGATTTCAATTACGAGCAGGCCCAGCAGCAGGTGATCAACCGGCTGGCGCAGCTGCCGACTTTGCCCGGCGGCGCGGTGCCGACGATCTCGCCGACCAGCCCGGTCGGTGAAATCTATCGCTATCGCATCAAGGCGCCCGCCGGGTACTCGGTGGCCGACCTCAAGACCTTGCAGGACTGGGTGTTGCAGCGCCGCTTCCGCGCCATTCCCGGCGTGGTCGATGTGACCGGCTGGGGCGGCAAGGAACGCAGCTACGAAGTCGAGATCGACCGCAACCGGCTGCAGGCGCACAACCTCACGGTCGGGCAGGTCATCACCGCGTTGAGCAAGGCCAATGCCAACGTCGGCGGCCAGACCATCAACTTCGGTGCGCAAAGCGCGATCGTGCGCGGTATCGGTCTGATCCAGTCGGTCGACCAGATCAACACCACGCTGGTCGGGCGTGACGGCACGGCGCCGGTGCTGGTGCGCGATGTCGCCGCGGTCAAGATCGGCAACCTGCCGCGCAACGGCATCGCCGGGCTCAATACCGATGACGACGTGGTGGAAGGCATCGTGCTGATGCGCCGGGGCGCGCAATCGATGCCGACGATCCAGGCGGTCAAGGCCGAGATCGACACGATCAATGCCAGCGGCGTGCTGCCGCCGGGCGTCTCGCTCGAACGCATCTATGACCGCTCGGACCTGATCGGCGTGACCACGCGCACGGTGATGGAGAACCTCGTCGCGGGCGTGCTGCTGATCTTCTTCCTGCAATGGGCGTTTCTGGGCAACTTGCGCAGCGCGCTGATCGTGGCGGCGACGATCCCGTTCGCGCTGGCCTTTGCCGTGCTGATCCTGACCTTGCAGGGCGAAAGCGCCAACCTGCTGTCGGTCGGCGCGCTCGATTTCGGGCTGGTCGTCGATGCCACGGTGATCATGGTAGAGAACATCTTCCGCCACATGGCCGAACGATCGCACCATGTCGAAAGCAGCGAGGGCAAGCACCACTTCACCTTCGCCAGCCGGTTGGGTGCGGTGCTTGAAGCTTCGAACGAGGTCAGCCGCGGCATCTTCTTTGCCGCCGCGATCATCATCACCAGCTTCCTGCCGCTGTTCACGCTGACCGGGGTGGAAGGCCACATCTTCGGCCCGATGGCCAAGACGTATGCCTATGCCATCGTCGGCGGGCTGATCGCCACGTTCACGGTTGCGCCGGTGCTCTCGGCGCTGCTGCTGCCCGACAAGCTGAGCGAGGTGGAAACCTGGGTGGTCAGCCGTCTGCGCCGTGCCTACGAGCCGGCCGCCAGCTTTGCCTTCCGCAACCAGATCGTTGCGCTGGGCGGCGGGCTGCTGCTGGTGGTGGGCGCGTTCATCGGGGTGCGCTCGCTGGGGATCGAGTTCCTGCCGCACCTTGAAGAAGGCAACATGTATATCCGCGCCTCGCTGCCGGCCTCGATCAGCCTTGAGGCGGGCGAGCCGATGGCGCGCCAGATCCGCCGCGATATCCTGAAGTATCCCGAAGTCACCGCCGTGCTGTCGGCGCATGGCCGCCCCGACGATGGCACCGACGCCACCGGCTTCTTCAACATCGAGTATTTCGTGCCGCTCAAGCCGTTCGACGAATGGCCCAGCGGCATGGACAAGGAAAAGCTGGTCGGCGAACTGTCGAAGAAGCTGCAGGACAAATACCCCGGCGTCGATTTCTCGTTCTCGCAGATCATCGAGGACAACGTCGAGGAAGCCGCCTCGGGCGTGAAGGGGGCCAATTCGGTCAAGCTGTTCGGCCCCGATCTGGTCACGTTGGAAAAGCTGGCGTCGCAGATCCGCGATCAGATGGCCAAAGTGCGCGGGATCGCAGACCTTGGCGTGTTCCAGTCGCTGGGCCAGCCGACCGTGCGGATCGACATCGATCGCGTCAAGGCGGCGCGCTATGGCCTGACGCCCGACGATATCAACCAGACGGTCGCCGCCGCGATCGGCGGTACTTCGCCCGGATTCCTGTACGAGCCGCATACCGACCGGCACTTCCCGATCATCGTGCGGCTGCAACAGGACCAGCGCGACAGTCTGGAAGCGGTCAAGCGCATCACCGTGGGAGCGACCGCGCCCGATGGCAGCGCCATCGAAGTGCCGTTGTCCGAACTGGCCGACATTCGCCTGACGACCGGTGCCTCGTTCATCTATCGCGAGCACCAGTCGCGCTACACCCCGATCAAGTTCTCGGTCCGTGATCGCGATCTGGGCAGCGCCGTGGCCGAAGCACAGGCGCGCATCGCCAGAAATGTGGTGCTGCCGCAAGGCTATACGCTGGAATGGGCGGGCGAACTGGCCAATCTGACCAATGCCGTGCAGCGGTTGGAGATCGTCGTGCCGATCAGCCTGATCGTGATCCTGCTGTTGCTCTATGCCAACTTCCGCAGCCTGCGCGATACCTTGCTGGCGTTCAGCGTGATCCCGATGGCGGTGGTCGGCGGGGTCGCCGGGCTGCTGTTCACCGGAACGGCGTTCAGCATTTCGGCGGCGATCGGGTTCGTCGCCTTGTTCGGCATCGCTGTGATGGACGGCATTCTGGTGGTCACCAACTTCAATCAGGCGATGGACGAAGGACTGGAACAGGCCGCCGCGCTTCGGCTTGCGGTGACCAACTCGTTGCGTCCGGTGGTGATGACCTGTCTGGTCGCCGCTATCGGCCTGCTGCCCGCTGCCTTGTCCACCGGCATCGGCAGTCAGGTGCAAAAGCCGCTGGCGCTGGTGGTGGTCGGCGGCATGACGCTGGCGCCGGTGCTGATCCTGCTGGTGCTGCCGTTGCTGATCAATCGCTTTTCGGGCCGGGTGATGTTCCGCAAGCGTCGGGAACAAGCCGAAGCAGGCGCCCACGTGCTGCCCGCCAGCGAAGCGGGAGAAGTGGCATGAAGCGCTCGATCATCGCTGCCATGCTGGCTTGTGTCGTGCTGCCCCAACCGGGACTGGCGCGCACCAAGCCGGTCAAGGTTGAACTGCCGCTGCCGCCCACGCCCGCCGGGGCAGCACCGCAAACGGCGGTGACCGCTCCGATCGCGCCGCAATCCGGTCCGGCGCAGACGGTTCATGTCGGCACGGCTGCGGCCGATCGCTGGTGGACCGCCTTCGCCAGCCCCGCGATCAACGATCTGGTGGACCAGGCGCTGGTTGCCAATGCCGATCTGGGTGCGGCGCAAGCCGCCTTGCGCCAGGCGCACGATCTGGCGGGCGCGGCGCGCGGCGCGTTGTTCCCGCAGCTTGACGCCGGGTATCAGGTGGAGCGGCAGCGCATCTCGCAAACGCTGTCGTCGCCGCTGCTCGACCCCAATCCGACGGTGTTTTCGGTGCATACCGCACAAGTGAGCGTCAGCTATGCGCTCGACCTGTTCGGCGCCAACCGCGCGCACTTCGCCTCGGCCGCCGCACAGGCGCGGGTGGCGGCGGCGCAAGCCGATGGCGTGCGCAATCTGGTGAGCGCCAATGTCGTGCTGGCGGTGATCCAGAACGCGGCCCTGCAAGCGCAGGCCGAGGACGCGCAGACCGCCATCGACAGCAACCGTGCGGTCCTGACCATGTTGCGCCGGCGCGAGGCTTTGGGCGCGGTGGGCAAGGCGGACGTTGCGGCGCAGGAAGCGGCACTGGCCGCTGCCGAAGGCGCGCTGCCTCCGCTCGAACGGGCGCGGCGGACCAATCTGGCGGCGCTGGCGGTGCTGCTCGGCCTTGCGCCGGGCGCGGCTTTGCCCAAACTTCCCGCGCTTGACGAGATTGCGCTGCCGACCGACCTGCCGCTGGTGCTGCCGTCCGATCTGGTCGCGCAACGCCCCGATGTGGCCGCCGCCGCTGCCGGAATGGAAGGCGCGGGCGCCGACCTGAAGGCGGCGATCGCGGCGCGGCTGCCTTCGATCACGCTGAGTGCAAGCACTGGCGGCGCAGCGCGCGACTTCAGCGATATGTTCCGCGATGGCAACCCGTTCTGGAGCCTGCTGGGTGGCCTGACCGCGCCGCTGTTCCACGGCGGAACCCTGCGCAAGCAGCAGCGTGCCTCTGAGGATGCGCTGGAAGCCGCGACAGCGCGCTATCGCGGTGTGGCGTTGCAGGCCTTTGCCGACGTGTCGAACGCGCTGACGGCGCTCTCGACCGATGCCGATGCGCTCGATGCGGCCAGCCGGGGTGATACCGCGGCGCAAGCCAGCCTTGGCTTCGTCAAGCGCCAGCTTGAACTGGGCAGCGTCGGCACGCTGGCGGTGCTCAACGCCGCCGCCGCCGCGCAGCAGGCGCGCATCCAGTACGTGCAGGCCCGCAGCGCGCGGCTGACCGATACGGTCGGCATGTTCGTGGCGCTGGGCGGCGGACAACTGGGCCTTGCGGGCAAGGCACCGGCTGCCGCACCGGACAAGCGCCCGTGAACCGGCGTCGGCTTGCCCTGCCTGCCTTGCTTGCCGCGCTGGTCCTGGCAGAGCCCGCTGCCGCGCGCGATCCCGGCGTGATCCTGATCCGTCCGCAAGGGACCGATTTCGGGGTCATCGCCGGGCACGCCCGCCTGCGCGGCGGGCGATTGTGGGTGTTCGGCCGGGTCGAGCGCTCGCCCCGCCTGCTGCAAGGTCGCTGCCTGATCACGGTGCGCGATCGCGCGGCCAACGTGCTCGGCCAGATCGCGTGCGCTGGCTTTGCCGCGCACGGTCCGGCGGTGGCCTCGTTCTCGGGCTTTGTGTCCTTGCCCGAAAACGCGGGCGGGCCAGTCTCGGAAGTCCAGGTCGAGGCCGAGCCTGCCTAGGCAGCGTGGACAACTTCCGCCGCCCGCGGAAACAAGTGCGCGCAACCGGAATCGCCCGGTTGCGGACGTCAACGCCACCAAAACGCAACACCTTCGTCGCCCCGTGCTTGACACGGGGCTTGGCTACCTTTCCACATCGCCGCACAGCGCGTTCGCCGCCGGATACCACTGGTCCCAAAGGTCCAACCAATCGGGATTGTCGGCTGCGATCTCTTCGTGGCGCTCGGCGTAGACCAGCCTCGCACTGTCAAACGCGAGGCCGCAAGGAAAGCCAAGCCCCGTGTCAAGCACGGGGCGACGGGGGTCTCGATCAGGGAGATGTCCGTAGCCGGCGCCATAAGCTGCTGGTGCGGGCAAGACGCCGTTGCGGATATTACCCACAAGACGGCTTACGCCCTAAAGGCGGACATTGATCCGCTAGGGGAAAAGAGTAGCGTTGCCACTATGGTAGCGTCATTAAACCCTTGGACGTTGTTTGCAGCCACCTTCATCGCTGGCTTGTTGGCGCAGATGATTTTTCCGCGACAGCGATGGATTGCGGCAGCGGTAATCGCCGTGTCCCCCCTCGCTCTTCTTACGGCAACTATCTGGTGGGGCGTTTGGGAACGTGACGCGCTCTATGCGGTTGCGTATTTTATAGCGCTGCTGATCTGCTGCGGAGCATCGATTTCAAGCTTGCTGATGGTCGATGTCGGAAGACGGACGCTTCGAAAGTAGCGCTAAGGTGTGTGGCGGCTAACCACCAATCCCGGCCATTCAGGCTGGCGGAGAATTTGCCTGCGCCGTCTGGGCCATTGCGGGCACCCGATTGCCAGCGCGCTGCAGCTTGCGCATAAAGGCGGGCATGGCAGATGATCTTGCGACCCTGAAGAACAGCCGTCCCGCTCCTGCGCGGCGGTCCGGTCCGGTTGCGCGGGGGCTGTGGATCGTGGCGCGGCTGGTCGCGGCGTTCCTGTTCCTGTCAGCGGCGCAAGTGGTGATCTACAAGTTCGTGCCGGTGCCGGTGACATTCACCATGCTGGGCGACAGCAGCGGCTTCACCAAGACCTGGACCCCGCTGTCGCGCATCGACCGCGCGATGGTCGATGCCGCCATCGCGGGCGAGGACAGCAAGTTCTGCGAACACAACGGCTTCGATACCGATGCCATCCTGCAGGCCTATCGCCGCAACCAGCACGGCGGACGCATTCGCGGCGGCTCGACGATCAGCCAGCAGACCGCCAAGAACACCTTCCTGTGGCAAGGCGGCGGGTATGTCCGCAAGGCGCTTGAGGCGTGGTACACCGTGCTGATCGAGGCGATCTGGGGCAAGCGCCGGATCATGGAAGTCTACCTCAACGTGGCCGAAACCGGGATCGGCACGTATGGCGTGGAGGCAGGCGCGCAACGCTATTACGGCAAGGGCGCGCTGCATCTGTCGCAGATCGAGGCGGCGCGCATCGCGGCGGCCTTTCCCCAACCCAAAGTGCGCGAAGTTGTCGGCGCGTCGGGCCGGGTGCGGCGCCATGGCAACGCCATCGCCGCGCGCGCCGGAGTGGTGCGCGGCGAATACGATTCCTGCGTCTACCAGTAATCGCCAACCAGCCTGCCAGGCTGATCGCAGAGCGCCGCCCATGAAAAGGGCGGGAGCGGCCCCTAGCCGTCCCGCCCTTTCACGATTGCGCTTGATGAGCGGCCCGTCGCCGGACCGCCCGTCAATCATGCTCGATCAGAAGCCGATCCCGACCGTGGCGATCACCGTGCGCGGCACGCCGATCTGCGCGAACGTGATCGGCGACGAGGCGCTGCTCGTCTGGCTGATGAACGTCCCGTCGAAACCGCCGACAAAGGTCTTGTCGAACACGTTGGTCACGTTGAGCTGCAGGAAGGTCTGCTTGCCCAGACCATACTTGCCCAGGTCGACCTTGGCGTCGAGATCGACCAGCGTATAGGCCTTCGCCTTGGCGGCAAAGATCTGCAGCGGGGCGCCGTTGACGGTGACGTAGAACGGCAGGTTCTGGTCGTTGACATAGCGCGGGCCGGTCCGCTTGGCCTGAACGCCCAACGAGAAGGCGCCCAGCGTACCTTCGGCGCGCGCACCGTAGGTATAGACCGGCGCGCCCGATTCGCGCTTTCCGGCGGTCTGGTAATAAGCCACGTTGCCCACCGCGGTGCAGCCCAGCGTGCCGTACTGGACGTTGGCGGCGGTGCAGTTCACGCCCGCATCGACGTTGTCCTTGATCTTCGAATGCAGGTACGAACCGAAGGCATAAAGTGACACGTTGGCGTTGGGGCGCCAGGCGATGCTGCCGTCAAAGCCGTACTTGTTGACGCGGCCAAGGTTGCGATAGACCGAAACCTGCAGATCGCGGTCGTACGCCGAAGCAAGCCGGTTCTGATAGATCGTGTACCAGAACGAGCCCTGCGCCATGATGTTGCCCGAACGGAAGCGGACACCGGCGTCGAAGTTGTCGGTGGTTTCCGGGTTGGGCTTGGCACCTGCGGTGTCAGCGCCGAAGTAGAACGAGTTGTAGAGGTTGTCGGTGCCCGGAACCTGCAGCCCGCGCGAATAGTTGGCGAACAGGCTGGCGTCGGGCGTGACGTTGTAGGTGAACCCGACGTTGGGCAGCACGCGGCTGTAGGAGAACAGGCGCTGCTGCGGCGCTGCTGCCGTGGCGTTGGCGGCGGCAAAGGCGGCGCTGCCCGCGCTGGTGGTCAGGCACGAATAGGCACCGCCAGCGTTGGTCGTGAAGCAGTAGTTGGTGAGGTTGCGCTTGAAGAACGGTGCGCGCACGCCTGCGGTCACGGTCAGCTTGTTGTCGAGGAACTTGCCGCGATATTCGCCCGAGATCTGGTGCAGGATCGCGTAGGACAGGCGGTTGCGCTTTTCCACGATGTTGCCCGCAGCATCGGCCAGCGGCGCGTCGATCGGGAAGTACTGCGCGCCAAAGCCGTTGCTCTTGAGCGTGCCCAGCTCGCCGGTCTGGCGGTGGCGGCCACGATCATACGAATAGGCGATGCGGACGGTGTTTTCCGGGTTGATGTCATAGCGCAGCGACGAGATGACGCCCAGACGGTTGGTCTGCGTGTTGCTGGGAGCCAGCAGGCGCACCGTATCGAGCACATCGCCATCGCCGTTCAGGTCGCGGCCGAAGTAGTAGTTGTTGCTGATGAAGCCGGTGAGGTTGGCGACGCCGTTGACGGTGGTCGTGCCTTCCTTGGCGGTGACGGTGCCGCCGCCGTTGGCGTTGGTGTACTGGAAGCTGGGATCGACCGTCAGCACCAGCCCGTCGGCCAGGGTGAAGCGCGAGTTGATGCGGATGTTGCCGGTGTTCGACGGGTTGTAGCGGAATTCGAAGTCCGAACCGCAGCTCGTCGCCGCATCGGCGGTTCCGGCCACGCCGCTGGCGATGGTGCAATCGGGCACGGTATAGAAGCGCTCGTCACCGCTCACCGGGAAGCGGTTGCCCGCAGCGCCCCCAACCACGCGGGTGCCGGTGTTGTCGGTCCACATCGGCACCGAACCGAAGAAGTTGTTGCGGTTCCAGTTGATGTGACCGGCCACCGAGATGAAGTCGCCATTGTTGCCCAGCGGCTGATAGATGCGGGCGTTGATCTGCTTCTTGTCGATCTTGCCGATGCCGCCGAAGATGGCGTCGTTGGTGGCGGTGCTGGCCGCAACGAATGCGCGCAGACCCGAATCGTTCAGGTCACCGGTGTCGATCTCGGCGAACAGGCGGCGGAAGTTGAAATCGCCGATGGAGCCGACCGCGCGCGCGCCCAGCGTGTGCGAGGGCAGCTTGGTGCGATAGTTCACCGTCGAGCCCGAGGCCGATGCGGTGGGCGAATCGACGTCGGTCGTGCCCAGGTTGACGTTGACCTGATCGATCAGTTCGGGGTCGAGCTGCTGGTTCGAATAGAGCGCATAGTTGCCCGTGTCGTTCAGCGGCAGACCGTCAAAGGTCTCCGAAATGCGGGTATTGTCGAAGCCGCGGATGAACAGCTTGCCGCCGGCCGAACCGAACGGGTCGTTGTTCTGGAAGCTGACGCCCGGCACCAGATTGATGATGTCGTTGACAGTCTGGCCGGGGGTCTGGCGGCTGATGATCGCCTGATCGAGCACCTGCTTGGCCTTGGGCGTGTCGGGCGTTTCCACCCCGGCCACGCTCTTGCCCAGCTTGGCGGTGACGACGATGGGCTGGTCGAAATCGACCGAGCCGGTGGACTGCGCCAGTGCTGGCGCGGCGCCAAACAGCAGGCCGCTGGCCAGCGCGCTGGCGGAAAGCAGAAGAATTCGTTGCATGGTTCGGACCCCATTGAAACCCCGACCCGTTGGTCGGCGGCAAGAGTTTGCGACTTGTGCGATGCAGCACGATCGCGGCGCGGGCCTTTCGGTTACCGCGCTGGCGCCGTCCAGACCCGAGACGTGTGACACCCTGATTACGAACAGCGGGCAGGGGAGTGGGGCGGGCGATCCGACAAGGCTGACCAGATCGGTCAGAGCGCTTCGGCTGAAACAAAATTACAAATTCAACCGGTTGTAATTGGTGCGAATTTCAAGTGTTGCGACGATGCAACGAACGCGCAAAATTGCGATCAATGCGGCTTCATCGGTGCTCGTAAACGGGGCAGCCGGGCACGGCCGCGCAAGGCTCGCGCGCCCGCGGCAGCCTTGCACTGGTGGCTCAGATGGTAGTGTTGCAGGGGTATGACGCTGCCTCTTGCGATGCAGCAATTTGCCTTGCAGGCCGGGCGTTTCAGCCCGCCTGGCCGACCCCGCCATCGGCAAGGCCCGCTTCTGGTTGCGCGTCCTCGCGCGCTTCGATCAGCCAGCGGTCCGTGCCCTGCAGACCTAGTGCGGTCAGGCGGCCAGAAGCAAAGGCACCGGTATCGATGCCGATTCGCAGCGGCAGCACCTGCGGTTCGTCGGTGATGGTATGGCCATGCACGACCACAAAATCGCGCGGCGTGCGATCGTCGATGAATTCGCCGCGAATCCAGCGCAGGTCGCTCGGGCTCTGGTCTTCGAGCGCCACACCGGGACGGATCCCGGCATGGACGAACACATAATCGCCCACGACGATGCGATCTTCCATTGCGGCCATGAAATCGCGGTGCGCCTGCGGGACGAGCGCGGGCAACATCTCGTGCAGTTCGGTCAGCGTCACGGTGTTGTAGACCTGCGGCTCGATATCATAGCTCAACAGCGTTTCGCGTCCGCCGTGGCGCAGGAAATGGCGCAGGGTATCTTCGCGCTCGAAGCTGCCGAGGAACATTTCCTCGTGATTGCCGCACAGGAAGCGGGCCTGGCGGCGTGCCGCCAGCGCGCGGGCGGTCTCGATCACGCCGGAGCTGTCCTGCCCGCGATCGACCAGATCGCCCAGAAAGATGATCAGGCTGTCGCTTGGACCCCGGCTGGCATCATCAGCCTCGATCAGCGCGATCAGCTTGTTTAGCAGATCGTTGCGGCCGTGGATGTCGCCGATGGCATAGACCCGCTGCCCGTCGGGAATGGCAGTGGGCGGTGCCGGTGGGGCCTTGGGGCCCAGTAGGTTGCGCAGCTTGTTGAACATAGGCTTGGTAAACGTGAACTGGATATCGTGCTTTTATGCCGCAGTGCAAGATGCACCTTTGCGGATGATGCGAAAAAGCCACAATGGTCGGCAAACGTTACGGAGTGTTGCTGAAACCGTCTTGTGCAACGCAACACAAAAATGCACCCAAGAGAGGCAGGGCCAAGCCGGGCCGTGAAAAATGATGTCCGGCAGGTGCTGCGCAGGTGGGACGACGCGTCAAAAACAAGCAAAAGGATTTTGGTCATGCGTACGTCCATCAAGGCCCTTGCGGCCTCGACCGTGCTCGCCGTTTCGGTTTTCGCTGCGGCGGCCCCCGCCCTTGCCGACGAAGCCGCTCCGCCGAGCGATTTCACCGTGACCGGTTCGGTCGCGATTGCCAGCCAGTACCGCTTCCGTGGCGTTGCCCAGTCGGACAACAAGCCTGTGGTGCAGGGCGCGCTCACCATCGCGCACAGCTCGGGCTTCTATGTTTCGACCTGGGCGTCGAGCGCCAGCGCCGGTTCCAGCCCCGTCAACATCGGCGGCACCGAAATCGACGTCTATGGTGGTTACACCAAGACGCTGAGCGGCATCACCCTTGATGGCGGCCTCTATGGCTACATCTATCCGGGCGCGACGCTGGGCAACTACTACGAAATCTATGGCTCGGTCGCGACCACGGTCGGCCCGGCAACCGCCAAGGTTGGCGCCAACTACGCTCCGGCGCAGAAGGTGTTCAACATCAACTGGACCTCATCTTCGCGTGAGAACCTGTACATCTATGGCGAACTGTCGGGTTCGATCCCGAGCACGCCGATCCTGCTGCACGGCCACATCGGCCACACCGGCGGCGGTTTCGACTATCCCAAGCAGTACATCGACTACACCGTCGGTGCGACCGTGAAGTGGAAGAACCTGGCGCTCGACGCCTCGCTCGTCGGCACCAACGCCACGCGCACCAAGTTCTTCAACAGCAACCTCGGCGCGGGCAGCGCAGAAACCACCAACGCCTATTACCGCACCGGCAAGCCGGTCGGCGTGGTGTCGCTGACCGCTTCGTTCTGATCTGATCATCAGGTTGCCGTGCCGCCCGACGGGGTGGTGGGGCTGACGCGGGGGTCCGCGCTGCCGCAAGGTGGCGCGGGCCTTTCGCGTTTTCGGGCAAGTGGACTCTTGGGATATGGACAGAGCGGCCTTATCTGCAGACCAAGCCGCTACCGAGGGAGTGCATTGCCGTGACCCAGTTTCTCCACACCATGGTCCGCGTGACCGACCCCGATGCCACGATCGCCTTCTTCAACCTGATCGGCGTTCATGAAACGCGCCGCTTCTCGTCCGAACAGGGCCGCTTCACGCTGATCTATCTGGCCGCGCCTGGGCAGGATGCCGAAGTCGAACTGACCTACAACTGGCCGGCCGAGGATGGCAGCGCCGAGACCTATACCGGCGGGCGCAACTTCGGCCATCTGGCGTTTCAGGTGGAGGACATCTACGCCACCTGCCAAGCGTTGCACGACGCCGGGATCACCATCAACCGCCCGCCGCGCGATGGACACATGGCGTTCGTCAAGACGCCCGACGGCATCTCGATCGAATTGCTCCAGAAGGGGCGCCTCGACCCGGCCGAACCGTGGGCGAGCATGCCGAACACCGGTAGCTGGTAAGCGTTCAGCCTTTTGGGGCCGTCGTGATGGCGGCCCCGGTATGGCGCACCCGCAGCAGCCACAGCGCCAGTCCGGCCACGAACCACACCATGCCCAGTTCCAGCGCATGGCCGTTCATGCCCGCGAGCACCGCCCCGACCACGACAATCCCCAGCACCGGCGAGATCACGTGCAGCAGCACGCGGCGGCGATCGGGGTGGCGGGCAAAGTGGACAAGCACGCAGACGTGGAGCAGCGTGAATCCCGCCAGCGCGCCGAAATTGACGAAGGCGGCCAGTTGCTCGACCTGCTGGCGCATCACCAGCGCAACCGCGAGTGAAACCGCGGTCGAGGCGAGCATCGCCACATGCGGCGTGTTGTGGCGCGGGTGCAGCCGTGCCAGCGCTTGCGGCAACTGCCGGTCACGCCCCATCGCGTAAAGCACGCGCGCCACGCCCACTTGCATCGGCAGCGCATTGGTGAAGCCCACGACGATGGCATAGAACCAAGCAAGGCCCAGCATCGCCCACGGGCCCGCCAGTTGCCCGGCCAGTTCGAACGAGGCGGCGTCAAGGCTGTGGAACTGGCGCCCGACCATGGCGTTGCCCAGCACCCATGTCAGCACCACGAAGAACAGCGTGGCAAGGCCAAGCACCGCCAGAATGGCGCGGCCCAGCGTTCGCCCGCTGCGGTCGGCGGTATCTTCGGCGAGCGTGGAAACGGCGTCGAAGCCAAGGAACGACATGACGCAGATCGAAGTGCCCGCCAGCACCCCGTGCAGCGGCAGGGGATTGCGCCACAACGGCGCGGTGCCAAGCGCGCTGGCAACCCCGTGCAGCCGCGCCTGCGCGATGGCCGCCACCGCGACAAGCGCGATCATCACGACCACTTGCGCCGCCACGCTGACGAAGCTGACCGAGGTGGTCGAGCGCATGCCGAACCAGTTGACGCTGGACGTGAACACCGCCAGCGCCACGATCCACACCGCCCGGTCCACGCCCGGCATGATCTGGCTGAGCGCCACGGCCATCACCACATAGACGAACGCCGGGATCAGCAGGTAGTCGAGCAGGATCTGCCAGCCCGCCACAAACCCCCAGAACGGCCCCAGCACGCTGCGCGCAAAACCATAGACCGAGCCCGCGCTCGTCACTTCGCGCACCATCAGCGCATAACTGAGCGCGGTGAAGCCCATGCACACCCCGCCCAGCAGATAGGACAGCGCCATCAACCCGTTGCTGGCCTGCCACACCAGTCCCAGCGTCGACAGCGGCGCAACCGGCGCGATATAGGCAAGACCATAAGCGACCAGCGCGGCCACGCCGAGCTGGCGGTGGAAGGCGCCTTTGGGCGAATCGGTCGGTGGCAAGGAAGCTTCGGCCATGTCAGCCGCCCTCGAACCCGCGCAGCACGTTGACCACGTTGGTGCCGATGTCGGCCACGGCATAGCCGCCTTCCATCACGAACAGCGTCGGCAGGCCGAGCGCGGCGATGCGTGCGCCGATGGTCGGGTAATCGGCGCTGGCCAGCTTGAAATGGCTGATCGGGTCGTGCTCGAAGGTATCGACGCCCAGCGACACCACCACGCCATCGGCACCGAACCCGGCGATCCGTTCCAGCGCGGTGTCGAGCGCGGAAAGGTATTCCGCCGGTTCGGTGCCCCACGCCAGCGGCAGGTTGAGGTTGAAGCCTTCGCCCGCGCCGGTCCCGGTCTCGTCGGCATAGCCAAGGAAGAACGGGTATTCGACCTGCGGATCGCCGTGGAGCGAGGCGAACAGCACGTCGGCCCGGTCATAGAATATCGCCTGCGTGCCGTTCCCGTGGTGGTAATCGACATCAAGAATGGCGACGCGCGCCATGCCGTGATCGCGCCAGTATTGCGCGGCGATGGCGGCGTTGTTGAGGTAGCAGAACCCGCCCATCGCGCGCGCACCGGCATGGTGGCCGGGCGGGCGGCACAGGGCAAAGGCGCTGCGCGCGCCATCGACGATCAGCTTTGCCCCGGTCAGCGCCACGTCCGCGCTGGCGCTGACGGCGGTCCAGGTGCCGGCGGTGATCGGCACGGCGGCATCGATGCTGTAGAACCCCAGCTTGCCGTCGATGTGGGCTGGCGGAACGTCACCGCGCAGATCGCGCGCGGGCCAGACGTACGGCAACGCGTCGCCAGTTTCGCCAAGCGCCGACCATTCCGCCCACGCGCTTTCCAGAAAGGCGACGTAATCGGGCGCGTGGACCCGCACCAGCGGTTCGCGTCCGAACGATTCGGGGGGGATGACTGCGCCAAGCTCTGTCGCTGCGATGCTGGCCAGCACATGCTCCACCCGCGATGGCATTTCGAAGCAGGGCACCAGTCGGCCACGATAGAATTCGGCCGCGCCATGGTGCAGCGCGTGATCAGGCGAATGGACGGTCAGCATGGTCGTTCCCGAATGCGGCAGGCGGTGCGTTGCGGGTGATGGAGTGGCGCGCGAAGCCATGCAAGCCGGTGGCCCAACAAAGGCGCGCCCATTTCCGATCCGATGATGTGACAACCCGTCTGGGGGCTTGACCGGCAGTGCACCGGACGGGCACACCGCGCAGCACCTTACCAAGGGAGAGAAAACAATGTTCAGCCATGTCATGATCGGCACCGACGATATCGAGGCGGCGCGCAAGTTCTATGATGCCACGTTTGCGGCATTCGGCGGCCCTGCCGGAATCACCGACCCGACGGGCCGACTGGTCTATCAGCACAACGGGGGCATCTTCATCGTCACCAAGCCGATCAACGGTGAACCTGCGTGCGGCGCCAACGGCGGTACCATCGGCTTTGCGATGACCCCCGAACAGGCCGACGCCTGGTGGCAGGCCGGACAGGACGCTGGCGGCACCGCTTGCGAAAACCCGCCCGGTCTGCGCGAAGGCAGCCCCTATTACCTCGCCTATCTGCGTGACCCGTCGGGCAACAAGCTCTGCGCGCTCAACGTTGTCGGCGCCTGATCCACTCTTGAAGGCAATTTGCGGCACATGACATTCGAAACTTTGTCCACCAGCAAAGCCCATGGCGGCACGCTGGGCGTCTATCGGCATGATTCCTCGGCCACCGGCACGGCGATGACCTTTTCGGTCTTCGTCCCGCCTCAGGCAGCGGAAGGCGCGAAACTGCCGGTGCTGGTCTACCTCTCAGGGTTGACCTGCACCCATGCCAACGTGACGGACAAGGGCGAGTATCGCCGCATCTGTGCCGAACTGGGCATCGTCTTCGTCGCGCCGGATACGTCTCCGCGCGGCGAAGGCGTCGCCGACGATCCCGCCGCTGCCTATGACTTCGGGCTGGGCGCGGGCTTCTATGTGAACGCCACGCAGGAACCGTTCGCGGCCCACTACCGCATGTGGGACTACATCGCGCAAGAACTGCCCGCGCTGGTGGGCGAACACTTCCCGGTCGATCTGGCGCGGATGGGCATCACCGGCCATTCGATGGGCGGCCACGGCGCGCTGACGCTGGGCCTGACCTATCCTGAAACGTTCAAGTCGCTGTCCGCCTTCGCGCCGATCGTGGCGCCGGGACAAGTGCCGTGGGGGCACAAGGCGCTGGGCGGCTATCTGGGCGAGGACCGCGCCACCTGGCGCGCGCACGATGCCACCGCGCTGGTCGAGGACGGCAAGCGCCCCACAGGCGCGATCCTGATCGATCAGGGCGAGGCGGACGCGTTCCTTGCCGAACAGCTCAAGCCCGAACTGTTCGCCACCGCATGCGCCGCAGCGGGCATCGACCTGACGCTGCGCCTGCAGCCGGGCTACGACCACAGTTACAACTTCATCTCCACCTTCATGGACGACCACGTGCGCTGGCACGCCGAACGACTGTAAGGCTGACCGGACGCTTCACCCTCTCTCTGGCCCATCAAGCGCACTGCTGCCGGGGTCGTGTCGCCGTAATCAAAAGACTGCTCAGGCAAGCCTTGCCCTGAACCAGTCTGCGACTTCGACTTCGGTCAGGGTGCCGCCTGCAAGCGCCAGAACCATGTGCACGGCCTCCTCGGGGGCGAAGCTGATCCGCACATTGTTCAGTGCCAGAAACAGGCGCGCCAGCACCCAGGCGGTGCGCTTGTTGCCATCCGTGAAAGGATGATTGCGCGCAACGCCAAAGGCATAGGCTGCTGCCAGAGCGCATCGATCTGTCTCGCCATAGGTCCATTGGTTGCGCGGGCGGCCCAGCGCTGATTCGAGTGCAGGCGCATCGCGCACACCAATCGGCCCGCCATGTTCAGCCAGTTGGCGGTCGTGGATGGCAAGGGCAAGTTCGGCCTCGATCCAGACCGGTTCGTCGGTCTGCGTCACTCTATTTGGCCAGCACGCGCAAGATATCCCTATCCTCGCGCATGATCTGTTCGGCCAGGGCCATACGGGTCTCGAAGGCTGGATCTGTCGCCGTGATCCGGATGCCGTCGGGCGTTTCGGACACAAACAGCGTGTCGCCCACCCCGGCGCGCAGCTTGGCAAGCAGTTCCTTGGGCAGGACGACACCGGCAGAATTGCCGATCCTGGTGATCTTGAGGCTGGCGTTCATACGATGGTTATAACGTCAGGCGCCGATTTCTCAAGCAGCGCATTCCTGCGCAACCTGAACCAAAGGCAGCTATCAGTTCCCGGCCTTCGGCTCTGCTAAGGCCGGAAAGTCGTGGGAAGCGGACGTTAGCCCACTGACTGGGAGAGCATGGCTTCGTAGGCGGCAACCGCGTCGTGATAGTTTGCGCGCTTCCGGGCGAGCATGCTCTGACGCCAAGAAGCGATGAGAGCAAACAGCACCGCAGCGAGCGTCATCTCGGCCGCGCCGTCCATCTCATGCCACTTCTGGTAATACGCGATAGCGCCAACCAGTGAGAACGCCGCCGACGCCCAAGCGGTGCACGTGATCAGCCGCTCGCCGAGCCACGAAGTATGCGGCTGTGGGCGGCCGCTACGCGGGTCAGTTGTGAAGTCGCGAAACCCAAACATCTGATGATAATGCATTGAGCCGCCAACGACCGCAATGTTGTCGTGTCCGGAACGGCAGCTTGTGTGGTGGAATGCGCGAAAGCGGCCGTTCGCACTAGACCTGAAGTGATGGAAGCTACCAGCCCCCGCGAGTCACCGCCGCTAGGGTTGGAAGGTCGTGGGAAGCTCACGGCGGGCCGACATCATTCGTTCCCCATTCACCGTCACCCCGGGCTTGACCCGGGGTCCCGCTTTCCTTTTTTACGGCTTGGGTAGGGAAGGGTTGGCGACTGGTCTTGGTTGACGCTTATGATGCGCTTGCTTGACCGGGCATGAGAAGAAGCAGCGGGACCCCGGGGCAAGCCCGGGGTGATGAAGCGAGGTGGGGGGACAGGGCGGCGGCGATGCCCCCCTCAGCGCCCCCCTCAGCGAACGTCCTTGGCCACGCCGTCGAGTACGCCGTTGACGAACTTGGCCTCGCGCGCGTCGAAGAAGGCGTGGGCCACGTCGAGGTATTCGTTGATCACGGTGCCGACGGTCACGTCGGGGCGGGCCAGCAGTTCATACGTCCCGGCGCGCAGGATCTGCAGCATGGTCTTGTCGAGCCGGGTGACCGACCAGCCTTGCGCCAGCTTGGCGGTGATCAGCGCGTCGATCTCGTCACGCCGCACGGCCACGCCCTTGACCACGTCGTCGAAGAACGCGACGTCGGCGGCAAGGTACTCGACGTCCTCGATCTCGGCACCCAGCCGGTGCATGTGGAATTCGTCGAGCAGAAAGCGCAGCTCGGTCTTTTCCATGTCGAACTGATAGAGCGCCTGCACCGCTGCCAGCCGCGCGGCGGAACGCGCCTTGGTCTTGGCGTTGCTCATATCCCCAACCTCAGTTCGATCGAGCGGGCGTGGGCGGTAAGGCCCTCGGCATTGGCAAGGGCAATCCCGGCGTGGCCGATGGTGCCGACCGCGTGGGGCGGCACGGCGATAAAGCTGGTGCGTTTCATGAAATCCAGAACCGAAAGGCCCGACGAAAAGCGCGCGCGGCGCCCCGTGGGCAGGACGTGATTGGGGCCGGCGACATAATCCCCGATGGCCTCGGGCGTGCTGCGCCCAAGGAACACCGAACCGGCGTGGCGAATGCGGGCAAACAGGGCATCGGGATCATCGGTGGCGATCTCGACATGTTCGGCGGCCAGCCGATTGGCCAGCGCCGGTGCTTCATCGAGCGAATCGACGACGATGACCAGTCCGTGATTGTCCCAACTGGCCTTGGCGATTTTTGCCTTGGGCAGCATCGACAGTTCGACGCCGACCATGTCGATCACCTGATCGGCAAAGGCGGCGTCGTCGGTGATCAGGATCGCCTGCGCCACCGGGTCATGCTCGGCCTGGCTCAGCAGATCGACCGCGATCCACTGCGGATCGTTCCTGCCATCGGCGATCACGAGGATTTCGGAAGGTCCGGCGACCATGTCGATGCCGACCACGCCGTAAAGCTGCCGCTTGGCTTCGGCCACCCATGCATTGCCGGGGCCGGTGATCACATCGACCGGCTGGATGCGCCTGGTGCCATAGGCGAGCGCGGCGATGGCCTGTGCCCCGCCGACGCGCCAGATTTCGTCCACCCCGGCCAGATGCGCGGCGGCCAGCACCAGCGGGTTGATCTCGCCCTTGGGGGTCGGCGTGGCGATGACCAACCGCTCCACGCCCGCGACCTTGGCCGGAATGGCGTTCATCAGCAGCGATGAAGGATAAGCCGCGCGACCGCCGGGAACATACAGCCCTGCGCCATCGACCGCGCGCCACTTCGCACCCAGCCGGATGCCCGCTTCGTCGGTATAATCGCGGTCTTCGGGCAATTGCGCTTCGTGATAGGCGCGGATGCGCTGCGCGGCCAGTTCCAGCGCCGCGCGCAAGTCGGGGGCCAGATCCTCGTACGCCTCGCGGCAGACATCGGGACCGATCTGCCAGCCATCGTCGGCGGGGCTGAACTGGTCGAACTTCTGCGAATATTCGGCCAGCGCCTCATCCCCGCGCAGACGCACATCCTCGAGGATCGTCTGCACGTCGCGCGCCACGTTGTCGTCGCTTTCGCGGCGGTCGCGCACGATGCGGGCAAATGTCCGCTCGAAGTCGGGATCGGAGCTGTTCAGGCGCAGCATCAGGCGGCCTTTCGCTTGGCAACAAGATCGCGGAACGCATCGACCAGCGCGCCGACCCGCGCGCTGTCGGTCTTGAGCGCGGCGCGGTTGACGATCAGCCGCGCCGAAACCGGCATGATCCGGCTGGTTTCGACAAGCCCGTTTTCCTTCAGCGTGCGGCCCGACGATACCAGATCGACGATCCGGCTCGACAGGCCGAGCGAAGGCGCCAGTTCCATCGCGCCGTTCAGCTTGACCACTTCGGCGGCCACGCCCAGCTTTTCGAAATGGCGGCGTGTCAGGTTGGGGTACTTGGTGGCGACGCGGGCGTGGCTTTCGCGCGCGCTGGCCCCGCTTTCGACCAGACTGGCCGGTTCGGCCACCGACAGACGGCAATGGCCGATGTCCAGATCGACCGGGGCGTAAAGATCGGCATAGTCGAATTCGTCGATCACGTCGGACCCGACGATGCCCACTTGCGCCGCGCCGTGGGCGACGAAAGTGGCGACGTCGAAGGCGCGGACGCGGATGATCGTCACGTCCGCGCGGTTGGTCGCGAAGCTGAGGGCGCGAGAGGCCTTGTCGAAGAACGCGCTCTCGGGCACCACTCCGGCTTGTTCAAGCAGGGGCAGCGCTTCTTCGAGGATGCGTCCCTTGGGCAGGGCAAAGACTAGCGGGCTGGCGGCAGACATGGCCTCGCCCCCTATGGCAAAGGGCCGGAAAGGGCAACCTCGTGCAACCGATCATGGAGATCGAGAAAGTCGCCGAAGCGATCCGCTGGCAGGCCGATCATGCGACGAACAACGGTGCGCCTTGCACCGGACGGATGGTGCGCGCGCAACTGGCGCTGCTCGATGGATCGACCGAGGTGGGTCGCCGGATCGCGGCTTGGCCGGGCAAGCCGCTTGAGGATGCCCTGCCGTTGCGGCTGGCAGGCGGGCATCACGCGCTGGCCCTGAGCGGCGCGGATGCGCGGTTCTGGCCGGTCTATCGCGGCGAACTGACCGATCAGGCCAGCATCGACGCGCTGGTGCTGGCGGCCACGCGCGAACATGACGCGGCGCTGCTGCCGTGGCTCGACGGCCCGCCGCAGACCAACGAGGCGGGGCGTTCGGCCAGCATCATGGCGGCGCTGCTGTGGCTTTCGCCCCAACTTGGGCCGCGCTTTGAACTCAACGAACTGGGGGCCAGCGCGGGCATCAACACGATGATGGAGCGGTTCGCCTTCGACCTTGGCGGCACGCTTGCGGGGCCTGCCGATTCGCCGCTGCGGATCGTGCCCGAATGGCGCGGGGCAGCGCCTCCGCCGTCCGCGCCGGTTCAGATCACCGCGATTCGCGGCTGCGATCGGGCGCCGCTCGACCTGACCGATCCGGCCACCGCACTGCGTTTGCGCGCCTATGTCTGGGCCGAAGTGACCGAGCGGATCGCGCGGCTGGATGCAGCGGTGGCGCTCGCCCAACAGCAGGCGCCGTTGGTCGATCATGCGGACGCCGCCGATTGGGTGGAGGCGCGGCTGGCAGGGGAGCAGGAGGATGACACCACGCGCGTGTTCTACCACTCGATCGTCTGGCAATACCTGCCCGAGCCGACGCGTGCGCGAATCACCGCCGCGATCGAGGCTGCCGGAGCGCGCGCGGATTCGCGGCGGCGGCTGGCGTGGGTGCGGCTCGAAACCAACCGCGCCACCTTCCGCCACGAACTGACCGTGCGCCACTGGCCCGACGGTGCGGGGCAAGCGGCTGGCGCGCCGGTGCTGCTGGGCACGGCGCATGCCCATGGCGCGTGGGTCGAATGGTTTGGCACCCAGCAGGTTTCGGTTGGAGAGGTAATGTGATGATCGGACTGACCCGAACGCTTGTGGCGCTCGCCCTGGTGGCAATTCCGGCGAGTGCGTTCGCCGCGCAACCGGCTGCGCCTTTGCAAGGGCCGACGGCGCCCGCAGCGCCCGCAGCCCCGGCCGATTGGCGCGAGCAGGTGCGCGCCTTTGCCGCCCAGCATTTCCGCAACCCGGCATGGGGCCGATCGCACAACGAGCGCGATTATCTGCTGGCGCGGGAACTGGCTTATACCGACGGCGCCCGGTTCGATGACGATGTGCTGTTTGCGGCTGCCTATCTGCACGATCTGGCCGCGTTCAGCCCGTGGGAAAAGCCCGACCGCGACCATTCGGACGTGGCGGCAGAGGTCGTCGGCCCGATCCTGCAGCAAGCCGGTTTTCCGATGGCCAAGCTGGCGGCCGTGCAGGGCGCCATTCGCGAGCACATGTACTATCGCGATCCGCACGCGGTCGAGGCGACCTATCTGCACGATGCCGATGCACTCGATTGGCTGGGGGCGGTGGGCGTCGCACGGGTCATGGCGCTGGTCGATCCGGCAGGCGGCCAGCCCGATGGTCCGGCGATGCTGAAGATGTTGCAGGACAACTTGCGCGATGTTCCCGCGCGGATCGTTTCCCCGGCTGGCAAGGCGATGATGCCCGCGCGCCGCGCCGAACTGGAAAGCTGGCTTGGCCAGCTTGCGGGCGAAACGCGCGGTTACGCGGCGCTATAGCGCGGTTGTCACCGGATCGGCCGCCACGGCGCGGCGCCAGCCACCGTGGAAGCTGCGCCACTCCCACAGCGCCACGATCAACAGCGCCACCACGACCGATGCCGCCAGCGCGCCTGCCGACAGATGCAGCGGCCTTGCCGCAAGCGCCAGCAGCGCCAGACCGCCGACACCGATCAGGTGCGACAGCGGGAAGTTGCGATGCGGGCTGGCGAACCGCTTGAACAGCCCGGTGCCGACCAGAAACAGCACCGTACCGCCGCATTGCGTGGCGATCAGCGCGGTAGTGGCGGGCACGTTCGGTTCGGCGAGCAGCAGCGCGTCGGCCACCGCCGTCACCACGATGCCCCCGGCTATCGGCATGTGCAGGTAGGTATAGGCGCTGCGGGCCACCTTTCCGGCCTCGGCATGCCCGGCGATGTGCTCGGCCCCGCGCTCTGCGCCGATGGCGAAATAGATCCACCACATCAGCGCCGAACCGGCGAAATTGATGACGAAGGCGGTGGTCGTGGCGGGGGATGCGGGCAGTGCGGCAAAGCTGGCTCCGGTCGCCACGATGCCTTCGCCCAGCGCGATCAGCACGAACAGCGCGCCGCGCTCGGCCATGTGCGCGCCCGAAATGTCCCAGTCCTGCGCCACCGAGCGGCCAAGGCCGGGCGTGCGGAACCATGCCAGCGGCCCGGCGTACTCGATGGCGACTGCCGCCAGCCACCAGCCCAGCCGGGCGCCTGCCGGATCGGCCAGCGCGCCCATCAGCCAGAACGGCGCCGACAGCGCGAACCACGCGGTGATCCGCAGCATGTTGCGCATGCCTGCCGGGTTTTCCCGCCCCATCGCCCAGGCCATGAACAGCGTCCGGCCGATCTGCAAGGTCACGTAAGCACCGACGAACAGCGCGCCGCGATCCTGCGCGCCGTGGCCGAACGCTTCGGGAAGGGCCACCGCTATCAACAGGCTGGCCAGCATTCCGGCCAGGAGCATGATCCGTACCGGCGTTCGCGCGGGGTCGGCCCAGTTCGCCGCCCAGACGGTGTAGATCCACGCCCACCAAACCGCGAAAAACAGCAGCGCGGTGCGGGCAAGTCCCAGCGCATCGAGCCCCTGATGCAAGGTATGCGACACTTGCGTAATGGCGAAAACATAGACCAGATCGAAGAACAGCTCGATATAGCTGACCTGCGCGTGCCCGCCATGGTGGTTGCGCAGCAGCGAACCCGCACGCGGGCTGGCGCTGGGCAAGGGTGCAGGTCCGCTGTCGTCACTCATCGTTGCTCGGTCCTTTCCAGAAAGGCATCGACCGCGGCGTTGAAGGGCACCGGCGCCTCCCATGTGACGAAGTGGCCGCAGCCCGAAATGCGCTCCACCGTCAGGTCGGCGATATGTTCGTCCAGTCCTTCAAGGTTTTCCGGGGGCAGCGCCTCGTCGTCCAGTGCCCAGATCACCAGCGTCGGGATCG
This sequence comes from Novosphingobium sp. FKTRR1, assembly GCF_020404405.1. GTDB lineage: Bacteria > Pseudomonadota > Alphaproteobacteria > Sphingomonadales > Sphingomonadaceae > Novosphingobium. The sequence goes on along the minus strand of NZ_JAIZDA010000008.1, from coordinate 68,624 downwards.
TCAGCAGCGGCACGCGGCGCGGGCGAAAGTCGGCCGGCAGTTCGTACGGCGCATCGGGTGGCGGCACTGCCACGGGGCTGGCGCGGTACCAGTTGAGCATGGCGATGCCCGCTTCGCCATCGGCCCAGTCGCGCTCCATCGCGGCGCGCTCCTCGGGCTCAAGGCTGGCAGGCCGCGAGGTGCGCATCGCGCGGGCGAGCAGCGCGCCAAGGCCGTGTTCGCGCACCAGCGCATCGTTGGCGGGATCGCGGAAATCGCGGAAATACTGGCTTGCCGCGCGCTGCGCCGGGTTGGTCCAGACAAGCCGCGGAAAGATCGCTGGATGCGGGGCATTGGCCACGACCGCGCGGATCACCCGGTCGGCCTGACCGGTCAGCGCCACGCCCCACGCAACCGCGCCACCCCAGTCGTGTCCGAACACGGTGAAGCGCTCCACCCCTAGCGCATCGGCCAGCAGGAACACGTCGCCAATCATCTTGTCGGGGGTGTAGTTCTCGACGCCCTCGGGCTTGGCCGATCCGCAATAGCCGCGCTGGTCGGGCGCGATGCAGCGATAACGCGCCGACAGATGCGCGATCTGGTGCCGCCATGTCCGGTGCGATTCGGGAAAGCCGTGCAGGAAGATCAGCACCGGCGCGTCGCGCGGGCCTGCGTCGACGACATCGAGCTCGATCCCGTTGGCGAGCCGCACCCGCTGCAACGGCGCGCTCACTGTGCGTCCGCCATCTTGCTGGCGTAGCCCTTGGCCACCGCGTCGGCCAGCCGGTCGAAGATCTCGTCCGGCGTGCGGGTGGTTTCGGCAAGGTACTGCTCGGCGCCTTCGGCCACCACGATCTCGCGCTCGTCGGCGGCTATGGCGGCAAGGATGCGCTGCACCGCGTCGGCCGGGTCGATGCCGTTCTCGATCGCCTTGTCGCTTGTCCCCCGGCGGCTGCCGTCGGCGGTCAGCGCGTTGCGCGACACGTTGGTGCGGATCGAACCGGGGCACACGACGTGGACCTTCACGCCTTGATGCGCGGTTTCGCAGCGCAAGGCATCGGCATAGCCGATCAGCCCGAACTTGGCCGCGCTATAGGCAGTGCGCATCGGCGATCCGACTTTGCCCGCGACGCTGGAGATCATCACGATCCGGCCCTCTCCGCGCGCCACGATGTGCGGCAGCAACGCTTGGGTCAGCGCGATCGGGGCGAGCAGATCCACTGCGATCACGCGGTCATAGACGCCGATGGCGGTATCGATGGCCAGCGAGCGCTGCGAGATCCCGGCGTTGTTGATCAGCAGATCGATGCCGCCGCTCCATTCGAGCGCGCTGGCGACGGCCGAGGCCATGGCATCGCGGTCCGTGACCTCGAACGGCAGGACCAGCGCTTGCGGACAATCGGCGGCGACGGCGGCCAGCGCTGCCTCATCGCGGCCTGACAGGATCACCCGCGCGCCTTGCGCCGCCAGTGCCCGCGCAAAAGCGGCGCCGATCCCCGATGAAGCGCCGGTGATCCACGCGGCCTGACCTGCAAATGCCATTTCCACTCTCCCTTATGGTTTTGCCTTTATGGCTTTACGCGTTCCCTCAAGCCGGAGCGGTGCTGTCGAGCAGCGCCAGCAGCGTGTCGGGAAAGATCGGTTCGGGCCAGTCGGCCAGTTCGGCGCGGGTGAACCAGCGGTGCTGCATCTGCATTGCCCGCTCCAGATCGGTCCAGCCGTCCGCCGTCACCTCAAGCTGGTCGACCGTGACGCGATAGAACCGCTCGTCCGAGGTAACCGGCTCGTTTTCCAGCGTGATGAAGTCATCGGCCCGGCGCGCGATTTCGGGCCCGCAATCGGTGTCGAGCCCGGTCTCCTCGCGCAGTTCGCGGCGGGCGGCGGCGGCAAAGTCCTCACCCGGATCGCATTCACCACCCGGCGCGCACCAGAAGGCGCGGCGCGCGGGCGGGGCATAGCGGAACAGCAGCAGCCGCCCTTGCGCATCGGTCAGCAGGATGCGCGCCGCCCGGCGTATCCTGCGCTTGGCGTTTGCAGCAGCAGCGGGCAGGGCGTTCACTCGCCGGGCGCCCGCGCCTTGATCGCGAGCGCGTGGACCCGCTGGCCGGGAATGTCGCCGAGCGCGGCGATCACCTGCCGCTGGCGGTTCAGCCGCGATACCCCGGCAAAGGCGGATGCCTCGATCTCGACGGTGAAGTGCGATTCGCCCGAGCCGTCGTGCCCGGCGTGGCCATGGTGGCTGGCGCTGTCGTTGATCACCTCCAGCCGGGTGGGTTGGAACGCTGCGGAGAGTTTTTCCGCTATCTCTTGGGCAATGGGTCCGGTCATGCCTTTCATCCTAGCGCATCAGGGGCCATGTGACAGCCCAATGAGTCACACCCGATGAGTATCGTCTGTTGAGTTCTGATCGCTTTCATGGCCGCATCGGCGGCAGCGGCCGCCTGTGCAGCGCCCCCGGGTGTGACCAGCCGGGCGAATTCCGCGCGCCCGGCGTGCGCCCGCCGGGCTTCGACGGACCGGGCGAGTACCGCTGGTTCTGTCTGGATCATATTCGCCAGTTCAACGCCGGGTACGATTTCTTCAAGGGCATGACGCAAGAGCAGATCATGGCCGCGCAATCGCCGCTGTCGGGCTGGGAGACGCAGACCCGCGCCTTTCGTCCCGACGCCGGGATCGACCAGGCGCCGCGCTGGGCCGACTTCAACGATCCGCTGGAGGCCATCGCCCGGCGCGCGCGGGCCCGGCGCGAGGACCATCACCGCAACGCCGATGCCGCCCGGCGCGGGCTCAACCCCGCCGACCGCCGCGCCTACGACGTGCTGGGGCTGGGCTTCGACGCCGATCGCAAGGTGCTGCGTCAGCGCTATTCCGAACTGGTTCGCCGCTATCACCCGGACCGCAATGGCGGCGACCGCAGCCATGAAGCCCGGCTGCAGGAAGTGGTCGATGCCTACAACCACTTGCGCAAGCATGGGGCGTTCGGGGGGTAGCAGCCACCCCCCGCCCCCCACACAAACCCTTGCGCACCATGGCGACGCGATCGGTGCTTACTCGGCTGCCTCGTCAACCTGCCGATCCGTGAAGAACCGGTTGGCCGGGCGCGGCAGGCCGAGGTGGTCGCGCAAGGTCGTGCCTTCGTACTCCTTGCGGAAGATGCCCCGGCGCTGCAGTTCCGGGATCACTTGTGTCGCAAAGTCGTCAAGCCCGCCGGGCAGCCACGGGAACATCATGTTGAACCCGTCGCTGGCCCGTTCTTCGAGCCAGGTCTCCATCTCGTCGGCAATCGTCTTTGGCGTTCCGACAAAGGCGAGCCCGGCAAAACTGCCCGCCTTGGCCGCGAGCTGGCGGATCGACAGGTTGTCGCGCCGGGCAAGTTCGATCGTCCGGTCGCGGCTGCTCTTGCTGGCATTGCTTTCAGGGATCTCCGGCAGCGGTCCATCCGGATCGAAGCCGGAAACGTCGTAATCCAGCATGATCGAAAGCGAGCGAATCCCGCTGTCGTAATGCACCAGACTGTCGAGATGGGCGCGCTTGGCCTGCGCCTCTTCCACCGTGTCGCCCACCACCACGAATGCGGCAGGCAGGATCTTGAGATGATCGGGATCGCGACCGATCGCGCGCATTCGGCCCTTCACGTCGGCGTAGAATGCCTTGCCGCCCGCCAGCGTCTGTTCCGACCCGAAGATCACTTCGGCGGTTTCGGCGGCGAGTTGCCGACCGGGCTCGGATGCACCGGCCTGCACGATCACCGGCCAGCCCTGAACCGGCCGGGCGATGTTGAGCGGCCCGCGGACCGACAGCGATGGGCCCTTGTGGTTGAGGACGTGAAGCTTGGCGGGATCGAAATAGATCCCTGCATCCACATCGCGGACAAAGGCATCGTCATCCCAGCTATCCCACAGGCCGGTCACCACGTCGTAGAACTCGCGCGCGCGGGCATAGCGCGTCTCGTGCGCCAGATGCTGGTCGCTGCCGAAATTGTGCGAGGTTTCGGGGTTGCCGGTGGTCACGATGTTCCACCCGGCGCGGCCTGCGCTGAGGTGGTCGAGCGAGGCGAACCGCCGCGCGATATGATACGGTTCCTCATACGTCGTGGAAGCGGTCGCGACGAGGCCGATCCGCTCGGTCACCATGGCGAGCGCCGACAGCAACGTGAACGGCTCGAACGAGGTCACCGTATGGCTGCGCTTGAGCGCATCGATCGGCATGTTCAGCACGGCAAGATGATCCGCCATGAAAAACGCATCGAACTTGGCCGCCTCAAGCGTCTGGGCGAGGCGCTTGATGTGCGCGAGGTTGAAGTTGGCGTCGGGCCATGCGCCGGGATAGCGCCACGCGCCGGTATGGATCGAGACCGGGCGCATGAACGCGCCAAGATGAAGTTGACGGGAACGGGTCACGGCATGAACCTTTGCAAGATCGGGAAACCGATGGTCGATGCGACTTGAGCGACGGCTGTCGCAGCCGCCTGTCGTTGACCGTCAGTATGGGTATCGCCCGGACCATCTGCAACGCGGGGTACCGACCCGGCGAAACGGGCGGTTGCGCGACGCGCCTTCGATCAGGCGGTTGGTCCGTTGGCAACGCAGGGTCCGTCCGTGACTTGAATGGACCTTTTAAAGCAATGAAATATAGAAAATATTTCGATGGTGGATGCCGGATTCAGCCGAGGCCCGCCAGTCGGTCTTTGCGGATGCATGGCCTCATCCGCTCGCAGCGGCAGGCCCATATTTGACTTGCGCATATGGGCCTGCCGATTTCTCATCGATGTGGTCGCCCGATGGGGGCGTTCGTTTACGGGCAGGGGTCGGGCAGGATCCGGTTCACGGCCTCGATTGCGGCCAATGCTTCATCGGGCAAGGTCACGTCGATGCTGGCGATGGCGGTTCGCAACTGCTCGGGCGAAGTCGCGCCGATGATGTTGGACGTCACGAACGGGCGCGAATTGACGAAAGCCAGCGCCAGCGTGGCCGGATCGAGCCCGAACGCGTGGGCGATGGCGACGTAGCGCGCGCTCGCTTCGGGCTGTTGCGGCGAGTCATAGCGCACGAACTGGCTGGCCACGGCGCGCCGCGATCCGGCCGGGATCACCCCGCCCAGATACTTCCCCGTCAGGTTGCCGCTGGCGAGCGGTGAATAGGCCAGCAGGCTGACATCCTCACGCAGCGAAAACTCGGAAAGACCGGCCTCGAACTGGCGGTTGAGCAGGCTGTAGGCGTTCTGGATCGAGGCGATCCGTGCCTGCGCCTGGTCGCGCGACAGCCGCAGATATTCGGCCACACCCCATGCCGTTTCGTTCGAAACGCCGACGTGGCGCACTTTTCCGGCCTTGACCGGATCGGTCAGCGCATCGAGCGTTTCGGCGATGGGCACCGTGCCTTCGGGATCGGCAAGCTCGGTCAATCCGCGCGCGCCGAACGAGGGAACTTTGCGGTCGGGCCAGTGCACTTGATAGAGGTCGATGTAGTCGGTTTGCAGCCGCTTCAGGCTGGCATCGACGGCCAGCTCGATGTTGCGCCGGTCCAGATGGTTGTTCCCGCCGCGAAACTGCCGGACAGGATCGCGCGAAGGTCCGGCGACTTTGGTGGCCAGAATGAAGTCGTCGCGCTTGCCCCGTCCGGCGATCCAGCTGCCGATGTATTCCTCGGTCTTGCCGGTGGTTTCGGCCGAAACCGGGGTGACCGGATAGCCCTCGGCGGTGTCGATGAAGTTGACCCCTTGCGCCAGCGCGTAATCGAGCTGGGCGTGGGCCTCGGCCTCGGTGTTCTGCGAGCCCCAGGTCATGGTGCCAAGGCAGATCACGCTGACGTCAAGCCCGGTACGGCCAAGTTTGCGATAGAGCATTGTGCAAGTTCTCCCTGTTGTTCCGGGTTCCGACTGTCCGTCGGTATTCGCGCGCCCGCAGACAATCGCAAGCAGCGCGCGCCTGCTGCGACGTTCAGATCGGTGTCGTCTTACCCTGTGGCGACGAAATGTGACCGATGTAGCCGCGCAGGCGGGCGAGGAACGCCGCGCGGTTTTGATCGTCGAGGTAGAACATGTGTCCCCCGGGATAGCTGGCGATCTGGGTTCGGCCTTGCGGCAGGTGCATCCATTCCACCAGATAGCGATCGGCACCGTAAGAGCCGACGGCATCGAACAGCCCTCCTGCAACCAGCAAGGTCGCGCCGTTGTGCGCCAGCAAGGCCGCGAGCCTCGCAGCCATCGCCGGACTGCCCGGCGGGGGCGCCTGCGGGCCATAACGCCAGCCGTGCAGGATCGCGCCATCGAACAGGACATAGGCACCGTGATCGATCGGCGAGCGGGCAAGATTCTGCGTCTCGCGCACCGATTGCCGGGCCAGCGCGGTCATCACCGGCAGCAACGGTGCGAGCGAAGGATCCTGCCAGCCCTCGACCGGATCGACCGGCGCGGGCAAGCGGCTGTCATAGCGGCCAAGCACCATCGCCCGGTCGGCCAGCGCGATCTGGCGATAGCGGTCGCGGCTGAGCGACAGGTCGGGTCCGGCAAATTCCTGTTCGGGAACGCCCGTCATTCTGGCCAGAGCCGGACGCATCGCCCCGGTTCTTGCGGCTGCCGCATAGTTGTCCATGGCAAAGCGCCATGCCTGCTGCGCGCACGCGACCGGATCAGCCTGATCGACGCCGGCACGGCCGAAGTAGCAGGCGGTCGCCGCCATTGTCGGCAAGGCGATGGCGGTGGCCAATTTGGCATCGTGCTGCCTGACGCCGAATTCGGACAGCACGGTTTGTGAAATCAGCACCATCCCGGCCACGCGTACTTGCGGATGCGCGCGTTCCAGCGCTTCGCCCACCGCGATGGCGCGCTCGGTGCCATAGCTTTCGCCCATCAGGATGACTGGCGCGGCAAGGCGATCGTGCTTGGCCATCCAGGCGGCAATGGCGCGGGCCAGATAATCGCCGTCCGCCTGCCATTCGCGCACGCGCGATGCAGCTACGTCCGAGCCTGTCCGGCTGAAACCGGTGCCCAGCGGATCGACGAACAGGATGTCGGCCAGCGACCACAGGCCATCGCGGTTCGGCTCCAGCCTGCCTGCAGGTTGCTGGCCCGCGACTTGTTCGTTGGGCGCTGGCAGGACAACGTGCTGCGGGCCCAGCAAGCCCAGTTGCAGCCATGCCGATCCCGCACCCGGACCGCCGTTGAACACGACCAGCAGCGGTCGGTCCACATGGTCACGGCCCGCACCCGAACCGGACTTTGCGACCGGTGCCAGCAACGAAGGCATCACCAGCGTGCCAAGGGCGCTGCCGTCCGCATCGCGCGCGGTGATCAGATCGATGCCGACGCGCGGCGGCGCCATGGTGCTCGCGCTGGTCCGGCGAGCGTTCTGTGACGAAAGCCCGTCCGCCATCACATGAAGCGGCGCGATCCACAGTGCCAGCAGGATGCCAAGAGCGCTCAGCGCTCGCTTGCAGGCGGTCATGGACAGGACAACGCGCGGAGCAGGCATCAGCGCAACTTAACCGGCCTGACCCGATCGGGCCCTGCTTTCCGGCCGCCCCGCATCGGCGTCGCGCGTCGCCACGGCGGCGCGGACCAGCGGTATCAGGTCGCGGCCATATTCGATGGCATCCTCGAACGGATCGAAGCCCCGGATCAGGAAATTGTCGATGCCGATGTCGTAATAGTCGAGCAGGCTTTCGGCGACTTGCTCTGCCGTGCCGACCAGCGCGGTCGAATTGCCACTGCCCCCGGTCAGCGCGGCGATCTCGGTCCACAAGCGCTTGTCGCGCACCCGGCCCCCGGCAGCGGCGGCAAGCAGGCGTTGCGACCCGACGTTGGGTATCGCGCCATCGGCATTGCGGAACAGTTGCACCGGAAAGGCGCCCTCCGCCTTGGCCCGCTGCGCCCTGGCTGCCGCGAGAATCCGGTCGGCACGCGCCCATGCCTCGTCCTCGGTACGGGCCAGAACGGGGCGCAGCGACAGGCTGAAGCCGATCTTGTCCGCCCGGCCGTGCTGCGCGGCGGCGGCGCGGACACGGGCGATGGTTTCGGCGGTCTGCTCCAGCGTCTCGCCCCACAAGGCAAAGACATCGGCATGCTTGCCCGCGACCGCGATCGCCTCGTCCGACGATCCGCCGAAAAAGACCGGCAAGTGCGGTTGCTGCACCGGCTTGACCGCGGCAAAGCTCTGGCGGACCTGATAATAGGGGCCATCGTGGTCGAACGGCGCGGGCGCGGTCCAGGTCCGCTTCACCACGTCGAGGTAATCGTCGGTGCGGGCGTAGCGTTCGGCCTTGGTCAGGAAATCGCCGTCGCGCTGCTGTTCGGCATCCGATCCGCCGCTGATGATGTGTACTGCCAGCCTGCCATCGATGAACTGGTCGAGCGTCGCCAATTGGCGCGCGGCCAGCGTCGGCGCGACGAAACCGGGGCGATGGGCGAGCAGGAACTTGAGGTTTTCGGTCTGCTGGGCGGCATAGGCGGCGATCTGGAAGCCGTCCGGGGCGGTGCTGAAATAACCGATCAGCACGCGGTCGAACCCTGCCGCTTCATGCGCGCGAGCGATGGCGCCCAGATAGACCTTGTCGACCACGGGGCCACGCGACGGGCGGCTTTCCGAGCCGCCGTTGGTGCCGATGGCACCGATGAACTGAACTGGCATGGGATGCTCCTGAAAAGTCTTGAGGGCGGGTCAGGCAGGCTCGGCCAATGCCTGTGCGCCAACCCGTGCCTGTGCCTGTGCCCGCGCCTGTGCCTGTGCCAGCGTCGGGTAGTCGGTGTATCCGTGCGCGCCGCCGCTGTACCAGGTGGCCTCGTCCTGCGGATTGAGCACGGGTTCGGGCAGAGCGAACCGCTCCACCAGATCGGGGTTGGCGATGTACAGGCGGCCAAAGGCGACGAAATCCGCGCGCCCTTCGTCGATGGCGCGCGCCGCGCTGTCGCGGTCGAATTCGCCAGCGAGAATGAACGGGCCGCTGAAGGCCTCTTTCAGCCGTGCGGCAATCTTGCGGTCGGCCGGGGTAGCGTCGGGTTCGATCACATGCAGATAGGCAATGTTGCGCTGGCCCAGCAACGCGGCAAGGTAAGGGTAGATGACAGGCACGTCGCTGCTGCCCGGCCCATCGACGGTGAAGTGCGGCGACAGCCGGATGCCAACGCTGTCCGACCCGAAGATGGCGATGGCCGAATCGACCAGTTGCAGCAGCAGGCGCACGCGGTTGGCCAGCGTTCCGCCATAGCCATCGCCGCGCTGGTTGGCATCGTCGCGCACGAATTGTTCGATCAGGAAGCCGTTGGCGGCGTGCAGTTCCACGCCATCGAACCCGGCGGCCAGCGCATTGGTGAACGCCAGTTCGAACTCATCGCGCAACCCCGCGATCTCGCCCAGCCGCAGCGCGCGCGGTACCGGAAATGGCTTGGGCCCGGTGGGTGTGGGCCCGGTGGGTGTGGGCAGCGTGCCGGTGGCGGCGATGGCCGACGGTGCTACCGGCAACTGGCCACCGGGCAGGCGATCGGGATCGGCCTTGCGACCAAGGTGAAACAGTTGCTGGAAGATCCGCCCGCCCTTGGCATGGACGGCATCGGTCACCCGGCGCCATGCCGCAACCTGCCCGGCGGTGTGGATCGCGCCAGTTCCCGCCCGGCTGACCGTGCCCGCAGAGATGTGCGTGGCTTCGGCAATGATCAGCCCGGCACTGGCGCGCTGGGCATAGTATTCGATGGACAGGTCACCGGGTTCGCGGGTTTCCGCATCGTTGCGCGCGCGGCCCAGCGGCGCCATCACGATACGATTGGGCACTGTCAGTCGGCCAAGCCGACCCGGTTCGAAAAGTCCCATGAAAGCCACTCCTTGCTATTGCCCGCAAGGCTATGGGCGGCTGCGCGGCGCGACAAACGAGTTCGGGCCCGTGCCGCTTCAGCGTTCATGATAGATTGGCGCTGTTCCAGACCACCTTGCTGACATCGACCCGCGCCGGGATCAGGCCAAGTTCGGCATAGAGATCGGCGTTGGCCTGCTGGCGGCGCAGCACATCCGGCCCGACCGGCCCCGCGCCGAAATCGCCACGCCGCAAGCCGATGCGCACGATGTGGTCGGGAAGGCCCGAAAGCCGCGCGCAGATGGCCACGGATTCGTCGACGTGGTCGCGCGCCCAGTCCGCCGTCGCGCGCAAGCCCGCCAGAACCGCGCGCACATCGGCAACCTTGGTGGTCACGGCCTTTTGCGTGCCGATGAAGAAGGCATCGCTGGGGGGTAATCGATCGCCGGTGATCAGTGCCCGCGCGCCCGATTTTTCCACCGTCAGCGCATAGAACGGATCCCAGATCGACCAAGCATCGATGGCTCCGGCCGAAAAGGCACCCGCAGCGTCGGCGGGTGGCAGGTTCACCGCGGTGATGTCGGCAAACGTCAGGCCTGCCTGGCGTAGCGCCTTGGCCAGCACCAGATGGGCGGAAGATGCCTTGGTAAAGGCCACCTTGCGCCCCTTGAGGTCGGCCAGGGTGCGCACCGGCGATTCTTTGGGCACCAGAATGGCCGAGCTCTTGCCGCTGACCGGTTCTGCCGCGATGTAAACCACCGGTGACCCCGCCGCCTGGGCAAAGATCATCGGGCTTTCACCGACCGCGCCGACATCCACGCTGCCTGCCGCCATCGCTTCGAGCATTGGCGGACCGGACGGAAACTCGATCCACTGCGCCGGTTGCCGACCTGCGGCGGTCAGGGTGGCATCCACCGTCCCGCGCGCCTTGGCCAGCAGCAGCAGGCCGTTCTTCTGGTAGCCGATCACGATTGGCCCTGCGGAGCCGCCGCGTGTGCAAGCCGTCAGCGCCAAGGCGCCGCCGCCAGCCAGCATTCCCCGTCGCGACAGCTCCACGGCCACTCTCCTGCAGATAACTCTACTTGATGGGTGGACTATTTGCCGAAGCGCGGGAAGGGAAGCAAGCGCGCACCCCGTTGCAGGCCGGGGCTATGAGCGATTGCAATGATTCGCGCGGCCAAACTTGATGGTTCCGCCCCTCCAGCGTGGCAAGTCTTGCGGGCAAACGCCGTTCGAACGTCCGTATGAAGGATCCTTTATGTTGCCGATGCCCCGTCGTCAGTTTCTGGGCCGGTTTGTGGCCGGATCCGGGCTGGCGCTGGTTGCCGCCTGTTCGCGCAGGGCAGCGGATGGCGACGTGCTGCGGGTGGGTGACCAGCGCGGCGGGCAGCGGGTGGTGCTGGCGGCGACCGGCGTGCTCGATCACTTGCCCTACAAAGTCGAATGGTCGGCCTTTCCCAACGCGGCGCCGCTGCTTGAGGCATTGAGCATCGGGGCGATCGACACCGGTTATGGCGGGGATGCGGCGTTCATCTTTGCGCTTGGTTCGGGCGCGCAGATCAAGGTCATCGGCGCGCAAAAGCATACCGGGCCGGGGCCGGTGGTGGTGGTGCGCGGGGATTCACCGGTGCGCAGCCTTGACCAGTTGGCGGGCTTGCGCATCGCCACGCCGCGCGGATCGATCGCGCACAATCTGGTGCTCGCTGCGCTCGAGGCGGCGGGCAAGCCGTTGGATGCGGTCGATTTCGCCTTCCTGTCGCCGCACGATGGCGAAGCCGCGTTGAAGGGCGGTTCGGTCGATGCATGGGCGATCTGGGATCCCAACGCGACGGTTGCCACCAAGCAGGGGGCGCGCATCCTGCCCGGCGGCGAAGGGCTGGTGCCCGCCTACACGCTTGAATTCGCCAGCCAGAACGCGATTGCGGGCAAGCGCGCGCTGCTCAAGGATTTCAGCGACAAGCTCTATGATGGCTGGCGCTGGGCCGCCGCGCACCCGGACGCGCACGCCGCGCTGATGGAAAAGGAAACCGGCCTGTCCGCTGCGATCTGGCAAGAGACGGCGCGCCGTTCGCTGCGCCCGCCGGTGCCGATCACCCCGGAACTGATCGCGGCCGAGCAGCAGACCGCCGACCGCTATGTGCGCGCCGGATTGCTACCGGCGAAGATCGACGTGGCGCCGGGCTTCGACACCTCGTTCCACAGCTAGCGCGGCTTGGCTGGCGACTGCGCGGCCAGATAGGCGACGATCCGGTCGGCGGCCTCAGGACTTGCGCCCGAATAGGGCATGCGGTTGCCGGGCACGACGGCTTGCGGATCGATCAGCCAGTCGCGCAAGTTCTGCGCGTTCCAGGTCAATCCGCTGCGCTTGAGCGGGCCGGAATAGCGGTAGCCGGGCACGGTTCCTGCCACCCGCCCGACCACGCCGGTCAGGTCCGGGCCAAGCGCATCGGGCTTGTCATTGTGACAGGCGGCGCAATCGGCGAATTCTGCGGGTGCCGCTGGTTGCGGTGGAGCGGCTCGGATCGCTCCTGCGCCATTCGCGAGCAGAGCCAGCAGCGTCGGCAGCAGCGCCCGCTTCATGCCGCCACCAGCGCGCCGGGCCCCTTAAGGTACTGGTGGATGATCGCGTCGGTCGCCCAATAGGCCAGCGCGCCAACGGTGCCGGTGGGGTTGTAGCTGGTGTTCTGCGGGAACACCGAGGCACCAAGGATGAACAGGTTGTGCGCGTCCCAGCTTTGCAGGTGGCGGTTGACCACGCTGCCGCGCGGATCGCTGCCCATGATCGTGCCTCCGGTATTGTGGGTGGATTGATAGGGTACGACGTGGAAATTGCCACGCCGCAGCGCCGGTTCGGAGACGATGGTGGCGTCCATCGCCTTGGCAATGCGGGTCAATTGCTCGGCCGAATGCGCGGCCAGTCGCTGGTCGTTCTCGCGGAAGTTGTAGGTCATGCGCAGCAGCGGGTGGCCCAGCGCGTCGCGATAGGTGGGATCAAGGTCCAGATAGTTTTCGCGGTGGGCATAGTTCGCGCCCGATGCGCCGATGCCAAAGCTGCGGTTGTACCACTGCGCCGTCGCCTGCTTCCACGCCGATCCCCAGCGCGGCGTGCCCGGCGGCACCGGGCGGTGCTGGATCGGTCGCCCGCCGCCGCTGGTCACGCCGATGGTCGAGCCACCAAAGAAGCCGAGGCCCGCGTGGTCGAAGTTGTCGCCGTTGAATTCGTCGATGTTGGTGCCCAGCGCGCCTGCACCCATGAAGGGATTGAACGCGCCATCCTTGAAGAACACCTGCACCCCGGCGCCGGTCTGGTAGCAATAGTTGCGCCCCACCGCACCGTGCCCGGTGGCCGGGTCATAGGGCGTGCCGATGCCCGAGGTCAGCATCAGCAGGGTGTTGGTGAAGACATATCCGCCCAGAATGACCAGCCCCGCTTCCTGTTCGAACACCTCGCCGCTGCGGGTATCGACATAGCGCACCGCCGTCACCCGCTTCGCATGGCGGTCGAACACCAGGTCGCGGACATAGGAATTGGTGCGCAAGCTGAAGCGCTGGTCGGCCAGCAGCGCCGGGAACAGGGTGGTGTTGGGACTGGCCTTGGCATTGACCTCGCAGCCGAAGCGCTCGCAATGCCCGCAATAGGCGCAGGCGCCCAGCGTCGCCCCTTCGGCATTGGTATAGGCGCGGCTGGAATTGCTGGCGGGCAGCGGGAACGGCTTGTAGCCCAGCTTTTCGGAGGCGGCGGCAAAAATGTCACCGGCGGCGGTGCGTACCAGTGGCGGGTTGGGAAACTCGCTGGTGCGCGCGCCTTCGAACGGATTGCCGCCCGCGATCACCCGCCCGCCGATGTTCCCGGCTTTGCCCGAAACGCCGCACAGTTTCTCGAACCGGTCGTAATAGGGCTCGATCTCGTCCCATTCGATGCCGAAGTCGCCGATGGTCATCTCGGCCGGGATCGCGCCCTTGCCATAGCGCTGGGTGATGTGGCGGCGCGGGTTGAGGTCATAGGGCAGGTAGCGCCAGTGCATGCCGTTCCAGTGCGATCCGGCGCCACCGGTGCCGGTGCCCGGCGTGAACGCACCGAAGCGCCGCATCGGCAAGGCTGCTTCGCCGCGCGCGTGGCGCATCGTCACCGTCTCGACCGAGGAATCCTGAAACAGTTCCTGCCGGATCGCATAGCGCAGTTCGTCGCGAATACCCGGCAACACGAAATCCTCGCCCGGCGTGCGCAAGGGTCCGCGCTCCAGCCCTACCACCGACAGCCCGGCGCGGGTCAGTTCGCGCGCGGCAATGGCGCCGGTCCAGCCCACCCCGATGACCACGACGTCGACGGGCTTCAGGCGGGTAACGCTCACAGGAAGTCCTCGATCGATTTGGGAGCGGGGTGGAACGGCTGACCCTTGGCGCGCACCACCGCATTGGCGTAAGTCGCGGGCAGGCCGGGGTAGCCGACCATCTTCCAGCCCGCCTTGTCGCGGTTGCCGCCATAGATCGGATCGGCCAGAAAACCCTCGATGGTGATCGCCAGCAGCGCCTCGAAGAAATCGCGCGGGGAAAGCTCGCCAAGATCGGCTTCACCACGCTCCAGCCGGTGCAGCGCTGCCTCGCGGGTGGGCTGGTCGAGCGCAGCCAGCGGACGCCCGAAGCCGGTGCGCGCCCACAGGTCCACCGCGGCAATCCCGGCGGCAAAGTACTCGCGCGGGGTCAGCGGCAGTTGATAGCCATGCTCGGGCTTGCCCTTGACGAATGGCCCGCTGCGATAGAGCCGCGCCCCGCCACCCCAGGCTCCCGCCAGTTGCCGGTCGATGAACACGACCACGCCAAGGTCGCTCGCCGAGGGCGACAGCGCGTCGGCCGGGATCAGGGTATCGACCGCAGCGGTCAGGAACTCTGCTTCCGCCGGGCTGAGCGTCAGGAACGCCTGAGGTCTGGCGGCCGGGCCTGTTTCGGCTGGGGGTGCGGATGGGCCCGCAGCGGCGCGCGCGGCGACCGGAGGCAAGGCTCCGGTCGCCGTTGCCACAAATGCGGCGGACAGGAGTTCGCGCCGCTTTACGCCCCCAGTTGCGTCAGCCTCCCGTCCGCCCGCCATCAGAACGACAACCCGATACGGCCATAGTAATAGCCGCCACTGGGTGCGAACGGCGATGGGCCATAGACGAAGCCCGACGAGCCGGTATTGGGATCGCCCAGTTCCGGATAGGCATCGGGCCGGACCGCGAACACGTTGGCCGCGCCGAATGACAGTTTGGCAAAGCGGGACACGTTCAGGCCCACGTCGATGTCGGTGATCCACTTGGCGCCATAGACGCGATCCTGCGTTTCCAACTGCGAGCGCCAGTAAGTCAGCTTGCCATAACGCGTGGTCTGCACATTGATCTCGAACGGCTTGATCGACCAGTTGGCCGAGACCACCAGCTTGGTCTTGGGATTGCCGACCGACAGTTCCCCCTGCCGGTCACGCCCGAAGAACACGAAACCGCTGCGCAGCGTGCCCAGCGCCGCAGGCGTGTCGGCAAGGCGGCGGATCGCGGTCTCGTTGTAGTTGAACGATGCCGAGAGGTTGAGCTTGCCCAGATCGCCGAAGTTGTGCCGCGCTTCGACCACCACGTCGACCCCACGGCTGCGGGTGTCGAGCGCATTGGCGAAGTAGGTGACGAATTCGGTGCCGGTATAGCCGTTGGCGATCAGCGCGGCCGTCACGTTCGCCCCGGCCAGGTTGCTGCTGCGGATGATGCGGTTCTTGACCGTCACCTGATAGCCGTCAGCCGTGATCGAGAAGCTGGGGCTGATCTCCCAGACCGCGCCGATCCCGAAGTTGACCGACTTTTCGGGTTTGAGGTCGGCTGCACCAAGCGCGCGGGCCAGCGGCGAGGTGTTGAGCGCCAGCACCGACAGCGAGGGCACGATCACGCCGCCGACGATGGCGGTGCGGTTGTCGGTCTGGGCATAACCGATCTGCGAAAGCGACGGCGCACGAAAGCCCGTCCCCACCGTTCCGCGCAGCGCGAAGTGGTCGGTGATGTCGAAGCGGGTGTTGAACTTGCCGCCCACCGTGGTGCCCGATGCGTCGCTGTAGTGCTCGACGCGGCCCGCCGCACCGATATACCATTGATCGAGCGGATAGATGCCCAGATCGACATAGCCTGCCAGCACGTTGCGGCTGATGTTCGCCTGCTCTCCGGGGCGGATGGTGAACGAGGATTGCGCGCCGACAAGTGCGAGCTGGCCGAGGTTGGGATCGTCGAGCTGGTCGCCCGCCTTGTAGACATAGCCGCCATTGCGATAGCCGTCGGCATCGCCCGCCAGCGTCTTGAACTGGTCGCGGCGGTATTCGGCACCAAGCGAAACCTGCAAGGGCTTGGCCAGCCCGACGTCGAGCGCCTTGGTGACGTCGGCATTGGTGGTCCACTGGTCGAAGATGTAGGTCGCCAGATTGTCGAAGTGCGTCGGCCCCGTCGGTCCGAGCGAGGGGTTGAGCGTCAGGTCGCTGGAATGGTGCGCGCGGTTGCGGCCATACGTCGTGGAAAGATCCCATTTCCAACCGCCAGCATCGCCATCGGCGCCGACGACGACCTGATAGTCGTTTTCGGCGATGTTGTTGACCGGGTGATAGCCATTGGGGAACAGCACGTCGAAGCTGGCCTTGCTGTTTTCGCGGCGCACGTTGTTGCCCGCCGCGCTTTCGCGGTGGCCATACGTGCCGAACGAGTACAGCGTTGTGCTGTCCGAGATCGGCAGGCGCGCGTTGTAGGCGATGTTCCAGGCGTTGATCTTGGGGTCGCCGTTATGGGCGCCGTCCTTGTTCCATGCGGCGTTCTTGGCCTGCGCCGCGGCGCTGGGTGCGGTGGGCGAACCGTAGAAGGCAAGGTTGGTGGCCGGGAAATTCCACCAGGCCTGCCCGCGATGACGCACATCGCCGCTGACATGCAGGAAGCCGCCATTGCCCAGTTTGAAGCCTGCGTCGGCCTGCGCCTTCCAGCTTTGCAGGCTGCCATTGCCTTCATACAGGCTGCCGCCGGTAACCGAGGCGTTGACGCCGTGGTCGCTGTCATTGAGCTTGACGTTGACCACACCGGCCACCGCGTCCGAACCGTACTGCGCGGCGGCGCTGTCCTTGAGCACCTGGATCGTGCCGACCAGACCCGCCGGGATCAGGTCGTAATCGACCGGGTTGACGCCGCTGTTGTCGCCCGAACCGGCGGTGATCGAAGCGCTGTTGTGGCGGCGTTTGCCGTTGACCAGCACCAGCGTATAGGCCGGGCCAAGACCGCGATTGGTGATCGGACGGACGATCGAGGTCACGCCCGCCTGATTGGTCACGAAGTTGAACGAAGGCAGCAGCTTGGTCAGCGCCTCACCGAATTCGGCGCGACCGATCGAATTGACCTGATCGCCGCGCAGCACATCGATCGGCGCCGGGCTCTTGGTGATCGAGCGCAACTCGACGCCGCGCAGTCCGGTGACGACGATGGCCCCGCCATCGCTGTCGGCAGGCGCGGCCGCATCGGCAGGTGCAGTGGCTTCCGGCGCGGCAGCAGGTGCTTCGGCGGCATGGACGGCGACGCTCTGGGCAAGGGCGCCAAGCGCCACGCCTGCCAGAACGGCAAGGTTCCGGTTCAGTTTCACGATTTCCCCCACGTAAAGTGCGCGGGGACCAATGCGTGATTGCTCCATTGTGGGGTTATCGCGCATTGCTCAACCGCATATCGCGATACTTGATGTGACGGCGTAAGTGACTTTAATTACGTGCGAATATCGAGGTATGGGAAATGCTTCAGCCTATATTGGCAATGATCGATCGCCATTTTGGTTGCGCGCAGCGGCAGTTTTTAGGCATCCCGTCCCTGCAGTTCCTCATGATCACCATTCGAAAGGCAGTCGCTTGACGGATCGCACATACTCGGCCGCGCACTGGGGCATTTACGAGGTCGAGCGGGGTGACCGCACGGACCAACCGGTGCTGCGGCCGTTGCGGGCAGATCCCGATCCGACGCGCATCGGGCTGGATCAGCTTGCGCCTGAGGTGGCGGGCTTGCGCATCGCCCGGCCCGCTGTCCGTCGCGGCTGGCTGGATGGGCGCAACCGGACCGGCCGGGGGGACGAACCGTTCGTCGAGGTCGGCTGGGATGAAGCGCTCGACCTTGTCGCCGGTGAAATCGCCCGTGTGCGGGCAGATCATGGCAATGCCGCGATTTTTGCCGGATCGTACGGCTGGGCCAGTGCGGGACGGTTCCACCATGCGCAAAGCCAGTTGCACCGGTTCTACAACACGATCGGCGGCTATGTGCGCAGCGTCGACAGCTACAGTCTGGGCGCGGGGCGGGTGCTGATGCCGCACATCGCGGCGGACATGGACACCTCCAACGCCTCGCACACCAGTTGGCCGGTGCTGGCCGAGCACTGCACGCTGTTCGTCTCGTTCGGCGGGGTGCCGTTGAAGAACGCGCAAGTCTCGTCCAGCGGGGCGGGGCGTCACCGCGTGCGCGATGGACTGCACTCGCTGGCCCGTGCGGGCGTGCGGATCGTCAACATCGGTCCGGTGGGCGACAATTTCGAGGCGGGCGAGGGGGTGGAATGGGTGCCCTTGCGACCCAATACCGACACCGCGATGATGCTGGCGCTGGCCCATGCCGTGCTGCACGATCCACGCTTCGATCGCGGCTTCATCGACAGCCACACCGTCGGCTTCGACCGTTTCGTGCCTTACCTCACCGGGCAGAGCGATGGGGTGGCCAAGACCGCCGAATGGGCCGAGCCGATCACCGGGGTTCCGGCGCAAGTGACGCGCGATCTGGCGGCGGCCATGCTCGCCAACCGCACGATGCTGAACGCGTCATGGGCCTTGCAGCGCGCTGCGCATGGCGAGCAGCCGTTCTGGGCGCTGGTGACGCTGGCGGCGATGCTGGGGCAGATCGGCCTGCCCGGCGGCGGCTACGGCCTCGGCTATGGCGCGATGAACCTGATGGGCAGCGCGCATGTGAAAATCCCCGGCCCGGTCTTCCCGCAAGGGCGCAATCCGGTGGCCGACTTCATCCCCTGTGCGCGGCTGGCCGACATGCTGCTGCACCCCGGTGAGCCGTTTCGCTACAACGGCGGGCACTACCGCTATCCCGATATCCGGCTGGTGCATTGGGCGGGGGGCAATCCGTTCCACCATCATCAGGATCTCAACCGCCTGCGCCGGGCATGGGCCCGGCCCGAAACCATCGTGGTGCAGGAACAGTACTGGAATGCGGCGGCGCGCCATGCCGACATCGTGCTGCCGGCCACCATCGCGCTGGAGCGCAACGACATCGGCTTTGCCACGCGCGAAGGGTACTACATCGCGATGAAGCAGGCGGTGCCGGTGCAGGGCGAGGCGCGCGACGACCACGTCATCCTTGCCGGACTGGCCGAGCGACTGGGCACGGCGCAGGCCTTTGCCGAAGGGCGCGGCGAAATGGACTGGCTGCGCCACATCTACACCACCAACCGCGCGGCAGTGGCGGCACAAGGCATCGACCTGCCCGAATTCGATGCATTCTGGCAGCAGGGCCTGATCGACCTGTCCACCCACGACGAACCGTTCGACATGCATGCCGCCTTCCGCGCCGATCCGCAGGCCAACCCGCTGCGCACGCCGTCGGGCAAGCTGGAGCTCTTCTCCGAACGCATCGCCGGGTTCGCGCTCGACGATTGCCCCGGCCACGCGGTGTGGCGCGAACCGTTCGAGTGGCTGGGCGCGCCGCAAGCGCGGCATCATCCGCTGCACCTGATTTCCGACCAGCCAGCACGGCGCCTGCACAGCCAGCTCGATCCTTCGCCATGGAGCCGCGCGGGAAAAGTGCACGGGCGCGAAGGCGTGCACCTCAACCCCGCCGATGCGGCTGCGCGCGGCATTGGCGAGGGTGACGTGGTCGAACTGTTCAACGACCGCGGCCGCTGCCTGGCCGGAGCCGTGCTCAACCCCGCGATCATGCCCGGCGTGGCGCGGCTATCGACCGGGGCATGGTACGACCCCGATGGCGATCTTGACCGGCACGGCAACCCCAACGTGCTGACGCTCGACCGCGGGGCATCGGCGCTGTCGCAAGGGTGCAGCGCGCACACGTGCCTGATCGAGGCGCGGCGTTGGGAGGGCGACGTCCCGCCAGTGCGCGCCTTCGATCCGCCGATCCTGGGTTAGCCTGCCACCGACAGGCGGTCAGAACACCGGCAGCACCGCGCCCTTGTAGCGTTCGGCCATGAACTTGCGGACATCGTCGCTTTTCAGCACCGCGATCAGCTTCTTGACGCGCGGATCGGCTTCGGCGCCCGGCTTGCCCACTACGAAGTTGACATAGGGCGATCTGCTGTCCTCGACCGCCAACGCATCGCGCACCGGATTGAGCTTGGCATCAAGCGCATAGTTGGTGTTGATGAGGGCCAGATCGACCTCACCCAGCGTGCGCGGCAGCGTGGCCGATTCGAGTTCGCGGAACACCAGCTTGCGCGGATTGCCGATTACATCGTGCACGCTGGACAGCGGGTATGCCGGGTTCTTCAACTGCACCAACCCGGCCTTTTGCAGCAACAGCAGCGCGCGGCCACCGTTGCTCGGCTCGTTGGGGATCGCCACCGTTGCACCGACCGGCAGATCGGCAAGCGACTTCCACCGGCGGGAATAAGCGCCCAGCGGTTCGATGTGGATCCCCGCGATCGGTTGCAGATGCGTGCCGCGCGCCTTGTTGAACTCATCGAGATAGGGGCCGGTCTGGAAATAGTTGACGTCGATCTGGCCCTGATCGACCTGCAGATTGGGTTGTACGTAATCGTTGAACACCCGGATATCGAGGTTCACGCCCTGCTTGGCTAGTTCGGGTTTGATATGTTCGAGGATTTCGGCGTGCGGTACGGCGGTTGCCGCGATGGTCAGCACCTGACCCGATGATCCGCCCGATCCGGAACCACCATGGCCACAGGCGGCCAGCAGCAGAACGGCGCCAAATGTCAGAAAAGCGCGACGCTTCATGGATTTCAGCCCTTCAACGATGATCGACAAGGCGGGTCAGGCGATCGCCAGCCCATTGGATGAATTGCACCAGCACTACCAGCAGCACGACGGTCACCAGCATCACATCGGCCTGAAAGCGCTGATAGCCATAGCGGATCGCAAGATCGCCCAGCCCCCCGGCACCGACGACGCCAGCCATGGCGGTGAACGAGACGAGCGTGATCGCGGTGACGGTCGCTCCTGCCGTCAGTCCGGGTAGCGCTTCGGGCAGCAGCACTTTGCCGATGATCTGCAACCGGGTGGCGCCCATCGCCTGCGCCGCTTCGATCGTTGCGCGCGGCACATCGCGCAGCGCCGCCTCGACCAGCCGGGCATAGAACGGCGCTGCCCCGCCGACCAGCGGCGGGATCGCTCCGGCAACGCCCAGCGACGTGCCGACCATTGCCAGCGTCAGCGGGATCATCACGATCAGCAGGATGACGAACGGAATCGAGCGCAGCACGTTGACCACGATGCCCAGCACGCGGTTGACCGGGCGGCTCTGGTCGATCTGTCCGTCGCTGGTCACGAACAGCAGCACGCCCAGCGGAATGCCCAGTCCGATCGTGAGCGCCAGCGATCCGGCAAGCATCGTCAGCGTATCGAGCGTGGCCTGACCGATATCGCTCCACACCACGTGCTGGAAAAAGCCGTCGTTCACTGGCCATCTCCCAACAGCGCCAGCGTTGCCTGCTCGCTGGTCCCGGAAAAGACGCTATCGACCGGCCCGCTTTCGACCAGTCGCCCGCCGTCAAGCACCGCCACGTGATCGCAGATCGCGCGCACGACTTCGAGTTCGTGGGTGATCAGCACGATGGTCAGCCCCATTTCGCGGTTGAGGTCCGCCAGCAGCGCCAGCACCGACCGGGTGGTTTCGGGATCGAGCGCGCTGGTCGCTTCGTCTGACAGCAGGATGTCGGGTCGGGTGGCCAGCGCGCGCGCGATGCCGACCCGCTGGCGCTGCCCGCCCGAAAGCCGGGCCGGATAGGCGTCGGCCCGGTCGGTCAGCCCCACCCGGTCGAGCAATGCGGCCACGCGCGCGGCACGTTCGGCCGGGGCGATCCCCGCAAGTTCCAGCGGCAGCGCCACGTTAGCGGCGACGGTACGATTGGCCAGCAGGCCGAACGCCTGAAAGATCATGCCGATCCGCCGCCGCAAGGGCCGCAAATCGGCCTCACGCAAGGTGTTGACCACCTGATCGTCAACCCGCACTTCGCCGGACGTGGGGCGCTCCAGCCCGTTGATCAGCCGCAGCAGGGTGGACTTGCCCGCGCCCGAACGCCCGATGATGCCGAACACCGCGCCCTTCGGGATGGTCAGATCGATGCCGTCGAGCGCCACGGTGCCGTCGGCAAAGCGCTTGGATACAGAGGAGAGGCGGATCATGACCGCAGTCTCTTGAAAGCGCGGCTCAAAATGTCAATCGTTTTGGTAGGGAATTGCACGCCCTTGCCGCCGTATCGGGCGCGATGGTCAAAAAATCGCCCCTCTCTCCGGGGGGGTGGAGAGAGGGGCGGGGCGCGGGGACTGGGATGCGCCCGTGGGTTCGCCTGCTGCTCTGGGGGCAGGTGGCCGTCTACCGGAGCAGGGCAGGGCTACGCGGCTGGAGGTTCGCGCGTCCTTGCAATCTGTCCTGTCCCCTCAACGCGGCGAGGCGGCCAGCCCTTCGCCGTCCTTTTTCGAATGGATTGAAAAAGGCGGGAATTGCCGACTGGACAGCACCGGGCGGCGGCGCAATCTAGCGCCCGCTAACAAGGGGGCAGGCGGCATGAACAACCAGAACCGCAACATCGGGGATGACCGGAAACTTGGCATGGACCGGGCGATCACGAGGCGCGATTTCGTCAATGGCGTCGCGGCGGGCGCCGGATTGCTGGGGGCTGGCCTGCTGGGGAGTGGCCTGCCGCAGTTCGCTTTTGCCGAGGGTGGCGGGGTACCCTTGCCGCTCGATCCTTATCCGCCTGCGCGCACCGGCATGCGCGGATCGCACCCCGGCGCGTTCGAGGCGGCGCATGCCTTGCGCGATGGCACGCTGAAACTGGCCGATGCGGTGGACAGCGGCGAACATTACGACCTCGTGATCGTAGGCGGCGGACTGTCGGGGCTGTCGGCCGCGCACTTCTTTCACAAGCGGGTGGGGCCGGGCGCGCGGGTGCTCGTGCTCGACAACCACGACGATTTCGGCGGCCATGCCAAACGCAACGAATTCACCGTCAATGGGCGCAAGCTGGTGGTCAACGGCGGCACGCTCAACATCGAAAGCCCGGCGCGGTATGACAAGTGGTCGCGTACCCTGCTCGACGACCTGGGCGTCGATCTGGCGCGGTATGAACGCGACAACGCGGGCAATGCCAAGCTCTATAGCTCGCTGGGCATGGGGCACGGGCTGGTGTTCGATGCCGAAACCTTTGGCGGCAAGGATGTGGTCCTGCCGCTGGGAGGCGGCTGGCGCGGGGGCAAGCTCGATCCGGCCCAGCTTGCCAAGGCGCCACTGACGGCAAGGACGCGCGCCGATCTTGCCCGGCTGTTTGCCGCAGACCAGCCCGACTTCCTGCCGGGTCTTGATGCCACCGCCAAGAAGGACTGGCTCGCGCGCCATTCGTACAAGCAGTTCCTGCTCGAAAAAGTCGGGGTCGACCCGCAAGTCTACTGGTTCTTCCAGACCATCGGCATGGCCAGCTTCTGCGTCGGCGGCGATGCGGTTCCGGCGCTGTTTGCATGGGTGCAGGGCTATCCGGGCTTTGCCGGGATGGCGCTGGGCGAGGTTCCGGCGGACTTGTTTGCCGATCTTCCCGGCGGTCAGCACGGCCGCCAGCGCGAGGGCGACAAGTCGATCCACTTCCCCGATGGCAATGCCACGCTGGCGCGGCTGCTGGTCGCGAAACTGGTGCCCGAAGCCACCACTGGCCGCACGCAAGAGGACATGGGCACCGCGGTGTTCGACTACACAGCGCTCGATCGGCCCGAAAATTCCACCCGCATCCGCCGGTCGAGCGTGGTGGTCAACGTGGCGCATCGCGGCAATCCGGCGACAGCGCCCGACGTGGCGGTGCGCTATGTCAAGGATGGCAAACTGACCGAAGTGCGCGGGGGCGCCGTCATTTTGGCCGGGTGGAACATGATGATCCCCTACCTGATGCCCGAACTGCCGTCCGCGCAGAAGGAGGCGTTGGCCTATGGCGTGAAGGGGCCGCTCGTCTATACCAGCGTGGCCGTCACCAACTGGCGCGCGTTCCACAAGCTGGGCGCGGCCAATTTCAGTTGCCCGACGATGTTCCATCAGGAAGTCGGCCTGACCGAAGCGGTGGGTCTTGGCGAACTGCATCATCCGCAAAGCCCTGACGAGCCGGTCGTGCTGCATCTGGTGAAGTACGCCAACAAGCCCGGCCTGCCGCGCCGCGATCAGCACCGGCTCGGCCGCGCGGACTTGCTCGCGCAGAGCTTTGCCGACTTCGAGCGCGAAACCCGCCGGCAGTTGCAGCGCATCCTCGGTGGAGCCGGGTTCGATGCCGCGCGCGACATTGCCGCCATCACCGTCAACCGCTGGCCGCACGGCTATGCCTATACCTACAACAGCATCTACGATCCGGTGGAATGGGTCTATAGCGAAAGCCCCGACCGCCCATGCGTGATCGGCCGCCAGCCGTTCGGACTGGTCAGCATCGCCAATAGTGACGCCGCTGCCAGCCCGCACACCGATGCCGCGATTCAGGAAGCCCACCGCGCGGTGCAGGAAGTGGTCGAACGGCGGACGTATCCGTTCGTCCCGCGCCGCGTGGGATAGCGCGCCGCAGGAACGGGCGGCTCTTGGACGTCAGTCCGGTCAGGCGTCGGGAATGGCCACCAGATCGGGTTCGACCCAGCCGCGCCGGGCCTCGACGCTGAACAGCCGTTCGCGCGAATAGAAGCACAGCGGCCAGTCGCGCGGGCCGATCTCGCTGGCCAGCAGTGCGTTGACCGCTGTCACTAGCGCAACGTCTGCGGGCAGCGTGGCGGCAAACGCGCGCACGCCGCGAATGTAAAGTTGGGTCAGCGTTTCGTGATAGCCCGCGCTGTCGGTGTTCTCGCCACCGACTGCCAGATTGTAGCCGCTGATCGTGGCGGGAAGTTCTGCTTCGGGCGCGAAGTCGGGGCGTTCGCGCAGCAACCACAGCATCGCCGCGAGATGCGCCTCGTGCGTCCATTCCGCCTTGGGCAGGGTGCGGGCCAGCAGACCTTCGCCCACCGCGCGCACGGCCGCATCATCGGGAAAAGGGCGGATCGGGTGGGTGGTCATGGTGATGGTCGCTTTCGCGCAAAAAGGAAAGAGGCCCCGCACGCGGCGGAGCCTCCTGCCAGCGGGGCGAAGCCCCGTCCAGTTGTTTGCCCACGTGTTTGGCGCGGGCCTCCGACGCTGCAGCGTCGGAGATCGTTCAGGCGGCGACGGGCGCTGCCTGGCGCACGCTTTCATCGACGTGTTCGGCAAACTGCTCGAAGTTGTCGATGAACTTGCGCACCAGATCCTGCGCGGTCACATCATAGGCCTCAGGGTCGGCCCAGGCGCCGCGCGGGTCGAGCAGCTTGGTGTCGACACCCGCCACTTCGACCGGAACATCGAAGCCGAAGTTGGGGTCTTCGCGGAATTCGGCATTGTTCAGGCTGCCATCGAGCGCGGCGTTGAGCAGCGCGCGGGTGGCCTTGATCGGCATGCGTTTGATGCCTTCCTGCGTGGCCTTGCCGCCCGACCAGCCGGTATTGACCAGCCAGCACTTCACGCCGCCCTTGTTGATCCGCTCTTTCAGCAGGTTGCCGTAAACAGACGGATGGCGTGGCATGAACGGCGCGCCAAAGCAGGTGGAGAACGTGGCTTCAGGCTCGGTCACGCCGATTTCGGTGCCCGCGACGCGCGCGGTGTAGCCCGACAGGAAGTGATACATCGCCTGTTCCGGGGTCAGCCGCGCGATCGGAGGCAGCACGCCATAAGCGTCGGCGGTCAGGAAGATGATGTTCTGCGGCACCGGACCCAGATTGTCGGCGCTGGCGTTGGGGATGAAGTCGATCGGATACGAACCGCGGCTGTTTTCGGCCAGCGAGGCATCGTCCAGATCGATTTCGCGGGTGTCGGGATCGATCACCACGTTTTCCAGCACGGTGCCGAAACGCTTGGTGGTGGCGAAGATTTCCGGCTCGGCTTCGGCCGACAGACGGATCATCTTGGCGTAGCAGCCGCCTTCGAAGTTGAACACGGCGGTGTCCGACCAGCCATGTTCATCGTCGCCGATCAGGGTGCGGCTGGCGTCGGCCGACAGTGTGGTCTTGCCGGTGCCCGAAAGGCCGAAGAACACCGCAGTGTCGCCATCGGGGCCGATGTTGGCCGAGCAGTGCATCGGCATCACGCCCTTGACCGGCAGCAGGTAGTTGAGGATGCCGAACACCGACTTCTTCATTTCACCGGCATAGGCGGTGCCGCCGATCAGGATCAGCTTTTCGGTGAAGTTGACCGCAACCACGGTTTCGGTCCGGGCGCCGTGGCGTTCGGGGTCGGCGCGGAAGCTGGGCAGATCGATGATCGTGTATTCGGGCACGAAGCCGGCCAGTTCATCGGCCGAGGGACGCACCAGCAGCGTGCGGATGAACAAGTTGTGCCAAGCGAATTCGTTGATCACGCGCACGTTGACACGGTGTTCGGGCTGGCTGCCGCCGAACAGGTCGGCCACGTAAAGCTTGTCCTTCTCACCCAGCGCGGCGATGAAATCGGCCTTGAGCGCGGCGAAGTGCTCGGGCGTCATCCCGACGTTGGTCTTGCCCCACCATACGGTGTTTTCGGTTTCGGCATCGCGGACGATGAACTTGTCCTTGGCGCTGCGGCCGGTGTGCTTGCCGGTAGCGACCACGAACGGGCCGTCCTTGGCCAGCACGCCTTCACCGTTGCGGACGGCGTGTTCGACCAGCGGCGCGGTGCCGAGGTTGGCGAAGAGTTCAGCCGGCTCGGGAAAGCCCTGCTGCGCAAGCGATACGTTGAGCCTGGTTGCGGTCACTTCGCTTCTCCCGTTCTGCAACCCTGCACCTGAGGCAGGGCGTGGTAGGTTTGTAGCTGGCTTGAATACGAATGCACAGACTCGCAAACGGCCCGCCCGTCAAGCCCGTTTGCTGCGTTGTCGCCGCTAGGACAACCAAGATTTTTGCGCAGCAAGTTGCATGATTCACAACTGTACGCTGTTCGATGCCCGGCGGGTCATGCGCAGTTGCGCATGCAGGATCGCGTGTGGTTGCCAGCGCGCGGCAGAACCGGTAATCGGAAAGGCCGTCAGCGCAGCAGGTATCGAACCAACATGGCCAGCACGCCCGAACCCCGCAGCGACGGTGCAAGTGCCGCTCCGATCCCGGTTCAGCCGAATGCGCCCCAAACGGTCGCCGGTCAGCGGGTCATCGCTCTGGTCGATGATGACCGCAACATCCTGACCACGGTATCGATCGCGCTGCAGACCGAGGGTTTTGCAACGCGTGTCTACAACGATGGCGCGGCGGCGTTGAAGGCGCTGGTCGAGAACCCGCCCGATCTGGCCGTCTGCGATATCAAGATGCCGCGCATGGATGGTCTGGAACTGCTGCAGCGGCTTCGCGAACGCAGCGACCTGCCGGTCATTTTCCTGACCAGCAAGGACGACGAGGCGGACGAGGCGCTGGGGCTTTCGCTGGGCGCGGACGATTACATCGCCAAACCGTTCAGCCAGCGCCTGCTGATCGCCCGGATCCGCGCGATTCTTCGCCGCAGCGATATCGTGCGGCAGGAACCCGGACACGGCGAGGATGCACCGACCGGACCGCTGCCCGAACCGATCCGGCGCGGGCGACTGGTCATGGACCCGGCGCGCCATCATGTCGAATGGGACGGACTTCCCGTGGCGCTGACCGTGACCGAATTCCTCATCCTTGAAACGCTGGCGCTGCGCCCGGGCGTCGTGCGGACGCGCAACCAGTTGCTCGATGCCGCCTATCAGGACGATGTCTTTGTCGATGATCGGACGATAGACAGCCACATCAAGCGGTTGCGCCGCAAATTCCGCGCGGTTGACCCGGGCTTTGCCGCCATCGAAACGCTTTATGGTGCCGGATACAGTTTTGCCGAAACCTGATGCGCCGATCGCCCGGTCGCAGCGCTTGCGCAATGCGGTTGGTCCGATAGCCCGGCGGCGGCTGTGGCGGACGCGCGGGGTGTCGCTGACCACGCGCATCCTGACGGTAAACGGCATCGCGCTGGCACTGTTGGCCGGCAGCTTCTTCTATCTCGACAGCTATCGCACGCAGCTGATCGGCGAGCGTTTCAAGCTGGCCCGCGCCGAAGCCGAGATTGCCGCCGATGCGCTCGATGGCGTGCCGCGCAGCCGGGTACGCACCCTTTTGGCGCGGATCGGGACCGAGCAGCGGTTGCGGCTTACCCTGTACGACGCGCGCGGGGCCTTGCTTGAGGACAGCTTCCTGCTGGCGCCGCCGCCTTTTGCCTTCATCGATCCCGCGCGTGAGCCGTGGTATCAAAAAGCGGCGCGCGGACTTGATCGCGGGGTCGATCTGGTGGTCGGCGCACCGGCGATCGAGCGCTATCGCGAACCGCCGCAGCCCGGCGCCGGCAACTGGCCCGAGATCGCCCGTGCCCGCAGCGCGGCGCGCACCGAAGTCTATTTGCGCTATGCCCCCGATCGCACCCCGGTGATCACCGCCGCCACGCCCGTGGGGCACAAGGGCGCGATGCTGCTGGCCATGCGCAATGCGCTCGATGTCACGCAGGAAGTGCGCGATGCGCGCCAGACGCTGGTGATCATCATCGGGCTGGCCTTCGTGCTGTCGATCCAGTTGTCGCTGTTTCTGGCGCGCACCATCGTCCAGCCGTTGCGCGCGCTGGTGCGGGCGGCGGTGCGTGTCCGGCTGGGTCGTGATCGCGAGGTCGTGGTGCCGCGCCTGCCCGAACGCGGCGACGAGATCGGCCTGCTGGCCCGCGCCTTTTCCGACATGACCGCCGCGCTGCGCCAGCGGATCGACGGGGTGGAGAGCTTTGCCGCCGACGTCGCACACGAACTCAAGAACCCGCTGGCAAGTCTGGCCAGCGCGATCGAATCGCTCGACAAGGTCGAGGACGCGGGACTGCGCGAGCAATTGAACGGCATCGCCCGCCACGATGTGCAGCGCATCGACCGCCTGATCACCGAAATCGCCGACGCCAGCCGCATCGACGCCGAATTGAGCCGCGCCACGTTTGCGCCGCTCGATCTTGCGCATCTTGCGGCACAGGCGGTCGCCTCGCGCGGGGTGCTGCCCGCGATGCTGGTGGAGGATTCACGCCGGGGCTCGCGCCACCGCGACCTACGCTCCGATGCGCGGCATGACCGGCGTTTCGATCAACGTCCCAAGCCCGGACCGATCCGTTTCCGCCGCGGCGATGGCCCGACGGTGGTGCACGGCGATGCGCTGCGGTTGGAGCGCGTGCTCGACAACCTGCTCGACAATGCGGTCTCGTTTTCCCCGCCCGGTGGTGCCGTCGATGTCGCGGTCCATGGCGAGGGCGGGCGGGTCTGGCTGACCGTCAGCGACGAAGGGCCGGGCATTCCTCCCAACCAGCGCGAGCGGGTGTTCGAACGGTTCCATTCGGTGCGCCCCGCCGATGAGGCGTTCGGGGATCACAGCGGCCTTGGGCTTGCCATTGCCCGGACAATCGCCGAAGCGCATGATGGTTCTTTGACGATCGCCGACCGCGCCGATGGCGCGCACGGGGCCTGTCTGATCCTGGAATTGCCACTGGCCGAGGAGGATGAAGAGGAATGAGCCAAGCCATTGCGGGGCTGCAGCATCAGGCGACATGCGTGATGATCGGATCGCGGGCGATCCTCATCGAAGGGCCGCCGGGATCGGGCAAGTCCAGTCTGGCGCTGGCGCTGATCGACCGGGGCGCGATCCTGGTCGGGGATGATGGCGTGCTGTTGCGCGCCGAGGACGGGCGGGTGCTGGCCAGCCCGCCAACCGCCATTGCCGGCAAGCTCGAAGTGCGCAACCTTGGCATCATCGAAGTTCCGTCGGTGGCCGGTGCGATCGTGGCGCTGGTGCTGGCGCTCGATCCCAGAGCGCCCCGTTTCATCGCGGCGGCCGATACCGCCGTGCGCGCGGGCGTGCCGCTGCCACTGGTCCGGCTTTATCCTGATACGCCAGTTCTGGGTTTGCGCGCCGAGGTGGCCTTGCGCCAGTTCGGCCTGCCCGATGTCTGATCGGCTTAACAGGACAAGGATCCTGCGGGCGATGACTACGGTTGTTCCGATCGCGGGCTTCCCATCGGGCAAAGTTAGGCGCAGAACACAAAGATGATCGCTGCACCTGATCAAGATCCGCCGCGTCAGACGCCCCAGCGCATCCTGCTTGTCACCGGCCTGCTCGGTGCGGGCAAGACCACGGCCATGCGCGCGCTTGAGGATATGGGCTGGGAAGCGATCGACAATTTCCCGATCCGCCTGCTCGACCGGCTGCTCGAAACCGAGCAGGGTACCGCCAGACTCGATGCGGGCGCGCCATTGGCCATCGGCTTTGACACACGCACCCGCGGCTTCGATCCCTCGCGCACCATCGCCAGCGTCAAGAAGCTGTCGCAGCGCACGGACCTTTCGATCACCACGCTGTTCCTTGATTGCGGTGGGCAGGAACTCGAACGCCGCTATAACGAAACGCGCCGCCGCCATCCGATGAGCGAGGACAAACCGGCGGCCACCGGGATCGCCGCCGAACGCGAGTTGCTCGACCCGTTGCGGCGTTGGGCCGAAGTGGTGATTTCGACCACCGACTTCACCACCAACGATTTGCAACAGGCGATTCGCGACCATTTCCGCACCGAACGACCCCGCGACCTCACGCTTACCATCAGCAGCTTCGGCTTTTCGCGCGGCACACCGCCACTGGCCGATCTGGTCTTCGACATGCGCTTTCTGGCGAACCCGCATTGGGTCGATGGCTTGCGCCCGCTGACCGGTCGCGATGCCGCCGTGGGCGATTACATCCGGCAGGATCCGGCCTTTGCCGAGGCGTTCGCGCGCATTCACGAACTGCTTTTGTTGCTGCTCCCGCGTTACGAGGCGCAAGGAAAACCCTACGTTAACGTGGCTTTCGGTTGTACCGGAGGGAAACACCGCTCGGTTTTCATGGCCGAACAGATCGCAGCAGCCTTGCGCGACGCCGGTTTTTCTCCCACATTGTTGCATCGCAACCTGGCCTCGCGCGGAGCGGACCTGCTTGAGGGAACACAGGTGTAATGTCTTACGTACAATGCCATAGTCTTGAACCATAAGAACAATCAGGTCCGTGGGATGGAATGCACACTGAAAGACAGTGATTCGGGTTGCCGGAGGTCTCGCATTTGCGATGATCCCGTGCCGTCGGTCACAGGCCCGCATTTTCGGGGTCTGATGGCTGCCCTTCGGAGCCAGTTCCGTTCATGATCGGTCTAATCCTTGTAACCCATGGCGCCCTCGCCGACGAATTCATCCACGCGATGGAGCATGTTGTCGGGCGACAAAAGGACATCGTCGGTGTCTGCATCGGCCCCAATGACGACATGGAAAAGCGACGTCGCGAAATCGCCGACGCCATTCGCCGGGTCGACAGTGGCGAGGGCGTGATCGTGCTGACCGACTTGTTCGGCGGCACGCCGTCAAACCTTGCCATCTCGTTGATGCAGGCGGGCAAGGTCGAGGTTATCGCTGGCATCAACCTGCCGATGCTGATCCGCTTGGCCAAGGCGCGCTCGTGCATGGGCGTGCGCGAAGCGACGGCAGCGGCACGCGATGCCGGGCGCAATTACATTACGATTGCTTCGGAATTCCTGGGACAGGACGCATGATCGATGGCTGAAGTTGATGGCTGACCCGGCCAATATTGCGCGCGAGACGGTTACCATCGTCAATGAACGCGGCCTTCATGCGCGGGCGAGCGCGAAGTTCGTCAATGCGGTTGCCAAACTGCCCGAAGGCTATGGGGTCATCGTCAGCAAGGACGGCACCGACGCCAATGGCGGTTCCATCCTCGGGCTGATGATGCTGGGCGCGGCCAGAGGCGACACGATCGAGATCGTCGTCACCGGACCGGACGCCGATGTCGAGCCGATCCTTGCCAAAGTCGCCGGTCTGGTCAAAGACGGTTTCGGCGAGGACTGATCGCGCGGCCAGCGCCTTGCAGCGCGGCCGTTGCTGGCGCATGGGGCGGCAATGCCACGCAAGACGATCACCGGATTTTCCAACCCAACTGTCAAGGCCGTGCGCGCCCTGCGCGACAAGAAGCACCGCCGCCGCGAAGGGCGCTTTCTGGCCGAGGGGCTGCGCCTGCTGACCGACGCGCGCATTGCCGGCCGCATTCCCGAACTGCTGCTGATGGCGCAAGGGCGCGAGGCTCATCCGCTGCTCGATGAACTCGAACACGCGGTCGAGGCGGCGGGCGGCGAAGTGCTCGAATTGCCGATCGAACTGCTGGCCAAAGTCACTGGCAAGGACAACCCGCAGTCGGTCGCCGGGGTCTATGCCGAATGGGACACCGGGCTCGATCGGATCGATCCGGCCGCAGCGCCGATCTGGCTGGTGGCGCAGGCGATGCGCGATCCCGGCAACCTTGGCACGATGCTGCGCACCGCCGATGCGGTGGGTGCTGGCGGCCTGATCCTGATCGACGATTGCGTCGATCCCTTCTCGGTAGAGGCGGTGCGTGCCAGCATGGGCGGCCTGTTCACCGTCGCCCTTGCACAAGCGCGCTGGGACGAATTCCTGCCATGGTTGCGTGCCGGGCAGGGGCAGCTGGTCGCCGCCAGCTTGCGCGATGCGGTGCCCTATCGCGGCGCGCCTTACGCTGCGCCCTGCTTCGTCCTGGTCGGCAACGAATCGCGCGGGCTTCCCGAGGATTACGAACTCGCCTGCGACTTGCGCGTGACGATGCCGATGAAAGGCCGCGCCGACAGCCTCAACGCTGCAATCGCGGGCGCGGTGCTGGCCTATGAGGTACTGGCGACGCTGGGGGGCTGATTGCCGGACAGGGCATCACTCCGCCGCCTCGGGCAGCGCGGGTGTCTCGTTAGACGCGTCGGCGTAGCGTGGCGCGCTTTCGACGAGCGGCACGTCCTCGATCTCGCGCTTGCCGATTTCGATGTGCTTGTCGCGCAGGCGTTTGCCGGCTGACAGCACGTTGCGTTCGAAGCTGCCGACGAACTTGTTGTAGTTGCTGACCGCGCTGTCCAGCCCTGAACCGACGCGCTTGAGATGTTCGGCCGCGACCGCGAGCCGGTCGTAAAGCTCGCCGCCCATCTTGCCGATTTCGCGCGCTTCGCGGGCGAGCCCGTCCTGCCGCCAGACTTGGGCGACGGTGCGGGCGATGGCGACAAGGTTGGTCGGGCTTGCGAGCAGTACGCGCCGTTCAAAGGCGAAGTCCCACAGCGCGGGATCGCGCTCAAGCGCGGCGGCGATGAAGTGTTCGCCGGGTACGAACATGAGGACGTAATCGGGCGCCTCGGCAAACTGGCTCTGGTAGCTTTTGGCACCGAGCGTCTGGATGTGGTTGCGCATCGACTGGACGTGGGCGTTGAGCGCGATCAGGCGCGCGTCATCGTCAGCGGCTTCAAACGCATCCTGATAGGCGTTGAGCGAGACTTTGGCGTCGATCACCAGCAACTTGTTACCGGGAATGCGCACGATGGCGTCGGGACGCAGCCGTCCTTCGTCGGTCTCGACCGACTGTTCGGTCACGAAGTCGGTGTGTTCGGCAAGGCCACACTGTTCGAGCACGTTGCGCAGTTGCAGTTCGCCCCAGCGGCCGCGTGTCTTGGGGCCGTTGCGCAAGCTGTTGCCCAGTTGCAGCGCGGCGGTGCGCACCGCTTCCTGTCCATCGCGCATCGACTGGATCAACCCGCCCAGATTGCCGAACGCATCGACGCGGTCCTTTTCCAGCTTGCCGACTTGTTCCTCATAGCTTTTCAGGCGCTGGTCGACGGGGGCAAGCAGCGCTTTCAGCCGTTCGGAGGCGCTCTTCTCGCTTTCCTCGAACCGGGCGCTGGCACGGGTGAGGAAGCTTTCCTGCGCCTTTTCCAGCACTTTGTTGCCGGCGTTCTCGAATTCCTTGCGCAGTGCCTCCTGCGCTTCGACCAGCAGGCGCTTCTGTTCGTCGAAGTGTCCGGCGTCGGCCTTCAACCGCTCAAGTTCGGTGCGGGCGGCGTCACGGTCGGCGCGAATCGTGATGAGTTCGGCGCGGGCGATGTCGCCTTCAGCGGCGCGGGCTTGCGCCGTGGCGAGCGCGGGACGCAGCGCATCGCGCTCTTCGCGGATGGTGGCGCGATCTGCGGCGAGTTGCGCGAGTTCGGCGCGCAGACCGTCCAGTTCACCCAGCCGGGCCTGCGCGGCGGCAAGTGCTGGGGACAATTCGTCGCGGCTGGCACGGACTGCGGCGAGTTCGGCGGCGACCTGATCGAGCAGCTTTGCTCGTTCGGAGGTGGCGGCAAGGTCCACGGTCATCGCCTTGACCTTGCCCTCCATCTCGCGCGCCTCAACCTCGCGCGAGTCGGCGCGGGCCCTCCACTCGGCGCCGGTTCTGCCGCCAAGGAAGAATCCCACAGCAAGCCCGACGCCAGCAGCGACAAGCACAAGAATCACAAGGAGAATCGGTGAAGTCACGCAGCGCCTCAATCTGGAACGAAGCGTGAACCTATCCTGCGCGATCCCTCAATGCAACCGGCTGCGCCAGATTGGAGCGGAAAACCCCGCTCCAGACCCTGGCATCACGCCACGCGGCGCAGCTTTTCCAGTTTGCGCAAGGCGATACCGCGCTTGAGGCGCGACAGGCGGTCGATGAACAGGATGCCTTCGAGATGGTCCATCTCGTGCTGCAGGCAGGTGGCCAGCAGGTCGTCGATGTCCTGTTCGTGGACGTTGCCGTCAAGATCCTGCCAGCGGGCGCGGATGCGCGCGGGGCGCTCGACCTCGGCATAGATGTCAGGAACCGAGAGGCAGCCTTCCTGATAGAGGGTCAGTTCCGCCGACGGTTCGAGGATTTCGGGGTTGATGAACACCCGCGGTTCCTTCTTGGTCGGCTGGTGGTGATGGTGGTGGCCGCCGTGCGCTGTGCACACTTCGGGTTCGGCATCGGGGTCATCGGGCTGCAGGTCGATCACCAGCACGCGCAAGGGCACGCCCACCTGAATCGCGGCGAGGCCGATGCCGGGGGCATCGTACATCGTCTCGAACATGTCGGCGACGAGCGTGCGCAGCTCGTCGTCGAACGCGGTGACGGGGGCGGAAACCTGCTTGAGGCGCGGGTCCGGAACTTCGATGATCTCGCGAATGGCCATGGCTGGGAGATAGGCAACACGGGGCCGACTCGCAAGCGGTGGAATGCGATCAGACTGATCGCGGCTCCCACAATTCGATCGGATTGCCCTCCGGGTCGGTGATCCGGGCAAACGAGCCATAGACGCCATCCCAGTCGGGGTTGCGTTCGACAGCGATGCCGGATGCCTCAAGCTTTGCGATCATCCCCGGCAGGTCGTCCACCCGCAAATTGAGCATGGCCTGACGCACAAGGGGGAAATAGGCGGAATCGGCGGGGAAAGGCTGAATGACCGTCGGCCCCGCCTGTTGCTCCCATTCCGGGCCCATGCCCAGATGTTCGGCATACCATGCGGCGAGCGCTTCGGGATCGTTCGCGCGGAAAAAGTAACCGCCAATGCCTTGTACCGCCATCTGCAGGCCTCCCTGCGTTCAACCCACCGGTCGCCGCGCGCGCAGCGCCTGAGCCAAAGTGCCCTCATCAAGGTAATCGAGTTCGCCGCCGACGGGTAGTCCGTGGGCGAGCTGGGTCACGCGGATGGGGAAGGTTTCGAGCCGTTCGGCGATGTAGTGCGCGGTGGTCTGCCCTTCGAGCGTGGCGTTCATCGCCAGCACCACCTCGTCGATGCCGCCTTTGGCCACGCGGTCGAGCAGGCTGCCGATGGTCAGGTCTTCGGGGCGCACGCCTTCCAATGCAGACAGGCGCCCGCCGAGCACGTGGTACTTGCCGGTGAACAGCCGCGCGCGATCGAGCGCCCACAAGTCGGCCACTTCCTCGACCACGCAGATGGCGCGCGCATCGCGGCGGGTGTCGGTGCAGATACCGCAAGGGTTGGCGGTGTCGACGTTGCCGCAGGTGTCGCACTCGACCAGCCGCTCGCGCACCACCGCAAGCGCATCGACCAGTTGGTCAAGCGCGGTCTCGCGCCGTTTGATCAGCCACAGCACCGCGCGCCGCGCCGAACGCGGGCCCAGTCCGGGAAGGCGGGCCAATGCGCCGCTCAGCGCCTCGATCTCTTGCGATGCCATGGGCTGGGAGATAGGGCCAATCCGGCAAAACGGAAGGCACTTTTCAGGCAATGCGCATCATCTTCATGGGAACCCCGGACTTTGCCGTGCCCAGCCTGCGCGCGCTGGTCGATGCCGGGCATCAGGTGGTCGCCGCCTATAGCCAGCCACCGCGCCCGGCGGGGCGGGGCAAGAAGCTGCAGCCCTCGCCGGTGCAACTGGCGGCCGAGGCGCTGGGGATCGCGGTGCGCACGCCGGTTTCGCTGAAGGGCGCGGACGAGCAGGCCGCCTTTGCCGCGTTGCAGGCCGATGTAGCAGTGGTTGCGGCCTATGGCCTGATCCTGCCGGTGCCGGTGCTGGCCGCGCCGCGTCTGGGGTGCCTGAACGTCCATGGCTCGCTGTTGCCGCGCTGGCGCGGGGCGGCGCCGGTGCAGCGCGCGATTCTGGCGGGGGATATCGAAACAGGCGTCACCATCATGCAGATGGAGCGCGGGCTCGATACCGGGCCGATGCTGGCGACGTGGGCCACACCGGTTGCGGGTAAGACAGCGGGCGAATTGACGCAGGACATCGCCGAGGCGGGTGCGCGGCTGATGGTCGCGGTGCTCGCCGATCTGCCCGGCCATCCCCCGGTGCCGCAGCCCGAACTTGGCGTGACCTATGCCGCGAAGATCGACAAGGCGGAGAGCCGTCTGGATTTCACGCAAGGCGCAGGCGCGGTGGAGCGGCAGGTGCGCGCCTTTGCGCCGGGGCCGGGGGCGTTCTTCGAGCTTGAGGGAGAGCGTTATCGCGTGCTGGCGGCAGAGGTGGTGGATGCAGATGGTTCGCCGGGAACCGTGCTCGATGACGGACTGACCATCGCGTGCGGGCAAGGCGCCTTGCGTCCGTTGCAGGTGCAGCGCGCGGGTCGTCCGGCGATGGACACCGCGGCGCTGTTGCGCGGCCGCGCCATCCCCGCCGGCACGGTGCTGGGCTGATGCCGCGCTTTGCACTGACGCTGGAATGGGATGGCACACCCTTCATGGGATTCCAGCGGCAGGGCCATGGCCCCACGGTGCAGCAGGCGGTGGAGGAAGCGGCCTTTTCGGTGGTGGGCGAGGCGGTCACGCTCCACGCCGCCGGGCGTACCGACGCCGGGGTTCACGCGCTGGCCATGCGCGCGCATTTTGATCTGTCGCGCGATTTCGATGCGTTCCGGCTGTCCGAGGCGATCAGCGCGCGCTTGCGCCTTGCCGGGCATCCGGTTGCGGTGATCGAGGCCCGCGAGGTCAGCGAAGATTGGCACGCGCGGTTTTCGTGCACCGGCAGATCGTACGAATACCGCATCGTCAACCGTCGCGCGCCGCTGACGCTGGAGCTGGCGCGGGCCTGGCGGGTGGCCCGTCCGCTGGACCATCAGGCGATGCAGGCCGCGGCGCAACTGCTGGTGGGCAAGCATGACTTCACCACGTTCCGCTCGGTGCATTGTCAGGCGGCCTCTCCGGTCAAGACGCTCGACCGGCTGGACGTGCGGCGCGAGGGCGAGCGGGTGATCGTCGAGGCGGCGGCGCGCAGCTTTCTGCACCATCAGGTGCGCTCGATGGTCGGCTGTCTGGTGCTGGTCGGGCGCGGCGAATGGAGCGTGGCCGACATGGGTGCCGCGCTTGCCGCCAAAGACCGTTGCAGATTAGGACTTAACGCGCCGCCCGAAGGGCTATACTTCGTCCACGCATCATATCCGGGAGAGTGACATGGGCGAAGTGCGTGGAAAGCAATTGGTATCGACGCTGGAGGCCGATGGCCGCCTGATCGTCGAATTGCGCGACGAGGTTCTGGCGGCGCCGACCGGCAGTGAAATCCTGATCAAGATCGAAGCCGCGCCGATCAATCCGTCGGACCTTGGCCTGCTGTTCGGCCCGGCCGACGTCGCCAACGCCGATTACAGCGATGGCCGGATCGTGGCACAGATGCCCGAGCCTGCGATCCGCGCGATGGCCGGCCGTCATGGCGAGGCGATGCCGGTAGGCAACGAGGGCGCGGGCACGGTGATCGCGGCGGGCGAGGCTCCGGAAGCGCAGGCGTTGCTGGGCAAGCGGGTGACGGCCATCCCCGGCGGCATGTACGCCACCCATCGGCTGGTGAAGGCGGGTGACGTGCTTGAACTGCCCGCCGGAACGACCGCGGCGCAAGGCGCGTCGGCTTTCGTCAACCCGCTGACCTCGCTGTCGTTTGTCGAGGCGATGCGGATGGAAGGCCACACCGGGCTGGTCCACACGGCGGCAGCCTCAAACCTTGGGCAGATGCTGGTGAAGATCTGTCAGGCCGATGGCGTGCCGCTGGTCAACATCGTGCGCTCGCCCGAACAAGTGGCGATCCTCAAGGGGATCGGCGCGGAACACGTGATCGACAGCAGCGCCGAAAGCTTTGCCGATGACCTGATCGCGGCGTTGCGGGCGACCGGCGCGACGATGGCGTTCGACGCGATCGGTGGTGGACGGCTGGGCAGCCAGATCCTTGGCGCGATGGAGCAGGTTGCCAACAGCGGCGCGGCCTATAGCCGGTATGGCAGCAATTCGGCCAAGAAGCTCTACATCTATGGCGCTCTCGACTTGTCGCCGACCATCCTCAACCGCAACTTCGGCTTCAGCTGGGACGTGTCGGGCTTCCTGCTGTTCCCGTTCCTGCAGAAGGCCGGTCTGGAAGTGGCCGGTCGCCTGCGCCAGCGCGTGCGCGACGAACTGACGACCACGTTCGCCAGCTATTACAAGGCCGAAGTCACGTTGGAACAGGCGCTGACGCGCGACGCGGTGCTGGAATACAACGCCCGCCGCACGGGCGAAAAGTACCTTATCACGCCGCACGGCTGATCGGGGTCGGATTGCGCGACCGGGCAAGGCACATGCTTCGCCCGGTCATGCCCCGCCGGTTAAGCCCCGCCAGTTATGCCTTGTTGGCGACGCTTTCGGGCAAGTCCTTGCCGAACACGCGCTGATAATATTCGGCC
Source organism: Novosphingobium sp. FKTRR1 (assembly GCF_020404405.1). Lineage (GTDB taxonomy): Bacteria > Pseudomonadota > Alphaproteobacteria > Sphingomonadales > Sphingomonadaceae > Novosphingobium. The sequence continues at coordinate 29,555 of NZ_JAIZDA010000008.1, read as the reverse complement.
ACCAGAACGCGCTCCGCTTCGTCGCACTTGTTCAGGAACGACAGGCGGAAGGCGAAACCCACGTCGTTGAAGATCGCGGTGTTCTGCGCCCAGCTGATCACGGTGCGCGGGCTCATCACGGTGGAAATGTCCCCGGCGATGAAGCCCTTGCGGGTGAAGTCGGCGACCCGCACCATGTCGGCGGCCACCTTGGGGTCGAGGCCGAGCACCTTCTTGGTGACGATGTCGATCTCGGTCGCAGGCGCAAGATAATTGAGCGCGACGACGATATTCCAGCGGTCCATCTGGCCCTGGTTGATCGCCTGCGTGCCGTGATACAGCCCGCTGGTGTCGCCGAGGCCGACGGTGTTGGCGGTGGCGAACAGGCGGAACCACTTGTTCGGGCGGATCACCCGGTTCTGATCGAGCAGCGTCAGCTTGCCCTCGGTTTCCAGCACGCGCTGGATCACGAACATCACGTCGGGGCGACCGGCATCGTATTCGTCGAACACCAGCGCGGTCGGCGTCTGCAGCGCCCAGGGCAGCAGACCTTCGCGAAATTCGGTGACTTGCAGGCCATCGCGCAGCACGATGGCGTCGCGCCCGACCAGATCGATGCGGCTGATGTGCGCGTCAAGGTTGATGCGGATGCACGGCCAGTTCAGCCGGGCGGCCACCTGCTCGATGTGCGTCGATTTGCCGGTGCCGTGATAGCCCTGCACCATCACGCGGCGGTTGTGGGCAAAGCCTGCAAGGATCGCCAGCGTGGTGTCGGGGTCGAACACATAGTTCGCGTCCGTGTCGGGAACACGTTCGTCCGCCTGGCTAAAGGCGGGAACCTTCATGTCGATATCGATTCCGAACGTCTCGCGGACGTCGATTTCGGTATCGGGCGCGGCGATCAGCGTGGTCGCGTGGTTCGGAAGTTCGGTCATCGCTTGTTCGCCTATACGTGGGCGCGGCTACCTGCAATATTCTTCCTGCATCCGGAAACAAGAACCGGACGAATGATCAGGGGGAGCAGACATGAAACTGTACGGTGCGCTGATTTCGCCATTTGTCCGCAAAGTGGCGCTTGTCGCTACGGCAAAGGGGATTGCGTTCGAATCCGGACGGGGTGGCCCCGGCGTTACCGATCCGGAATTTCTGGCGGTCAGCCCTTTCGGGAAAATCCCCGCGATCAACGACGATGGGTTCATTCTGGCTGATTCGACCGCGATCGCGCTCTACCTGGAAGCCAAAGTGCCCGAACCCGTGCTGCTACCGGCCGAACCGCAGGCGCGCGGCCGGGTGATCTGGTTCGACGAGGTTGCCGACACGATCTTTGCCGTCTCGGGGCTGAAGATCCTGTTCAACCGGGTGGTCGGGCCCAAGCTGATGCAGATCGGCGGGGATGAGGAACTCGCCCGGCAGGGTGAGGCGGAACTGCCGCGCATTCTCGATTATCTTGAGGGCGTCGTCCCCGAACAGGGCTGGCTGGTCGGCGAATCGCTGACTTTGGCCGACTACAGCATCGGCAGCATGTTCTGCACGATGGAATACTGCCTGCCCTGCATCGATCTGACGCTCCGGCCGCGCACGGCGGCCTGGTACGCAAGGTTGCAGACGGACGATGCCTGGGTGCAAGTGGCCACGCGTGAGGAGCGGCTGCGCCAGCGGATCATGGCGCTGGCCTGACGGCGCGTCGCCGCATTTGCCGTGCCACCGGCGATCCGGTACTTTGCCCCAAAGGGCAAGCAGACTCGCGCAATCAAACTCGCGCAATCAGACTCGCGCAAAAAAACTCGCTGGGCAAATGGGGAGTGCGGTGATGACCAATCATGTCGCCAATATCGTCCGGGGCAGTATCGTCTGGTACGAACTGATGACCACCGATGCCGATGGCGCGGGGGCGTTCTACAACGCGGTCGTCGGCTGGACGCTCAGCGGCCACGACCCCCATTCACCGATCGACTATCGGCATTTCCTGCGCAGCAATGGCAGCAACGCGGGCGGCGTCCTGCAGTTGACGGCTGACATGCAGGCAGAAGGCGCGCATTCGGCTTGGGTGCCCTATTTCGCGGTCGAGGATGTCGATGCGGCGACAGCGGCCATCCTAGCCGATGGCGGGCGGGCACTGGGTCCGCGCATGGACATTGCCGAGGGCAGCTTCGCGATGGTCACCGACCCTTCCGGCACGCCGTTCTACCTGATGAGGCCGATCCCGCCGCAAGATGCCCCGGATGCGGTGAGCGAGGCGTTTTCGCGCGACAAGGTACAGCATGTCCGCTGGAACGACCTGCTGACGCCCGATCTGCCCGGCGCGCTGGCGTTCTATGCCCGGCACTTCGGGTTCGACCTTGCGCAAGTCATGCCGATGGGACCGGCCGGGAACTATCACTTCATCAACCATCACGGCCTGATGCTGGGTGGCATCATGCAGCGCCAGAACGAGGCCGATCTGCCGCTGTGGCGTGCCTATTTCGGGGTACCTTCGGCCTTGGCGGCGCGGGCCGCGATCGAGGCGCACGGCGGCACGGTGCTGGCCGAACCGCACGAAGTGCCCGGCGGCGACTGGGTGGTCGTCGCCCGCGATCCGCAAGGCGCGCTGTTCGGTGTCGTCGGTCCTCGGGGAGAATGACGATGGCCGACTACACTTTCTACACCCATCCGATGTCGCGTGGGCAGATCGCACGCTGGGCGCTGCACGAAGCGGGCGCGGACTACGAACAGGTGCTGGTCGACTGGGCTGCCCGGCCCGCTGGGCTGCTGGCGGCCAACCCGCTGGGAAAGGTGCCGGTGGTCGTCCACCATGCACCCGAAGGCCCACGCGTGATCAGCGAATGCGCGGCGATCTGCGCCTATCTTGCCGACGGCACCGACCTTGCCCCGACCGACACCGAACGGGCGGACTATCACCGCTGGATGTTCTTTGCCGCCGGGCCACTGGAGCAGGCGATCGTCGCCCGCTCGATGGGGTGGGAGGTGCCCGAGGGGCGTCAGGCGATGGTCGGTTTCGGCAGCTACGATCGCGCCGTCGCCGCGCTTGAGGGGCATCTGGCCGACCATGCCTATGTTTGCGGCGACCGGTTCACGATGGCCGATGTCTATGTCGGCGCGCAAGTGGACTGGGGCCTGTCGTTCAAGTCCCTGCCCGAACGCCCGGCCTTCGTCGCCTATGCCGAGCGGCTGCGCGCGCGCGCCGGCTATGGCGCGGCCAAGGCCATCGACGGCGCGCTGATCGCCGAAGCGCAGCAGCGCCAGCAACAAGCGCAGGCCGCGCAACAGCAATAGGCTTTGCGCCACGCCAGAGCGGCATCGCGCCGCTTGTTCACATCACGAAATCGACGGGCTTGATCGCGCCGGGGGTGCCCGACGCGCCCATTCGGCTTGTCCGCGCCACCTGAGGTCTGGTCCCCGCACCCGGCAATGCCCTTGGTTTGCGGCACAAATTGTCTGCGTCCGCGACAGTTCACTCCGAATTGAACGTGTCTCGCAACGTTTGCCCCGATTTGAACGGGAAAGGCACATTCGCTGCGGCGCAAAAACCCTATGATGAGTCAGGAAGATCGACCTGATGAATCGCAAACAACTTCGTAAATCGCGGCAAATATTCGATCTCCCAAGAATAATACTTACGACGTTTAAGTGAAAATACGTAAAACTTCCGCATCAAATTGGTTTTGTTCATCGCTCCGCGCGGTGCGGGCAAGGGGCGGTCTAGGAGAATGTAATGGCGACAACGACAGGAACGGCCGGTGCCGATACGCTTACCGGCACAGCAAGCGCGGATACACTCAGCGGCGGCAAGGGGGGCGATGTTCTCCTCGGCGGTGCGGGCAACGATGTCCTGAACGGGGAGGGCGGGAACGACGTTCTCAAGGGTGGTGACGGCAACGACGTGCTCTACGGCGGCGTCGGCAAGGATATCCTCACGGGCGGCGCCGGTGATGACATCCTGAAGGGCGGCGGCGGTCAGGATTCGCTGACCGGCGGCAGCGGCGCGGACCAGTTCTACTTCCGCTTTGCCGAGGGCAACCAGAAGATCGACTACCACGGCGCGGGCCATCCGCAGTACGATGTGTACCAGTGGGTGATCGTCAAGGATCTGACCTTTACCGATCACGATGCCGTCCGCATCACCGGCTTCGATGACATCTTCGGCGGGCTCAATGTCGGTCGCAAGGGCACCGGCGCCTACTGGCTTGACGATCAGGGCGACATCAACCGGCTGGCGCAGTTCCTTTTGGACAACCCGTCGAAGGGTGGCTTCAAGGATTACACCACCGGCCCGGGGGCGGGCGTCACCTTCTTCCTCAACGACGTCAACGGCCACACCCAGGCGCTGACGCTGGAAGGCATCCACATCTGACATCGATCGGGGCGCATTGCGTCTCACCCACTCGACTGGGGCGGTCCTTGGGGGCCGCCCTTTTTTTCTCCCGCCACCGGTCTGCGCGTTGTAGGGTTCGCCGTCGATTCGAACGGGCTTTCGCCCCACCTCGCGGTCGATCGGAGATAGGCACATGAGCATTTTTGACCAGATCCTTGGCCAGGTCAGCAGCAACGTCGACGTGCAGAACCTTGCGACCAAGGTCGGGATCGATCCGTCGCAAGTCGAATCGGCCATCGCCGCGCTTGCCGCCGGGCATCAGGCGCCGGGCGACACAGTGGAAACCGCAGCGGCCACCTCTGGCCTTGGCAGCGACGTGTTGCAGCAGATTGTTGGCCATATCGGCGGCGAAGGATCGCTTGCCAGCTTCGCCACCGCGCTGTCGCAGCACCCCGACGCGGCCAAGCTGGTCACCGGCTTTCTCGACAAGGATGGCGACGGCAACCCCCTGAACGACCTTGGCGGACTGGCCAAGGGCCTGTTCGGCGGCTGACCGGCAAGAAAGGCTCCGCGATGCTGGATATCGCCCTGTCCCTGCTGATGCTCACGGCGGCCGCGCTGGCCGCCGGAGCCGTCTATCTGCTGCGGCGGGGTGAGCGCCAGCGGCCGGCGCTGATGATCGGGCTGGCGCTGGTCATGGCGACCAACATCGTCATCTGGACGCTGCCGACACCATCGGGCGAAACGCTGGCGGACAAGGCGCGCCATCACTGACAAGGGCCGTAAAGCATGTGCTTTGCGGCCCTTGTCAGAGTTTCGGAAAATCTGCCCGTTACTTGATCGGGCAATCCGGCGAGAGGCGCATGTCGAGGTAGTTGTCGACGGCGCGCATCATCTCATCAAGTTCGTTTTCATAGAAATGGTTGGCGCGCGGCACTTCATCGTGATGGATGGTGATGTGCTTTTGCGTGCGCAGCTTGTCGACCAGCTTCTGCACGGCATTGGGCGTGACGACCGTATCGGCGGCACCCTGCACGATGATGCCCGAAGCCGGGCACGGCGCCAGAAAGCTGAAATCGTACATGTTGGCGGGCGGCGAAACCGAGATGAAGCCGCGGATTTCCGGACGGCGCATCAGCAGTTGCATGCCGATCAGCGCGCCGAAGGAATAGCCCGCGATCCACGTCGTGCTGGCTTCGGGGTGGATCGACTGCACCCAGTCGAGCGCGGCGGCGGCATCGGACAGCTCGCCGATCCCGTTGTCAAAGCTGCCCTGGCTGCGGCCGACGCCACGGAAGTTGAAGCGCAACGTGGCAAAGCCGCGCTGGACGAAGGTCTTGTACAGCGCCTGGGTGACGCGGTCGTTCATCGTGCCCCCGGCCTGCGGGTGGGGATGCAGGATCATCGCAACGGGCGCGCGGCTGCGCGTGGCGGGCTGGAAACGCCCTTCGAGACGACCTTCGGGACCGGGGAAAATGACTGCGGGCATCGGTTGTCCTGATGAACCTGTCTGCTGGCGCCACGCCGACGATTTCCGTCGGGGCTGGGAATTGAACCGTGTGCTATATAGAAATTCGTTACCCGAAAGCAACGTTTGCGGAAAAATGCCCTTGCCCCCCGTTTTGCCCTTGCCCCCGATCTACCTCGACCATGCAGCCACCACGCCGCTTTTGCCACAGGCAAGGGCGGCGATGGAGGAGGGTTTCCGGCTTTGGGCCAACCCGTCCAGCCCGCACAAAGCGGGCCGCGCCGCGCGCGCCGCGCTGGAGCAGGCGCGCGCGCGGGTGCAGGCCGCGCTGGGCTGGCGGGGCGAGGTGATCTTCACCAGCGGCGCGAGCGAGGCGCTGGCCATTGCCATCGGGCGCAGCGCCAAGCCGCTGAGCGCGGTTGCGGAGGTGGAGCATGAGGCGGTGCTGCGGTTGTCCGGCGCCGCGGCGCGCTGGCCGGTCCGTGCCGGAACCGGGTTGCTGGGTGATGCGGCGGAGGGACCGCAAGGCTTGGTCGCCATTCAGCACGCCAACAACGAGACGGGCGTGATCCAGCCGCTCGACCGGATCGCCGCGCAAGTCCGCGCGGCAGGTGGGCTGCTGCTGGCGGACTGCGCGCAGACGGCGGGGAAGATCGCCTTGCCCGACGCCGACCTGATCGCGGTATCGGCGCACAAGTTCGGCGGGCCGATCGGCATCGGCGCGCTGCTGGTGCGCGACTGGGCCTTGCTGCGTCCGACCGGCGGGCAGGAGCGCGGCTATCGTCCCGGCACCGAGAACCTGCCGGGCGCGCTGGCCATGGCGACAGCGCTTGAAGCTGGCCACGACTGGCTGACCGACGCCGCCCCCTTGCGCCATGGGCTTGAGGCAGGGATCGTCGCAGCAGGTGGCGAAGTGGTGGCGGCAGGTGCGCCGCGCCTGGCCTCCATCGGCGCGTACCGGATGCCGGGCAAGTCGGCGACCGCGCAACTGATCCGCTTTGACGGGATGGGGATTGCGGTTTCGGCGGGCAGCGCCTGTTCGTCGGGCTCGCTCAAGGCCAGCCATGTGCTCACCGCGATGCGGTGCGAGGGCGCGGGCGAAGTGATCCGGGTGTCGATCGGGCGCGAAACCACGCGGGCCGAAATCGACCGCTTCCTTGCCGCCTGGACCGAGGTGGCGGGCGCATGATCTACCTCGACTATCAGGCGACAACCCCGCTTGCGCCCGAGGCGCGGGCCGCGATGTTGCCATGGCTGGCCGGGCCCGAGGCGGCAGGCTTTGCCAACCCGCACAGTCCGCACCGATCGGGCCGGGCGGCGGCAGCCGCGATCGAGGTGGCGCGCGATCAGGTGGCCGCGCTGTTGCCGCCGGGGGGCCGGGTGGTGTTCACCTCGGGCGCGACCGAAGCGCTCAATCTGGCCATTCTGGGGTCGGGGCGCAAACGGCTGGCGGTGTCGGCGATCGAACACGCCGCCGTGCTCGATACCGCCCGTTTTGCCGATCCCGCCTGCCATCTGCTGCCGGTGGGGGGCGATGGTCTGGTCGATCCGGCGGTGCCGATCCCCGACGGCACCGGCCTTGTCGCGGTGATGCAGGTCAACAACGAGATCGGCACGATCCAGCCGGTTGCGGAACTGGCCGAGCGGGCCCATGCGGCTGGCGCGCTGTTCCTGTGCGATGCGGTGCAAGGCGCAGGCAAGATCGCCGCGCCCGCCAATGCCGACCTGATCGCGCTGTCGGCGCACAAGCTTTACGGACCAAAGGGCATCGGCGCGCTGTGGGTGCGCGATGGTGTGGCCCTGCAACCGCTGATCCACGGCGGCGGACAGGAAGGCGGCTTGCGCTCTGGCACGCTCAGCCCCGCGTTGTGTGCAGGCTTCGGCGCTGCTGCCGCGCTGTGCACAAGTCTGGGGGAAAGCGACCGGCTGCATGTGGAAAAGCTGTGGGAGACGGCGCGCGCGCTGTTTGCCGACTGGGCCTTGAACGGCAGCGCCGATGCGCGCTGGCAGGGCAACCTGAACGTGCGGCGCGATGGCGTGGACGTGGCAAGACTGTTGTCGGATTGCCGCACTGTATCATTTTCGGCCGGTTCTGCCTGCGCCAGCGGGTCTGGCCGACCCAGCCACGTCTTGCGCGCGCTCGGACTTTCGGACAAGCAGGCCAAAACCGCGATCCGCATAGGCTTTGGACGCTATACGACGGAGGATGAACTGCTGGGCGCAGCCGCGGCGATCAACGCTGCGACGCTGGCGCAGGGAGTGTGAGTCGATGGTGAAGGTCACGTTCGTCACCGCGCAGGGGACCAAGGTCGAGGCGACCGGCCACGAAGGCCAGCGCCTGCTCGAACTGGGCCAGGGCGTCGGCATGGCGCTGGAAGGCACGTGCGAAGGGCAGATGGCCTGCTCCACCTGCCATGTCGTGATCGCGCCCGGCTGGTTCGACCGCCTGCCCGAAGCGAGCGAGGACGAGGAGGACATGCTCGACCTCGCCACCGCCGTTACCCGTACCAGCCGCCTGTCATGCCAGATCCGCCTGACCGCCGAACTTGACGGTCTGGAAGTGCGCATCCCCGACGAATCGCGCGACATGCAGCGCGGCTGAACGGCAGGCCGGCAGGTCAGTCGGGTATCACCGGCCCGCCTTCGTTCTCCTCGTCGGTTTCGGCTTCGTCGTCGGTATAGGGATCTTCGGATTCGAGCAGGTCGATCAGCGCGTGGACGAACGCCGGAATGTCGCCGGGCTGGCGGCTGGTGATCAGGTTTTCGTCTACCGCCACTTCGCGATCGACCACGTTGGCCCCGGCATTGGCCAGGTCGGTGCGGATCGAGGCCCAGCCGGTGACGGTGCGGCCATCGACGATGTTGGCCTCGATCAGCAACCACGGGGCATGGCAGATCGCGGCGATCGGCTTGTTCAGATCGTCGAAGTCCTCGATCAGTTCGAGGACGCGATCGTTGAGCCGCAGCACATCGGGGTTCATCTGGCCGCCGGGCAGCAGCAGCGCATCAAAATCATCGGCGTCGACCTCGTCGAGCAGGGCATCGACCTTGACGCTGGTGCCCCAGTCGGTGTGGTTCCAGCCCTTGATCGTGCCGGGTTTCGGGCTGGCGACCACGGTTTCGTACCCGGCCTCTTCCAGCAACCGCTTGGGTTCGATGAGTTCGGACTGTTCAAAGCCGTCGGTGGCCAGAATGAGCACGCGCTTGGACATGGCTTGGTCTCCTGCACTGAGGGGGAAAGTTTCCTTGTCCAAATGAACGGGGGATCGGCATGTTCCGCAGGTTTGCGGCGGGCCGTGGACTTGCTAGAGCAATAGCGCCATGGCCATCGACACCCCGCCCGATTCCGATCCATTCGACGCCATCGTCGATGCGCCGTTCGATGCCGCGCTGTCCGAGCGCTATCTGGTCTATGCGCTGTCGACGATCACGGCGCGTTCGCTGCCCGACTTGCGCGATGGGTTGAAGCCGGTCCACCGGCGGCTGCTGTGGGCGATGCGCCAGTTGAAGCTGGACGCCACCGGCGCGTTCAAGAAGTCGGCGCGCGTGGTCGGCGACGTGATCGGCAAGTACCATCCGCACGGCGATGCCAGCGTCTATGACGCGATGGTCCGGCTCGCGCAGGAGTTTGCGCTGCGCTATCCGCTGGTCGAGGGCCAAGGCAACTTCGGCAACATCGACGGCGATAACGCGGCGGCCTATCGCTATACCGAGGCGCGGCTGACCCGCACCGCGATGCGGCTGATGGCCGGCCTTGAAGAAGGCACGGTCGATTTCCACCCGACCTACAACGGCGAGGAGGAAGAGCCCGAGATCTTCCCCGGCCTGTTCCCCAACCTGCTCGCCAACGGTTCCACCGGCATCGCGGTGGGCATGGCGACGTCGATCCCCAGCCACAACGTTGCCGAAATCGTCGATGCCGCGCTGGTGCTGATCGACAATCCGCAGGCCGAACATGCCGACCTGATGCGGGTGTTCCAAGGCCCCGACTTCCCGACCGGCGGGATCGTGGTCGACAGCCCGGCGGCCATCAGCGCCGCCTATGAAGCGGGCAAGGGCGCGATCCGTACGCGCGGGCGCTTTTCCACCGGGCGCATCGTCAACGACAAGGGCGAGGATGCGGGCTGGGAGCCGACCGGCATCGAGAAGCTGGGCGGCGGCCAGTGGCAACTGGTCCTCTCCGAAATCCCCTACATGGTCCACAAGGGCAAGCTGATCGAGCAGATCGCCGCGCTGATCGGTGACAAGAAGCTGCCGATCCTTGAGGATGTGCGCGACGAATCGGACACCTTGATCCGCATCGTGCTGGTGCCCAAAAGCCGCAACGTCGATCCCGATCTGCTCAAGGAATCGCTGTTCCGGCTGACCGATCTGGAAACGCGCTTCTCGCTCAATCTCAACGTGCTCGATGCGCGGCGTACGCCCGGCGTGCTGGGGCTGAAGCTGCTGCTGCAGGAATGGATCGTCAGCCAGATCGCGATCATGTTGCGCCGGGCGCAGCACCGGCTGGACAAGATCGCCAACCGGCTGGAACTGCTCGACGGCTACATCATCGCCTACCTCAACCTCGACCGGATCATCGAGATCATCCGCACCGAGGACGAGCCCAAGCCGGTGATGATGGCCGAGTTCGGGCTGAACGACCGTCAGGCCGAAGCGATCCTCAACATGCGGCTGCGCAGCTTGCGGCGGCTTGAGGAAATGGAACTGCGCAAGGAGCGCGACGAGCTGCTGGCCGAGCAGGCCGACTTGCAGGCGCTGCTCGACGATCCGAAGCTGCAGAAGCGGCGGCTGAAGGCGGACTTGCGCGCACTGCGCAAGGAATACGGACCGGAAACCCCGCTCGGACGGCGCCGCACGACCATTCTGGAAGCCGCGCCCACGCGCGAATTCAACATGGATTCGATGATCGAGAAGGAGCCGGTGACGGTGATCCTGTCGCAGCGCGGCTGGGCGCGGGCGATGAAGGGGCACGTCGCGCTCGATACCGACTTCAAGTTCAAGGAAGGCGATGGCCCGGCTTTTGCCTTTCACGCGCAGACCACCGACAAACTGTTGTTCGCGCTCGACAATGGCCGGTTCTACACGCTCGGGGCCGACAAGCTGCCGGGTGCGCGCGGCTTTGGCGAACCGATCCGCACGATGCTCGACCTTGATCCCGAGGCGCAGGTCATCGCCGTGGTGCCCTATCGGCCTAAGGGGCAACTGCTGCTGGCCACCAACACCGGGCGCGGCTTTGCCGCCGAGATGGACGAATTGCTCGCCGAAACGCGCAAGGGGCGTGGGGTCGTTTCGACCAAGCCCGGCGTCAAGCTGCAGATCGTGCGCGAGATCGCGGCAGAGCACGATCACGTGGCGGTAATGGGCGAGAACCGCAAGCTGGTGATCTTTGCGCTCAGCGAAGTGCCGGTGCTGGCGCGCGGGCAGGGCGTCGGCCTGCAACGCTACAAGGACGGCGGGCTGGCCGACGCCATCACGCTCAAGCTTGAAGACGGGCTGACCTGGGCGATGGGCGGCGACAGCGGCCGCACCCGCGTGGAAAAGGATCTGCTACCGTGGAAGGTGGCGCGCGGCGCCGCCGGACGGCTGCCGCCCAACGGCTTCCCCCGCGACAACAAGTTCTGATCGGAAGTTCTGACTCGACCTTGTTCGCTGACCTGTTAATCGACCCATTAAGTCGACCACATCAGGGGGAAGGATGGCCATGGAACGCCCACACTATTCGCTCGAAGGGCGCATTGCGCTGATCACCGGGGCAAGCTCGGGCCTTGGCGCGCACTTTGCCCGGCTGTTTGCAGCCGCTGGCGCTGCGGTGGTGATCGGTGCGCGCCGGGTGGAGCGCGTGGCCGCGCTGGCCGACGCAATCGTGGCATCCGGGGGCCGGGCGCATGCGGTGGCGCTCGACGTGACCGATGCGGCGTCGATTGCCGCGGCGTTCGATGCGGCTGAGGCGGTGTTCGGCACCCCCGACGTGGTCGTCGCCAATGCCGGGATTGCCGAGGCCGGACGTGCGATCGATATCACGCCCGAGCGGCTGCACCGGCTGGTCGACACCAATTTCAACGGGGTGTACCTCACCGCCACCGAAGGCGCGCGGCGGCTGATCAAGGCGGGGTCAAAGGAAACGGGGCGCGGGCGGATCATCCTGCTCGGCTCGATCACTTCGCACATGACCGGGCAGGGCGATTCGGCCTATGCCGCCACCAAGCTGGCGGTGCAGCACCTTGGCCGCCAGCTGGCGCGCGAATGGGCGCGGCTGGGCATCAACGTCAACGTGATCCAGCCCGGCTACATCCGTACCGAGATCGACGGCGAATGGTTCGATACCGAGGCCGGCCAGCGCCAGATCGCCAGTTGGCCGCGCCGCCGCCTGACCCCGATCACCGCGCTCGACGATCCGCTGCTGTTCTTTGCCTCGGATGCCTCGGCCTATGTCACCGGCGCGCACATCTCGCTGGACGACGGGCAGAGCCTGTAGGGACGCTGCCGCCATTGCCTTTTTCTTCGTCACCCTGAAACAAGTTCAGGGTGACGATGGGGAAGGAACTTTCTTCGCGCCCTCCCGCGAACCCTTAATGCTTCACCAGCGCGGTCAGCGTGTCGGGCGTCAGCACTTGCTGCAGTTTCTGCGCTTCGCCATGGGCCGGATACCACAAGTACAGCGGCACGCCGCCCGCGCCTTGCGTGGTCAGGAAGCGGCTGATCGCGGCATCGCGGCGGGTCCAGTCGCCCACCAGCACGACCACGCCTGCCTTGCGGAAGGCATCGCGGGTGGCGTCGGTTTCGATGGCGACGCCTTCGTTGACCTTGCACGTCAGGCACCAGTCGGCGGTGAAATAGGCGAACACCGGCTTGCCTGAGGCGCGGGCCTTGGCGAGTGCGGCTTCGCTGAAGGGTTGCGCGCCGATGGCGCTTGCCTCGCTGCCGTGGTCGGCGCTGACCAGACGCGGGGCGATGCCAAGGCCGACTGCGGCCAGCACCACCACGGCCGGAACCACCAGCCGCGCCACCGGCTTGCCCAGGCTTTGACCACGCCCGGCAAACACCAGAGTCAGCACCAGCAGCGCCGCCAGCGCCAGCACCAGCGCGGCATAGCCGGGGCCGCCCAGCCGCCATGCCAGCCACGCGAGCGCCAGCACGGTCAGCCCCATCGGCACCGCCATCGCGCGGCGGAAGGTGTTCATCCAGCCCCCCGGACGCGGCAGCAGCTTGCGCAAGGCGGGCACGAAACCGATCAGCAGGAACGGCAGCGCAAGGCCAAATCCCAGCGCGGCGAACACCGCCAGCGCCGCCCAAGTCGGCAGCACCAGCGCGGCGCCGACCGCGGCGGCCATGAACGGACCGGTGCACGGCGTCGCCACGAAGGCCGCCAGCAAGCCGGTGCCGAACGATCCCCACGCCCCGTGCTTGCCCGGCGCGCCGCCTTCCAGCGACAGGCCCGGCAGTTCGTAAAGTCCGGCGAAGTTGGCGGTGATCGCCACCGCGAGCAGCAACAGCAGCGCGACCACGCCGGGGTCTTGCAACTGGAACGCCCAGCCGACCTGCTCACCCGCCGCGCGCAAGGCCAGCATCGCGCCGCCCAGCGCCAGACAGGCCAGCACCACGCCTGCGGTATAGGCAAGGCCTTCGGTGCGGGCATGTTCGCTGTTGCCGCGCGCCAGTGCCAGCGCCTTGAGGCTGAGGATCGGGAACACGCAGGGCATGACATTGAGCACCAGTCCACCGGCCAGCGCGCCCAGCACAGCCAGCGCGAGCGTCACCAGCGAGAATGCGCCCGTCGCCGCGCCGCCATCGGCGCCTGCGGGAAGCGGCCCGGCGCTGGCGGTCAGCGCGATGCCGCCCGCAGCTTTGCCAAGTGCGAGCACGCCTGACAGCCGGGTGGCCTGTTCCGCGCCCTGACCCTTGGGCCGGGCCAGATCGACCAGCAGCCAGTCGCCCTGCCGGGTGAACACTTGCGGCGCGGCATAGTCGATCACGCCCTGCCCATCGATGAAGAAGTGCGGCTGATCCAGCTTGGCGCTGGCCGGGAAGGGGATGGCCAGCCGCAAACCTTGCGGCGTGGCGCTGAATACACCGGCGCGGTCGAGCGGGGCGGGCAGCGCGGCGCGCCAGCCTTCGAAGCGCGGGTCGGCGGCGCCCGATCCGACTACCACGCTGCCGGTCAGCGTCGCTTCTTCGGGCACGCAGATCGTGGTGGTGCAGGCCAGCCATTGCGCCTTGGCCGACAGCGCCAGCGTCTGGCCCGGCTTGGCGTCGGCGGGCAGGGTGAAGGGCACCAGCACCGCGAAATCATGTTCATAGACATGGTTCATCAGCCCGGCGATGAGCAGCGTCTGCGGCACGGGGAACCGCATGTCGCCAGCCTTCGCGCCCTTGGGCAGGGTCCAGTCGAGCAGCAGTGGCAGTCCCGCATCGCCCGGATTGGACCAGTAACCGTGCCAGTTGGCGGCAGGCTGCATCAGCACCGCCAGCTGGATCGTCTCGCCCGGCGCTGCGGGCCGTTCGGCCACCAGCGAGGCGCGGATGTGCGAGGGCGCGGCCGGATCGAGCCGTTCGGCCTGCGCCGCAACCGAACCCAGCGCCAGCCACAGCGCGGTCACAAACATCGCTATGATCCAGCGGGTCTTGATTCCAAGTACTTGCAATCCCGCGTGACGCATGGCTACCCGATCAGGAACGAAGGTGCAGGCCCCCTTGCACCGGACGTTCCGCAGGGCCATCAGCGGTTAGATAGGTTCGCCTTCTTGCCGAGTCCAGCCCGGCCATATCCAGCGTTGCCCGTTTCAGGAGCCCAAAGGTACATGACCCTCTCCCGCAAAGCTGCCCTTCTGCTGGCGACGCTGAGCTTGCCGTTCGCGCCTGCGGCGCTGGCCCGAACCGCCCACAATACGGCCCACAAGGGATCGGTTGCGCCTGTTGCCGCTGCGGCTCCTGCCGTTCCGGCAAATGCCCCGCGCTTGCTGGTGGCGATTGCGGTCGACCAGTTTTCGGCCGATCTGTTTGCGCAGTATCGCAGCCACTTTACCGGCGGGCTTGGCCGTTTGCAGCAAGGCGCGGTGTTTCCGGCGGGCTATCAGAGCCACGCCGCCACCGAGACTTGCCCCGGCCACTCGACGATCCTGACCGGGATGCGCCCGGCGCACACCGGGATCATCGCCAACAACTGGATCGACCAGTCGGTGACCCGCGCCAAGAAGGTGGTCTATTGCGCCGAGGATGAGACCCGGACGGCGGCCGACCCCAAGGACTATGTCGCCTCGGTCGGGCACTTGCTGGTGCCGACGCTGGGCGAGCGGATCAAGGCGGTCTGGCCGACCAGCCGCAACCTGGCGGTTTCGGGCAAGGACCGCGCCACGCTGATGATGGGCGGGCACGTGATCGATCAGGGCTATTGGTGGAAAGGCAGTGGCTTCACCACGCTGGAAGGCCGCGCAGTCGGGCCGACCGCCGTTGCGCAGAACGCCGCTGTCACCACCACGATCACGGCGGGCGACAAGCCGTTCGACTTGCCCGACTGGTGCGGCGCGCGCGAACGTGCGGTAACGGCCGGGCCGGTCACGGTCGGCACCGGGCGGTTCGCGCTCAATGCCGGCGATGCCAACGGGTTTCGCGTTTCGCCCCGGCTGGATCGCGCGGTGCTCGATCTGGCGACGCGGCTGGTCGACGAGCAGATGCTGGGCAAGGGCGCGACGCCCGACATGCTCTCGGTCAGCCTGTCGGTCACCGATTTCGTCGGCCACGGCTATGGAACCGAGGGCACCGAGATGTGCATCCAGTTGCACCAGCTCGACACCGCGCTGGGCGATTTCTTCGCCAGCCTTGACCAGCGCGGCATCGACTATGCGGTGGTGCTGACGGCGGACCACGGCGGCTTCGACTTGCCCGAGCGGCTTGACCAGCAAGCCTTGCCCAAGGCGCAGCGGGCCGGGATCGCGCTGCTGCCCGAGGCTTTGTCTGACAAAGTCGGCGCCACGCTGGGGCTTGACCCCAAGGGCCTGATCCTTGCCGATGGACCGGCCGGGGACTTCTGGGTGAAGCGCGATCTGGCCCCTGCGCAAAAGGCGCAAGTGGTCGCCGCCGCCAAGGCCGAACTGCTCGCCGATCCGCAAGTCGCCGCCGTGTTCACCGCCGACGAACTTGCCGCAACCCCGCTGCCCACCGCCTCGCCCGATACATGGACGCTGCTCCAGCGCGCCCGCGCCTCGTTCTATGCGCCGCGTTCGGGCGATTTCGTGGTGCTGTTGCAGCGCGGCGTGGTGGCTCTGCCCAAGCCCGGACCGGGCTATGTCGCCACGCACGGCAGTCCGTGGGACTATGACCGGCGCGTGCCGATGCTGTTCTGGCGCAAGGGCATGGCCGGGTTCGAACAGCCCAGCCCCGTGGAAACGGTGGATATCGCCCCCACTTTGGCGGCCTTGATCGGGCTCAATGTGCCCGCCGGTACATTTGATGGAAGATGCCTCGACCTTGACGCCGGGGCCGGTTCGACCTGTGGAGTGACGCCTTGACCGATATTACCAGTGACGTCGTGATCATCGGCGGGGGCCTTGTCGGCATGACGCTGGCCATCGGCCTTGCCCGCGCCGGGATCACCAGCGCGGTGATCGACAGTTCGGACCCGGCGGCGCAAACGGCGGACGGGTTCGACGGGCGGGCTTCGGCGATCTCGACCGCAAGCTGGAACCTCTACACCAACCTTGGCATGGCCGAGGCGCTGGAGCCGCGCGGCTGCCCGATCGCGGCGATCGCCGTCACCGACGGGATGAAACCCGGACGCATCGATTTCCAGCCGGGGCCCGAGGATGGCTCGCTCGGCCGGATGTACGCAAACCGCGACTTGCGGCTGGTGATGTACGAGACCGCCGCGCGCGAGCAGGCGATCACTTTTCTGCCCAACGCCCACGTCGCATCGCGCGAACGTGATGATCAGGGCGCCTCGGTCATCCTGCGGGATGGCCGGACGATCCGCGCGCGGCTGATGGTCGGTGCCGAGGGCCGCAAGTCGCCCACCCGCGACGAAGCCGGGTTCACGCCCGCGCGCTGGGATTATGGCCACCGCGCGATCATCGCCGGGCTGAACCACGAAAAGCCGCACGACAACGTGGCGTGGGAGGTGTTCTATCCGGCCGGGCCGTTCGCGCTGCTGCCCTTGCTTGATGCGCCCGACGCCACGGGCACGCCGCGCCACCGCTCGGCGCTGGTCTGGACCGTGGCCGAGCGCGATGCGGCAGGCGTGCTGGCCCTGTCCGACCGGGCATTCCTGGCCGAAGTGGACAAGCGCATGGGCGGCATCTTCGGCGCGATCGAGATCGCCAGCCCGCGCACGTCCTATCCGCTCAACTTCCACCACACGGTCAGGATGGTCGATCAGCGGCTGGCGCTGGTCGGCGATGCCGCACACGGGATGCACCCGATCGCGGGGCAAGGGCTCAATCTGGGCTTGCGCGACGTGGCGGCGCTGGTCGAAGTGCTGAGCGAGGGCATGCGGCTGGGGCTCGATCCGGGCGATGCGCAATTGCTGGCCCGCTATGAGCGCTGGCGCTCGCTCGACACGTTCATGGTGGCCGGGGCGACCGATGTGCTGACCCGGCTGTTCGGCATTCCGGGGCGCATCCCTTCCGCCATCCGGCGGCTGGGCATGGCAGGCGTCCAGCGACTGCCCCCGCTCAAGCGCTTTTTCATGGATGAGGCGCGCGGCATGAGCGGGGCTTTGCCGCCGCTGCTGCGCGCCTGAGCAAGCCGGGGCGACTGGTTCAGGGCTGGCGGTTTTTGGGCTGGCGGCTTCAGGGCTGGCGGGTCGATCCGGTTGCCTGGGGTGTCGGCGCGGCGGTTGCAGCCGGGCCGCTAACGGCCGGGCCGCCAACGGTCGGCGCAACAACGGCCGCTCCTGCGGACAGAGCGGGTACTGGCGGCAGCACCGGGGCGTTCAATACCGGCGGCACGGGCACCGCAATGGCCGCCGTTTCCAGCTGATCGAGCGCATGCTGGGTTTTCACATAGTCGCGCGCGCGGGCCAGCCAGTCGGCGGCTGCGGCGTGCGAGGGCAGGCGCTCGACTTCGGCGATGGCCATGTCGATGCGGCCACCGGCGATCTGCTGGCGCGCGCGGGCGATGCGGCTTTCGGCCATGGGCGAGGGCACATCGTCGCGGCGGATCACGAACATCTCGGCAAACTGGCGGCTAAGCCAGCCCCAGCCACCTTCATCGGGCGCGCCACCGGCCAGCCGGGGTTCAAGCTGTGCGAACTGTTCGGCCAGCGACCCTTGGGTGACCGGCTTCTGCGCGCCCAGAATGACCTGATCGACCGAAATCGGCTGGCTGGCGCCGAAATGGACGCGCAGTTGCGTTTCAAGATAGCCCAGCGGTTGTCCCCGCTCGATCGAGCGCCGCGCCGCAAAGGCCACCAGCAACGCTTCGGCGCGCCCGGCTTGCCCGGCGGCGGCATTGGCCTGCTGGTTGAGTTCGGCGAGGCGCTGTTCAAGGACGGAAACCTTTGCCGCCGCGCTGGTCAGCGCCGCATTGGCGGCGGCCTGATTGGCGCTGGCTGCTTCGGATGCGTCGTCGCTTTCGGCACCGTCGGGCGCGCCCGCGGCTTCTGTCGAGGCGATCCGGTCAAGCGGCAGCCAACCGGCTTGCCAGCCATAGAATGCCGCGCTGGCCAGCCCGCCGACGATCAGCAGCGCGATAAGCGCCGGGACAGCACGCCCCCGTGATCTGCCCCCGATGGTCGGTCGTGTATCTGGCGAGTGACCCATTGTGATATCAGGCATCCCGCATTTTTCGCTTGTTTGTTGCGCCCAAGTCACACTGTCTGACACATTTCCGCGGCCAATGCCAGCACTGCGTGGTCAGAACGTTGTGAAGCGATTCCAACATCATGCCATCCTGTGCCCGCCAATGCGGCAATGCGCGGGGCCAAGGCCGCGATCCTAGCTGATTCGCGCGCCACGCCCAAGCGGTGCATTTCTGCGTCAAGATACCGCGCCGCCTCGCCCGAATGGAGCAGGATCACCGCGCCCGCCCGTACCGCCTCCACCGCGATCGGGGATAGCGGCAGGGGTTGCGCGGCATAGATCACCAGCGTGTCGACCGTGACGTTTGCGGGCGTGGCCAGCGGCACATGCGCCTCTCCGGCAAGCCGCAGATAGCGCCCGGCGGCCAGATCGGCGGCAACGGCCTGCAACCCGCCACTGCCCACCGAACCGATGGCGAACCCTGTGGCCTGTGCTGCGGCAGCGGTCGTCTCGCCCACCGCATGGACCGGCAGGCCGCGCAAGGCGGCTAGGCGATCGCCGCCATGACGCACCACATTGGCGCTGCCGACCAGCAGACCGGCGTAGACGGCCGGGTCCGGGCAGGCCCAGCGGCGCGGCGCAATGCGGAACAGCGGGGCCACCACCGGCTCAAGCCCCAGCGCGCGGGCGGCGGTGGCCGTGCTTGTCGCCCCCGGCTCCGGACGCAAGACCAGCAGCGGCCGGGGCATCAGATACCGTTGAAGTGCGCGGCGATGGCGGGTGGCGCCTTGGCCAGCAGGCGCGCGGCGAGCGCTGCGGGGGCCGCGTCATCGCCGATCGCAAAGCGCGCGCTGTCCTCGATCCGCTCGGCGCCGTCGGGGCTGAACAGCGCGGCGCGCAAGGTCATCGCGCCCTCCTGATCAAGCGTGGTCAGCACCGCGATGGGGCTGTGGCAGGTGCCGCCAAGGCCCAGCAGCAGCGCGCGCTCGGCGCGAATCGCGGCATGGCTGGGCGCGTGATCGATCGCCGCGAGTTCGGCGATCAGATCGGTCCGCGCGGCAAGGCATTCGATCCCGATGGCCCCTTGCGCCGGGGCTGGCAGCCACAGATCGGCGGCCAGCGCGGTGCCGACGTCGCTCTGCCCCAGCCGTTCAAGCCCGGCAGCGGCGAGCAGCGTCACGTCCGCCTCGTCCTGTTCCAGCCGACCCAGCCGCGTGGCGACGTTGCCGCGAAACGGCACGATCGACAGGTCGGGGCGCAAGTGGAGCATTTGCGCGGCACGGCGCGGCGCGCTGGTGCCGACCCGCCCGCCCTGGGGAATGGCGGCAATGCTGTCCGCCCCCACCAGCACGTCGCGCACATCGGCGCGGGGCAGCACGGCGGCGATGGTCAGGCTGGCGGGACGGTGGGTTTCGACATCCTTCATCGAATGGACCGCAAAGTCGATCTCGCCTTGCGCCAGAGCCAGCTCAAGCTCCTTGGTCCACAGCGCCTTGCCCCCGATATCGGCCAGCGGACGGTCCTGAATGCGGTCGCCGGTGGCGATCACGGGCACGATCTCGACGCTGGCCAGCGACCAGCCGTGCGCGGCGCACAGGCGCGCCTGCGCCTCTCTGGCTTGCGCCAGCGCCAGCGGCGAACGGCGGGTGCCGAGCCGCAGCGGGCGCGCGCGAAGGATCGGTTCGGGCTCGGGCGTTATGGTCTTGTTCATGCGCCGCTTGCCGTAAACGGGATTATCTCTAAGGGAAAGCTCCCCATGGCCCTGATCCTCGGCATCGAGTCCTCTTGCGACGAAACAGCGGTTGCCGTGATCGACGGAAGTGCGTCCACGCTGGATGCGCGGATCGTGGCACAGCACATCGCTTCGCAAGACGCGGCGCATCGTCCTTATGGCGGGGTCGTGCCCGAAATCGCGGCGCGCGCGCATGCCGAAGTGATCGCCCCGATGGTGGCCGAAACGCTGGCCGACGCCGGGCTGACGCTGGCCGGGATCGACGCCATTGCGGCCACCGCCGGGCCGGGCCTGATCGGCGGTGTCATGGTCGGACTGGTCACCGGCAAGGCGCTGGCGATGGCCTCGGGCAAGCCGTTGCTGGCAATCAATCATCTGGAAGGCCACGCGCTTTCCCCCCGGCTTGCCGACCCGGACCTGGCCTATCCCTATCTGCTGCTGCTGGTGTCGGGCGGCCATTGCCAGATCCTGGAAGTGCGCGGGCTGGGCGATTATCGCCGCCTTGCCACCACCATCGACGATGCGCTGGGCGAGGCGTTCGACAAGACCGCCAAAGTGCTGGGCCTCGGCTATCCCGGCGGTCCGGCGGTCGAGCGGCTGGCGCGCGCGGGCAATCCGCAAGCCGTGCCGCTGCCCCGGCCATTGGCAGGCACCGCCGAGCCGCATTTCTCGTTCGCCGGGCTGAAAAGCGCGGTGCTGCGCGCGCACGAATCGGGCAAGTATGCGCAGGCCGATCTGGCCGCCTCGTTCCAGCAGGCCGCGATCGACTGCGTGGTCGACCGCACCGCCCGCGCGCTCGCCTCGCTCGAAGGCAGTGCGCCGCCGCCGACCGCGCTGGTCGTGGCGGGCGGGGTGGCGGCCAATGCCGCCTTGCGCGGGGCGCTTGAGCAGGTTGCGGCGCGCGCGGGCCTTGCGCTGGTGGCGCCGCCGGTGAAACTGTGTACGGATAATGCTGCCATGATCGGATGGGCCGGGGCAGAGCGCTTTGCCGCCGGTTTTCGGGACGGGCTTGATGTGGCCGCGCGGCCGCGCTGGCCTCTGGATGCAAATGCGGCACCCGCGCGCGGGGCCGGGGTAAAGGCATGAGCGTGCACAATTCCCAAGCAGCGACAGTTGCCGTGCTGGGCGCGGGCGCATGGGGCACCGCACTGGCGCAAACGCTCGCCAGCGACGGGCGCGACGTGCTGATCTGGGCGCGCGAGGCCGAGGTCATCGCCGCGATCAATGCAACCCGCGCCAACCCGCAATTCCTGCCCGGCGCGCGCTTGCACCCGACGATCCGCGCGACCGACGATCTGGCCGAGCTTGCCACCGTGCCGGTGCTGCTGGCGGTGACCCCGGCGCAGCACCTTGGCACCGTGCTCGCCCGGCTTGGCCCGACGCAGGCCGATGTCGTGCTTTGCGCCAAGGGGATCGAGGCCGGAACCGGGCGGTTGATGGCCGACGTTGCCCGCGCGGCCAGTCCGCAGGCGCGGCTGGCGGTGCTGTCCGGCCCGACGTTCGCCCACGAAGTCGCCGCCGGATTGCCGACGGCGGTGACACTGGCGTGCAGTGGCGGCGACGCACAGTGGCAGCGCCTGTCTGCGGTGATCGCGCGACCGGCCTTCCGCCCCTATTTCTCCGAAGACGTGATCGGTGCCGAGATCGGTGGCGCGGTCAAGAACGTGCTGGCGATCGCGTGCGGCGTGGTCGAAGGGCTGGGCCTTGGCCAGAACGCCCGCGCATCGCTGATTGCGCGCGGCTTTGCCGAACTGCAACGCTTTGGCCTGGCGCTGGGCGCGCAAGTCGAGACGCTGGCGGGGCTGTCGGGCCTTGGCGATCTGGTGCTGACGTGTTCTTCGACATCGAGCCGCAACTTCTCGCTGGGCAAGGCGCTGGGCGAGGGCGCGCGGGCCGACGCCGTGCTGGCCAGCGCGGCGACCGTGGCCGAAGGTGCCTATACCGCGCCGGTGCTGGCGGACCTTGCGGCCCAGCGTGGCATCGCGATGCCGATCGTGGCGGCGGTGGCGGCACTGGTGGCGGGCACGGTTCCGGCACGCGAAGCGGTTGCCGGACTGCTCGCGCGGCCCCTGCGTGCGGAGCACGATCTTGCCAGTGGTGCGGAGCACGATCTTGGCTGAGGCTGCGGCAACCGTGCCCGGCGTTCCGGCGGAACAGCGCGCGACTGCGGCCGCCGCTGCGGCCGAACAGCGCGACATTGCCGCGCTGGCGCGGGGCGGGCGCACCAATTTCTTCGGGTTCCTGCTGCGGCTGGCGGCGCGCATCCCGTTCCTGTTCATCGCCGGGCGGCTTTATGGGGCCGAGGATCTGGGCCGCTTTGCCTCGGCCACGATCGCGGTCGAACTGGCCGCGCAACTGGCGACGCTGGGGCAAAAGCGCGGGCTGGCGCAGCAACTGGCGCGCGATGATCGGTCCCCGGCCTGCGTCGTTGCCGATGCGCTGCTGCTGTCGTTTCTGGTCGCCGGGATCATGGCCGGGCTGCTGATCCTGTTTCCCGCGCCGATGTTTCCCAGCGGCCACTTCACCCCGCTGCAACGCCTGCTGCCGCTGACGATCCTGCCGCTGGCGCTGGGCGACATCGCGCTGGCGGCGCTGGCCTATCGCTTTGATGTTGGCGCAACCGTGCGGGCGCGCGCGGTGGTCGAGCCGTGGACGCTGTCGATTGTCGCAGGCGCGCTGTGGCTGGCGGGCAAATGGGTGCCGGGCCTGCAGCAGAGCGGGCTGATCCTCGCCTATGGCGCGTCGTTGTTCGGCGCGATGCTGACCGCGTTCGTGCCGTTGATGCGCAGCTATGGCCTGCCGCGCCAATGGTCGCCGCGCCCGGGCGATCTGATGCGGATGACCTTGCGCGGGCTGCCGCTCGCTGGCGCCGACGCGGTCGAATGGGGCACGCGCAAGCTCGACATCTTCATTCTTGGCACGTTTGCGCCGCCCGCTGTGGTGGGCATTTACTATGTCGCGCAGCAAGTTGCCACGCTGCCGCAAAAGCTCAAGACCAGCTTCGAACCCATTCTGGGCCCGGTGATCACCCGCAACTTGCGCGAGGGCAACCGTTCCGCCATCGCGCGGCAGGTCTGTCAGGTGGGGTTCTGGATCACCGCCGCGCAAGCCGGGATCGCGCTTGCGCTGGGCCTGCCGGGCAAGGGCGTGATGGGGCTGGTCGGGCCGAACTTCGTCGTCGGCACCACCACGCTGGCGCTGCTGCTGGCCGCCGAAGTGGTCGCGGCGACCTCGGTGGTGAGCGAGGCCGCGCTGATCTACGTCGCGCGGATGCGCAACTTGTGGATCAGCCTTGGCACCATCGGCTTGCAGGGCGTGCTGACCGTGGCATTCATGCTGGCCGCGCGCCGCGCCGGGTTCGATGCGCTGGTGCAGGCCAGTCTGGCCGCGCTGGCACTGGCGCTGACGCTGGCGCTGTCCTCCTTGCTCAAGGCGCACTTGCTGGCGCGCATCCTGAAAGAGCGGATCAACAACTGGCGGTGGGCGCTGTTTGCCGCGGCGGCCCCTGCCATCGCGGTGGGCTATGTCGTGCGCCTGCTGCCCGAATGGGTCGAGCTGTCGCTGGGCATCCCCGCTATTCTGGGGGTCTATTGTCTGGTGATCTGGCGGTTCGGATTCGGCCCGGAAGACCGTCTGCTGTTCCGCAAGCAGCAGAAGCCCGTCTGATCTTGCACATGGGGGGCCGCGCAATGCGGCTTGGCAAGGTGTGGCCGGGTGTGGAAAAGCGGCTGCGATTCGTCCCGGTTTCTGGCCCGGTTTCTGGCCCCGTTCCGGGCCCGGTTTCTGGCCGGTTGTCAGCCATATTGCCGCAGGAGCGTTCATGATCGAGTGGATTCAGGCCAACCCCGCACTTGTCGGCGGCATTGTCTTGCTGCTGGCGGCGGCGCTGTGGCTGCTGCTGGCGCGGCGCAAACCCCGCGCGGTGCAGCGTGAGTACCGCGATGTCCTGTCCGAAGGCGCGGCGCCCGCCCAGCGCAACAGCGCGCTGATCGACGCTCCCCCCGCAGCGGCAGCAACCAGCGTGGCGGCGGTGGTCGACACCTTTGCCGAAGCGATTGCGCCGACGCCCGCTGCGGTGGTCGAAGGCGGCGATGACCTGACCCGGATCAAGGGCCTCGGCCCCAAGCTGCGCAGCCGGTTGGCGGAACTTGGCATCACCACTTTCGCGCAGATCGCCGGGTGGAGCGACGCCGATCTGGCCGCGATCGATGCGCAACTCGGCAGCTTTGCCGGACGCCCCGCTCGCGACAACTGGATCGAGCAGGCCGGATTGCTGATCGCCGGAGATACCGCCGCCTACGAGGCGAAGTTCGGCAAGCTTTAACGGCTTCGGCAAGCTTGAACGGCAGCGCAGCCTTGCAGCGGCGGATCAGGAACCGCGGCGCAGCGCAGCGCAGCCCTGCCGCGGTGGATCAGGAACCGCGCGGCAGTTCGGCCCTGCAGCGGCGGATCAGGTCGGCGGCGAGCGAACTGCCGCTGGCCTTGATCATGCCGCCGCCGGGCAAGGTGCCGTTGAAGGCCGAGCCGAACAGGGCAAGGCGCGGATCGTCCGCCGCGATGGACCCCTTCCACACATAGCCGCGCTGGCCGGGAATGGCCGTGGCATCGACCGGCAGGCGCAGAATGTGCGATGGCCCCTGCAGCGCAAACAGCGCCTGCGCGCCGATCTCGGCCGGGATGTTGCGGGTGACCGCCAGTTGCCCCGCGCGGCATTCCAGCACCAGCAGCGGCGCTGTTCCGGCGGCGCCATAGCGCACGGCATGGCCATCACCGCTCCAGCTTGCATGGGCGGCAGGATCGGGCAGCGCGCTGGCTTCACCGTTGGTCGGCAGCCCGACCCGCACGGCATCGACCGGCCCGCTCGGCATCGTGGCCGCAGGCGCGCGCGAACAGCCGGACAGCACGGCAAAAGCCAGCAGAACCAAGGGGAAAATGCGCATCAATCCGACCATGGCCTGAGTATATGCCACAGGCCCCGCGCACCGCAAGCCGGGGCCAGCACAGATGGAACGGAATTCAAGCGGGATCGGAGGTGTCGGGTGGGCTGGTTGGCGCGGTCGCTGGTCAGGCGGCGCGCTGGACGCTCAGTTGCAAGCCCAGCGCCTTAAGTACCGAGGTCAAAGTCTCAAGCGTCGGATTGCCGTTGTCGGAAAGCGCGGCGTACAAAGCCTGACGTCCAAGGCCGCTTTTGCGCGCGATCTCGCTCATGCCTTTGGAGCGAGCGATATCTCCAAGCGCGCTGGCGATATGCCGGGGGTCATTCCCCTCCATCGCCGCTTCCAGATAGAAGAGGATGTCTTCGTCTGTGTCTATGTAATCGGCTGGATCAAACTTCGTAACTTTCAAGGCCATCATTTGCCTCCTTCGCCAAAGCCTTGGCACGGATAATATCGCGAGGCTGACTGTCCTTGTCTCCGCCAGCAAGCAAGAGGACCAAGCGCGAGTTCTGCCATGTATAATACACTCGATACCCGGGGCCGAAGCGAAACCTCAATTCCAGTACATTGTCACCTACAGATTTGAAATCACCGGCATTGCCATCCGCAAGGCGCTTGATCCGATCGATAATTCTCAATCGAGTCTTTCGATCAGGAAGCTCATCCAACCATTTTTTCAAACCATCGGTCATGTTGATCGTTATTTGTGATACCACACCATTCACCATACCAACCTCCAGCTCATTCGCTGCGCAATACGAGCGCTTTCGACCGTTTCCGATCTGCGTGGCCAAATGTGTGTATCTGAATGTATGCCGTGGCCGACACGTCACTGTCCTTTATATGGGACATTTGGCGCGCGCGGTCAAGCCCACCTCACTTCCCCCATTTCTTCTGGCTTTTTCCATACCGCGTCTTGCGCGTGCCCGGCTTGCCCTCGTTGCTGCGGCCGACAATCGGCGCTTTCCGCTCGCCCTCAGGCAGGCCAAGCTCGGTCGCTTCCAGTCGGCGGATTTCGTCGCGCAACCGGCCGGCTTCCTCGAATTCCAGATCGGCGGCGGCGGCGCGCATGCGCTTTTCCATGTCCTCGATGTGGCTGCGCAAGTTGTGGCCGACGAGGTTGTTGGCGCCGTCGTCGTCGATTTCCACCAGCACGCCGTCACGGCTGGCGGTGTCGGCGATGATGTCGTGGATGTTGCGCTTGATCGTTTGCGGCGTGATGCCGTGTTCGAGGTTGAAGGCTTCCTGCCGGGCGCGGCGGCGGTCGGTTTCGGCGATGGCGCGCTCCATGCTGCCGGTCATCCGGTCGGCATAGAGGATCACCCGGCCATCCACGTTGCGCGCGGCGCGGCCGATGGTCTGGATCAGCGACGTTTCGCTGCGCAGGAACCCTTCCTTGTCGGCGTCCAGAATGCACACCAGCCCGCATTCGGGAATGTCCAGCCCCTCGCGCAGCAGGTTGATGCCGACCAGCACGTCATAGACGCCCAGCCGCAAGTCGCGGATCAGTTCGATGCGCTCCAGCGTTTCGACGTCGGAGTGCATGTAGCGCACGCGCAGGCCCGCCTCGTGCATGAACTCGGTCAAGTCCTCGGCCATCCGCTTGGTCAGCGTGGTGACGAGCGTGCGATAGCCCTGCGCGGCGGTTTCGCGGCATTCGTTGATGCAATCCTGCACCTGATCCTCAACCGGGCGGATGAACACCGGCGGGTCGATCAGCCCGGTCGGCCGGATGATCTGTTCGGCAAAGACGCCGCCCGCCTGCTCCATCTCCCAACTGGCGGGCGTGGCCGAAACCGCGATCGTCTGCGGCCGCATCGCGTCCCATTCGTTGAAGCGCAACGGGCGGTTGTCGATGCAGCTGGGCAGGCGGAAGCCATACTCCGCCAGCGTCAGCTTGCGCCGGTGGTCGCCGCGCGCCATCGCGCCGACTTGCGGCACGGTCTGGTGGCTTTCGTCCAGGAACAGCAGGCAGTTGTCGGGCAGATATTCGAACAGCGTCGGCGGCGGCTCGCCCGGCAGGCGCCCGGTGAGGAAGCGCGAATAGTTCTCGATCCCTGCGCACGATCCGGTGGCGGCAATCATCTCAAGGTCGAAGTTGGTGCGCTGCTCCAGCCGCTGCGCTTCCAGCAGCCGCCCCGCTTCGGTCAGCTCCTTGAGCCGCTCGGTCAGTTCGAAGCGGATCGCGGCCGCCGCCTGCTGCATCGTCGGGCCGGGGGTGACGTAGTGCGAATTGGCATAGACCCGCACGGTTTCCAGCTTCGACCCCGCCTTGCCGGTCAGCGGGTCGAACTCGACGATGCTTTCGATCTCGTCGCCGAAGAACGACACCCGCCACGCCGTATCGTCATAGTGCGAGGGGAACACTTCCAGATTGTCGCCCCGCACGCGGAAGGCGCCGCGCGCAAAGGCGGTGTCGTTGCGCTTGTACTGCAGCGCCACCAGCTTGCGGATGATCTCGCCCTGGTCGACGCTGCTGCCGACTTTCAGGTCAAAGATCATCGCCGAATACGTCTCGACCGACCCGATGCCGTAAATGCACGAAACCGAGGCGACGATGATCACGTCATCGCGTTCGAGCAAGGATCGCGTGGCCGAATGGCGCATACGGTCGATCGCCTCGTTGGTCGAACTTTCCTTCTCGATATACGTGTCCGAGCGCGGGACATAGGCTTCGGGCTGATAGTAATCGTAGTAGGAGACGAAATATTCCACCGCGTTTTCGGGGAAGAAGCTTTTCATCTCGCCGTAAAGCTGCGCGGCCAGGATCTTGTTCGGCGCAAGGATCAGCGCGGGGCGCTGCAATTCCTCGATCACCTTTGCCATGGTGAAGGTCTTGCCCGAACCGGTCACCCCCAGCAGGACTTGCGTCTTGTCACCATCGCGCGCGGAGGCCACCAGATCGGCAATCGCGGTCGGCTGGTCGCCCGCCGGCTGGTATTCGGACACGACCTTGAACGGCCGCCCGCCATCGCTCTTTTCCGGGCGCTGCGGCTTGTGCGGCACGAACGTGCCTGAGGTGTCGGGCTCTTCGAGTCCCCTGCGGATAACGAGTTCGGCCATGCGGAGGATATGGGGAACAAAGCGCGTCCATGCAATGCCAATAGACTGTGGCAAAGCGGGCGGATGAGCGGGGGCACGGCCCACCAGCCCTGCAACATTTCTGACACTGATTTGAAACAATCCGAAACATCTGGCGTTCATCGTGCGTTGAGACAATGGACGGCACATGATCGCGATGCAGCAAACCCTTGAGAATCCCCCCGAAGGCCAGACCGCGCGCCTGATTCGTCAGGCGGGTGAGCAATTTGCCCGCTTGCGCGGCGAGCTTGAGCGTCGCCGCGCGCTGGCGTTTCAGCCGCGTCCCAGCGATGCGCGCGGGCCTGCGATCGGGCGCTTTCTGGGGGAACTGCGCACGCCGTATGAACTGTGGCAGGCCGGGCGCGCGGCGCCGTTGCGCGTTACGCCGCAACCGATTGCGGAGGTATCGCATCCGGTCATGCTGCTGCCCGGCTTCGGCACCCACCCGGCGCGGATGAAGGGCCTTGGCAAGCGGTTGAGCGCGGCGGGGCACCGGGTCAGCGACTGGGGGCTGGGCTTCAACTTCGGCGCGGACGAGGCGCGGTTCGAGCGGTTGTGCGAGCGGGTCTGCACGATGGCGCGCAAGGAAGGCCAGCCACTGGTGCTGGTCGGCTGGAGCCTTGGCGGATTGTACGCGCGCGAACTGGCGCATCTGCACCCCGAAGCGGTGGCGATGGTGATCACGCTCGGCTCGCCGTTTTCGGGCGACCGCCGCGCCAACAACGCCTGGCGCGCCTATCAGGCGATTGCCGGGCATTCGGTCGACAACCCGCCGGTGGGTGAGCACTGCTTCGGCCCCAAGCCGCCGGTGCCGACGGTGGCGCTGTGGAGTTCGCGCGATGGCATCGTCTCGCCCCGCTCGTCGCGCGGCTTGCCGGGTGAGCGCGATCTGGCCATCGGCCTGCGCTGCACCCACCTGGGCTTCGCCAGCCACCCCGCCGTCGCCAATGCGGTCAGCCGGATCATCGCGACGCTCTGAGCGGTAGACCGCGCCGTTCCTGAAGCGCCGAACCCCCACCCCCAACCCCTCCCCGACGGGGAGGGGAGCAAACCCATCGCGCTGGCTCCTCCCCTCCGCCCACAAACAAGCCCTCCCCCGCTCGGGGGAGGGTTGGGTGGGGGTAACCGGCCTTTCCGGACGCAAAAAAAACCGCGCGCGGAATTCGCGCACGGGTCTGGGCCGGGGTAACTGCTCAGGAGGTTGGCAGAAAATGGTTGCGCGGTGACTCGGAGTTTGATTCACCCTGCTGATGGCCCCACCCCCGCTTCATGTGCTGAGCGAAGCTGAGAAGAACGAGCTTCTTCTGGCCCA
>NZ_JAIZDA010000090.1 GCF_020404405.1 Novosphingobium sp. FKTRR1 | reverse complement strand
CTCCACCACCAACATCCCGATCTCGCCACCTGGAAAACCAGGCAGCCCGCTACACCATCGGAATGAGGGGTCCCTTTTAGACGCCGATCACCCCGCTAACGGGGTCCCTTTTGCACGCCGGTCCACACCGCAAGGCAAGAAACGTCGTATTTTTGCCCTGTAGCGAAAATCACTGCCAAATCAGGCGGTACGAAAATGTCATCCCGGGGAGTGCGGATGAAGGCGAAGGACTTGCCTTCGTGACGCTCCAATCGCCCCGACATTGTTTCGCACAAGCCCGGCAATTCGACAGCTTGTGAGGACCGCCAGTCCAACGGTGGACCGTCGGGTTCTGCGCGCCCCACTTCCAAAGTTGTCCCTGCTACGAGGTCGGCAATCTGGGGGAACCTGGCGTGTTTCAGCGCAATTCCCGAATTTACGCCCGTGGCAATATAGCTGAGCGCCTTGTCCTTGTTAACGTGATCAACGACCCCTTGGACATAGGTAAGGCTCTTGCGATCCAAACTGCGAAGAAGTGCCGTTGCCGCCGAACTCGCATCGGGCAAATCTTGCATGCTGCCATCGCCATTGATGCGCGAAAACCACTCGCTGCTTGCTGACTGCTGCAGTTCCTGGGGGATCTTGTACCCTGACTGTTCGCGGTATTTAAGCGCAAGCGATGTTTGGCGGGCAGCTTCGGCGTAGCGCTTTGCCAACGCAAGTCGATGGGCGAGATGGATGCGAATTTTCGCCACCTCTTGCTCTTCTCTTGCGAGTTGAGTGGCGTACACAAAACAGATCAACGCATCGTCGGGCCGTGACTTCTCGAGTATCTCGCCGAGCAAGGCCCAGGTCTAAGCGGCGCGGGACTGGCGCCGTAAGACCGGTGCCAAGCGCTTGATCGCAAGTTCATCTTCTCCGCGAGCCAGGTGAGCTTTGCTCTGGTAGTAATTTAGCCACTGATCGCTGGGATTTTCGACTAATGATTTGTCGAGAATGCCCAATCCCCAGTCAATCAACTCGGAAGACGATTGACCATCGGCAAGACGTGCTGCAGCTTCTCTGCAGATCGCACGTCGGAAGCGCTGTTCCAGGCTGTCGATTGTTTTGCCTTTGTCATTGACGAACGGCTGCCGATCATCATCGGAAAAATCATCTGTCCCGGCCCAACGCGCAAATCCGAGAAACTCGCGCCAGTCCTTCGAAACCTTGCCCGCCAGACGCAGCATCTGGGAAAAGGCGGTATCGCGTCGCAGAAGGTCTGCGAACTTGACAAATTCCCGCATGGATGGCGTGAATTGGTTGTTCAATTCAGTGGCGGACAAATGACCTGTCTCGTAGCGCGTAACTGCTCAGGAGGTTGGCAGAAAATGGTTGCGCGGTGACTCGGAGTTTGATTCACCCTGCTGATGGCCCCACCCCCGCTTCATGTGCTGAGCGAAGCTGAGAAGAACGAGCTTCTTCTGGCCCA
>NZ_JAIZDA010000089.1 GCF_020404405.1 Novosphingobium sp. FKTRR1 | reverse complement strand
GTAACTGCTCAGGTGGTTGGCAATGAGGCCGATCAAGCGACCGCGAAGCGTCCGTCGACGAGGTCTCGGATTGCGCTGAGTGCGGACTGGCCAGAGAGGCGTGCGGTGCCGGTGACGGAACGGTATCCGGCATGGATCTGAGCGCCCCAGTCTGACCGGAAGCCGTTGGTGACCTTGCGGAAGACGACCGAGGGGCGGATTTCGCGCTCGGAGATGTTGTTCGTGGCCGGCACGTCACGGTTTGTGAGGAAGACGAAGAACTTCCCCCGCCATGCCTTGATTTGCTTGAGCAGAACGCGCCCGGCGGGATGAGCGACAGGTCTGGCAACCAGACGATCGAGGATATTGTCGGCTTTGGCGGCGTAGGCCGCCAAGGTGCTGTCCTTGAGCTGGTCTCGTCGTCGCCCGACCTTGATGGCCCAGCGCAGATGGTCGCGGATGCTTGGCGCAAAGGCAGTGTCGCCACTGTCGATGGCGTACTGAACATCGCGCAGCACATGGGCAAGGCAAACCTGGTGCTCGCGTCCCAACTCCTGCTGACCCGAATAGCGGTCGGAGACCCAGACATCGGGCCGATGCTGTCCCAGTACGTCTTCGGCAACGCTGCGGGCCCGGCGCGAGGCAATCTTGTGCAGGACAGCGTCGCTGGACAGGAACACCCACTGCCACTGCATCACGCCATTGGTCCTGGTTGTCGTCTCGTCCGAAGCAATGATGCGCGCCTTGAGCAATTTGGCGCGGATCGCAGTCGTGGCCGCATCCATGCTGGTGCGCAGGCGGCGGAACATGTTGGCGATGGCACCTTCGGAGATTGTCAGCCCGAACAGTTCGCCAGCAATCCGGGAAAGGCGCTCGAAACCCACGTGATGGCTATGATGCAGATAGGCCATCAGCGCACGGATGCCGGGGCCGAAGGGCGAACCGGGAGCCATGCCCACAGGCGCCTGCGCCTTGTAGCGTCGGCCACAGCACCGGCAGCGCCCACCCCACAACTCCACCCTGGTGACGACGGGACGGATCGGTGGCAGGTCGACATGATCGTAGCGCTGCCGGCACTGCTGTACCTGGCTGGTCACATCCGTACCGCAATGGCCGCATTCGCTGGCCAGGACACGTTCGGTCTTGTCGGGTGTCTCGGCCAGTGGGCGGTGTTTGCCCTCGCGCGCAGGTCGCTGGCCTGCCTTTGGCTTGCGCCCCTTGCCACCCTTCTTGCCGAAATCGTCCTTCGAGGGCGGGATGTGCGAGTTCGAGGATGTCTTGCGCGGCTTGCCGACCAGGCCCTCAAGTTCCGTAATCCGCGCCGCCATCCGTTCGATCATCTCGTGCTGGGCCAGAAGAAGCTCGTTCTTCTCAGCTTCGCTCAGCACATGAAGCGGGGGTGGGGCCATCAGCAGGGTGAATCAAACTCCGAGTCACCGCGCAACCATTTTCTGCCAACCTCCTGAGCAGTTAC
>NZ_JAIZDA010000088.1 GCF_020404405.1 Novosphingobium sp. FKTRR1 | reverse complement strand
GTCTTTTAATCGCTAACCTGTCAATCAGGCGCAGCGGGCATACCACCCTGATCCACGATGACGCGGTCGCGGATGCCTGCAGGTCAATGTCTCGTCAGCTACTGGTCACCGATCATGCCGTTTGTCGGGTACATGGTCTTTTACGCGGTCGGGACATGCACGCCGCAGGATGGGTCTTCGTGGGCGGGATCTTCCGATGTGTTTAACGCAATTCGCCGGAGTAAAATGGTGGCGACTGCAACTCTCGCAGCGGAATGATCCTGTCCGCGCCCCGACAGGGACGGCTCGGCGCGTCAGTGTCATCAGACGCGAACTTTATATCCAATCAGCCGGGGAGTGGGAGCTCTGTACGGCTGACATCAAATCACGCGGCGGCGGGCTCCGAGTGCCGGAACAATTCGCCAGTCCGAAGCATGGTATGCATGATTACCGCCAGCTTTCGCGCGACTGCGACAGCCGCCCGCTTGAAGCCGATCTTTTCTTTCAGCCTGAGGCCCCAGGTCCGCAGCGCGTTCTCCTCCCTTGTGCGCGTCATGATCGTGACCGCCGCCTCGTACAGGAGCGAGCGCAAATGATTATCGCCACGCCGCGAAATGTGTCCGTCATAGTCAACTTCGCCGGACTGGTAGCGCCTGGTCGTCAGGCCTACCCATGCGCCCACCGATCGCGACTTCCTGAAGTTCTCCGGGTCCTCGATCGCCGCAATGAACGAGCTCGCGGTAACCACTCCGACGCCCGGGATCGATGACAGCAGTCGGCACTGATCGCTCATGCGCGCAGACGCGATGAGCTGCTTGGTCAGTTCGGCCGTCCGCGCGCGAATACTGAGCCATGACTCAAGCAAGGGCGAAATGATCTTTTCCAGCGCTGGATTGTCGGCAAGCTGCTCGCGAACATGGGATGCAAAAAGCCGCCCCGCGCCCTTGGGAACAATGAGGCCAAAGGTCTTCATCAAGCCGCGGATTTGATTGGATAGCTGGGTCGTCATCTTCAGCAGTTGGTTGCGGCCCGCGACGAGCGTCCGCGTCAGCATGCTATCGAAGGCTTTCACCCGAACTTCCCGGTAGAAGCCAACCTCAGCCAGATGCGACAGGCCGTCGGCATCGTTGGCATCGGTCTTGTTCCGCGCAAGATCGAGCGCAGCCTTCGCGTGACGCGCATCGATGCAGATCGCCGGCAGGCCTTCCTCCCGCAGTGCGTGGTAGAACCAAACTGACAATGGGCCGGTCTCGAACACAACCCTTGCTGCTTCTGGCGCCCGCTTGCGGACCATTTCGGCAATAAGCTTCGGGTCGGAGGGGCACTTGCCACGCCAGACCCGCTGGCCACCCTCACGCACCGAGATGAATGTTTCTTTCAATGAAACGTCGAGGCCGATAAACTGCTCCATGGTTGTCTCCCGTCCGATGCTGGGCCCGGTCACCATCGTGGGCCCGTATTTCATCCTACCGGGGGGCAACCACCTGACCAGCGCGTCCTGATCGCGTGGAAGCGCACCCCGCGATTACCCCATGTGTTTAACCCTGTTGGG
>NZ_JAIZDA010000087.1 GCF_020404405.1 Novosphingobium sp. FKTRR1 | reverse complement strand
CCCGCACCTTCCCGCATATGCTTGCGGCGAGCGGTATCAGTCCAGGGCATGTGCTTCCTCCATCGTCTCGACAACGACGCTGAATCACAACCTACTGATATCGCTCAACCACTTTTCGCTCGGGCTCTAAACGGCTGAACCTGATCTCGATGCTGGGATGGTCGATTTTTGGCTATCTGATAGCGCGGTCCGGGATCTGTGCATGGCGACAGTGGCAGAAAAGGCAATTTTTCCTGGCGGCTCGAAAGAGCGCGTCAGCCGGGCCGGTGAAGCGGTTCGGAACGGGACGGCCACGTGGGAAGACCTTGTAGCCATCGACACTTGGCGAGCAGCTCATCGTTCCGTGCTCAACACGTTTCAGGCGATCTTGCGGAACCGCACTCGCGGCAGTGACATCGTTGTTGCTCAGCGACATAAGCGACGGAGCACGATATTCGGAAAATTGCGGCGCTTCCCCAAAATGCAACTTGCTCGCATGGATGACGTAGCCGGTTGCCGCCTAATTTTCCCCAATGCCGAGGAGCTTTACGCTTTTCGGCAAAACCTCCACGGGGCGCATTTTAACCACCAGCTGAAAAATCAGCCGGACAAGTACGACTACATCAAGCGCCCGAAAGACACGGGTTATCGGGGCATCCACGACGTATATGCGTATGACGTGAATTCGGTACACGGCAAGCCGTACAAGGACCTGTTGATCGAACTTCAGTACCGCACGTTTTACCAGCACGCGTGGGCGACTGCCGTGGAAGTCGTCGGCTTTATCACGGAAAGCCAGCCCAAGTTTCAGGAGGGCGACAAACGCTATGAAACCGCTCTGTCACTTTCGAGTGAGATCATTGCTCGGACATGCGAGGATGCCAACTCCTGCCACGCGGACCTGACTGATGCCGAGTTGACTGAGCGATTTTTGGAACTGGATAATGATCTTGGGTTGATGCGTATGCTCCGTGCGCTTAACTCAGCGAACAATGAGGTGACGGAGAAAAAGAACATCATTTTGATCTTCGGCGAACCCGAAGAGGGCAAACCTCAGCCGCCTCTGGAAATGAAGGCCTACCGCGACGCCACTGACGCTCTTCGTGCGTTGTTTGAGCTGGAAAAACAACATGCTGGGAAGGATATCGTCCTCGTTCGCGCCGACACTTCGAATGAGGTTCGGATCGCGTTTAGGAACTACTTTTCGGATGCGACAGAGTTTATTAATCTCATCGACAACGGGTGTCAGACTCTGATGAAGGGTAAGGTGCTACATGGACCAAAAGGCCAGCGTCCAAGGCGAACAAAGGCCCAAGGATGACACGTCTGCGCTCAATGCGGGATTACGGTGGATTACCGGATTACGGGATTAGACTACGAGATTACGGTGACAGTTTACTAAATCACCAATCTCCAAACCGGGCAAGCGGTGGGATTACGGCGACACCTTAGAGCCCGAGCGAAAAGTGGTTGAGCGATATCAGTAGGTTGTGATTCAGCGTCGTTGTCGAGACGATGGAGGAAGCACATGCCCTGGACTGATACCGCTCGCCGCAAGCATATGCGGGAAGGTGCGGG
>NZ_JAIZDA010000086.1 GCF_020404405.1 Novosphingobium sp. FKTRR1 | reverse complement strand
GTGTTCTCGCTAAGTAGAGAAGTCACAATCTGCGCCATATAGAAATGTCACAGGTTGGGGAACAGCAGGGGCTGCGTGGAGCCATCGACACAGCGCAGCGCAGACCCTGCTGATGCGCTGACCTTGGGGTAGTAGACCCATGGACCCGCTGCCCTGCAGTGGGCCCGGTCATATCCTCTGCAGGAAGCTGAGCGTACCGCGTTCGCGCAACGCCTCATCACTGAGCCTGGGACCGCGCTTGAGCTTCGAGCCACCCAGTTTGCGGCGGTCGATCTTTGGCGGCGGTTCCGGTTCGGGGAACAGATGCATGGGCTGGTCACGGCGGGCTGGGGCGTCGTTGTTGCGCTTGCGGTGATGCGGCATGATTGCCTGCATCTGTTTGGCCAGCAACAACGCCGCATCCAGATGCTTGTTCTCGACAATGGCAGGCTGGTTCACCTGCCGCATCTTGTCGAACTGACGATAGGGCAGGACATGACCCTCATGCTCGATCTCCAGTCGGCCGTCGGGATATTCACAAACCGTCACCCGCTTGCGCGCCAGATTCAGGCTGACATCGTTTGGCTCTAGAATGAACATCGCCTTGTTGTAATGCAGCGTCAGCGCCGCCGTCACGGTCCGCTGCTCACGCCAGACCATGATCGCGCGCAGATCGTCATGCGGGGCGAGGGGGCGGTGCAGATCGCGGGCATCGAAGGCTGGGCGGGCAAACCGCGCATTGTGCCTGGTCCTATAGCTATCGAGAAAGGCGTTGGCGTCCTCGATCGACGAGATACCCTCCAATCGCATCGCTTTCACCAGGCGGTCCTGTAAAGTGGCGTTGGCCCTCTCGACGCGGCCCTTGGCCTGCGGCGAGTTGGCGCAGATGATCTCGATGTTCAGCGCATCCAGCGCACGGCCAAAATGCGTCATGCCATCCCCGCGTGCCGCACTGGCTTTGGCATTACGGAAAACACTGTGCTTGTCGGAATAGAACGCCACCGGCTTGCCGTGTCGCTCGATGTACGCGCGGGTCGCCTCCATATAGGCAAAGGTGCTCTCGCTCTCGACCATCTGGAGGTGCATCAGCTCGCTGGTCGCGTCGTCAATATAGACGAGAAGCGTGCATTGCGGCCCGCGATCCTCAAACCACCAGTGCTTCGAGCCGTCGATCTGGATCAGTTCACCGCGACAGTCCCGGCGATAGCGCGGCTGATATGGGCGAGGACGGCGAGCCTGACGATCCTTCCAAATCCCGGCCTCGATCATCATCTGCCGCAGCTTCTCACGCGAGATCCGGAGATCATGCCGCTCGGCCAGATACTCCGCAGCCAGGGTAGGCCCAAAATCATGATAATGGGTCCGAACCAGTGCGACAATCTGATCTCTGATAGCATCATCCAAGCGCCGGTTGCTTGGTCGACCACGGCGGCGCGACAATAGCCCGGATGATCCATCGTCAAGGTAACGCGTCAACAGTCGATGGGCGTGGCGGCGGCTGACGCTCATCAGCCTCGCTGCCTCGGTAACGGTCATGCGACCTGAAACCACATGCATCAGCGTCTCAACCCGCGAAAGCTCCTCGGTACTCATACGCAACACCGCCATGCTCAATACCTCCGAACAGCCGGAGGGCACGGTAGCCCAAGTGAGACATCTCTACTTTGCGCGACTGTGACATTTGAACGTTGCTGCTACA
>NZ_JAIZDA010000085.1 GCF_020404405.1 Novosphingobium sp. FKTRR1 | reverse complement strand
GATACCGTTCCGTCACCGGCACCGCACGCCTCTCTGGCCAGTCCGCACTCAGCGCAATCCGAGACCTCGTCGACGGACGCTTCGCGGTCGCTTGATCGGCCTCATTGCCAACCACCTGAGCAGTTACGGGCCGGGTGGCGAGTCCGGTTAACGCCGCTGGCAGGTGGGGAAGGCGCGGACGGGTGCGGTCGGCGCTGGTTTGGGTTCTCGACGCGGGTTTGTGCGAATGGCGAAAGTGGCGCGTAGAGGGACCAAATTCGCTCGACCCTGACGGGCACGCAGGCACCGGGGCGGGCTCGCGCTCTTGCCGGACTACCTTGCGGGCTTGGGGCCCGATCCCACGGCGAGGGTAACAGGCCCCGCCGTTCGTGCCGCGAATGCGGACGCCTCCGTCCTTGGAAAGCGCCGACCGCGCGCCGGGTCGCAAAGGCGAAGCGCTCACGCCCCAGCTCCCGTCACGGCGGGGCATATAACCTATATGGTTCGTTTTGTCAACTTCTATCCGTCGTCGCCCCGGATCAAACCCGAAGTGACGGTAAATGGGCAAGCCAATCCTATGCGATAGCCCTGCGCGGTGGGGGCGAAGCCAATTGGGGATCTATGCGTCTGTCACCGTAATTCATCAAAAGCCAACCGCAAGGTCCCGAACCCCAACTACACCGGGCTTTACCGCAAGCGCCACCGGATCGAGAACATGTTCGGCAATCTCAAGGACTGGCGCAGCATCCATACCCACTACGTTCGCTGTGCCTACACCTTAATGCCTGCCATCTATATCGCCGCAACCGTGATCTTCTGGCTCAATCAATGAGTCCTGAGCCTAGCTCGTTCGCAATGCAAGCCGTTCTCGAAATTGCATTCATGGAATGTAACCTCTAGAGGTCAAACTGGGTGGGCGGAACGGTCTATGCCGTTAGCTCCCAAACGGGGGTTGTCCTTATTAATGAGCTAGTCTGAGTTTTAACTTTCTTCATTTGAGGAACTAGTGATCCAATGTGTGCGCCCACCCAAACAAACGATGATGCTCGTCGAGTAGAAAATATTTACCTGACGTCGAAGTCCCGGATGGAGTCAGAGAAAAGGTTGCGTCGAGATGGTAAATATTGCAACATGATGATCACTTGGTACTCACTCCTTTTGATAGTCAGTTCAATTTTTGACTTTTCCGGAATATACAAGGTTAAGTATTTCGGCGTTCTTTCTATATGCTGCTCCGTTTGCGTTCTCATCATTTCACTTTACCTTCAAGGGGAGAGGCATCAGGAAAGAGCTGAGAGGTTTAAGGAAAGCTACGTTAAGCTTCAAAAAATATATTGGTCACATGAATTGTCAAATAACCAAAAGATTTGTGCATATGATGATCTCATGCTAAATTGTGAAAACCACTCTGACGTAGACTACTCCAATGCAATTTTGACTGCGTGGAAAAATGGAAAGGCATTGGAAAACTCTACGGGAAACTTGAAGATTAATTTCATCATCGCTGCTGAGGCTCTGTTCAGTAAATTTGTTTTTTGGGCATTTTTGCTTGCAATCGCCATTGCTCCTGTCTTGGTATTTTTAAATCTTCCCTTAGAACCTGATCCGAAAGTTGTTGAGCAATACCAGCATGTTGTGATTCACGCCTCTTTGCGAAGAGATGGAGTGAATGGTGACATGGACTGGTATTGCCCGGCGCGAGCATAGCCGGGAGGGATTGCGA
>NZ_JAIZDA010000084.1 GCF_020404405.1 Novosphingobium sp. FKTRR1 | reverse complement strand
TGAGCATCCTTGCTCCTTTCAGTGGTAGTATTGAGAGCCCCGGATATTGTCGTGCAGGATCGGCTCGCGCTCCGGGGCTTTGGACACGGGCACCTTGTCGAGCCCCTTTTCGAGGATCGATTTTACAGACGGATAATTGCGCGCGCCGATCTCCAGCGCGCGAAGCGCAGCCGCTTCAAGGCGCTCAGCGCCAAAGCGCTTGCCCAGGCCAATGATCCCCAGGCACGAACGGTAGCCTTGCTCGGGATGCGGCCGGTCCTCGATGATGCGCTCGATCAGCAGCGACAGCATCGGGCCGATCCGGCCCGCCTCCTCCTGGATCTTTGCCGGTGTCCAGTCGAGATAGCGCCGGTGGCTCGACGGCATGTGCTCGGGCACGGTCGTGTGCCGACCATTGCCACTGCCGCGCATGTGCACCGCGATCCGCTCGCCGCCGAGGAAGATCTCCACGGTCCGGGCGGTGTAACGCGCCTCGACCTCCCGGCGCGCGTAGCGGTGCGGCACGGAGTAATGATGCTGCTCGACTGCGACATGGTAATCGAGCCCGACCCGGCAGCGCTTCCATTGCGCATGGACCCACGGCTCAGCCGGTAGCGGCTTCAGGTTCGGAGCATCGATCTCCTCGAACAGCTGTCGGCGCGTTCGGCCGAACTGGCGCAGCACACGGCGCTCATTCAGATCAGCAAGGCACTCGGTAATGGCAGTATTGAGCTCGGCCAGACTGTAAAAGATGCAATTGCGCAGACGGCCCAGCACCCAGCGCTCGACGATCCTGACACAGGCCTCAACCTTCGCCTTGTCCTTGGGCCTCCTCGGCCGCGCCGGCAGCACTGCCGTCCCGTAATGCCGAGCCATGTCCGTGTAGCTGCGGTTGATCATCGGATCGAAGTGGCAGGCCTTGATCACCGCGACCTTGGCATTATCCGGAACCAGCAGCTGCGGCACCCCGCCGAAGAAGGCAAAGGCAGCATTGTGGGCCTCGGCCCAGTCGGCAAATTGCTCGGTCCAGGTCGCACACGCAAACGACAGGCTTGAGCCGCCCAGAACAGCGACGAACAGGTGCGCATCGCGGGTCTCGCCGGTCCTGCGATCCACCACCACCGGCACCGTGTCGCCAGCGTAGTCAACGAACAGCTTCTCGCCGCCAGCATGGCTCTGGCGCATCACCAACGGCAGCCGGCCTTCCCAGCGCCGGAACAGGTCACACCATCGGCTGTAGCGATAGCCGTCAGGGTTCGCCGCGTAGTACTCCTCCCACAGGATCTGCAGCGTCACGTGCTTGCGCTTCAACTCACGCGCCACCACCGCCCAGTCGGGCTCCGGCAACTTGCGGCGCCCGGGCTTTACCCCTGGCACGCCGTAGAGCCGGGACTCCAGGTCGCTGTCCGTCATCTCAGGCTGCACCGGCCAAGTCAGCCCCGACCGACTGAACCGCCGAAGCGTATCCCGGACCGTCGTCGATCCGACCCCGACCCGCTCGCCAGCTACCCGCGTCGAAAGCCCGCAGTCCAGGCTCAGACGCAAAATCTCGCGCACATGGCGCATCGCAACTCTCCTCGTCGGCATGCATTCCTCCAACCGCTGTCCGGCCGAAAGAATGCTCCAACGATCAGGTGAGCCTAACCTCAAACTGCGCGCCATCACCTCGGAATGCTGCGCGGATAATTCTCGGAACGCTGCGCGCCATCACCTCGGAATCCCGCGCGCCATCAAATCGGAACACCGCGCGCGATCACCTCGGAATCCGCA
>NZ_JAIZDA010000083.1 GCF_020404405.1 Novosphingobium sp. FKTRR1 | reverse complement strand
TGAACACCTGCGTCCAAGGCTGGATATCAATCCTGGACGAGGTGGCCGGATCACGTTTCAGATGAGCCAATTTCCAGACTTTGGCCGAGCGGGGCTGGCCATCGACGTCGTAGTCGATGGTAAATTCCTGCCCCGTCCTCATGCGGGTCACGACCGCTCGCACGTTAGTTTTGTGCTTGCTAGCCAAGGTCTTGAACAAGCTCCACCGCTGGAGAAACTCAAGCCTGTTCAGCTTGTAGCTCACATCCTTGGCGAGAGCATAGTAGTTCGCAAACCCCCGCAATTCGGCGTTGTAAGCAAGGACGATCTCAACGTCGCTGCAGCTTAGCAGCAGGCTCCGATGACGCGGCTTCAACACCGACAGATCACCATAGCCTTTTGCCGAGGCGAACGCGTGGACCTTCTCCCAAGGGACATGAAGCTGCATAACTTCCGACGGCGGCCGACGGAGGAAGCTGACGGAGCCTTGTCGACTCCGGACAACCCGTTGACGTGTCGTATATGTGCGGACCTCATATCCAAGGAAGGCGGCTCCATCGCTCGCCTTGCGGATACCGCTTTTCTCCTCGGACACCGTGAGCGCCAGTGCGTCGGTCAGGAATGCCCTGACTTCGGCGAACACGCTTCGTGCATCCTCCTTGCTACCGATAACCCCAATCATGAAGTCGTCCGCGTAGCGACAGTAACGAAGTCGGCGATAACCGGGATCCATCGCATCTCTCGACGGGATGGAACGCTTTTGCGGCAGTAAGGTTTGGATTTTGGCCAAGGCGGCCGCAACCTTTACCTCATCGACATTGTCTTTAGCCCGCAGCATGGTGACGCGCTTCCGTTGTTTCTGGATGCGCCCAGCCAGTCGCCCATATTCCGGGTTCGTGGCACGGACCTTCCCCCTTTCGAAAGCTGCGATCCGTTCCGCCATGAACATATCGAGTTCATGGAGATAGATGTTGGCCAGGATTGGAGAGACGATACCGCCCTGCGGAGTGCCGCTGTAGGTCCGGGTGTGAACCCGGTCTTCCATAACGCCCGCCTTAAGCATGCTGCCGATCAGGCCGATGAATTTATCATCGTCGATCCGTTTCCGCAGCAGCCGCAGGAGAATGTCATGGTTGATGTTCTCGAAGAACGCTGCGACATCCACATCTACGAGCCATTTCACCCCCGTCCATACGGCTTTGACGTGTTCAAGCGCCGTATGACACGACCGGCCCGGCCGGAATCCATGGGAGGCGTTCGAGAACACCGGCTCATAGATCCGTTCGAGCAATTGCCGTGCCACTTCCTGAACGAGGCGGTCATCACGCGTGGGAATCCCCAGCGGACGCCGTTTGCCCTTGCCTTTCGGGATAAACACCCGACGCACTGGTTTGGGTTCATAGGTCCCCGCCGTCACACTGGCGATAAGCGGGTCGAGGTCTTCCGGTCCGAAGTCCGCGAAGGTCTCGCCGTCAATACCCGGCGTCATCGCACCCTTGTTGGATGCGATCTTCTGGAG
The DNA here is from genome assembly GCF_020404405.1 of Novosphingobium sp. FKTRR1. Taxonomy (GTDB): domain Bacteria; phylum Pseudomonadota; class Alphaproteobacteria; order Sphingomonadales; family Sphingomonadaceae; genus Novosphingobium. The sequence goes on along the minus strand of NZ_JAIZDA010000083.1, from coordinate 739 downwards.
CCCCTCCTCCCAGAGGAGGCGAGACCCCATCAGACGATAAAGCCCATTTACCCGTTTGCCCGACGCAACGAGCGCCGGAATGGCCTCCAACCGGCCTTTCACAGTTTCTGGCAGCATCAGCACACCCCATGATTGGTGGTTGAAGAATCACAGCTGCCGCCCTTCCCCCGGTCTTCCCCGCTTTCGGCCCAATCGCTCGAGACCTTATACGGTTGCACCGCCGCCTCCGAAGAGGTCGATGTCCCGGGTATTACCCCGGGCGTTTGAGTAATATGGCGGCTCCGTACCCATGCAGGCCGGCCTAAGCCGCCTGTTTAGGGCATCCCGTAGTTACGCTGAATGGAGATGCGGCGCGGTTAGGTGTCCCGTTCGTCCACTAAACCCCTCGACGAGAGGCGCACCGGATGGGCTGAGAAACAGGCGGCCAAGACATGAGACCGCTGTCATCATCCGGACCTGGCGTGACAGTCGCTTTCGCCAGTATCGCTATATAGATTGCTGCAGACTGGGATTTAAGCAGTGTAGCCTTCACCATACGCACCTTGCCCTGACCGTCATCGCCTCGATTTGCGACTCAGACGCATCCGGCCTTTTCCGAACATGCTATTGTTCCCCGTCCCTTTCGGGATTTCAGACCTTGTGAGGCCCGAGGTTAGTCCGGCGAGCAGAGGCATTCTCAACTTACCTCATCATCACTGATACTCCATTTCAGCGCCGCAACGGCGCACTGTCCTTGTAG
>NZ_JAIZDA010000082.1 GCF_020404405.1 Novosphingobium sp. FKTRR1 | reverse complement strand
GTAAGCGGTGTTTCGCGCCCACCTTGCGCTGGCGGGTGTCAGCGTTGAATTTCCGCGCCCTGACGTAAGTTGAGGCGCTACTCCTATGATTATCTCGGGTGACGATCCTGTGAGCAAGGGTGCTCGGCGGTTTGAGGTTTTCACCGGGGTAGGCAAACGGCGCGATTGGCCACCCGAGGTGAAGGCATCGATCGTCGCGGAATGCTATGCTGGCGGCGAAGGGGTGAGTGCCGTGGCGCGGCGCCATGGGCTTGATCCGTCGCAGATCTATGCCTGGCGCAAGAGCTTGCATCAGCAGTTGGTGGACCAGGGATTGGCACCGTCGGCGACTGAGCCGGTCGCGGTGACATTTGTGCCGGCGTTGATCGAGCCGGCCGCTCCGCCGACATCTGTAACTGCATCTGCTCCGGCACGACGAGGCAAGCGCCGACGGCGTGCACCGGCCCCAGCCATGGAACTGGAGATCGACGGCGTCGCGGTGAAGATCGGTCGCGGCGCCGATGCCGGGATGATTGCCGCCGTGATCGATGCACTCAAGGGTTCGCGATGATTGGACCAAGCGCTGGCGCACGCGTGATGGTTGCAACGCGTCCAGTTGATTTCCGCAAGGGACCCGATGCGTTGGCGGCCCTGGTGGGCGCAGAGTACGGCGGGGATGCCTATTCTGGTGTGATCTACGTGTTCCGGGCCAAGCGCTCGGACCGGATCAAGCTGGTCTGGTGGGACGGGACCGGGCTGTGCCTGATGGCCAAGAAGCTGGAATCCGGCGGCTTCAAGTGGCCGGGGATCCAGGACGGCGTGATGCGGCTGACGTCAGCACAACTGGGCGCCCTGCTGGAAGGTCTGGACTGGCGCCGGGTGCATGGTGGACGCCGCCCAATCGCCCCGCAGATTGCCGGTTGACGGGGCTTTCTGCTACTGATTCACTGCTTTCATGCTCATGGAAGCGGACCTTCCCAACGACGTCGAAGCGCTGCGTGCGCTCGTCCTCGAACAGGCCCGCGAACTCGATGCCCTCAAGGTTTTCCAGGCCGAGGTTGAACGCCTCAAGGCGATCATCGACGCCTTGCAGCGTCACCGTTTCGGTCGTCGATCCGAACAGCTCGACCCCGATCAGTTCGAACTGGCTCTGGAGGAAGTCGAGACAGCCTTGGCGGAGGCCGAGCATGCGCGGGACAAGGCTCGCCGGGCTTCGGCCGAGCGACCGCGCAAGACCAACCGCGGTTCGCTCCCGGCCCATCTCGAGCGGATCGAACAGGTTGTCGATGTCGAGGACAAGAATTGCCCCTGTTGTGGCGGGGCGCTCCACCAGATCGGCGAGGACGTGGCGGAGCGTCTCGACGTCGTTCCGACCACCTTCCGCGTGCTGGTTACGCGCCGTCCGCGCTACGGCTGCCGTTCGTGCGAGAGCGCGGTCGTGCAGGCGCCAGCGCCGGCGCGGATCGTCGAAGGCGGCCTTCCTACCGAAGCGCTGATCGCGCAAGTGTTGGTCGCCAAGTACGCCGATCACTTGCCGCTCTACCGCCAGTCGCAGATTTATGCCCGGCAAGGCATCCAGATCGATCGATCCACACTGGCGGACTGGGTTGGCCGGGCTGCGTGGTATCTGCGGCCTTTGCGCGATCACATCCTGGAGCGGCTGCGACGATCGGAACGGCTGTTTGCCGACGAGACGACGGCGCCAGTGCTGAACCCGGGCACCGGGAGGACGAAGACCGGGCAGCTATGGGCCTATGCCCGTGACGATCGGCCATGGGGCGGTGGTGATCCGCCGATGGTCGCCTACGTCTACGCCGCCGATCGCAAGAGCGAGCGCGCTGAGGCCCATCTCGGTGACTTCGTTGGCGTCCTGCAGGTCGATGGCTATGGCGGCTATGCCGCGCTCGCCCGGCGGCGCAACCAGATCCGCCTCGCCTTTTGCTGGGCGCACGTGCGCCGCAAGTTCTATGAACTCGCCGACACGTCGCCGGTCGCCACCGAGGTGCTGCGTCGTATCGCCCAGCTATACGTAATAGAGGACGAGGTTCGCGGTACACCTGCCGAACAGCGGCGGCAGGTCCGCGCCGAGCGTAGCCGCGTCATCATCGACGATCTGCGCGATTACCTTGAAGCCCGGAACCGCCAGGTCAGCGCGAAGGCCAAGCTCGGCGAAGCGATCCGCTACGCGCTCACCCGCTGGGACGGGCTCTCACGCTTCCTCGACGATGGTCGCGTCGACCTCGACAGCAACACCGTCGAACGGTCGATCCGACCGCTCGCGCTGAACCGAAAGAACGCCCTGTTCGCGGGCTCCGACGAAGGGGGCGACAACTGGGCGGTAATCGCCACACTCATCGAAAACTGCAAGCTGACCGGCATCAACCCACACGTCTGGTTGACCGACACGCTCACGAAGTTAGCCGGCGGTCACCCAGCCAACGTTGTTGGCGAGCTCGTGCCCTGGACGCCCGTGGTCTGAAAACACCGCT
>NZ_JAIZDA010000081.1 GCF_020404405.1 Novosphingobium sp. FKTRR1 | reverse complement strand
TGCGGATTCCGACTTAATGCCGCCCGTCATTCCGAGGAATTCCGGCCCGGGATTCCGGACTGATCCCGCCCACCATTCCGCTTAATTTCCGCCCACCTTTGATGTGGTGTTGAGCCTGATCGTTTGAGGCCATCCTTCGGGCTGTTGAGCAGCTGGGAGGATTTAATGCCGACGAGGAGGGCTAAGATGCGCGCACTGCGCGAAGTGATGCGAATGTACCGGGAGGGTTGCCTTCCGGTACGAGAGATTGCCCGCCTGTCTGGAGTGGCCCGTTCGACGGTGCGGGACATGCTTGCCCGTTTTGAGCGATCTGGCCTTTCCTGGCCAGTTCCGGCCGAGATCAGCGACGCGGAACTGGAAGCCCGGCTTTATGGGCCTGCCGGCGTGAAGCCCGGACGGCGCAAGCAAGCAGAACCAGACTGGTCGGTGGTAGCGCGTGAGCTGAAGCGCAAGCACGTCACGCTGCAGGTTTTGTGGGAAGAGTACATCGCGGCTCACCCGGAGGGCTACCGCTACAGTCGCTGGTGCGAGTTGTTCCGGAGCTGGGAAGGCCGGTTGTCGCTTGTGATGCGCCAGAGCCATGCCGGCGGCGAGAAGCTGTTCGTCGACTACGCCGGCGACACGGTGCCGGTGGTGATCAACCGTCGGACCGGCGAGATCCGGGATGCACACCTGTTCGTGGCGGTGCTGGGCGGCTCGAGCCTGTCGTTCGCGTGCGCGACCTGGACGGAGCAGTTTTCTGACTGGGCCGAGGCCCACAACGCCGCGTTCGCGTTCTTCGGCGGCGTGCCGCGGTTGCTGGTGCCCGACAATGCCAAGGTCGCGGTGATCAAGGCCTGCAACTTCGATCCAATGGTCAACCGCAGCTACACCGACCTCGCCCGCCATTACGGTACGGCGGTGCTCCCGGCACGAAGCCGGAAGCCGAGAGACAAGGCGAAAGTGGAGGCTTGCGTCGGCATCGTCGAAAGATGGGTGCTGGGCCGGCTGCGCAACCGGATCTTCTACAGTCTGGCCGAGGTCAATGCGGGCATTGCCGAGTGCCTTGCCGATCTCAACGACCGGCGCGTGCTGCGCCAGTTCCAGAAGACCCGGCGCGAACTGTTCGAGGAGGTCGACGCGCCCAATCTCAAGCCGCTGCCTGCCGAGCCGTGGGTCCATGCCCAGTGGAAGCGCTGCCGGGTCGGGCTCGACTACCATATCGCGCTCGAGCAGCATCACTACTCGGTGCCGCATCGCTTCGCCCGCCGTGAGGTAGAAGCCCGCTTTACCGCACGCACTGTCGAGATCTTCCTGGGCGGCGAGCGCATCGCCGTTCACATGCGTGGCAGCGGAAATGGCCGGCACACGACTGTGCCCGAGCATATGCCCTCGAGCCACCGGCGCTATCTGGAATGGACACCCGCCAAGATCCGCGAAGAGGCGGCCCGGATCGGGCCGATGCTGTTGTTGCTGGTCGAGCGCATCATCAACGATCGCCCGCATCCTGAACAGGGCTACCGGTCCTGCCTTGGCATCATCGGCTTGGCCAAGCGCTTCGGCGCCGATCGGCTTGAAGCCGCCGCGGTCCGCGCTCTGGAGATCCAGGCGCGCAATTATCCTTCCGTCAAATCGATCCTCGAAAAGGGGCTCGACAAGGTGCCCGTGTCCAAAGCCCCGGAGCGCGAGCCGATCCTGCACGACAACATCCGGGGCTCCCAATACTACCATTGAGAGGAACAATGATGCTCAGACACCCAACCCTTGATCAATTGAACCAGCTCGGCCTGACCGGCATGGCGCACGCCTTCGCCGACCTCGACAACAACGGCGATGCCGTCAGCCTGAATCACGCCGAATGGCTGGCGTTGCTGCTCGATCACGAGGCTACCTGGCGTAACGACCGGCGTCTCGCGCTGCGCCTGCGACACGCCAAGCTACGGCACCACGCTGTGCCCGAGGACGTCGATTACCGCGCTGCGCGCGGGCTCGACCGCCGGTTGTTCGAAATGCTGCTCAAGGGCAACTGGATCGCCGCCCACGAGAACTGCGCGATTATCGGGCCAGCGGGGGTCGGCAAAAGTTGGCTTGCCTGTGCAATCGGCCACCAGGCTTGCCGGGACAATCGCTCGGTGCTCTACACCCGCCTACCGCGCCTGATCGATGACCTGTCGCTGGCCAAGGGTGACGGCCGCATCGCGGCCCGAATGAAGAGTCTCGCCCGCGTCGACCTGCTTATCCTCGATGACTGGGGCCTCGAACCGCTCGACGGCAATGCCCGTCATCACCTGCTCGAAATCCTCGAAGACCGTTACGGTCGTCGATCAACGTTGGTGACCAGCCAGCTCCCAGTAGCCAGCTGGTTCAATCTGATCGGCGACCCGACCTACGCCGATGCCATCCTCGATCGCCTCGTTCACAACGCCCATCGCCTAGAACTCTCCGGCGAATCCATGCGCCGAAATCTCCACGCTCAAGCCACTTGACCGACTGAAAAATCACATGTGAATAGCGGCCCGCGATCTGCTCCCCACCCGGGCGGCATCAAATCGGAACGGTGGGCGCGATCAGATCGGAATGGGTGGGCGGCATCGCCGGAATCCGCA
>NZ_JAIZDA010000007.1 GCF_020404405.1 Novosphingobium sp. FKTRR1 | reverse complement strand
ACCTCAAACTGCGCGCCATCACCTCGGAATGCTGCGCGGATAATTCTCGGAACGCTGCGCGCCATCACCTCGGAATCCCGCGCGCCATCAAATCGGAACACCGCGCGCGATCACCTCGGAATCCGCAGGCGATCACGCTGGCATCGGGAATGCGCCGCCGGATGATCCGATCATTGCCCAGCGGAGTGACGATCACCGGCGAGTGATGCTTCTGCAACAAGCGGAGTGTCGGCAGGTCAAGGTGATCGTAGTGGTTGTGCGACAGCAGCACGGCATCGATCGGCGGCAGATCGTCAAACATCACGCCCGGCGCGGTGACCCGCCGTGGCCCGGCCATCTGCACCGGACTGGCACGTTCCGACCAGACCGGATCGGTCAGGATGTTCAGGCCGCCGATCTGAATAAGCAAGGTGGCATGACCGACCATGGTGATCCGCACACCATCCACGGTGCGATCGGGACGGACCGCCGCCACCGGCACCGAGGACGGCCAGGGATTGTCCGGTATCGACCGCCGCCAGCGCAGCACGTCGCGCAAGCTGCGGTCGGTTTCCGGCTCTCCCGCAGGGTTGAGGAACCGCACGCCATCGAAATGGTCGGTAACCGGTCCGTCGTAATAGGGGTTCCTGGGGCGCAGCATGAATGTATCTGTCATCCTACTGCGCCCAAAGACCCTAGAACTTCTGCCCGAATTTCACCCCGAACTGTTGCGGCTTGGTCGGATAGACGCGGTAATAGGCGCCGCAGATCGTTGGTGTGCAGGCGGTGTTGCGGCTGAGTTCGCCGCGCTTGTCGAAGGCGTTCTGGATATAGACCTGCCAGGTGCGCTGGCCCCAGGTTCCGCCGACCGAGAAGTCCACCGTATCGAAGCCCGGAACCCGGCCCACGGCGGCATATTCGGCGTCGGTCAGGAATGAACGGCTGCTGCTTTGATGCTGGAGCGAGGCCTGAATATAGGCCTTCATCGCACCCAGTTCGACGTTGTAGCGCGCCGTCAGCGAGCCCTTGAGCTTGGGCTGGATCGGCAATTGCGTTCCCGCAGGCGCCGCTGCGGGAACGCCCGGCGTGCACACGCTGTTGCCCGAACCATCAACCTTGCAGAAATTGCTGGTCAGCTTGGCGTCGATGTAAGTGCCCGTGCCCGACAGTTCGAAACCGCCGCTGGCAAAGGCGAAGCTGGCTTCGACCCCGTGGACCCGCGCGTTGCCCGCGTTGTAGATGCTGGTGATGCCGTTGTCGCCCGACAGGCCGAACTGCAACTGCTTCCATTCCTCGATGAAGGCCGCCCCGTTCAGCGTCAACTTGCGGTCGAACAGGCCGAGTTTCCAGCCGATCTCATAGTTGTTGAGCGTGTCGGACTTGAACGGGATCACCCCCAGCCGACGGTTGACCCCGCCCGGTCGATAGCCGGTGGAATAAGTGGCATAGAGCAGCTTGTTGTCGGCAAACTTCCACGAAAGCGTGGCCTTGTGCGTCTCGCCCACGTCGTGAAAGCGGCCATTCACCTGGTTGGTGGCGGTGGCAAAGCCCGAAAAGCCGTTCTGCGTGTTGTGCGTGATGAAGCCGCGAATGCCGACATCGAGCGTCAGGCGCGGCGTGATGTCATAGGCAAGATCGCCATAGGCGGCATAGTCGCGGTCCACCCGGAAGATGCGGGTCTTGAACACGTCGTCGCCCGAACCGGGGATTGCCTGCGGAAAGCTGAAGCCATCCTGCGGGATGGAGCCGATGCCGGTGATGAAGTAATCGGCGTTGATCCAGTCGGTCTGCCGTTCGTAGAACAGCCCGGCAGTCAGCCGCAGCGGCTTGCCCGCAGGCGAAGTAAAGCGCAGTTCGTGCGTCTGCTTCGAATAGCGGTCATAGAGCAACTGGTTCTGCGTGGGATCGAGGAAGGTGCCCTTGCCCGTGGGGAAGTAGGTGTAATAGAACGAACCGTCATTGCCACCGCCATCGTAGGCGACGGTGTAGTAGCTGTAATCGGTGCGATTTTCGACCGTTCGGCCAAACGCGCCACCGGCATACGTCACGTCCCAATTGCCGATCTTGCCCTGCACGGTCAGCGCGAGCTGGTACCATTCATCGTTGTTGTAGTCGGGCGTGAAATCGTGAACCTTCAGATCCCCGACACGCGGATCATACAGGAACGCGCCGTGGCTCTTCTGCTTTTGATAGACGACTTGCGGCAGGACGGTCCAGTTGTCGTCGAGATCGACCTTCAGCGCGGCGCGCCCGCCCCAGGTGTCGACGTCGTTGAAGTCCTTCTTGGCAAAGGCCTTGTTGTCGATCGTCACGTTGGTGGTCGGATCGCCATCGTTGAGCGTGTAGGTGCGCGTGGCCGGCGTGTTGTCGATAAAGCCGCCATCATGCTCGTAAAAGCCGACGATGCGGATCGCCGCGTTCTCGCTGAGCGGAATGTTGACATAACCTTCGGCGGTGCCGCCCGCTGCGCCCTTGCCAAAGGTGTTCGCATCGAAATCGACCCCGGCGGAAAAGCGGCGGGTATCGGGCTTTGCAGTGATCAGCCGCAAGGTGCCGGACAGCGAACTGGCACCATAGAGCGTACCCTGCGGCCCGGACAGCGCTTCGACCCGCTCGACATCATAGACATGGAAATCGACGTTGTTGGCGATCGAAGTCAGCGGCACTTCGTCAAGATAGAGGCCGCTGGCCGGTGCAGAACCGCCGTGCAAGCCGTCACCGCCGCTGGTCACGCCGCGAAAGTAGATCTGGCTTTGTCCGGGGCCGAACGACTGGAAGCTGACGCTGGGCAGCAACTTGGCATAATCGTCGAACGCGGCGACCTGGCGTTGGGACAACGTGCTGGCGTCGAACGCGGCGATCGAGATGGGCACATCCTGCAGTTTTTCCGCGCGTTTGGTCGCGGTGACCACAATCTCGCCCGGCATGGTCTGCGCTCCGGCGTCGGCGGCCTGATCGGGCGCAGCTTGGGCGAACGCCGCTTCACCCCCGGCAAGGCCGGTCGAGCCGAGCAGCAAAGCCATGAAAAACTTGCGATTGCCGTGCAATCCAAACGCGTTGCGCATTGTGCCGCCCTCCATGTCGGGGTTTATGAACCCTCTTCCCCGGCTTATGACTATTGCTTAACGGTGACTCTCTGTTGGACAGTTGTCAAGCCGCAGTACACCTGATCACCCAGCGAACAGGCGACGTGCGGTGGCCTCGCACAAGGCGACGCAGCGGTCGGCGGGAGTGCGTGCCTGCGACAGGAACAGTTCGATCCACAAGCCGTCCATCACCGCCGAAATCACCGCAACCGCATCGGCAAGCGGCGGCGTGGCGGGGCCTTGCGGCAAGCGGCCGACGACGCTTTGAAGCAGCGCTCGCTGGCGCAGATTGAAGCTTTCGGACACCTCGGCAAAGTCCTCGCGGCTGCGCGCCAGTTGCCAGAACGCCATCCATGCGGCGATCAGATCGGCGCTGGACCATTCGGCTGCGAACACCGCTTCGAACAGGCCGCGCAGCTGCGCCCATGGATCATCGCCGGACGCGGCGACCGCATCGGTCATCCACACCAGCAACTGCTCGCACAACTGCTCGTAGGTTTCGAGCAAGAGGTTGTCGGGATTGCGGAAATAATGGCGCAACAGGCCATGACTGACCCCAGCCTCACGACAGATGGCCCGTCCGGTGGCACCACGCGGCCCCAGCCGGGCAAGACACGAGACCGTCACCGCAAGCAAGTCCTGACGGCGCACCGACGGCGTCTGTCGGGTGCGCCGGGGTTTGGCTTGCGCGGCGTCGGGGTGGGTGGCGGTCATGGAATGCGCTCAGGCAATGCGCGACACAGGGGCAAAGTCAAGTGGCAGCTCCGGCATAACGCTGCCGCCCAAGCCGATAGATCAGCGCGCCGGTGCCCAGCAGAATGGCGGTCATTGCAAAGATCTTGAACACGGCAAGCGCCTTGGCAGGCTCGTCCGGCGCGGGAAAGCAGGCCATCGCCAGCGCGAACAGCGTCGTGCACAAGCCCACCACGGCCACCACGGTCGAAGTGACCGAGCCGCCCGGCAGCCGCGTCACTTCGGGTCCGGCGGGTTCGCGCTGCAACCGGATAAGCGCCAGAAACACCAGCGCGAACGGCAGGAACGCCGCGATGATCCCCATGCTGACAAGCACGTCGTAGGCGCCCTTGACGCCCGTTCCCGCCTGCCCCGCCACGCAGAACAGCGCGCCCAGCCCGCCCTGCACCAAAATGGCGATGTGCGGCGTGCCCCAGCGGGGATGCACGCGGGCAAACGCCTCGGGCAGCATCCGGTCGATACCGACGGCAAAGGGAATGCGCGCGGCGGCGGTAAGGAAGCCACTGGCGGCACCGATGTTGCCCAGCGTGATCAGCACCGCCAGCGGCACCACGATCCAGCCTGCGCCGAGCCGTCCGGCGGCGACGGCACCCGCCTGAATCAGCCCTTGCAAGGTGTTGACCTCGCTAGCCGGCATGGCCAGCAACACCGCCACCGTGCCCAGCACATAGCTCGCCACAATCACCGCCCCGGCTATCGGCAGCGCGCGCGGAATGGTGCGACGCGGGTTCTTGATCTCATCGCCCAGAAACGAGGCGGTTTCAGCCCCCGACAGCGCGAAAGCGATCGACCCCCACGCCACCATGTGCGTCAGATCGAACGTCGGGATCATCGTTTGCGGGGTGAACGTGGTTGCAGGGCCGAACCGCCACCAGGCAAGGCCGCCCATCACGATCACCGCCAGCGCGGGCAGCCACATACCCAGCGCGCCAATGTTGTGCATCCACTTGCCAAAGCGCAGGCCGATGACGTTGATCCCGGTGATGAACGCCAGCGCGACCAGCGAGAACCCCATGTAATAAAGCGGGCTGTCGTGCAGATGCATCCAACGATCGCCGCCGATGAACAGCGCGTTGCCCGCGTCGAAATAGAACACGCTGGGGAAATACGGCAGGTTCGAGGTGAAATAGCTCCACCCCGCCATGAAACCGATGAACGGCCCGAACGCCTGACGCGTCCACACATAAAGGCCGCCCTCTTGCGGATAGCGCGACGACAGTTCGACGATCGCCAGCACCAGCGGCAGATAGAAGCCCACCAGCGCACCGATCCAGACCAGCACAGCGCTTGGGCCCATGGCGGCGGCGGTGGCGATCCAGCGCAGGCTGACCCCGGTAACGATGTAGAACAGCGCCAGATCCGCCACGCCCATGACTTTGGGCGGGTGCGGAGCGCCGCGCGCCATCAGCGCCGGCCCCGCGCCATGCCGTCGCGCAGCACCGCTTGCGCCGCGTTGTGGCCCGGTGCGCCGGTGACCCCGCCGCCCGGATGCGCACCTGCCCCGCACAGATAGAGCCCCTGTACCGGGGTGCGGTATTGCGACCATGCCGGGGTCGGCCGCATCGAAAACAGCGCGCCGGTTGCCAGATCGCCGTGAAAGATGTTGCCCTCGGTCAGCCCGAACGTTCGCTCAAGATCGAGCGGCGTATAGAGCCGCTGGCCCAGGATCAGCTCGGGCAGATCGGGCATGTGGCGGGTGATCTGGCGGATGACCGATGCCGCCAGTTCCTCGCGCCGCTCGTCCCACGTGCCTTCGCGCAAGTGATAGGGCACGAACTGGATGAAGCAGGTCAGCATGTGGTGCCCGGGTGGGCACAGCGTGTCGTCGATCAGGCTGGGGATCACGCAATCGATCCACAGTTCGTCGGCAATCTCGCCGAAACGCGCCATGTCCGAACAGCGCTGCGCGCTTTCCAGCGTAGGCGCGATGGTCAGCAGCGCCCGCTCACGCGGGTCGGCATCGGCCGGACGACCAAGGACGCGTGGCTCGCCCGACAGTGCCAGATTGAGCTTGGCGGCGGGTCCGTTCATGCGGATTGCGGCGACATCGCGGCGGAACGCCTCGGGCAGCGCCTGCCCCGGCACCATGCCCAGAAAGGTGCGCTTGGGATCGGCATTGGACAACACCACCGGCGCCCGAAAGGTCCGCCCGTCGGCCAGCGTCACGCCGGTGGTTGCACCATTGGCTACATCGATGCGCAGCACTTGCGCATTGGTCAGGATGCGCGCGCCATGTTCACGCGCCGCGTCGGCCAGTGCCTCGGTGATCGCCCCCATGCCGCCGATCACGTGGCCGTTGAAGCCCTGCACACCATGATCGCCGCCCGCCAGCAAGTGGAACAGCAACCCCACCGCCGAGCCCGGCTCATAGGGCCCGCCATGCTTGCCATAGACGCTGTTGGCCAGGATCATCCGCTTGGTTTCATCGGCCTCGAAATGCCGGTCGAGGAAGTCGGCCAGCGAGCCGGTCATGAATGTGACCATCTCGCCCGCTTCCTTGCCCTTCAGGCTGCGGAAACGCCGGAACAAGCGCCACGCCTCACGCAGACGCGCCAGCGGCCCGGCGGCGGCCAGATCGGGCGGCGTTTCAAGGAAGAAGGGCTGAAGATAGGCGGCCAGCGCCTTCAACCGCCGGTCAACGTCGACAAAGGCCAGCGCGTCGGCTGCGGAATACTGCGCGATCTCCTCGGCCGTGCGGTCGACATCGGCCCACCAGCGGATGATCCGCTCGCCGCCCACCGGCACCGTCAGGATCGGGTCGCAGGCGACCATGCGCAACCCCCGCCGCCCGAGATCGAGATCGCGGATCACCGTGGGCATCAGCATCGAGGCGATGTACGAAGCGGTTGAAACCCGATGGCCGGGAATGACCTCTTCGGTCACCGCCGCACCACCGACGACGGCGCGCCGTTCCAGCACCAGCACACGGCATCCGGCGCGGGCCAGATAGGCTGCTGCGGTCAGTCCGTTGTGCCCGGCACCCACGACGATCGCGTCAAACGCTTCGTCGTCGGCAGCCGTCGTCACCGTTGGTTCCCCCGCCACGCTTTCCTCCGACTGGCCGTCGTCAATCAGCCAAGCTTGCCCCAGCACGGACAATGAGGCAAGTGTCTAATAAATTCGTACCGCGCCAATCGGAGTCGCCCCGATGAACGATCAGTCGATGCAAGTGTCGCTGCCCAGCACGGCCTATCGCGATGCCGAAGCCTTTGCCCTCGACAAGCGCACGATCTTTGCCCGCGAATGGTTCTGCGCCGCGCGCGAGGAAGACCTGCCCGAGCCCGGCAGCCACATCACGCTCGAAATCGCGGGCGAAAGCGTGCTGCTTGTGCGCGATCGTGCAGGCGTGCTGCACGCACACTACAACATCTGCCGCCATCGCGGTGCGCGCCTGTGCGATGCCGCCAGCGACGCACGCTGGGGCGTCAAGCTCGATGCCAACGTGGTGTCGCGCGGGTTGATCCGCTGTCCCTATCATGGCTGGTCGTACGGGCTGGACGGCAAGCTGCTTGCCGCGCCCGAGGTTAGCGGCTTCACCGGGTTCGCCAAGGACGAGCTGGGCCTCTATCCGGTTGGCGTGGCGACTTGGGGCGGGTTCGTGTTCCTGAACCTGTCCCCTGCCAGCGCGCCGGACTTTACCGCCGGGATTGCGACCGCCGCCGCCCATCTCGCCAACTACCCGCTGGCCGACCTCGTAACCGGGCAAACGATCACCTATGACGTGGCAGCCAACTGGAAACTGATCCTCGAAAACTACAACGAATGCTACCACTGCCCGGCGGTTCACCCCGAACTGTGCGAGATCGTGCCCGCCTTTCGCGAAAAGGGCGGCATCGGGCTCGACTGGGAGGCAGGAATCCCGCACCGCGCGGGCGCGGTCACCTATACCGCCAGCGGCACCACCACCCGCGCGCCGTTCCCCGGCCTGTCGGACGAGGAAAAAGTGCGCCACAAGGGCGAACTGATCTATCCCAACCTGATGTTCAGCGTATCGATGGACCATGCCGCCGCCTTCGTGCTGTGGCCATTGGCAGCCGACCGGACGCGGATCGAATGCCGGTTCCTGTTCCATCGCGATGAAGTGGCCCTGCCCGGTTTCGATCCAGCCGATGCGGTCGATTTCTGGGACATGGTCAACCGGCAGGACTGGGCCGTTTGCGAACGCGTGCAATCGGGGCTGTCCTCACCGATCCATGACCATGGCTATTTCTCGCCGCTTGAGGATTACAGTCTGGATATCCGGCGCTATCTGGCGGACCGACAAGCCGACTGACGATTAGTCCGGCAGTCCGGCAGTCCGCTCTGCCTACCAAAGTGCAATAGGCGACTCTCGTTGTGCATGGCACCTCGCGGCACGAACCAACGGGAGAGACTCCATGGACACATTCGCACCGCGCGCAGCGCTGGCCATGGCCGCCAGCCTGATCGCCACGTCGGCTTTTGCAGCGCCCGGCACGCCGCCAGCCACCTTCAACCGCTGCACCGTGTGCCACAACGCGGCCAAGGGCGCCCCGGCCAAGATCGGCCCGGACTTGTGGGGCGTTTATGGCCGCAAGGCGGCGACGCAGGCGGGCTTCAAGTACAGCGCCGCGCTCACGGGCGCGAAGCTCAAGTGGGATGATGCCACACTCGACAAGTGGCTGGCCGGACCGATGACGCTGGTCCCCGGCACGGCAATGGCCTTTCCGGGGTTGAAGGATGCGGCCAAACGCGCCGAAGTGATCGCCTACCTCAAATCCTTGAAGTAATACCCACGCCGGGTCAGCCCCCGGCGTGGCTCAACGTCCAGACATAGGCCGCGACAGCGCGGACATCCTGCGCCGTCAACGCCGCGCCACCCAGCGCCGGCATACCGCCGCTCGCCTTCTTCGGCTTGGCCACGCCGCTGGTGATCGTGGCGGCAAGGCCATCGACCGAGCCGTCGCTCCACAGGAACGCCGGACCGGCAAGCGAAGCGCCCGACATGCTGCCGCGCCCGTCCGAGCCGTGACAGCCGCTGCACGTGCCGCCCTTGGCCTCACCCAGATATATCGAGCGGCCGAGCGCCACTTGTTCGGGCGTGATTCCGGCAGGCAGGCTCGGGCGCGCGGCTGAAGCGGATGGTGTCGCCTCGGCTGCGGCAACCGCCGCCTTTGGCGCATCGATGAGCGCGGCACCGGGCAGGCCATGATAGGTCACGCGCCAGATGCGCCCGCGCACATCGTCGCCAATGTACAGCGCCCCATCCGGACCGACGGCAAGTCCCGCCGGGCGGTGCAGCGCGCGGCCCGGTTCCTTGTGCGGGCCCGCCAGACCATCGGCAAAGCGGATCCACTGTGCTGACGGCTTGCCATCGCGCAACGGCTGGAACGCCACAATATAGCCGTCTTGCGGGGCTGGCGCGCGGTTCCACGATCCGTGGAAGGCGATGAACGCGCCTTGCGCATAAGCCGACGGAAACACTTTGCCGCTGTAAATCGCCACGTCGTTGGGCGCCCAGTGCGCGGGGAAAGCGACCAGCGGCGGCGTCTTGGTGGCGCACAAGCCCTGCGTCTTGCCACCGTCTCCGCCATATTCGGGGGCGAGCACGTGGCGGCTCTGGAAGCCGTCGTAATAGCAGGTCGGCCAGCCGAAGTCGGCGCCCTTGAACGGGCTGAACAGGATTTCGGCGGGACGCTCCACACCCTGTTCGGTGGTGTAGAGTGCGGGCCAGTTCTGGCCCAACTGATCGCGCCCGTGCTGCGTGGCAAAGATGTGCCCGGCGCTGTCGAGCGCAATCCCGCCGGTGTTGCGGATGCCGGTGGCCCAACGCTCGGCGGGGCTGAACACCTGACCCAGCTTGTCGGCGCGATAGGCCCAGATGCCGCCGCGCGACAGCGCTTCGACGCAAGGCACCGCGCCCTTCGCGCCGGGCTGGCGGTTGGGGCTTTCGCAGGTATTGCTGGCCGATCCGGAATTGACCAGCAGCAGGCCCGCAGGCGTGATCGCGAACGGGTGCATCGGGTGATCGCCGTTCACCGGAAGGCCCGACAGCACCGTCACTGGCTTGCCGAGGGGGGCCAATTGCCCAGCCTTGCGCGCATAGCGCACGATGGTGTCATGCTCTTCCACGTAGAGGCTGCCGCGCCACAGCGCGATGCCGGTGCCGCCATGGCCGCCAGTCGTCGCGGACAGACCGAAGCGTTCCGAAGCATCGGCCACACCATCGCCATCGCGGTCCTTCAGCGCCACGACGAAGCCACCAGCGGGAGCAGGCGGCAGGCCCTCGAAGTAATCGCTCGACCAGGTGTTCACATAGACCGTGCCGTCCGCAGCGATCGCGATGTGGCGCGCATGGCCGACATTGTCGGCAAACACCGTCGCGCAGAAACCGGGCGGCAGGGACAGCCCGCCATTGTCGGCAGCGCAATCTGCCGGAGCGGCAGCGGCGTTTGCGGTTGCCGGTGCGCCATGCGCTCCGGTCAGGCCGACGCCCGCCGCGATCAGCAAGGGCGCGGCAATCAGGACGGAACGCAGACGCATCGACATGGCAACAAGACCCCTGAGCGGTAAACCGTCGGTTTGATTAAACGTTCCGCACGGCAACGCAATCGCTTCAGGAAGGGGCGCTGCCTGTTTCCGCAACGCGCAAGCTTGCAAAAAAGAGCAGCGCCACGGTCGGGGATCGAGCCCGGACCGCAGCGCTGCCAGTCGCATCCCGAACCCTGTGCGCATGACTGCGCACAGGGTTCGGGCGGCGTGGGTTCGAACGAACTTCAGATCATCAGAAGAACAATATCCCGCCGAGTGCGATGGCGTCGCTCGATGCCGCGTTGCCGTTCCACGCGGTCGATTTGGTGTGGACGTATTCGCCGATCATCGTCACCCAGCTGGTCAGGCCATAGCGGACCTGACCGACCTCGCTGGCGTTGCGCCGCACAAGGGTTGGCGTGGCCAAGGCGTCGGCCGAATTGGCGTGGCTCAACAGGCTGGCGCCATAGCTGCCGCCAAAGCCCCATTTGCCGACGCTGACCAGCGCTTGCGCATAATAGCCTTCGCTATGACGCGCGTTGCCGGCGGCATCGGTGTCGAACAAGTTGAGCACGGTCGTGCCCAGCCCCTTGCCGGTGTAGTAATATCCCAGCAGCGCCACCGGCCCCGCCGTGACCTTCGCCCCGAAGTCCAGCCCCTGCCCGGTGTATGACCGTCCCGACAAGGCATCATGCTTTTGCGTGATGCCCGACAGCCAGCCGTGCACGGCAACGTCGGCGACCTTGCCGTCCCAGGTCAGCTTGCCCTGAAAGCCCGGCGCCTTGTTGTTCTGCGCCGCGCCGGTCAGCGAGGATAGCGGCTGGAACACGCCAGCAGACGCCTTGAACCCCTGCAGCGACGGGGTGGTATAGGTGATTTGCGGCTGGAAGTCGGTGTAGATGTAGCCGATGCCGATCCGGCCGAGCGTGGTATTGGCCGGCGCCACGTTGCCACCCGGCGAGCCGGAGGACAGCAACGTGATATCGTTGAGGATCGCGTCCGAGCCGAACAGGCCGATGTCGCGGCCGATCTTCAATTCGCCAAAGCCATCGTGCGCCAGCGTCAGATAGGTCTGGCGGAAGTCGATCCCGGCGGTGGCCAGCGCGGTCGGCTGACCGCCGTTGTTGGCACCCAGTGCGCCATAGTTGGCGCTGTTGATGCCGGGATACATGCCGAAGTGCGCGCCCACATCCCAGCCGCCCTGCCTGGTCGAGACTTCGACCTTGAGGAAGCCCGGCAACAGGCCGTTGCGCACCGCGCTGGTGCCGTTGGGGCCGACCCCGGCAACGCCGCCTGTAACCGCGGTGGTTGCACTGGCCTTGGCCGGATTGTCGTGCACGTAGAACCCATTTACCGAGCCTGAAAAGCGGATCGTGGCCGGGCCGACTTCCAGCCCGATCCCCGATGCGGTGGCGTGAACCAGTTGCCTGCCGTCGGGCGATGCTGCAGCAGACGCCGGAGCCGGAGCTGGCGAAGTCGCCGCAACCGGAGCGGCGGCGGCGGCGGCGTTTTCAGCCTGCTCTTCCTTAAGCAACTCGGTATAATCCTCGTCGCTGAGGATGCCCTTTTCGTGCAGGCGCTTGAGCAGCGCGGTGCTTGAACCGGCCCAGGCGTTGGTCGCCGTCAGGCACAGCGCCAGAGCGACGGCCGAACCGCCGAACAAATGAACCCTCCGCATCGTCTTCCCCTTGTTTTTCTGCACATCCCGGCCTCCCATGGCCCGGTGCAGTGTGGGGATGACAATGCTGCGCAGCACGGCGCGCCGGAATTGGACTTAAGGCAGTGATACTTTCGGACGAGCGACCATGCAGGCACGCCACCGACGCTTAGCGCGCAATCGCCACGCCCCACGGCCCGGCACCTGCCGGGATCGTCGCCGAGACGGACAACCT
The DNA here is from genome assembly GCF_020404405.1 of Novosphingobium sp. FKTRR1. GTDB lineage: Bacteria > Pseudomonadota > Alphaproteobacteria > Sphingomonadales > Sphingomonadaceae > Novosphingobium. Next base: position 185,227 of record NZ_JAIZDA010000007.1, on the reverse strand, counting down.
GGCCAGATCGACGACGCTGACATCATCCGAAAGCCCGTTGGCCACCACGGCAAAGCGGTCATCCGCCGTCAGCGCCAGATGCCACGGCCGTCCCCCGACCGTGGCATAGCCGACGACCTTACGACTGGCGACATCGACCACGGCGATGGCATTGGCCCGCCCCAGCGCGACCACGGCCCGGCGCCCGTCATGGGTAAAGCGGATGCCGCAGGGCAGCACTTTGTAACTTTGCGTCGCGGGCGGCGCGAAGGAGATCGTGGCAACCGCCTGCCGCGTGGCGGGGTCGATCACCTGCACCACCTGCCCCGCTTCGTCGGCCACCCACAGTTCCTTGCCGTCGGGGGTGAACTCGACGTGGCGCGGGCGCGGCTCGGTCGGAGTTTCGGCAACGACGGTGTGCGTGGCCAGATCGATCCAGCTCAGCGTGTGCTGATCCTCGCTGGTGACGACCAGCCACTTGCCGTCGGGGCTTTGCGTGACGCCTTCAGGCTCTCGACCGACCGGCACCTGCCAGCTGACGTGACCGCTTGCCAGATCGATCGCGGTCAGCGCGGCGTCATCCTCGTTCGCGACGAACAGCAGCTTGCCATCGCGCGAGGGAAAGAACTGCTCGGGGTCTTGTCCGGACGGGAGTGTGCGCAGCAACTTGCCGGTCAGCCGGTCGCGCACCTCGACCGCGCTGTCCTGACCCGCCGCGATGTAGACCTGCGCGCCGTCACCCGAAAGGGCAATACCGCGCGGACGGTGGCCGACCGGCCATGTCGCCATGACCTTTCCGGACGCCAGATCGATCACCGAAACACTGTTGCCGCGCTCGTTCGAGACATAAGCCGTGCCTTGCAGCAATCCCGCATTTCCGGGCTGCTGCGCAAAGATCGGACCTTGCCCGAGCACGGTCAGCGCCACGCAAGCCGACGCTGCAAGAGTGCGCCGGACGATCGCCTGAAAGGGTGTTTGCTGGTTCATGCTGCGGTTATCTCGCGCGGGAGGATACCCGCCTACTGGACCAAGGTACTATGTCTGCGCGCCGAGGGGACAAGTATCCATTGCGTCATCGAGCGACAAGCATGCCCGGCATCGACCGAAATGCAATGATGCCGGGCCAATGGGAGATTGGATAAGCCATGAACGCCAAGCAATCGCGTGTCTTGCTGGGACTGGCGCTGGCCTGCGCCACGCTGGGGGTCAGTCAGCAGATATTTGCCCACGGCAATGTAACCCCGCAGCCGGTCGACACAACCGCGCTGCCCGACATTACCCCCGACAATGACACCTGGCTGACGCACAACCCCTATCGCGGCAATGCCAAGGCAATTGAGATCGGCCAGTCGGCATACGGCCAAAATTGTGCGCGCTGCCATGGACTTGAGGCGATCTCGGGCGGGATCGCGCCGGACTTGCGCTATCTTGAGACCGGCGACACCGGCGATGAATGGTTCGTCCAGCGCTATCACCATGGATCATCGCACGACGGCAAAGTCTACATGCCGCCGATGGGCGAAATCCTTGGCCAGAAGGCCGGCTGGGCGATCCGTAGCTGGCTGGAAACCAAACATGTCGATGAATGAACGGCCAAGCCGACGCGCGGTCATCGCCGGACTGTCCGCGCTGGGACTTGGCTGCGCTCTGAAATCCGGCCCTGCATCCGCCGCGCCCCTGGCCAAAGTAAAGGCCGATGGTGTGCTGCGCGTCGCGGTCTATCAGGACAACCGGCCGTGGTCATGGAGCGATGGCGGCAATCTGCGCGGGATCGACGTCGATTTGGGCAAGGCGCTGGCGGAATCGCTGGGCGTGCGCGCCGATGTTGTCGAATTTCCAGCGGCCGATGACCTGAATGCAGACTTGCGCAACGTGGTGTGGCGTGGCGGATTGCTGGGGTTCAGGCCGTGCGACGTAATGCTGCACGTACCGTTCGACCGGCAGTTGATGGTGGAGAACGATCAGGTTGCCGTGATTTCGCCCTACTATCGCGAAGGTTTCGCCATGGTTTGCGGCAACGAACAGACCGATTGCGAGGTTCCACCCTCTCAATTCAAGGGCAAACGGCTCGCCGCTGAAACCGGGACGGTATCGGACGCCTACCTGCTCGGCAGCTTTGGCGGGGTGCTGCGCAGCGACGTGCACCATTTCGGCACCGGCTATGCCGCCGTCGCGGCTGTCGGCACCGACAAGGCGGATGTTGCACTGGCCACCCGCGCGCAAGTCGAGGCGGCGCAAGCCGACCATCCTGCCGCCGCAATCAGGCGCCGCAGGGGACCGATCCCCGCGCTCGTCACCCCCGGCTGGGACATCGGCATGGCGGTGAAGGAGAACAGCCGGTCGCTGGGGGATGCCTTGGAAGAGAGCGTTGCCAGGATGATCGCGGATGGACGGCTTGCCGCCCTGTTCAAGGCGCACGGGGTCGAATGGCACGCCGCGCTGGCCGGATGAAGCGGCATTCGATGGCCCTGCGATGGGCCTAAGGTTCAATTGCTGCGCCGGGTGCACCCGATAGGGTCGGTCCGGCCAGGCGCAGGGGTCGGACGACAGGTCTGCCAATTCGCAAACCGAGTCGTCCGGGCGCACGGGTTCGATACCACCAAATCAGGGGCCGCCAGCCAAGGTGGTCAGTCTTACAGACAGGAGAGCATGCATGAAGGGCAACATGACGCGCGGCTGGATTGGCGCAAGCCTTGCCGCAATAGCCATGGTGGGACTGGGCGCGAGCGCGCCGGTTCTGGCGCAAAATGCCGCCGGGCCGACCAGCCAGGATATCGTCAACGACGCCAGCACGCCGGGCGATGTGATCAGCTATGGCCTTGGGCCGCAAGCGCAGCGTTTCAGCGCGCTGACCACGCTCAACGCCAGCAACGTCAAGAAGCTGGTCCCAGCCTTCGCCTCGTCGCTGGGCGGCGAAAAGCAGCGCGGTCAGGAATCGCAGCCGCTGGTCTATGACGGCACGATCTATGTGACCGGCTCTTATTCGCGCGTGTTCGCGTTTGATTCGCGCACCGGCGAAAAGAAGTGGGAATATGACGCCCGCCTGCCCGATGGCATCATGCCGTGCTGCGATGTGGTCAATCGCGGGGCCGCCATCCATGGTGACAAGATCATCTTCGCCACGCTCGATGCCCACCTGATCGCGCTCAATCGCCACACCGGCAAGGTCATCTGGAACAAGACGATTGCCGACTATCAGGCGGGTTACTCGGCCACCGCCGCACCGCTGATCGTCAACGACATGGTCGTGTTCGGCAATTCGGGCGGCGAATTCGGCATCACCGGCGCGATTCAGGCGCGCGACGTCAATACCGGCGAACTGATCTGGGAACGCCCGACCATCGAAGGCAACATCGGTACCCTGCACGGCCAGCCCAACGGCATGACCGGCAAGCTCAACGCCACGTGGGTCGGCGACCAATGGAAGACCGGCGGCGGCGCCACCTGGCTTGGCGGCACGTATGACCCCGACACCAACCTGATCTACATGGGCACCGGCAACCCCGGCCCGTGGAACAGCCACTTGCGTCCGGGCGACAATCTCTACACCAGTTCGACGCTGGCGATCGATCCGGCGACCGGCGTGATCAAATGGCATTACCAGACCACCCCTCACGACGGATGGGACTTCGACGGGGTGAACGAGTTCATCCCGTTCGATGCCACCATCAACGGCAAGGCGATGAAGCTGGGTGCCAAGGCCGACCGCAACGGCTATTTCTTCGTGCTCGACCGCACCACCGGCAAGTTCGTCAGCGCCAACAAGTTCGTGCTGCAAACGACCTGGGCCGATGGCTACAACGCCAAGACCGGGCGCCCCAACTTCATTGACGCCAACCGCCCCGGCGCGCCGGAAGGTGCGGAAAAGGGCAAGTCGGTGTTCGCCTCACCCAGCTTCCTGGGCGGCAAGAACTGGATGCCGATGGCCCATTCCAAGCAGACCGGACTGTTCTACATCCCGTCCAACGACTGGGGCATGGACATCTGGAACGAACCGATCGCCTACAAGAAGGGCGCGGCCTACCTCGGTGCCGAATTCACCATCCGGCCGATTGCACCGGACCACATCGGCGCTTTGCGCGCGATGGACCCGACCACCGGCAAGATCGTGTGGGAATACAAGAACAAGGCGCCGCTGTGGGGCGGCGTGCTGACCACAGCGGGCAATCTGGTGTTCACCGGCACCCCTGAAGGCTACCTCAAGGCGTTCGACGCCAAGACCGGCGAGGAATTGTGGAAGTTCCAAACTGGCTCGGGCGTGGTCGGCTCGCCGATCACGTGGGTGCAGGACGGCGAACAATACGTGGCGGTGATGTCGGGCTGGGGTGGCGCGGTGCCGCTGTGGGGCGGCGAAGTGGCCAAGACGTTCAAGGAAATCAGCCAGGGCGGCTCGCTCTGGGTGTTCAAGCTGCCCAAGGAAGCCGCGGGTAACTGACCGGATCGGCGCCGGGCCGGGGGCTTGCTCCTGGTCCGGTGCACTTCCCTCGGCGCGTCACCCGCGTCCGATCAATCCCACTCAACAATCCCATTGAACCATCATTGCCGCAGGGCCCGATCATGATAGGCTGGCAAGCAACACCGAACGGGACGATGAACATCGCTATGGAACGTGTCATGATCGTCGATGATCACTCGCTCGTCCGCGATGGGATGCGCAGCCTGCTGGAAGGCAGCTTTCCGGACTGCCAGATCCTTGAAGCCGCCGCGCTGGCCGAGGCGATCGCTGCATTGCACGATCAGGGCGACGTTGACATGGTGCTGCTCGATCTCAACATTCCCGATGTGACGCGGCTGTCAGGGCTCAATGCCCTGCGCGATACGTTTCCCAGCATTCCTGTGGTGATGGTGTCGGGCACGCTCGACCGGCTTACGGTGCGTGAGGCGCTGGCCGCAGGTGCGGCAGGCTTCGTGCCGAAGTCGCTCAAGCGCGCAGAAATCGTCGAAGCGCTGCGTCAGGTGCTGGAAGGCGAGATCTACATCCCCGACCTGTTCGATGAGGACGATGAAAGCGCGCGCGAACAGACCGCGATCCTTGGCCGCATCGATTCCCTCACCCCGCAGCAAACCGTCGTGCTGCGCCACCTCATCAACGGCAAGCTCAACAAGCAGATTGCCTATGAGCTGGATGTTTCGATGACCACGGTCAAGGCGCACGTCTCGGCCATCCTGCAAAAGCTCAACGCCTATTCGCGCACGCAAGCGGTGATCCTGGCCAACCGCGTCGGCTTTCACTGAGCGCTGTCAGCGCCAATTAAGCTTGCGCCGTTTCAGTTCACAAGTGTGCGCAGCAACGCACGCAATTGCGCTGGTTTGACCGGCTTGTGCAGCATTGGCAGCCCGGCGGCGGCGAGTTGCGCCTTCACTTCCTCGCTGCGGTCGGCCGAGATGATCAGCGCTGGAACCTGCGCCCCGAATTGGCGGCGCAGGGCAGCCACCACCGCATCGCCGCGCTCACCATCGTCGAGGTGATAATCGGCGATCAGCAAGGCGGGCAACCCGTCCGCCCCGGCAATCTTCAACTCCGGCAGTTCGAGCGCCGCGTCGAGCGAATGCGCGGTCAGCACGCGATAGCCCCACTTGCCCAGCAGCGCCTCCATGCCTTGCAGGATGGCCTCATCGTTGTCGACGATCAGCACCCGGCCGCCGGTGGTTTCGCCCGATGACCGCTCGCGCGGGCGCGCAGCTTGCGGTTCGGCGGGCGAGGCTTCGCCGAGCGGCACCAGCACGGCAAACTCGGCCCCCTCGCCCGGACGCGATGCCAGTTCGACACGATGGCCCAGCATCTGGCTGGCACGCCGCACGATGGCCAGCCCCAAGCCCTTGCCGGTCGGCCCGCGATCATGCGAAAGGCGGCGAAACTCCTCGAAAATCAGTTCGAAATTCGCCGGATCGATGCCAGGGCCGGTATCGCGCACGGCGATCCGGGCTAAACCGTCGACGCACGTCACCGTGATCGCGACCGATCCCATGCGGGTATAGCGCAGCGCATTGGACACGAAGTTCTGCAGGATGCGACGCAGCAAACGCACGTCGGAGCGCACCCAGATGCCGGTTTCGGGCACCTTGAGCACCAGCCCCGACTGGCGGGCTTGCGTGGCAAATTCGATGCGCAGCGCGCCAAGCATGCGGTCGAGTTCGATCGGTCCGATTTCGGGCTGCATCGCGCCAGCATCGAGCCGCGAGATCTCGAACAGCGCTTCAAGCAGTTCCTCGACCGAATCCAGCGCCGTTCCGGTCTGGCGGACAAGCGCCCGCGTCGGCAGCGCCAGCCTGCGCTCGCCCAGCGCCGCGACGAACAGCCGCGCGGCGTTCAGCGGTTGCAACAGATCGTGGCTGGCGGCTGCAAGAAAGCTGGTCTTTGACCGGTTGGCCAGTTCGGCGGCGGTCTTGGCCGCCAGCAGCGCCGCCTCCACCGTCCGCCGCTCGGCCACTTCGGCCTCAAGCTCGATGGTGCGGGCGGCCACGCGGCGCTCCAGCGTCTCCGCCGCCTCGCGCAGACCTTCTTCGTAGTGCAGCCGGTCGGTGATGTCGTCAAAGCTGAACGCCATTCCGCCGGGCTGGATCGGGGTAGAGCGGATCTCGACCAGCCGTTCGCCCAGCCGACCTTGCGCCGCGCGCCGTTCGCCCTCGGCCGCTCGCCAGTCAAGGATATCGGCATCTGCCAGCCCCAGACTCCGACAATGCGCGACCAGCCCGGCATGGGTCGCGATCGCGCTGCGGTCGCCCGGTGGCAGCCGCAGGATGCGCGCCAGCCCACCGTTGTGGACGACCAGTCCGTGCTGCTGGTCATACAGGCAGACGCCTTCGGACAGGGTGTCAAGCGTCGCCTGCAGCGCAAGGTTGCGCTCGGCCAGCTCGCGGGCGCGGTCGCGCGCGTCCTCGGCCTTCACCTCCGTAATGTCGGTGTAAATGCCGACGGTGCCGCCCTCCGACGTGCGGATCTCGTTAATCTGCAGCCAGCGCCCGTCGCTCAGCGCCTGCACATGCACGCCGTCGGCCGTGGCGTGGCGCGCCAGCCGGTCGGCAACCCAGCGTTCGGGTGATACCAGAGCCCCCACGGTACGCCCGCTGCGTGCGACGGCGTTGATCACATCGGTGAAGGGCGGATCGGCTGCCAGTTCGCCCACCTCGGGCCAGTAGCGGCGATAGGCGGCATTGCACAGGATCAGCCGGTCCTGCGCGTCGAACAGGGCGAACCCATCGGCCAGCGTCTCGATCGCGTCGCGCAGCCGGGTACGAGCTTCCTCCGCCTCACGATGGGCGTGGCCGAGTGCCGCATTGGCGCGCGACAGGCGGGCGAGCGCATCCTCCAACGCAGCGGTCCGCTCACGCACCAGCGCTTCAAGCGAGATTGCCGTCTCGAACATCGAGAACGCACCGCCCTGAAAATCGCTTGACCGTTCGACGCGGTCGATCAGCGCGGAATTGATGGTTTCAAGCTGGGCAATGCGCGCTTCCAGCGTGGCGATGCGGGCGGCGGCGGCCTCGCTGTCACCGGCAGGAGCAAGCCGCGCGTTCATCGCCCGATGGCCAACCCGCTGAACGTCTGGTTGATGTGCGCCGCGCGCACCTGTTCGCCATACGTGTTGAAGCCGACGACCCGGCGCCTGCTATACAACCGCGAGACCGCCCCCGAAAGCTGGCGGTTTTCGGCATCGATACGGTTGAGCACGCAGTCGAAACCGATGACGTGATCGATGCTGCCGACTTCTTCGTCGAGCCGGTCGAACAGATCCTCAAGCTGCGACAGGCGGTCGACCGGCTGGCCAACGGTCAGGACGATCCCGTTGTCGATGGCGCAATAGAAGGTCAGGCTGCCATCGGCGTTGACCGCCTGGACCGAGCGCACGTGATAGGCCCCCCCAGCGCGCACCATCGGGGGATGCGCGGCAAAGAACGCGGCATCAAGACCTTCGCCCGAAAGCGCCGCGCCCAGATCACCACCGGCAATGCGCATGTATTCATCGGCAGCGCGGCGGGCGTTGATCTCGTGCACCACGCGGGCATTGGGATCGGCGGCGGTTACCACCATCTTTTCGGCACCGGGCGAGTAATGATTGGTGGTGAATACGCGCATCGGACGGCGGCTCGACAGAATGGCCACCACCGCCGCATCGGTCATGAAGCGTCCGCCCACCAGAATGCCGGTTTCGCGAAACAGCATGCCATCGCCCGACGATCCGCCGACCAGAACCGTGTCGCCCAGCGCTTCCTGCACGGTCATCGCCAGCAGTTCTTCACGGTGTGACAGGCCGTCCACCAGAAACAGCGCGGCATGGTTGGGGAACTGTCCGACGGCGGCATCCTCGTGCGCCACAGCAGCGCCGAGCGCGCGGATCGCGTGGCGGCCGACATCAGGCTCGAACCGGTCAAGATCATCGAAGCAATGCACCGCCATGCGGAAGTCGTCGGCCGGAAAGCCGATGAACACGATGCTGTCCTCGTCATAGCCGCGATCGCTGAGTTCTCCCGCGCTGGTGCAGCCGATCAGTGGCACCTCGCCCAATGCCTGCTGCAGCGCCGCGGCCAGTTCCGAGCTGGCAAACCGGTGCGAACAGAACACCAGCGCGCCCGCCAGCACGCGCGCGCCTATGCCGTCGATCACCCGTTCAACGACCAGCGCTGCATCGTCGCAATGCGACGAAACCACGACCAGTTCTTCCCTGCAATGGGCTTCGCCCAATCTATCTCTCCCTCTCGTCCGGACTGCTGCCGGATCAAGCACTGTTGTTTATCATGGTCACAGGTCTGCTCAACCGCGCCCTTGGTCTTATACGGCGTCACCCCGCAATGGCTCGGGGGCGGCCGCCAGCAAAGCGGCCTCCTCGTCGCTGAACACCCGGCTGCGGATGATGAACCGCACCCCCTCAGGCGCCTCAAGGCTCATCCCCGCGCCGCGACCGGGAACGACATCGATGGTCACTTGGGTGTGGCGCCAGTATTCGAATTGCGCCGCGCCGATCCACACCGCCACGTCCCCGGCAACATGGCCGAGCAGAACGTCCTGCCGCCCGACGCGGAACTCACCTTTGCCAAAGCACATCGGGGCAGAGCCATCGCAGCAGCCGCCCGACTGGTGGAACATCAGCGGCCCGTGAACCGCCGTGAGCCGGGCAATGAGCGCAAGCGCCGCCTCGCTCGCCAGAATCCGCGCTGGCAGAGCGGCGGCAACTCCCGTGCTGGTAGCGCCTGCGCCCATCGCGCCAGCCTCAGACCACGGCAGCGGGAAAAACGGTGACCCCGCCATCGGCAAAGTTGGCGATGTCGGCCGCCGCAGCAGCGCCCTCAGGCGAACCCATGCTGGCGGCCAGTTGCGCGCCATCGGCGAAGAACAGTTGGGCGATGCGGTAGTACGGCGGCTTTGACCCATCCGCGCCGGGCAGACCCTTCGTCAGGACCGCCTTGGCGATGCCCTCGATCTTGTCGACCAGCGGCAGATGCGTTTGCGCGTAGTAGGTTTCGAACGCTTCGGGGTTGCTCGGCTCGTTATACAACACGTTCAGCACGATGGTCGGTTCGGCGCCAGACATCAGACTTCCTCTCAAGGTTGCGGCACCGCCGCCGGATCGCCCATGCGGGACGTCCGACGGTCAGGCCTGTTCGATCAGCTCAAAAGAAGCCAAGCTTCCTCGGGCTGTAGCTGACGAGCATGTTCTTCGTCTGCTGGTAATGGTCAAGCATCATCTTGTGGTTTTCGCGGCCGATGCCCGATTGCTTGTACCCGCCGAACGCGGCGTGGGCCGGATAGGCGTGGTAGCAATTGGTCCACACGCGCCCGGCCTGAATGGCCCGGCCAAAGCGGTAGCAGGTGTTCGCGCTGCGGCTCCACACCCCGGCGCCAAGGCCATAAAGCGTGTCGTTGGCGATCGCGAGCGCTTCCTCGTCGTCCTTGAAGGTCGTCACCGCCAATACCGGCCCGAAGATTTCCTCCTGGAACACGCGCATCTTGTTGTGGCCTTCAAGCACGGTCGGCGTGACGTAGTACCCGCCCGCCAATTCACCCTCGTGCACCGCACGGCCCCCGCCGGTGAGTACTTTGGCGCCTTCGTCGCGGCCGATGTCGATGTACGACAGGATCTTTTCAAGCTGATCGTTCGAAGCCTGCGCCCCGATCATCGTGTCGAAGTCGAGCGGGCTGCCCAGCTTGATCGCCTCGACCCGCTTGATCGCGCGCTCCATGAAGCGCTCGTAGATCGATTCATGGATCAGCGCGCGGCTGGGGCACGTGCAGACCTCACCCTGGTTGAGCGCGAACATGGTGAACCCTTCGAGCGCCTTGTCGAAGAAGTCATCGTCCTCTGCCGCCACATCGGCGAAGAAGATGTTGGGGCTCTTGCCGCCCAGTTCCAGCGTCACCGGGATCAGGTTTTCGCTGGCGTACTGCATGATCAGGCGGCCAGTCGAGGTTTCGCCGGTGAAGGCGATCTTGGCGATGCGCGGGCTGCTGGCAAGCGGCTTGCCCGCTTCGACGCCGAAACCGTTGACCACGTTCAGAATGCCCTCGGGCAGGATGTCGGCAATCAGTTCGACCAGCACGAGGATCGACATCGGGGTCTGCTCGGCCGGCTTGAGCACGATGCAGTTGCCCGCCGCCAGCGCCGGGGCGATCTTCCACGCCGCCATCAGGATCGGGAAGTTCCACGGAATGATCTGGCCGACGACGCCCAGCGGTTCGTGGAAGTGGTAGCCGACAGTATCGTGGTCGATCTCGGAAATCGAGCCTTCCTGCGCCCGGATGCAGCTTGCAAAATAGCGGAAGTGGTCGATGGCCAGCGGCATGTCCGCTGCGGTGGTTTCGCGGATCGGCTTGCCGTTGTCGATCGTCTCGGCAAGCGCCAGCAGATCGAGGTTCGCCTCAAGCCGGTCGGCAATCTTGAGCAGCACGTTCGAGCGTTCGGTCGTCGAAGCGGAACCCCACGCGGCTTTGGCCTTGTGCGCTGCATCCAGCGCGAGTTCGATGTCCTCGAACGTGCCGCGCGCCACCTGACAGATCGGCTTGCCGGTGATGGGGGTGACGTTCTCGAAGTACTGACCCCGCACCGGGGCGACCCATTTGCCGCCGATGAAGTTGTCGTATTTCGCCTTGAACACCGACTTGCCAGCAAACTTGCTGATCGCCTCCTGCAGCATCGAAACTCTCCTGTACGGTCACGGTTGCCCCACGATACCTCTTGGGTTCGCGGTGGATCGCAAAGACCCTGCTCCGGGGTACGGAGCCGGGCAATTGGACCTTAGGACGATAGCATTTTGGCGTGACCGCACGAAAGCCCGTAAAGGCGAGTCATGCGCCGGTCAGATTGATCCGTTTTCGAAGCAATTCAAGCGCTTCGACCTCGCTGATCACTTCGGCGTATTTGGCCTGAAGGTCGAACAGATTGGCCTCGTGCGGGGCGGGATGGCGATCGCCACACGCATCGCGCACGACGAACGGCAAAAAGCCGTTCTGGCACGCATCGAGCGCCGTCGCGCGCACGCAGCCCGATGTGGAAGTGCCGCAGATCAACACCGTATCGACCTGCAACGCCGTCAACGTAGCGGCAAGATGGGTGGCAAAGAACGCCGAGGCATAGCGCTTGGTGATGACCAGCTCATCACCCTGCGGGCACAGCACCGCCGGGAAGGCGCCAAGCGGACTGCCCTTCTCGAACACCTTGAGCGCGGGAACTTTGCGAAAGAACACGCCGCCGTCCGCTCCTCCGGCAGTATATTCCACATTGGTGAAGATCAGCGGGATACCGGCTGCGCGCGCGGCCTGGGCAAGCCGCACCGCGCTGGCGAGCGCATCCTCGATCCCGGCGTAGAGCGGTGAGCCCGGCTGGAGATAGGCTTCGACCAGATCGATGATCACCAGCGCCGGGCGCTCGCCGAACGGCAGGCGACCATCGAACGCACCGCTATAGTTCGCGGTCAGGTCGTCCTCGCCATGCGCCATCAGATCGCCCCTGCCGCTTCCAGCCGCGCCAGTTCGGCGCCGTCCAGCCCCAGCAGTTCGCCATAGATTTCGGCGTTGTGCTGCCCCACTTGCGCCGGAGCGGGACGCCGCACGCTGCCCGGTGTGGCCGAAAACTTGGGGAAGCTGTTCTGCATCTTCAACGGCCCGAAGCGCTCGGTCTCGACCTCGATGATCGCCTCTCGCGCCTGAAAGTGCGGGTCGGCCAGCATGTCGGGTGCGCGATAGACGCGCCCTGCCGGGATCGAATATTCGATCATCAGCGCATCGACCTGCTCGATCGTCAGCGTGCGGGTCCAGTCGTTGATCAGCGCGTCAAGCTCGTCCTGATTGACCCCGCGCGCCAGATGCGTGGCATAGCGTGGATCGTCGCCCAGTTCGGGACGGCCCATGGCTTCGGCCAAGCGCTTCCACAGCGAATCCTTGTTGGCCCCGATCATGAACTCGCCGTCCTTGCACGAATAGACGTTCGACGGCGCAATGCCCTTCAGCACCGAACCCGAGCGTTCGCGGATCAGACCCATGCGGTCGTACTCGGGCACCAGCCCTTCCATGACCTGCAGCACGCTTTCATAGAGCGCTGCGTCGACGACCTGCCCTTGCCCGGTCCGCTCACGTTCATGCAACGCGGCCAGCACGCCCATGCAGCCATACGTCGCGGTCAGGGTATCGCCGATCGAGATGCCCATGCGGCTTGGCGGCCGGTCAGGCTCGCCGACGATGTAGCGCCAGCCGCCCATCGCCTCACCAATCCCGCCGAACCCGGCGCGGTCGGAATAGGGCCCGGTCTGGCCATAGCCCGACATGCGCGCGATGACCAAGCCCGGCTGCTCGGCCAGCAGTACGTCGGGACCAAGCCCCCACTTTTCCAGCGTGCCGGGCTTGAAGTTCTCGACCAGCACATCGGCATGACCGATCAGCTTGCGCACCAGCGCCTGGCCCTCGGGATGGCGCAAGTTGGCGCTGACCGAACGCTTGTTGCGTGCGATCACCTCCCACTGCACTTTCTCGTCGCCCTGCCCCCATTCGCGCATGGGATCTCCGCCGCCTTTCCCGTTCACATGGGGCGGCTCGACCTTGATCACGTCGGCGCCCATGTCGCCCAGCAACTGACCGCAAAAGGGGCCGGCCAGCAATTGCCCCAGTTCGACGACGCGGATATCGCGCAATGCACCCTTGTTCACGTCTTACTCCGCCGCCTGAAGGATCGGCCATACGGGCTGGGTCGGCGCCGGCAGGCCGGTTTCGGCCAAGCTGGCGGCGCGCAACTGCTCGATGCCGGGGCCAAAGTCGAACAGCGGCAAGTCCCCACGCGTGGCGCGCAGTTCGGCCCGCAGCGCCTCGGTCGCGGCGGCATCGACGGTCCCGGCCGGATCGGCCACCACGCCATAGGCGCGCGCGCCCTCCGCCGTGACCAGCCCCTGCACGATCTCCTTGGCCACGAGCGCGGAATCGCGTTCGAGCGGGTCGCCCCAACCGCCGCCGCCCCAGGTGATGAAGTGCAGCTGGTCCTCGGCTTCCACTTCGACATCTTCGACCTTGTTGCCGATGATGATCTGCGTGCCGTCGGCCTTTTCGAGGATCTTGCGCGCCCGCGCCCCCGGATGGCCGCCGTTGACGCCCCACGGTGGCACGAACCAGCGGTCGTCATGGATCGAGATCGTGCCTGCCACCAGAAAACGATACGTCATGTGAATGCCGTCGCCGCCGCGATGGACCCCCGCCCCGCCGCTGTCGGGCGCGCATTCATAGCGCTCGATGCGCATCGGGAAATAACGTTCGAGGAACTCGTTGGGCACATTGGTGAAGCCCGGCCACAGCGAATGGCCGTCGGGCCCGTCGCCCATCGGACGGCCGGGAACCCCGCCAAAGCCGATCTGGAACAACTGGAACCATGCACCGCCCTTGCCCGGACGCGTGTCGTTGCCCGAATAGAACAAGTGCGGGCTTGACGAAAACCCGGCCGCGTTGAGGAACTCCGGGGTCTTTTGCCCCAGCAATCCGCCCAGAATGTCGAAAATGCGGCCCAGCGCGTGGGTGCGACCCGAGAGCGCGGCGGGAAACTTGGGCTTGAGCAGCGATCCTTCGGGAATGCGCACGTCGATCAGGTCATAGAACCCGTCGTTGAACAGGATCTGCGGATCGAACACCATGATCATGTAGATGCCGAAGAACATCTTGAACATGTTTTCATTGAGATAGAAGTTGATCGAGGCTTGGCTCTGCGGATCGGTCCCGGCAAAGTCGAGCACCACCTTCTCGCCCTCGCGCCACATCGTGCACTTGATGCGATAGGGGCCAGCGCCCATGCCGTCGTCGCAGATGTAGTCCTCGAAGCTGACCGGATCTTCGGCAATCGCCATGCCGATCAGCGACTTCATCGCGCGGTGGTTGCGTTCAAGCAGCGCCTGCGTGGCCGAAACATAAACGTCATCGCCAAAGCGGGTCGCCATCTCGATCACCCGGCGCGCCGCGACGCGGCAGCTGGCGATCAGCGCGTTGAGGTCGGCCGCGCACCAGTCGGGCTTGCGCGTCTGGTGCATGACCAGCTTGATAAGGTCTTCGTTATATTCGCCCTTGCGCCAGATCTTGACCGGCGGGATGCGCACGCCTTCTTCAAAGATCGAGTGGGCGTTGATCGGCATCGAGCCGACGACTTTGCCGCCGATGTCGCTCTGGTGGCCGAACATCGAGGTATAGGCGATGAGCCGCCCGTCCTTGAACACCGGCAGCAGCACCAGCCAGTCGTTGGAATGGCTCACCGCCCCGCCGACCGAATAGGGATCGGACAGGAAGATCATGTCGCCGTCTTCCAGCGTGCCGTCAAAGTTCTGCAGGAACCCGTCGATGAAGCTGCCGAACTGGCCGACGATCATCTTGCCGGTGTGGTCGGCGATCAGCGGAAAGGCGTCTCCCTGTTCGCGGATGCCGGGCGACATCGCGGTGCGCACCAGCGTGGCGTCCATCTCGATGCGGGCGTTGCGCAACGCATTTTCGATGATGTCGAGCGTCACCGGGTCGATGGCGATGCGATTGAACGGGGTGTGGTTGGTCTGGACAATGGTTGCAGGCATGGCTTCGCGTGTCCCTCAGGCCAGATTGATCAGGATGTTGCCGACAGCGTCGACGGTGCCGGTGCAGCCGGATTCGATCAGGGTGGTCGAATCCATCTCGCACACGATCGCAGGGCCGGGGATCACGTCGCCTGCGCGCAGCTTTGCCCGGTCATAGATTACCGCCGGTTGCAGACGGCCTTCCATCCACACCTCGTGATCGCGCAGTTTGGCGGCAATCGGATTGCCATCGCCCTGCGGCAGCGGCGCTGCTGGCAGGTCGAGCGCGCGGCCCAGCGCGACGGCGCGCAAGTTCACGATTTCGTGCGGGGTATCCATGTTGAAGGTGAACAGCCGTTTGTGCTCCTCGTCGAAGCGGGCGAGCAGTCCGGCAATGCCGTCGGCCTCCAACACATCGGCGGTGATCGTCAGCGGCACCTCGAACGCTTGCCCGGCATAGCGGACATCGACCTCGAATTCGCTGGTGATCTCGTCCTCGGGCACGCCGTCGGCCAGCAGTTCGGCGCGGGTCTGCGCGGCCATTTCGGCCAGGATCGCGGTCAGATCGCTCGCTTGAGTCTGCGAAGCAAGGCGCGAGAAGCTGCGCGCGGTTTCGGTGCGCATCCGGGTGGTGGCATCGCCCAGCGCGCACAGCACACCGGGGCTGACCGGAGAGATCGCCGGCCAGCTGCCCATCAGGCGCGCGACGGCGTTCACGTGCAGCGGCCCCGCGCCGCCAAAGCCCATCACCGCGAAGTCGCGCGGGTCATAGCCCTGTTGCACCGAGATCATGCGCAGCGCACCGAACATGTTCTCGTTGACGATGTCGATGATCCCGCGCGCGGCGGCCATCAGGTCGATGCCGAGCGCATCGGCGATGGTCTGCACCGCCGCCTTGGCGCCCTCACGGTCCAGCTTGAACGTACCGCCCAGCAGGTTTTCGGGCAGATAGCCGAGCACGACATTGGCGTCGGTCACGGTCGGAGCGGTGCCGCCCTTGCCATAGGCAACCGGCCCCGGCACCGCGCCCGCGCTTTGCGGACCGACGCGCAGCGCGCGCGTCAGTTCGGGGACATAGGCGATGGAACCGCCGCCAGCGCCGACGGTCTTGACATCGAGCGCGCTGGCCCGAACCGACAGATGCCCCACTTCGGTGGTGCGCTGGCGGCGCGGCTCAAGGTTCTCGATCAGCGCGACGTCGGTGCTGGTGCCGCCCACGTCGAGCGTCAGGATGTTGCGGATGCCGGCATTGCGGCCGACCCAGATCGCGCCGGTCACCCCGCCCGCCGGACCCGACATCAGGATGTTGACCGGGTGTTCGCCCGCCTTGTCGGCGCTCATCAGCCCGCCGTCCGAGCGCAGCAGCGACAACTTGCCCGCCATGCCCTCGTTGGCCAGCCGATCGCGCAAGTTGGCGACATAGCGCCCGACCACCGGGCGTACGGCTGCGTTGGCGACCGTGGTCAGCGTGCGTTCGTATTCCTGCATCTCGGGCAGGACTTCGTGGCTGAGCGAGACCGGCACGCCCGGCAGCACTTCGGCGGCGATCTCACCGATCCGCGCCTCGTGCGCGCCGCTGACATAGGCGTTGATCAGGCTGACCGTCACCGCTTCGACGCCATTGGCCCTGAGCAGGCCCAGTTGCGCGCGAACGTCAGCTTCATCCAGCGGGCGCACCTCGTTGCCTTCGGCGTCGATGCGGCCCTTGACCGTGACCGTATCCTCAAGCGCGGCGAGCGGCTGCGGCTTGGGCCAGATGATCCAGCCGGCCAGGCCTCCGGGCACAAAGCTGCGCGCGATCTGCATGATGTGACGATAGCCCTCGGTCGTGACCAGACCGACGCGCGCGCCCTTGCCTTCAAGCACCGCGTTGGTGGCGACGGTGGTGCCATGCAGGAACGTCTCGATCTGCGCCGCGGTGATCCCCGCTGCCGCACAGATCGCGCCAACGCCGTTAAGGATGCCTTCCGAGCTGTCGTGCGGGGTCGAAGGCGTTTTATGGCGCCAGAACGATC
This sequence comes from Novosphingobium sp. FKTRR1, assembly GCF_020404405.1. Taxonomy (GTDB): domain Bacteria; phylum Pseudomonadota; class Alphaproteobacteria; order Sphingomonadales; family Sphingomonadaceae; genus Novosphingobium. The sequence continues at coordinate 168,230 of NZ_JAIZDA010000007.1, read as the reverse complement.
CGCTTTGCGTTTCCAACAGCAGGAGGTCGGTGAAAGTGCCGCCGACATCCACGCCTAACCGGTAACCCATGCCTAACCCCTTGTTTTCAAGATATCGTTTCAGGACTGCTTGGGAAACGATGGCGCCTTGGCCACCATCCCCGGCAATTGCCGCTGCATCACTTCGGCCAGCCAGTGATTGGCCGCAACGAGCGCGGAAAGATCAAGTCCGGTGCCGATTCCGGCCCGTTCAAGCATGTAAACCACATCTTCGGTGGAGACATTGCCCGCCGCGCCCGGCGCGAACGGACAGCCGCCCAACCCGCCGATCGCGGCATCCACGGTCCGCGCTCCGGCCGCCACCGCCACCCAGACGTTGGCAAGCCCGGTGCCGCGCGTGTTGTGGAAATGGACCCGTACCGGCAGCGGCGCGATCAGATCGCGCAACCGCCCGACGAGACTTGCGACATGCGCCGGATTGGCCACACCGATGGTGTCGGCCAGCGCGATCTCGACCGGACCTGCCGCCGCCAGCGCCTCGGCCATCGCCAGCACCCGCGCCTCGGCCACCTCACCTTCGAACGGACAGCCGAAAGCCGCCGCGATGGTCACTTGTGCGGTGCGCCCGGCAGCCTTGGCCGCGGCAATGATCTCTGACGCAGCGGCCACCGAGCCGTCGCTGGTCTGACCCTGATTGGCCATCGCAAAAGTATCGGTGGCCACGGCCACCGCGCCCAACTGGTCGATGCGGCCCGTAGTCAGCGCGCGGTCCGCGCCCCGCTGGTTCATCACAAGACCGATGTAGGTCACATCGTCGCGCTGCGGCAGCCCGGCGCAGACCGCCTCGGCATCGGCCATCTGCGGCACCGCACGCGGGTTGACGAAGCTGGTCACTTCGATCCGCCGCGCGCCTGCTGCCAGCGCACGGTCGATCAGCGCCAGCTTGTCTGCGGTCGCGATCAGCGCCTTTTCGTTCTGCAACCCGTCGCGCGGCGAAACTTCGACGATCTCGATGGCACCTGTATACATTACTGCGGGTTCCTCCGGATATCGATCGCGGCAAAGTCGGTCCGGGTGGCTTTGCGCTGAGCCAGCTTAAGCGATCGCCCCCGATTCGCACTCAAGACCTGCCTGCGCGACTCGCCAGCAGGGTACCAGACCCCTGCCATCAAGGCCGAGCGGACTGGCCGGACGCGCGATGCAATCATGCGCGATCCCGTTGCCGCCATGGACTTTCCGACCGAGCGCTGCACCGCCTCGCCCCCTGCCAAAGCACCTTGATGAACCGGAAAAGCGACGCATTTGCCTGCATTCCGCCGCCGACGCGCGCGCGAATCCGCCCAAAGCCCATTGCGGCTGCCATGGCCATTCGCCGCCTTTTCAAGGCAATCGCAAACATGTGACACGCCAACCCTCCAAGGAACTTGACCGGAGTGTTTTGTATACAATAGTCTGCCCTCTCAGCAAGCCGCATACGCCATGGGGGCTACAAAAGGGTGCGGTTGACGATTTGGACAGGGAGGTAACCGATGCGTGTATCCCATTGGCTTTTGACGGCGTCCGTCGCAGGCCTAGCTCTGGCCGCGCTTCCCGCGCAGGCCCAAGTCGCTCCGGCCGGTGATCCCGCCGCAGCACCTGCGGAAGAAGGTGCGATCATCGTCACCGCCCGCCGTCAGAACGAACGGCTGCAGGACGTGCCGGCATCGGTCTCGGTGCTGACCGCGCAGGCGCTCGCCAATACCGGTGCAACCAAGGCGGCGGACTTCGTCGGCCTCACCCCCGGCGTCACGATCGTGACCGGCACCGCCGAAGCGGGCGACACCCAGATCAACATCCGCGGCATCAACGGCGCGCGCGACGCCGAAAGCTCGGTGGCGCTGGTGGTCGACGGTATTCTCAAGACCAACACCGCCCAGCTCAACCAGCCGCAGGGCACGTTGCAGCAGGTCGAAATGCTCAAAGGGCCGCAGGGCGCACTTTACGGCCGCAACGCCGCCGCTGGCGCAATCGTGTTGCAGACGCTCAAGCCCACCGACACGCTGACAGGCGCGGTCAAGGCCTCGTACGGCATGTACAACACCATCGAAGGCACGGCGCATGTCGCCGGGCCGCTTTCGCCCAACGCCGGTTTCGTGCTCGCGGGCTATTATTACAAGACCGACGGGTTCTATCACAACACCTTCACCGGCAATTCCAAGACGGTGGACGACAAGGAGAACTGGGCGCTCGATGGCCGCGTCGTCGTCGGCAAGGGCACCGCGACCCAGCTTGACCTGAAAGCGCGCTACTCCGAATTCCATGGCGCTTCACTGCCGTTCAATGCCGCGTTCGCGCTGCCCAACTTCGGCGCGGTGAACCCGGCGTTCTATGAGGATGTGAACAAGCACCCGTTCAACTTCTATAGCAACATCCGCCCGACCAACGACCAGACCAGCTTCGACGCTTCGCTCAAGCTGGATCAGGACGTGGCCGACGGCCTGAAGCTGGTCGGCTGGGTGCTTTATTCCAACGTCAATCAGGATCTGGTTGCCGACGGCACCTCAGCGGACTTTGCCCGTTTCATCAGCGCGGCCAATCCGGCAGCGTCCAAGGCGGTGAGCAGCTGCTTTGCCTCGACCGCCGCCAACACCGGCTTTGCGGTCAACCCGCCCGGCGCGATCGGCGCAATCCCGGTGCCGTTCATCTTCGCGCCCGCCACCGGCTCGACCTTCGGCCCCTACAGCCCGACGACTTGCGACGGCACCCAGTATCAGGTGCGCAAGCAGCAGGACTTCAGCACCGAATGGCGCCTGATCGGCGACAACGGCGGCGCGCTCAACTGGCAGGTTGGCGCGTACTACCTGCACATCAAGCGCACCGTCGGCGTCAGCCTTGGCGCGGACACCGGACAGGGCGTGATCAAGCAACTCTACAACGCGCCCGATTCCGCCAACCCGACCTCGCTGCTGCTGGCCGACAAGTTCAAGACCAACGTCTATGCCGCGTTCGGCTCGGTGGAGTACAAGCCCAACGACAAGTTCGATGCTGGTCTTGCGTTGCGGTATGACATCGAGGACCGCAAAAGCAGCACGCTGGTGCCGACCGCGCTCGACCCGTTCACCGGCGGGCCGATCAACCCCGGACAAGCGTTCGGCACGTTGAGCCCGCAGCACGCCCGGTTCGAACAGTTCGAGCCCAAGGTGACGCTCAGCTACAAGCCGACGCCGGGCATCAATCTTTATGGCAACTGGGGGATCGGCTTCAAGTCGGGCGGGTTCAACAATCAGGGTTCGGCCGCGCTGATCAAGTCGGCATTCGTCGATTTCATCAAGGCTGACGTGCACATCAACGACCAGTACAAAAAGGAATGGTCGAGCGCGTTCGAAGCCGGGATCAAGGGCAGCCTGCTGGACGACAAGCTGACGTTCGATCTGGCCGGTTACTACACCCAGGTCCACGACATGCAGTTCTTCGAATTCTTCGTCGGCAGCTTCGGCCTGCTGCGCGTGGTTTCGAACATCGACAAGGTCGATCTGAAGGGTGCCGAGCTGTCGGTCACGGCCAAGCCGGTGCGCGGGTTGAAGTTCTTCGGCTCGTTCAACTACACCGACAGCAAGATCAAGCAGAACAGCTCGCGCCCTGCCACGGTCGGCAACAAGTCGCCGTATACCGCCGACTACACGCTGAATCTGGGCGCCGAAGTGGAACAGCCGGTCAGCGACGGCATCAAGGTGTTCGCGCGTGCCGACTATCGCCTGACCGGCCCGACCTGGTTCTCCACCGTGCAGAACCAGAGCACGCCGACGCTGTTTTCGGGGCTGCTGCCGATCTCGGCGCTGGGCCTGCCGGCGTTCGTGGGCGACGGCAAGTATGACCGCACCCGCCGCAATGCCTTTGGCATAGTCAACTTGCGCGCCGGCTTGCAGACCGACCGCTACAGCATCGCGGTGTTCGCCAACAACGCGCTCGACAAGAAGTACTTGTCCGAGGTGATCCCCGCGATCGAGTTCGGCGGATCGTTCATCTCGCCCGGCACGCGTCGTCTGGTCGGGGTGGAAATCGGCGCGAAGTTCTGATCGCGCCGACCACGGCTTGAAGACAACGGGCCGCCTTCCGATGGAGGGCGGCCCGTTTGCCGTCAGGCGCAGAAGCTTCGAAAGGGCGGCCTTGCCCAGACCTCAATCGCAGGGGTCGCCCGCCTCGATGCTGATGCTCGGCTGGGTCTGGCGGACCTGGCTGCCGGGCGGAACCGAACGGGTGAGCCAGACGTTGCCGCCGATGACCGAACCCTTGCCGATGGTCACGCGGCCAAGGATCGTCGCCCCGGCATAAATTGTCACGTCATCCTCGATGATCGGATGGCGCGGTTCGTTGACCAGTCGCCCTTCATCGTCGGTGCTGAAGCTGCGCGCCCCCAGCGTGACCGCCTGATAGATTCGCACGCGGTTGCCGATGACCGCGGTCTGTCCGATCACCACGCCGGTGCCGTGGTCGATGAAAAAGCTTTCGCCGATCGAGGCGCCCGGATGGATGTCGATCCCGGTGCGCGAATGGGCGATCTCGGCGATGATCCGCGCGATCAGCGGCGCGCCGAGCAGATAGAGTTCGTGCGCGACCCGGTGGTGGATGATCGCGGTGACGCAAGGGTAGCACAACAGCACTTCGTCGACACTGTGCGCCGCCGGATCGCCGGCAAAGGCGGCCTGCAGGTCGGTATCGAGCACCCGGCGCATGGCCGGCAAACGCCCGGCAAGGTCGCTGATGATCGCGGTGACGGCATGCTCGATGGCATCGGCGCTGCGATCGGGGCGACGGTAGTGCAGTTCCATGCGCAATTGCGCTGCCAGCAGCGGCAACGCCGACTGCAGGCTGGCGCGCACGAAGCAATCCTCGCTTTCCTGCCCCAGTTCGGGCGGACCCAGCCGCAGCGGGAACAGCGCCGAGGACAACACATCGATGATCCGGCCCAGCGCATGGCGCGAAGGGAAACCGAGCTTGCCGAAGGTCTCATCGCGCGACTGCCGCTCGCGCCAGTCGGCGCGCACGCTGCGCAGTTGATCGACCACGACCTCGATATCGTAGGGTCCGTCTTCGTTTGCCGCTTGTGGATCGCCCATGCCCGTCACCTCATGCGTCGCAATGTCGACGCCCTGAACCGCCACATAGGACGCCGCGCACGTTTTTTCCAGAACCCCTTCCCGGATCAATCAGCGCGGCTGGTTCTTCCGTTCAGCGAAGAGCCTGCTGCGCGCGCGCCGCGTGAACAGATATACCGCCAGAAACGCCAGCGGCGTCGCCACGGCCAGCAAAAGCTCATGGTTGACGACCACTCCGAACGCATCGAGCCCGCCGGTCAGATCGCGGATCAGCGCCACCGCGTAATACGTGATCGCCACCGACGACAGCCCTTCGACCAGATGCTGCAAGCGCAACTGGTTGGCGGCCGAGCTTTCGAGCGAGGCGAGCAGCCGCGCGTTCTGATCCTCGATATGCGTTTCGATGCGAGTGCGCAGCAGCGCGCTCAACTGCGCCGAACGGTCGGCCAGTTCGCCCTGCCGCCGCGCCACCGCCTCGCACGTGCGGATCGCGGGGGTAAAGCGGCGCTGGGCGAAGTCGGTCAGCGAGGCGTAGCCGCGCAATGGCGTGGGGCACAGCGCTTCAAGCCGTTCTTGTACCAGCCGCGCATAGGCAGCCGTCGCGCCAAGCCGATAGCGCGTGGCGCTGCCGATGCTGCCGACTTCCAGCGACAGACGGCACAGTTCGTCGAGCATGGCATTGTCGGTCGCGACGCCTTCCTCCAGCATCGTGCCGATCTTGCGCAACCGCTCGTCCGCCGCATCGAGCCGCGACCATTGGCCGCGCGCCACCGGCAGGCCCAGCAGCGCCAGATTGCGATAGTTGCCCAGTTCCTGCACCGCCTGCACCGCACGGCCCAGTTCGACCGGGTGCAAGCCGTTGGCGGCCACGGTCAGCCGTCCATAGCCCTGCTCGCCGATGCGGAAGTCCGACCAGATGCGCGCGCCTCCGCCGATGCAGCACGACACCACTTCAGCCGGGTCATAGCCCAGCGCATCGACCAGCGGCTGCGCGGTGGCATCATCGGCCACGATGACGATCTGCGTGGCGCGGACGACCTCACCCGGCATCGCCTCGGCCCAGGCGAGCGCGGGGCCGATCAGCGGCGTTCCCGGCTGCGCGAACAGTGTCAGGCAGGTCGCTTCGCTGTGCCGCTCCCACGTGAAGCGCAAGTCGGCGCCCAGTTCGCCGCTGAGGTGGCGGTTGCCGCCCGCCACCAGTGGTTGCCCGCCCGGCCGAAACGACGGGATACTGTCAGCCCCCGCCGCATCGGCCGCACAGAGGCGCACGATCTGGTAGATCTCCAGCGGAGCCTCGATCAGCGGCCAGCGCCGCAGGTGCATTTCGCCGACGATATCGCGGCGCAACCCATGGTCCTGCAGCATATTGCCCCCCTTTGCTGGCCCCCTTTCGTCGCCTCGTTTCCTAGAGGCTGTCGGCGGATCAGCCCGGTTGCGCCTTTGCCCGCGCGCGGAACGCATGGAGCAAAGGCTCGGTATAGCCGCTGGGCTGGGCTACCCCTTCGAACACCAGCGCCCGCGCCGCCTGATAGGCGAGGCTGGCCGACGGATCGCCGGCCATCGGGTGATAGGCCGCATCGCCAGCGTTCTGGCCATCGACCTTGGCCGCCATGCGCAACAGCGCTTCATCGACCTGTTCGGCGGTGATGACGCCATGCAGCAGCCAGTTGGCCAGATGCTGGCTGGAAATGCGCAGCGTCGCGCGGTCCTCCATCAGGCCGACGTCGTTGATGTCGGGCACCTTCGAACAGCCGATGCCCTGATCGACCCAGCGCACCACGTAGCCAAGGATGCCTTGCGCGTTGTTGTCGATCTCGGCCTGCACCTCCTCGGCCGACCAGTTCTGCCCGGCGGCCACCGGCACGTTGAGCAGTGCCGACAGCGGCGCGACCGGCTCGGCCGCGCGCACCTTTTGCCGGGCGAACACGTCGACGCGGTGGTAATGCGTGGCATGCAGCGTCGCGGCGGTGGGGGATGGCACCCATGCGGTGTTGGCGCCGGTCAGCGGGTGGCCGATCTTCTGGTCGAGCATGTCGGCCATGCGATCGGGCATCGCCCACATGCCCTTGCCGATCTGCGCCTTGCCCGACAGTCCGCTGGCAAGGCCGATCTGGACGTTGCGGTCCTCGTAAGCCTTGATCCAGTCGGTGGTCTTCATGTCACCCTTGCGCAGCATCGCCCCGGCGCGCATCGCGGTGTGGATTTCATCGCCGGTGCGGTCGAGGAAGCCAGTGTTGATGAACATGATGCGGTGGCGAACCGCGTGGATCGTCGCGGCCAGATTGGCGCTGGTGCGGCGCTCTTCATCCATCACGCCGATCTTCAGCGTGTGGCGGCCAAGGCCGAGCAAGTCTTCGACCGCATCGAACAGGTCGTTGGCAAAGGCGGCTTCTTCGGGCCCGTGCATCTTGGGCTTGACGATGTAGACGCTGCCCTTGCGGCTGTTGGCCAAGCCGCCCTCGCGCTTCAGATCGTGCAGCGCGATCAGGCTGGTGACGATGCCGTCCAGAATGCCTTCGGGCACTTCGGAACCGTCGGCCAGCAGCACGGCGGGCGTGGTCATCAGGTGCCCGACATTGCGCACGAGCAGCAGCGAGCGGCCGTGCAGCGTCAGCGTGCCACCATCGGGCGCGGTATAGGCGCGGTCAGCATTGAGGCTGCGCGTCATCAGCGCGCCGTTCTTCTCGAAGGTATCGACCAGATCGCCGCGCATCAGCCCCAGCCAGTTGGCATAGGCCGCGACTTTGTCCGCGGCATCGACCGCCGCGACCGAATCCTCGAAATCGCAGATCGTCGAGACGGCGGATTCGAGCACGACATCGGCAATCCCTGCCGGGTCATCGCGGCCGATCGGGTGGCCGGGGTCGATCACGATCTCGATATGCAGGCCATTGTGACGCAGCAGCAAGTTGGCCCCGGCCCGCCCGACCAGTTGCGCCGGATCGGCCAGAACCGGCTCGCCCCCGGAAAAATCGGCCCACGAACCACTGGCCAGCGGCACAGCATCATCCAGAAATGCCTTGGCCCACGCGATGACCTGAGCGCCGCGCACCGGGTCATAGCCCTTGCCGGCCGCCTTTCCGGGGATGGCGTCGGTGCCATAAAGCGCATCGTACAGGCTGCCCCAGCGCGCGTTGGCGGCATTGAGCAGGAAGCGCGCGTTGAGCACCGGCACGACCAGTTGCGGCCCGGCCATCAGCGCCAGTTCGTCATCGACATTGGCGGGATCGACCGAGAACGCTTCCGGTTCGGCAACCAGATAGCCGATCTCGCGCAGGAATGCTTCGTAGGCCGCGGCATCGACCGGCTGGCCCGCGCGGTCGGAATACCAGGCATCGATCTGCGCCTGCAACGCATCGCGCCTGGCGAGCAAAGCCCGGTTGCGCGGGACGAAGCGGTCGAGGATGGCGGCTGTTCCGGCCCAGAACGCCTCGACAGTCACGCCGGTGCCGGGCAGCGCGCTGGCTTCGATGAAATCCGCCAGTTCTGCCGCGACCTGAAGGCCTGCGCGTTCGATCCTGTCCACCATGTCCTGCACTCCTGCTCCGGCGCAATCGACGCGCCTCCCATGCCACCGGCATAGCGCAACCCGAGACTTGCGATAAGAAGTTGAAAATTCAAATCAGTCTTTCGTATAAGGAACGAATGCTCGATCCCGATTACGAGGTCTTTGTCGGCATCGTCGCCGCTGGCAGCATCTCTGCCGCCGCCCGCGCGCTGCACCTGTCGCCCGCCAGCTTGTCCAAACGGCTGGCGCGGCTGGAGGAACGGCTGGGCGTGCGCCTGCTCAACCGCACCACGCGGCGCATGACGCTGACCAGCGAAGGCATCAGCTTTCATGCCGATCTGCAGGCGATCCTCCATGCGATAGAGGCCGCCGAACAGAGCATTACCGGACGGCAAGAGGCCATCGGCGGACCCTTGCGCATCACCGCGCCCACTTCGTTCGGGCGAATGCATCTGGCCCCGTGCCTTGCCGATTTCCTGACGCTTTATCCGCAGATCGAGCTGGATATCGAGCTGTCCGATGGCTTTGTCGATCTGCTGGAGGGGCGCTTCGACCTTGCGCTGCGGATCACCCGCAAGATCGGCAACGGCCTTTGCGCGCACCGTCTGGCCGACAACCGCCGCGTGCTGTGCGCCGCGCCAGCCTATCTGGCGCAAGCGGGAACGCCGCTGAGCCTGTCGGCATTGCGCCGTCACCGCCTGCTTGCCGCCGAAGGGCAGTTGCCCTGGCCACTGCTGGGACCGGATGGTGCGGTCAGCCTGAACGGCCAGAGCGCGGTGCGCACCAATTCGAGCGAGGTCGTGCGCGAACTGGCGCTGGGAGGCGCTGGCATCGCGCTGCGCTCATTGTGGGACGTGGCCCCCGCGCTGGCGAGCGGGGATCTGGTGCGCGTGCTGCCCGACTGGCAAGGGTCGGCGGATGTGGGCATCTTTCTGGTCCACGCGCCAACCCCGCGTCTGGCCGCCAATACCCGCGCCTTCATCGGCTTTTGCCAGCAGCGTTTTGCCGATGGCGCGCCGTGGGAAGCCAGCGAAAGGTGACGGGCCGGGACTGAAAGCCCCGCTGCTCGGGCATGGGTATTTTCCGAGCCTGTGCGGCACGATTGCGGTCGCTACCGCATATGCTCCTTCCTTTATATCCTCGCCCCGGAGCGCCGATGACCCAACGCATGCACGAACTGGCCGAGGCGATCGTCCACCTGCAACAGCAACTGGACCGCGAAATCGAGGCCCGTCGCAAGGCGCTGGGGGTCACACTAACCGGCCAAATCGTCGGATTTGAGCACGGAATCGTCGCGCAACACCGCGCAATGCGGCTGAAAGTCACCCGTTTTCTGGCGCAATCGAGCCTGCCAGCCACGCTGACCGCCCCGGTGATCTATTCGCTGATCGTGCCGCTGGTGCTGGTCGACGTGTGGGTCAGCGTCTATCAGGCGATCTGCTTTCGCGCCTACGGCATCGCACGGGTCCGGCGCCGCGACTACCTCGCCTTCGACCGGCAGCATCTGGCCTATCTCAACTGGATCGAGGCGCTGAATTGCTGGTTCTGCGCCTATGCCAACGGTCTGGTCGGTTTCGTCCGCGAGGTCAGCAGCCGCACCGAGCAATACTGGTGCCCGATCAAGCACGCGCTCAAGGTGATCGACCCGCACCAGCGCTATTACGAATTCGCCGAATATGGCGATGCCGACGGTTATCGCGCGCGGCTCGATGCGTTTCGCGCGGCCTTAAGGGCGCAAGGACCGCAAGGACCGCAAGGACCGCAAGGACCGCAAGGCGGGTAGGCCCCGGCCCCGCCCGGTTCAATCGGCGGCGCGCCAGCCCAGACGGGGGTTCGCCACCACGTTCCAGCGGATGATCGCAGCCACGGCGGGGTGCCCTGGCCTTGCCCCCAGAATGCCAAGCGCCGCCGGATCGAGCGCGAAGTGCGCTGCCTCCTCGCCCGCCAGTCCGATCCAGCGCGCCGCCAGCACGCAACCGAACTGGCCGTGCGTGAACAACGCCAGCGCGCCGGTCTCGTGAGCCAGCCTTGCCAGCAGCCGATCGGCGCGTCCGACCACATCGGTCAGCGTCTCGCCACCCGGGCAACCGTCGCGGAACAAGTCCCAGCCGGGCCGGTCGCGCAGAATCGCGCTGGTATGCAGCCCCTCGTAATCGCCATAGTCCCATTCGGCCAAGTCGGGCTCGATGGTGGCATCGGCGCGACCGGTGGCCAGTTCGCAGGTCAGCCGGGCACGCTGACGCGGGCTGACCAGAATGCGGATGAACGGGGCTCCTGCCAGCAGCGGGGCAAGGTCGCTGGCCATCGCCTCACCCTGCGCGGTCAGGGCGATGTCGGTGCTGCCGGTGTGCTGGCCGGTCAGCGTCCACGCCGTCTCGCCGTGCCGGACCAGATAGAGCGTCGGCAGCGCGCCGCCATCTGGCGGCAGGGAAAGCGCGTTCAAGCCGATGCTGCCCATGTCCAGTTGCGCACCTCGGGCATGTCCTGCCCGTTGCTGACGATATAGCGCGCGTGCTCGGCCAGCTTGTCGTGCATCATCTGGCGCAAGTTTGCCCCTCGGCTGCCGGTCTGCGGCAACAAGTCGATCGCATCGATCACCAGGTGGAACCGGTCGAGCTTGTTTTGCACGCGAATGTCGAAGGCGGTGGTGATGGTGCCTTCCTCCTGATACCCGCGCACTTGCATCCGCCGATTGGCCCGGCGACAGGTGATCTGCTCGATCAGCGACGGATAGCCGTGGAAGGCGAACAGCACCGGCCGGTCGCGCGTGAACAGCGCATCGTAATCGGTGTCCGACAACCCGTGCGGATGGTCGGCTGCGGGCCGCAGCGTCATCAGATCGACCACATTGACCACGCGCAGCCGCAATTCGGGCAGTTCGGCGCGCAAGATCGAGACCGCCGCCAGCACTTCAAGCGTCGGGGTATCGCCGCAACAGGCCAGCACCAGATCGGGCGCAGCACTGCCTTCGCCATCCTCATGCCCGGCCCATTGCCAGATGCCGATGCCTTGCGCGCAATGCGCGATCGCCTGCTCGATCCCCAGCCATTGCGGCAGCGGATGCTTGCCCGCGATCACCACGTTGATCTGCTGGCGCGTCCGCAGCACATGGTCGGTTACCGCCAGCAGGCAATTCGCATCGGGCGGCAGATAGGCGCGCACGATCGCCGCCTTCTTGGTCATCAGATGGTCGAGGAAGCCCGGATCCTGATGCGTAAAGCCGTTGTGATCCTGCTGCCACACGTGCGAGGACAGCAAGTAGTTGAGCGAGGCGATATCGCGCCGCCAAGGCAGTTCGGACGCGACCTTGAGCCACTTGGCGTGCTGGCCCGCCATCGAATCGATGATCCGCACGAACGCCTCGTAGCTGGCGAAGATGCCGTGCCGACCGGTCAGCAGATAGCCTTCGAGCCAGCCCTGACACTGATGCTCGCTGAGCATCGCGTCGAGCACCATGCCCGACGCGGCGAGGAATTCGTCGCCCGGCTCCACCTCGGCTTCCCACTGGCGCCCTGTTTCTGCGAAAACGGCGCTCAGCATGTTGGACAGTGTCTCGTCAGGCCCGAACAGGCGGAAATTGCGGGCATCACGGTTGAGCGCCAGAACATCGCGCAGATAGGGACCGAGTGTGGCCATGTCGGACGCGGCAATGGTCCCCGGCGCGCCGACCGGCACCGCATAGGCGCGATGGTCGGGCAGGCGCAGATCGCGCAGCAGCATGCCGCCGTTGGCGTGGCGGTTGGCGCCCATCCGCCGGTCACCGACAGGCGCCAGCGCCGCGATCTCGAACCGCAGCCTGCCGTTTTCGTCGAACAGTTCTTCGGGCCGGTAACTCTTCATCCAGCTTTCGAGCATCGCAAGGTGGTCGGGATGCGCGGCATCGACCAGCAGCGGCACCTGATGAGAGCGGAACGAGCCTTCTATCTGCACGCCGTCGACCACTTGCGGCCCGGTCCAGCCCTTGGGCGAGCGCAACACGACCACCGGCCAGCGGGGGCGCTCGGTGGTCGTGCCCGCGCGGGCATCTGCTTGCAGCACGCGGATATCCGCAATCGCCGAGTCCATCACGCTGGCCATGCGGCGGTGCATCCCGGCGGGATTGTCGCCCTCGACAAAGCGCGGCGACCAGCCGCAACCTTCCAGATAGGACGCCAGTTCATCGCCATCGAGCCGCGCCAGCATCGCCGGATTGCTGATCTTGAAGCCGTTGAGGTGCAGGATCGGCAGCACCGCGCCATCGGTGACGGGGCTGAGAAACTTGTTCGAATGCCAGGCGGTTGCCAATGGGCCGGTCTCGGCCTCGCCATCGCCGATCACGCAGGCCACGATCAGGTCGGGATTGTCGAACGCCGCGCCAAAGGCGTGCGACAGCGAATAGCCCAGCTCGCCACCTTCATGGATCGATCCCGGAGTGGTCGGCGCGACATGGCTGGAAATGCCGCCGGGATAGGAAAACTGGCGGAACAGCGCCTTTAGGCCCGCCTCATCCTGACCGATCTGCGGATATATCTCGGAATAACTGCCTTCGAGATACGTGCTGCCGACCAGCGCCGGGCCGCCGTGGCCGGGGCCAGCGACATAGAACATGTCCAGATCATAGGCGCGGATCACCCGGTTGAGGTGCGCGTAGATGAAGTTCTGCCCCGGCGTCGTGCCCCAGTGACCGACGATCAGCGGCTTGACGTGATCGAGCGTCAGCCGCTCGCGCAGCAGCGGGTTGTCGCGCAAGTAAAGCTGACCGACCGAGAGATAGTTGGCCGCGCGCCACCAGGCGTCGATCAGATCGAGCGCAGCGGCATCGAGCGGCGGCGGCGCGGGCTCTACAGCAAGCATATCCATAGAAAGGCACCTTTTTGCGCGACGGAAGAACGCGCCCGCAAATGCGGTCGCAGCGGCGGCAGACCTGCCCGGATCGCGCGCCAGCGGGCAGGCTCGGAAAGTACCCAAGCCCCTGTCGTCAACGCCTTGGTGCGCGCTGCAGGGACCGACACGTGGGTAGATTCCGGGGCTGCCTGCGCGGTGCCCGGCTGCCTAGGGCGGGCGAGCAGGAACGGATGCGCCCTTTGCATTGCCGTCGACCGCGCGAGGAAACCATGCAGAATCCCCACTCCGTCGTTGCCGTCTTTGCCGACCATGCCGCCGCCGAAACGGCCGTAAAGACCCTCGCGCTCGGCGGGATCGACATCAAGCAGCTCAGCGTGATCGGCAAGGGCTACCATGTCGATGAACAGGTCGTCGGTTTTTACAATCAGGGCGACAGGGTACGCTTCTGGGGCACGCGCGGCGCATTCTGGGGCGGCCTGTGGAGTCTGTTCTTCGGCGGACTGGTGCTGACCCTGCCCGCTGTCGGCCCGGTCATGGCGCTGGGCTATATCGCGGCATCGATCATCGCCGTGGTCGAAGGCGCGCTGGTTGTCGGCACCGTCAGCGCGGTTGCCGCCGCCCTCTATGGCATCGGCATCCCCAAGGACAGCGTGCTCGAATACGAGACCGCCATCCATGCCGACCGCTTCGTGGTCATGGTGCACGGCACCGTCGCCCAAGTCGCGCTTGCCCGCAAATTGCTCGAAACCGCCGACGCCGAAAAGGTCGATGTCCATACCGGCACGGCAACGGCCCAGACCGCCAGCATCGAAGCCTCGCTGGAAGCGGCGCGTGCCGCTGGCTGATGAAGGCGATGTGGACACGGACGAGTCCTCGATCCTTGTCCTCAACGCCGGTTCCTCAAGCCTGAAGTTCGCGCTGTTCGCCGCCGCCATGCCTGTGCAGGCGCGGCTGCGCGGCGAGGTTTCGGGCCTTGGCAGCGTGCCGCATCTGACGGCGCACGATGCGACCGGCGCTTTGGTGGCGGATCACGGTTGGCCGACGGACAAGACTGCATTTCACGAAGTTCTGGCCGCCGTGCTGGACCTCGTCGATGCCGCGCCCGGCCATGGTCGGCTTTGCGCGGTGGGGCATCGCATCGTGCAGGGCGGCGCCGACCATATGGCGCCCGAGCGATTGACGCCGCCTGTGCTGGCGGCGCTCGATGCGCTGGTGCCGCTCGATCCGATCCACATGCCGCACAATCTGGCGCCGGTTCACGCCTTTGCCCGCGCGCGTCCCGATGTGCCGCAGTTCGCGTGCTTCGACACCGCGTTCCACCGGACCATGCCGCTTGTCGCCAGAAACTTTGCCCTGCCCCGCGCGATCACCGCTGCCGGGGTGCGGCGCTATGGCTTCCATGGGTTGAGTTACGAATACATTGCAGGCCAGCTTGCGCTGACATGCCCCGCGCTGGCGAAAGGACGTGTAATAGTGGCGCATCTGGGCGCGGGAGCCAGCCTGTGCGGCTTGCGCGGCGGCATCAGCATTGCCACCACCTTCGGCATCAGCGTGCTCGACGGGCTGGTTATGGGTACGCGCTGCGGCAGTCTGGACCCCGGCGTCATCTTCACGCTCGCCCGCATGGGCCACAGCCTGCCCGATATCGAGGCGATGTTGTACGACCGGTCGGGGTTGCTCGGCGTGTCGGGGATCAGTGGAGACGTCCGCGTCCTGCTGGCCAGCGCTGACCGCCATGCGCGCGAGGCGATCGACCTGTTCGTCCACCGGTTGGTGACCGAGATCGGCGCCACGGCGGCGGCGCTGGGCGGGCTGGACGGGATCGTCTTTACCGGCGGGATCGGAGAGCATGCCGCCATCATCCGCGCCGAGGCTTGCGCCGCGCTCGGCTGGCTGGGGGTATCGCTCGATCCAATCAGCAATGCCGAGGCGGGCGCGACCATGATCAGCCGCGCCGACAGCCGGGTCGAGGTGCGCGTCATCGCCACCGACGAAGAGGCGATGATCGCGCACCACGTGCTCGCTCTGCGCGAAAGCCGCAAGGGTGACGCGGCCGGGCTTGGGTAGTTTCCGATGCTGATGCGGTGTGCCGGGCGGCGGCTATCAGCACGGCAAGGAAATTCAGGAGTACGACCGCATGACCCGCCCCACGCACTATCTGGCGGCCTCCGCCGTTCTGGCGCTGAGCCTGACTTTTGCCATGGTCACCCCGGCGCTGGTCGCGGCCCAGCCCGCACAGAGCGGAAATCACAACGGGGGGCAAAATCAGGACCGGGGACAGAACAGGGATCGCGGCCCGGTTCCAGGCAACCAGCCCGGCGGCTATCGCCAGCCGCAGCAGGTTCCGCAACCGCCCCAGCCCCGCCAACAGCAGCCCCAAGCACCGCAGCCCCAAGCGCCGCAACAACAACCGGAGCGCGCGCAGCAACCCGCTCAGCCGCGCACCCGGCCTGCCCAGACCCCGCAGCAGCGCTGGCAGACGCAGCCCGGCACCCCCGCGCGCGCCGTCGCCCCCGGGCCTCGCAAGCAGCCTCAGGATGGGCCGAACTGGCAGCAACGCGCGGGGCAACCAGCGCGTATGCCCGCTCCCATGCGCACCCAGCCGCAACGTGATCGCACCGTCCAGCGCTGGACGCAGCCCCTGCCCGCGCCGACCAGGCCCGCCGCGCGAACGGCCGCCGTGCAGCAGATGCGACGCAACGTGCAGGTAAAGCACCGCTTCCACGCCGGAACCTACCAACGGCCGCAAGGTTATGCTCGCCATCGCTGGGGCTTTGGCCAGCGCCTGCCGCGCAGCTATTACGCGCGCAACTACTGGATCGGCGATTACCTGATGTTCTCGCTGTTCGCGCCGCCTGCCGGCTTGGTCTGGGTCAGGGTCGGGCGCGATGCGTTCCTGATCGACCGCTATGACGGCGAGATCATTCAGGCCCGCTACCGCGTATTCTATTGACGCGATGGCCGATACTGCCGGGCGTGACCGCGCCGCTCCTGTCGCGGTCACGCCGACACCACCGTTCTGGACGACCACCATCGCGGCGCAATGCACCGCGCTGGCTTGCACGTCCGATGGCCTGACAGGCGCCGACGCTGCAGCGCGACTGGCGCGCTATGGCCCGAACGGCGATGCGCCCAATCGCCGCGTCGGGTCAGTGCGTGCCGTGGCCAAGCGGCTGCTCGAACCGCTTTCCTTGATCCTGCTGATCGCAGCGATGGTGTCGGCGGGAACCGGCGACAGCATCGGCGGATCGATCATCGCCGTGATCCTGCTCCTGTCGATCAGCCTCGATACGTTGCAGGAAGGACACGCGGCGCGCGTCGCCGACATCCTGCGCCATTCGGTGGCGCTGACCGCCGAAGTGCTGCGCGACGGGGCTTACCTGCAAGTGCCGGTCGAACAGGTCGTGCCGGCCGATGTCATCCGCGTACGCGCGGGCGATATCATCCCGGCCGATGCACTGGTCATATCGAGCAGCGCCTTTGCCGCCAACGAAGCCGCTTTGACCGGCGAACCCTATCCGGTAGACAAACGTCCCGGCCCCGCTTCCGGTCTGTCCCCGGCGCAGGCGACGGGCGCGCTGTTCAGGGGAGCGGTGGCCCAGACCGGCGAGGCCGAGGCGCTGGTGATCAGCACCGGCAGCGCGACCCTGTTCGGTGCGGCGGCCTCTGCCCTTGGCGAAGTGGCTGATACCTCGCCCTTCGAACGCGATCTGCACGCCTATGGCCTGCTGACCGCGCGGCTGACGATGGCGCTGGTGCTGGTGGTGCTGACCGCCAGCGTGTTTCTTGGCCGGCCGTTGTTGCAATCGCTGTTGTTCGCGGTGGCGCTGGCGGTGGGACTGACACCCGAACTCTTGCCGATGATCACCACCGTCACGCTATCGCGCGGCGCCTTGCGCATGGCCCGGCGCAAGGTGATCGTCAAACGGCTCGCCGCGATCCACGATCTTGGCGCCATGACCGTGCTGTGCACCGACAAAACCGGCACACTGACTTCGGCCGAGATCACGCTGGCCCGCAGCGTGGCCTTTTCGGGCAGCGAACAGCCCCGGCCTGCACACCTTGCCGCGATTGCGGCAGTGCTGGGTGGTGATCGCGGCGCGCTCGATGCCGCACTGGTCGCAGGCGATCCACACGCAACTGCCGACTGGACCCTGCTCGGACGCCACGTCTTCGATTTCGGGCGCAGGCTGGGCTCGGTCCTGGCAAAAGGGCCCGAAGGCACCCTGCTGATCGCCAAAGGTGCGCCCGAAGCCGTGCTGGCGCTGTGTTCCGGTTTGCGCCTTGCCGACGGTGCGATCTTGGCCATGGGCGATGCCGAGCGTGCCACCGCGCTCGCGCAAGTTCAAAAACTGGCGCAAGACGAAGGCCTGCGCACGATCGCGGTCGCCTCACGCGTCTGGACAGGCGCGGTACACGACCCGGCCACCGCCGACGAAACCGCGCTGGTCTATGAAGGGCTTTGCGCCTTTGCCGATCCGCCCAAGCCGACCGCCGCTGCCGCCATTGCGCGGCTGGCCGCTGCCGGGATACGGCTCAAGATCCTGTCGGGCGACGATCCGGTGGTGGTCAAGCGGCTGGCCGGGCTGGTGGGCTTGCGCGCCGAGCGGGTGCTCTCGGGCAACGAGGTCGCGCACCTCAGCGACGATGCGCTGGCAGTGCAAGTGCACAAGTTCGACGCCTTCGGTCGGCTCGCCCCCGACCAGAAATCCCGGCTGGTGCGGGCGTTGCAGGCACGCGGCGCGGTCGTCGGCTATCTGGGCGATGGCATCAACGATGCACCCGCGCTCAAGGCGGCGCATATCGGCCTGTCGGTTTCGGGCGCAAGTGGTGTGGCGCAGGCTGCCGCCGACATGATCCTGCTCGATCAGGATCTGGCCGTTGTCGCCGACGGCGTGGAGGAAGGCCGCAGGACTTTCGCCAATATCCTGAAATACGTGCGAATGGGGGCAAGCTCCAACTTCGGCAACATGCTGTCGATGGCGGTCGCATCGCTGTTTCTGCCGTTCCTGCCGATGCTGCCAACGCAGATCCTGCTCAACAACCTGCTGTACGATCTTTCTGAGATCGGCATTCCGTTCGACTCCGTCCGCCCCGAGGCCGTCGCCCGACCGCAAGTCTGGGACATGCGTGCGCTGGTGCGGTTCGCCGCGGTGATGGGCCCGCTGTCGTCGCTGTTCGACCTGCTGACCTTTGCCGGGCTGATCTTGGTCCTGCACGCAGCACCGCCCGAATTCCGCACCGCATGGTTCCTTGAATCGATGGCGACGCAGATTCTGGTGATATTCGTCATCCGCACCAAGGGCAGGCCCTGGGCCAACCTGCCGCGCCCGGTGCTGGCCGCCACTTCGCTTGGCGCGCTGCTGGTGGCGATGATCGTGCCGTTCACGCCGTTGGCGACCCTGTTCGGGTTCGTGACGCCGCCGTTGCTGATGACTTGTGGGATCGCGCTGCTGGTGGCGGTCTATCTGGTCAGCGCCGAATTGCTCAAGCGCGTCGCCATGCGCCCCAGCCCTGCCCGCCGCATGCGACGCCGCCGGGGCTGATCGTTTCAGTCCGCGCTTGCTGGCACGCCAGAGGCCAGCGCGGCGGCGATACCGCGTGACAGTTCGCGCATCGTGAAGGGCTTGCCGACGATAACCGCATCGGGTGCGCCTTGCGCCAGCCGCTGCGGATCACCGGTGACGAACAGGTGCGGGATGAAACCCTCGGTTGCAATCCGGCGCATCGCATCGATCCCGTTGCCCTCCTGCAGACCACCATCGACGATCATCAAGTCGGGCTTGCAGCGCCGGGCCGTGACGATCGCTTCGCTTTCGGTGCTGGCGATCGCACAGACATCGTGGCCCATTCCGATCAACAGATCGGCCAGATCCATGGCGATCAGGGCATCATCCTCGACAATCACGATCTTCAACCCTTGGGTCATCCAGTCTTGTTCCTCGCACGCCTTGCATGGCCGATGCTGGCATGGTCCGCAAACGGCCGCAAACGAAGCCTCGGATTGTACTCAAAGCCTGATTCTGGCCGAAATATCTGTCGCTTGGTCCACTATCCGTAGGAGGTATGCCGACTTGGGGTGCTACCGCGCGCAGATGGCAGATGAACAGAACGACTCGGCAGCCGCACAGCCCGGCAAAGGAACCGACGTTCTGGCGCGCGGCCCGCCGCCGATACTTGGCCAGCCCGATCCTGTTTCTGGATCGACACCCAATCCATCCCAATCGATCCTGCCCCAACCGCCGCCACCGATTCCGGATGCCAACACCGCGAAACCATCGAGCGTTGCGATGCCGATCGTCGCAATCGGCGCCTCTGCCGGAGGGCTTGAAGCGGCCTCGACATTGCTCGACGCTATGCCTGCAACCACGGGCATGGCCTTCATCCTGGTTGAGCATCTTGATCCTGCCCACCCCAGCCTGATGGCCGGATTGCTTGGCACCCACACCGCGATGAAGGTGATGGAAGCAAGCGACGGCAGCCTGCTTGCGCCCGATCAGGTCCATGTCATTCCGCCCGGTCGCTATATGTCGGTCCGCAACGGCGCGATCCACCTTTCCCCGCCGCAGACCAAGCGCGGCGCGCGGCTGCCGTTCGATTACCTGCTCGCATCGCTGGCGTCTGGGGGAAGCGCTGCGCAGACCATCGCCATCGTCCTGTCGGGCACGGGCGCCGATGGCTCGGGCGGCCTTGCCGCGCTGAAAGAGGCGGGTGGCCATGTCGTTGCCCAAGACCCGGACGAAGCCGAATATGACGGCATGCCGCGAAGCGCAATCGCCACCGGCCTTGTCGACCACATCCTGCGCCTTCAGGCCATCCCGCAAGCGCTTGCCGCATTGGTCAGGCTGGAAACGCCTTCGGCGGTAGATCCACATGCGGCCAGCACCCCCGAAGCGGCTGCCGAAGCCGCCCCCGAGGATACGCCCGAAGTTGCGCCCGAGCCGGCTGATCTTGAAGCGATCATCGCCCTGCTCAACGACAAGACAGCGCACGATTTCCGTCAGTACAAGCCGGGTACGCTCCAGCGCCGGATCGATCGCCGCATCGGCCTGCTCGCGCTGCCGAGGGGCGATCTTGGCGGCTATCTCGACAAGCTGAAGCAGGACAGCGCGGAACGCGAGCAGCTTGCCCGCGACCTGCTGATCAACGTCACCAGCTTCTTTCGCGATCAAGCCGTCTTCGACAAGTTGGCCGCAACGGTCATTCCCGAGATGATAAGCGCACTGCCAGCAGAGCAGCCGTTGCGCGTCTGGGTGGCAGGGTGCAGCACGGGCGAGGAAGCCTATTCGCTCGCCATCGTCTGCCGCGAGGTGATCGCCGCCTCGGGCCGCGCGGTCAAGCTGCAGGTGTTCGCATCAGACGTCGACCCGGATGCCATCGCCAGCGCGCGCGAAGGGTTCTATCCGTTCGAAACCGCAGGATCTATCAGCCCGGCAAGGCTGGCGCGCGATTTCATCCGGGATGAAACCGGCTACCGGGTAAGCCCCGGATTGCGCGGTGACGTGGTATTCACTGTGCAGGATGTGATGAGCGATCCGCCCTTTTCACGGATCGATCTGGTTTCCTGCCGCAACCTGCTGATCTACCTCAACCCACAGGCGCAAGCCCGGGTCATCGCGCTGTTCCATTTCGCCCTGCGTGAAGGCGGCGTGCTGGTGCTCGGCTCGTCCGAAACCGTGGGCAGCGCCACCGACCGCTTTTCGGTCATCGCCAAGTCCGAACGCATCTATCGCCACATCGCGCGCAGCCGGATTGGCGAGGCAGGCTTTCCGTTGAGCTTTGGCGACACACTGCCCCGCCTCGGCAATGGCGAGCAGGCGCCCACGGCTGCACGGCAAGCCACACTGGCGGACATCTGCCGCCGCGCCGTGCTCGCCAGCCACGCGCCTGCGGCGGTGCTGATCAACGCCAAGCGCCAATGCGTCTATGCGTTGGGCCCGGTCGAGCGTTATCTGCGCATGGCTCCGGGCTATACCACGCTTGATCTTCTGGGGATGGCGACACCGGCGCTGCGCAGCCGACTGCGCCGGGCCATCGACGGCGTGACCAAAGCCAGCCCGCGCATCGATGGCGGTCGCACCCGCCTGACGCACAAGGGCGTGACAACCCGTTTCAGCATCGATGTTCAGGCGCTTACCGGCGATCATGAAGACCTGCTGCTCATCTGCTTTGTCGAGGAAACCGAAGGCAAGGTGCAAGCGGCACGGCCATCGGGGCGCACCGATGCCGCGCGCGTCACCGAGCTCGAACATGAACTTGAGGCCGCGCAGTCCGAATTGCAGACCGCGATCGAGCATCTCGAAACATCGACGCAAGAGCAAAAGGCGATCAACGACGAGGCGTTGTCGGTCAACGAGGAGTTCCAGTCGACCAACGAGGAGCTGCTCACCTCGAAAGAGGAACTGCAATCGCTCAACGAGGAACTGACCGCCCTCAACAGCCAGTTGCAGGAAACGCTTGAGCGCCAGCGCCTTACCTCCGACGATTTGCAGAACGTGCTTTACAGCACCAATGTCGGCACGCTGTTCCTCGACATGGATCTGAAGATCCGGTTCTATACCCCCGCAATCAAATCACTGTTCAGCATCATCGCCGGTGACGTTGGCCGTCCGTTGGCCGACCTCAGGCCGATCGCGACCGACCCTGATCTGCTCGCCGATGCCCGTCAGGTGCTGACCGATGAAACCTCGATCGAACGCGAGATCAGTACGCCGGAGGATGCCTGGTTCCTGCGCCGCATCTTCCCTTACCGGGCGCATGACAACCGCACCGAAGGTGTCGTCATAACCTTTGCCGACGTGACCGATCGCAAGATCATTGCCAAGGCGCTGGAGGCCGCCAAGCAGGAGGCCGAGCGCGCCAATCTGGCCAAGTCGCGCTTCCTTGCGGCCGCCAGCCATGACTTGCGCCAGCCGCTGCAATCGCTGACCCTGCTGCAGGAATTGCTGGCGCAATCGGTCGAGGGCGAGCGGCCGCGCAAGCTGCTCGGCCGTTTCGAACAGACGCTGGGCGCGATGTCGGGGATGCTCAACGCCTTGCTCGACATCAACCAGATCGAGGCCGGTGTGGTCGATGCCCGACCTGTGGATTTCGCTATCGCGGATGTGTTCGACCGACTTCGCGACGAGTTCACCTATCTGGCCCAATCGCGCAGCCTGTCGCTGCAGATCCTGCCTTGCGCGGCCATCGTGCGCAGCGATCCGCGGTTGCTGGAACAGATGATCCGCAATCTGCTGGGCAACGCGATCAAGTACACCCGCCGCGGCAAGATCCTTCTGGGTTGTCGGCGCCGTGGCGACATGGTGCGAATCGAGGTGTGGGACACCGGGATCGGCATCGACGAAGCCGAACTGCATGCGATCTTTGAAGAGTTCCATCAGATCGACAATGCCGCGCGCGATCACCGCCGGGGACTGGGACTGGGGCTGTCGATCGTGCAGCGTCTGGGCCACCTGCTCGGCCATGATGTCGATGTCCACTCGGTGCCGGGCAAGGGTTCGACCTTCTCCGTCACGGTCGGCGGCGTCCGGCGCAAGGGCGAAACCGATAATGCAGGCGGCCAGCGTAGCGCCTTGCCAACTGCAGCGACAGATGAACGCGGCACCGGCCTGTCCGCTGCCACGGCGCATCACCGCTGCAAGATCGTGGTAGTCGAGGACGATGCCGACGTGCTCGATCTGTTGGAGCAATTGCTCAAGAGCGATGGCCATATCGTCCGTACCGCGCCCGATGCCGCAGCCGCGCTGAAGCTGATTTCGGGTGGTGCGATCCAGCCCGAAGTGCTGTTGACCGACTATAACCTGCCCGGCGGCGAGAACGGGCTCGACTTGTTGACGCAGTTGCGCGCCCGCCTGCCGCAGCGCCTGCCTGCCATTATCCTGACCGGCGACATCTCCGCCGCTACGCTGGCCGCGATCGCCGCCCACGATTGCGTGCAACTGAGCAAGCCGGTCAAGCCGCGCGAACTGGCCGCCGCCATCGAGCGGATCTGCCCGCGGTTCGCCCCACTTGCCGAACCAGCACCGATCGCAAGCGCGGCGCCCGCCCCGCCAACCGATGCAACCAGGGGCAAAGGGTCTGGCGCGGAGCCATCGGGCCCGGTCACCCATGTCGTCGATGACGATCCCGAAATCCGCACCAGCGTGCGCGATGTGCTGGAAAGCGATGGCCGACTGGTGCTGGATTACCCGTCGGCAGAAGCCTTTCTCGACAGCTATCGTCCCGGCGACGCAGGTTGCCTGCTGGTCGATGCCTATCTGCCGGGGATGAGCGGCGTTGCGCTGCTCGACACGTTACGGGCACGCGGCGACCATCTGCCGGTCATCCTGATCACCGGCAGCAGCGATGTCGGCCTTGCGGTTACGGCAATGCGTAACGGCGCCTGCGATTTCATCGAAAAGCCGGTGGGGCGGGTGGAACTGCTCGCCAGCATCGCGCGGGCGATCGACCAGTCGCACGACATACGGCTGGGCGATGCCGCCCATGAACAGGCCGCCGCCCATGTCGCCTCGCTCACCACCCGGCAGCGCGAGGTAATGGACATGGTGCTCGCCGGGCATCCCAGCAAGAACATTGCCGCAGACCTCGGCATCAGCCAGCGCACCGTCGAAAACCACCGCGCCGCCATCATGCAGCGGATGGGGGCCAAGTCGCTGCCCGAACTCGCACGCATGGCGCAAGCGGCCCTACCCCGCGACTAGAGCGCCTTCCCGGAGCGGGAAAGCGCAGGAGAAAACACGATGATCGTCCCCAATGGCACGCTGATTCTGGTCGTCGATGGCGCCAGATCAGCGTTGTTCCGCAATAGCGGTGCCGCGCTTGCGCCGCAGCTCGACCTGATCGAAAGCGCCGATGCGCCTTCGCCGGGAACGGCGGAACAGGGCACGGACCACCCCGGACGCGCGTTTGAAAGCAGCGGAACCAGCCGCAGCGCTTATGACAGCACCGACTTTCACCAGCAGGATGAGGACCGCTTCGCCCGCCGTGCCGCAGCGCAACTCGACCGACTGGCGGCAGATGGCAAGCATGCGCTGATCCTCGTAGCCGCGCCGCGTGTGCTGGGCATCATTCGCCCGCTGCTGGCCCCTGCAACGCACCATCGCCTGATCAGCGAGATCGCGCGCGACTATACCGGGCGCCCCGCCCAGGATATCGCCGCCATGCTGGTGAGCCACGAAACCTGACTTCAGGACGGCGGTAAATGGTCGTTGTGGCGCGCATCGAGCGCAATTCCGGCAAGGTTCTGCCCACGGCGCACCTGTCTGAGCCGGACTTTGGCGAACCCGGCGGACAAGGCGTGAAAGCGGGCCAGATAGGGCGCAAAGCGTGGTGCGATGCGCCTGGCCGTGCCGCTTGCCTGCGCCACCACCAGCGTGGAATCGCCGATGGCGACCACATCGGTGACACCAAGATCGTGCGCCAGTTCAAGCGCGACGATCAGCGCCAGCCATTCAGCGTCGCTGTTGTCGCCCTGCCCGTGATCGGCCCGGTAATGGGTCCGCCCGCCCGCCACCACCGCCGTCTCGATCGGGCCGGGGTTCGGGCGGCACCCGCCATCGAACCAGATCTTCAAGCGCGCGCTCCTTTACGCTTTGCCAGCCGCTTCTCTGGCGCTTTCGTCCTCGGCCGCCTTGAGTACACGCAGCACGTTGCCCGACCAGATCTTGGCGATGTCGGCGTCGGAATAGCCCGCCTTGCGCAGAGCCTCGGTGATGCGCGGCAGATAGCGGATATCCTCAAGCCCTTCGGCCCCGCCGCCGCCGTCCCAGTCCAGCCCGATGCCGACATGGTCGACGCCCGCCACTTTGAGCGCGTGGAGCAAGTTGGCGATGACATCCTCGAACGTCGCGCGGCCCTGTTCGGGGTGAAGGCGGTTGATCTCGCGCCGCTCTTTCAGGGCTTGCGCGTATTGGGCCGGGGTCAGGCTGGCATGTTCGGGGAAGCGTTCGCCCAACGCCTTCATCGCGGCATCGCGCGCGGCGTCGTGTTTTTCGGCCTTCACATAGACCGAGTTGATCTGGATGACCCCGCCTTGCGCGGCCAGCGCGCGCAGATGTGCGTCATCGATGTTGCGCGGATGGTCGAAGATCGCACGGCACCCCGAATGCGACAGCACGAGCGGCGTTTTCGACAGGCGCAGCGCATCGTCCAGCGCCTTGTCCGAACTGTGCGACAGATCGGGAACCACGCCCAGCCGGTTCATTTCAGCCAGCAAAGCGATGCCCGCAGGGCTGAGGCCACCCCACTTGGCGGCATCGGTCGCACTGTCGGCAAACTGGTTGGTGCGGAAATGGGCAAAGCCGCTCAACCGCACGCCCAGTTTGTAGAACACCTGCAACAAGGTGGGATCGTCGCCCAAAGGCCATGCGTTCTCGATCGAGACGAACACCACCCGCTTGCCCGCCCCCACGATGCGGGCGGCGTCGGCGGCTTTGTCGGCAAAGGCGAAGGCACCCGCGTTGGCGGCGACCATCTCGTGAATCTGCACGGCGCGGTTGACGGCATAGTCCCGCGCGGCGCGGGTCGAGACAGGATCAAGCGGCCCTTGCGGCGTGTAGATCGCCCAGAACCCGCCCGACAGGTTGCCCGCCTTCATCCGCGGCAGGTCGACTTGGGTGAAATCGGCGCGGACATCGTGCGCCACCGCGATCGACCAGCCCGGAAAGGCAAGCGAGGCCGGGGCATCGAGATGGGTATCGAGCGTCAGCAGACTTGCGTGCAGTCTTGCCGCCACCGGGTCCACCTTGGGAACGACAGGTCCGGGAAGGGGCTTGAAGGCCGCATGGCGCGCCATGACCGGGGCGCAAACCAGACAGGATGCCGCCAGAATTGCGGCGACCAACGAACGACGATGCATGGTGACAGGTACCTCCGCCTTCATGTTCGCAGCGCCCGCGCCGAAGTCAAATGCCGATTGGCCCGCAGGCTTAAGGGTTTCGTAACCTTCATGACCGCATGCAAAGTCGGCGGCGGTGTGCCGCGGCAGGGAATGGCAGCATGACGGCCCCCTACGAAGCGTTCAAACCCGAAGAAGTGCGCCGTTCGGTGCGCGGCGAACTGGTTGCGCGCATTCTCTATCGCCGGACCGTGCAGCGGGTCGATGCCACCACGCTCGATCTGTCGTGCCATGGTCTGCGCCTGCGGGCCAAGGAAGCGCTTGAAGTCGGCGAGATACTGTGGGTGACCTTGCCCGGTTTACCGCCGCGCCGGGTGAAGGTGGTCTGGGTCAAATCCACCAATCTTGGCACCGAAGCCGGGTGCAACTTCTTCGAACCGCTCCATCCCGCGATCAGCGACGCGATCGTCGACGGACGGCTGGGCTGAGTTCCCGCTTCCCCCGCTTTCCCTTGGCCGCTTGACGGAGTAGGGAGCAGCCATGCTTCGCGTAACCGAAATCAAGCTGCCACTCGACCACGGGCCCCACGATCTTGACGCCGCACTGTGCGAACGGCTGCAAATCTCCCCCGCCGACCTGCTCCGCTATGCCGTGGCCCGGCGCGGCAACGACGCGCGCAAGAAGTCGGCGATCAAGCTGGTCTATGCGATCGACGCCACCGTTGCCGATGAGGCCGCCGTGCTGGCTCGCCACGCCGGTGATCCGCAGGTGCGCCCCACGCCCGACACCGCCTATCGTTTTCCGGTGGTGGCCCCGCAAGGCTGGCAGGGTCCGCGTCCGGTGGTGATCGGCGCGGGGCCGTGCGGGCTGCTCGCCGCACTGATCCTGGCGCAAATGGGGCTGAAACCCATCATCATCGAGCGCGGCAAGGCGGTGCGCGAACGCACGAAGGACACTTGGGCGCTGTGGCGCAAGTCGGTGCTGACGCCCGAAAGCAACGTGCAGTTCGGCGAAGGCGGTGCGGGCACGTTTTCGGACGGCAAGCTTTACAGCCGGATCAAGGATCCGCGCCATCTGGGGCGCAAGGTGCTGGTCGAATTCGTCAAGGCGGGCGCCCCGGACGATATCCTGACCGAAGCCCACCCCCACATCGGCACGTTCCGCCTTGTCACCATGGTGATGAGCATGCGCGAGACGATCGAGGCGCTGGGCGGCGAATACCGTTTCCAGACGCGCGTCGATGACTTCGAGATCGCCCGTAAACCCGATGGCAGCCAACAATTGCAGGGCCTGCACTTGTCGGACGGCACATTCCTGCCCGCACGCCACGTTATCCTTGCGGTCGGCCATTCGGCGCGCGACACCTTTCAGGTGCTGCATGACCGGGGAGTGCATGTCGAGGCCAAGCCCTTTGCCATCGGGGTGCGGATCGAACACCCGCAAGGCTGGATCGACCGTGCGCGCTATGGTCAGTTTGCCGGCAACCCGCTGCTGGGGCCGGCGGCTTACGCGCTGTCACACCAGAGCCACACCACAGGACGCAGCGTCTACAGCTTCTGCATGTGTCCGGGTGGGCGCGTGGTTGCCGCCACCAGCGAGGAAGGCCGCGTCGTCACCAACGGCATGAGCCAGTATTCGCGCGCCGAGTTCAACGCCAATTCCGGACTTGTGGTCGATATCAACCCGGAACGCGACTATCCCGGCGGGCCGCTGGCGGGGGTTGCGTTCCAGCGCAAATGGGAATCGCTGGCGTTCACTGCGGGTGGCAGCACCTATCAGGCGCCGGGGCAAAAGGTTGCCGACGTGCTGGCCAACCGCGCATCGTCGGGCGAATTCGGCGCGGTGGTGCCGTCGTACCAACCGGGCGTCCATCTGACCGATCTGGCGCAATGCCTGCCCGACTATGTGATGGCGTCGCTGCGCGATGCACTGCCCGTGTTCGGTCGGCAATTGCCGGGATACGATCACCCCGACGCGATCCTGACCGGCGTCGAAACGCGCACATCGTCGCCCGTGCGGATCACGCGGGGCAAGGACTTGCAAAGCCTGAACACGCGCGGATTGTACCCCGGCGGCGAAGGTGCGGGCTATGCCGGGGGCATCCTGTCGGCGGCGGTCGATGGCATCAAGCTGGCCGAAGCGCTGGCGCTGGAACTGGTCGGCGCAGCGGCCGCCACCGGCCACTCTGCGGCACAGGTCGACGCATCATGACCATTCGCGCCGCGTTGATCGGCTTCGGCTATGCCGGAAAGACGTTTCATGCACCATTGATCAACGCCACCCACGGCCTCGAACTGGCAGTCGTCGCATCGAGCGACGCTGCCAAGGTCCATGCCGTGCTGGCAGGCGTGGTGGTCGAGCCTGATCCGCTGGCCGCCATAGCGCGCGCCGATATCGACCTTGTCGTCATCGCCACCCCGAATCCCAGCCACGCACCGCTGGCCCGCGCCGCGATCGCGGCGGGGAAAGCGGTAGTCGTCGACAAACCGATGGCGCTCGATCTGGCAGAGGCGCGCGAACTGGTAGCGCTGGCCAAAGCGGCGAACGTGCCGCTGTGGGTGTTCCACAACCGCCGCTGGGACAGCGACTTCCTGACCGTGCGGCAGGCCATCGACGATGGCTTGTTGGGCACGGTGGCGCATTTCGAATCGCACTTCGACCGCTTCCGTCCGCACGTGCGCGACCGCTGGCGCGAGAATGCCGGACCCGGCAGCGGCGTGTGGCAGGATCTGGGGCCGCATCTGGTCGATCAGGCGCTGCACGTGTTCGGCCTGCCCGACCGCGTCACCGCCTCGTTCGCGCGCCAGCGCCCCGGCAGCGCGGCAACCGACTGGGCGCATGTCGTGCTGGAATATCCGCAGTTGCGCTGCATTCTGCACGCCGGAATGCTGGTGGCGGGCGGCAGCCCGCGGTTTATCGTCCACGGCACGGCTGGCAGCCTGATCAAGACCCTGCCCGACCGGCAGGAAGCACAATTGCTGGAGGGACTTACCCCACGCGACGCGGCATGGGGGCTGGATGCCGATCCTGCCGTGCTCCACACGCCCGAAGGGACGCATGCGATTGCTGCAACGCGGGGTGATCAATCCCTTTTTTACCATACTTTGGTACAATCGCTTGCTCACGGCGGCATAGGTCCGATCCGCCCGATAGAGGCACTGGCAACGACAGCCGTGGTGGAAGCATCTGAATTATCAGCAAACAATGGCAAATCGGTAGTCCCGGCGCTGACCGGGGCGGAACGCGAAAGCTATGCATTGCAATAAATGCAAGTGCTGGCGCTTCCTTCGCAATTGCCGCGCTACGGGAATTTACGCATAGGGAAAGCGCCTTTCAGGCATCCTCTCCCAAACTTTCCAAGGGCCGCCGGTTTATCCAGCGGCCCTTTTTTTTCGGTTCCATGCGTGGCGCGCCGCCTACGCGGTTCATACCGCCAGTTCGCGGCGGGTCGCTTCGATCAGCCGCTGACGCAACTGGCCGAGCGGCGGCAGGTCCAACCCTTCAAGGTCAGCAGCGCCGACGATGCTGTCCGCGCCAAAACACTGCGACAATGCGATGCTTTCTGCCTTGATCGACCGCCCTTGCGCAAGCGACCAGAACGCGCGCACCACTGGCAGCGCGGTGTCGCCGTCGTCCTCGGCTACCACCATCGCCAGACGGCCCGAGGCCAGCTCGACGAAAGCGCCGATCGGATAGACCCCCAGTGTAGTGACCAGCGCGCGCAACACTTCCTGATCGATCGCGTCACCCATCTCGGCCAAGTGGCGCAGCGCCACGGCGGGGTCGAGGCCGACCCGGTTGTCGCCGCCGGTGACCAGATTGTCGTAAAGATCGCAGACCATGCCCATGCGTGGCAGCAACTCGATCGCTTCGGCACCCAGTCCATAGGGATAGCCGGTGCCGTCAAGCCGTTCGTGATGGCGCAGGCAGGTATCGACGACGCTGGGCGGGATATCCCCGGCGGCCTTGAGGAAGGCATGGCCCAACAGCACGTGGCTTTGCACCAAACTGGGGGCAAGGTGCCGGTAGTCGCCGCCGATTGCGCCCAGATCGACCTCCATCTGCCCGACGCCGACGTCCATCAGCAGGCCAGCCATGCCCGCTTCGCGCATCTGCACCGGCCCCAGCTTGAGCTGGCGAGCCAGCGCCACCATCAGTGCGCTGACCGAAAGCGAGTGGCGATAGACGTACTCGCTGTCCTGCTGGCAACGCAGCAAGCCATTGAAGGCATAAAGATTCCGCTGCACCGAGGCATAAACCTCGTCCACCACGTTGCTGATGTCGGCAACGTTGAGCGCCTTGCCCAGCCGCGCCTGAACGAACACCTGGCTGATCACCTTGTTCGCCTCACCGATGACCTTGCGGGCGCGGCCGAACTCGCGAACCTGCACGATCGTTGCAGGCGGAACCGCACCGGGCTGTCGCTCGGAAGGGCGAAGGAGCGTGCGGACCGGTGGCTTTGGCTGGTAGCGTGAGACGGTCCGGGGAGGCGGCACGACGGCCGCAACAGGTGCAGCGCCTGTTTGCATTTGCGTTTGCGTCTGCGTTTGTACTCCAACTTCCGCCCGTTCGGACAGGCGACGTGTATCGAGGCCCTGATCGGTATCGATGATCACGGTTTCGATATCGCTCGCCAGTAACAGTTCAAGATGCGCCGGGTTGGTGAGCAGGAATCTCCGGTTCCAGAAGGGGTGCTTGAACCAGCTCCCTTCCATCTTGTGGATGAACATCCCCAATTCGATTTCGGTTATGTGCACTCTGCGTAACATGAGCCATCCATAAGTGCTGCTGCACCGATGATGGCCTTGGGCTGCTAACATACCGCCGAAAATTAAGTAGGTAGATTTACTGGTTGGCGGGCGTGTTGAAGGCCAAGTGGAACATGCGATCCCCTGCGGTCCTGACCAGCGAAGCGCCCACTTCGTCGATTTGCGCCGCATCGCGCACTCTGGCGAAGAACGATGCGGTCAGGCAGAACCGTGACTGGGGATCGCCTTCGACCGCCACTCCGATCGAGCAGATGCCGGGATGGGCATAACCGTCATCCAGACCGAAGCCCTGCTTCGCTGCCTGCGCCACTTGCCCGCACCAGGTTTCCAGATCGAGCGGACGATGCCACCGCGCAGCGGCAAAACGGCGAGCAAGTTCATCGCCTTGCAACCCTTCACGCGCGGCTAACGCACGGCCGATCGAGCCGCCCGCGATCGGCTGGCGCTGGCCTTCGACCATATGGATGCGCGTGGCGGCGTCGCTTTCCCCCAGCGCCACCAGCACCAGCCGGTCTTGTGCAGTGCGCTGCCACAGGCCGACCGCTGCATCATGCACTTGCGCAAGCCGCGTCAGCAGGGGGCGGGCGCGAGCGATGACCCGCGCCGGGCCTTGTGCTTCAAGCGCGCGAAGCGCCGCCCAGCCCGGCGCAAGGGCATAACGGCGTCCACCTGCGCGCAGCAGCGCACCTTCGGCCTGCAGCGTGCCGAGCAGGCCGTGGACGCTCGACGGACTGATGCCGGTGGCGCGGCCGATCTCCGATAGGGTCAACGCCTCACCCATGGCCAGCGCGCGCAAGATGGCGAACGCCTGCGCCACAGAGCGAACCGATGAGACAGGATTGAGCGGAGCGGCAGGCTGCATCAGCCCTTCCTATTTTTCGCCATTCCGAAAAGCAATTCTCAATATTGAATTTCTGGAGCACGACGGTTAGAGCATGGCGGACTTTAGCCGATCGCTTAAAGTAGTCCGGAGAACCGGATTCGCAACGAACAGAACCCAAGGGAGAAGCGGGTGGCGGGCATCCTTGAAGGCAAAGTAGTGGCGATCACCGGCGCGGGGCGAGGCATCGGTCGCGAAGTGGCGCTGCTCTGCGCGCGCGAAGGCGCCGCGGTTGTGGTCAACGACCCCGGCGTGGCGCAAGGTGGCGACGGCGGGGACACCGGTCCTGCCGCTGCAACCGTGGCCGACATCATTGCGAGCGGTGGGCGGGCTTGGGCCAATCTGGCCAGTGTCGCCGATCCTGTGGGCGCGGCCAGCATCATCGAGGACGCGGTGCGCCAGTTCGGCCGGATCGACGCCGTCGTGAACAACGCCGGCATCCTGCGCGACACGATCTGGCACAAGATGAGCCATCAGGACTGGACCAGCGTCATCGACGTGAACCTGACCGGCCCGTTCAACGTCAGCAAGGCGGCCACGCCCTATTTTCGCGAGCAAGGCTCGGGCAGTTTCATTCACTTCACTTCGACCAGCGGGCTGATCGGCAACATCGGCCAGGCCAACTATTCGGCAGCCAAGCTGGGGCTGGTCGCCTTGTCGCAGTCGATCGCGCTCGACATGGCGCGCTGGGGCGTCCGTTCCAACTGCATCGCGCCGTTCGCATGGAGCCGGATGACCGCATCGATCCCCGCCGACACCCCCGAACAGAAGCGCCGCGTCGAACGTTTGCAGACGATGAGCGCCGACAAGATCGCGCCATTGGTGGCCTTTCTGGCGAGCGACGCGGCGCACGAGGTCAACAACCAGATCTTCGGCGTGCGCAAGAACGAGATCATGCTGTTCAACAAGCCGCGCCCGATCCGCTCGATGGTCAAGCTCGAAGGCTGGAGCGCGCAGGCGATCGCCGACGAGCTGGTGCCCGCCTTCAAACCCGCCTTTGCGCGCGCCGACGAGGTTTCGGCCCACGTTTTCCCCTATGATCCGGTCTGAGGAAAGGTTGCAGCAATGAGCACGACAAACCCCGGCCCAAACCCCGGTATGGACCCCGAAGTCTTTGCGCAATTTCACGAACAGCTTGAGCGCTATGTCCGCGAGCGGCTGATCCCGGCCGAAGCGCAAGTCATCGCCGAGGACAAGATCCCTGACGATATCCTGCGCGAAATGCGCGAGATGGGGCTGTTCGGCCTGACCATGCCCGAGGAATACGGCGGCGCGGGCATGAACATCACCCAGTATATCGAGACGATCCACACGCTCAGCTATGCCCTGCCCGCGTATCGCTCGATCACCTCGATCAACCTCGGCATGGTCTGTTCGGCAGTGAAGAACAACGGCACGCCCGAGCAGAAGGCCGAATGGCTGCCGCGTCTGGCCGCCGGGGAAATCGCCTCGTTCGGACTGACCGAACCGGGCTCGGGCTCGGATTCCGCCGGACTTCAGACCAGCGCGGTCCGGTCGGGCAACGGCTATGTCCTCAACGGCACCAAGCGCTACATCACCAACGCGCCCTTTGCCAAAGTGGCGTTGATCATGGCGCGCACCAACAAGGAAGCGCTGCCCAAGAACGCCCACGTCTCGGCCTTCATCGTGCCGATGGACACGCCGGGCATCGCGGTCGGCAAAAGCGACAAGAAGATGGGCCAGGGCGGCAGCCACATCGCCGACATCATCCTTGAGGACGTGCACGTGCCCGGCGAAGCGCTGCTGGGCGGCGTTGAGGGCCAAGGCTTTGCCGTGGCCATGCAAAGCCTCGACAACGGACGGCTTTCGGTCGGCGCGGCGGCAACCGCTTATGCCAAGCGCGCACTCGACACTGCGCTGCGCTATGCCAACGAGCGCAAGGCGTTTGGCGAGCCGATCGCCAACTTCCAGTTGATCCAGGCCATGCTGGCGGACAGTCAGGCCGAGATCTATGCCGCGCAATGCATGATGCGCGATGCCATCGCCAAGGCCGACGCCGGGCAGAAAGTGCTGATGGAGGCAGCCGCCTTCAAGATGTTCGCCTCCGAGATGTGCGGCCGCGTGGCCGATCGCTGCGTGCAGATCCACGGCGGTGCGGGCTATCTTGCCGAGTACGAGGCAGAGCGCTTCTTCCGCGACAGCCGCATCTACCGCATCTACGAAGGCACCACGCAGATCATGCAACTGGTCATCGCCAAGCAGATGCTGCGCAACTTCGCCGCCGGTATCGCGGGCTAAGGCCGGTGTATCCGCTGCTCAACGGACTGTCGGTGATCGAGGCGTCGTCGTTCGTCGCCTCCCCCACAGCCGGGCTCTATCTGGCGCAGATGGGGGCCGACGTGATCCGCGTCGACCAGATCGGCGGGGGCCCCGATTTCCACCGCTGGCCGGTGACCGAGGCCAACGATTCGCTCTATTGGGAAAACCTCAACCGCGCCAAGAAGTCGGTCGCGCTCGATCTGGGCAAGCCCGAGGGCCGCGAACTGTTGCAGGCACTGGTGCGCGCGACCGGCCAGTTCGTCACCAACTTTCCCGCTGGCGGCTTCCTCTCGCACGAGGTGCTGAGCAAGGGCCGCGCCGACCTCATCACCGTGCGGGTAATGGGCTGGGCCGATGGCAGCCCGGCGCTGGACTATACCGTCAACAACGCGGTCGGCTATCCGCTGCTGACCGGCGCCGGGCCCGAGCCGGTCAATCACGTCCTGCCCGCATGGGACTTGCTGACCGGTGCTTATGCCGCCTTTGCGCTGCTGGCCGCGCTGCGCCACCGCGATGCCACCGGGCAAGGCGGCGAAGTGCGTTTGCCGCTATCCGACGTCGCCATCGGCACCGTCGCCAATCTGGGCAGTCTGGCCGAAGTCATGGTCACCGGTGCCGACCGTCCACGCCTTGGCAACACCGTGTTCGGACTGTTCGGGCGTGATTTCGTGACCGCTGACGGCGTGCGCACGATGATCGTGGTCGTCACCCACCGTCAGTGGGCCAACCTGATCGCCGCGCTCGGGCTGGGCGAGGCGATCGCTGCGCTCGAATCCGCGCGCGGGGTATCGTTCGGCCATGACGATGGGTTGCGCTACACCCACCGCGACGCGCTGTTCCCGCTGTTCGAGGCCGCCATCGCTGCGCGCGCGCATGCCGATCTGGCGGCGGCATTCGATGCGGGCGGGATTGTCCATTCCGCCTACCGCACGATGCACGAAGCCGCGCTCGACCCGGCGCTGGTGGCCGAGAACCCGATCTTTGGTACTTCGGCCAACCCCAGCGGCGCGAGCTATCCCGCCGCCGGATCGTTCGCCACACTGCCGGGGCTTGCGCGCGGTGCCCCCGCCCCTGCCCCGCGCAACGGCCAGCACAGCGAACAAGTGCTGGCCGAAACGCTCAAGCTTTCATCGGGCGAGATCGCCCGCCTCATCGACTCTGGTCTTGTAGGAACCGCTTCATGATCTTGCGCCGTGCCGCCATCGTCGCCCCGCTTCGCACCCCCGTCGGCAAGTTCGGCGGGTCGCTGTCCTCGATCACCGCCGGCCACCTTGGCGCGGTGATCCTCAAGGCGCTGGTCGAGCGCAGCGGGATCGACCCCGAACGCGTCGACGACGTCGTCTTTGCCCAGGGCTATGGCAATGGCGAGGCGCCGGCCATCGGCCACTGGTCATGGCTCGCCGCCGGTTTGCCGCTGGAAGTTCCCGGCTATCAGGTCGACCGCCGCTGTGGCTCTGGCCTGCAAGCGGTGATCAACGCGGCGATGATGGTCCAGACCGGGGCGGCCGATGTTGTCGTGGCGGGCGGCGTGGAATCGATGTCGAATGTCGAGCACTACACCACCGATCTGCGCAAGGGCGTGCGGATGGGCAACCTGACCATCCATGACCGCCTGTCGCGCGGCCGGGTGATGAGCCAGCCGGTCGAGCGCTTCGGCGTGATCACCGGCATGATCGAGACGGCGGAGAACCTCGCCAAGGACTATGGCATCACGCGCGAACAGGCCGATGCCTATGCCGTGCGCTCGCACCAACGCGCTACCGCCGCATGGGCCAATGGCCTGTTCGCCGACGAACTCGTCCCCGTGCCGGTGCCACAGCGCAAAGGCGCACCCGTGCTGTTCGACCACGACGAAGGCTATCGCGCCGACGCGACGCTGGAAACGCTGGGCGCGCTCCGGCCCATCGAAGGCGGCGTGGTCACCGCAGGCAACGCCAGCCAGCAGAACGACGCGGCGGCGGCCTGTCTGGTGGTGGCCGAGGACAGGCTTGAGGAATTGGGCCTTGAACCGATCGCGTGGTTCCATTCGTGGGCGGCGGCCGGATGCGACCCCAGCCGGATGGGTATCGGCCCGGTCCCGGCGGTGGAGCGCCTGTTCAAACGCACCGGGCTGGGCTGGAGTGACATCGATCTGGTCGAACTGAATGAGGCGTTCGCCCCGCAAGTGCTCGCCGTACTGAAAGGCTGGGGCTGGTCGGACGACGACAGCCGCCATGACATCCTCAACGTCAACGGCTCGGGCATCTCGCTGGGCCACCCGATCGGCGCCACCGGAGGCCGCATTCTGGCCAACCTGACGCGCGAACTGGTGCGCCGCGATGGCCGCTTTGGCCTTGAAACGATGTGCATCGGCGGCGGCCAGGGCATCGCTGCGGTGTTCGAGAGGGCATGACCGTGACCTACCGCACCGCTCTTGGGGCCGCGCAAACCTATCGCGACGCGGCGCGCGCCGCGCTTGCCGACCGGCTTGCCGCCCGCCGCATCGATGACGAACAGCGCGCCGCGCATGGCTTTGCATGGGTGGCGACCAGCGTGGCAGCGCTTGAAGCGCTGGCCGACTGGCATGAACTGAACGGCAGCGCAAACCCGGTCGACGCGCTGGTTGTGCGGTTGGGCTTTGCCGAGACGCTGGCGCAATTGTGCGGCGGATTGCCGATGGGGCAGAACGAACTGTTCCGCCCCGCCGACCTGGGTCTTGGTGAGGCCGCAAAGGTCTTGGCGGCTGCCACAGCGGATCTGATCGAGGCTGATCATGCCGCCACGCGCGCCGAACTGGCCGCCCTTCTTGCCGCCGGGCAATGGCCCAGCGAAAGCTTCCATGACGCCGAACTCGACACCATCCGCGACCAGTTCCGCAAGTTTACCGACGCCGAAATCCTGCCGCACGCGCACAAATGGCACCTTGCCAATGCGCTGATCCCTGACGCCACGGTGCAGGCGATGGCCGACCTTGGCACCTTCGGCGTGTGCATTCCCGAAGAGTTTGGCGGGCTGGGGCTCGACAAGCTGGTGATGTGCGTGGTCACCGAGGAACTGTCGCGCGGGTGGATCGGCGCAGGCTCGCTGGGCACCCGGTCGGAAATCGCGGGCGAACTGATCGTGCTGGGCGGCACGGCTGAGCAAAAAGCGCACTGGCTGCCGCGCATCGCCAGCGGCGAGGTACTGCCGACCGCCGTGTTCACCGAACCGGATACCGGATCGGACCTCGGCTCGCTGCAAACCCGCGCGCGGCTGGTTGGCGACCAATGGGTGATCGACGGGGCCAAGACGTGGATCACCCATGCCGCCCGATCCGACCTGATGACGCTGCTGTGCCGCACCCTGCCCGACGAGCGCGGCTACGCCGGCCTCTCGATGC
Source organism: Novosphingobium sp. FKTRR1 (assembly GCF_020404405.1). Taxonomy (GTDB): domain Bacteria; phylum Pseudomonadota; class Alphaproteobacteria; order Sphingomonadales; family Sphingomonadaceae; genus Novosphingobium. The sequence goes on along the minus strand of NZ_JAIZDA010000007.1, from coordinate 130,722 downwards.
TGCTGGTGCCCAAGCCGCGCGGCACCGAAGCCACTCCCTTCCCCGCCGATGGGATGAGTGGCAGCGAGATCGAGGTGCTCGGCTATCGCGGGATGCGCGAATATGCGCTGCAGTTTGACGCCATGACCGCCCCCGAAGATGCTTTGCTCGGCGGCGAGCAGGGTCAGGGCTTCAAGCAGTTGATGCGCACGTTCGAAGGTGCACGCATCCAGACCGCCGCGCGCGCCGTCGGCGTTGCCCGCCGCGCGCTGGAGCTGGCGCTCGACTATGCATTGGGCCGCAAGCAGTTCGGCAAAGCCATCGTCAACTTCCCGCGCGTGGCCGACAAACTGGCGATGAGCCTTGTCGATTTCGTCCTCTCGCGCGAACTGACGTATGCCGCCGCGCGCGCCAAGGACACCGGCAAGCGCTGTGACATCGAGGCGGGCATGGCCAAGCTGATCGCCGCTCGCACCGCATGGGCCAATGCCGATGCCGCGCTGCAAGTGCATGGCGGCAACGGCTATGCATTGGAGTATGAGATCAGCCGCGTGCTGTGCGACGCGCGCATCCTCAACATCTTCGAAGGCGCTGCGGAGATTCAGGCGCAAGTGATCGCGCGCGGACTGGTCGCGGCGCGCAACTGATGGGCAAGGGCCGATGAGCGACTGGACGGACTGGATCGGACGCAACGAGACCCGTACGGACAGGCTTGATCCCGGCTTGCTGGCGCGCTGGTGCGCCACGCTCGACCGGACGCTGCCTGCCGATCGTACCGCGCCGCAAGGGTTCCATTGGTGCCTTGGCCTGCCCGATGCGCCGACCGCCGGATTGGGCGAGGACGGCCACCCGTTGCGCGACGACAGTTCCGCCAGCTTCCTGCCGCCAGTGCCCCTGCCCCGACGGATGTGGGCGGGCAGCAGCGTGGAATTCCTTGCGCCCCTGCCGGTGGGCGCCGCGATCGCGCGGACCTCACGCGTGCAATCGATCAAGGCCAAGCACGGCGGCAGCGGACAACTGGTCTTCGTCGAAGTCGCGCACGAGACGCAGGCCGATGGCGCATTGGCTGTGCGCGAGGTGCAATCGATCGTCTATCGCGATGCCGCGCCCTCCAGTGCGGCAGCGGTGCCGCCCCTGCCCGGCGCTGGCCGGTTCGACCCCGCGCCCTGGGCCGTCGTCCGCACGATCAACCCGTCCGAGCCGCTGCTGTTCCGCTATTCGGCGCTGACCTTCAACAGCCACCGCATCCATTACGATCTGCCTTATGCCAGCGGGGTCGAAGGCTATCGTGGGCTGGTCGTGCACGGTCCGCTGACCGCTACGCTGCTGCTTGACCTTGCCCGGCGCGAGTTTGGCGACAACGCGCTGCACGCGTTCAGTTTTCGCGGCTTGTCCCCGGCCGTTTGCGGCGACGCGTTGCACCTCGCCATGCGGCGCGGCGATGACGGTGCGGTCGAACTGGGAGCCTTTGCCGAAGACGGACGGCAGGTGATGCAGGCCAGCGCGACGCACTGACCGGGGCCTTAGACCTCCGCCAGCACCGCATCGTCCATTTCATCGAGCCCCAGCATGACGAACTGGTCGAGCAGCCATTGCCCGGCCGGGCCGGGCGGAGTGTCGCGCCGCCAGATGCCCGACAGGCGATAGCGTCCGCCGGTGTGGTCGGGCAACGTCAGGCGCACCAGCGTGCCTGCGGCCAGATCGGCGGCGACCATCGGCAGCGGCATGTTGCCCCAGCCCACCCCTTCGCGCAGCAGCGCGTGCTTGGCCGACAAGTCCGCCAGCCGCCAGGTCTTGGGGCTGAGCACGGCGAAATCGCGCCCCTCGGTGAAGCGCGAACGGTCGGACAGCACCAGTTGCAGGAACTCGCGCGCCGCACCGTGCGGGATCGTCGCCATTTGGCCCAGCGGGTGATCGGGCGATGCCACCGGCACCATCAGCGTCGATCCCGCCGCCACCGATTCCAGCCCGTCGACTCCGGGCAACAGCGGGCCGGATACGCCGACGATGGCGCGCCCTTCGAGCACCATGCCGGTCACTGCGCCCAGCGCCTCGACATGCAGGCGCAACTGTACGGTGGGAAACTCCAGCGCAAAGGCGCGCAGGACGCGGCCCAGCCGTTCACCGGGCAGCATCACGTCGACCGCGAGATCGACTTCGGCTTCAAGCCCGCCAAGCAGCCCTTTGACTTTGGCGCGCAGGCCATCGATCCCGGCGGCAATGCTGCGCGCGTCCGCCAGCAACGCGCGCCCCGCGACCGTCAATTGTGGCCGCCGCGTTCCTTCGCGCTCGAACAGCAGGACGCCCAGTTGCGCTTCAAGATTGGCGATGCCGTAGCTGATCACCGACACCGCGCGGTTGAGCTTGCGCCCGGCGGCGGCAAAGCTACCCGTCTCGACGATGGTCAGGAATATCCGCAGTTGGTCGAACGTCGGGATACCGGGCTGAGCCACTATTCAACTCCCTGAAACGGCAAGCGGCAATTCATGCCGACAACTCGAAAAGCTGGCAAGTCCGTGCGCATCCGGGTCGCAGGCCAAGGGACCGCCCGTGCCATACTGACCCATGCCCCATCGTAATATGACATTGCCAAATCGGTCATTGACGGCGGCAAATATGCGCGCCCTATTGGCCACATGACCAGTTTCATCGAAGAACCCACCCGCCGGATCGACGTGATCCATGAAACAGACGTGCTCGTGGTCGGCTCCGGCCCCGGCGGCCTTGCCGCAGCGCTCGCGTCAGCCCGCGCTGGTGTCAAGACGACGCTTATCGAGCGCTATGGCTGCTTTGGCGGCAACATCACGCAAGTCGGTGTCGAAGGTTTCGCCTGGTATCGCCACCCGCAAACCATCGATAGCGAAGGCATCGGCCGAGAGTTCGAGGACCGCGCGGTGGCCATGGGGGCGGCTGCGCCCGAATCGCAATCGGTCAGCCACGGGCTCGATGCCGAAGGTTTCAAGTACGTTGCCGACCGACTGGTCGAGGAAGCCGGGATCATCCCTATGCTGCACCGGATGGTGGTGGCTCCGATCATGGAGGGCAACACGATCCGTGGCGTGATTACCGAAAGCAAGGCCGGGCGCGAGGCAATTCTCGCCAAAGTGGTGATCGATGGCAGCGGCGATGCCGACATCGTCCATCGCGCAGGCGGCCCCACGATCATGCACCCGCTTGAGGATATGCTGTCTGTCTCGGTCATGTTCTCGATGAGCGGCGTGGACAAGCAGCGCTTCATCGCGGCGGTGAAGGCCGATCCGCAGACATATGCCGACTGGGGCGGCAATGGCGAATGGGACATCGAAACCGACGGGAAAGAGGACGAGCTGTTCTCGCCGTTCCTGCGCAAGCCGTTCAAGAAGGCGGTCGAGGCGGGCATCCTGCCGCCGACGCTGACCACGCTGGCAGGGACATGGGGCACCGTTACCGATCAGGGCGACCTGACCTACCTCAACCTCGTCCACCTGAACTATGACGGCACCAATCCCGATCACCTGACCAAGGGTGAGATCGAGGGCCGGAAGAACGCCATGCTGGCGATCGACGCGCTCAAGGCATTCATGCCCGGATGCGAAACCGCGCGGCTGCGCAACTTTGGCATGACCCTGGGCATTCGTGACACGCGCAAGATCGATGCCGCCTATAACCTCACCAGCGACGATGTGCGCCATCAGGCGCGGTTTGACGATTCGATCGGCATTTTCCCCGAATTCATCGATGGCTACGGCATCCTGATCCTGCCGACGACAGGGCGCTATTTCCACGTACCCTACCGGTCGCTGTTACCGCAGGGCGTCGAAAACCTGCTGGTCGCAGGCCGGGTGATCGGCGGCGACAAGACCAGCCACGCTGCAGTGCGCAACATGGCGTGTTGCGCGGTGTCGGGTCAGGGTGCGGGCACGGCGGCGGCCATCGCGGTCAAGAGCGGCAAGGGTACGCGCGACCTCGATCTCGGGGCAGTGCAGACCGAACTGCGCAGGCAAGGCGCACGGCTGCATTGATACCGGCAAGGCAACGGCAAGAGCTAACGGGGGGATGACGCGGTAATGGCCGACAATCGCTGGAAGTACCTGATCCTGCTGCTGTCGGCGCTGACCATCATGGGCAGCTACTACAACCTCGACGTCATCGCCCCGATCGCCGATCTGCTGCGCACCCAGCGCGGCTTCAGCCAGACCCAGATCGGTCTGCTCAATGCGGTGTTCAGCATGCCCAACGTGGCGCTGGCGATCATCGGCGGGGTGCTGATCGACCGGATCGGCGCGGCCAAAGCGACCCTGCTGGCGGCCACCGTTTCAGCCATCGGTGCGGTGCTGACCGCCGTGGGCCAACCCTATGAACTGATGATTCTGGGCCGCCTGCTGTTCGGGCTGGGGCATGAAACGCTGTATATCGCGTTGCTGGTCGGGCTTGCGCAGTGGTTCCACAACGGCGGCGCGGCGCTGGCCGTCGCGCTGTTCTTTTCGACCGCACGGGTCGGTTCTTACGCCGCAGACACTTCGACCAGTTGGGCAGCCGGGCTCTATGCCGGAGGCTGGCAGCCGCCACTGTGGCTCGCCGCGATCCTGACCGCGCTGGGCATCATCACCGCCGGGCTCTATTGGCTGATCGACAAACGGTTGCCGCACTTGCGCGATGTCGGGCAGCCGTCCGAACGGTTCCACTGGCGCGAACTGACCGGCTTTTCGCGCTCGTTCTGGTACATTCTGTGGCTCAACGTGCTGTTTGCCAGCGTGTTCTTCCCGTTCCGCTCAACGTTCTCGATCCAGTATTTTCAGGACGTGAAGGGCATCACGCTGGCGCAAGCGGGCATCGCCAATTCGTGGGTATTCGCCGCCGCCATCTTTGCCACGCCCGTATTCGGCCTGATCGCCGACCGCGTGGGCCATCGCGCGACGTTGCTGGTGGTGGGGGCTGCGCTGATGCCGCTGACATTCACCGTGCTCGCCTTCACCGACTGGCCGCTGTGGGTTTCGACCGCGTTGATGGGCTTCAGCTTTTCGGTGATCCCCGCCGTCATCTGGCCCTCGACCGCGATGCTGGTCGAGCGGCACCGCTGTGGCACCGCGTTCGGTATCATCAACATGCTGCAAAGCCTTGGCCTTGCCTGCTCGAACTACGCCGCAGGCTGGCTCAACGACTGGTTCCACGCCGGCCCCGCCAACCCGCAGGGCTATGACGCGATGCTGGTGATGTTCGCCTCGCTCAGCGTCGTGTCGCTGGGCGCGACAGTGGCGCTGCGGGTGCGTGAACGGGGCCTGCCGACGCGCGGGATCGAAGCGCGAGTGGTAGTGGTGGCCGCCTAGGCCCGCACCAGCGCCGCCATCTCGTGCCAGAAGTGCACCAGCGCCGCGCCGAAGCTGGCGGGGACATAGGCAACGCAGGAATCCGCATTTTCCACCCATAGCCGCACGCCGACATGGTCGATCACCGTGGCCGCGCTGCTGCCCGGTGCGAATGTCGGCGCAAAGGCATCGAACTGGCCGCCGTAGCTGAGCAATTCACGCCAGCCGGAACCGGACAGGCGTACGCGGACAAGGCCCCCTCCGATTGCGGTCAATGCGCCGTCGTCGCCCAGTACCGCTGCCAGAGTCGAGGCATCGCCCTCCACCAGCCAGACGGTCGGTTCATAGCGGATCAGGGTTAACCCGCCTGCCTGAACCGACGTGCCCAGCGCGGGAAGATCGGCGCCGAACGCGGCCGCAAATCGTCCCGCTACACCGTGCGGGTCGCTCCAGATCTCGAACGCATGCAAGGGCGCTGGCGGCAGGGTGGTGATGGCAACGTCAGTCACGATAGCGTTCCCCCGCCGGATCATAGAAGTGCGGCGAAACCACCCGCACCCGCGTGTGCATTCCGCGCGTGGGCGAGGTGGCGAGGAACTCGGCACCCAGCCGGTCAGGACCATCGGCCAGCAGGGCGAGTGCAATGCCACCCTCACCCAGAACATGGCGCCCGGCAGCGGTGACGTGGCCTTCGACTTTGGCCCCTTCGCGCGCAACCAGCATCGCGCCTTCGGCAATGGGCGCGCCATCGATGGCTTCCACGCCGACCAGACGGTGCCTCCCCGCCGCGGTCAAGGCAGGTCGGGTAAGCCCCGCCGCGCCAACAAAGCCGCCTGCGGGGTTGAGCATCTTGTGCAGCCCCAGATCGTACGGCCCGCGCCGCCCGTCGGCCTCGGCCCCGATCACGACGTGGCCCTTTTCAATGCGCAGCAAGTCCATCGCATCAAGGCCGTAGGTCGAACCGCCCGCCGCCTTGACCGCCGCCAGAAGTGCATCCCACACCGGGCCCATCGCGGTCGCTTCACCGTGGATTTCGAAGGCGCGCTCGCCGCTGTAGCTTGCCGCCAGCACCCATACCGGCACGCCCGCGATCACCGCCGCCACGACGCCCATATGCGCCGGCGCAGAAGCTCCCGTCAGCGCAGCGATGATGCCGCTCGACCTGGGCCCTGCCAGAGCCAGCCCGGCGTAATGCTCCTGCACATTGACGACAGATACGCGCATTTGCGGGCGCAGAACTTGCCGGATGTATGACAAGTGCTGCGCCATCCTGTCGGCCCCGCCGGTTGAACTGGTCAGCAGATAGCGATTATCGCCCAGCCGCCAGACAGTGCCGTCGTCCATCAGCAGGCCGTCTTCGCGCAGCATCACGGTATAGCGCCCGCGCCCCGGCTTCAGGTTGGCGACACGGGTGGCGCAGGCGATCTCAAGCAAGGCGGCGGCATCGGGTCCACTCACCTCGAACTTACCGAGCGTCGACACGTCGCAAAGGCCCGCAGCGCCGCGTACCGCGCGCGCCTCGCGCAGGGCGGCTGCACCCAACGTCTCGCCCGGCTGGGGATAGGCGCGCGGGCGGAACCAGTAGCCTGCGGGCTGCCATGTCGGGCCAAGCGCATCATGCCGGTCATGCAGCGCGATACGGCGGACGTGCGCCCCCGCGTTGCGCGCGCCCGGCCCGCCAAGCAGGCCCATCGTCACCGGCGTGTAGGGCGGGCGGAAGGTGGTAAGGCCCGCCTGCGGCACGGTGACGCCCTGTTCCTGCGCCACACGCTGCAGCGCCACCAGATTGCCCAGCTTGCCCTGATCGGTAGCCATGCCGAGCGTGGTGTAGCGCTTCATGTGCTCGACCGAGCGATACCCTTCCTGCCACGCCAGATCGATATCGGCCAGACTGACGTCGTTCTGGAAGTCAACGAAGCTCTTCTTGGGGCTACCAGCCGGGACCACCGCAGGCGCAGGCAGCGGCGCAATGACTTCGCCCACGCTGGTGCAGACTTGCGCGATCGCGCCGGGCACGAAGGCCTGCGCCGCCTCGTTCCAGTCAAGCTTGCCGCCCGCTTGGCTGTGCAGGTGGACAACCGGGGTGAAGCCGCCCGAAACCGCCAGCAGATCGGCCTTGAAGGCAACCGTGCGCCCGCCGACCAGCGCGGTGACGCCGGTAAGGTGGTGCAAAGTGCCGACTGCCGCGACGGGACGCGCGTCGAAGTGCACCGGGAAGCCTGCGGGCACATCTGCCTGTGTCCGCGCGTCAAGGATCGCGACGACTTCGGCTCCCACCTCGCGCAAGGCCTGCGCAGTCAGATAGGCGTCGTCGTTGTTGGTGGCGATGACCACGCGCTGGCCCGGCACCACGCCAAACCGGCGCACATAGGCACGCACCGCGCGGCTGAGCATCACGCCCGGCCGGTCGTTAGCGGTGAACGGCACGGGCCGCTCGATTACGCCGGTGGCCAACACCACGCGCCCTGCCCGCACATGCCACAGGCGCTGGGCAAAGCCGTGCGACGGCACAGCTCCGGGCTCGGCCAGCCGTTCGGCCAGCGTGACGAAGTTGTGGTCCCAATACCCTGCCGCCGTGGTGCGCAACAGGATGCGGGCACCCAGTTCGCGCAGGCGCGCGATTGTCTGCGCGATCCAGTCCGCACCCAACGCCGGATCGGGATCGACCAGCAGCGAGCCGCCCAACGCCGCGTCCTGTTCAACCAGAATGACGCTATCGCCCGCCTCGGCGGCGGTCAGCGCGGCCTGCAACCCGGCCGGGCCGGAACCGACCACCAGCGTATCGCAAAACGCGCTGCGCTGGGCAAAGCTGTCGGGATCGGCCTTGGTCGGGGCATCGCCCATGCCTGCCGCGCGGCGGATCAACGCCTCGTACTTGAGCCACAGCTTGGCCGGGCCGAAGAACGTCTTGTAATAGAAGCCCGCTGGCAGCGCCTTGGCGGCAAGGCCGAATACCGCCCCGGCATCGCTGGACAGGCTGGGCCAGCGGTTCTGACTGCGCGCGATCAGGCCATCGTGGACGAATACGTCGGTCGCGCGGGTATTGGGCTCCGCACGCCCGCCAAGCCCGACGGTGACCAGCGCGTTGGGTTCTTCCACCCCCGCCGCCATTATCCCGCGCGGGCGGTGATACTTGAAGCTGCGCGCGACAAGTCCGACGCCGTTGGCCAGCAAGGCTGCGGCCAAGGTATCGCCGGGGCGCGCAAGGTATTCCTTGCCATCGAAGGTGAAGCGGATGTTCTCCCGACCATCCGGAGCGCGCGACGGACCGCTCACGACAGCGCCTCCGGCCCAAGCGCGCGCACGGCATCAATCGCATGGCTTACCCGGTCGCGGGTCAGGACCAGCCATGCGCGGCAACCATACGTGTGGCGCCAGACTTCATCGTCAACGCCCATCGGGTTGGTGCGGGTGTAGAGCGCCTGCAAGGCATCGGCGGCAGCGGCATCGGGTGGCACGATCGCCTCGACCGGGCGGTCGAAGGTGAACTCGCTCTGCGCGCGCGGACCGCAGTGGGGGCAATCGATCTGGTACATGGTGGCGGCCCCGGCTCAGCGATGGTTCGGCATCGGGCCGACCCCGGTTTCGTCGATGGTGGCCCCGGTCATGAAGCGTTCGAGGCTGAACGGCGCATTCAGCGCATGCGGCGTCCCGGTGGCAAGGGTGTGAGCATAAGTCCAGCCCGAAGCCGGGGTCGCCTTGAACCCGCCATAGCACCAGCCGCCGTTGAGGAAGAGGTTGTCGATCGGCGTCGGGCCGATGATCGGCGCGCCGTCAAAGCTCATGTCGGTGACGCCCGACCAGGTGCGCAACATGCGCAGCCGCGACAGCGCAGGCATCAGCCCGATGGCCTGCGCGATGGCGTGTTCCACCACCGTCGGTTGGCCCCGCCTTGCGTAGCTGGGCCAATTGTCGGGATCGCCGCCCATCACGACGCCGCCCTTGTCCGACTGGCTGATGTAGCAGTGGAGCGAGTTGGACATGATCACGCTTTGCACCATCGGCTTGACGCCTTCGGTGACAACCGCCTGCAGGGTCTGCGATTCAATCGGCAGGCGCAATCCGGCAAGGCCCGCCACGTGGCCGCTGTGCCCAGCCACGCAGATGCCGGTGCGCGCCGCCAGAATGCGCCCGCGCGTGGTCTCTACCCCGATCACCGCGTCTCCATCGCGCACGAAGCCGGTGACTTCGCACTTCTGGATGATGTCGACGCCCAGCGCATCGGCGGCGCGGGCATAGCCCCAGGCCACCGCATCGTGCCGCGCGGTGCCGGCACGCCACTGGATTACCGCGCCTTCGATGGGAAAGCGTGCGTTGCGCGAAAAATCGAGCAGCGGCTCGACCTTTTCGACCTGATCGCGGGTCAGCAGATCGGCGTCGATGCCATCGCAGCGCATCGCATCGCCAAGTTCCGCCAGCTTGGCCATGTCGGCATCCGAATGGCCGAGGAACATCGCGCCGCGTGGGGAGAACATGACATTGTAGTTCAACTCGTCCGACAGGCCGTGCCACAACTTGAGCCCGAACTCGAACAGGTTGTGCAACTGCGGCTGGCGATAGTTGGAGCGGACCAGAGTGGTGTTGCGCCCGGTGTTGCCGCCGCCGATCCAGCCCTTTTCCAGCACCGCCACGTTGCGCACACCGTGTACGCTGGCAAGGTAATAGGCCGTCGCCAGACCATGTCCGCCGCCACCGATGACAATCACGTCGTACGACTTGCGCGGCTCGGGATCGCGCCAAGCCGGTTGCCAGTGCTTCTGACCGTTGAAAGCCCCGCGCAACAGGCCAAGGGCGGAATACCGGCTCATGCTGCGCTCAGCCATCCCTGCTGTTCGCGCCAGTTCGGCGCAAGGCCATCAAAGCGCGACAGCGACAGCTTGGCGATGTCGGTGAAGGTGCAACGGCCTTCGACCACCAGATCGCGCACCGCGTGGCCCGATGCGGGCGACAGGCCGAAGCCCACGCCCGACATGCTGGCGACAACGACATTTTCCGGGTCCGCCATGCGGTCGATGATCGGGCGGCCGTCGGGCGAATTCTCGATCACGCCCGCCCAACTGCGGATGACGTTGAGATGCGCAGCCTTGGGCAGCAGTTCTGCCAGACGGCGCGCCAGATTGCGGGTCAGCGGCGAAGTCGGCCGGCCCGGAGGACCGCCGGGCAGCGTGTCGATCCATTCGTGCGGACCGCCGCCATAGGCCAGGTTGCCGCGCAGGGTCTGGCGCCCGTACAGCCCGTTGCCGTCAACGCCGCCCAGCGGCATCATCGGAGCCGGTTCGGTCACGATCATCTCGGCGCGCGCCGCCGCCAGCGGCACATCAACACCCAGTTGCGCCATCAGCCCGGTGATCTGCGGCCCTGCGGCCACGACCACCGCGTCGCAATCATACCGCCCTGTCGGGCTGTCGACGCCCACGACCTTGCCGCCCAGCGTATGGAAGCCGGTGACCGGGCTGTGCTGGACGATGCGTCCGCCCAGATCCTGAATCGCCCAGGCATAAGCCTGCACCGTGCGCTGCGGGTTGGCATGGCCACCGAAGCGATAGTGCATCCCGCCAAGGCAGTTGTCACCCGCAAGCGGCACCATCGTGCGCACCTGATCGCCATCGAGCAGGTCGACGCGGTAACCCATGTCGTTGTTCATCTTGGCGAGGTAGTGGTACTGGTTGAGCTGCTTGGGCGTTACCGCCATGACGATGCGCTCTTTGCTGTGCTCCGTGGGGTAACCCAGCAATTCATCCATGAGCGGCCACATGCGCTGCTCTTCCTCGAACAGCGGGCTCTGGTAGTGCGAGGCGCCGCCGCCGTTGCGGCCCGACGCCTCCCAGCCGACGATGCCCTTGTCGAGTACGGTGACCTGCGCACCCGAGCGTGCCAACCACCATCCGGCGCTAAGCCCGCTGACGCCTGCGCCAACGATGACCACCTTCATGCCGCGCGCGGTGTCAGCGATACGCGCCATGGTGTCCTGCGGCGTTTCGCGCGGGGTGGGCATACCAACGTAGGTCATCACAGGCTCCATCCTTCCGCGATGGCGATTTGATGTTCGCGTTCGCGTTCGGTGCCGATGTCGCGATAGGGCGTCCACTGAGTCGGGATGCCGAACCACACGTCCCACCCGGCGCGCATCGCCTCATCCTCTTCCCAGTCGGCCAGAATGCGCAAGGGGATCGGACGGACGGGCACGCGGTGGCTGGCGAGCGGGATCGACCCGAATGGCTTGCCCGCTTCGAGCGCCAGGATCATCGCCACCTGATCGCGGCACCGGCGGCCCTGACACTGGCCCATCCCGGCGCGGGTCAGCCGCTTGATCTGGTCCTGATTGGCCGGGCCATCGGCCAGCAGCGAACACAGCGAGCGCGCCTGCAAGGCGTCGGGCCGAGGCAGATAGTTGGGCGGCTGCACCCCGATGAGGTCGGCGCGGGTCACTTCCTCGCACTGGCACACGATGGTGTCGCCCGCGCTGACCGCGCCCAGTTCGCGCGCCCAGTCCATGCGGTAGGCAACATGATCGAACCCGGTATCGGGCAGCCCCGCGCACAGCCCGGCAAAGCGCAAACCCGCGTCAGGCCCCGGAACGTGTCCGCCGCGCGCGGCATCGAGCACGCGCGGCGCGCCCATGGCATCGACCAGCTCGATCGCGGGGATCAGGCCGATGGCAAGGCAGATCGTATCGGCCTCGATCACCGCGCCCGAACGCAGCACCGCGCGCTCCACGCCATCGATGCCGCCCTCGGCCCGCGCCACAACCTCACCCGTCAGGATCGGGATCTGTGCTCCACGCACTGCCTCGACCAGATCGGGGCTGCCTTGCGGTGCATCGCGCAATTCGACAAGCCCTGCCACCGCCACACCCTTGTCGCGCGCGAGCAGTGCGGTTTCGAGCGCCAGATCGTGGCTGCCAACGATCAGCACGCGCCGCCCTGAAAAGGCTTCGTAGCGGCTGAGCAGCATCGTCAGCGCCTGCGCGCCCATTACGCCGGGCTGGTTCCATCCCGGAAAGCCGATCGCCAGATCGCGCGCGCCGGTTGCCAGCACCAGTTCGCCATAGCCGACCAGCCATGCACGCGCGGAGTCTGCCAGCGCGACCACGTTCTCAGGCAGCGTGGCAAAGGCAGGACCATTGCGATAGACGCCCCAGGCGCACGTGCCGAGCAGTACCTCGACGCCATCCTCCATCGCTGCTTCAAGCGCCGGTTCGGTGGTGAACACGGTTTCGACCATGCGGTCGGCCTGCAAGGTGGCGGTGGTCATCCGCCCGCCGAAGAACAGCGGCACGTCGTTGCCCATCGCCGCACCGGGCACCGGGTTTTCATCGACCAGCAGCACGGTTTTGCCCGCCGCCACTGCCGCGCGCGCGGCCGCGATACCGGCCGGGCCACCGCCGACGACCACGACATCATAGCGCATTTCGGGCGCGGGCAGCTTGCCATCCAGCGCGTGGACGTCAAACTTGCGGGAAGCTGAAGGGGCGGTCTGGGTCATGGGATCACTTGCTCGCGGAAAGTCAGACGGCTTCGAGCGCCTGCGCCAGATCGGCGATGATGTCGTCGGGATGTTCGAGCCCGACCGAGAGTCGCATCGTGCCGTCGGTGATGCCGCCTGCAAGGCGCGCTTCAGGGGTCAGGGCATAGTGCGTGGTCGTGGCCGAATGGCAGATCAGCGTTTCAGAACCACCCAGACTGACCGCCAGCTTGAGCAGACGCAGCCGGTCGAGCATGCGGAAGCTCTCCGCCTCGCCGCCATGGACATGGAACGAGAATGTCGAACCGGCGCCCTTGCACTGGCGATCGTACACCGCCTTCGCGCGCGATCCTTCGGGCAGGAAGCCTAGGAAGGTGACGCCCGCAACCTTGGGATGATCGCGCAGGAACGTGGCAACCTTCAGCGCATTGGCCATGGCACGCTCGATCCGCACCGCGGCAGATTCCAGGCTGCGCACTACAAGCCATGCGGTGAACGGGTCGAGGTGATTGCCCCATGTGGTGCGCAAGGCCTTCAGCTTGGCTACCAAATCCTTTGCACCGCTGATCCCGCCCGCCAGCAAATCGCTGTGACCTGCCGCGTATTTGGTCAGCGAGGTCAAGCACAAGTCGACGCCCCGCTCAATCGGACGCTGGGCGAAGGGGCCGAGCAGCGTATTGTCGACCACCACCAGCGGACGCCTGCCCTGCTGTGCGCCGATCTCGTCGGCCAGAGCCACCATAAGATCAAGATCGACGATCGCGGCAGTCGGGTTGGCCGGGGTTTCGGCGACGATCAGCGCCAGCGGCCCCTTCGCCAGCGCCGCTTGCGCTGCTGCCCGCACGGCATCGGGATCGGTGCCATCAAGGTAGGTTTCGCAATGCACCCCGAACCCGGCCATGACCGAGCCATAGAGCATGTCGACCCCGCCATAGATCGGACGGCCGTGCAAAACGCTGTCGCCGGGCTGGCAAAAGGTCAGCGCGATCGAAGAATGCGCCGCCATCCCGCTGGCAAAGGCCGCGGCATCCTCGGCGCCGTCGATCGCCGCCAGACGGCTTTCCAGAATGTCGAGCCCGGGGTGGCCAAGCCGGGCGTAGATCTTGCCGCCCTGCCCCGCCAGCGGTCCGGTGCCGAGGAAGAAATCCTCGTGCACGTCCTTGGCGTGCTGGGCGCTGGGATAGATGAACGTAGATGTAAGATAGACAGGCGGCTTGACCGACCCCAGCGCAGACGCCGGGTCATAGCCCCAGCCGACCGCGATCGTTTCGGGATGAAGGTTCGCAGTCGAATCAGACGACATCGGCGGACTGGCTCTCGAGGTAGCTTCTGGCCGTGTTGCAGTACCAGTCGGTGAAGCGCAGGGCGAGCATTTCGGCATCGCGCGAATACGGACCCGGTGTGTAGGCGGGGCTATTCACACCCTTCTGGTTGTTTTCGGCCAGTTCCTTGTCTTGCAGATTGGTCACGGTCCACAATTTGGCCAGCTCATCGACCGAGTAATCCTCACCCTCGACCGCATCCTTGTGCACCAGCCATTTGCCGGTGACGTGGGTTTCGGTCGGCGAAACCGGCATCGCGCTGAACATGAACACGTGGTCCGCCGTGGCATGGACGAAGCAGTGCGGATCGATTGCGAGGCGCATCGAGCCGATGTCCCCGCCATTGGCCTCGCACATCAGCTTCTTGACCAGCGGCTTGCCATCCATCGACAGCGAACGCACCTCGGGGTTCAGCGCAAACCGTGCAAGCTGCCACCAGTCGCCTTCGATCGCATCTGTAGCAAGGTCGTTGGCGGCCATCGTCTCGAGAAACGCCTTCGCACGCTCGTCTGCCGCCACGTCGAAATGTTTGGACATGCCGACCGGAAATGTCCGCGCCAGTTCGGGGTGGCCGGTGATGCAGTGATAGCACTCGCGCCCGTTTTCCATCACCAGCTTCCAATTGGCGGATTCGCTGATGGTACTTTCGAACGCCAGCTTGGCCTGGTCGAGCCGGTGCGGCCCGAGATAGGTCTGCAACTTGGCGGCAAAGTCGGCAAACGGCGGCGGCTCATCGGCGAAGCACACGAACAGCGCGCCCGCCACTTCCTCGATCCGCAAGGGTTTGAGGCCGTGGCTGGCCTTGTCGAAGTCATCGCCCATGCGCGACGCGGCCAGCAGCGCCCCTTCCAGATCGTAGGTCCAGTTGTGATAAGGGCACACGATGCGCGGCGCATGGCCACTACCGGGCTGGCAGAGGATCGAACCGCGATGGCGGCAACTGTTGTGAAACGCCCGGATCACGCCGTCGCGGCCCCGCACGATCAGAATCGGCCAGCTTCCGACCATTTGCGACAGATAACTGCCGCTCCGGGGCAATTCGCAAGCGAACCCTGCCATGATCCAGCTTGTGCCATAGATCGCCTGCTGGTCGAACGCGAACGCGACCGGATCGTTGTAAAGCCCCTGCGGCAGGCAATGGCCTTCGGGGCGCTGATCGAGCAGGGCGGCAATCCGGGCAAGGTCATTCATGGCTGGCAACCGCAATCTCCTGAATTCGAGGCCGGGGTGAACCATTGCGCCAGCGCCAGCCAATCGGTTTTCGTCATGCCGTCATGGCAAAATCGTACGTACTATGCTGAAAAGGGTGGAAAGCCTGCCGCAAGCCCCTGTAAGAGAGGCGAAAGCTCGCCGTCAGATTGTCAAATTACCGTTACGAATCATCGATATGCATTTCAGTTTGCAACTGTTGCCGAACAAGTGTGGCCATTCGGCAAGCCCTGCCAGGCCTCGTCCGTGGCAAAACGTGCAGGGTGTGGATTTCTACAAGAGTTTCACATAAGCTTCACTGAATTGGGTCGTCGAAGAACTGCTAAGGGGAGTAAAAGCGGGGGAATTTCAACGCACTGCGCATTCCTGACGGCTGTCAGCCGCCCTTGATGGGCGTCCGCCACCCTCGGTCTGTTGTCGAACCTGCAATCGAAACCGAACGCAGACTTCGCCAAATCGATCACCGTCCGGCTCCAGGGCTCCTTCGCTCGCCACTCCCGATCGAACAGGCTTATCCGGTATACCGGCGCGGATCGTTGTGGTCCGAACAAGGGGGGAAAACGATGAAGTCCAGTTTGAAACTGTCCTGCGCGGTGGTCGTGATGGCCGCGCTTGGTGCGGGCGCAACGCCCGTGCTGGCGCAGGCTGCACCGCAGCCTGCCGACGCCGCCGCAAGTCCGCAGAGCGACGTCATCATCGTGACCGCGCAGCGTCGCGATCAGTCGATTCAGGACGTGCCGCTGACCCTGCAGGCGTTCAGCACCGACACGCTGAGCAAGCTCAACGTCACTTCGATCGACGGCCTGCTCAAGTACACCCCCAACGTGACCTTCTCGAACAATGGTCCGGGCCAGGGCGCGATCTTCCTGCGCGGCCTGTCGGCGGGCTTCGCCGGCCAGCAGTCCTCTGCCACGATCGGCGGCTTCCCGAACGTCGCGCTCTACCTCGATGACCAGTCGATGCAGTTCCCGGCGCGCAACGTCGACATCTATGTCGCAGACATCGAGCGCGTCGAAGTGCTCGAAGGGCCGCAGGGCACCCTGTTCGGCGGCGGCGCGCAGGCCGGTGTGGTCCGCTACATCACCAACAAGCCCAAGTTCGACAAGTTCGAGGGTCGGCTTGAAGGCAGCTTCGGCGGCACCGCCGGTGGCGCGGCAAACGGCGCGTTCAACGCGACCGTCAACGTGCCGATCATCGAGGACAAGCTGGCGATCCGCGCTGTGCTGTATACCGACCACCATGGCGGCTATATCGACAACAAGTACTCGACCTTCACCCGCCAGCCGAGCGACCTCGGTTCATACTATCTGGCCTATCAAGGTAACGGCAACAAGCTGACCCCGGACCAGCAGTCGCGCCAGGGCAAGTACGACAACAACTCGCTGGTCGAGGACAACTTCAACCCGGTCGACTACACCGGTGGCCGCGTCTCGATTGGCTGGAAGATCGCGCCGGATTGGGACCTGCTGGTCAGCGAAGCCTACCAGAAACTTGAATCGAAGGGCACTTTCGCGACTCAGACGTACACGTACGACTATGCGCCGCTGACCGGCCTGTCCTCGACGCTGTTCTCGCCGCAGTACAACAAGGATGACTACTCGAACACGGCGTGGACGCTCAACGGCAAGATCGGCGATTTCAAGGTAATCTACACCGGCGCCTATCTGACCCGCCATATCTCGCAGCAGGGCGATTATACCAACTACGCGCGCTCGACGTACGGCATTTTCTATCAATGCACCGGCGGTGCCAACTACTACTGGAACGTTGGCAAGGCACCTTATTGCTACGAGCCGAACAGCTACTGGACCGACAAGGTCCGCAACACGCACGAAAGCCACGAATTCCGCATCAGCACGCCTGATACCGGCCGGATTCGTGCAATCGCCGGTGTCTATTACGAATCGCTCAAGATTCAGGACAATCAGGACTGGGATTACAAGACGATCCCGTCGTGCGATCCCTCGCTCACCGCGACGCAGATCAAGACCGCCGGCACCGTCTGCCTCGGCCTTGTCGCACCGAACCCGGCTGCCACGCTGAACGTCGCAGGGCCCCGTGGTCCGGGTGTGGCGTTCGGTGAAGACACCCAGCGCGGCTTCAAGCAGTACGCGCAGTTCCTGTCGGTCGATTTCGACATCCTGCCGAATCTGACCCTCACCGGCGGCACGCGCCACTACTATTACAAGGAATACGAAACCGGCTCGGTCTATTCCTCGTTCAACGGTAGTTGCTATCAGGTTCCGGTCTGCGCCACCGGTTCGAACCTCGATGCGCAGAACCTGAGGTCGTCGTACAACGGGTTCAAGAGCAAGGCCTCGATCACCTGGAAGCCGAAGCCGGGCACCTTGCTCTATGCAACGTGGAGCCAAGGCTTCCGTCCGGGCGCCTTCAACCGTGGTTCTTCGGCCCGCGTGAAGGATCCGGTAGCGCCGCACGCCCCGCAGTTGCTGGTTCCGGCCGCCTATGCGCCCGACAACCTGACCAACTGGGAAGCCGGCCTGAAGACCGATCTGCTTGACCACAAGGTCACGTTCAACCTCTCGGCCTATTACATGAACTGGGAAAACATCCAGATCGGCTTCTTCAACCCGGCGGCAGGTTTCGGCAACACCGCGTTCGCGGTCAATGGCCCGACCTATCATATCAAGGGCGCCGAAGTTCAGATCGTGGCCCGGCCCACCAGCGGCCTGACGGTTCAGGGTTCGGCCACGTACAACGACAGCAAGCAGGCCAATTCGCCTTGCTTCATCGCCAACAACCCCGGTGTGTCGAGCTTCGGCAAGTGCATCACGCAGGTGTTCTCGGGCGGTGCCGTCAAGGATGTGCAAAGCCCGTTCGGCAACCCCGGAACGACCACCCCGTTCAGCCCGCACTTCCAGGGCAACATCCGCGCCCGGTATGAATGGGCAGGCAAGGGCGGAATGGATTGGTTCGTCGGTGCTGGCGTGAACTACACCAGCTCTTACTACAACCAGCCGAGCACGTATCCTTCGGGTGACGTTCCGGGCAACGGCAACGGCGTCACCTCGAACGGGATCATCGTTCCGGGCACCACCGTGTTGCGGTACAAGATGAATGGTTACGCGCTGGCCGACGCGCAGATCGGCTTTACGCGTGACAACTGGACCGTGACCCTGTTCGGTGACAACATCTTCAACAGCCACGCCGCAACTTTCACCAACTCGTCGCAGTTCATCAAGACCTCGACCATCGTGCGTCCGCTGACGTACGGCATCAAGGTCGCGACCAAGCTGTGATCGCATTCTGACACCATGACTGAGGGGGTGGGGCCAGAGGCGCCACCCCCAACTATCTCTGACAGTTCTAAAGCATTGCCCAAAATGTAGTGTTGCGCGGATTTGCTGGGTACGCGGCAAGTGCCGACAGGAAGATGCGTAAATGGCCACCCAGATCGATCTGCCTCCATCTTCCGAAAATTCCTCCTTGGCCCGGCATGGCGCAACCACGCTTCAGGCAGAACTCCAGTCACTGCACGCCCTTCAGGCACGTGGTGATTATTCCGCCGCCGCCGCCGGTGCAAAGCGCCTGCTGCCGCTGCATCCCGCCAACCGGGATCTGCTGCTGATCGAAGCGCATGCGCTGCGCATGACGAAGCAGACCGAGGCGGCGCTGGCAGCACTCGAACGGCTGGCGCACCATCATCCGCGCTTCAGCCAGTTGTTTCTCGAACGCGGCCTTTGCCATGTCGTCCTGCGCGATGCACCCGCAGCGATCGCGGACCTTCGCACCGCCGTAGGGATCAATCCGGCCCTGACGATGGGCTGGCGGATGCTTGACGGGCTCTATCGCATGACCGGCGACAACAGGAGCGCGGAACTCGCCGCGCGCCATTGCGCCCACCTTGCCAGCCTGCCGCCGCCAGTCGTGCAGGCCAAGGTGCTGTTCGCCGACGATGAGGTAGACGCCGCAGAGGCGCTGATCCGCCGCTTTCTGCTCGAAGTCGGCGATCATCCTGAGGCGATGCGTCTGCTCGCGCAGATCGGCCACATGCGCAACGTGCTCGATGACGCCGAATTGCTTTATGCAGGCGTTCTGGCGATGGTGCCCGATCACCACGAAGCGCGGCACGAGTACGTTCAGGTGCTGATCGCGCGGCACAAGTTCCCGCAGGCTCGGGCAGAGCTTGAGCCGCTGCTCAAACTCGATCCCACCAATCACGCGCACCGCACGCAGGCCGCGACGATCCAGGTCGGGTTGGGCGATTTTGAGGGCGTGATCCCGGTTTATCTTGAGATGCTTCGCGAAACCACCGGCGACACGCCGGATGCGCGTGTGCACCGCGCCGACCTGAATTTGTGGCTCGGCCATGCGCTCAAGACCGAGGGGCGCACCGACGAGGCGATCGACGCCTACATGGCGGCAACCGCCGACCGCCCCGACTTCGGCGATGCATGGTGGAGCCTCGCCAACCTAAAGACATATCGCTTTGCGCCCGAATCCATCGCAGTGATGCGCGAGCGACTTGACGCCCCCACCACTGCCGACATCGACCGGGTCCATATCGCTTTCGCACTGGGCAAGGCGCTTGAGGATCAGGGCGACTTCGCCGGATCATGGGCGGCCTACGCGCAGGGCAACACCTTGCACCGTGCATCGAACGGCTACATTCCGACCGTCTTCGAAACGAACACCCGCGAACAAAAGCGCGTGTGCACGGCCGCGTTCTTTGCCGAACGGATCGGCTGGGGGCTCGATGATCCGGCGCCGATCTTCGTGCTTGGCCTGCCGCGTTCGGGATCGACGCTGATCGAGCAGATCCTCGCCTCGCATTCGCAGGTCGAAGGGACGCAGGAACTGCCCGATATCCAGCGCATCGTTCACGAATTGCAGGGCCGCGAGCTTGATTTCGACAATCCGCGCTATCCGGCCGTGCTGCCCGAGCTTGATGCGGCGACGATCCGCCGCTTCGGCGAGCAATACATTGCCGACACGATGCCCAACCGGGTGATGGGGCGCCCCTATTTCATCGACAAGATGCCCAACAATTTCAGGCACATCGGCCTGATCCATCTGGCCCTGCCCAAGGCCCGTATCATCGATGCGCGGCGCGATGCGATGTCGTGCTGTTTCAGCAACTTCAAACAGTTGTTCGCGCAAGGGCAGGAATTCACGTACGGAATCGAGGATATCGCGCGGTATTACCGGACTTATGTGGACCTTATGGACCATTGGGATGCGGTATTGCCCGGCCGGGTGCTGCGCGTGCAGCATGAGGACGTGGTGAACGATCTGGAAGGCAGCGTCCGGCGCATTCTGGACTATTGCGGCCTCGCCTTCGAACCGGCTTGTGTCGAGTTCCACAAGACCCGGCGCAGCGTACGCACGCCCAGTTCCGAACAGGTCCGCCAGCCGATCTTCCGCGACGGGCTGGACCAATGGAAGAATTTTGCCCCCTGGCTCGAACCGCTGCGTGCAGCGCTCGGGCCGGATCTGGCACCATAACACAGACAATCAGGACAGGACGGCACGAATGGCAGGCATCGGTATGACAAGTGCGGCTGATTCCGAAAGCGCGCTGAACAGCTCATTCACAGTGCGCTGGTACGTCCTGTTCGTGATGATGCTGGCCTATACCATCAACATCGCCGACCGTTACGTGATGTCGACGGTGCTGGAGGAAATCCGGCTTGAACTGCACCTGACCGACAGTGGCATCGCGTTCCTGACCGGCGTGTCACTGGCGCTTTTCTATGTGACCATGGGCATTCCGCTGTCGTGGATCGCCGACCGCTACAACCGCCGCAATCTGCTTGCCGCATCGATCACGATCTGGTCGGTGATGACCACGCTTTGCGGATTGTCGCGCAATTACACACAACTGCTGCTGGCGCGTATCGGCGTGGGCATCGGCGAAGCAGGCGGCACACCGTCGTGCAACTCGATCGTGTGCGACTATTTTCCGGCTGCGCGGCGCCCGATGGCGCTGACGATCTTCTGCCTTGGCGCCCCGATCGGGGCATGGCTGGGGGCGGATATGGCGGGTGCCGCCGCGCATGCCTATGGCTGGCGCGCGGCGTTCCTGATCCTCGGCATCCCCGGCGTGCTGCTGGCCGGGCTGATCATGCTGACCGTTCGCGAACCCTCGCGCGGGTGCCTCGACAAGCCGCAGGACCATGGCGACAACCCTACCGTGCTTGAAACATTGCGCTTTTGCGTCAGCCAGAAGTCCGCCGTGCACGTAATCATGGGCAGCGGCGTTTCGGCACTGTGGGGTTGGGGCCTGATGTGGTTCACGCCCACTTTCCTGCAACGCACTTACAACCTCGACGTTGGCGCCGCTGGCGGCATCATCGGGCCGATCCATCTCGTCATGGGCATCTCGGCCTCACTGCTGACCGCATGGTTGCTCGCGCGCCCTTCGTACACCGACCCGCGCAAGATCGTGAACCTGCTGGGGATTGTGACGGCGCTTGCCACGATCCCATCGATCGTCGCCTATTACACCCATTCGCTGATCGTGGCGAAAGTGGCGCTGTGGATCTTCGTGCCCGCCGTCTACTTCTACATCGGTCCGGCATTCGCGCTCGGCCAGAACCTTGCTCCGCCCAAGATGCGCGCCATGTTCAGCGCCATCGCCCTGCTGATCGCCAACGTGTTCAACCTGATCATCGCCCCGCAAGGCGTGGGCCTGTTGAGCGACTGGTTTGCCGGGCCGGCCGGCGCGGATGCCGCATCACTCCGCTCGGCCTTGCTGATCCTGGCCCCCACGGGCTTCTGGGCAGCGTTCCACTACTTCATGGCCGCTCGCACGATCGTGGCCGACCAGCATCGCGCCATCGGCGTGATCGACTGACCCGGACCAGCGACAAGGCCAGAGCGTTCGCATGAAGCTTCAGGACATCGCCACGTTCGTTGTCGGCAATCCGCCACCCGGTTTCGGCGGGCGCTACTTCGTGTTCGTCAAGCTGACCACCGCGTGTGGCATCAGCGGCGTTGGCGAGGCCTATGGCGTGCCGTTCGAGCCGCATCTGGTGGCCCGGCTGATCGAGGACGTGTTCGCCCGTTACGGCGCGGGCACCGATCCGCACGATATCGAGGCTCTGTGGCGTCGCGCCTATTCCAGCGGGTTCACCCAGCACCCCGACCTGACCATGTCGGGCGTGCTGAGCGCGCTGGAAATGGCGTGCTGGGATATCGTGGGCAAGGCGGCCGGCCAGCCGGTGCACAAATTGCTGGGCGGCCGGGTGCACGAAACCTTGCGCACCTATACCTACATCTACCCGCGCCCCGGGGACCGGACCGACGTCTATCACGATCCAGATCTGGCGGCGGAACGCGCGGCCGAATACCTGTCGCTGGGCTTCACCGCGCTCAAGTTCGATCCGGCCGGGCCGTACTCCGCTTTCGACGGGCGGCAGTTGTCGCTTGAAGCGCTCGATCTGTCCGAACGCTTTGCCCGCCAGTTGCGCGAGGCGGTGGGCAGTCGCGCCGACCTGCTGTTCGGCACCCACGGGCAGATGACCGCAGCGGGTGCGATCCGGCTGGCGCGCAGGCTGGAACCCTACGATCCGCTGTGGCTGGAAGAGCCCGTACCGCCCGACGCGCCCGAGGAAATGGCCAAAGTTGCGCGCGCCACGTCGATCCCCATCGCCACGGGAGAACGGCTGGCGACCAAGTACGACTTTGCCCGCCTGCTCGATTGCGGTGCGGCGGCGATCCTGCAGGTCAACCTTGGCCGGGTGGGTGGCCTGCTTGAGGCCAAGAAGATTGCCGGGATGGCCGAGGCGCGGCACGTGCAGATTGCCCCTCACCTGTACTGTGGCCCCGTGGTGGGCGCCGCCAATATCCAGTTGGCGGCCTGTTCGCCCAACTTCCTGATTTTGGAAGGGATCGAGGATTGGGGCGGCTTCCATGCCCAGATCCTGAAAAAACCGATCCACTTCGAACAGGGTAACGTCATCCCGTCCGACGAGCCGGGCCTTGGCGTCGAGCTGGATGAGGATGTAGCGCGCGCCAATCCCTATACCGGCACGATGCTGCACCTTGAGATGACGCAGCATCCGGTCCGATGATCGAGGAAGCCGACTACGTCATCGTGGGTGCAGGAACGGCCGGGTGCGTCGTCGCCAGCCGCTTGTCCGAAGACCCGTGGTGCAAGGTTGCGCTGCTGGAGGCAGGCGGATCGGACTTGTCGATCTGGATCCAGTTGCCCATCGGTTATGGCCGCACTTTCTTTGACCCGCGCATCAACTGGATGTTCGACACCCAGCCGATCGCGGGCCTTGGCGGGCGCAGCAGTTACTGGCCGCGCGGCAAGGTCGTCGGCGGATCGGGCTCTATCAATGCCATGGTGCACGTGCGCGGCTTTCCGCAGGATTTCCGCGACTGGCGGGCGGCTGGGAACCTTGGCTGGGACTGGGACGATGTGCTGCCCTGGTTCATCCGCACCGAGGATCACGACCTTGGCCCCAGCGAACGGCACGGCGCGGGCGGCCCGCAGCATGTCACCGACATTTCCGCGCGCGTCCATCCTTTGTGCAACTGGTTCCTGAACACCGGGCGCGAACTCGGCTATCCGGTGACGCCCGACTTCAACGGGTTGGATGGCGAAGGCTTCGGCATCTACCAGATCACCACGCGCGGTGGTTGGCGTGCATCGACTGCCAACGCCTATTACCACCCTGTGCGCAAGCGCCCCAACCTGCACCTGATCAAGAAGGCGCACGCCACGCGCATCGTGTTCGAAGGGCGCAAGGCGGTAGGCGTGGCCTATCGCAAGGGCGGGCGCGAGCGGATCATCCGGGCGCGGCGCGAGGTCATCCTGTGCGCTGGCGCCATCGGCTCACCGCAATTGCTGCAACTGTCGGGCGTGGGTGATCCCGCCTTGTTGCAGGACAAGGGCATTCCGGTGGTGCAGGCACTGCCCGCTGTCGGCCGCAACTTGCAGGACCATCTGGCGGTCAGCTATTTCTACCGCACCAGCGTGCCGACGCTGAACAACGTGCTTGGCCCGTTCAGCGGCAAGCTGTTGGCAGGCTTGCGCTATCTGTTCGACCGGCGTGGGCCATTGTCGATGAGCGTCAATCAGGCGGGCGGTTTCGTGCGCGGCAATGCAGCCGATCCACACCCGACGCACCAGCTCTATTTCAGCCCGGTCAGCTATACCCGCACGCCCATCGCGGCGCGGCGTTTGCTCAATCCTGACCCGTTCCCCGCTTTCCTGTTGAGTTTCAACGCCTGCCGCCCGACCAGCCGGGGCCATCTGGAAATCACCACGGCTGACCCATTCGCCAAGCCCGCCATTCATCCCAACTACCTTGCCACCGATCACGACGTCGAGCAGGCGCGGATCGGGGTGCGGTTGCTGCGCACCATCGTCGCCAGCGCGCCGCTGTCGGACATCATCACCGAGGAACTGGTGCCGGGCGCCGAAATTCAGGGCGACGAGGCTTTGCTGGCCGATTTCCGCGAGCGCGCCGATACCGTCTATCACCCCACGTCCACCTGCATCATGGGGCCGGACCCGGCGACCTCGGTGGTGGACAATGCATTGCGCGTACACGGCATCGGCGGTCTGCGCGTGATCGACGCCTCGATCTTCCCCACCGTCACCTCGGGCAACACCAATGCCCCAACGGTGATGGTCGCCGAAAAGGGTGCGGCACTGGTGAAACTGGGGTGAAACTGGGGTGAAACTGGGGTGAAACTGGGGTGAAACTGGGGTAAATTCGTCTACCCTACCTCAGTCCCCCCAGCTCGTACTTTAACCGCCTTACCGGCGTGGCACCACTTCGTAGCCCGGCTCTTCGGGTTCATCGTCGACCATTTCGGCGGGGAAGCCGGTGCCCAGCACCTTGATGCCCAGCGGTTCCTCGTAACGGCGGATGATGTTGGGCGACAGCTCGCGCGGGCCATAGGCGGCCTCGCCTTCCTTGAACAGGCGCACGATCAGCGGTGACAGTTCGACCGGAACGCCGGTTTCCTGCGCGATCTTGTCGAAAAGGCCCACGTCCTTGCTGACCAGATCCATGGTAAAGTTGATGTCGCGGCTGCCGTTCAGGATCACCTGACTTTCGGTTTCGTGCACGAAGCTGTTGCCCGACGAAATGCGAATGGCCTCGTACGTGGTGTTCATGTCCAGCCCGATGGCCTTGCACACGGTCAGCGCCTCGGCCAGCGCGACCAGATGCGCGGTGCACAAGTAGTTGGTCATCACCTTCAACTGTGAAGCGGTGCCCCAGTCGCCGGTGTGCAGGATGCGGCGGCCCAGCGTCTTGAGCACGGGCAGCACGCGTTCGAACCCTTCGCGGGGGCCGGCGGCGAAGATCGCGATGTTGCCGGTGTCGGCACGATGGCACCCACCCGAGACGGGGCATTCCATGAACAAAGCGCCGGTCGCTTGCACCAGCGCCCCCAGTCGCAGCACTTCGTTGTAGTCGGTCGTGCTCATTTCCAGCCAGACCTGGCCTTCGCGCAGGACGGGCAGGAAGCCGTCATGCCCTTCGGCCACGGCAGCGCTGGCGGCGGGTGAAGGCAGGCAGGTGATGATCACATCGACCGCCTCGGCCAGTTCGCGCGGGCTGTCGGCCGCCTTGGCCCCGCGCGCGACGAAACCGTCGACCAGCACCGGGTCAAGGTCGCGCACCGTCACATCATGGCCATTGCGGACAAGACTTCCGGCCAGCTTGCCGCCGACGTTGCCCAGTCCGATGAATCCGATTTTCAAAGCCATGTCAGTCTCCGGGTACAAGAACTATCTTGCCGACGTGGCGCTTTTCCAGAAAAGCGCGCTGCGCGGCAACGATGTCGGCAAGGGGATACGTCGCGGCCACCAGCGGACGTATTTCGCCGCGTTCGATATAGCCGACAAGAGCGGGAAACACCTCAGGCGCAAGGATCGTGCAGCCCAGCAGGGTCTGGTCCTTGAGGTAGAGCGTGCGCAAGTCGAGGTCTACCACAGGCCCGGCGATGGCGCCTGCCACGGCATAGCGCCCGCCGCGTTTTAGGACGTCGAGCAGCGCAGGAAAGCCGCTGCCGCCGACCACATCGATCACCACGTCGAAATGGTCGTGGCCGAACAGTTCGCGGGGGTCGGCCGTGCGGTCGATGACGTGTGCGGCACCAAGTGCGGCAACCTCCGCCGCCTTGTCTGCTGCTGCCACGGCGACGACGCTGGCCCCGCGCCGATGCGCCAGTTGCACCGCTGCCGAGCCGACGCCGCCCGATGCGCCAGTGATCAGCACCCGCTCACGCGCGACGACAGCAGCGCGGGTCAACATGTTCTCCGCCGCCCCATAAGCACAAGGGAACGAGGCGAGTTCGACATCGCTCAGCCCTGTTTCGATGCGGTGGGCGTGGACCGCCGGGACAAGCGCATACTGGGCAAAGGCGCCGTCCACTTCCGACCCGAAATAAGTTGCCGCAAAGCGGCTGGAGCCGCGAAAAACCGGCTCAACCAGCACCCGTTCGCCGATGCGTGCCGGATCGATCGCAGCCCCTGCGGCCACGATCCGTCCAGCAGCGTCCGCGCCCTGAATGCGCGGGAATGCCGGTGCCGCGCCGGTCCAGCCCGAATCCTCGCTGCGGGCGGCGGCAAAACCATCGGCGCCGCCGGTCTGCGTCGCCTCGGTCACTCCCTTGGAATACCACGCAGTGCGCGTGTTGATGTCGGTGTTGTTGACCCCGGCCGCCCGAACGCGGACCAGCACATCGTGCGGACCGGGAACCGGCACCGGCACATCGTTGCGCAGGCTCAGCATATCAAAACCGCCGTTGCCGGTCAGCAGCACCGCCTGCATCATTACCGGGATCATCGGCCAGCCCTGATCGCACTTCCTGCCATATCGCCACCCCGTTCCCAACCCGCCATACCGGTAGTCCGAACGGATACGGTCTTGCCGCCAAGCGCAAGCCGAAAAATCGGAAGGGGCCATAACTGCCAGGCATGACCAGATCCGCAAGGCCGGACTGCTGGCGCCAACGGCACGGCGAGCGCTCGATCGCGTCATCTATTGAAGATTCTTATCTGTAGAATCAGCGTAAGTAATCCACACATAGACGCCTAACCTCATGATTTTAATTCATTTTCATGACATTTGGGCATTTTTCATGCACCATCCTTTTGCCCGCGCATTCTTGCCGCACGGCAGGCAATGCGGCACCTTTCCCCTACAGAGCGTGCCGACAGCGGATCGGCACCCAGGGAGGTCATCATGGCAGCGCTCAAGGGGAAGAATCGTTTCATCGGCACGGCGGGCACGGCGCTCGCACTGGGCCTCGTGCTGGGCGCTGGCAGCCCGGCTTTCGCACAATCGACCGCTCCGCAGGCTGATGGAGCCGCCGTGGCAGCGGGCGAAATCGTCGTGACGGCGCAGCGGCGCGAACAGAAGGTCAACGATGTTGGCATCGCGGTATCGGTGCTGTCGAGCAAGGACATCAAGTCGCTCAACATCACCAATGCCACCGACGTGGTGCGCGCGGTGCCGAACCTGAAGTTCAACGCCTATGGCTCGTCGCAGGTGGTGTACAACATTCGCGGCGTGTCGCAGAACGACTATGGCGATCAGCAGGAACCGCCGGTCGCGGTCTATCAGGACGATAGCTATACCTCGTCGATCACGGCGGCCAGCTTCCCGGTGTTCGACCTTGCCCGCATCGAGGCGCTGCGCGGCCCGCAAGGAACCCTGTTCGGCCGCAACGCCACCGGCGGCGCAGTGCAATTCATCTCGGCCCAGCCGACCGAACAGCTCGATGGCTACCTGTCGACCACATATGGCCGCTACAATCAGGCGATCATCGAAGGTGCCGTGTCAGGCGCGCTGGCGCCGAACCTGACCGCACGCATCTCGGGCCAGTACACGCGCGATGACGGCTACATCAAGAACATCACGCCGGGCCAAGCCGATCGCGGTGCCGACAACCACTGGGCGCTGCGCGGCATCGTGCAATGGAAGCCCAGCGCCGACTTCAAGGCCAAGCTGACGCTGCGCTATACCGAGGCTGACAAGGAGCGGCAGGCCGGCAACTACACCCTCGCCCCCGCCTGCCCCAACGCGCAGTTCCAGGGCGAATTCCTTGGCGTGAACGAGGCGTGTTCGTACTGGGGCACCGTGGGCACCACCGGCAACGGTTACCAGAACCCGTCGATTACCCCGTCGCAGGGCGGCAACCCCTGGCGCACGGCGGGCACTGGCGACGCTTATGTCGACCGCAAGGTGTTCGGCGCCACGCTGCGCCTCGACGCGCACCTTGGCGCGTTCGATGTCACGTCGATCACCGATTACCAGCACCTGAAGAAGTTCTACATCGAGCAGGGCGATGGCGTGCCCGAACTGCCCTATGTCGAATTTGGCGATCCGCGCAGCCCGGCCCCGTGCGCGGCGCCTGCGCAAAGCGTCACCTGCTATGAATCGGGCACGGTGTTCTATCAGCGGG
This sequence comes from Novosphingobium sp. FKTRR1, assembly GCF_020404405.1. Classification (GTDB taxonomy): domain Bacteria; phylum Pseudomonadota; class Alphaproteobacteria; order Sphingomonadales; family Sphingomonadaceae; genus Novosphingobium. The sequence continues at coordinate 102,065 of NZ_JAIZDA010000007.1, read as the reverse complement.
CTAACACCAGCCAGTACACGCAGGAACTGCGCGCCGCCGCAACCTTCGGCCAGAACTACCTGACCTTTGGCGGCTTCGGCATGATCATCGACGGCAAGTTCAAGGCCAAGTACGCCACGCCGTTCGACGGCTACGATCCGATCGTCTCGTTCACCCAGCGCACCGAAAGCTTCGCCTTCTTTGCGCAGGACGAATGGAAGTTCTCCGACAAGTGGAAGCTGATCGGCGGCGTGCGTTACTGGCACGACAAGAAGCGCGGCTTCTATGACGCGGTAGCCCCCAGCGGGCCCTACGCTTTGTCGCTGCACTTCGGGCCGGACCGCATCTCCTACACCGACTTGACCGGCACGGTGACGCCGGGTTCGTGGAGCACCGGCAGCGGCGCATCGGGCGTGACGATCAGCCCTTCGGCGGCAGAACCCAGCTTCAGCGGCGTGACCGCACGCGCCGAAATCGACTTCAAGCCGACTCCGGACACGCTGATCTATGCCAGCTACAACCGCGGTTCGAAGTCGGGCGGCTTCACCTTCTCGACCGGTACGCCCTTCCCCGGCCAGTTGATCGACACGATCAACAACATCCCCTACCGCCCCGAAACGCTCAACGCCTATGAAGTGGGCGTGAAGGCCAAGATCGGCGGCTTTACCCAGTTCAACCTGGCCGCGTTCTACTATGATTATCAGAACTATCAGGCGTTCGTGCAGGTGTTCGCGGCACAAGTGGTGCGCAACCTGCCGGCCAAGATCAAGGGGATCGAGGCCGACCTGACGAGCCATCCGGTCGACGGGCTGACGCTGCAACTGAGCGGCGCGGTTCAGGACAGCGAAGTCAAGAACGTGCTGCTGCCCGATGGCGCGACCTCGGTCACGCACAACCTGCCGCAGGCACCGGGCTTCTCGGGCAATGCGCTGGTGCGTTATGAGTTCGAGACCGGCATTGGCCGCGCCTCGGTTCAGGCCGATGCGCTTTACACGGGCAAGTTCTGCTTCACGGTGATGTGCGCCCCGGTCGAGCAGGAAAAGGCCTATCACGTCGAAAACGCGCGGATCGGTCTGACGCCCAAGGGCACCAATCTTGATCTGGCGGTGTTCGTGAACAACCTGTTCGAGCGCAAGTACCGGGTGTACGCCTTCGACGGATCGACCTTCTGGGGCGATGTGCTGGGCGTCTATGCCAAACCGCGTACCTGGGGCGTCACCGCAACGTACCACTTCGGCAAGTAAGCGGCTCGCATACCGGGCGGCGGTGGGCTAGCGCCGCCGCCCGCTAACTCCTTCAAGCCGGACACGACGCAACCGCCATGACCACCTTCCAGACGATCAATCCCGCCACCGGCGAAGTGCTCGCCACTTTGCCGATTGCCGGTGCTGCCGAAATCGATGCCGCCGTGACGCGCGCCACCGCTGCCCAGAAGGAATGGCGCAAGCTGACCGGCACCGAACGCGCCCGCATCCTGCGCCGCGCGGTCGACATCCTGCGCGCGCGAAACGATGAACTGGCCGCGCTGGAAACGCGCGATACCGGCAAGCCGCTGCAGGAAACGATCGCAGTAGATGTCGTCTCGGGCGCGGATTGCCTTGAATACTTCGCCTCGCTGGCGCCGACGCTGGCGGGCGAGCACATCGACCTTGGCCCTGCCGCATTCGGCTATACCCGGCGCGAGCCGCTGGGTGTCTGCGCGGGTATCGGGGCGTGGAACTATCCCATCCAGATCGCCTGCTGGAAATCGGCCCCGGCGCTGGCCTGCGGCAACGCGTTCATCTTCAAGCCTTCGGAACTGACCCCGCTGACCGCGATCGAGGTGGAGAAGATCTATCTGGAAGCAGGCCTTCCTGAAGGACTGTTTCAGGTGGTCCACGGCTTTGGCGAGACCGGACAGTTGCTTACCCGCCACCCCGGCATCGCCAAGATCTCGCTGACCGGCAGCGTACCCACCGGACGGCGGATCATGGCCGACGCCGCGCCCACGCTCAAGAACGTGACGCTGGAACTGGGCGGAAAATCACCGCTGATCGTGTTTGCCGATGCCGATCTCGACAATGCCGTTTCGGGCGCATTGCTGGCCAATTTCTACTCGGCGGGCGAAGTCTGCTCGAACGGCACGCGCGTGTTCGTCGAACGCGGCGTACTCGAACCGTTCCTTGCCAAGCTCAAGGTGCGGACCGAGGCGATCAGGCTGGGCGATCCGCTCGATCCCGACACGCAGATGGGCGCGCTGATCTCGGCCGGGCACATGGACAAAGTGCTGGGCTACATCGAAAAGGGCAAGGCCGAAGGCGCCCACGTGCTGACCGGCGGCCACCGCGTGACCGAAGGCGTGCCTGCTGCCGGGCACTTTGTCGCGCCGACCATTTTCACCGCCTGCACCGATGACATGACCATCGTGCGCGAGGAAATCTTCGGCCCGGTGATGACCGTGCTTCCCTTCGACAGCGAGGATGAGGTGGTGGCGCGCGCCAATGCCACCGAATTCGGCCTGGCGGCGGGCGTGTTCACCCAGAACCTGACGCTGGCGCACCGCGTGATCGCCAATCTCGACGCAGGGTCGTGCTGGATCAACACTTACAACATCACCCCGATCGAACTGCCCTTCGGTGGGTTCAAGCAGTCGGGGCTCGGCTTTGAAAACGGGCGAGAGGCGATCCACCACTTCACCCGCCTGAAAAGCGTCTATGTGGCGATGGAACCGATCGATGCCCCGTACTGAGTCCACCGAAAGCTTCGATTACATCATCGTCGGCGCGGGCTCAGCGGGCTGCGTGCTGGCCGACCGGCTGAGCGCGGACGGCAGCAACCGCGTGCTGGTGCTGGAAGCGGGCGGATCGGACAAGTCGCTGTACATCCAGATGCCCGCCGCGCTGGCCATCCCGATGAACACCAGCCGGTGGAACTGGCAGTACGAGACCGAGCCGGAGCCGAACCTCGACAACCGCCGGTTGCACACCCCGCGCGGCAAAGGGCTTGGCGGATCGTCCTCGATCAACGGGCTGGTCTACATTCGCGGCAATCCGCTCGATTTCGAGCGCTGGGAGGAAGAGGGCGCGCGCGGCTGGAACTATGCGCAAGTACTGCCCTACTTCAAGCGGGCCGAACGCCGTGACGAAGGCGGTGACGCCTATCGCGGCGGCGAAGGTCCGCTCGACACCCGCTATGGCACGCTGAAGAACCCGCTCAATCAGGCCTGGCTCGATGCGGCAAAGCAAGCCGGTTACCCGCTGACCGACGACGTCAACGGGTATCAGCAGGAGGGCTTTGGCCGCATGGACATGACCGTGCGCAACGGCGAGCGTTGCTCGGCCGCCAAGGCCTACCTCCACCCGGCGATGAAGCGGGCGAACGTCGAAGTGCGCCAGCACGCCCTCGCCCGCCGGATCGTGTTCGAGGGCAAGCGTGCGGTCGGCATCGAATACGAACGCGGCGGCAAGATCGAGACCGTACGCGCGGTGCGCGAGGTCGTGCTTGCAGGCGGGCCGATCAATTCGCCGCAATTGCTCAAGCTGTCGGGCATCGGCCCGGCCGAGGAACTGGCGCGCCACGGCATCAAGGTACTGGCCGACCGCGCAGGGGTGGGGGCCAACTTGCAGGACCATCTGGAGTTCTACTTCCAGATCGCCTGCACCAAACCGGTGACGCTGTACGGGCAAGCCAACCTGCTGGGCAAGGCGATGGTCGGCGCGCGCTGGCTGCTCAACCGCAGCGGCCTTGGCGCCAGCAACCACTTTGAGAGCTGCGGGTTCATTCGCAGCCGGGCCGGCATCCGCTATCCCGATATCCAGTACCACTTCTTCCCGATGGCGGTCAGTTATGACGGCAACTCGCTGGCGAGCGAACATGGCTTTCAGGCCCATGTCGGGCCGATGCGCTCGAAAAGCCGGGGTAGCGTGACCTTGCGTTCGGCCGATCCGCATGAAAAGCCGGTTATCCGCTTCAACTACCTCAGCCACCCCGACGACTGGGAGGAAATGCGCGCCTGCGTGCGGCTGACGCGCGAAATCTTCGCGCAGGACGCCTTCAAGCCGTGGCGCGGGCGCGAAATCCAGCCGGGCGAAGACGTGACCAGCGACGCGGCGATCGACGCCTTCATCCGGCAAAAGGTGGAAAGCGCCTATCACCCGTCGTGCACCTGCAAGATCGGCAGCGTCGATGATCCGATGGCGGTGGTCGATCCCGAGCTGCGGGTGATCGGCGTGGAGGGTCTGCGCGTGGTCGACAGTTCGGTGATGCCATCGGTCACCACCGGCAACCTCAACGCGCCGTCGATCATGATCGGCGAAAAGGGCGCGGACCACATTCTGGGCAAGGGTCTGCTGCCGCCATCGAACGCTCCGTTCCATGTGGCGCCCAATTGGGAAACGGCACAACGATGAACACGGTCGGGATGAACACGGTCGGGATGAACACCGTCGAGATGAACACGGTCGGGATGAAAGTTTCGGCATGATCGGCGAGGATATCGATCTGGCCGTCGCCCGGCCCGCAGATCTGCTCCACCCGCCGCACGGCGATGCCGGAACGGGTGAGCTGCACCGCTCGCTCGACTGGAAGGGTGCCTTCTGGGCATCGAGCGGGGTTCCGGCGGGCGTGCTGCTGACAATGGGCGGGATTGCCGCCATGATCGGCCAGCCAAGCTGGGTGATCTGGATCGCCTCGATCCTGATGGGGTTCACGCAAAGCTTCGTCTATGCCGAGATTGCCGGGCTCTATCCGCACAAGTCGGGCGGCGCTTCGGTCTATGGCGCGGCGGCGTGGCTACCCTACTCCAAGTTCGTCGCGCCGATCTCGGTGTGGTGCAACTGGCTGGCGTGGTCGCCGGTGCTGACGCTCGGCACCAGCCTTGGCGCTGGCTATGTGATGGCCAGCCTGTTCGCGCCCGACGCCACGATCAACACCTGGCATGTGACGCTGGCCGACCTCGGGTTCATCCGCACCGGACTGACGCTGCGGATCAATGCCGTGTCGATCATCGGCACCGCCTTTCTGTTGCTGACGTTTGCGCTGCAACACCATGGCGCGGCGCGCGCGGCTTATGCCCAGAAGATCCTTGGCATCGCCTGCCTTGCACCGCTTATCCTTGTCGGTTTGATCCCGCTGGTGACGGGCGACCTGCCGTCGGACCACTTGTTCCCGCTGTTGCCGATGGTGCGCGACGCGGCAGGCAAGGCGCATTTCGGCACATGGGACGTTGCCGGGATCACGCTTGCCGCAGGCGCAATGTTCGGCGCGGGCTGGTCTACTTACGGGTTCGAGACGGCGGTGTGCTACACCCGCGAGTTCAAGGATCCGGCGCGTGACACGCCGCGCGCACTGATCGCTTCGGGCCTTTTGTGCATCGTGATCTTCGCGCTGGTGCCGCTGGCGTTTCAGGCCTCGCTGGGTCTGGATGCGATGCTCGATCCGCGTATCGCCGATGGCTCGGGCGTGGCGCTGGCGCTGGCGAAGATCGTCGGCGGCGGAGTGATCGTGGCCAACGTATTCATCACCATGTTGATCCTGTCGCTGCTGCTGATCGTGATGACATCGATGATGGGATCGTCGCGTACGCTGTATCAGGCGTCTGTCGATGGCTGGTTGCCCAAGTTCCTGTCGCGGGTGAACAGCCATGGCGCACCGACGGCGGCGATGTGGACCGACCTTGGCTTCAACCTCGTACTGTTGTTGGCGTCGGACTACTTCGCGGTGCTGATGATCAGCAACGTCTGCTACATGGCGTTCAACTTCCTGAACCTGCAATCGGGCTGGATCCACCGGATCGACCGGCCCGATTGGGAGCGCCCGTTCCGCTGCCCCAACTGGCTGCTGGCGACCGGTGCGCTGTTTGGCTTCGTCAACATGGCCTTCATGGGGATGGGCGCCGACGTCTATGGCGCGGGCACCTTGCGCAACGGGTTGATCGGCGTGTTGCTGATCCTGCCGGTCTTTGCCTACCGCCACTACGTACAGGACAAAGGGCAGTTTCCTCCATCACTTGTGGCAGAATACGCCGAAGGCAACGCGCTGGGCTTCCGCCGTCGTGCCGGGGTGCTGCCCTGGCTGGCGCTGGTGGCCTGCGTGGTGGTCGTCGCGGGCACCCGAATGCTGGCGCGGATGCCGTGATGGCGCGGTGCTTCGGCACTTTGATGCATAAGCAATTGTTGTTACAAGATCGCTGTGGGTTTCAGTTCGCCTAATACCGGACATTAGTCTTGACCATGCGCCAAGACGGGCATTCTATCTGGTGCGGGCTGCTGTCATACCGCCTGATAACAACCGAACTGTGTCGATTTTCCGACAAGACTTGAGGTTCCAATGCATACGACAGCGCGGGTAGTGGTGATCGGTGGCGGTGTGGTCGGCGTGAGCACGCTGTACCATCTGGCCAAGCTGGGATGGACCGACGTCGTCCTGATCGAGCGCAAGGAGCTGACTTCGGGCTCCACCTGGCATGCTGCCGGGTTGCTGCCGCTGTTCAACCTCAGCTACTCGGCGGGCAAGCTGCACCAGTACTCGGTCGATCTGTATCCGCAGCTTGAGGCCGAAACCGAGCTGAACGTCGGCTTCTCCAACGTCTCCAACATCCGTCTGGCCAACAGCAAGGACCGCTGGGACGAGTACCGCTATTACGCCGGAGTGGCCAAGACCATCGGCGTGGACGTGGAATTCCTGACGCCTGCCGAGGTCAAGGAAATCTGGCCGCTGGCCGAGACCCACGATCTCATCGGCGCGATCCGCCATCCGGCCGACGGCTATATCCAGCCCGCCGACCTGACACAGGCGCTGGCCAAGGGCGCGCGCCAGCGCGGCGCCACGATCTATCGCAACACCACAGTCACCGGCATCACCCAGAAGGTGAACGGCGAATGGGTGGTGGCAACCGACAAGGGCGACATCACCTGCGAGCACGTGGTTTCGGCGACCGGCAGCTTTGCCCGTCAAACCGGCGCGATGGTCGGCCTCGACATCCCGGTCGTGCCGGTCGAGCACCAGTACATCGTCACCGAACAGCACCCGCTGATCATGGAGCGCAAGAAGCAGGGCCTGCCCGAAATGGGCGTGCTGCGCGAATCCGATGCCAGCTGGTACATGCGCGAGGAAGCCGGCGGCCTGCTGCTCGGGCCCTATGAAGTGGGCGCACCGGCCTGCTACCTCGACTCGCCTGCTGCCAACAGCGAATACGAGCTGTTCCCCGACGCACTCGAACGGCTCGAACCCTACATTCTGTCGGCCATCGCGCGCGTCCCCGCGTTCGGCGAAGTCGGCGTCAAGAAGGTCTACAACGGTGCCATCGCCTATACGCCCGATGGTTCGCCCATCGTCGGCCCGGCATGGGACAAGAAGAACTTCTGGCTGAACGAAGGCCACAGCTTCGGCATCACCGCAGCTGGCGGCGCTGGCTGGCAGCTTGCCAACTGGATCGTCGAGGGCGAACCCTCGATCGACATGATGGGCGTCGATCCGCGCCGCTTCGGCGACTACGCGGGCGAAGGCTATCTCGTGCAGAAGAACGAAGAAGCCTATGCCAAGGTGTTTACCGTTCACTATCCCGATGAAGAACGCGAAGCCGCCCGCCCGCTGCGCCAGACTCCGTGCTATTCGCGGATGAAGGATCTGGGTGCGGTATTCGGCAGCGTGTTCGGCTGGGAGCGGCCCAACTGGTTCGCGCCGCAAGGTTATGAACTGACCGATGCCGACCTTGATCGCGCCGACACCATCCTGAACCACAACCACCCGACCGTGGATGGTGAACCGATCCGCGAAAAGTGGTCGTTCCGCCGCTCCAACTACTTCGAGTTCGTCGGTCAGGAATGCCGCCACGTGACCGAAAAGGTCGGCATTCAGGACATGAGCGCGTTCGCCAAGTGCCTGATCACCGGCCCCGGCGCCGAAGACTGGCTCAACGGCCTGCTGTCCAACGTCGTGCCCAAGAAGATCGGCAAGCTCTCGCTCAGCTATCTGTTGACCAAGGATGGCGGTGTGCGCGCCGAATTCACCGTCTACAAGAAGGGTCCGCAGGCCTATTACCTCGTGTCGGCAGGCGCGCTGGAACGGCATGATCAGGACTATCTGGTCAAGGCCCTGCCCACCGACGGTTCGGTACGCTTTGAGCGGCTGACCACCTCGCACGGGGTGCTGGTGCTGGCCGGGCCGCGGTCGCGCGATGTACTGGCCAAGCTGACCCGCACCGACCTGTCGAACGCCGCGTTCCCGTGGCTGACCGGCCAGTCGATCTCGATCGGCGCGGCCAAGGTCGATGCGCTGCGCGTCAACTTCATCGGTGAACTGGGGTGGGAAATCCACCACCCGATCGAGATGCAGAACTACATCTTCGACAAGCTGATGGCGGCTGGCGCCGAGTTCGACATCAAGCCGTTCGGCATCCGCGCGATGACGCTGATGGCGCTGGAAAAGAGCTACAAGCTGATCCCGCGCGAACTGTCGACCGAATATGCCGCGTATGAAAGCGGGCTGGACCGCTTCATCAGCCTGAAGAAGCCTGCGTTCCATGGCCGCGATGCACTGTTGGCGCGTAAGGAAGCAGGCCTGAAGTGGCAGTTCGTGACGCTGGAAGTGCTCGGTGTGACCGACGCCGATGCGCGCGGATCGGAACCCATCTACCGTGACGGTGCGCTGGTTGGCCGCGCCACGTCCGGCGGCTATGGCTGGAGGACGGGCAAGAGCCTGGCCCTCGCCATGGTCGCACCCGAACACGCAACCGTGGGCACCGAACTCGAGATCGTCATTCTCGGTGAGGCGCACAAGGCCGTGGTGATCCCAGAGTCGCCCTTTGACCCGGAAAACAACGCATTGCGGAGCTGACGCGATGATGGAATTCGATTCGATTGCCGAACTGCTGAAACAGGATCGCCCCGGCTACACCCTGCCGCAGAAGCTTTATGTCAGCGAAGAAGCCTATCGCTTCGACGTGGACGTAATGCTCAAGTCGGTGTGGCTCTATGCCTGCACGGTCGCCCACGTGAAGAACCCGGGCGACTGGTATCTGTTCGAACTGGGAGAAACCTCGGTCATCGTGGTGCGCGGCCGCGACGGCGAAGTGCGCGCGTTCCACAACACTTGCACGCACCGCGGTGCCAAGATCTGCCAGTCTGCCAAGGGCCAGGGCCCGCGCCTCACCTGCCCGTACCACCAATGGACGTTCGGCCTTGATGGCAAGCTGCTGGCCGCGCGCAACATGCCCGAAGGCTTCGACAAGGCCGACCATGGCCTGCGCACCGTGGCGATCGAGAATGTCGGCGGGCTGATCTTCCTGTGCCTGTCGGACAATCCGCCGCCGATCGACCGCGCCAAGGCCGACATCGCCGAACAGATCGGCATCTACCAGCTCGACCGGCTGAAGGTCGTGGTGCAGGACGATCTGATCGAACCGGCCAACTGGAAGCTGGTGATGGAAAACAATCGCGAGTGCTATCACTGCGATGCCAACCATCCCGAGCTGCTCAAGTCGCTGTCGACTTACGGATTTGGCAAGGGCCTGCCCGAGGATGGCGAGGCGGATGTGGTCGATGACAGCGCCTTTGACGCGATGCTGGAAGAACAGCGCGAGCATTGGCAAAGCCTCGGCATCTTCCACGAACTGGTCGAGTTCCCCGACAACTGGTGGCACCGCGTCGCGCGCCTGCCACTGGCAAATGGCGCGGTCTCGCAGACGCTTGACGGGCAGCCCGCCTCGAAAAAGCTGATCTGGCCGTTCGACCATGTCGAGCCGACCAGTCTGTCGGTGTGGACCCAGCCCAATTCGTGGCACCATTTCTGCTGCGATCACGTGGTCACGTTCTCGCTGGTCCCGCTGGGGCCGGACAAGACGCTGCTGCGCACCAGCTGGCTGGTGCACGAAGATGCAGTTGAAGGCGTCGATTATGATCCGCAGAACCTTGCGGCAGTATGGCGCGCCACGAACGAGCAGGACAGCTATCTGTCGAGCGTGAACCACGCCGGGATCAAGGGCGACGGCTACCGCCAGGGCCTCTACTCGGTCGAGGAAAAGCTCGTCGACGCATTCAAGACTTTCTACGTCGAACGCAGCGCCGCCGCGCTCGACGCTTTGGAGAAGTAACCCCGCGATGAAGCGCTTTTCCGCGTTCAACCTGTTCGCCGAAGCCCTGAGAGGGCATCAGGGCTGGCCCGAACACTGGCCGGACAAGGCGCCCAAGAGCGCCTACGATGTGATCATCGTGGGCGCCGGCGGGCACGGTCTGGGCGCAGCCTATTACCTCGCCAAGAAATACGGCATCACCAATGTGGCGGTGATCGAGAAGGGCTGGCTGGGCGGCGGCAACACTGGCCGCAATACCACCATCATCCGCTCGAACTACCTCTACGACGAAAGCGCCCACTTGTATGACCACGCGGTCAAGCTGTGGGACGGGCTGAGTCAGGAACTCAACTATAACGTCATGTACTCAAAGCGCGGCGTGCTGATGCTCGCGCACAACGTGCATGATGTGCAAAGCTTCAAGCGCCACATCCACGCCAACCGGCTGAACGGTGTGGACAACGAATGGCTGAGTGCCGAAGAGTGCAAGGCCTACTGCCCGCCGCTCGACATCTCTGCCACCGCGCGCCACCCGGTGCTGGGCGGTGCGTTGCAGCGGCGCGGCGGTACCGCCCGGCATGACAGCGTGGCCTGGGGCTATGCCCGCGCGGCGTCGGCGCTGGGCGTCGACATCATCCAGAACTGCGCGGTCACCGGCATCCGGCGCGGGCCTGATGGCGCGGTGCAAGGCGTGGAAACCGAACGCGGCTTCATCGGCGCGAAAAAGATCGGCGTGTCAGCAGCGGGCAACACTTCTGTCGTGATGAACATGGCGGGCCTTGATTTCCCGCTGGAAAGCTTCCCGTTGCAGGCGCTGGTTTCCGAACCGGTCAAGCCGATTTTTCCGTGCGTGGTCATGTCCAACACCGTCCACGCCTATATCAGCCAGTCCGACAAGGGCGAACTGGTGATCGGCGCTGGCACCGACCAGTACACCAGCTATTCGCAGCGCGGCGCGTTCCACATTCTGGAGCACACGCTGGCGGCAATCTGCGAGATCTTTCCGATCTTCACCCGCATGCGCATGCTGCGCACCTGGGGCGGCATCGTGGACACCACGCCCGACCGCTCGCCCATTCTGGGCAAGACCCCGGTTCCGGGGCTTTACGTCAACTGCGGCTGGGGCACCGGCGGGTTCAAGGCCACGCCCGGCTCAGCCGACTTACTGGCCTATACCATCGCCCACGACGCCCCGCACAAGATCAACGCGCCGTTCAACCTCGACCGTTTCCGCAACGGCCGCCTGATCGACGAGGCCGCTGCGGCGGCCGTTGCCCACTGAGGCTGCCCCGATGCTGCTGATCCATTGCCCTTATTGCGCCGAAGCGCGTCCCGAAGTGGAGTTCGCCTATGGCGGACAAGCCCACATCGCCCGGCCGCTCGATCCCTCGGCCCTGTCCGACGCCGACTGGGAACAGTACCTTTACATCCGCAACAATCCGCGCGGACGGCACCATGAACGCTGGCGCCATGCGCACGGTTGTGGGCGCTTTTTCAATGCGGTGCGCGACACTGTTACCGACAAGTTCGAAGTGACCTATCCCGCCGGGGAGGCCGCACGATGAGCGGCTATCGTCTGCCCACCGGTGGCCGCGTCGATCGCGCCAAGTCGGTCAGCTTCAGCTTCGACGGTCAGTCCTACACCGGTCTTGCCGGGGACAACCTGGCATCTGCGCTGGTTGCCAACGGCGTCACGCTGTTCGGGCGTTCCTTCAAGTACCACCGGCCGCGCGGCATTCTGGGCATGGGTTCGGAAGAGCCCAACGCGCTGGTCACCGTCGATCGCGGCCCCGGACGCACCACGCCCAACTTGCGCGCGCCGTCGGTGCCGCTGCACTCCGGACTTGTCGCCAGCAGCCAGAACCGCTTTCCCTCGCTCAAGTTCGACCTTGGCGCGGTGAACGACAAGCTGGGCGCGTTTTTTCCGGCGGGCTTTTATAACAAGACCTTTATGTGGCCGCGTTCGGCTTGGGAAAAGCTGTATGAACCCGCGATCCGCCAGATGGCGGGCCTTGGCGACAGCCCCACCAGCCGCGATCCTGACCATTACGCCAGCACCTATGCGCATTGCGAGGTGCTCGTCGTCGGCGCCGGTCCGGCCGGGATCGAGGCCGCTTTGGCCGCCGCACAGAGCGGTGACCGGGTAATCCTGGTTGACGAGCAGGAAGAGATCGGCGGCGGCGCGCTGGCCGATCCGGCGCAGTGGGCATGGCTGACCGACGCCCGCGCGCAACTGCTGGCGCTGTCCAACGTGCAACTGCTCGAACGCACCACCGCGATCGCACACTTGCACCAGAACTTCGTCGTTGCCGTGCAGCGGTTGACCGACCACGTTGCCCCTGCACAGGCGCAGGGCGCGCGGGAAAAGCTGTGGCGCATCCGCGCTGCCCGCGTCGTGCTGGCGCAAGGTGCCATCGAGCGCCCGCTGGTGTTCGATGGCAACGACGTTCCTGGCGTGATGCTGGCGAGCGCCGGCCGCAGTCTGGCGCTGCGGTTCGGCGTTGCACCGGGACACGCGGTGGCGGTGATGGCCACGCACGACAGCGGCTGGCACGATGCGCTGGCACTGGCCAAGGCTGGTGTGCATATCGTCGCGATCATCGATGTGCGCGACGATGTGTCGTCCGATCTGCTCGATGCCGCAGGCGCAGCCGGGATCGCGGTCCATCTGAACCACGCCGTAATCGGCGTCGGCGGCCGCCATGCCGTCAAGTCCGTGACGATTGCGGCTGCGGGTAGTTCGGCGGCGCGCACCCTGTCTTGCGACTGTCTGCTGATGGCCGGTGGCTGGACGCCGACGGTTCACTTGTGGAGCCACGCCAAGGGCTCGCTTCGCTGGGACGCAGATTGGGCGGCCTACCTGCCCGACAGCATCGATGACAACGTGATCGCGGTTGGCGGTGGCGCGGGCGCGTGGAACTATGGTAGCGGGGTAGCAGTATCCAACCTGCCCTCGCCCAAGCCGGTCCACCAGCAGAAGGCCTTTGTCGACTTCCAGAACGACGTGAAGGCGCGCGACATCCGGCTGGCCGTGCAGGAAGGCTTCCGCTCGATCGAGCACATCAAGCGCTACACCACCAACGGGATGGCGACCGATCAAGGCAAGACCAGCAACATCAACGGCTTGCAGATCGCTTCTGAGGTACTTTCGAAGCCGGTGACCGCCGTCGGCCTGACGACCTTCCGCCCACCTTACACGCCGCAGACATTCGGGGCGCTGATGGGCCACCACAAGGACGCGCTGTTCCAGCCCCTGCGCCGGACCGTGATCGACGACTGGGCCGTGGCCAACGGCGCGGTGTTCGAGAACGTCGCGCAATGGCGCCGCGCGCGCTACTTCCCGCAAGGCAGCGAGACGATGGATCAGGCCGTGGCGCGCGAGTGCCTGGCCGTGCGCGAACGTGTCGGCATGTTCGATGCCTCCACGCTCGGCAAGATCGAGGTCGTCGGGCCCGATGCCGCCGAATTCCTCAACCGCATGTACACCAATCCGTGGAAGTCGCTTGAGCCCGGCCGCTGCCGCTACGGCCTGCTGCTGCGCGAGGATGGCTTCATCGTCGATGACGGCGTGTCGGCACGGCTTGCCCCCGATCGCTTCCATCTGACCACCACCACCGGCGGCGCCGCGCGCGTGCTGGGGATGATGGAGGATTACCTCCAGACCGAATGGAGCGATCTGGACGTCTGGTTGACCAGCACGACCGAACAGTATGCGGTGATCGCGGTCCAAGGCCCGCTGGCCCGCGCCGTGATCGCACCGCTTGTGGCAGGCATCGACCTCTCGCATGAAGCATTCCCGCACATGGCGGTGCGCGAAGGCACGATCTGCGGCGTGCCGACACGGCTGTTCCGCGTGAGCTTCACCGGCGAACTGGGCTTTGAAGTGAACGTTGCCGCCGAACACGGCCTTGCCGTGTGGCAGGCGATCCATGAGGCGGGACAAGCCCATGGGATCGTCCCCTATGGCACCGAGACGATGCACGTGCTGCGTGCGGAAAAGGGCTATATCATCGTCGGGCAGGATACCGACGGCACGCTTACCCCGGATGATGCCGGGCTCGGCTGGGCGGTAGGCAAGAAAAAGCCCGATTTCGTCGGCAAGCGCTCGCTGGCGCGGCCCGACATCGTCGGTGCTGGGCGCAAGCAACTGGTCGGCCTGCTGACCAAAGACCCGCAAGTCGTGCTCGAAGAAGGCGCCCAGATCGTGGCCGACCCGGCGCAGCCGGTGCCGATGACAATGCTGGGCCACGTCACTTCATCATACCATAGCGCCACACTGGGTCGCTCGATCGCGCTGGCGATGCTGGTCGATGGGCGCGCCAAGCTGGGTGAAACCATCTATGTCCCCATGCCCGGCGGCACGATTGCCGCAGAAGTGACCGGCATGGTGTTCCTCGACCCCAAGGGAAGCCGCCTCGATGCCTGATGCCGCCACTCCGGACATCGCCCCGCTGGCCGTAACCGCGGCCGACCTGCACCTGCCCACGCAACCGTTCAGCGCGGCGGGCCTGCACCTTGAGCTGGTTCCGGCACAGGCGCGTTATTCATTGCGCGCGCGCGATGCCGGACTGCTTGCCGCCACGATCGGCCGTGCCCTGCCCGACCGTATCGGCGATACGCTGGACGGCGTGATCAAGCTCGGTCCCGACGAATGGCTGGCGCTGTTGCCCGCTGGTGCCACGCTGCCGCTGGGCGAAGGCCTGCCCGTGAGCGTGGTCGATGTGAGCGCGCGCGCGGTCGGCTTTACCATCACGGGACCGGGCGCGGCGGCACTTATTGCCACCGGCTGCCCCCTTGACGTGGAGCGGATGGCACCGGGCCGCGCGACGCGCACGCTGTTCGAAACGGTCGAGATCGTGCTGTGGCGGCAAAGCGAAACCGCGTTCCGCGTCGATTGCTGGCGCAGCTTCGCGCCTTGGCTTTGGGCCGCTCTGGTGGCAGGCGCGCAGGGCTGAGCCGGTGGGCTCATGCTTTCTGTGGGCGACTGCTCCTATTCAGCAAGCCGCGCGCTCAAGGCCAACCAACCAGATCCGCTGCCCAGGGCAGGTATTGGCGCACGGCGGGCAACGTCTGGTCGCGAAACACCTCGCGCGCCACGACGGCGGTGTCGTGGGCGAGATCGCCCAGTTCGCCATGACGGCTGACCACTTGCAAGCGCCGCGAAAAGCGACCGCGCGGCAGGGGCTCGACCCGCACTGCCGGGACCAGCGAAGGCATTGCCGCAAGGCACAGCAGCGAGGTGATCGAAAAGCCGATGCCCAGCGCCACCGCATTGAGCTGCTGGTGCACGATATCCACCTCGATCACGTTGGGAAGGCGCAGCTTCATCCGCGTCAACTGGCTCTCGATGCGCTGGCCCATGCCAGAATCGAGCGAATAGCGCACGAACGGCAAGTGCTCGGCCGCCTCAGCCGGATCGGTCGGACCATCATAGCTGGCGGGAAATACGAGCAGGAACGGATCGTCCATGATGTCGTGATGGTCGATGCCCTCGTGCTTTTCGAGCACGCTGGAACCGGTGACCAGCATGTCATAACGCCGCGCCAGAAAGTCCTGCTGCTGGATCAGCGAAATGCCCGAGCGCAGCCGCCAGCGGCCCACCCGTGCGCCATGACGCTCAAGCAGCGGCGCGGTCAACAGAATCGCGCAGGTTTCAGACATGCCGACATGCACTTTGTCGATCGGGCGCCGCGCGCCTTCGCGCACTTCGTCGACCATCGTGCGCGCGGTGGCGAGCAGCTTGTTGGCGCGTTCGTACAACGCGCGCCCCGCCGGGGTCAGCCCCAGTGGGCGCAAGGAGCGGTCGAACAATTGCGCGCCGATGCCCTGCTCCAGCCGGCCGATGGTCTGCGACACCGCCGATTGGGTGATGCGCAATTGCTGCGCACTGGCGGTCATCCCACCCAGTTCGACGGTCAGCACGAATACTTCGAGCGCGTGAAAATCAAATTCAGGGGGAAGCAGCATGATCGACCCCGGTCTGGACCGGTCCGCCTTGGCCCGGATTTCGCCATCATATTAAAACCGCTTATGCAGAGCAAGGGTATTTGAGTAGAAGGACTGATTGCGTAGTTTCGGTCCATCCCAAACGGCAAAGGCTTTCACCATGCGTTGCGTCCACCCTCCCCATTCCACCCGCCGCCCAACGCAAGGTGCCGCATGAGCGAGGCGTCACTCAAGCAGGCGCTCGCCGACCTCGGCATTGGATGGTCGATCCTTGAACACGAAGCTGTGTTCACGGTCGAGGAGAGCGAGGCCATCCACGCCGCCCTGCCCGGCGCGCACACCAAGAACCTGTTTCTGAAGGATGCGGGCGGTGTGTTCTGGCTGGTCACGGTCGATCATGCCACGCGCGTCGACCTGAAGGCGCTGGCGGGCGCGATCGGGTCAAAAAAGCTTAGCTTCGGCAAGGCCGAGGACATGGAGCGGCTGCTGGGCGTGACGCCGGGCTCGGTCACCCCACTCGCGGCGATCAATGACAGCGATCAGGCCGTTCGCGTGGTACTGGATACGCGGCTGGCCGATGCGGCGCTGGTCAATGTCCATCCGTTGCGCAATACCGCCACCGTAGCGCTATCAGGGCCTGACCTGATCCGCGCGCTGGTAAGCTGGAACCACCCGGTGCAGGTTGCACCTATCCCGGAGCGCGCATGACCGTCAGCACCTTCGACTTGTTCAAGGTCGGTATCGGCCCGTCGAGTTCGCACACGGTCGGGCCGATGGTGGCCGCGCGCCGTTTCGCTCTTGCGGTCGAGGCCGCCGGACTGCTGGCCGCAACCGCGCGGGTGGAAGTCGATCTCTATGGCTCGCTGGCACTGACCGGGCGCGGGCACGGCTCAGATGGCGCGGTGATCCTGGGGCTAGCGGGCGAGAGTCCCGCGCTGGTCGATGTCGATGCCGCGCCGCTGATCGTTGCCGGTGTGCAGGAACGCGGCCGCCTGATGCTGCTGGGCAGGCACGAAGTGGCCTTCGCTCCCGCGCAAGACCTGCACTTCCACCAGCGTGAGCGCCAGCCGTTCCACAGCAATGCGATGGCGCTCAATGCGCTGGACGATGCGGGGACGGTGCTGCTGCGCCGGTTCTACTACTCGGTCGGCGGCGGCTTCGTACTCGACGAGGATGAGGCGCGCGCCGAGGAATCGGGCGCCATCGTTCCGCAGGACAACGGCCCACCCTTCCCCATGCCGTTCGGCTCGGCCGAGGAACTGCTCGCGCTCGGTGAGGCAAGCGGCCTGAGCTTTGCCGCGATCATGCTCGAAAACGAACTGGCGCTGCGTCCACTCGCCGAAATCGAGGCCGAACTGGACCACATCGCGGCGGTGATGGATGCCTGCATCGATCGCGGTTGTTCGATCCCTGGCATCCTGCCCGGCGGTTTGAAAGTGAAACGCCGCGCGCCGCAACTGCAGGGTGAACTGGTGTCTCGCCAGCAAAGCTTCCTTGGCGATGCGCTTGCCGCGCTCGACTGGATCAACTTGTGGGCGATGGCGGTGAACGAAGAAAATGCGGCCGGCGGCCGGGTCGTCACCGCGCCGACCAATGGCGCTGCGGGGATCATTCCTGCGGTCTTGCGCTATTATGAGCGGTGCTGCCGCGGCGACAAGGCGGGACGGCGCATCTTCCTTTTGACGGCGGCGGCGATCGGCGCGCTGTACAAGCGCAATGCCTCGATCTCGGGCGCGGAAGTGGGCTGTCAGGGCGAAGTGGGGGTCGCCTGCTCGATGGCCGCAGCAGGCCTCACCGCAGCGCTGGGCGGCAGCAACGCGCAAGTCGAGAACGCCGCCGAAATCGCGATGGAGCACAACCTTGGCCTCACTTGCGATCCGGTCGGCGGGCTGGTGCAGATTCCGTGCATCGAACGCAACGCGATGGGTTCGGTCAAGGCGATCGACGCCTCGCGCCTTGCCATGCTGGGCGATGGTACACATCTGGTAAGTCTGGACAAAGTGATCGAGACGATGCGCCAGACCGGCTTTGACATGCGCGACAAGTACAAGGAAACATCGCAAGGCGGGCTGGCGGTGAACGTGGTGGAATGTTGACCCTGCCTTAGGTGAAAAGGGCAGGACCAAGGCATTTGACTGCGACCCGACATGGGGGCACACTCACCGCAACATAAGCACAAGAATACGGAGAAATCGTCATTTCGCCCGAGCGTGCGATCAA
The DNA here is from genome assembly GCF_020404405.1 of Novosphingobium sp. FKTRR1. Lineage (GTDB taxonomy): Bacteria > Pseudomonadota > Alphaproteobacteria > Sphingomonadales > Sphingomonadaceae > Novosphingobium. The sequence continues at coordinate 83,872 of NZ_JAIZDA010000007.1, read as the reverse complement.
TCGCCGCTGGCTTCCGCTCAACGCTCTGCGTGCGTTCGAAGCGGTCGGTCGGCACATGAGCTTTACCGCGGGCGCACAAGCGCTCACGGTGTCGCAAAGCGCGATGAGCCGCCATGTCTCAAGCCTTGAAGACCTGATCGGCAAGCCCTTGTTCGCGCGCGAACCCAATGGGTTGAAGCTGACTCAAGCAGGTGAGACGCTGCTGCCGGTGGTCGCCAAGTGCCTCGACCGGATGGAGCAGACGATCAACTCTATCCGCAGCAAGGATACCGAAACCCGGCCCTTGCGGGTGCATATTCCGCCCTCGTTGCTCTATCAGAACGCGTTGCCGATGCTGCGCGACTTTCACCGCGAGCACCCCGAAATCCGGATCGACGTGGTCACCACCAATGCCACGGGCGAGCCGCGTGCCAATGTCGATATGGCGATCGTGTTCGACCGGCCCAACGTCGATGACAAAGTCGCCGATCTGCTGTGGATGGTGCGGGTCGCCCCGCTTTGTTCGCCCGAAACCGCCGAGCGGCATCGCGGCAAGAGCCTTGAGCAGTTCCTGCAGGACAACGAATTGCTGCACGTGCGACTGGAGGGCGAGCCGCGCGGGCTACTGTGGTCGATCTATGCCGATCAGCAGCGGCTGGCGATCGATGCGAGCGACGGCATGGCCTTCGACACCGCATTCTCGGCGGTGCGCTACGCGATGAGCGCGGCTGGTGTCGTGCTTGCCGACATCGACATGTTCGCCGACGATATCGCCGCCGGACGGTTGGTCATGCCGTTCGACCGCGTGTCAGCCGACGGCTTTGGCTATTATCTGAAAACCCATGCCGAAGATCTGGCCGACCCAGCGATCCTGACCTTGCGTGAATGGATCATCCGCCGCTTTGCCTATGGCCCGGCCGAGCTGCCACAGGCGGCGGCGAACGGCTGAAAGCTGGCCTCAGGGCTGGACAGACAGGTGCCTCAGTTCCAGTCCGTCCTGATGGCCCCGGACAAAGCCCTTCCACGTCGGGTTTTCGCCGCCTGCACTCACTGCCGCATAAGGCGTGAACGGCCCGATCCAGCCCGCCTTGTCCGACACCTTGACCGCATCTGATCCTGGCACCGCGAAGTAGGCCGCCCTGGCCTCGTCGCCCTTCACATAACGGTCGAGGAAAGCGGTGATAAAGTGCGCGGAAATGGCGTTTATCCGCGATTTGCGCCAGATCGGATCCTCGAACCAGTCGAAGTCCCACAGGCGGTCGCGCATCGCGGCCGGTGCCGGATTGGTGCCGATCGAATGGCCAGCGCTGCGAAAGGTCAGCATCGTCCGTTCGGTCTTGTGCGCATTGGCGAAGATCGCTGCCGGACCGTTTTCATAGCCGACCGTGCGGTCATAAGACCCTGCCAGCACCAGCAGGGGAGCATGTATCCCGTCAAGTCCCTCGGCGCCCCAGGCATTCCACGGCGCTCCGCCAGCGGGCGAGATTGCCACCACCGCCTTGATCGCGGGATCGTGCAACTGGCCATCGCGCGCACCGCCCGCAGTGTAAGTGGCAACCAATGGCGCAGGCAGCCGTGACACCGCCGGGCTGGTCGCAGACAACGACCCGCCCGCCACCGTCAGCACGCCATAGCCGCCGAACGAATAGCCGACGAGCGCGATACGGCCGGTATCAACGAGATCGCCCAGCAATCCGGCGCGCAGGCGCGATAACACGAAGGTTATGTCCAGCGGGCGACGCAGCAGTGTGGCGGGCGATTTGGCCACATCGGTAATCGGCGGATCGCGGTGTTCTGGCGCCACCACGACATAGCCCTTGGTCGCAAGGTTTTCGGCCAGCCAACTTAGCATGACCGGATCGTTGTTGTAGCCATGGCTCAGCAGCACGACGGGGTAGCCCTTGCCCGCCGCCGGGGCATCCTGCACCGCAAGCGCCGGCACGCCGAAGGTTGCGGGTGGCGTGCCCGGCTCCCCCACCAGACTGGCGGTGTACGTGGCGCGTACGGCCTTTGCAGAGGCGCGCGCCGGATACCAGATGCGCAAAGTCAGCGTGCGGTCGGCATGCACTTCCTTGCCCTGTTCCAGCGAGGCGAGCGGATCGAGCTGGTCCTTGTCGATCACCTGCCGCACCATCACGCCCGCGCCATCCGGCCCCAGCGCGGCAAGCTCGGGCGCACCGATCTCGGGCACGCTGGGTGGGGTCGGCACGCTGGGCGGCACGTTGGCAACCAACAGCGTGGCCGCAGGCGCCAGAAACAGGCCAGGAAAGCGCATCGGATCAGCCTTTCGGGCGCGAAAGCGTGCGCGATACCGCATCGTGCCAGCCCGCGACCAGCGCCTTGCGGTGCGCGGCATCCATGCGCGGCGTGAAGCGCGCGGCGCGTTGCCAGGTGGCTGCCAGCGCGGGCAGATCGGGCCATACGCCCACGGCCAGGCCGGCATGGAATGCCGCGCCAAGCGCCGTAGTTTCCAGATTGGCCGGGCGGTCCACCGGGCTGTCGAGCAAGTCGGCAAGGAACTGGCACAACCAGTCGTTCGACGCCATGCCGCCATCGACGCGCAATGCGGCTGGGTGGCGCGCGCCATCGGCCACCATCGTTGCGACAAGATCGAGCGTCTGATACCCGACAGCTTCAAGCGCCGCACGCGCCAGATGCGCTTGCGTGGCTCCCAGCGTCAGCCCGTAGATCGCGCCCCGCGCGTCAGGATCCCAATGCGGCGCGCCCAGTCCGGTGAATGCCGGCACCATATAGACGCCGTGCGCGTCATCGACTTGCGTGGCCATGTCGTGGGTCTGGCTGGCATGGGTGATCACCCCGATCCCATCGCGCAGCCACTTGATTGCGGCGCCAGCCACGAAAATCGACCCTTCCAGCGCGTATGTCATCTTGCCGCCAAGCCGGTAGGCAGGCGTGGTCAGCAAGCGGTGCTGCGAGGGAAACGCGGTCTCGCCAGTGTTCATCAGCATGAAGCAGCCGGTGCCGTACGTCGACTTGGCCTCGCCTGCAGCAAAGCAGGCCTGTCCGAACAGCGCGGCTTGCTGATCGCCCACCAGTCCGGCGATAGGAATGGCAGCGTCGAACAGTCCGGGCGCGGTGTGCCCGAACACGTGTGAATTGTCGTGAACTTCAGGCAGCAGCGCCAACGGCACGCGCAACACCCGGCACAGATCCTCGTCCCAGCACTGGCGGTGGATGTCATACAACATCGTGCGCCCGGCGTTGGTCACATCGGTGGCGTGCACCGCGCCACCGGTCAGCCGCCACAGCAGGAAGCTGTCGATCGTGCCGAAGGCCAGTTCGCCCCGCTCTGCCCGCGCCCGCGCGCCCGGCACATTGTCGAGCAGCCAGGCCACTTTCGTACCCGAGAAGTAGGGATCGAGCAGCAGTCCGGTGCGCGCGCGGACCAATTCTTCCACCCCGTCGGCCTTCAACTGCTGGCAGACATCGGCGGTGCGGCGATCCTGCCACACGATGGCACGATGGATCGGCTCGCCGGTCGCCCGGTCCCAGATCACCGCGGTTTCGCGCTGGTTGGTCACGCCGATCGCGGCAATGTCGCTTGCGCCAAGCCCAGCCTGCGCGATGGCGGCGCGCGCGGTGGCAAGGCAATCGCGCCAGATATCCTCGACATCATGTTCGACCCAGCCCGGCTGCGGATAGTGCTGCGCAAATTCGGCCTGCGCGGTCGCCACGGCGCGCGTGGTGGCATCGAACACGATCGCGCGGGTCGATGTGGTACCCTGATCGATGGCGAGAATGTGGGTCGGGTTGGTCATGATCTCTCCTATCGCATTTTCGTTTGATGTTCGCTATAGCGCGAAAGCTTTTCGCTTTATATTCGAATCTGCCCTGACCACCGTTCTGGGCCGATTTGATCCGGAGATTGTCCCGATGGCGCAGGTTCCGCAATCGCTTCCTTCCCTGCCGCATGAAACCGTCGATCTGCTGGTGGTCGGCGGCGGCATCAACGGCGCCGGGATTGCCCGAGATGCAGCCGGGCGCGGTCTTTCGGTCTTGCTGATCGAACAGGACGATCTGGCCGCGCATACCTCGTCGGCCTCGACCAAGCTGATCCACGGCGGGTTGCGCTATCTGGAATATGGCGAGTTCCGGCTGGTGCGCGAGGCGTTGATCGAGCGTGAGCGGCTGCTGGCCATGGCCCCGCACATCATCTGGCCTCTGCGCTTCGTGTTGCCGCAGCTCAATTCCCCCCGTCCGGCATGGATGGTCCGGCTGGGCCTGTTTCTGTATGACCATCTTGGCGGGCGCAAGATCCTGCCCGCGACCGAAACCGTCGATTTGCGCCGCTCTTCGCTGGGTCAGGGGCTGAAGCCCGGCACGAGCAAGGCATTCATTTATTCGGATTGCTGGGTCGAGGACAGCCGACTGGTCGTGCTCAACGCGCTGGACGCGGCCGAGCGTGGCGCGCAGATCGCCGTGGGCACCCGGCTGGTCAGCGCCCGGCGCGACGGAGCGCTGTGGCGCGCCACGGTTGCAGACACCGCGGGCCAGCATGAAGTGACCGCGCGGGCGCTGGTCAATGCCGCCGGGCCATGGGTGGAGGACGTGCTGCAACGCACCGCCGCCGCCCGGCAGGATCGCGGCGTCCGCCTGATCAAGGGGAGCCATATCGTCGTGCCCCGGCTCTATGACGGCGACCACGCCTTTCTGTTGCAAAACCCCGACAAGCGGGTGGTATTCGCCATACCCTATGAAGGCCATTTCACGCTGGTCGGCACCACCGATGAGCCTTGGGTGGGCGCGCCCGGCCGCGCGACGATTTCGGAGGGCGAGACAAGCTATCTGATCGAGACGATCAACCGCTATTTCACGCGCGGCCTGACGCCGGACGATGTGGCGTGGAGCTATGCCGGGATTCGTCCGCTTTACGACGATCACGCCGCCAGCGCCTCGGCCGTGACACGCGATTACGTCCTCGATGTCGATGGCGATGTCGCGGCGGGCACGGCCCCGTTGCTCAGCGTGTTCGGCGGCAAGATCACCACGTATCGCAAGCTGGCCGAACATGCGCTGGAAAAGCTGGTACCGTTCTTCCCGTTGGCTCCGGGTGCCTGGACAGCGGGAGCGCCCTTGCCCGGTGGTGACATTCCGGGTGCGGATTTCGAGGCTTTCGTCGCCGAACTCTGCGCCGAACGCCCCGCGCTGCCGCACCCCTTGCTGTGGCGGCTGGCACGGGCCTATGGCACGCGGGTCGAGCAACTGCTTGGCACCGCGCGCACGGTTGCCGACCTTGGCCCAGACTTCGGCGGTGGGCTGACCGGGGCCGAAGTCGCCTACCTCGCCGCCCATGAATGGGCGCGCAGTGCCGATGACATCCTGTACCGCCGGTCGAAGCTCGGGCTGCACGTACCGCCGGGCACGGCGCAGGCGGTCGATGCGTGGTTGCGCGAACAAGGCGCCTGATGGCAGCGACTGGCAATTCCACAGCCCGGCGTGGAGCGATTCTGGAGCGGGTACGCAGCGAAGGCGAGGTTGACGTTGCCGCATTGGCCAGCGCTTTTGGTGTCACCCCGCAGACGATCCGGCGCGATCTCAACCATCTGGCCGACAAGGCGTTGCTTTCACGCCAGCATGGCGGGGCGGCACTTGGTTCGGGCATCGCCAATGCCCGCTACGATGCACGGCGGCAGATGGCCGCCGAGGCCAAGGCCCGCATCGGCGCGGCAGCAGCGGCGCTGGTGCCCGAAGGCGCGTCGCTGTTCCTCAACATCGGCACCACCACCGAAGCGGTCGCACGCCACCTGGCGCATCACGCACGGTTGCTGGTGGTGACCAACAACCTCAACGTCGTCGACATGCTCGCCGGGCGGCCGGGCATCCGCGTGATCGCGGTGGGCGGCGAGGTGCGCGCCTCGGACCGCGCGGTGGTGGGCGCCATGGCCACGCGCTTCCTCGACCAGTTTCGCCCGGATTTTGCCGTGATCGGGGCCTCGGGTTTGTCGCACGACGGCGACCTGCTCGACTTTGATGCCGAAGAAGTGCAGGTTTCGCGGACGATGATCTCGCATGCGCGGTCGGTCATGCTGGTTGCCGACAGCACAAAGTTCGGTCGCGCCGCGCCGGTACGGATCGCGGGGATGGACGATATCGACATCCTCGTCACCGATCGGATCACCGATGACACCATGCGCGAGCGATTGATGGCGCAGCGAGTCGCGCTGACCGAAACCGGGTGAGCGCTTGCAGAGGGGCACATCCTTCAATGACACAAAAAACCCTGTTATTGTTATAAAATTGCTATAAAGCGACACTTTTTGCGGAGACGTTTGCATGGATCGGTTCGTGCTTGCACCCCTCGTCGCGCGTGGCACCGTCGTTCGATGACCGCGCCAGCCCTCCCCCTGCCCGCCCCGTTCGCCACATTCCTGCCGCCGCTGCCGACTCGCTCTGCACTGCGCCACGCGATCACCGCCGCCACCCGGCGAAGCGAGCCCGACTGCATGGCCCCGCTGCTGGCCGAAGCGACGCTGCCGCCTGCCCTGCAAGCGCAAGTCCGCGCCACCGCGACAGCGCTGGTCGAAGGCTTGCGCGCCAAGCCTGGCCAATCGGGTGTCGCCGCGCTGATGCAAGAGTTCGCGCTGTCGAGCGAGGAAGGCGTCGCGCTGATGTGTCTTGCCGAGGCACTGCTGCGTATCCCCGACAACGCAACGCGTGATGCGCTGATCCGCGACAAGATCGGCGGCGGCGACTGGGCAGCGCATCTGGGCGGCGGCAACCATGGCTGGAGTCAGGGGCTGTTCGTCAATGCCGCCACCTGGGGACTGGTCATCGGCGGGCACATCGCGGCGCCGGGCGATCAACCGGGGCTGTGGGGCGCACTCCATCGCATCGTTGCGCGCTGTGGCGAACCGCTGGTCCGCGCCGGTGTGCATCAGGCGATCAGGCTGATGGGCGGCCAGTTCGTCACCGGCGAGACCATCGACGAGGCCCTGTCGCGCTCGCGCCCCGCCGAGGCGAAGGGTTTTGGCTATTCGTACGACATGCTGGGCGAAGCGGCGCTGACCGCCGCCGATGCCGACCGCTATCACCGCGCCTATATCGATGCGATCAACGCCATCGGCCGCGCCTCTGCCGGACGCGGCGTCATCGGCGGTCCCGGCGTCTCGATCAAGCTGTCGGCGCTGCACCCGCGCTATGCCCGCGCCCAGACCGAACGGGTGATGACCGAGTTGCTGCCGCGCGTTCAGGGCTTGTGCGAACTGGCCAAGCGCCACGACATCGGCCTGTCGATCGACGCCGAGGAAGCCGACCGGCTGGAACTGTCGCTCGACGTGTTCGAGGCGCTGGCGACCGATCCCGAGCTTGCCGGCTGGCAGGGTCTGGGGCTGGTGGTTCAGGCTTATGGCAAGCGCTGCCCGATGGTGCTCGATTGGGTGATCGACCTTGCCCGGCGCAGCAGACGGCGGATCATGCTAAGGCTGGTCAAGGGCGCCTATTGGGACGCCGAGATCAAGCGCGCGCAAGTGGAGGGGCTGACCGACTATCCGGTCTATACCCGCAAGGTTCACACCGATGTCGCATACATCGCCTGTGCGCGGCGGCTGCTCGCGGCGCGCGATGCAGTGTTCCCGCAGTTCGCGACGCACAATGCGCAGACGCTTGCCTCGATCTACCAGCTTGCCGGGCCGGACTTCACGCCCGGCGACTACGAATTCCAGTGCCTGCAAGGCATGGGCGAACCACTGTATGAACAAGTCGTCGGCCCGTTGCAGCGCCCCTGCCGCATCTACGCCCCGGTCGGCACGCACGAAACACTGCTGGCCTATCTGGTGCGGCGACTGCTTGAGAACGGGGCCAATTCCTCGTTCGTCAACCGGATCACCGATCCCGCCGTGCCGGTGGCCGAACTGGTCGCCGATCCGGTCGAGATCGCGGCGCCGTTTGCCGGGTCGGGGCATGATCGCATCCCCCTGCCCGGCGCGATCCTTGGCGCAAGGACCAACTCGGCGGGGGTCGACCTTGCCGACCAGACCGTGCTGGAAACGCTCGGCGCCGCGCTGATCGCCAGCACCGCACAGCGCCACCATGCCGGACATGCGGGCGACGGCAAGGCCGTGCGCAATCCGGCGCGGCTGACGGACATCGTCGGCACCGTGGCCGATGCCGCACCTGCCGCCATCGAGGACGCCGTTGCCCGTGCGGTCGGCGCTGCGCCGCTTTGGGCTGCGACGCCCGCGGCCGCCCGCGCCGAAGCCTTGCGCCGCGCCGCCGATGCGATGGAGGCGGCGATGCCCGACCTGATCGCGCTGGCCATCCGCGAGGCGGGCAAGAGCGCCGCCAACGCCGTATCCGAAGTGCGCGAGGCGATCGACTTTCTGCGCTATTACGCCGACGGCGCTGAGGCTTTGGACAGCGACGCCCTGCCGTTGGGCCCGGTCGCGTGCATATCGCCGTGGAACTTCCCGCTGGCGATCTTCACCGGTCAAGTGGCGGCGGCCCTGGCTGCGGGCAATGTCGTGTTAGCCAAACCGGCCGAGGAAACGCCGCTGATGGCCGCCGCTGCGGTCGAACTGCTGCGCAAGGCGGGGATCTCGCAAGACGTGCTGCAACTGTTGCCCGGCGACGGTCGGACAGGCGCGGCGCTGGTGGCGCATCCGGCGATCTGCGGGGTCATGTTCACCGGATCGACCGAAGTCGCGCGCGCGATCCAGCGCACGCTCTCCCGGCGGTTGAGCCCATGGGGCGCTCCGGTGCCGCTGATCGCCGAGACCGGCGGCCAGAACGTGATGATGGTGGATTCCTCCGCCCTGCCCGAACAAGTCGTGGTCGATGTGGTGACGTCGGCATTCGACAGTGCGGGCCAGCGCTGTTCAGCGCTGCGCGTGCTGGCGCTGCAGGACGACATCGCCGACAAGGTGATTACCATGCTGAAGGGCGCGATGGCCGAACTGGTCGTCGGCGATCCGGCCCGGTTGGCCACCGACATCGGACCGGTCATTACGGCTGAGGCGCAGGAGCGGATCGAGGCGCATGTTGCCGCGATGGCTGCGCGCGGCGCCACGGTACATCGCCTGCCACTTGGCCACGCCACACGCGATGGCACGTTTGTGGCCCCCACGCTGATCGAGATCGCGTCGCTGGATGAACTGAACGGCGAAGTGTTCGGGCCGGTGCTGCACGTGTTGCGCTGGCGCCGCGAGGATCGCGATGCACTGGTCGATGCGGTCAATTCTACCGGCTATGGCCTTACGTTCGGGTTGCACACCCGGCTTGACGAGACGGTGGCGCAAATCACCGCAAGGGTGCGGGCGGGCAACATCTACGTCAACCGCAACATGATCGGCGCGGTCGTGGGCGTGCAGCCATTCGGCGGCAGCGGCCTTTCGGGCACCGGGCCCAAGGCGGGCGGGCCGCTCTATCTGGCGCGGCTGGTGCGCAATGCCGACCCGGCGCTGCCCATGCTCGACGCGCCCGTCGAATTGCCGGGGCCGGTGGGCGAGAGCAACCGCTATGCGATCCATCCGCGCGGCACGGTGCTGCTGCTGCCCGAAACCGCGCAAGGGCTTGCCCGGCAACTGGCCGCCGTCCGCGTAACCGGCAATGCCCGCGTGGCCGTGGCCGCGCCCGAGCGGCTGGAGGCGCTGCGCATCGGCGACCATGCCGAACTGCGGGTAGTGACCGCGATTCCGGCAGACGAGCACTTTGCCGCAGCGCTGGTCGAGGCAGAGGGGCCCGCGCTGCTTGCCGCGCAACAGGCGATTGCCGCGCTGCCCGGGCCGATCGTGCCGGTGCTGACCGCACCCTGGCCGACGATGTTGCTCGTCGAGGAGCAGGTCACCTCGATCAACACCACCGCAGCGGGCGGGAACGCCAGTTTGATGGCGATGGCCTGATGGCGATGGCCTGATGGCGATGGTGCAAGCATAGCGGGTGGCACTTGGTGAGCCTTGACGTTCCCGCGTGCACACCCGACCTCACCTGCATCAAGGAGAGCGAACATGGTCGAAGCACGATGGAACGGCACGCTGATTGCCAGCAGCGACGACACAGTGGTGGTTGAGGGCAACCACTACTTCCCGGCAAGCGCGGTCGATCCAGCGCTGCTGCGGCCCAGCACCACGACCACGGTCTGTCCGTGGAAGGGCACTGCGCACTATTACACACTGAACGTGGCCGGCGCCGAAAACCGCGATGCTGCCTGGTACTATCCCGATCCGAAGCCCAAGGCGGACGCGATTCGGGATCGCATCGCGTTCTGGAAGGGCGTCACGGTCGGCTGATCCGCGCCTTGCGCTGATGCCCGTGCAACCCGGCCATCAGCGCACGTCGTGCGCGAACATCTGCAGCACCGCAGAGAAATAGTCGGTATCCAGCCCTGCCGGAGCCGAGGTGCCGGTTACCCGCGCGACGACCGCCTTGCCGCCGTTCGACAGCGGATAGTTGGCCGTCTCGCCGGTGTAGACGTCGATCCATGCCGGGATCTGCGCTTTGGTCTTGACCAGATCGCGCCAGTATTTGGTCGCACCTTCGACCAGATTGGCGCGCTTGGCCGCAACCGCATAGAGCGGCACGCGGATTGCATCATAGCCGAAGCGCGGGGGGTTGACCTTGGACGGTGCGATCATGTCGGGGCCGAGCAGCTCGACCCAGTCGCACGGCAGATCATAGGCGCCAAAGCGTGCCTGCCGCAGAATGTTGGCGCAGCTTTCGATCACCGGCTTCCAGGTGGAGGCACCATCGAGCTGGGCAAAGACATCCAGCGCGGGCCACACGAAATACGAGGGGTTGAGCAACAGCGTGTCGGGCCGCACGAAGCCTTCCAGCCCCGGCAGCAGCGCGTCGAAGCCATGGCGCTGGACCACCAGCTTGGTGCGGATCGCCTCGCGGATCGCAGCGGAACGCGCCAGATGCGCCGCATTGTTCCAGCGCTGACCGCCCTTGGCCAAACCCCATGCGATCAGCATGTCGCCGTCGGTGGCGTTGTTGATGTCGGCCACCGGCACCGCCGCCGAGGGGTCGAACTTCCACGAATGCAGCGCCACATCACCGCGCGCCAGATTGGCCTCGGTCCACTTGGCAATGGCCTCGAAACCGTCATGGTCGCCGTGGATCGCGGCGAGTATCAGGCCATAGCCCTGCCCTTCGCTATGGCTGATGCGGTTGTTGCCGGTATCGACGATGCGACCCGACTGATCGAGGAAGCGCGCACGGAAGGTCTTCCACAAGCCGGTGGGGGGCACGGAGCGGGCTTCCTTGGCTGGCGCGCACGAGGCCGGAGCGAAGCTTTGGGCAAGGGTAACGATGGCAGCAAGCGTAAATGATCGACGGTCAACGACCATGGCGCAACTCGATGACGTGACCATGCCATTCGGCGCTGGTCGTAAGGTTGGACTTGCTGCCCAACTGGCGGAACCAGTTGTCATAGGCACCGCGCACCATTGCCGCCAGGATCGGCCGCCACGGGCCATCCATCCCGGCCAGATCGCTGCGCGTGCTTTCATGGCGCACGACGATGGAATTGCCCTGCACGTTCATGCGCGCTTCGCCCAGACCTAGCTCCCGCCATAGTCCGTTGATCCGCACTTCCATGCCGGTCAGGTCCTGCACGTCGCCCAGCGGAAACATTTCGGCGACGCGGCGGCCGACTTGGGCAAAGAACCCGTCGACCTGATCGGGCGACGCGATCTCGCCTAGCTCCTCCGCGACCAGCGAGACGAGGACGAGCGAGCCCAGCGGGTGGTCGCTGCCCTGACCCATGGGCTGGGCAGCGGAGAAGACAGGTGCGTTCATGGCTTGGTCGATCCGAAGGACTGGCGAATACCGATGAGCGAGCGGAACTCGTCATAGCTGCCGAAGGAGTTGAAGCTCGCCTCGCCACCGATCTGCGTCGCTGCGCCGATCTTGTAATAGGCCGAAGCGTCTGCCGAAAGGGCAAATCCGGTCTTGCTGGCCGCATCGTAGCGCGACCGCACGTCGGAATTGGTGACCTTGAGGTTGTCGAGGTTGGCTTGAGCGACAGTCTGCTCGGCGGTCGGGTAGAGCAGCGTTTCCTTCTGGCTGTAGCTCTGGAAGCCCGGCGTCAGGCCGGCCTTGAGGTCAAGCGAGGTGGTGTTCAGGCTGTACTGGACCGGGAAGCTGACGCTGAAGAAGCTCTTCGGGCTGAAGTATCCGCCCTGCCCGAAGGTAAAGAAGTTCTGCTGGTTGCGATAAGTCTGGTAGTTGAGGTTGAACCCGGCGGTCAGGCTGGAGTGCTCACCACCGGTCAGGCGGGTATAGCCGCCGAGGTTGGCTTCGATACCGCGGTTGCGGCGGGTGTTCTCGTTACCGCGAAAGCCCTTGTACTGGACATCGCCGTACAGGCCGTTGCCCTTGCTGTCATAGCTGAAGCCGACGCCGCCCGACGTGCGCATCACCTGGCCCCAGGTCTGGCCGGTCACCGGATCGCGCGCACCGGCGTACGAGACGACCGTATCGGTCACCGGCTTGCGTTCGGCATAGGCGCGCAAGGTGGTGGTTTCCGACACCTTTGGCGTGATTTCGGCGTGGAAGGTGGCCCGCGTCTTGCCGAACCCGATCGGTGTGGTGCCCGCTTCAAGGTGCAGCAACTGGCTGTCGTAACCGATCGAAACGGCCACGCCCGACTTGTTCTGGTTGTCGGCGGCGACCAACGGCGACTTTTCCTTGTTGACGATCGAACGCGCCTCGATCGTGGCATTGGTGCCGAAACGCGCCAGCCCTGAACTGTTCGGCGTTCCTGCGTCGAGCATCACGCCCTCGCCCTTGATGTGCACGCGGCCACCCAGCAGGCCGGTCGAGAGCTTGGCGGTCGCCTTCATTTCCTGAAGCTGCGACAGGCCGACTTCACCCTTGCGGCTGCGGTAGCCGGTGAAGAATTCGGCTTGCGGGCCGCTCGCCTGGGTTTTCTGGCGGTCAAGTGCGGCAATATCGGACTGGATACGCGCCATTACCGGATCGCCCGAGGTGCCGCCGCCATAGCCATAGCCGCTGCCCACCGGCGGATAACCGGCGTTGGCCTGCTGGTCGGGCGCTTCGCGCACCGGCTGCGGCGCCGGGGCGCTGGCCCAGCCTTGTGGTGCCATGGCAACCACGCCGGGCACCTGAACCGACGAAGCGGCGGCGAAAGTCACGGGGGTGGCATCTGCGTAGATAGGCATGGCGGGCTCCGGATAGGCGCTGCTCACTGGTACGGCATCAGCCGAAGGCGACGGCAGGCGCGTGCCATTGCCCAGCGTGAAAGGATTGACCGCAGGCGCCTGTTGCGGCTGCATCTGGCGGGGTGCGGCCTGCGGCTGCACCGGACGATTGCGGAACGGGTTGGGGTCGACCGCCGCCCCGGGCACTGCGCCCGGACCGCCGTTCAGACCATTGGCGCCAAGCATCATCGGATCGGTGTTGGTGAACGGGTTGATCCCGTCGGCACCACCGGTTCCAGCCGAGGCCATCTGCTTGGCGTAAAGCTCGCGCGCTTCCTTGAGCAGGCGAACCGCTCCGCCCTTGTCACCGCGCGACTGGGCCACGCGGGCCAGCGCGAGACGGACGGTGTAGTCCTGCGGGAACACTTGCAGGGCGTTCGCCGTCGCCTTGGTCGACAGATCCTTGTCACCGGCCTGCTGCGCGGTTTCAGCAAGGCCGATCAGCGCATCGCGGTTACGCGAATCGCGTGCCAGCACAAGCTGATAGGTCTGCGCGGCGCGGGCGGGCATGTTGCCGCTTTGATACAGACGGCCCAACGCCTGAAGCACCTCGACGTTGTCGGGCGCGGCGGTCCAGGCGGTGCGCAGGATGTCGAAGGCCGGGGCGAACTGCCCGACCAGACGCATGCGATCGGCCTGAGAGACGGCGAGCCCGGCCTGGATCTTGGCGAGCGTGCGCTGTCCTTCCGGGGTGCTGCTGCCCAGCGCGGTCGCCTTTTGCAGGGCCGAGCGGGCAAGGTCGTCGCGGCCGGTCTTGGCCAGCACGCGGATCACCGCGTCATATCCGCCAAGATCAGAGATATCGCCGGTCAGCGCCTGCTGCGCCAGCGAGGAAGCCGATGCCGAATCGCCCAGATCGAACAGTGCTCCTGCGACCGCCGCCTTGCGCGCAGCGGGCAGCGAGCGCAGCGCACCGATCTGGCGCAGCGAGGCGATGGCGTCAGCCTTCTGGCCGGTGGCGGCCATCGCCTTGGCGCGTTCGATGGCGCTGTCGGTCTTGACCGAAATGGCCAGCGTGCGCATCGGCGGAGTGCGCGCGGCATCGGGGATGCGGTCGAGCAGAGCCTCGGCCGAGGCCGGACGGCCCATGTCGGTCGAGATCAAGGCAGCGGCATAGAGCGAGTCCGGATCGCTCGAACCGGTCAGCGAACTGAGCAGCGAGTCCGCCTCGATCGAACGACCGCGCCGAATCATGAAGCGCGCGAATTCATAGCGGATCCACGGATCGTTCTGGTCGATCAGCATTCCGTTCTGGAATTCCTGTTCGGCCGAAAGATCGTCGCCACGCGCCACCGCCGCCAGTGCCCGACCGCGCGCCGCGCGGCTCTGCAGACGCGATTCGTTGCCCGAGCCGGTTTCGCCTGCCTGCCGGTAAAGGTCGGCAGCATCGGCAAAGCGGCCTTGCCGTTCATAGATTTCGGCAAGCAGTTCGAGCGCCGGTTGCGAATCGGTATATCCCGAGCGCGCCGCCGCTTCGGCAAGCTGCTGGGCCTGATCGAGGTTGTTCTTGCTCAGTGCGTTGCGCGCATCTTCAAGCCCACCGAAAAAGCGGGCGGTCGCCAGCGCTTCGGTCCAGCGGTCCGCACCGGGGTAACGCGATGCCTTGATCAGATAGTCGCGCGCTTCGGCAAAGCGGCTCTGGCGCAGGCGGACGATGCCCAGCCCGCCCAGCGAATCGCCGTCGGCAGAGTTGCGGGCGATGGCGCGTTCGAACCGGTCGGACGCGGCATCCAGATCGCCGTCGTCGAGCGCGGCGAACCCGGCCTGGCGCGTCTCGCCCGACCGGTCGGCGCGCGGTGCGGGCCGTGAGGCGGCTGCACGAGCGCGCGGAGCAGGCGCGGCATCGTCGCGGGCAACGCGCGGTGCCGGCTGGCGCGGGGCAGCAAATGGTGCCGGGTCGGCAGCCGGTTCCGGAGCACGACGCGGCGCTTGTGCCGAAGGATCAAGCGCATGGGCGCGGCGCAGCGCCTCGTCGGCCAGATCGCCCCGGCCCTTGCTGCGCCAGTAGTTCGCCTGATCGATCAGCGCCTTGTAACCCGGCGCCTCGGCCGCAGCCACCGTCGGCAGCGCCGAGGCGATCAGTAGCGCCAGCGTAAGGGCCCGGCGGCGGGTGGAGGTCAGTGCAGTCATGATCAGTGGTCCTGCATGGCGGCGAGGCGCTTGGCGGCCTGGCGGCGGAACAAGAAGTAGATGGGGCGAGCGAGGGCAAGAGCGAGGATGACCGTGCCCAGTGCCATCAGCAGCGGACGCTGGCTGAACCAGTAGGCAATGCGCATCCAGATCGGCAGGCTACCGACCCAATATGTCGGGCCGACGGCAAAGCTCGACATACCGTCACCAGTGGCAACGGCCAGATCGCCCTGAACCTGTGCGTTGATCTTGGTGTCGGCCAGACCATCGACCAGCGCGGGCAGCGTGGCGGTGTCATCGGCCATCACCGCAACCACGGTGTGTTCGGTGCTGTAAGGCGAGCGGAAGCTGATGATCCCCGAAAAGCCGCTGGCAGGGTGAACCACACCCTCGACGTTCTGCGCCCCTTCACCGGCGTGCTTGCCGAACAGCGAGGTGATGTACTGCAACGGGCTGGTCTGGTTCACCTGCAGCACTTTGCCGTCGTAGCGAACCGGTGCGGTCGAGAACAAGTTCGAAGCCCCGGCGATGTTCGACCCGCCGATGATCAGGATGTCCTGCCCTTGCAGACGCTCGGCCTCGACCCGGTCAGTGACCGTGACGCCTGTGGCCGCAGCCCCGGTCGAGTCACCGAACCGTCCCATCAGGTTGAGGAACGCCTCGGTCGATGCCGGCGTCGGGTTGGAGACCATCAGCACGGTGGTCTCGCCAAGGTCGGGCCGGATCGTGAACGGGTAGCCCGAGCCTGCGAACGTGGCCAAATCGGGCAGTTCGATGGCGTGATAGGCATCGGTCAGGTCGATGGTCGAGTTGGGATCGACCGCGACCCGCACGTTGTCGGGCAGCGTGCCGGTGCAGCGCTTCTTGTCGGCCATGATCAGATTGTAGTCGAACGTCAGTTCGTTCTGACCGAACATGTCATAGCGCGGCAGCAGCAGCTTGGCGTTGGCATCGTGGCTGTTGGCGCCGGCCAGCCCGAAGATGTCCTCCCACCAGCCACCGGCCAGCGGGAACGTCTTGAGGTACTGGCCGTTGACCGAGATATCGAGCCGCGACGCGCGGCGATCGAGCCACTTGGCCACCGGATAGCGATAGCCGAGGTTCAACTGGCCACCCTGGCGCGGCCAGAAGAACAAGTCGGGCGCAACGCGAAAGCGCGCGCTCAGCGGCCCCGGCGGCAGGCCCAGACCCTGCAGCGCATAAGGCTCCATGATGTCGCCCAGCTTGACCGGCTTTGCGGTCGAGACCCAACGCGGTGCGCTGTAGCGCGGGTAGGCCGGGATGCGCACGCCGTCAAAGCTCATGCGCGATCCGCCGAACACGCCGCGCCCGGTGGCAATGGCAGCAGCAGCGGTGCGCAGTTCAGCGGCATCGCGCCCCATCACCACCAGCACCATGCCGTACGGATCACGCGGATTGCGCACGAGCGCTGCCGAGGGTCCAGTGACAGGAATGTCGAGTCCGGGGATCTCGCCCTGGCGCTTCATGAAAGCGATCGCATTGCCGGTTGGCAGCACGCCATAGCTCGGCTTGAAGGCAAAGCCGCGATAGCTGGCCATGCTGCCAAGCCACGAGGCCATGCTGGCCGCCGCCTGCAGGTCGGCCGGATGCGGTTGACCGGCAAAAACGAACGGCATCTTGAGCGTGGTGTTGATGCCCTTGTCGAAAAACGGGCTCGGCAGGTGCGACAGGTCGGGCGTCTGCGGCAGGGTCTGCAACTGCAGATCGAGCCACGAACGGGTGTTGCTGACGTTGGCCCACAGCACGCTGTGGAACGGATCTTCGCAATCGCGCGTATAGTGGCCGATCAGGCGCAGGTTGAGCTGGTTGTCGCCGGGCAGGAACAGCGCCGGATTGACCGGGATCTGCAGCACTTGCCCTGCGGCATCGGCCGGGCGCAGCGCATAAGTCTGAACGACCTCGCCGTTCACCAGCACGACCAACTGGCTGATGTCGGCCAGCAGCGCGGGCGACCAGGCAAGCTGCAGGCGCAAGTTGGCGCCAGTCACGACCTGATCCTTGCGCACGCCGAACGGGATGCTGATTTCGCCGCGCGTACCTTGCAGGCGGATGGCATCACGAATGCGCAAGTCCTTGAAGGTCATGCGTTCAAGATGCACGCCACCAGCCGATGAGGTCGTGCCGCTGGTCAGCGGCTGCGCGCGGACGGCCTGTGGCAGCGTGGCCAGAGCCAGCGGCGTCACCGCAAGGACGAAAGCTGCGGCCTTGGCCAGAGCCGCGGCAGCCTTGCCCGGACCGGACTTGGCGATCTCGATCGCGGGCTTGGCGGCTTCGGCCGTCTCTGCCTCGCGCGCGGCGACGGCGGCAGCGGCCTGTACCGCTTCGGCAGCGAGCATCTTCTGTTCGGCAAAGTTCAGGCGCAACACGCGCTTGAGGGTAACGAAATCGACCATGAGGATGTCCCTGAGCGAACGCAGCGTGCCGATGGCCGGCGGCGGGGCAGCCAATTGCCATGCGTCTGCCCGACCCATCACGGCGCGCACCAGATGGCGGGCGGCCAGATCGTCGAGCTGGAGGAAGCGGACAAACACCTTGCCCGGACTGGTGCGCACGACACTGACCGGGATGGCGAGGTTCTCGTCACCCATCGACAGGATCACGTCGGTTGCAGGCGCGCTGCCCGAAACCAGGCCGTCGGGCAGTTGGATCGCTGCACCACCCATCGAGATGTCGATGGTCTGGCCATAGACGACGTGACCCGATTCATAGTGGACGACCACGGGCAATTTGGCAGGCACGCGGATGTCCTTGCGCGCCTGCCGGGTTTCGCGTGCCACCGAGACGGCGGCCAGCAGGATGGCAAGGCTGAACAGGGCCCACGCGATGTTGAGCGACAGCGTATCGACCTGCACGTTGAACAAGTGCGGGTAGAACACGCGCTTGCCGATGCCCAGCGCGATGCCGAAGGCCAGCACGCCGATGGTCAGCAGGTGCGGCTTGACGATTTCCCAGTCGAAGAACGTCCGGTCGAGCAGGTCGCCCTTGTCGGTCACGTTGAACTTGCCCTTGCGCGGCTGGAACCAGGTGACGATCGTCGGCTTGGCCAGGTGGAAAGCCAGGATCGTCTCGTAGATTTCGCCCCAGAACGGCGCGCGCCAGCCGCCATGTGCCCGCTGGCTGGTGACTTGCGAGCAGTACAGATGCGGCATGGCATAAGCGAAGATCAGCGAGGCCGAGGCCTGGATGATGTTCTGGCCGAAGATCAGATAGGCCAGCGGGCTGGTCAGGAACACGATGCGCGGCAGCGGAAACTGGAAGTGCATCATCGCGTTGAGGTAGCAAAGCCGCTGCTGCCAGGTCAGGCCCTTGCCCATCAGCGGGTTGTCGATGCGCAGGATCTGCGTCATGCCGCGCGCCCAGCGAATGCGCTGGCCGACGTGCAGCACCAGCCGCTCGGTCGCGAGCCCTGCCGAAAGACGCGCGTCGAGATAGCCACTGGCCCAGCCCATGCGCTGCAGCTTGAGCGCGGTGTGCGCGTCCTCGGTGACGGTCTCACCGGCAAAGCCGTTGGTCATCATCAACGCGGTGCGGCGGATGACCGCGCACGATCCGCAGAAGAACGTGGCGTTCCACAGGTCGTTGCCGCCCTGCACCGGGTTGTAGAACAAGTCGCCCTCGCCCGGACGGTCGCGGGCGGGCGCCAGGTTGCGCTGCACCGGATCGGGCGAATAGAAGTAGTGCGGGGTCTGCAGAAGGGCCAGGTTCTGCTCGCGCTGGAACCAGCCGACAGTCAGTTGCAGAAACGCGCGGGTGGGCACGTGATCGCAGTCGAAGATGACGATCAGTTCGCCATCGGTCTTGTGCATCGCGGCGTTAAGGTTGCCCGCCTTGGCGTGCAGGTTGTTGTCGCGCGTGATGTAGCCGCAACCCGCCGACCGGGCAAAAGCGCGAAATTCAGCGCGACGTCCATCGTCGAGGATGTAGACGTTGAAGCGTTCGACCGGATAATCCTGATCCATCGCCGCGAACACCGTATTGCGCACGATGTCGAGGCTTTCGTTGTAGGTCGGGATGTAGATATCAACGGTCGGCCAGTTTTCAGGCGCACCCAGCGGTTCCACCACGGGGCGGTCGAGCGGCCAGCTGGTCTGCAGGAAGCCCAGCAGCAGGATCGCCCAAGCATACAACTCGGCCAAGTATAGCCCGGTACCGAGCAGGAACTCGGGGAACGTGCCGAACGACAGCGTTTCGGTCGTGCGCCAGAAGATGTAGCGGGTCGAGGCGATCACCGCCATCATGCCGATGGCCAGTTCTGCCTGACGCGACTTGCCACGCGCCAGCACCATCATGCCGATGATCGTGCCGATCGCCATCATCCACTGCGCCTTGAGGTCAAGCGGCACCCCGATCACGACGATGGCGATCAGCAGAACCGCGACGCCGGTCGCGTACTGGGCTAGCTTGGACCACAGATTGATCATGCGGCGCGGCTCACTCCTTGCCGGCCGGTCGTCTTGCGACTCCGGTCCTCGGCGGGCTTGACGGCAACAGCCGTCTCATCATTGGTCGCAAATGCGGCGCTCAGGCGCGGCACCAGATCATGGACCAGCGTCTGCACATCCTTGAGCGAGGCGCTCGAAGGGGCGTACTTGGCCAGCGGCTGGAGCATGGCGCCGGCTTCGATCACCGCTTCGTCGCGACGGATCGAACCGAGCAGGCGATCGCCCAGCAATTCGCGCAGGAACCCTGCCATGTGGCGGCAGAACCGGCGCGTATCGTCGGCCATGTTGATCAGGTAGAAGGTCCGATCGCTCGCTTCATCAAGCACATGCGGCAGCACGCTGAGCGATTCGGCAGTCGCCGACAGCACCCGGATGTCGAGCGCGGCATAGGGCAGCAGCATTGCGCGGGTCGCCTCGTCGGCGGTGGCAAGGTCGGCCACCACCACTTGTTCGCCGCTGAAGCGGATCTCGCCCGAAGCCAGCGCAGCAGCCAGATCGCCCTTTGCGGCAAACTGGGCGGCGGCGCGCAAGGTGACCCCCAGCGGGGCACTGTCCTCGAGCGGGTTGCCGTCGATCTGCGCAATCGGATGATCGAGCGGCAAACCGAAGTGCAGTGGCAGCGTGCCGTGGGCGGCAAAGTCGAGCGCGGTGGCCTCGCGCCCGGCCTGAGCAAAGGCGATCGCGATGTTGGCCGCAAGGAAAGTGGTGCCGACGCCGCCGCGCAGCCCCTGAACAACGATCAAGGCCATCAGAGTTCTCCCTCTTCGACGGCGTGCGACAGCCGTTCGAGCAGCGAGCGAATGTTGCGCTGGGGTTCGGGTGCGCTCGGCACCTTGTCGCTGGAAGCATACCGCGCGAACAGGTCGGGGCGCAGTTGCGCTTTGGCCGGCTGGATCAGCTCGCCGCCATGTTCGTGCAGACCCGCGTCATCGACATCGTTGTCGAGATCATCGGGCACCGATCCGAGCAGCCGGGAATCCCGCAGCACCGCCTCGAAGATCGGCCAGCTTTCCAGATCGGCAAAACGGTCGACGAACTCGCGATATTTGAAATCGCTCTTCCCCAGTCGGTCAAGCAGGGCCTTGGCATCAGCGCGCATCAGAATGATCCCTCAGGAATTGCCCCCTAAAAATTGCAGCGAATGGTTAACGAACCCTAACGAACGGGCCTTTCGCAGCGTTTTTATTGCTTGTGCATGCGATTACAGGGAACAGCCGGGTCATCTGACACCTGTCCGTGCATCAGCAAGGGCCATCAAACGCCCGATTTCCACTTTGCAGTGCAGCACCAAGCCCCCGACGCCCCAATGATTCTGCTTTTTCCGTAGTGTTATTCTCCGTGTTGCAATGCAAGAAAATAGCAGCCCGTTGGCAGGAACGCTGCTGCGGCGGTCACGCTGCCAAGGACGTCGCCGCAACGATGACGTGGCCCGGCTGCAAACCTTTGACGGGCATCGCTCCGCGGCAGAACGTGTCTTGCGGTGACGCACCACAGCGGACCGGACGGAGGTGATCGCTCGCGCTGACTGTCACCAAAACTTAACAACGCTGGCGGGCCGATGTGCTTTGCGCCTGTGGGCACCACAAGCTAAGGCGGGCGACATGACGCTACGCCCCGGCCCCCGCAACCTGATCACCGACGTTCCCGGCCTGTGTGTCGGCCATGCTTCAAGCGAGCCCGCGCAGACTGGCGTGACCGCGCTGGTATGCGACGGACTATGGACGGCAGCGGCCGACGTGCGCGGTGGCGGGCCCGGCCTGCGCGAGATCGAGGTCATGGCGCCTGAAAATTCAGTGCGCGGAATCAATGCCATAGCTTTGTCCGGCGGGTCCGTGTTCGGGCTTGGTGCGGCCGATGGCATGGTTAACGAACTCGCTGCTCGGGGCATCGGACTGACCGTAAGAACTGGCGAGCTGGTCGTGCCGATCGTGCCGGGTGCCGTACTCTATGACCTGAACAATGCAGGCGACAAGGACTGGGGTGACGAACCACCCTATCGTGCGCTTGGGCGTAAGGCGGTGGCGGCCGCGCTCGACAACGGGCCGGGCGCGCTGTTCGCACTCGGGTCGGTCGGTGCCGGGCGCGGCGCGATGGCGGGCACCGTCAAGGGCGGTCTTGGCAGCGCCTCGCTCGATCTGGGCGAAGGGCTCGTCGTCGGCGCGCTGGTTGCGGTCAACCCGGTCGGCTCGGTATTCCTGCCCGATGGCCGCACGTTTCTGGCCTGGCCCTATGAGATCGACGGCGAATTTGGCGGCATCCGCCCCACAGCGGACCTTGCGCCCGCCATCGCGCCCTTCCCGGATCAAAGCCGCCTGTCCGCTGCTGGCCGCGCCCAGCCCGGTTCAGCCACGACGCTGGCGGTGATCGCCTGCAACGCCCGGCTCGACAAGGCCGAGGCCAAGCGCCTTGCCATGATGGCGCAAGACGGGCTGGCGCGCGCGATCCGCCCGATCCACACGCCATTTGACGGCGACGTAGTGTTCGCTTTGGCCAGCGGCGAGGTTGAACTGACTGCTCAGCCTGACCGCAACTGGCAGCTTGCGCGGCTCGGTGCGGCGGCAGCGGATTGCCTTGCCCGCGCTATTGCGCGCGGGGTGTATCATGCGGCTGCAAGTGAAGCCGCCCCTGCTTCAGACTGAACACGCGGTCGGCCAGGCCGGCGATCATCGCCTGATCGTGCGTGACGAACAACAGCGCCAGCCCGTCATCGGCCAAGGCGGCCAGAAGATCCAGGATTCCGGCACGCACCGCTGCATCGAGCGCCGATGTAGCCTCGTCCAGCACCACCAGCGCCGGTTCGATGACCAGCGCGCGGGCGAGCGCAATCCGCTGGCGTTGACCGCCCGAAAACTGGTTGGGCAGCCGGTCCGCCGTGTCGGCCGGGAGGTTCACCCGCGCCAGCGCCGCGATGGCCCGGTCGCGCCGTTCGGCAGCGGACAAGCGCTCGTCCAGCAGATGGAGCGGCTCGGCCACGCTGCGCCAGACCGGCCAGCGCGGATCGAGACTGCCACCCGGATCCTGAAACACCGCCTGAACCTGCCGCCGTGCGGCTCGTAGAGCGGTTCCGCGGGCATGCAGCAGGTCGATGCCCTGCACCAGCGCCACCCCTTGCTGTGGCTGCTCCAGCCCCAGCACCAGCCGCAGCAACGTTGACTTGCCCTCGCCCGATCCACCGACCAGTCCGACGATCTCGCCCGCCGTCACGGTCAGGTCGATGCCGTCGAGCACCTTGTGCGAACCATAGCCGTGCGTCAGCCCGCGCACTTCGAGCACTGGCGTGGCGGCCGCGGGCGTGGTTGCAGGGTTGCGGATCGCCATGTGGCTGACATGCGCCAGTAGCGCGCGCGTGGCGGGCTGCTCCAGCACTTGCGGCAGGGGCCCGCTTTCCTTCAGCCGCCCACCTTGCAGCAAGGCGATGCGGTCGGCCACACCGCGCGCGAGCAGCAAGTCGTGCGTGATCAGCAACAGCGCCATGCCGCGCCCGCGCACCAGATCGACCAGCAGTGCCATGACTTGCGCCTGTGTCGCGGCATCGAGCGCGCTGGTCGGCTCGTCGGCTACCAGCAGGTCGGGCTGACAGGCCAGCGCCATCGCAATGCACACCCGCTGCCGCTGCCCGCCGGACAGTTCGTGGGGATAGCGTGATGGCGGTACGCGCGCTGGATCGAGCCCGGTTTCCGCCAGCAACCGCGCCGCTGCGGTGAGTGCAGCCGCGCCCGACAGCGGCTGGTGGATACGCACCGCTTCGGCCACTTGGGCGCCGATCGTCTGCAGCGGATTGAGCGCGGCCTGCGGATCCTGGAAGATCATCGCCAGCCGCCCGTTGCGCTCGACCCGGCCTTGGGTATGCGTGCCACGCGGCAGCAGGCCCAGCGCGGCCAGCGCGGCCGACGACTTGCCCGAGCCGGTCTCGCCGATCAGCGCCACGATCTCGCCCGCTTCCACCGCAAGATCGAGGTCGACCAGAGCAGTGTGCGCGCCATAGCGTACGCCAAACCCGCTGAATGCCAGAACGCTCACCGGCCACGCTCCCGCGACAGCCCGTCGCCAAGCAGCAGGAACCCCGACACGGCCAGCAGAATCGCAAGGCCCGGCACCAGCACCAGCCGGGGGGCGATGCCGATCAGCGTCTGCGCCTCAGCGAGCATGCGGCCCCAACTGGGCGCCGGTGGTTGCACCCCCAAGCCGACATAGCTCAACCCAGCTTCGGCCAAGAGCGCAAGCCCCGCCTGAATGCTGGCCTGCACCAGCACTTGCGGGGCGACGTTGGGCAGCACGTGCACCAGCGCGATCCGCACCCGGCCAAGCCCCGCGAGCCGCGCCGCGCTGACAAAGGCGCGCGTCCACACCACCAGCGCCGCGCCGCGCGTCACCCGCGCGAACACCGGCACGTTGAACAATGCGATGGCCAGCGCCGCATTGATCGCGCCGGGACCGAGCAACGCGGTCAGCAGTATCGCCATCAACAGCGCCGGGAACGCGAACAGCACGTCGGCCCCACGCATCAACACGTCGTCCAGCCAGCCGCGCGCCGCCGATGCGGCAAGGCCAAGCGGGACGCCGACCAGCAGCGCGGCTCCGGTGCCCAGCAGCGCCACACCAAGTGAGGTCGCAGCGCCCGCCATGACCAACGACAGCACATCGCGGCCCAATTGGTCTGTACCCAACCAGTGCGCGCCAGAGGGCCCTTGCAAGCGGGCGGCAATGTCCACCGCCGCCACGCGCCAAGGCGTCCAAACTTGCGCCAGCAGCCCTGCCAGCGTGAACAGCGCAGTGATCGCGGCGCCGATGCGGAATGCGACAGAAGTGCGGCTCATGCCCCGGCGCTCCCGCTCGTCCGACGCAATCGTGGATCAAGCAACGCCTGTGCCAGATCGACGGCAAAGCTCGACAGGACCGTCGCACCCGCCGCCAGCAACACCACCGCCTGCACCGTCACCAGATCGCGCTGGCCAATCGCCTGCAGCGCCAGTCGGCCTAGCCCCGGTAGCGTGAACACTTCCTCCACCAAAGCGCTTCCGGCCAGCAGGAAAGGCACTTGCAGGCCAAGAATGGCAAGGATCGGTGCCGCTGCATTGGGCAGCGCATGGACCAGCAGCAGCCGCGCCTCACCCACGCCCTTGGCGCGGGCGGTGCGGATGAAGTCCTGCTGCAACACGCCGATCAGGCTGGCGCGGGCCACGCGCGCAAGGATCGCGGCTTGCGGCAGGGCCAGCGCGAGAACCGGCAGCGCCAGAGCGCGCAGAACCGGCCCTGGGCCCGCCTCAACCCCCGGAAAGCCGCCCGCCGGGAACCAGCGCAACGTCACGGCAAAGACCAGCACCAGCAACACACCCAACCAGAAGTCGGGCAATGCGATGCCCAGCCGGGTCAGCGGGTCGATCACGCGGTCGGACAATCCTCCCGGTCGCCGCGCCGCCAGAATACCGGCCGGAATGCCGAGTGCGATGGACAGCAGCGTCGCCAGCAGCGCTAGTGGCACGGTCACCGCCAGCCGTTCGGCCACCAAGCCCGCGACCGGTACGCGGTAGGTATAGCTTAGCCCGAAATCCCCGTGCAGCGCTCCGCCGATCCAGCGCACGTATCGAGTCAAGGCGTTGCCATCCAACCCTAGTTCGGCGTGCAGGGCCGCAACCGCCTGAGGCGTGGCGTTTATGCCCAGCATGGTAGCGGCAGGATCACCCGGTGCCACTTGCACGAGCGCAAAGATCAGGCCGCTGGCCGCCAGCAATGTCAGCCCCAGCACGCCCAGTCGGCGGAACAGCCAGCCCGTCCCCAGCTGCCATCCGGCTAGGCCAAGCACCAGCGCGCCCAGCACAATCGCAATCCACCCGCCGAGCCGCCCTGCCCCACCACCACCGCCAGACAGCGCAACGCTCTGTCCGTCATCGCTGAAATGGACATCGGCCCACTCGATCGTCTGGGTCGGCGCATTGCGCCAGACCCCCGCCAAAGCGCGATCCTGCACCGCCAGATGGGGAAACTGGTACAGGAAGCCGTTGACCGCATCATCGGCCAGCCGCCGCTGGATGTCGCCCAGCAGCCGATGGCGTTCAAGCGGATCGGTCGTAGCCTTCAACTGCTGCATCAAACGATGAAAGTCCGGGCTGTCGTAACCGAAATAGTAGTCCGACCGATCATAGATGTCGTAGTCATAGGGTTCGGCATGCGCGATCACCGTAAGATCGTAGTGATGGCGGGTGAACACCTCGTCCAGCCATGTCGCCCATTCGACATTGCGGATCGTCACCGTTACGCCCGCCGCCTGCAACTGCGCCGCCACGATCTCGCCCACGCGGCGGGCGTAGGCGGGCGGTGGCAGCTTGAGCGTGAGCGCGATGCCGTGCGGATAGCCTGCTTGCGCCAACAGCTTGCGCGCGAGCGCCGGATCGAACGGATAACGCTGCGTCAGATCAACATAATCGGGGCTTTGCGGGGGGAAATGGCTGCCGATCGGAGTGCCATACCCGTACATTGCGCCGTCGATCAGCGCGCGGCGATCGATCGCGTGGGCCAGCGCCTGACGCACCGCGCGGTTGGAAAGCGGCCCCTCGCGCTCGTTCATCGCCAGAATGACCTCGCCCTCGCTCGGCGCGGTCAACACTTGCAGGCGCGGGTCGGCGGCAAGGGTGCGCAGCGTTTCGGGTGCCGGAAACTCGGGATAGAGGTCGATCGCGCCCGACTTGATCGCGGCATAGGCAGCGGTCGGGTCGCCGATGTAGCGCAGCTCGATCCGCGCCATCCGTGCCGGACGCCCCCAATAAGTCGGATTGCGCAACAGCGTGATGCCCTCACCCCGCCGCCAGCCATCCAGGCGGAATGGCCCCGTGCCGACCGGCTGCTGCCCAAGCGTTGCCACAGCACGTGCCGGAACGATCGCGGCATCGGCCTGTGCCAGCACGATCAGGAATTCGCTGTCGGGAGCGGACAGCGTCACTTGCACGTGCAACGGATCGAGCGCGCGGGCGGCCACGACCTCACGCAGCGTGGCAGCGTGAATGTTGAGCGAGCCGGGCGCCGCAGCGCGCTGGAATCCAGCCACCACGTCGGCAGCGGTCAGCCGCGAACCATCGTGAAACCGCACATTGGGGCGCAACGTGAAGTCATAGGTCCGGCCATCGGGCGAAACACTCCACCGCGTGGCAAGCCACGGATGCAGCGTGCCATCGGTCGCCACCCGCACCAGCGCTTCATAGATCGAGCCGAACGTTGCCTCGCCGATCGCGGCAGAGGCGCCTTGCGTGGGATCGAGGTGCGGCGGTTCAAGCTGCATGCCCACGCGCAGAACATCGCGCGCCTGTGCGGTAGAAACAATCCCCCCGAACAACAGCGCAAACACGGCGCAAACTGCCAGCAACAGCCAGCGTAAATGCAACCTGACGGCCGTCATGCCAGCCGGGCGCGCGCCACTGCTGCCTGAACCGGCAGGTCCAGCGCATCATAGACTTGCGCCAGAGCGGTGTTGATCGGCACCCCATCGGGATCGGATGCGCGCCGCACTTCCAGCGCCTGTTGCGCCGCAGCCCAATCGCCGCTGCGTACCAGCGCATCGACGCGCAGCACGTCGAACAAGTCGCGCTGGGCGTGACTGCCGCCCAGATGGGCAAGCCGCGGGACCGCTTCCGACAGCAACGGCACGGCGGCGGCGAACGCTCCGCGCGCATGGTGCAACAGCCCTTGCGACAAGGGCAGCGCGGCCAGACGCCACACGCCGCCGGGCGCATCCTGCTCCGCCCGCTGCGCGATGGCTTCGAGCAGTGCATCTGCCTCGCCCCGTCCGGCGCGGGCAAGGCCATAGAGGTATTGCACCGACAGGAACGGCAGCAGAGTATCGGCGCTGCGTGCGGCCAGATGAGCGGCCAGATCGCTCCAGCGCGAGCCAACATCGATGCCAGCCGCCTCAAGCCGGGCAAGCAGCGAGACCGCCCCCACCTGATCCTGCGAATAGCTGCGGTCGTGCGCCCAGACGTGATCGTCATAGAGCCCGAGCGCAGCGGCATTGCGCCCCTTGCTGAGATAGAACAGCGCAAGGTGCCACCACAAGTGCGTGACCATGAAACTGTTGAGCCCGACCCAACCCGGCGCCCACGCCTCAAGCGCTGACAGCCCGGTATCGATGCTGCCCCGCGTCAGCCAGACATGGGCCAGCGCGTGCTGCGCCCAGGGATCGTCGGGCACGATGGCAAGGCCGCTCTGTGCGGCGGCCTGCGCCTCATCCAGCAAGTGCAGTTGCTCGTAAGCAAAGGCCAGCATCCCGCCGAGGTAGGGCAGATCGCCAGCGCGCTCTTGAACGGCCAGGGCCGGGCGCAGCATCGCGGCAAATTCGCCCCGGTTGAACAGGTGGTATTGCAGCAGCTTCAGCGCGCCAAGGTCGGTCGGATGATCGGCCAAGATGGCTTCGAGCGCGGCAATGGTGGCGTCGATGTCACCCGCGATCCAGTCGCGCAGCACCTCGATCCAGCGCAATTCGCGCGCGTTCGCGCTTGCCGATGCAGCCTGCGCCGTGTGGAGATAGGGCAGAGCAGTGGCTTCGGCCCCGGTGGTTTCGGCCAGCAGATGCAACACGCCGACATAGACCTGCACCAGTGCCGGAGCGCCGGGATGCGCGGCCGAAAGGATGTTGGCGATGCGGGTCTGATACGAGATCAACCCGCCGACAAAGTCGTCGATGGCCGCCAATGCCGCCGGATCATCGGTCGAAACGTCATTGCCGAGGAAATCGGTGCTCACCGATGCGCGTCCAGAAACGCCAATGCATCCGCCGCCGACTTGGCCGGTATTTCCCATTGTGGCAGGTGGCCAACCTTGGGGTAGATCACCAGTTTCGAGCCGGGAATGGCGGCGTGGAACTTGTGCGCGGCGCCGACCGCGATCAACTGGTCGTCCTCGCCCCACAGGATCAGCGTGGGCACCTTGATCGCTTCAAGCGCCTCCTTGCTCGCCGCGACCGATCCGGGCCGCGCCGACATCAGTATCGGACGATGGCCGGGGAAACGCTGCAGATCGGCCCAGCGGTCGATGAACGCTTCGGTCAGCACCGACTGGTCGACAACGTCCTTCTTCAAGCCTTCGCGGATCAGCGGCTTGTTGTCGATCGAGGCAAGCAGATCGCGACCCAGCTTGTACTGCATCAGACGGAAGGCCAGCGGCGGCTTCTGCAACTGCTCGCTCGGCCAGCCAGCCGCATCGACAAGGATCAGCGCACCGATCCGCTGCGGGTGTTGCGCCGCCCAGTTCCAGGCGATCGCACCACCCATCGAATTGCCCGCGACGGCCACGCTGCCAAGATCAAGTTTGGTCGCCAACCGCTCGACAACATCGACAAAGCTGTCGGGCGAGGCGACGAACCCCGCAGGCGCCGCGGTGAGCCCGTGACCCGGCAGATCGACCGCAATCACGCGATAGGCACCGTCCTGTCCCTTCGCATCCTGACCCTTGCCGCCAAGCGCATCGGCCCAGCCGTCCCATGAAAAGGCATTGTCGCCAAATCCGTGGAGCAGCAGGACCGGGCGCCCCGCAGGGTTTCCGGTCTGCAGCGTGTGAACCACCAGCCCGCCGCCGAGATCGACGTATTGCGAGCTGGTGCGTCCATACTTGGCCTTCAGCGTTTCGGCTGAAAGATCGGGTGCGCGCAACGTCAGCCACGCTCCTAGGGCCAGCACCAACGGTGCGGCGATCAGGCCCCCGGCCCAGGCAAACTTACGCAATGTCCCGATCCTTTTCCGTCAGGTCAGAAGTGATAGCCCAACTGCACGCCGTACGTTGCCGGGCGCCCGGGCTGGGCGACCTTGGCGTTCGGCAGGAAGTAGTTGCGCACCAGATCGTACTTCTCGTTGAAGATGTTGCGCCCGTAAAGCCCGATCGACCAGTTGCCCTGTTCGGGGCGCAGGGTCAGCGTGGCATTGGCGATCCAGCGCTTGTCGAGGTCATAGGTCGCACCAAGGAACGACGGCAGCTTGTCACGGAAGGCATAATCGCCCGCTGCTTCAAGCGCATAGCCACCCAGCGGCACCGTATAGGCGACGCTGCCCTGATAGCTCCACCGCGCGATCGGCAGCGCCTTGCCTGCCTGATCGATCGTGGTGGCGGTGAAGTTGCCGATCGAGCCTGCCAGCGAGGTCGGGTCGATCGCCTCGTACTTCGAGTATTCACCGTACTTGTAGCCGACCGACTGGGTGATCTTCAGCCCCTGCACCGGGGCCAGCACCACTTCGACTTCGCCACCCCAGATCTTGGACTTGGGCGCATTGGTGATACGTCCGATCAACCCGCTCTGCTGCGACAGCACTGTGCCCAGCACCTGTTGGTCGCGATAGTCGTAGTAGAACGCCGAGGCATCGATGCGCAGCTTGGGCCCGATATCGGCCTTGACGCCAACTTCATAGGCATAGAGCACTTCGGGCTTGAACGGGTCGATCTGGTTCGAATTGGGCGAGTTATAGACGGTAAAACCGCCAGACTTCACGCCGCGGCTGACGTTGGCGTAGAGCAGCAGGCCCTTCTGCGGGCGGAATTCGAGCCCGGCCTTGCCCGAAACCTCGTCCAGTCCGGTGTCGCGATTACCGTTGGTAAACGTGGTGACCGGCCCGATCGAGGTGCCGAAATCGCGCAGCTTGCGCGTTTCGTGTTCATAACGCAGGCCGCCAACCAGCGTCAGCTTGGGCGTCACGTCATAGCTGACCTGACCGAACCCGCTGATCGACTGCACCTTCTGGCGATAATGCGTATCGACGATGAAGCCCAGACTGTTGGTGAAGTCCGAGAGGAAGCCCTCATGCTGGACCTGATTGGAGTAATAGGCCCCGGCAACCCAGTTGAGCGCGCTCTTCTGGGTCGAGGACAACCGCACTTCCTGAGAGAACACGTAAACGTCGCTCTTCCAGAACAGCTCGGATTCGTTGGCGTTCGACGCATCCCACGATTGCAGCTCGCGGCGGCGATAATAGTCATACGCCGAAATGCTGGTCAGCCGCACGTTGTCGGTCAGATCGATCGCAGCGTTCAGGCTGCCGCCCTGCCCAACGTTGTTGCGCGAAGGCCGGGCGCTGCTCGAAACGCCTGCCAGCGCGGCAAAGGTCGGCGAGAAACCCCAGCCGGTCTTGGTGGTGTCGGTATCGGCCGGGATCAGGCCGGGCGTGCCCAGGCCATAGCCGTGCGTGGTGAAGTCCTTGAACAAATACAGCCCGGTAAGCTGCGACTTGTCATAACCGCCATGAACATTGAGCGAAATCGTGGCGGTTGCCGACGGCTTCCATTCCAGCGTGCCCTTGGCCGAAACGCGGTTGGCATCACCGAGGCTCTGCCCGGTGGTACGGTTGGTCTGGAACCCGCCGCCCTGCTCGGTGATCGCGGCCACGCGGAAGCGCAGCGTATCGCTGAGCGGCCCCGAGACGAAGGCCTCACCCTTGAACTGATCATAACGACCGTATTCAAGGTTGACCCCGGCCGAAAGCTGCGCCGTCGGCTTGCGCGAGATGAAGTTGATGGCGCCGCCGGTGGTGTTGCGCCCGTAAAGCGTGCCCTGCGGGCCGCGCAGCACTTCGACGCGCTCGATGTCGAACAACGCGGACTGCGTCGTCACCGGCACCGGATAGGCCACGTCGTCGACGTAAACACCGACGGTCGAGGCATTGTTGGTCGCATAGTCGTCAAAGCCGACGCCGCGCAGACGGAACTGGGGCTGGCCGCCACCGAAAGCCGGAACGACTTCAAGGCTGGGCACCGAGTCCTGCAACTGGTTGACGTTGGTCAGACCACGCCGCGCCAGCTCGTCGCCGGTGATGGCGGTCAGCGCGATCGCGGTGTTCTGGACCGTATCGACCCGGCGCTGCGCGGTGACCACGATATCGTCCACGCCCGAAGCGGCCGCTTCTGACGCAGGCGCAGCAGATGTCTGCTGGGCATAAGCGATCTGCGGTGCGGAAGCTGCGATTGCGACCAATGCACAACCGCCAAGAAATCCAAACCTCATGTCATATTCCCCGATTTGCCAACAGAGCCAGACTCTTGCGATCGGGCTCCTGCTTGGGGGCTCTATTATCTACCGAGTTGGTAGAGTTGAATACAGAATTTGTTGAGGCGGGTTTAGAAATCCACGAGTGCGGTTATCGGGCAACACCTGCTGCACTGCACCACGCAGGAAGAGCCGACGCTGCAAGGCATTGCCTCGATAACCGACGGTCAATCGGGATGAAGCACCATCTTCAGGGCTCCTGCCTCGCGCGCATCGAACCGGCGATAGGCTTCGGCCCCTTGCGACAAGGGCATCCGGTGGCTGATGTAGCGTTCGGGGCGCAAGCGGCCGGAACGCACCAGCGGAAACAGCGCGGGCAATTCCTCGGGCACCGAACATGTGCCGATACGGAAGGTCAGTCCGGCGGCAAAGGCGCGTTCCAGCGGGAAAGCGAACCGGCGCGACTGCTGCACTCCGATCACCGAGACGGTGCCGCGCCGGGTTACCAGCCGCAAGGCCAGATCGACCGTGGCATCGGCCCCGACGGCCTCGACCACGCAGTCCAGTTTGCGACCGTGCGTGGCCTCGCGCACGATCTCGATGGCATTGACCGGCGCCAGTGCGATCGCGCCAACCTCCTCAGCCAGCGCCCGCCGCTCGGGCACGGGATCGATTGCATAGACCACGTGCGCGCCCATCACGAAGGCGCTTTCAACCGCCATCAGCCCGATCGGGCCCAACCCGATCACTGCAACCGAAGAACCGGGGCGAATGTCGGCATTGCGAGCGCCGAACCACGCCGTGGCCATGGCGTCGGTCAGCATCAGCGCCTGATCCTGCGTCACGCCATCGGGAATCCTGACCGCGTTGGCATCGGCAGCAGGCACCCGGAACGCTTCTGCCTGAACGCCTTGCAACCCGGCGGACAGACCGTAGCAGGCCGCAGCATTGTTCTCGCAAGCGATGACATTGCCGCCAAGGCACGACCGACACGCGCCGCAACCGACCGCTGCCGGGACCATCACGATGTCGCCGACTTTGTGCCGCTTCACCGCGCGCCCGACCTCGACCACCTCGCCTACCGCCTCATGCCCGACGCAAAAGCCGATGTCCTCGGAAAAGCCGTGGCCATGATAGATGTGCAGGTCTGATCCGCAGATCGAACAAGCGGTCATGCGGATGATCGCATCGCCATCGTTCAACAAGGCGGGATCGGCCATGCTGTCATGCCGGATATCGTGCGCACCGTGATAGCAAAGTGCCTTCATCATTCCTCTCCCACCTCAGCCACGCGATCACCGCCAACCTAAAGCGACAGCCCGCCATCGACCACTAGCGTATGGCCGGTGACATAAGATGCCAGCGGCGAGGCGAGGAAGATCGCCGCGCCCGCCATATCGGCGGGGGTGCCCATCCGCCGCTGCGGGATTGCCGCAATCGCACCCGCCAGCCTGTCGGGGTGCTGGGTGGTCACCTTGGTAAGCTTGGTGTCGACCAGCCCCGGCGCCAACCCGTTAACCCGGATGCCATCGGCGGCAAAAGCCTGCCCCAAGGTCTTGGTCAGGCTGATCGCTCCAGCCTTCGATGCGGCATAGGCGGGGTTGCCGATATTGGCCTTCAACCCCGAGATCGAACTGACCACGATGATCGAGCCCTGGGTTGCCGCCAGTGCCGCGCGGAACTTGCGCGCGCAATCCATTACGCTGTCGAGGTTGACCGCCATGACCTTGTCCCAGCCATCGCGCTCGAATTCGCCGCGGCGGTAGACAACCGCACCCTGGCTGAGCACCAGCACATCGAGTGCACCGTCCGCAAACGGATCGGGCGCGGCGGCAATGGCTTCGGGGTTACCGACATCGACTTGGGTATAGCCAAGCCCGTTCAGGTCCGAACCATCGGCTGGATCATAGTCCGCTGCACTGTCCCGCGTGCCCCAGACATGAACGAGTGCCCCGCGTTCGAGAAAGGCGTGGGCGATGCCGTTGCCGATCCCACTCGATCCGCCAACGACCAGCACCCGTTTGCCGGTGAAATCCGTGTCGCTACCCATGCCTCTCTCCCCTTGGTGCGTGGCCCTTTGTGCTTGAAAGCCGCGACCTTCGCCCGTTGACCGAACGATCTGTTTGTCAAAGTGTGCCGTCCGGTTGCCGCCGCTGTCAACGTTGCAAGCGGTTGGGCCCTGTCCCGCACCGATCGATCAGGCCGAAATTGCGCTTCCCCCCGCGACCGAGCTTGAGTGCGAGGCGGCAATGGGCAATACCGGGCGGCAAGAAAAAACACGGACTTGAGGGGAAACGCTGGTGTCACAAAGCTGGAGTCCCGATCCCGATAGCGGCCCAGACAGCGGCATCACCATCCGCACGGTCGCCGCAAACGGTCTGTACTTCGAAGTTGCCGAGGCCGGCGCCGGCGATCACCTTGCGCTGTTCCTGCACGGCTTTCCCGAGTTGCATTATTCGTGGCGGCATCAGATCCCACTGCTGGCAGAGTTGGGCTATCGCGTGTGGGCTCCCAACTTGCGCGGCTATGGCAATTCGTCACGCCCGCCGGGGGTCGAGGCCTATCGCCTGCCCCATCTGCTGGAGGATGTGGCCGGACTGATCGACGCCAGCGGTGCCAAGCAGGTGACGCTGATCGCGCACGATTGGGGCGGCGTACTGGCGTGGTTCTTTGCCATCCGCAAGCTCCGCCCGATCGAGCGACTGGTGGTGATGAACCTGCCCCACCCGGCCTGCATGGCCGAAGCGCTGCGCCACTGGCCGCAACGGCGGCGCAGTTGGTACATGGCGTTCTTCCAGATCCCCCGACTGCCCGAATGGACCTTGTTGCAGGCTGATGCGCGGGGCATTCGAGGCGCGTTTCGCGACATGGCGATCGACAAATCGCGATTCCCCGATTCCGTGCTCGACGTCTATGCGCGCGCTGCGCAAGTTCCGGGGGCGTTGACTGCGATGCTCAACTGGTATCGCGCGGCGTTCCGCTACCGCGCCGACCTTGACGCCGGCAACGGCAAAGTCGATGTGCCCACGTTGCAGATCTGGGGTGAAAAGGACACCGCGCTGGGGATAGAGGCGCTGGAAGGCACCGATCGCTTCGTCGCCGACCTGACCGTGCGGCGGTTGCCCAATGTCTCTCACTGGGTGCAGCAGGAAGCACCCGAAGCGGTCAACGGATACTTGCGCGACTGGTTACCAAACGCCGGATGACCCGCGCGAATGTCGAAGTCGCTCACCGAAGCATGCCAATCCAGGTGCCCACGGCAAAGTCGAATGCCCGCGAACACCGGTTGACTTGCCGCACCTCGTCGGGAAGGAGATGGCAATTCAACAAGCAACTATGCGGTGCAAGGAATTGCTTCCAATGCCGTTTCAGCGCCGCGTGCAGGATTTCCCGTCGATTGGCCAAGCAAGTCCGTTGGGGCAAACGCCTGCTTTGGCTTGTGGGAGCAAGGCATGAGCCCGCCACTTTCCGGCAAGGCGCGGGTCATTGCGCTGGCGGCGGTTGGTGCATCGACGGTTGTCGAATGGTATGATTTCACGCTGTGCCTGTATTTCGCGCCGACCCTGTCGCGGGTGTTCTTCGGCGACAACGCACAGGCTCTGGGCAGCACGCTCGCGGGCTTTGCCATAGCCTATCTGATGCGCCCGCTTGGCGCGATCCTGTTCGGATTGTTCGGAGATCGCCACGGCCGCAAACCGACGCTGTTGCTGTCGATGGCGGCCATGACATTCGCGATGGCGGTAATGGCGGCATTGCCATCCTATCAGCAAATCGGCGCGTTTGCGGGATGGGCGTTCATCCTGTTGCGTTGCCTCATGGGGTTCAGCGTCGGCGGGGAGTACACCGCCGTCGTCGCGTATCTTTACGAAAGCGCGCCACCTCACCGGCGCGGTCTGGTAACCTCCTTGGCCGCAGCCGCAAGCGAGATCGGCGGACTTCTGGCGGTCGGCCTTTGCGCCCTGCTGACGCGCAACCTCGATGCGGCGAGTCTTGATGGCTGGGGCTGGCGCCTGCCCTTTGTGTTCGGCGCCGCGCTGGCAGGCACGATCTGGTTGGCCCGCCGCCTTGTCCCCGAAACACCAGCGTTTCACCTCCCTTCTCCCTCGCAGAGCGGTTCCCCGCTTGGCTACGCCTTGCGGCACGAGCGCAAGGGGATCGCGATCGGCTTTGCCATCTCGGCGCTCGGTTCGATTTCCTACTACGTCGGCATAACGTATGTCCCATCGTACATGGCATCGACCGGATGGCATGATCAGGCGCTGGCGCTGGAACTCTCGACCATGGCCGCGCTGGTGGTGATCACCATAACCCCGGCGGTCGGCCTGCTATCCGATGTGATCGGGCGCAAATCCGTCTTGTTGACGCTGTGCGTCGCCTGTTCGTTTTTGCCGATTGCCATGTTCAACTTGATCGCCGGTGGCGCAACCGGACCGGCGCTTGCCGCCATCGCGATGCTCGCGGCGCTGGCAGGCGGCGTCAGCGCGGTGGGTGCCATTGCCACGGCAGAGCAGTTCTCCACCCTGTCGCGCCTCAGCGGGCTGGCGCTCGGCGCCACCACCGCCACAGCAGTGTTCGGCGGAGCGACACCCTACCTCGCCCACGCGCTGCAACAAAGCACCGGACTGGCCGAGATACCCGGCCTGATGATTGCAGGCGTCGCCATCGCGGTCGGCCTGTTCCTGAGCCTGGCAATGCCCTCGCGTCGGGTGCTGCGGCAGGCGCAATAGTCGGGTAAAGAGGCAATTTCCCTCAAACCCGGTGCCCTTCAAGGGCGATTCAGCGCTTAATCTGAGGTGCCGCAATGGCGGCAAATGGCGGAGAGGGTGGGATTCGAACCCACGTTACGGTTGCCCGTAAACCGCATTTCGAGTGCGGCGCGTTCGACCACTCTGCCACCTCTCCGCGAAGTGCCAAGGGCTGCGCCAGAAGCGCCAGCCCGGTCGGGAAGCGAGCCGTTAGCGTAGCAAATCGCGCTTGCCAAGAAGAAAGGTGACGCCGGGAAGACTCTTTCCACAAGGCATTGCTTGTTTCGCGGTGTGGTCAAACCTATATTGCTTGCATGGAACGAGCCAGTTTCTTTTCGCCCCAGGCAGGTCGCCACATTACCGTCCCCCACGTGGCCGAGGCCCGCTTCGCCATCGGGGATGTGGTGCGCCACAAGCTGTTCGACTTTCGCGGGGTGATTTTCGATATCGACCCGGTCTTTGCCAACAGCGAGGACTGGTACGAATCGATCCCCGAGGACATTCGCCCACCGCGCGAACAACCGTTCTATCACCTGCTCGCCGAAAACGACGAGAACAGCTACGTCGCCTATGTCAGCCAGCAGAACCTGCTGTCCGATGGCGAATCGGGGCCGGTCGATCATCCGTCGCTGACCGATATGTTCGATGGCTATCGCAACGGGCGCTATCGTCTGCGCCGCGGCCTGTCGCACTAAAATCGAGCAAGGCCGAGGCGGGTTCGTGATCCCGCGTCGGCCTTGCCTTCAAAAGCTCAGTTCTTGAGCTTCCAGCCGGTCCGCAGCAGCAGATAGGTGCCGATCGCCAGCGCCAGATTGAGCACACCCAGCCCGATCGCGCCGTGCAGCACCGCCTCGTTGGTGTGGCCGATGTCGCTCTGCCCCAGAAAGCCGAAGCGGAAGCCCGAGATCACGTAGAAGATCGGGTTGGCGCGGCTGACCGCCTGAAAGGCCGGGGCCAGTCGGTCGATCACGTAGAATGTGCCCGAAAGCATCGACAGCGGCGTGATCACGAAATTGGTCACCGCCGCGTTATGATCGAACTTTTCCGCCCACAACGACGTGAGCACCCCGATCAGCGCCAGCAGGATCGAACCATTCAGGCCAAACCAGACGACAGCCCACGGATGGCGGATGGTGAGGTCGATTCCCGGCCACAACAGCATCGCGCCATAGACGGCAAATCCGACCAGCACCGCTCGCGTCACAGCAGCGAACACCAGTGCTGCCAGCAACTCACCCTCGGTGATCGGCGGCATCAGGTAATCGACGATAGTCCCCTGAATCTTGCCGACAAGCAGGCCGAAGCTGGAATTGGCGAACGAATTGTTGATCATGCTCATCGCGATCAGGCCCGGTGCGACAAAGCTGGCGAAGGGCACCCCCAGCACCACGCGTCCGCCGCCACCCAGCGCCAGCGTGAAAATCATCAGATAAAGCATGGTGGTGACCGCAGGGGCCCAGATCGTCTGGGTCTGCACCTTGAAGAAACGCCGGACCTCCTTCATATAGAGGGTCCACAGGCCAAGCCGGTTGACCCCGTGGAACAGCGGTTGTCCCGGCGGCGGAAAAGTGGTCCGCGTGTGCTGCACGGTGGGTCTGCCCGAACCCTGGTACGAAGCAGGCAAAGATTGATCAGCCATGGCGCATGCGGTAGGGCGAGCGGCTGCCGCTGGCAAGCCGGTGCGATGCACGGCAATGAAGGATTGATACAAGAATGAGCTGGACCGAAGAGCGCATCGAGAAGCTGACGAAGATGTGGGAAGGCGGCGCGACCGCCAGCCAGATCGCCGAAGAGCTTGGCGGTGTCAGCCGCAACGCCGTCATCGGCAAGGCGCACCGCCTTGGCCTGAAGGCGCGCCCTTCGCCGGTGAAGCCGAACGAAAAGCCCGACCCTGCGGTCGCCGCCGCGCCCAAGCCACCCAAGCCAGCGGCGCCGGTCGAGCCGCGCGCGCCGGCGCCGCGCCCCGCGCCCGTTGCTGCCGCTCCGGTCACTCCTCCGCCGCCCGCCGCCGCGCCTGTTCACGTCGCGGCCCCGCGCCCGGTCGCGGCACCGCCGGTCGCCGCCAGCGAAGACGGCGCACCCGCAGAGGTCGAGGCGCGCCCTGCGCCACGCACGCAGATCGTTTCGGTCGGACCCGGCGGCTTCTTGCGTCAGGGACCGGGCGATCAGCAGCCGCCGATCCCGCCGGCGCCGCCGCGTCGTCTGGTTCCGGCTCGTCCCAGCCCCGAGATTGCCGACAAGACCAGCCTGCTCGACCTGAACGACCGCATCTGCCGCTGGCCGATGGGACACCCGGGTGAGCCGGACTTCCACTTCTGCGGTGAAAAGGTGAACCCGGGGTTCCCTTACTGCGTCGAACATTGCGGTCGTGCCTATCAGGCGCAACTGCCGCGCGGTCATCGCCGCCCGCCCCCCCCGATGCCGTTCGGCGGTCCGCGCGTCCGCTGACCCGCTTTTCAGGCCTGCCCGATCGTGTTGGTCGGGCAGGCCCCTGATTAAGAATTCCCGCAACCTGCCGTTCTTGCGCCCATGGATGCGCGCAACGAATCGGGCCGGACCCCCAAACGGGGCTGGTGGGACTGGCTAGGCCTTTCCCCGACCGATGATCGCGACGCTGCGGCTTCACCAATGCCCCCGCCGCCGCAATCCTCGCGCGATCCCACTGCGCGCGAAGTGTGGTTGCCCGCCAAACGTCGGCTGCTTGGCCGATTGGCCGACTTTCTGATCGATCATGATCTCGAGATACTGCCCTTCACGCTGGGCATCGCCTATGACTGCGTGACCGGGGGCAACCCCCAACTTGGCCAGAAAATCCTCGAACGGACCGAAAAGGGACTGCCGCTGACGATCAAGTGGCTTGAGGACGTCTGCGACGCCACGACCAGCAACGACAGCGCACAGGCAATTGCCACGATCATCGAACAGCTTGATGCCAGCATGGGCGATGTCGCGCGCACCATGACCGGAGCGCGCTCGGCTGCGTGCCACTATACCGCTGCGCTGCAAGACCATGTCGATGCGATGGGGCGGTTCGAGAAAGCAGACGCCCCTGCAGCCGATCTTGCCCGGCTCACGCTGACCATGCTCGAACGCACCCGCCAGATCGAGCAGGAGCTTGCCCGGTCCGAACGCCGTGCCGCCCAGTTGCAGGCCGAACTCGACGAGACGCGCCGCCAAAGCGAACAAGACCCCCTGACCGGACTACCCAATCGCCGCGCTTTCGATGCCCTGTTCGAACGCGAACTGCGCGATGCCCGCGCCGCAGGCGAGCCGCTGTGCGTGGCGTTCTGCGACGTAGACAACATCAGGCGGATCAATGATGCACATGGTCACCCGACCGGGGACCGCGTGCTCAAGCTGGTAGCGCAGACGCTCAGCCGCATCTCGGATTCGCGATGCCATGTCGCGCGCCATGGCGGCGAGGAATTCGCGCTCGTGTTCCGGGGCTTGGCCCTGCCCCAAGCGTGGGCGCAGCTTGATGCCGCGCGGGCCGAAATCGCCGACCGCCGGTTGATCAACCGCATCACCGAATTGCCGCTGGGGCGCGTGACTTTATCTGGCGGGATCGCCGATGCGCTGGCCCATGGCACCCGCGCCAGTGCACTGAAGGCCGCCGATGATGCGCTGCAACTGGCCAAGCAGGGCGGTTGCAATTGCATCGTCATGGCCGGAGACGAACCGCCGGAGCCGCGCCGCAAAGCGGCCTGACCTCGCCCGCAACGCCAAAGAAAAAGGGCAGCAAGTTTCCTTGCCGCCCCGTTTCAATGTCTGGGAGTCAGATGACGTTATCAGTCGTCCGACTTCAGGAACGCGGGAAGGTGATCGGGAGCCGGTCCTTCGTCGCGGTCGCGACGGGGACGATCGCCGCCTTCGCGACGCGGGCCACGATCGCCACCTTCGCGGCGGGGACCACGGTCGCCCGAGCGCGGGCCACGACGGTCGCCGCGGTCACCACGATCAGGACGGTCGCCCTTGGGCTCGCGCGCCGGACGGGTGTCTTCCAGCTCGGCGCCGGTTTCCTGATCGACCACGCGCATCGACAGGCGAACCTTGCCACGCGGATCGATTTCGAGAACCTTGACCTTGACCAGTTGGCCCTCCTTGACAACGTCGGTCGGCTTTTCGACGCGCTCGTTCTTCATTTCGGACACGTGGACGAGACCGTCCTTGCCGCCCATGAAGTTCACGAACGCACCGAAATCGACGATGTTGACGACCTTGCCGTCATAGATCTTGCCGACTTCGGCTTCCTCGACGATGCCGAGGATCCACGCCTTGGCAGCTTCGATCTGGGCAATGTCGGACGAGCTGATCTTGATCAGGCCTTCATCATCGATATCGACCTTGGCGCCGGTTTCAGCCACGATCTCGCGGATGACCTTGCCGCCGGTGCCGATGACTTCGCGGATCTTCGACTTGTCGATCTGGATCGATTCGATGCGCGGCGCGTGGGCCGAAAGTTCGGTACGGGCCGAACCCAGTGCCTTGGTCATCTCGTTCAGGATGTGCGCGCGGCCTTCGCTGGCCTGACGCAGCGCCTGCGCCATGATCTCGCGCGTGATGCCCGCGATCTTGATGTCCATCTGCATCGTGGTGATGCCAGCGCTGGTGCCGGCCACCTTGAAGTCCATGTCGCCGAGGTGGTCCTCGTCGCCCAGGATGTCCGACAGGACGGCGAATTCATCGCCTTCAAGGATCAGACCCATCGCGATACCCGAAACCGGACGCTCGATCGGAACGCCCGCATCCATCATCGACAGACAGCCGCCGCACACCGTTGCCATCGACGAAGAACCGTTGGACTCGGTGATGTCCGACAGCACGCGGATGGTATAGGGGAACGCATCCTTGGTCGGCAGAACCGGGTTCAGCGCGCGCCATGCCAGCTTGCCGTGACCGACTTCGCGACGGCCCGGAGCGCCGAAGCGACCGACTTCACCGACCGAATAGGGCGGGAAGTTGTAGTGCAGCATGAAGCGCTGATACGACAGGCCATCGAGGCCGTCGATCATCTGCTCGGCGTCCTTGGTGCCCAGCGTGGTGGTGCAGATCGCCTGCGTTTCACCGCGCGTGAACAACGACGAGCCGTGCGTGCGCGGCAAGAAGCCGACGATCGATTCGATCGGACGGACTTGCGTGGTGGTGCGCCCGTCGATGCGCGTGCCATCCTTGAGGATGGCGGTGCGCACGATGTCGGCCTCGACCTTCTTCATGGTCTTGATCGCGACCATCTGCGTCTGCGCGCCTTCGGCAGCGAACGCTTCCTTTGCCTTGGCGCGGGCCGCGTTCAGCGCGTTCGAACGCGCCGACTTGTCGGTCAGCTTGTAGGCGGCGGCAACGTCGGCCCCGACGATGTCCTTGAGCTTCTTCTTGATGTCGGCGGTGTTGTCCGACAGGTCGATTTCCCAAGGCTCCTTGGCGGCCTTCTCGGCCAGCTGGATGATCAGGTCGACGACCTTGCGGATTTCGTCATGCGCAAACATGACGGCGCCCAGCATTTCGTCTTCGGTCAGTTCCTTGGCTTCGGATTCGACCATCATCACGGCGCTGTCGGTTGCGGCAACGACGAGATCGAGACGACCTTCGGCCACTTGCGAGAGCGACGGGTTGAGCTGGTATTCACCATCCTTGAAACCGACGCGCGCGGCGGCGATCGGGCCCATGAAGGGCACGCCCGAAATGGTCAGCGCAGCCGAGGCCGCGATCATCGCCACGACATCGGGTTCAGTCTCGCCGTCATAGCTCAACACCTGGGCGATGACGTTGATCTCGTTGTAGAAACCTTCGGGGAACAGCGGACGGACCGGACGGTCGATCAGGCGGGAAACCAGCGTTTCCTTTTCCGTGGCGCCGCGTTCACGCTTGAAGAAGCCGCCCGGGATGCGCCCGGCCGACGAAAACTTTTCCTGGTAGTGG
Source organism: Novosphingobium sp. FKTRR1 (assembly GCF_020404405.1). GTDB lineage: Bacteria > Pseudomonadota > Alphaproteobacteria > Sphingomonadales > Sphingomonadaceae > Novosphingobium. Next base: position 41,508 of record NZ_JAIZDA010000007.1, on the reverse strand, counting down.
ACGGTCAGGGGGAAGAAATCCTGGCCTTCCTTGACCGACTTGGCGGCGGTGACCGCGCACAAGACGACAGTTTCGCCATATGTGGCAAGAACTGCGCCGTTGGCCTGGCGGGCAATGCGGCCGGTTTCGAGGGTGAGGGTCTTTCCGCCCCACTCCAGCGATACGGTTTTGACGTCGAACATCGATTTTCCTTCTGCCCGCGAGCCCAATTGCCGCGCGGGGTTTGCTGCCGGGGATTCCGTCCCGGTCCGGTGCGGGGCCTGTTGCGGCCCCATGGCCCCTTTCGCCGAATTGCGAACAGGACCGTTCAAAAGCAAAAAGCGGCCCATCAGGGGGCCGCTTTCCGCTGCTTACTTACGCAGACCCAGCTTCTGGATCAGGGCGTTGTAGCGATCCACATCCTTCTTCTTCAGATAGTCGAGAAGGGTGCGGCGCTTGTTGACCATTTGCAGGAGGCCACGACGCGAATGGTTGTCCTTGTGGTGGGCCTTGAAGTGCTCGGTCAGGTTGACGATACGCTCGGTCAGGATCGCGACCTGGACTTCCGGCGAACCGGTGTCACCCACGGCGCGGGCGTTGTCGACGATGATTTCCTGCTTCTTCTCTGCGGTAACGGTCATGCATTCTACTCCGCGACATCCGAAAGGTTGAAGCCCCTGACGACGCGGGCGTCGCCACCTGCAAACTCGACCAGCGCCACCGGCACGGTGCCGGACAGCGCCTGATAAAGCCCGTCGGGTAGGGGCAATCCCGCCAGAACGCGGCCCTGTCGGACCGCTCTTGCCTGCTCGGGATCAAGGTTCAGCGCCGGGATGTCGACCAGCGCTGCCTCCAGCGGCAAGATTACGTGTTCAAGGGGAGCGCCCTTACCCACATCGTTCAAATTGTCCAGCGAAATCGCGTGTCCCAGATCGAACGGCCCCGCGCGCAGGCGACGCAGCATCGTGACATGACCGACCGTGCCCAGTGCGCGGGCGATATCGCGCGCCAGACTGCGGATATATGTGCCCTTTGAGACGTGCGCGACGAGCGTCAATTCGCTCATCGCCCCCTCCCCTTGGTCGGCTGTGACCGAAGTAAGGCTGAACACCGTTACCGACCGCGCCGGCAGGTCAACCGCTTCGCCCGCCCGCGCCAGGTCATAGGCACGCGCGCCATCGACCATCAGCGCGGAATAAGCTGGCGGCACTTGCTCGATCGGCCCGGTAAAACGCGGCAGCACCGCCTCGATCTCGGACCACGTGGGACGCCTATCGCTCTCGGCAATGACTTTGCCCTCAAGATCGAGCGTATCGGTCTCGCGCCCGAACTGGACGGTGAAGGCATATTCCTTGGTGGCATCGAGCATCCGCCCGGCCAGCTTGGTCGCCTCGCCAACCGCGATGGGCAAAACCCCCGTCGCAAGCGGATCGAGCGTGCCACCATGGCCAACCTTGACCTTGCCGTATCCAGCCTGCCGCAGGTTGCGCTTGACCGCAGCCACGGCTTGGGTGGAACCCAGCCCGTGCGGTTTGTCGAGGATGATCCAGCCGTTGACCATCGGCGGCCCCTATACGAGCGGGACCACGCTGTCAGCAGCGGACTTTGAACCGATTCCGATGATCAGGCGGCGTCCTGCCCGGCGGCCCAGTTGGCCAACATCTCATAGTGATCAATCGCCCAGCCGACCGGCGGCATGACCAGTCGGTCGACCAGATGCAGCCCCGGCGAGATCCATGGCACCACGATGAAGATCACCAGAAACACCACGATGCCATATGGCTCGATCCGGTCGAGCAAGCGCACACCCGGACGCGGTAACACGCCCCGCAAAATGCGTGAGCCGTCGAACGGCGGCAGTGGCAAGAGGTTGAACACCCCCAAAAACACGTTGAGCAAAACGAAATTGCGCAAGTTTTCGGCGATGAAAGTGACCCACGGTGCCGGGGCCTGCGGTCCGGGGTACACCCTGATCATCAGGCCGATGACGATGGCCGCCAGAGCGGCCAGCACGAAGTTGGTGAGCGGCCCGGCTGCGGCAACCAGCGCCATGTCCCGCTGCGGGTGGCGTAGCCGCGCATAGTTGACCGGCACCGGCTTGGCCCAGCCGAACACCGGCAGCCCCGCCAGCTTGAGCATGCCGGGCAGGATGATCGTGCCAATGGGGTCGACATGGCGCAGCGGGTTGAGGCTCAGCCGTCGTTGCTCCGCCGCCGTCGGATCGCCCAGCGCCCTTGCCGCCAGACCGTGCGCCACTTCGTGAAAGACGATGGCAAAGATCATCGGCACCACCAGCGTGGCGGCGGAATAGAGCATATCGGTCACGACTGGCGTGCCTCCCATTCGCTACGCAGGATCGAGAACTGTACGGTGTCGCGCACCCGCCCGGTCCATGTGCGGCGTTCGCGGCGCAGCACACCCTCCTGCACCCCGCCGATCTTGCGCACAGCGGCCTGGCTGCGGGTATTGAGCACGTCGACCTTGAAGCCGACCCGCTCCAGCCCACAGGCAAAGGCATGGTCCAGCATCAGCCGCTTGAGCCGGTCGTTGAAACCGGTGCCGCGCATCGATGGGGCGATATAGGTGTTGCCGATCTCGATCGACCAGCCCGGCGCGCCATGCTCGATCCAAGCGGTCATCCCGACAACTGTGCCAGCATGGTGGATGGCATAAGGCCGCCTGACCGGCTGCGAGCGCAGCAACGCGTCGAACTGCGGGTCGAAATTGTCCCCGGCATAGCTGAACGGATAGATCTCCCAGATCTCGGCATCCTGTGCGCAAGCTGCGCGCAGACCCACGCGGTGGCGTTCGGCCAAAGGTTCAAGCGCAAGGTCGCCCTCGGCAAGCGGCACATAAAGGTCAGTGTCAGACATCGGGGACTCCGGGACGCAGCGCCTCGCTGAAATGGGCGCGGCACAAAGTGAGATATCGCTCGTTGCCGCCGACCTCGGTCTGCGCGCCGGTGTGCAGCGGGCTGCCGTCGGCATCGAGCCGCACGTTCATCGTCGCCTTGCGGCCGCAGTGGCATACCGCTTTCACTTCGACCAGTTCATCGGCAAGACCAAGCAGAGCCGCAGACCCTTCGAACAAGTTGCCCCGGAAATCGGTACGTAAGCCATAGCACAGCACCGGAATGCCCGCGCGATCGACGATATCGGCCAGTTGCCAGACTTGTGCATGACTCAGGAACTGCGCCTCATCCACCAGCACGCAGGCAAGCGGTGTCTCCGCGTGGCGGGCAAGCACTTCGGCGCGCAAGTCGGTTCCTGCCGTGAAGCCCCGCGCCATCGCGTTGAGCCCGACGCGGCTGGAGATGGATGGCACGTCCTCTTGCCCTGAAGGGCCCTGCCCCAAGGTCCGGTTGTCGAATGCCGCCGTCCACAGCATGGTCTCCATACCCCGCTCGCGGTAATTGAAATCCGCCTGCAACAGGTTGGTCGATTTGCCTGCGTTCATACTGGCATAGTAGAAGAAGAGCTTGGCCATGGGCGCGACTGACATAGGGCGTCACCGGGCAAAGGCCAATGCCGCAACCAAGAAATACCCAAGCACCCCCGCAGGAGTACCAGTGCCGATGACCCTATCCCAGAGGGCCTGCTTGCCGATTGCCATGCTGACAATGTTGGCTCCGCTCACCGCCAGCGCGCAAGAAACGCTGCGCTATGTCGTGGACAAGGCCGCCAGCCACGTCGATGCCAAAGTCGCGTTCTTCGGCTTTTCGAGCAAGAGCGCCCACTTCCCCGACATGACCGGCACGTTCGATGTCTCGCCCACCAACCTTGAAGGCATGGCCATGGCGGTCGATATCGACGCCCGGACGCTGACCACCGGCGATTCCGAAACGCAACGGCTGCGCGGACGCCAGTTCTTCGACGTGGCGCACCACCCGATCCTGCATTTCGTTGGCAGCCGCATGACCATGACCGGCGCCAAGAGCGCCACCGTCGAGGGCAAGATGACCGCGCGCGGCGTGACCCAGCCGGTCAAGCTTGCGGTCACCTTTTCGATCCCGCCGATCGAAACGGCGGGATACCAGCCGATCACGATCACCGGAACCACCACGATCGACCGCTATGCCTTTGGCATGCGGGCGTTTCCGTGGATCATCGGCCGCATGGTCGCAGTCAGGATCAGCGCGCGGATGGTGCGCGACTAATCGGCGCCCATCGTCCGTCAATCAGCTTGCGGAGTCATCCGCATCGCCTTCGGCCACGATATCGCGGGCCACGCGCGGATCGGCCAGCAGGCTGTCGATGTGGCTCGCCACATCGAAGCTGTCATCCGCCTGAAAGCGCACTTTCGCGGCGTACTTGAGCTTCAGCTTGCCCGCCACTTCCTTCTGGAAATAGGCCGTGTTGGTCCGCAAGGCCTTGAGCACGATATCCTCGTCCTTGCCCAGCAGCGGCTTGATGAACACGGTGGCGTGGCGCAAGTCGGGCGACATGCGCACTTCGGTGACCGACACGGTATGCGCACTCAGCACATCGTCATGGACATGCTGACGCATCAGCAGTTCGGAAATCACGTGGCGTACCTGCTCGCCAACCTTGAGCAGGCGGACGGAGCGGGCTTCGGGAGCGGGGGTCTGGCGGGCCAAGTCTATCTCATCTTTGCCAGGTGCCGGGCGGGCGCACAGGGCACGTCGTCCTTTGGCATCCAGGGCGTTTACTATCAAGACAGCGCCGGTTTCAAAACCGCCACCGCCATCGTTGGCAGCGATATAGAGCGCACCGCCGCCAATTGCGAGGCTTTCAGCGCCATGCCCCGCTTACGCCGCATGGGATTGGCTGGGCGATGTGCCATTGGCGACAATTTGCGACGCGTTGCCGAAGGATCCAGCAGCAGCCTCGTACGTTTGTGGAATGGACGTATCGAGAAAGGACCGCATGATGACCAAGATTTCCAGCGCGATTGTGGCGCTCGCCGTGGCGTTCGCCACCGTCAGCCCGGCCATGGCCCAGCCGATGGGTGGGCAGCATGACCGCGATCATGCCGACCGCGATCAGGGCCGGCGCGTTGATCGCGACCAGCAGTGGAACGGCAACAAAGGACGCCATCGTGGCCACGATGCCCGCGCCGGCAACCCCTTCCGCAACGGCGATCGCTTCGATGTCCGCCGCGCGCCGAACTACCGTGTGGTGGAATACCGCCAGTACCGCCTGCGCAAGCCGCCGCGCGGTTATCACTGGGTCCGTTCGGGCAACGATGCTCTGCTCGTCGCCATCACTTCGGGCGTGATCGCCTCGATCGCCGCCAATCGCTTCTGAACACCAGGCGGCGTGGAGTTAGGGCCGGGATCCACCCAGGCCCAAACGGAAGGGGCGGCCAGCACAAGCTGACCGCCCCTTCATGATTCCGCCCTCAAGCAGCGCGCAAACCCGCCTTACAGCGTGCGGGCGCGCTCCTCGACGTCGAACACTTCGAGCATGTCGCCCGGCTTGATGTCGTTGGTATCCTGCAGCACAACGCCGCATTCCAGACCGGCACGGACTTCCGAAACGTCGTCCTTGAACCGGCGCAGCGAGGCGATGACCGTCTTGCTGACGATGACATCCTGCCGCGTGAGACGCGCATTGATGCCCTTGCGGATGTACCCTTCGAGCACCAGCAGACCAGCGGCCTTGTCGCGCTTGCCAGCCGGGAACACTTCCTTGACCTCGGCGCGTCCGACCACGGTTTCGATCCGCTCCGGCCCCAGTTCACCAGCCATTTCCGAACGGATGTCGTCGGTGAGCTGATAGATCACGTCGAAGTACTTCATCCGCACCTTGTTGCGCTCGATCAGCTCGCGCGCCTTGGCGTTGGGACGCACGTTGAAACCGACGATCGGTGCCCCGCTGGCTTGCGCCAGATTGACATCGCTTTCGGTGATCGCACCCACGCCTGATGACAGAATGCGCACCTTGATCTCGTCGGTCGAGATGCGGTTGAGCGCATTGACGATTGCTTCGGTCGAACCCTGCACGTCGGCCTTCACCACCAGCGCATATTCGATGACGGTGTTCTTGGCGGCGAGCGCCGAGAACATGTTTTCAAGGCTGGCAGGTGCCTGCGTGGTGCGCTTGGCCGTGGCCAGTTCCTGACGATAGGCGGCAACTTCGCGCGCGCGCGCTTCGTTTTCGACCACCGTCAGCGTGTCACCGGCCATCGGCACACCGCCGATGCCGAGCACTTCGACCGGCAGCGAAGGCGGCGCTTCCTTCACCTGGCGACCCTTGTCGTCAAGCATCGCGCGAACGCGGCCAGACTGGGTGCCGACCACCAGAATGTCGCCGACGCGCAGGGTGCCACGGTTGACCAGCACGGTCGCCAGCGGACCCTTGCCCTTGTCGAGCTTGGCCTCGATCACGGTCGCTTCGGCGGCGCGGTCGGGGTTGGCACTCAGTTCGAGCAGTTCGGCCTGGAACAGGATCTTCTCGATCAGCTCATCGAGCCCGGCCCCGGTGCGTGCCGACACTTCCACGTCCTGCACGTCGCCCGACATGGCTTCGACGATGATCTCGTGTTCAAGCAGGCGCTCGCGGATCTTCTGCGGGTTGAATTCGGGCTTGTCGGACTTGGTGATCGCCACGATCATCGGCACGCCGGCCGCCTTGGTGTGGTTGATCGCCTCGATCGTCTGCGGCATCAGCCCGTCGTCGCCGGCCACCACCAGAATGACGATGTCGGTGACGTTGGCCCCGCGCATACGCATTTCGGTGAAGGCTTCGTGGCCCGGAGTATCAAGGAAGGTGATGAAGTCGCCACCCTTGGTCTTGATCTGATAGGCGCCGATGTGCTGCGTGATGCCGCCGGCTTCGCCGCGCACCACGTCGGTGCCGCGCAGCGCGTCTAGCAGGCTGGTCTTGCCGTGATCGACGTGGCCCATGATCGTGACCACCGGCGGACGCGGCTGCAACGATTCGGCCGTATCGACGTCGGACGCGGTGTCGATATCGACGTCCGAATCGCTGACGCGCTGGATGTTGTGCCCGAATTCGGTGACCAACAGCTCGGCGGTGTCCTGATCGATGGTCTGGTTGATGGTGACCATCATGCCCATCTTGAACAAGGCCTTGACCAGATCCGCAGCCTTTTCAGCCATGCGGTTGGCCAGATCCTGCACGGTGATGCCCTCGGGCACCACAACGTCGCGGACCTGCTTTTCACGGGGCTGCGACTGCCCGGCAAAGTGCGCACGACGTTCCTTTTCGCGGGCGCGCTTGAGCGCAGCGAGCGAACGGGCGCGGGCACCCTCATCCTCGTTGAGCGCGCGGGTGACGGTCAGCTTGCCCGCCTGACGGCGATCGACCGCGTTCTTGTCGCGCGGCGCATGTACCGGCTTCTTGGCCGCGGGTTCCGGGCGCTTGATCGGCGCAACCGGCGTGAACCGGCGCGGCGCCGGTGCGGCGGCAGGCGCTGTGGTGGCGGCAGGCGCTGCAGCCGAAGCCACAGGCGCTGCCACAGCGGCAACGGGCGCTGTTACAGGCGCATCGACCTTCGGCTCGGCGGCAACGGCAGGCGTTGCCACGACTACCGGCTCCGCGACCGGCTGCTGGGCAACCGGCTCGGGCGCTGCTGCAACCGGTGCCGCGGGAGTTTCGGGTTCGCTGGCGGCAGGCTCACTGGCCCGGCGCGCCTCTTCGACCCGGCGACGCTCTTCCTCGATGGCGCGCAAGCGTGCTTCCTGCTCGCGCCGGTTGGCTGCTTCGAGCGCAGCCTGACGGGCTTCCTCGGCTTCACGCAGCAAGCGTGCCTGCAGTTCCTGCCGCGTCTCACGCGATGCGGCCGGAGGAGCGGGCGGCGGCGGCGGCGGCGTAGGCCGAGCCACCGGCTGGGCCGGAGCGGGCGCGCGCGGCGCTTCTGGAGCGGGGCTGGCTGCCTCGCCCGGACGTCCCATCAGCTTGCGCCGCTTTACCTCGACCACCACCTTGTTGGTGCGACCGTGGCTGAAGGTCTGCTTGACCTCTCCGGCCTCCACCGAGGTCTTCAGACCCAGCGGCCTGCGGCCCAGTGTCGGCTTCTTGTCGCTATCGCTCATTTAACTCATTCGCCCTTCGTATCAGATTCGTCGTTGGCCGCATGTTCCGCAGGCAGCACAGCGTCCGGCACCGGTTGACCCGGTGGCGAAACGCCAGCCCCATCGGACTCAGCCTCAAGGAAATGCAGCAGTCGCCGCAGCGGCCCCGCGACCCGATCGGCCGCAGCAGGATCTGTGAGCGCCAGATGAACGACGTTATCGCGGCCCAATGCCACAGACAACGCCGCCCGGTCCAGCGGCAAGATGATGCCCTTTTGCCCGGAGCCTTCGGCCCCTTCGCCCACGCGCCAGGCTTGCGCCAGCTTGCCCGCGCCATCGGCACCGGCGTCGCTGGCATGCGCAAGGAACGTCACCGCACCGCTGCGCGCCGCGTTGGCGATCTTTTCGGTGCCCAGCACCATGTTGCCGGAACGCAGCTCGATACCAAGCCGGTCGGTCAGCAGGCGGGTGAATGCCAGAACAATGCGTTCTGACAGATCATCGGGAATGGTCAGCGGCGCGCCCTTGAACGCACGCGCCAGCGCGCCGCGCAACTTGCCGCGCGCCAAAGCCTCGTCCAGTTCGGTGCGGGTGACACCCAGCCAGGCGCCGCGTCCCGGCGCACGCGCCAGCACATCGGGCAGCACCAGCCCATCGGGCGAAATGGCAAGCCGAAGCAGACTGTCGCGGGCGTCATGACGCCCGGTCAGCACACACTTGCGCTCCGGCGGAACCTTGCCCGCCGGTGCGTCGACCAAGATGTCGGAGCTTAGCGGCTCATTGTGAGGATTCCGCATCGGCGGCCTCCTCGACAGAGGAAACGTCTTGCGCGGGTTCATCGTCGAACCAGTGCGCGCGTGCTGCCATGATGATCTCGTTACCCTGCTCTTCGCTAAGGCCGTATTCGCCCAGCACGCCACCCTTGTCCTCGGTCCGTTCGGAACGGTCACGACGGTTTTCGGTGTTGTTGCTGCGGCGGCGCTGTTCGTTGACGCGCTTCTTGGCGATCAGTTCGTCGGTTGCCAGATCGGCCAGATCGTCAAGCGTCTTGATCCCCGCCTTGCCCAGCGTGACGAGCATCGCCTCGGTCAGGTGCGGCAGGTCGGCCAGTGCATCCTCGACACCGAGCCCGCGACGCTCTTCGCGCTGCCCGTCTTCGCGACGTTCCAGTGCCTCGGCCGCGCGGCTTTGCAGTTCGGCGGCCAGCTCTTCGTCGAAGCCTTCGATCGTCGCCAGTTCGCTGATGTCGATGTAGGCGACTTCTTCCAGCTCGCTGAAGCCTTCGGCCACCAGCAACTGCGACAGCGTTTCATCGACGTCGAGTTCTTCTTCGAACGTCTTGGAACGCTCGGCGAATTCCTTCTGACGCTTCTCGCTCGCCTCAGCCTCGGTCATGATGTCGATGGCCGAACCGGTCAGCGACGAAGCAAGGCGCACGTTCTGGCCACGACGACCGATCGCCAGCGAAAGCTGATCGTCGGGAACCACCACTTCGATGCGGCTGTCTTCCTCGTCGATCACGACGCGGCTGACGGTGGCCGGCTGCAGCGCGTTGACCACGAAGGTGGCGGTGTCTTCGCTCCAGGGGATGATGTCGATCTTTTCGCCCTGCAGTTCCTGCACCACCGCCTGCACGCGGCTGCCCTTCATGCCGACGCAGGCGCCGACCGGGTCGATGCTCGAATCGCGGCTGATCACGCCGATCTTGGCGCGGCTGCCCGGATCGCGGGCTGCGGCCTTGATCGTGATGATCCCGTCATAGATTTCGGGGACTTCCTGCGCGAACAGCTTCTTCATGAAGTCGGGGTGGGCGCGCGACAGGAAGATCTGCGGGCCACGGTTCTGGCGCTCGACCTTCATGATCAGCGCGCGCACCCGCTCACCCACGCGGGGGACTTCGCGGGGGATCTGCTGGTCACGGCGAATCACGCCTTCGGCGCGGCCAAGGTTGACGATCACGTGGCCAAATTCGACCGACTTGATCACGCCGGTGATGACTTCGCCCGCGCGGTCCTTGAACTCGTCGTACTGGCGATCGCGCTCGGCATCGCGGACCTTCTGGAAGATCACCTGCTTGGCCGACTGCGCATCGATGCGCCCAAGATCCACCGGCGGCAACGGATCGACGATGAAGTCGCCGACCTTGGCGCCCGGCTGCAGCTTTTCAGCCTGCTTGGCGTCAACCTGCTTGAAGTAGTCCTCGACCTCTTCGACCACTTCGACAACGCGCCACAGACGCAAGTCGCCGGTGCGCGGGTCAAGTTTGGCACGGATGTCGTTCTCGGCGCCATAGCGGTTGCGCGCCGACTTCTGGATAGCCTCCTCCATGGCCTCGATGACGATCGACTTGTCGATCATCTTCTCCGTCGCGACCGCGTTGGCGATTGCGAGCAGCTCGGCGCGGTTGGCAGAAATCGCACTGGCCATGGTTTAGTCTTCCTGTTCTTCGACGATGTCATCCGCACCACTGGTATCCAGCGGTCGGGAAGCGGCAATCAGCTTGTCAGTCAGCAATAGTTTCGCGTGGCTTACGAGCGCGAACGGCACTTCGTATACCACACCTTCGTCCTCGATCGAAATCACTTCGCTGTCTGACGCGAAGCCGACGAGGTCGCCCCGGAAGCGCTTGCGCGCGCCCAGCAGCTCCTTCAACTCGATCCGCGCTTCATGGCCCACCCAGGCGGCGAAGTCCTTGGGGCGGGTCAGCGGACGGTCGATACCGGGCGAGCTGACTTCCAGACGATAGGCATCGGTGATCAGCACCTCGCCCGCATCTTCCAGCGCATCGATCCGGTCGGAAATGCGGTGCGACAACGCGGCGCAATCGACGATCAGCAACTGCCCGGTTTCAGGCCGTTCGGCCATGATCTGCAACGTATGCTCTTCATCCCCCACTTCGGTCTTGCCGAAATAGGCGACCCGCACAAGATCGACGCCCATGGCTTTCGCCTCGGGCTCAACGATCTCGATAATGCGGGCAATGTCGACCATGCGCGTTCCTGTTCGGCAAAAGCGGTTCCGAGCCGGTGCCCTGCGGGACCAGCCTGACGTTGCTTTCACAATGTCGGGATGAGCGCCAGATAAGCGCGCTCTTCCCGATTTGCAAGTGTTAGTGACAGCGCGGCAGACTCTGTCGAGCGCCAGACGTGCAGCAGCCACCGGTGCCTGCACCAAGACGACAATGCTGTCCGCGCACCCCGACAGGCCCGCACGGATCACCGCCACCGATCAAGACCAGTGGCGCCCGGGACTTCAGGTGGATTTCACCAACCAGACATTTCCAGAATCGGCAATTTCGCCAACTGATGGGAATTTCCACAAGGGTTCTCAGACCTCTCTTGCTGGAAACAGCCGGTTTTCCGCCATTCCGGCATTTGGCACGGGTTATGCGAAGGCTGGGGCAACGGCCGAACGGACGATCCGCCAGGCCAACAATACCAACAACCTTAGCCATAGAAGGAACCTGTCATGAACCGCCTGAACTTCATCACCCTGCCGACCGCAGCCGCCGCGATGGCGCTGGCCCTGTCTTTCGCGCTGTTCAGCCAGACCCTTGCGGTGCCTGCGGTTGCAGCCTCTTCCAACCACACCAGCATGGAGCACGTGGCATGAGCGACCTGCGCTTTGAAGACTCGGCCGTCCGCCCCTCGCAACCCGTTCGCAGTGGTTCCGGCTTTCGCCTGAACAAGGCGCGCGGCAAGCTGTTCGGCGTCTGCTCGGGCATTGCCGACTATTGCGGGGTCGACGTCCTGCTGGTCCGGATCGCCTGGGTGATCGGTACGCTGGTCGGCTTTGGGTCGCTGATCCTGATCTATCTGGCAATCGCGCTGATCGCGGATTGATCGCATCGGAGCGACACCTGCAACCAGTGAGGTTCGGGTAACCTTTGCGTGTTAGCGTTGCCGCGCAATGGCACCGAACCACGCTTCTGCCCGCAACGGCCCTCCCTCAAGCCCTCCCTTACGCATGGCGTTGCGCCGCAGGCTCCCTCTCCTGCTGGCCGCAACGCCTGCGTTGGTGTTGGCAGGGTGCGGATCGTCCGATGAGCGGATCGCTGCGCTTGAACAACGGGTCGCTGCCGCCGAAGCGCGCGCGGATGCCGCCGATCAGCGGGCGCGCAAGGCCGAGCAGCTTGCCATGCAGCCAGCCGCCCCGCCGCAGCCGATGGTCGATTCGGTCGATCTGCCCGCCGACCCCAGCCCCGACCTCGATGTAAACCACCCGCCCGAGGACGAAGTGCCGCTGGACCCTTCGGTGGACAGCGACGTTGCCGATTCCTCTGGCCCGCAGACTCACGCCAACAGCGGCTGATCAGCTTGGCACCTGCACTTGGCACTTGCCCCAGCACTTGCCCCAGCACTTGCATCGCCCGAATGCCGTTCTATCAGGATCGCACCCCACCTCTTGCGGAGTTGCGCCATGGCGAACCGCCCCGATACCGCGCGTCCTGTCGTGTACGTGCTCAACGGCCCGAACCTGAACCTGCTCGGCACGCGTGAGCCGCACATCTATGGCTCCGAAACGCTCGACGACATTGCCGGATCGCTGGAGGACCGCGCCATCGAACTTGGGCTGGACGTCGACGTGCGCCAGTCCAACCACGAAGGCCACCTGATAGACTGGTTGCATGAGGCCAGTGCCACCGGCGCTGCCGCAGTGCTGCTCAACGCCGGGGCCTATACCCACACCTCGGTCGCGCTGTACGATGCGATCAAGGCGATCAGCGTGCCGGTGATCGAGGTTCATCTGTCCAACCCGCACACGCGGGAGGCGTTCCGCCACCAGTCATACGTCGGCATGGCGGCGAAGGCGACGATCGCCGGGCTTGGCTCGCTCAGCTATCTGCTCGCGCTGGAAGCGGTGCCCCGGCTCTGATTCACGCTGCAAACGGACTGGTTGTAGCCCCTTTGCACGTCGTTATCCACGCGCCATGCGCAGTTCCCCTTGCCAGCCGGGCGGGTTGCGGGCATGGCGCGCGGCTTGAACTGTCAACCTCCGCAAGGAAAAAAGATGTCGCAAGACCGCGGTGATGAAACCGTGAAGGGCACGATGGCGATCGACAGCGCGCTGGTTCGCGAACTGGCCGAACTGCTCGCCGATACGGGCCTTTCGGAAATCGAGGTCGAGGACGGTACGCGCAAAATCCGCGTTGCCCGCACCCTCACCGCAGCGCCCGCCGCAACCGTCGCGGTGGCCGCTCCTGTTGCCGCAGCCCCGGCTCCGGCTCCCGCAGCAGCCCCTGCCGCCGCGCCGGTCGATGCCCATGCCAATGCGGTCAAGTCGCCGATGGTCGGCACCGCCTACCTCACCCCTGAACCCGGCGCCGCGGCGTTCGTTTCGGTGGGCCAGACGGTGAAGGCCGGGCAGACCCTGCTCATCATCGAGGCGATGAAGGTGATGAATGCCATCGCCGCGCCCGCTGCCGGCACGGTCACCGCCATCCTCGTCGAAAACGCCCAGCCGGTCGAATATGACCAGCCGCTGGTCGTGATCGGCTGAGGGCCACAGTACCGATGGCCATCAAACGTCTGCTTATCGCCAACCGTGGCGAGATCGCGTTGCGCATCCACCGCGCCGCGCACGAAATGGGCATCGAGACGGTGGCGGTTCACTCCACCGCCGATGCCGATGCCATGCATGTGCGGCTGGCCGACCATGCCGTGTGCATCGGGCCGCCTGCCGCGCGCGACAGCTATCTCAACATCGCCGCGATCATCTCGGCGGCCGAAATCACGCAGGCTGACGCGATCCATCCCGGCTATGGCTTCCTGTCGGAAAACGCCAAGTTTGCCGAAATCGTCGAGGCGCACGGACTGATCTGGGTCGGGCCCAAGCCTGAACACATCCGCACCATGGGCGACAAGATCGAGGCCAAGCGCACGGCAGGCGCGCTCGGCCTGCCGCTGGTTCCCGGTTCGGACGGCGCGGTCTCCGATATCGCCGAGGCCAAGCTGATCGCCGAGGCGGCCGGCTATCCGGTGATCATCAAGGCGGCAAGCGGTGGCGGCGGGCGCGGCATGAAAGTGTGCACCGGCCCTGACGAGCTGGAAACGCTGATCCAGCAGGCCGGTAGCGAGGCGAAGGCCGCATTCGGCGATGCCACCGTCTATATCGAGAAGTACCTCGGCAACCCGCGCCACATCGAGTTCCAGATCTTCGGCGATGGCAAGGGCAACGCCATCCATCTGGGCGAGCGCGACTGTTCGTTGCAGCGCCGCCACCAGAAGGTGCTGGAAGAAGCCCCCTCTCCCGTCATCAGCCCCGAAGAGCGCGACCGCATGGGCGGCATCGTGTCCAAGGCGATGGCCGACATGGGCTATCGCGGTGCGGGCACGATCGAGTTCCTGTGGGAGAACGGCGAGTTCTATTTCATCGAAATGAACACCCGCCTGCAGGTTGAGCACCCCGTGACCGAAGCGATCACCGGGGTCGATCTGGTACGCGAACAGATCCGCATCGCCGATGGCAAGTCGTTGTCGGTCCGGCAGGACGAGATCGAGTTCAAGGGCCACGCCATCGAGTGCCGCATCAACGCCGAAGACCCCTTCACTTTCGCCCCGTCGCCGGGGCTGGTGAAGAGCTATCATGCAGCGGGCGGCATGCACGTACGCGTCGATTCGGGCTTGTACGCCGGGTACAAGATCCCGCCGTATTATGACTCGATGATCGCCAAGCTGATCGTCTATGGCCGCACCCGCGAAGGGTGCATCATGCGGCTGAAGCGCGCACTGGAAGAAATGGTGATCGACGGCGTCAAGACCTCGATCCCCCTGCACCAGCGCCTGCTCAATGATCCGGTCGTGCTCGACGGCGCCTATTCGATCAAATATCTGGAAGAATGGCTGGCACAGGACAGCTGAGCCGGATTCCAGATTACGCAACACGGAAAAGCCCCTGCGATTGCGGGGGCTTTTTTGTTCTATGCTCGGACCGCATCGAGCGAGTTGCCGTTTACTCGCTGGTCGTCGTTGCGAGCGTGACGAAGCGACGATGAAATGCCGGGGATTGGGACAAAACTCGCGGAAACAGCCTTAGCGCCCCCGCCAGGTCACCACGCGCCACGCATACCACACACCCATGACCACAAAGCAGGCGAGCGCAACCGGGCCGGTGTAGTCCTCCACCCGGCCGAAATCCTGTCCGAGTTTCCAGCCGGCCCAAACCAGCACCGCGTTCCACACCGCCGTACCCGCCAGCGTGAACAGCACGAAGCGCACTTGCCCCATCCGGGCGAGGCCTGCGGGCAGCGAGATCATCGTGCGCATGAGTGGCGAAAAGCGCATGGCAAAGACCACCCACTGGCCGTGCCGCTCAAAGAAGCGGACCAGCGCCTCGACCGCGGGCCAGTCCATCGTCAGCCAGCGCCCGAAACGATCGACGAACGGGCGCAGCCGCTGATACCCCAACGCCCGCCCGATCACGAACCACACGTAGTTGCCCGCCGTCGAGCCGAGCGTGCCCGCCACCATCAGCGGCAGCACCTCCATCCGCCCGCGCGCAACGGCAATGCCGCCCAGCCCCATGATCAGTTCCGACGGGATCGGCGGGAACACGTTTTCCAGCACCATCAGCAGCGCGATGCCCCAATAGCCGCCGCCTTCGACAAGGTGGGTGATCCAGTCGTTCATGCTGGCTGAAACGCCTTGGCGCTCAGAACGATCCCAGACATTCCTCCGCCCATCCGTTCAGAATGCCGGTCAGCTCAAAGCTTGGCTTCGATGGCGTCCCAGATCCTGCCGCCGGTGTCGGTGCCGTCGAACTTCTCGATGGCGACGATGCCGGTGGGGCTGGTTACGTTGATTTCGGTCAGCCACTTGCCGCCGATCACGTCGATGCCCACGAACACCAGACCGCGCGCCTTGAGTTCCGGCCCCATGGCGGCGCAGATTTCTTCCTCTCGCGCGGTCAGCCCGCACTTTTCGGCATAGCCGCCGACGGCGAGGTTGGAGCGGAACTCGCCCTCGCCAGGCTTGCGGTTGATCGCGCCCAGCACTTCGCCATCGACCAGCACGATGCGCTTGTCGCCCTCGGCCACTTCGGGAAGGAAGGGCTGAACCATGAACGGTTCGGGCCAGACGGTGCCGAACAGTTCGGCCAGCGCCGACAGGTTGCCGCCATCGGCCTCGACCTTGAACACCGCCTTGCCGCCATTGCCGTGGAGCGGTTTGACCACCACGGCAGTCTCACCCAGTTCGTGCTGAAAACGGCGCACGTCGGCCGCTGAGCGGGTGATCAGCGTCGGCGGCATGAACCGCGCGTAGTCGAGCACATAGACCTTTTCAGGCGCATTGCGGACCGAACGCGGATCATTGACGACCAGTGTTTCGCCCTCAAGCCGCTCCAAAAGGTGGGTAGCGGTGATGTAGCCGAGGTCGAACGGCGGATCCTGCCGCATCAGCACCACGTCGATGTCGCTGCCAAGGTCGATCTTGCGCGTCTCGCCCAGTGCAAAATGGTCGCCGACCACACGCTGCACGGCCGTGACCGGAGCGCCTTCGGCGGTGACCCGCCCGGCCTGCCAGGCCAGCGACTTCACGTCGTAATAGAACAGTTCGTGCCCGCGCGCTTGTGCCGCCAGCATCAGGTGGAAGGTGGAATCCCCGGCGATGTTGATGCCGGAAAGCGGGTCCATCTGCACAGCAACACGAACGGTCATGGGTAATTCCTGTCTTCGGAGGCGCCCACCGGGCGGCATGGCCTGTGGCCGGTTCCGTCCCTAGCCCGACCGATCATGCCCGCAAAGGGCGAACTGCGATCAGGCGTCGGGTTGCCAGACATTGGTGATCCGGCGCGGCAGCCGCCATGGCGCGATCAGTATGACATCCACCCGCAGATCGTCCTGCGGCCCGGCAAAGCGATGGGCCAGCCCTTGCGCTGCCGCAACCACCCGATGGAGTCGCCGAACGTCGACCGCCTGCCGCAACAAGGCGGGATGGTTGCGCCATTTGACCTCGACGAATGCGACCGTGCGTCCGCGCCGGGCGATGATATCCACCTCGCCCACGCCAAGCCTTTGACGCCGCGCCAGAATGCGCCAACCTTGCAGGCGTAGCCACCACGCAGCAAGCACTTCGGCGCTGCGTCCTTTGCTCTCGGCCTTCCGCCTGCTCATTTCAGCTCCATGGCGCGAGCATACAAAGCCTTGCGATCAAGGCCAAGTGCCCGTGAGACACTGGCAGCCGCTTGTGAAGTGGACATCGTTGCGAGCGCCAGACGTAGCGCGGCGTCCACCACATCCGCTTCCGGTGCCGCAGCCGGCGGGGGCGGCCCGGCGAGCAGGACGATTTCGCCGCGTGGTGGGTGCGCCGTGTAATGCGCCGTCAGCGCCTCTGGCGTGCCGCTACGGCATTCCTCGTGCAGCTTGGTCAATTCGCGCGCTACGGCGATCTCACGCCCCGGCAGCGCCTGGGCGACCGCGTGCAAGGCATCGACCAGTCGCGGCCCGGTTTCATAGAACACCAGCGTGGCCGGAACCGCAGCCAATCCGGCCAGCGTATCGGCGCGCGCCTTTTCCTTTGATGGCAAGAAGCCCGCAAACAGGAAGCGATCGGTCGGCAAACCCGCCAACGTCAGCGCGGTGATCAGCGCGCTGGGTCCGGGGATGCTCACGACGTTCAGGCCCCGCGCCCGCGCATCACGGACCAGCCGGTAGCCGGGATCGGAGATGAGCGGCGTTCCCGCGTCCGAGACCAGCGCCACCGGCAGTTGCGCGATGTCGCCGAGCAGGCGTTCACGCGCATCGTCACCTGCGTGATCGTCATAACGGCGCATCGGCCGCTTGATCCCGAGATGATGCAACAACTTGCCGGTGACGCGCGTGTCTTCGCAGGCTATCAAGGCGCAGGCCGACAGCGTTTCGATGGCGCGGCGCGAGATATCGCCAAGATTGCCAATCGGGGTCGCGACAATATAGAGGCCGGGATCAAGATTCAGGCCGGGTTCAAGTGGAGGCGCATTCATGCAGTTTCCATGGACCGGGACCGGGGGAGCAGCAAGCAGATGATGATGGGCAGCAGGTCTGGGTCGAACGAAAGACTGTCGGACAAGCCACTGTTCGGCCGCATGCGCCGACTGGCAACGCTTGGCCTGCTGGCTTTGGCGGCCGGTTGTACCGTGATCCCCAAGCAGAAGCCGCAAGGCCCGCCGCCCGCTCCGGTTGAAGCCGCTCCGCAAGCCAATGTTCTGCCGACAGACGCCGACCGCCATCGCGTTGCCCTGCTGTTGCCGCTCAGTGGTGCCAATGCAGCAGTCGGAGAGGCGATCGCCAACGCGACGACGATGGCGCTGCTCGACACCAACGCCAAGACGCTGCGCATAACCAGCTATGACACCGCCACCGGTGCCGGGCAGGCCGCGGCCAAGGCGGTTCAGGACGGCAACCAGCTGATCCTCGGCCCGCTGCTGGCCGACGAGGTTCAGGCCGTGGCCGCAGTCGCCCGCCCGGCGCATGTGCCGATGATCACCTATTCCAACGATGTCGGCGTGGCTGACCGAGACGTATTCGTGCTGGGTCAGGTGCCCGGCCAGTCGGTAGCGCGTGTGGTCGGCTATGCCCGCGCCCATGGCGTGACCGCGCTGGGTGCGATCGTGCCCGGCGGCATCTATGGCCAGCGGGTGACCGCCGCGCTTGCGTCAGCCACCCGCAACAGCGGCGTGAAGTTGACCAGCGTCGAGACTTACGACCGGTCCAACACCTCGGTCGGCAGCGCCATGCGGCGCGTGTTGGCCAAGGGCCATGTCGATGCGGTGCTGATCGCCGACGGTGCGCGGATTGCATTGCAGGCCGCCAGTTTCGCCAGCGGTGCGCGGCTGATCGGCACCGAGTTGTGGAACGGCGAGGCTGCCGTTGCACGCAGCCCGGCGATGAAGGGGGCCTGGTTTGCCACCGTTTCGGATCAGCGATTTGGCCAATTCGAAAAATCCTACCGCAACCGCTTTGGCACCGCACCTGCCCGGATCGCCACGATCGGCTATGATTCGGTGCTCCTGACGCTCAACATCGCGCGGACGTGGAAACCGGGGACGCTGTTTCCCACCGCCAAGCTCTATGACCCGCAAGGGTTCATCGGGCTCGACGGGGTGTTCCGCTTCAATGAGTTCGGCGTTGCCGAGCGCGCGATGGAAGTGCGCGAGGTGACCAACGGCACGTTCGTCACGGCCAGCCCGGCCCCGGCCAAGCTGGCACCGTGATCGCGCATTAATAAGGTCGGATAAGCAGGCAATCCGACTTGCGCGCGGATTCCGCAGCGCGGTATAGCGCCGCCCATGGCTTCTGACGACGATCTGTTTGCACGGCCGGACAGCGGCACCTCCGGTGAACCCTATGACGGCTCGGCGATCGAGGTGCTTGAGGGGCTTGAGCCGGTGCGTCGTCGCCCCGGCATGTACATCGGCGGCACCGACGAACGCGCGCTGCATCACCTTGCCGCCGAAGTGCTCGACAACGCGATGGACGAGGCTGTCGCAGGCCACGCCAACCGGATCGAAGTGACGCTTGAGGAGGAGCCGGGCGCTGCCGGCCGGATCACCATTACCGACAACGGTCGCGGCATCCCGGTTGACGAACACCCGAAATATCCGGGCAAATCGGCGCTCGAGGTGATCCTCACCACATTGCATTCGGGCGGCAAGTTCTCGGGCAAGTCCTATGCCACCAGCGGGGGCCTGCACGGTGTGGGGGTCAGCGTGGTCAACGCACTGTCCTCGCTCACCCGTATCGAGGTGGCGCGCAACAAGGAGTTGTACGCGCAGGAGTTTTCGCGCGGTCTGGCGCTTGCCCCGCTCCAGCGGATCGGCAATGCGCCCAACCGGCGCGGCACCGCAGTCACGTTCGTGCCGGACACACAGATTTTCGGCGACGATGCCCGGTTCAAACCGGCGCGGCTGTTCCGCCTCGCCCGATCAAAAGCCTATTTGTATGCCGGGGTCGAGATCCGCTGGAAATGCGCTGCCGCATTGACCAGCGCCGACGTTCCGGCCGAAGCGGTGTTCCAGTTTCCCGGCGGGCTGGCCGATCACCTGAACGAGCAGATCGCCACGCGCGAATGTGTCACCGCCGTGCCCTTCACCGGGCGGCAGGACTTTCCGGCTGGCCCCGCTGGCGAGGAGATGGGCCGCGTCGAATGGGCCATCGCCTGGCCGCTATGGTCCGACGGATCGTATAGCTGGTACTGCAACACCATCCCCACCCCCGATGGCGGCACCCACGAACAGGGCTTGCGCGTCGCTCTGGCCAAGAGCCTGCGGGCATTCGGCGATCTGGTCGGCCAGAAAAAGGCCAAGGATCTAACCGCCGACGACGTGGTGACGGGCAGCGAGATCATGCTGTCGGTGTTCATCCGCGATCCCCAGTTCCAAAGCCAGACCAAGGACCGCCTGACCAGCCCCGACGCTGCAAGGCTGGTCGAAAACGCGGTGCGCGACCACTTCGACCACTTCCTCACCGACAACATCGAGCGCGGCAAGGCGCTGCTGGCCAGCGTGGTCGAGCGCATGGAGGACCGCTTGCGCCGCAAGGCCGAGCGCGAGATCAAGCGCAAGACCGCCACCAGCGCGCGCAAGCTGCGCCTGCCCGGCAAGCTGACCGACTGCACCGGCGAGGGCAGCGGCGAAACCGAGCTGTTCATCGTCGAAGGCGACAGCGCCGGGGGTAGCGCCAAGCAGGCACGCGATCGCAAGACACAGGCGATCCTGCCAATCCGGGGCAAGATCCTCAACGTCGCCAGCGCCACCAACGACAAGATCCGCGCCAATTCGGAAATCGCCGACCTCGGCCTCGCGCTCGGTTGCGGGATGCGCATGGACTGCAACGCCGATGCGCTGCGCTATGACCGCATCATCATCATGACCGATGCCGATGTCGATGGCGCGCACATCGCCACGCTGCTCATGACGTTCTTCTTTCAGGAAATGCCCGATATCGTGCGCAAGGGGCACCTCTATCTGGCGCAACCGCCGCTCTATCGCCTGACCAGCGGTGCGGTCAGCGCTTATGCCCGCGACGACGAACAGCGCGCCGAACTGGAAAAAACCAAGTTCAAGGGCAAGAAGGTCGAAGTCGGCCGGTTCAAGGGCCTTGGCGAGATGAACCCGCAACAGTTGCGCGAAACCACGATGGCGCCTGCCACCCGCTCGCTGCTGCGTATCACCCTGCCCGAACAGAACGAACAGCGTCAATCGATCAAGGAACTGGTCGACCGCCTGATGGGCCGCAACCCCGAACACCGCTTCATGTTCATCCAGAACCGCGCGGGCGAACTCGACCCGGACATGATCGACGCGTGATCGCGCCGGGCGACTGACTACCAATTCTAAGCAATATAAGGACTCTTGCCAAGCGCCACACCACATTGTCTAACGCTGTCATAACGACGGCAGGGGATGATCATGGCGGGCGAGCGAGCGCATTTCGAGGTGTTGGACGGGTTGCGCGGGGTGGCCGCGCTGCTGGTCGTGGTGTTCCACGTCAATGAGATCCTGTCGCTGGGCGATCCGCGCGGCAATGTGTTCCCGCATGGCGCGCTGGCGGTGGACTTCTTTTTCTGCCTGTCGGGCTTTGTCGTATCTTACGCCTATGACGGTCGCTGGGCGCGCGGCATGGGCTTGCGCGAGTTCGCGCTGCGGCGGCTGATCCGGCTGCATCCGCTGGTGCTGCCAGCCACCGTGATCGGCGTACTTGTCTATGCCTTTGCGCCCTTTCGCGGGCCCGACTGGAACATGGACGCGACCCACTGGGCGACGACCATCGCGCTGGCACTGCTGGTGCTGCCCTACCCCACGCTGCCGGGCCGGTTCGATGATACCCATTCACTCGACGGCCCAACCTGGACGCTGTTTCAGGAATACCTCGGCAACATCGCCTATGCGCTGGTGCTGCGCCACCTGAGCCCGCGCGCGCTGCTGGCGCTGGCGCTCCCGGCGGGGATCGGCCTGGCAGCGGGCGCCGCGCATTATGGCACCGTCTCGACCGGTTTTGGCTACAGCAACTGGTGGATGGCCGAAGTGCGGCTGGCATTCCCGTTCATCTTTGGCCTGTGGCTGCACCGGGTGCTGCCCTCGCTGCCCAAGCTGCGGCTGGGCCTGCTGCCGCTGGCGGCGATCATGATCGCGGCGCTGGCGCTGCCAGTAATGGGGCCCGATGCCAAGGCCGCCAGCAACGGCCTGTTCGAAGCGGCGCTGGTCATCGTTCTGTTTCCGGCGATCGTCCTGCTTGGCGCGCATTCGCGGGTCGGTCCGCGCACACTGGCGACATGTTCGCTGCTGGGGCGGCTATCGTACCCGCTCTACATCCTGCACTACCCGTTCATCTACAAGTTCGCCGACTGGGTGATCCTGACCACCCCGTCGCCCGCAAGCGTGATCCCGGTCGCGCTCGCGTTGCCGCCCGCGCTGATCGCGCTTGGCTGGGCCGGGCTGAAACTGTGGGATGAACCGGTCCGCGCGCGGTTGAACGCAGCGCTGCTTGGCAAGCGCTAACCGGAACCGTCGCCCGGACCGGAGTCCTCGCCGCGCTTGGCCTTGGTGAAATCAAAGCGGATGCGCACCCAAGCGCCGATCATCGGCTTGCCATCCATGCGCGGTGGCCGGACGAGGAACTGCCACGCCGCCTGACGCAGCGCGCGCGCCATGCCCGAACCGCGCGGCGATTCGTCGAGTTCCTGGCAATCCTCGACATGGTATTGCGGCAGCGTGCGGCAGGCGATCATCGCCCAGCTACCCGGAGGCGAACCGCCGTGCATATAGCCTGAAAGCTGCGCATCGGTCGGTTCGCGATACCATTCTGCGTTGTACAGGTGCGCCCCGCCCGGACCATCGCCGCCGCCCTTGCCGCCACCGGCATCGGCCGATTGCGCACCGGCACCGGCTGCCGACTTGACCTTGCCGATGTCGGCAGAGGCATAGTCCGCATGGCTCATCGGAATGAAACCTTCGGGCCATTCGACTTTGTTCGGGCTGGGCACGACCACGCGCGGCATGGGCCTTGCTGCGGCCTGCGCGGTCGCGGTCTGACTGGTGGCGTGCGTGGCGGTCTGCTTGTGCTCGGGCGCGGGTTTGTCGGCCTTGTCACCCTTCGGCCCGGCAATCGACACGGCGACAAGCGTCGCCCCGCGTCCGCCTGCAGGTGGCTGGAACGCGCCCATCGAGATGAGCGCCGCCCCCAGCAGCAGGCAGACCGCCAGCGACAGGGCCATGGCCACACCACGCCCACGGCGCGGCGCGGCATAGCGGCTGTCCTGCGGGGTCTGTTCAAGCCGATCCATCAACGCTCCGTATTCCCGGCCCCGGCATCCCCTGCGCGCTCTCCCTGCCAAGCGCGCGCGACAATGGCAACGCTGGCTCAACGCAAAAATGACGCGAATCCCTTTTCTGCCAGCCTTATTTGTCGAGGGAGGCACCTGCCCATCCGGTCACACCGTTTTCGCCCTCTTGCGCAAGGCAAAGGCACCCTCTAGGCTTAATCGCTTGCTTAAAGAGAACGGGGGAGCCCATGCGGTTCGAAGGTACCAGCAATTACGTTGCCACCGATGACCTGAAGGTGGCGGTCAACGCCGCCGTGCTGCTGCGGCGGCCCTTGCTGGTGAAGGGCGAACCCGGCACCGGCAAGACTGTGCTGGCGCATGAAATCGCCAAGGCGGTGGGCGCGCCCTTGATCGAATGGAACATCAAGTCGACCACCAAGGCGCAGCAGGGCCTGTATGAATACGATGCGGTGGCCCGCCTGCGCGATGGCCAACTGGGCGACGAGCGCGTCCATGACATCGCCAACTACATCAAGAAGGGCAAGCTGTGGGAAGCCTTCACCGCGCCCGAACTGCCCGTGCTGCTGATCGACGAAATCGACAAGGCCGACATCGAGTTTCCCAACGACTTGTTGCAGGAACTCGACCGGATGAGCTTCGACGTCTATGAAACGCAGGAGCGGATCACGGCCAAGGAACGGCCGATCGTGGTGATCACGTCCAACAACGAAAAGGAACTGCCCGACGCGTTCCTGCGCCGTTGTTTCTTTCATTACATCAAGTTCCCCGACCGGGCGACAATGCAGGCGATCATCGACGTCCACTTCCCCGGAATTCAGAAGACTTTGATAGCAAAAGCGCTCGAAGTGTTTTATGAAGTGCGCGAGGTTCCGGGCTTGAAGAAGAAGCCCTCTACCAGCGAACTTCTGGACTGGCTCAAGCTGTTGCTGAACGAAGACATGCCTTTGGACGTGCTGCAGAATCGCGACCCTACCAAGGCGATTCCGCCGCTGCATGGTGCTTTGCTCAAGAATGAGCAGGATATCATGCTGTTCGAACGGCTTGCCTTCATGGCTCGCCGCGGGAGTTGACGTTTGGTCGCCACCAGTAGGCCCACTCTTGTCGGTCTGTTGGTGGCGGCGGCGCTGTTCGGCGGCGCGTTCGTGCCTGACTCTGTGTACGCACGTCCCGCCCCCTGCGCCCATTTCGATGGCGCCATGATCATGGTCGACAAGAAGTTTCTCGGCAAATTGGCCGACCGGTACGACAGCCTCAGCATCTTCAACCGCTATGGCAACTTCGGCAGCCGCTATTCCTCGGATTCGATCTGGAATCGGATCGGTGAATATGGCAGCCCGGATGCTCTGTTCTCCCCGTTCAACGAGACGACGGTGGCCCCGCCGGCGATCATGAAGAACAACAAGATCATCGGCTTTCTGACGGTAAACCGCCGCCTGCCCGGGGGCGTGAACCCCTATTCGCTGGGCGCGATGTGCTACGACTTCACCGTCAGTGAGTAGGCGCGGCTCTGTTCGTCCGCCGACCTTATTCGCGCGGGCCCAGCTTTTCGAGTTCGACCGCGCCGAACATGGTCTTTGCCGCCGGGCGCGCGTTGATCTGTTCGATCCAGCGGACAAGACCGGGCGTCGCTTCCTTGCTCACGAATTCGGGAAAGCCGAACTGCATTCCGTTGGCTATGGCGAAGTTGCAGATATCGGCCAGCGTGTACTGCCCGGGAACCAGCCATTCGTTGTCGCGCAAGTGATCGTCGAGACGCTTCACGCTGAAGGCGATCTTGCGCATCTCCTCGTCCAGCATGTCCTGCGGAAAGCCTTCGCGGGCGCGGCGCCACTTGATTTGCTGTTCCACCACCGGGATTGCGGCGACCTTTTCCTCGAATTCGGCGTCAGACAGCGCCTTGACCATGTTGCCGACATAGCGGTGCCAGCCGATCGTCGAGACGCACCAACAGAAGTATTCGTCGACCCACTTGGTCCACACCCGCATCTGCGCACGACCAAAGCTGTCAGCGGGACGCAGTACGACTTCGGTCGGGTGTTCGTCCTCAAGGTATTCGCAGATCACAGTCGATTCGGTGATGACATGCTCGCCATCGACCAGCGCGGGCACCTGACCGCGCGGGTTGATCGCCTTGAACCAGTCGCTGTGGTGCTGAAAGGTAGCAGGATCGAGCCGGTTGGCCTCGAACGGCAGGCCCTTTTCGAACAGGGTCAGCAAGGGCTTCATCGAATTGGCGGCGGGGCCGAAACTGTAGAGCTTGAGCATTTTGATGTTATCCTCTCCGTACGGACACACCATAGCCAATTGTATGCAACACGAACAATACCCTATCGGAGCTGGAGCCATGGGCTACACCGGAAAGTGCGCATGCGGCGCGGTCACCCTCAACATCGGCGCCAAACCCGCCACGACGCGCCAGTGCTGGTGCCGCCAGTGCCAGACCATTGCCGCCGGTGGCCCGACGCACAACGCCATCTTCCCGGCTGAAGCGGTCGCGATCGAGGGCACCCTTGGCGCGGCCACATGGACGGCGGCGAGCGGCAACACGCTGACCTTCCACTTCTGCGCAAGCTGCGGCACGCAAGTCTATGGCCAAAGCTCGGCGCGACCACATCTGAAAACCGTGCGCTTCGGTGTGCTCGACCAGCCGCACGACCTCAAACCCGAAGTCGTCATCTGGACGCAGGATGCTCCCGACTGGGCGCAGATCGACCCCGCGCTCGAGCAGTGGCCTCAGCAACCGCCCGCCCCTGCAACCCCGACCACTTCCGCGCCCGCAACCAAGGATTGAACCGATGTTCTTCAACTTCATCGACGAGTTGCGCGCGGCCGGTATCCAGGCCAGCTTCAAGGAGCATCTCGTCCTGCTCGAAGCGCTGGAAAAGGACGTGATCGAACAGACGCCCGAAGCGTTCTACTACTTGTCGCGTACCACTTTCGTGAAGGACGAAGGCCTGCTCGACCGCTTCGATCAGGTGTTCAACAAAGTGTTCAAGGGCCTGCTCACCGACTACGGTCAACGTCCGGTCGAGATCCCCGAGGACTGGCTGAAGGCCGTGGCCGAGAAGTTCCTGTCCGAAGAGGAGATGGAAAAGATCAAGGCCCTCGGGTCTTGGGACGAACTCATGGACACGCTGAAAAAGCGGCTTGAGGAGCAGGAAAAGCGCCATCAGGGCGGCAACAAGTGGATCGGCACCGGCGGCACCAGCCCGTTCGGCAATTCGGGCTACAACCCTGAAGGCGTGCGCATCGGCGGCGAAGCCAAGCACGGCCGCGCGGTGAAAGTGTGGGAAAAGCGCGAGTTCCAGAACCTCGACAACACCCGCGAATTGGGCACACGCAACATCAAGATCGCGCTGCGCCGCCTCCGCCGCTTCGCCCGTGAGGGTGCGGCGGACGAGCTCGACCTTGACGGGACGATCGAGGGAACCGCGCGGCAGGGTTGGCTCGACATCAAGATGCGCCCGGAAAAGCGCAACGCGGTAAAACTGTTGCTCTTGCTTGATGTGGGCGGATCGATGGACCCGTTCATCAAGCTGGTCGAAGAGCTGTTCAGCGCCGCAACGACCGAATTCAAGAACATGGAGTTCTTCTATTTCCACAACTGCCTGTACGAAGGGGTGTGGAAGGACAACAAGCGCCGCTGGGCAGAGCGGACCAATACCTGGGACATCCTCCACAAATACGGCCACGACTACAAGATCGTGTTCGTCGGCGATGCGGCGATGAGCCCCTACGAGATCAGTCATCCGGGCGGCAGTGTGGAGCACTTCAACGAGGAAGCGGGCGCAGTTTGGCTGCACCGCATGGCGCAGACTTATCCGGCTACGGTATGGCTCAATCCCGTACCCGAAAAGCAGTGGACATATTCGCAGTCGACCAAGATGATCAAGGACTTGGTCGGCGGCAGCATGTTCCCGCTTACACTCGAAGGGCTGGACGGTGCGATGCGCGAGTTGACGCGCAAGAAGCATTGAGGCGCTCCAGCGCCGTTCGCTTCAATACAGCAGAAACGCCGCCCGGTCCGCCGCCCACGCGGCCTCGTCCGCGCCTGCCAGTGCATCCAGATCGCCCGGCAGCGCGCCTGCATCGTCGACCCATTGGCGCAGCACAGGCCCGCCGTTGATCACGTCGATCGCCAGCTTGTCGAACACGTACTCATACGCGAAGTCGCGCCACAGCGGGTAGTCCGGGTAAAGTCTGCGGATTGCCTTGAACGCCAGCGCCTGCAAGCGCCAGGGGCGGAAGGCGTGGTGGTCGTAGAAGCCACCCTCGGCATGGATCATCAGGCCGTTGCACAGCGCACCGGCGTGCTTGTGGAAGGTCGGCTCGAACCAGCATTCGCGGATGGCGCAACCCGCCAGCCACTGTGGCGCAGCCTTGCTCATTTCGGCATGGACCGCGCGCGCATCGACGTCGGGCGCACCGAACAGCACTTCGAGCGGGCGGGTGGTGCCGCGCCCTTCGGACAGGGTCGCCCCCTCGATCATCACCGTACCGGCATAGGCGCGCGCCATGTTGAGGCTGGCGGCATTGGGCGACGGGTTCACCCAGATGCGGCTTTCGGGCCAGCCGAAACCCGGTGCGGTTTCCGGGGTCCAGCCTTCCATGGCAATGACCCGGTAATCGACATCAAGTCCGTAGTGCGCGACGAACCAATGGCCCATCTCGCCCAGCGTCATGCCATGGCGCATCGGCAGGGGCCCTGCACCAACGAAGCTTTCCCAGCCCGGTAACAGCGTAGTGCCCTCGATCGGGCGCCCAGCCGGATTGGGTCGGTCGAGCACCCACACCGCCTTGCCGGTGCCCGCTGCGGCTTCGAGCAGGTAGAGCAACGTCGTGAGGAAGGTGTAGATGCGGCAGCCCAGATCCTGCAGATCGAACAGGAACACGTCGGCGCTGTCCATCATCGCAGGCGTCGGGCGACGCACCTGCCCGTAAAGGCTGAACACCGGGATGCCCAATGCCGGGTCGACGGTGTCGGCGCTTTCCACCATGTTGTCCTGCTTGTCGCCCTTCAGCCCGTGTTGTGGGCCGAAAGCGGCGGTCAGGTTCACGTCATCGAGCGCGGCCAGCGCATCGACGCTATGGACCAGATTGGCTGTCAACGAGGCGGGGTGCGCTACCAGCGCGACGCGGCGACCGGCGAGCGGGCGGCGCAAGGCAGGGTCGGCGAGCAGGCGATCGATACCGAAGTTCATGCGCAATCCGGTGCCGCAAGCGTGGCCGCGAAGCAAGCGGGATGGTGGAAATCGGGTTTGTCGGGCCGGTGCGCGATAGCCCAGTACGAGATCACCCCGCCCGCCTCCTCGATCACCGCGCTCAGGCCATAACGCCAGGGCAACGGCGGCAAGGCGGCGCGCGGAATGGCTACGTCGAAGATCAGCGTGCCGCCTCCGCGCCGTGCGGTGCACACCGGATCGCGCGGCATGGCGCGATCGGCCATCCCTTCGCGATAGCCGGTGAAATCATAGGCAGCCCAGCGTTCGGACGGTGACAGGTTGAATTCTGCATAACCCCCGCCAGGGTCAGCACCGGCGACGAACAGTTCGAAGCAGGTCGTGCGCCACAACCCGTCAGCCCGCCCCTTGCCCGCCAGTGGGGGCAGTACCACGGCACGGGCGCCTGCCAAGCTGAAGCGCAAAGTCAGCCAATATGCATCAAAAGCCAGCAATCTCGCGCTGATGCCTTGCAGGCAGAACGAAGGGTGCGCCGGGTGGGGGACAAGCTCGAACGTTTCCAAGCGCAACTCTCCGTGCTAGGCGCGCGGGCCTAAACACGAAGGCCGGA
This sequence comes from Novosphingobium sp. FKTRR1, assembly GCF_020404405.1. GTDB lineage: Bacteria > Pseudomonadota > Alphaproteobacteria > Sphingomonadales > Sphingomonadaceae > Novosphingobium. The sequence continues at coordinate 12,480 of NZ_JAIZDA010000007.1, read as the reverse complement.
CATGACCGAATATACCTCAACGCTGCTGCGCCTGCTAGACGAGCGGGGCTACATCCACCAGCTGACCGATGGCGCCGGGCTGGACAAGCTCGCGAGCGAAGGCATTGTGCCGGGCTATATCGGCTTCGATGCGACCGCGCCTTCGTTGCACATCGGCAGTCTGGTGCAGATCATGATGCTGCGCCGCCTGCAACAGGCCGGGCACAAGCCGGTCGTCCTGATGGGTGGCGGCACCACCCGCATCGGCGACCCGACCGGGCGCGATGAAAGCCGCAAAATGTTGAGCGATGCCACGATCGAGGCCAATATCGCCTCGATCCGCACGGTGTTTTCGCGATTGCTGACCTTTGGCGACGGTCCGACCGATGCGATCATGGTCAACAACCACGACTGGCTGGGCAAGCTGGGTTACATCGAACTGCTGCAGCAGGTCGGCACGCACTTCACCGTCAACCGCATGCTTTCATTCGATTCGGTCAAGCTGCGGCTTGAGCGCGAACAGCCGATGACCTTCCTCGAATTCAACTACATGATTCTGCAAGGTTATGACTTCCGCCATCTCAGCAAGACCGGCGGCGTGCGGTTGCAGATGGGCGGATCGGACCAGTGGGGCAACATCGTCAACGGTATCGAGCTGTCGCGCCGGATGGACGGCACCGAAGTCTTTGGCCTGACCACTCCGCTGCTGACGACGGCGGACGGGGCCAAGATGGGCAAGACCGCTGCCGGCGCGGTGTGGCTGAACGACGATGCCCTACCGCACTACGATTTCTGGCAGTATTGGCGCAACACCGACGACCGCGATGTCGGGCGGTTCCTGCGCCTGTTCACCGACCTGCCGATCGATGAGATCGTCCGACTCGAAGCGCTCGAAGGGGCCGAGATCAACGCCGCCAAGACAGTTCTGGCCAATGAGGTCACCGGATTGGTGCGCGGGGCCGAGGCGGCACGCGCCGCCGAAGCGACCGCCGCGGCAACATTTGCCGGGGGCGGAGTGGGGCAGGATCTGCCCACGCTGGTGGCCGAAGCCGGCGCTATCGGACTGGTCGATGCGCTGATCGGGCTGGGTTTCGCCGCCAGCCGGGGCGAGGCGAAACGGCTGATTGCGGGTGGTGGCGCCCGCGTTGACGGCGTCGCGGTGAGCGATGACGGTTACCAGATTTCGCTCCATTCTGGTGAGATTCGCGTATCGTCCGGCAAGAAAAAGCACGGAATTATCAAGGTTTCTTGACGATCCCTGCGCTGGCACACCCGGCAACGAGCGGCAAGTTTTTGCCGGGTGCTTTACCAAATGTAAGTCAATCCGGACCAAACTTGCATCAGGCGCCCACGGTGGGTGTCGTTCTGCGGCAAGGAGGTACGATGTCAGGCGGAGCCCAGTTATCTGTCACTGACTTGCGGCGCGCGTCGCGGCATTCGATCAACCTGCCGGTGCTTGCCGAGCATCGCAGGCTGGGCGACATCATGCTGCACATCGTCAACATTTCAGCCAACGGCTTCATGGTTCGCGAAGCGCCTGACCTGAGCAGGGGTGAGCGGCTGACCGTGCGCTTGCAGCACATCGGCCGGATCGAGGCTTTTCTGGTGTGGGCCGATGGCGATCGCGCCGGTTTCCAGTTCGAACGGATCATCCGGCCCGATGATTTCGGCAAGCTCGTGCGCTCGCTCATGCCCGCACGCACACAACGCAACGGCACCCAGTAACCCCGGTTTGTGCGAGGCCTTCCCGGAGCGCTTGCTGGCACTTGAGCATTTCACAACCGTTGTCGCGTAATTATTGACAAGCCCGTCCTGTCAGGACGCTTGGCAAGCGCTGCTGCGGGTGCCAGAGGCTTGGCTGTGAACCGCTCTTCGTCCGAACCGACATCGCCTCTGCAGATCCCCGACTATCGTCGGTTCTGGCTGGCTCGCTTTGCATCTGCGGTGGCGACCACCGGCATGGTCGTGGTGTTGGGCTACCAGCTTTACGACGTGGCGCGCGGTCAATACGGAATGAGCATCGGCTCAGCCGCTTTCGAACTGGGCCTGCTGGGATTGGCGCAGTTTCTGCCACTGTTCCTGTTGACGCCGGTTGCCGGTCTGGTCGCCGACCGGTTTGATCGCCGCGCCGTCACCGGGCTTGCACTCCTGAACGACACGGCTGTCGCCCTGACCCTGGCGATTGCAACTTACCTGCATCTGCTTAGCTTGCCGTTGCTGTTTGCGCTGGGGGCGCTGCACGGGACCAGCCGCGTGTTCATCGGCCCGGCATTGGCGTCGATCGCGCCCAACATCGTTCCGGCAGCCCTGATGCCGCGCGCGGTCGCGATCAATTCGATGGCCTGGCAGATCGGTGGCCTCGGCGGCCCGGCGCTGGCCGGCGTGCTGTTCGCCGTCCGCGCCGACATTCCGTATTGGGTATCGACCGCGCTGCTGCTGATTGCGGCGATATCGGCATTCGGCATCCGCAAGATTCCGCCGCCGCCTGGCAACCGTGATCGCCATCCCTTGCGGCAGATCCTTGAAGGACTGGCTTTCGTGTGGAACGACCGGTTCCTGCTCGGCTGCGTCTCGCTCGATCTGTTCGCTGTACTGCTGGGCGGCGCCACCGCGCTCTTGCCAGTCTATGCGCGCGACATCCTGTTGTGGAACGGCCATCCAGTGGGATCCTATGGACTGGGACTGATGCGGGCGATGCCGGGGCTTGGCGCTGCGATCGTGGCCTATGTCCTGTCGCACCGGCCGATCCAGAACGAAGTTGGCAACAAGATGCTGCTGGCGGTCGCCGGATTCGGCGCAGCGACGATCGGCTTCGGGCTGTCGCGTTCCTTGCTGTTTTCGTTGTTGATGCTGGCCTTGCTGGGCGCTGCGGACATGGTTTCGGTGTTCATCCGCAACACGCTCGTCCAGCTTCACACCCCCGATGCCGTGCGGGGCCGTGTCTCGTCGATCTCGGGACTTGCCATTTCGGCCTCGAACGAGCTGGGCGAAATGCAATCCGGCGTCGCCGCAGCGCTTCTCGGAGCCACTGGCGCGGTTGTGTTCGGCGGGATCGGTGCCATAATCGTGACCGCGCTGTGGGCGGTCGGCTTCCCGGAATTGCGCCGGGTGCGGACTTTCACGACGCAGTACAAGGATTGATTGAAGACCACCTGCCCCAAAACCTTCTGGCCGCGCGATCCCAGCCGATCAGCAAACCCTCCATTCTGACCTGCTCACAACCCAGGAGCCATGCGACATGAAAGCGGATTCCGTCCTCGCCACCATTGGCAACACCCCGCACATTCGCCTGTCCCGCCTGTTTCCCGACCACGAGGTATGGGTGAAGAGCGAACGCGCCAATCCGGGCGGTTCGATCAAGGACAGGATCGCCCTCGCGATGATCGAGGCCGCCGAAGCCGACGGCAGCCTTCAACCGGGCGGCACCATCGTTGAACCCACTTCGGGTAACACCGGCATCGGCCTCGCCATGGTCGCGGCGGTAAAGGGCTACAAGCTCGTGCTCGTGATGCCCGAATCGATGTCGCTGGAACGGCGGCGGCTGATGCTCGCCTATGGCGCGACGTTTGACCTTACCCCACGCGAAAAGGGGATGAAGGGGGCAATCGAGCGCGCCAACCAGATCGTGGCCGAAACGCCGGGCGCGTGGATTCCGCAGCAGTTTGAAAACCCGGCCAACGTCGACATCCATGTGCGGACCACCGCCATCGAGATCCTGAACGACTTTGCCGAAACGCCGTTCGACGTGCTGATCACCGGGGTTGGCACCGGAGGTCACCTGACCGGATGCGCCGAGGAATTGAAGAAGCACTGGCCCGATTTCAAGGCCTATGCGGTAGAGCCGACACTGTCGCCGGTGATCTCGGGCGGATCACCCGCCCCGCACCCGATCCAGGGTATCGGCGCAGGCTTCATCCCCGGCAACCTGCACACCCAGTCCATCGACGGGGTGATTCAGGTCGATCCGGCCGACGCCAAGGAATGGGCGCGCAAGTCGGCGCGGGTCGAAGGCCTGCTGGTGGGCATCAGTTCGGGCGCGACGCTTGCCGCGATTGCGCAAAAGCTGCCCGAGCTTCCCGCAGGCAGCCGCGTGCTGGGCTTCAACTACGACACCGGCGAGCGGTACCTTTCGGTCGCCGACTTCCTGCCGGAGTAAGCCTGTCATGGCGCTTGAACGCATCGACTATGCCGACGGCACGGTTGCGCTCACCGGATGGCTCGCCCGACCGGAGGGGCCACCGCGTGGCGCGGTGCTGGTCCTGCCGACGATCATGAACGCCAATCCGCCGATGGAACGGCGGGCTGCGATGCTGGCCGATGCCGGATTCGTGGCGCTGATCGCCGATTTCTATGGCGAACAGGTGCGCGATTTCGACCATTCGCGCGAACTGGCCACCGCCTTGCGCGCGACCGTCGAAGGCTATCGCGCGCGGTTGCGGGCAGGCCTTGCCGCGCTGACCGGACACCCGGACGCGCAAGGGCTGAAACTGGCGGCTATCGGCTACTGCATGGGCGGACAGGCTGCGCTCGAACTCGCGCGCGACGGGGCCGATCTGGTCCTTGCGGCCAGCTTCCATGGTTTGCTCGACACGGCCAGCCCGGCCCAACCCGGCTCGGTCAAGGCGCGGCTGTTCGTCAGCCATGGCGACGCTGATCCGCTGGTGCCGCGCACGCAAGTGCTCGGCTTTTGGGAGGAAATGGACGCGGCTGGGGCCAACTGGCACTTCCACGCCTATAGCGGGGTGCGCCACGGCTTCACTGATCCCGGCAGCGACGCGCGCGGCATTCCCGCGATCGGTTATGACGCCAGCGCCGACCGGCAAAGCTGGGCTGCACTGACCAGTCTGTTCGACGAATTGTTCTGACCGGTCCGGCCCCGCTTGCAGGCGGGGCCGGCACCTATGGTTCAGGCCGCAAACGCCTCGACTGGCAGCGCCATCACCGTCTCGGCGCCCGCTTCGATCTCATGGCGCAGCGCGCCAGCCTGCGGGGCAAAGCGCAGTGCCCAATGCTTGGCGCACGTCAGCTTGGCTTCGTAGAACAGCTTGTCCTCAGCCCCGGCGGCCAATGCGGCGGCGGCCACTTTGGCAACCTTGAGCCACATCAGGCCAAGCGAGACCACGCCGGTCAACGTCATGTAGGCATAGGCTCCGGCGCCCAGCGCATTGCGATCAGCCATCGCATTCTGCAGGAACCACATGGTTGCAGCCTTCAACTGGCCGGTTGCCTTGGCAAGCTTTTCCGCCACCAGCGCGACGGTAGGATCGCCATCTGCAGCAGAGGCGCACTCCTCGTCGATCACCTTGAACAGCAACTGCACTGCGCGGCCACCGTTGAGCGCCAGTTTGCGTCCGGCCAGATCCATCGCCTGAACGCCATTGGCGCCTTCATAGATCATCGCGATCCGCGCATCGCGCACGAACTGGTCCATGCCATTTTCGCGGATATAGCCGTGGCCGCCCCAAATCTGCTGCATGTCGGTGGCGGTCTTGTAGCCCATGTCGGTACCAAAGCCCTTGATCACCGGCGTCAGTAGGCTGATCAGGTCGTCGGCGGCCTGCCGCTCGTCTTCGGTTTCGGCGGAATGCGTCAGGTCAACCTGCAGGCCACCCCACATGCACAGCGCCCGCATCCCTTCGATGAAAGTCTTGGCGTCCATAAGCATGCGGCGCACGTCAGGGTGCACGAACAGCGTATCGGCCTTCTGCTCCGGCTCTGCAGGACCGGTCAGCGCGCGGCCCTGGCGCCGTTCCTGCGCATAGAGCACCGCATTCTGGAACGAAGCCTCGGCCTGCGCCAGCCCTTGCAGGCCCACGCCAAGCCGCGCGGCATTCATCATGATGAACATCGCGGCCAGCCCCTTGTTCTCCTCGCCAACGATCCAGCCCTTCGCCCCATCGTAGTTCATCACGCACGTGGCGTTGCCGTTGATGCCCATCTTGTGCTCGATCGAACCGACCGTCACGGCGTTCCGTGCACCCAGCGAGCCATCGGCTTCGACCAGGAACTTCGGCACGATGAACAACGAGATGCCTTTGCTCGATTCGGGTGCGCCCGGAGTCTTGGCAAGCACCAGATGGATGATGTTCTCGGTCAGGTCATGGTCGCCTGCCGAAATGAAGATTTTGGTGCCGGTGATGGCATAGGAGCCATCGGCCTGTGGTTCGGCGCGCGTGCGCAGCAGCCCGAGGTCGGTGCCGCAATGCGGTTCGGTCAGGTTCATCGTGCCCAGCCATTCGCCGCTGACCATCTTGGGCAGATAAGTCTGCTGCTGCTCGGGCGAACCTTTGGACAAGATCGCCGAAATCGCACCATTGGCAAGGCCGGGGTACATCGCGAAAGCTTGGTTCGCCCCCGCCATGTACTCCTCCAGAACGAAGCCCAGCACGTGCGGCAAGCCCTGCCCGCCGAAAGCTTCGGGCGCAGACAACGTGCCCCAACCCGACTCCACATACTGTTGATACGCCTGACGAAAGCCGGTGGGTGTGGTGACCGAGCCATCGGGATGGCGGATGCAGCCTTCCTTGTCGCCGATCTGGTTTAGCGGCGCGATCACGTCGCTGACGAAGCGCCCGGCCTCATCGATCACGGCATCGGTGATGTCGCGGCTGGCCCCAGCGAAGCCGGGCAGTGCGGTGAGTCCATCGAGACCCAGCACTTCGTTGATCACAAAACGCGTATCGCGCGTGGGCGCCTTGTAAACGGGCATATCCTGACTCCTTGGTGGCGCCGATGTCCCAGCGCTCTGGTATGGCTTGTGATTGTTCGGCAAGAGCCGTTGATCAGTCCGGGTTGCGGCCCTCGGCCCGTTCCCGGTCAACCAGCAACTGCACGAAACTCGACAATTCGGCGACCGTCGCCGCGATATCGGCCTGCTGACGTTTGAGGTTCTCGACACGCTCGCGACACTTGGCGATCGTCACCCGGCGCTGTTCCACACGTCCATCGCCAAGATCGTAAAGGTCGATCATGTCGCGGATTTCGGACAAGCTGAAGCCGACGTTCTTGGCCCGCATGATCCAAGCCAGCCGGGCACGATCGCGCTTGCTGTAGATCCGCGCCAACCCGGTGCGAGTCGGCGCGATCAGGCCCTCGTCCTCATAGAAACGAAGCGCACGTGCGGTCACCCCGAATTCGATCGAGAGGTCCGAAATCGTGAACTGTTCGCGCGACAGCGCATCGGGCTGATGCAGATGCCCGGTATGGTCGTCGGGCCTGCGGTCGGCAGGCACGCTGCTGGAAGACAAAGGCGCGTCAGGCGCGGTGACGATAGTGGCGGCAGCCGGGTTCGACATACCCGGTTTTTAGCTGCCCTTTACGTAAGCGTCAATCATCAATGCGTACAAGGGCCCCAAGGTCATCCAGACGGCGGTAGAAGCAACTGGGGGCAAGCGTGTGACAGGCGGGGCCAGCCGCCTCTACCCGCAATTCAAGCGCATCCTGATCGCAATCCACGCGGATTTCGACAACGCGCAGCACGTGCCCCGAACTCTCGCCCTTCATCCACAGTCGCCCGCGCGAACGGGAGTGAAAATGCGCAAAGCCGGTTTCGCGTGTCTTGGCGATAGCCTCGGCGTCCATGTGCGCCAGCATCAGCAAGCGACCACTGGCGTGATCGACCGCAACGGCAGTGACCAGTCCCGCAGAATCGAACCGCGGCATGAACAAGCTGCCCTGCTCGCGCTCGGTCACATCGGACGGGGATTCGCTGGCAATGGTTACCGCTATGGGCATGATTGGAGCGGAAATTGTGAGAATCCTTCGCAAAACATCGTTCAAGCCATGCATTTGTTGCACTATAACCACAGAACCATGGCAAAATCGGCTCCCCCTTCATAATGCCCTTCCGTATAGCTGCGCAATCGCCGAAGAAAGCTTTGCGGCTTGAGGGAGCCGCGATCTGGACCCGCCTTCGGGCGGCGCAAAAGCGCCAAAGTTCAGGGAAAAAAGGGTTGTTGCATGTTCCTCTTCGTGAGGGTCGGCCGCAATTGAAACGATGAGGGTCAAGGTGGTGACAGTCGGGGGGCTGTCTTTGTGCTTAACGAGCGCAACCACCAACGATATCGTCACGCGAGCGCCCGGGACTTCGGTTCCGGGCGTCTTTTCGTGGCGGGCCCGCCCCCGCGAAACCGATACTGTTCACTCGTGCCAGACGGCCGTATCCACGCTCTTGGCATCATCAAGCGCCTCGTCCAGCACGCGCGCAAAGCAGACGATGCGGACGCGGGCGACACGTGCCCGGCGCAGCGCGCGCAGGCAGGCATCCGTCGTCGCCCCGCTGGTCAACACATCGTCGACCAGCAGAACATTGGCCCCGGCCAGCATTTCCTGCCTTTGTGGGTTGGGCGCGATCGCCCCCTGCAATGCCGTGGCTCTGGCCCGCCGGTTCAGTCCGCCGAGCGAAGGCGTGCGCCGCTTGCGCACCAGACCATCCACCACCAACCGCTGGCCGGTCGCCCTGGCCAGCCGCGCCGCAAGCAGCGCTGACTGGTTGTAACCGCGCTGCCACAGGCGCCAGCGGTGCAACGGCACCGGCACCAGCAGCCATTCCCCTTCAAGCCGGGGCAGTCTCGCCGCCATCATCTGCCCAAGCAGGCCTGCCAGCGCGATTCGCCGCCCGTGCTTGAACTGCAGCACCAGCTTTCGTGACACAGGGTTGTAGAGCGTGGCTGCAGCAATCCCTTCGTGGCGCGGCGGATCTGCCATGCAAGGCGCACACACCGGCTTCCCATCGGGCGCAGCCTGCGCCACGCGATCGGGCAAGGGCCGCTGGCACAATGTGCAGGCCGGCTCGCCCGGAATCGCCAGCTGGGTCCAGCAATCAAGGCACAGCCCGCCCTGCTCGGCCAGAGGTTCGCCGCATAACGGGCAACGCGGCGGGAACATCATGTCGATCAACGGGGTCAGGAACGAAGGCGCGGCCATGCGCGCAGGGTGTCCGGCAGACACGCGCAATTGGCAAGCACTCTTGGGGCGACCTTGAACAACCGCGACGCCTTGGCAAGCGCGAAGCTGTGCGGCAAGGCAGCGCCATGGCAAGCGCTTCACCGTCCCCCCCGGCCCCTCCGGTCATCTTCGCATCCGCACGCCGTCGGGCGATCCGCGCCCGCCAGCTGGTCCGCGCCCACAACGGCGATGCCGCCCGCTATCTGGCGCAGGACATGGCCGAAGACGTGCTCGAACGGCTGGCCTTCCTGCGCCACGACCCGGCGCGCGCGCTCGTGATCGGCGATCGCAGCGGGATCATCGCGACGGCGCTTGGCGGTCAGGGAACAGAAGTGCTGCGCGCCGATCCGGTGCCCGGCCCCGGCGAGCTGGCTTTCGACGACGAACAGCCGCTTCCCTTCACCGGCTTCGACCTGATCGTCAGTCTGGGCCTCCTCGATACGATCAATGACCTGCCGGGAGCACTGCTCCATATCCGCCGCGCGCTGGCGCCCGACGGTTTGGCTCTCGTCAGCTTTCCGGGTGCGGGCAGCCTCGCCACTTTGCGCGACATCATGCTGAGCGCGGATGGCGACCGCCCCGCTGCCCGCACCCACCCGCAGATCGATGCCCGCGCCGGAGCCCAACTCCTGCAACGCTGCGGATTTGCCGATCCGGTAGCCGATTCGCGCGAATTGAAAGTGCGGTTCGGCAGCCTGCAAAGATTGGTCGGCGACTTGCGCGATCAGGGCCTGACAAGCGCGCTGGACCGTCCGGGGCCGCCGCTGGGCAAAGCTGGCCTTGCGCGGGCGCAGGTTGCGTTTGGCGAGCGTGCCGATGGCGAAGGTCGGGTTACCGAAACCTTCGCCATCCTGACGCTGAGTGGGTGGGCGAAAGTGCTGCGCCCACCCAAGTTCTAGCGCGCTTTGCTTACCCCAGCGCGGCTTGTGCTGCCGCCAGCCGCGCGATGGGGACGCGGTAGGGGCTGGCGGAGACGTAGTCGAGGCCGGTCTTTTCGCAGAACGCGATGCTGGCCGGATCGCCGCCGTGTTCGCCGCAGATGCCAAGCTTGAGGCCGGGGCGCGTCTTGCGGCCACGCTCGGCCGCCAGTTCGACCAGTTGTCCCACGCCCTCGATGTCGAGGCTGACGAACGGGTCGCGCGGGTAGATGCCCTGTTCGACATAGGGGTTGAGGAAGCGCGCCGCATCGTCGCGGCTGACGCCCAGCGTGGTCTGCGTCAGGTCGTTGGTGCCGAACGAGAAGAACGTCGCTTCCTCGGCGATCTCGCCCGCCATCAGGGCCGCGCGCGGCAGTTCGATCATCGTGCCCACCAGATAGTCGAGCACTTTGCCCTTTTCGGCAAAGACTTCGGCCGCCACCCGGTCGACCAGCGCGCGCAGGATCGTCAGTTCCTTCTTCGTCGCCACCAGCGGGATCATCACTTCGGGCACCACCGCCTCGCCGCTCTTGAGCGCGACGTCGACCGCCGCCTCGAAGATCGCGCGCGCCTGCATCTCGTAGATCTCGGGGAAGGTGATCCCCAGACGACAGCCACGGTGCCCCAGCATCGGGTTGAACTCGTGCAACTCGCCCGCCCGCCGCTTGAGGTGGTCGACCCCCAGCCCGGTCACTTCGGCCAGTTCGGCGAACTCGGCGTCGGCATGCGGCAGGAACTCGTGCAGCGGCGGATCGAGCAGCCGGATCGTCACCGGCAGACCCGCCATCACCTCGAAGATCGCGGTGAAGTCGGCGCGCTGTTCGGGCAGCAGCTTGGCCAGCGCCGTGCGCCGTCCCGCCTCGTCCTCGGCCAGGATCATCTGGCGCACCGCGCTGATCCGCCCCGCTTCAAAGAACATGTGCTCGGTCCGGCACAGCCCGATGCCTTCGGCGCCGAACTGGCGCGCCACCACGCAATCGTGCGGGGTTTCGGCATTGGTGCGCACTTTCATGCGGCGGTGCTTGTCCGCCCACACCATCAGCGTGCCGAAGTCGCCGACCAGTTCGGGCTCGACCGTCGCCACTTGCCCCGCCATCACTTCGCCGTTCGAACCGTCGAGCGTGATCACGTCGCCTTCGGCAATGTCGCGATGGCCGATCCTGGCCGTGCGCGTCTTCATGTCGATCGACAGCGCCGAAGCGCCCGACACGCACGGACGGCCCATGCCGCGCGCCACTACCGCCGCGTGGCTGGTCATGCCCCCGCGCGCGGTCAGGATGCCCTTGGCCGCGTGCATGCCGTGGATGTCCTCGGGGCTGGTCTCCACCCGCACCAGGATCACCGCCTCGCCGCGTTCGGCCAGCGTCTGCGCGGTATCGGCGTCGAACACCACCGTCCCGCTGGCCGCACCCGGGCTCGCCGGAAGGCCCCGCGTCAGCACATCGCGCGCCGCCTTGGGATCGAGCGTGGGGTGCAGCAACTGGTCGAGCGCCATCGGGTCGATCCGGCGGATCGCGGTCGCCTCATCGATCAGCCCTTCGCCGACCATGTCCACCGCCATCTTCAGCGCCGCCTTGGCGGTGCGCTTGCCCGAACGGGTCTGCAGCATCCACAGCTTGCCCTGTTCGACGGTGAACTCGATGTCCTGCATGTCCTTGTAATGCTTTTCGAGCAGATCGAAGACCGCGGCCAGTTCGCCATAGGCGCCGGGCATCGCCTCTTCCATCGACAGCGGCTTGGCCCCGGCCCGCTCGCGCGCGGCGCGGGTCAGGTACTGCGGCGTGCGGATGCCCGCGACCACGTCCTCGCCCTGCGCGTTGACCAGCCATTCGCCGTAATAGGCGCGCTCGCCGGTGGCCGGGTCACGGGTAAAGGCAACGCCCGTGGCCGACGTGTCGCCCATGTTGCCGAACACCATCGCCTGCACGTTCACCGCCGTGCCCCAGGTCGCCGGAATGTCGTTCAGGCGGCGATAGACCTTGGCCCGGTCGCTCTCCCACGAATCGAACACCGCCGCGATCGCGCCCCACAACTGCTCGTGCACGTCCTGCGGGAACGGGCGGCCCAGTTCCTCGGCCACGATCGCCTTGTACTGGCCGACCAGATCCTGCCAGTGTTCGGCACCCAGTTCGACATCGGCGTAAAAGCCGTTGTCCTCCTTGATGATTTCCAGCGCATCTTCAAAGCGGTGGTGTTCCAGACCCAGCACCACGTCCGAATACATCTGGATGAACCGGCGATAGCTGTCCCACGCAAAGCGCGCATCGCCCGAGCCTGCGACAAGGCCCTGCACCGTCGCATCGTTCAGCCCCAGGTTGAGCACGGTGTCCATCATCCCCGGCATCGACACCCGCGCGCCCGAGCGGACCGAAACCAGCAGCGGATTGGCCGCATCGCCGAACACCCGGCCCGTCGCCGCCTCGACATGTGCCACACCCGCCGCCACCGCCGCGCGCAAGTCGGCATCGAACGTCTTGCCACTGGCGTTGTAGGCCGTGCACACCTCGGTGCTGATCGTGAACCCCGGCGGAACCGGCAGACCAATCCCCGCCATCTCGGCCAGATTGGCCCCCTTGCCACCCGTAATCGTCTTGTCCCGCGAACGAGGATCACTCGAAACGGCGCCGCCGCCAAAATG
>NZ_JAIZDA010000080.1 GCF_020404405.1 Novosphingobium sp. FKTRR1 | reverse complement strand
GTAAGCGTGGCCTGAGGGCCGCCTTGCTTATCGAGCCATGTTGATGGTGTGGGCGGCTTTGCCGGAGGCGCGGCGTTTGGCGAGCTTGGCCATGCGTGCGCGGATTTCGTGGGAACCAATATCTTCTGGATCGAAGGGGCGTCCATACCATTGCAGCACTGACTTGTGCTCTGGATGGCGCGGCTTTGCCATAGCCTCAAGAAACTCTTCGAAGCCCGGCGGACCGCCGACATCTTCGGGCGGTGCGTGGCGTGCGCCATCAACGAACCGCGGATAATCGATTGCTGGATTTGCGGGCCGTACCTCCTCAATGACGATGCTATGCCGCCAGTCGTCGCCAAAATCATAGGTGTAGGTGAAGGTTGCGATGCCGCGCTCGATGAGCTTGGCGAGCCGCAGGTTGCCCGCCTCGCGTGTCGGTGGATCCTGATAGTCGTCATCGAAGCGGAACAGATGGTAGTTCTCAAACAGCATGACGGCCTGGATCGCCAGATGCAGGGTCTTGAGGCTATTGGAGATAGGCAGTTCGACCCGCCGCCAGATGGCGGGCTTGATGTCGTCGAGTGTGATGCGAATCTGCGCGATCTGGTCGGTCATGCCGCCATGCTGGCGGGAGCAATATCCAATGTCCAGTTCCAGGGCATGAGTTCATCCCAGCGAGACGCTGGCCAGTCGCTGGCGATCTTCTCGATGACATCGGCGATATAGGCCTGCGGCTCAATGCCGTTGAGCTTGGCGGTCTCGATGACGGAATAGATGGCAGCGGCGCGCTCGCCACCGACCTTCGAGCCGGCGAACAGCCAGTTTTTACGGCCGATCGCGATCGACCGGATGGCGCGTTCGGCAATGTTGTTGTCGATCTCAGCTTTGCCATCGTCGAGGAAGATGGTGAGCGCCGCCCAGCGCTTGCGTCCATAGGCAAGTGCCTTAGCCATTGACGACTTGGGCGACAGGCGACGCAGCGCATCGTCGATGGCGGTTCGTAAATCTTCGATCAGCGGCTTGCTATGCTGTTGGCGATGCTGGCAGCGGACATCGGGAGGTTGCCCGCGAATATCGGCTTCATGCCGATATAGCTGCGCAATCCTATCCAGCAGATCAGTGGTAAGCGGCGTCGGATGGCCCAAATGGTTCTCGAAGATCTTGCGCCGGAAATGCGCCCAGCAGGCGACTTCCCTTACCCTGCCGCTCGCATAGAGCTTGTCATATCCGGCATAACCGTCGGCCTGCAGCAGACCGGTGAAGGACTTGAGCTCGCCCTGCGGATGGATGCCGCTGCGGTCGGATGTGAACCGGTACCAGACCAGCGCCGGGCAGGTCACGCCCGATGCACGGTCATCGACGACATAGGTCCACAGCCGCGCAGTGGCCGTCCTGCCCTTGCCGGGATCGAGCATCGGTACAGGCGTATCATCGGCGTGGATCTTGTCGGCCTTGAGACCTTCTTCGCGGATACGGCTGACGATGGGATCGAGCAGTGCGGCGGCCTGTCCGGCCCAACCGGCCAAGGTCGATCGGTCGATCTCAATACCCTGCGCCGCCATCATCTCGGCTTGGCGGTAGAGCGGCAGATGATGATCGAACTTGTTCACGACCACATGGGCTAGCGTTGCGAAGCTCGCCTTGCCGCGGGCAATCGCCTTGGGCGGCACCGGGGCCTGGACGATCCTATCGCAGGACCTGCAGCTATACTTGGGACGCACGGTCCGCATGACCCGCCACTGCACAGGCAGCACATCGAGCATCTCGTCGCTGTCCTCACTCAGCGGGCGCAGCGCGCCGCCGCAATCGGGACAGGTGCAGGTGCCAGCTTCCGGCTCGAGCCGGCGTTCCTCGCGCGGCAGATGCCCCGGCAACGACCGGATCGGTATAGGCTGGTCACCCCGGTCAACACAGGGCTTGCGAGCGTCGGCAAGCTCGGCTTCGCCCTCCAGTTCTTCCAGCGCCAGTTCCAGCTGCTCGATCTGCAGGGAGAGCTTCTCGGACGACTGGCCGAAAGTCATGCGGCGAAGGTTGGCAAGCTGGACGCGCAGCGCTGCAATGAGGCTGTCGCGCGCCGCCAATGCCGCTTCCAGCTCGGCGATCCGAGCGTCCTTGTCGAGGAGGGAAGAAGCAATGTCCGACACGGCGAACTGATAGCACAAAGCGCCACTTTGCGCCACAAAAACAACGGTAATCTGCCGATTATCCAGCCAGGCATGGTGCCGCCGTCCGTTCCGGACGGCGCCAATCAATGCCCTCCAGCAGCATCGACAACTGGGCCGCACTAAGGGTCACCTTGCCCGTCGTCGTCGCCGGCCAGATGAACTTGCCCCGGTCCATCCGCTTCGAGAACAGGCATAGGCCCTGACCGTCATACCAGAGCAACTTGACCAGATCGCCGCGACGCCCACGAAAGGCAAACAGCGCACCGCTATGCGGACTCTGCTCGAGCACCTGCTGCGCCATCACCGCCAGGCCGTCGAACCCCTTGCGCATATCGGTCGCTCCGCAGGCCAGGAATATACGGGTGGAGCCTGTGCCCGCAAAGCCGGGGAGCGGGATCATCGCCTCAGAACGCCGAGCACCCGTGTCAAGGCGTCGGCATCTACCGCCGCGTCCACGGTCAGGCGGACGCCTGACGGTAACTCGATCCCGATCTGGCCACAGGTGGATACAGGTTGAGGCAGCGCCATGGCCGGTGCCGACGGCCCGGCAACTTCGACCTCGGCAAATGATGGCAGCGCAGGCGGCTGCACTCCGGTCAACTCGCCAGACATCGCCTGTCGCCGCCACGTGTAGAGCTGGCCGCTGCCAACCTCATGCCGCTCGCATGCATCGCGAACCGATCCACCAGATCCGAACGCATCCCGCAGGATCGTCAGCTTCTGCTCCACCGTCCAACGTCGCCGACCCGATACCCGGCCAACGACTTCGATCCGAGTGGTCATACGACCGCTCGTATGATCACTTGCTCCATCAAGCTCGCTATCGTCCAACGTCACCGCTCCCAAAAAGAGCGGCAATCAGCCTATCGCAAGCCCGCAACGCAAGGCGGCCTCCAGGCCACGCTTAC
>NZ_JAIZDA010000079.1 GCF_020404405.1 Novosphingobium sp. FKTRR1 | reverse complement strand
GGCTGGCAAAGGATTGGGAAAGGTCCATCGCGTCATCCACCGCATGGGCCCTCATCGCCTCAATCCGCATGCTCACGCGCAGAACCGCAAGATACTGTCAAATTTGATCAACTTCTGAATCGGGCTCTTTGAGCTTGCAGAAGAAGTTTTCGATCAGGTGTCGCCATTCGTACATCCGCCATGCCGCGCCGCAGATCGAACAGGGTTCTGATCAGGTGGGCGACCAGCATATAGCCCGGGTCTTCACGGTCATCGAACAGACCGCCAAGATTGTTCAATGCAACGGCAGCGGCTTCATGTGCGAGCTTGGTGTTGCCAGCGGCTGCAGCATCGAAGAAGACCCTCACGCATTGGGACGTCATTGCCAGCAGCTCGGGCGCGCGTTCTTCAAATTCGATCCCGGCGATATCTTCGTGTCTTGCAAAGGGGATGTCATATTCCGCCCCCTCAGGGCCTTGAGAGTCATCGGTCATGCGCATGATCTGCCGCGCCCCATCGCCGCCACGCAAGGCACCCACACCAATAATACCCAACTAAAGCGGCGCATCCTCCAGCCATCGCGCGCCATTGCCAGCCATCCGCCCACACCCCCATTGCCACCCCCGCGAGGCTGGGGCACAAAGACCCTGCACGGGAGGCAACATCTTGAATCATCAATCACTGTCCAACTTCATCTGGTCTGTCGCGGACTTGCTGCGGGGGGATTACAAGCAGTCGGAATACGGTCGTGTCATTCTGCCGTTCACGGTGCTGCGCCGGCTAGACTGCGTGCTGGCCCCCACCAAGGCGGCGGTGCTGGCGCAGGCCGAGGCGGAGCGGCCCGATCCGTTCCTGCTGCGCGCCGCCGGGCATGGGTTCTTCAACCGCAGCCCGCTGGACCTTGGCAAGCTCATCGGCGATCAGGACAACATCGCCACCAATCTGTTGTCCTATATCCAGGGCTTTTCGCCCGAGGTGCGCGACATCTTCGAACAGTTCGAGTTCGCCGCGCAGATTGACCGGCTGGCCAAGAACCGGCTGCTGTATCAGGTGACTGAACGCTTTGCCGGGATCGACCTGCACCCCGACCGCGTCGACAACGCCCAGATGGGGCTGGCGTTCGAGGAGCTGATCCGCAAGTTCGCCGAAATCAGCAACGAAACCGCCGGGGAGCACTTCACCCCGCGCGAAGTCATCCGCCTGATGGTCAACCTGCTGTTCGTCGAAGATGACGACGTGCTGTCGAAGCCCGGCGTGGTGCGCAGCATCTATGACCCCACGGCGGGCACCGGCGGCATGCTGTCCATCGCCGGGGAATACCTGCACCAACACAACCCGCAGGCGCAGTTGACGATGTCGGGTCAGGAACTGAACCCCGAATCCTATGCCATCTGCAAGGCTGACATGCTGATCAAGGGGCAGGACATCACCCGCATCGTGCAGGGCAACACCTTGAGCGATGACGGCCACCCCGGCCAGACCTTCGATTACATGCTGTCCAATCCGCCGTTCGGGGTGGAGTGGAAGAAGGTGGCCAAGGAAGTGCAGGACGAGCACACCCGCCTTGGCCACGCCGGGCGCTTTGGCCCCGGCCTGCCGCGCGTGTCCGATGGATCGCTGCTGTTCCTGATGCACCTGCTGTCCAAGATGCGGCCATGGACCGAAGGCGGCTGCCGCTTTGGCATCGTGTTGAACGGATCGCCGCTGTTCACCGGGGGCGCGGGCAGCGGCGAGAGCGAGATCCGCCGCTATGTGCTGGAAAACGATCTGGTTGAGGCGATCATCGCCTTGCCGACTGACATGTTCTACAACACCGGCATCGCCACTTATGTGTGGATCCTGTCGAACAAGAAGCCGCAACACCGCACCGGCAAGGTGCAACTGATCGACGCCAGCAGCTTCTGGCAGAAGATGCGCAAGTCCTTGGGCTCCAAGCGCAAGGAGATGAACGACGCGCACATCGCCGATGTGACGCGGCTGTTCGGCGCGTTTGTCGAGGCGCAACTGGCCACGGTCACCGATGCGGCGGGCAAGGATCTGGCGCGTGTGATCGTGACCGAGGGGGAGGCACCGCCCGCAGCGCCCGCAGGCGGCAAAGTGCGGCTGGCCCCGCTGTCGCGCATATTTCCCACCACCGCGTTCGGATACCGCACCATCACCGTGGAGCGCCCCTTGCGCGATGAACAAGGCCAGATCGCGCTGGGGCAAAAGGGGAAGGGCAAGGGCAAGCCGCAGTCCGACAGCGCCCTGCGCGATACCGAGAACGTGCCCTTGGCCGAGGACGTGGCCGCCTACTTCGCGCGCGAGGTGCGGCCCCATGCCCCCGATGCGTGGATCGACCACGACAAGACCAAGGTCGGCTATGAAATCCCCTTCAACCGCCATTTCTATGTGTTCGAACCGCCGCGCCCGCTGGCCGAAATCGACGCCGAACTGGCAGGCGTGACCGCGCGCATACAGGCCATGCTGGCGGAACTGGCCGCGTGAGCTTCCCCCTTTATGCCGAATACAAGGACAGCGGCGTGGCGTGGCTGGGCGCGGTGCCTGCTGGCTGGGAGGTACACCGTTTCCGCCACGTCTTTCGTGAGAGTGGGGAAAAGATTGACGATACAGTTGTTGGCCCCATGCTGTCTGTCTCAGGCTATCGCGGCATTGAGGTCAAGGAATATGACGACGAAAACCGACGGCGGCTTGATGAGGAGCTCATCGGTTATCGCATCGTGCGCCCCGGTCAGTTGGTCGTGAACACCATGTGGCTCAATTACGCTGGTTTGGGGGTTTCAGAACACGAAGGCCACGTCAGTCCAGCGTACCGCAGCTATTGGATCGAGCGAGATGTCGACCGGCGTTTTGTTCATCATCTCATGCGTAGTTCGATTTACGTCCAAGGCTACACGCGCCTTCTAACTGGTATCCGACCCAACTCGTTGCAGATGAGCCGCGACGACCTCATGGACTTCCCCGTTCTGCTTCCCCCCCTTGCCGAGCAGGAGGCGATTGCGGGGTTTCTGGATCGGGAGGTGGCCAAGATTGATGGCTTGGTGGCAGAGCAGGAGCGCTTGATCGCGCTGCTGAAGGAAAAGCGCCAAGCGGTCATCTCCCACGCCGTCACCAAAGGCCTCAACCCCAACGCCCCCCTGAAAGACAGCGGCATAGAATGGCTAGGCCAAATCCCGGCGCATTGGGAGGTGGTGCAACTGCGCCGCTTGATTGCCAGAATTGAACAGGGCTGGAGTCCCGAGTGTGAGAGCCCGATTCAAAAGTCTGTCATGCGGCTGAAAGTCGCGCAATTCTGCGGGTTAGCATCCGGATAGAAGCGATATTCGCCCACGCGGTCGAGCTCTCGATGGAGCGTTCCCAGTCTTTGGCGAGG
>NZ_JAIZDA010000078.1 GCF_020404405.1 Novosphingobium sp. FKTRR1 | reverse complement strand
CCTCGCCAAAGACTGGGAACGCTCCATCGAGAGCTCGACCGCGTGGGCGAATATCGCTTCTATCCGGATGCTAACCCGCAGAATTGCGCGACTTTCAGCCGCATGACAGACTTTTGAATCGGGCTCTATCAGAACTTCGCCAACTTCGATCTGCGGCGCGATTCCGTGCTGTCGCCCTATGTCGGGCCGATCGTGACGCTGGATGGCAACAACAAGTTGGCCTCGCTGCAACTCGATACCGGGCAGCACGCGGTGTCCAAGTCGCTGGGGCTGGAAGCGCAGTTCGACGTGGCGGGATGGACCATCAGCAACCGTTTGCGTTATTCGAAGAACGGCGGCGATTTCAGCCGCGCCTTCTCGTCGAGCGCCAACACGGTGTCGGCTTTTGCCGCCAGCCAGGGCGGCACCGGCGCGACCGCCAGCTATGCCACCGGACCGCTGGCCGGGCAGGCCATTCCCACCAGCCCTGCGCTCAACGGCAACGGCCTGCTGGCGCTGTACTACATCTCGTACACCCGCGTACCCTCGCTGGACGACGTGACCGACGACTTGCGCGCCTCACGCGTGTGGAAGGTGTCGGGCGGCGATCTGACCACCACCGCCGGGGTCTATTTCGCCTCGCAGACGATCCACACCGAATGGCTGCACACCGCTGTCGACATCGACGTCAACGGCAACGGCCAGACCGCGATGGTCAACATCGCCAATGCCGCTGGCGCGCCGCAGACGCTCAACGGCTATTACGCCTTTGCGCGGGGCACCAGCCTGTTCCGCCGCATCTTCAACGTGCAGTACGATGTGTTCGCGCCTTATGGCTCGGTCAATTACCACGTCGGCAAGTTCGCGGTCGGCGGCAGCTTGCGCTATGACAGCGGGCGGGTGCGCGGATCGCTGATCGGCGCGGACCTTGGCGGCGGGCGCAACGGGCTGATCTCGTACGACGTCAACGGCGACGGAGTGATCTCGGCCGCCGAAAAGCGCGTTGCCTATCTGCCGCTGACCCAGCCCGCGCCGGTCAATTACAACTACGGTTACTTCAGCTATTCGGCGGGGGTCAACTACCGCGTGGCCGAGCCGTTCTCGCTGTTCGCCCGCTATAGCCGGGGCGGGCGCGCCAATGCCGACAAGATCCTGTTCACCCCGGTGGTGAGCGCGACCGACGGCACCGTCGCCAACCCGCGCGACAAGTATGACGAGGTTCGCCAGTTGGAAGGCGGGTTCAAGTTCCGCAAGGACGGCATCACGCTGAACGCCACGGTGTTCCGCGTCACCGCCAGCGACCACAACGTGCTCAACGGCTCGGCCGCGCGCACCGACCGGTCGTACTCGGCGCACGGCGTCGAGCTTGAGGGCGGTTTCCAGCGCGGGCCGTTCAGCCTCGCCTGGGGCGCGACGTATACCAAGGCCAAGATCACCACCGACCGGCTCGACGCAACGCTGACCGGCAAGGAGCCGCGCCACCAGCCCGCGCTGAGCGTCACCGCCACGCCCGAAGTGCAAGTGGGCGACAAGGTCACGCTGGGGGCCAATGTCGTGGCGATCACCAGCAGCTATGCGCAGGATTCCAACCTGCTCAAGATGCCCGGCTTCACTACCGTCGGCGCCTTTGCCCAGTACCGCCCGGTCGAACGGCTCAGCCTGACGCTCAACGCCAGCAACCTGTTCAACACGATGGGCATTTTCGAAGTCAACCAAAGCACCGTCCCCACCAACGGCATAGGCTTCGCCCGCGCCATCGACGGCCGCACGGTAGTCGGCGCAATCAGGTTCGACTTCTAGCGCAACCTGACGCGCACCCGCGCCACCCCACCACCCGACAACGCCCCTCCCCCCCATACCAAAAAGTGTCATCCCGGCCCCGCTCCGGGATGACACTTTTTGTGTGTGGGGGGGGAGGGGGTGGGATGGTTCGTCCGCCAGAAGCTGCGCTGGGCCGTTAGCGGACCGACAGTTCCAAGCGCCTGAGGCAATATAGGCGCCATCGCCGAGGCTGCATAGTAGACGACAGGCTTCGGCAGCACGCGAGGTTCCGGTGCGGTCACTGGAAGGTCGGCTCAAGCCGAAAGCCGCTGTACATTCACGTCCACTGAATGACCCATCACGCCCGCCGACTTCCGCCTTGGTTACCCGATTTAACAATTTCTACAGACACAATGCCCGATCCCAATTAAACGAGTGGGATGAACACTTTTCAGAATGCATCCATCTTCGTCTAGTCATTTTCCGAGCTTTAGAGCACGAACTAAGCCGGGATGAACGGAATAAGGTTTTTCGTTTGCAGCGCCCAAATTAGG
Organism: Novosphingobium sp. FKTRR1; assembly: GCF_020404405.1. Classification (GTDB taxonomy): domain Bacteria; phylum Pseudomonadota; class Alphaproteobacteria; order Sphingomonadales; family Sphingomonadaceae; genus Novosphingobium. The sequence continues at coordinate 1,315 of NZ_JAIZDA010000078.1, read as the reverse complement.
GGGGATCTTCGGATTTAAGACCACGGCTGTTCTATCACGAAAGCACCAATGGGCAAAGTTACCTGATTTTTCGTCAACAAATTCGTCATATCCCACAACATTCATGCTGTAAAGAAACTGCAGCAACTGCTCAGGCCCTTCCTGAAGTTCTGAAATTGTCAAAATTCTATTCCTGAGGCTTAACGAATGCTCCCGAAAAGCGCCGGTGAATTCACGCCATGAAAACCGTGATCTTCCGTGCATAAACCGAAAAAAACCAGTAAGCTCATCGAAATTCGCTTCTGAGTGGTAGAAGCCAAGGTAGTCTTTTACCTCGCCGAGCAGATAGTCTGAATAAGCCTGCTGGCAGTTTGTAAAATCTTTATCGGTAAATACATCTCCCGACGGACGATGTTCCTCAACATATTTCTTGAGAATATCCAAGTAAGAAATTACGTCACGCGGGCGATAAAAGGAATAGCGTAGGAACCCGATAAAAGGATCGTCGAGCCTTTCTGCGATACGATAATTGACAATTTTATAATTGAAATAGTGCTCCCAACCTTCACCCAATTTTAGCTCTCGACCAATTTTTTGTTGCTTTCCCAGCAAGTTGTCTGCCAAACGATAAATTCGCGATGTCCGATAATCAGAATAAGTCGTTTTCCAATCCAGAACAACTGAGTTGTCACGCATTTTGGCGTTGCTATTATGAAATTTAATTTTGTCGAAAATATCAGGCCTTAGCAGGAGGACAACTTTAATCCGTCCCTTAGAATCTCGAATTTTCGCAAAATAATCAAGATTTAGGCTCCAAACGGCATTCGCAAGACCTTTGATGCATTCGATGTATGTATCGAAGTCGATATCATCAGGACGAATGTCGACCCCATCTATAAAAACAATGTGATCTTTGCCTAACTTCAATGACCCAATAGCCTCCTTAAACTGGCGCTCTATATCCAGTAAGGTGGTTTGAAAGCCTGAGACCGCTGCCTTTACTGAGGACGAACCCTTCCCGCCCACCTCAAGGAATTTAGCGATAATCTTACCTTGTAATTCAATGTTCTCAACGAACTCTATGGCATTTACGATCTCGGGGGAAAATGCCTCTGAATAATAACTCTCAATAGCAGATCGGAGGTTTTGAAATTTACTTGAATTCAGAAGTGCGCCGCCTTCAGAATTTTCCAGATGACCTCCGATAAGGTAACTGCTCAGGAGGTTGGCAGAAAATGGTTGCGCGGTGACTCGGAGTTTGATTCACCCTGCTGATGGCCCCACCCCCGCTTCATGTGCTGAGCGAAGCTGAGAAGAACGAGCTTCTTCTGGCCCA
>NZ_JAIZDA010000077.1 GCF_020404405.1 Novosphingobium sp. FKTRR1 | reverse complement strand
GCACCGGTCGCGCCGATCAGGCTGTGAACCCTGACCGAAAGAAGCAAAAGACAAGACCGGCCTTGGCCTCGCCCCTCGATCCTTGGCAGCGCAATTATCCTATATGGTTCGTTTTGTCAAGATAGCCCGATGAGCGGCCGCCAATCCTCCCCCGGTGGGGGAGAATGACAGTCGCCCACCCGCATCACCCCACGTGGAACGTCAGCGCGCCGTCGCCTTCGTCGATCTGCACGGTGCTGCCGTCGGGCACCTGGCCTGCCAGCAGGCGTTCGGCCAGCGGGTCTTGCAAGTAGCGTTGCACCGCGCGCTTGAGCGGCCTTGCGCCATAGACCGGGTCATAGCCCACCCGGCCCAGCCAGCGCTTGGCGGCGTCGGTCAGCGCGATGGTGATCTTGCGATCCTTGAGCAGCCGCGCGACGCGTTCCACCTGCAGTTCGACGATCGGCGCCATGTGGTCCTGACCCAGCCGGTGGAACAGGATGATCTCGTCCAGCCGGTTGAGGAATTCGGGGCGGAAGTGGCCGCGCACGATCTCCATCACTTGCGGCTCGACCGCGCTCACGTCCTGCCCTTCGTCCAGATTGGCAAGGTACTGGCTGCCAAGGTTGCTGGTCAGAATGATCAGCGTGTTGGTGAAGTCCACCACCCGGCCCTGCCCGTCGGTCAGGCGGCCATCGTCGAGCACCTGTAGCAGTACGTTGAACACATCGGGGTGCGCCTTTTCGACTTCATCGAAAAGCACAACCTGATAGGGCCTGCGCCGCACCGCCTCGGTCAGCACGCCGCCTTCGTCATAACCGACATAGCCCGGAGGCGCGCCGATCAGGCGGCTGACGCTGTGCTTTTCCATGAACTCGCTCATGTCGATGCGCACCATCGCGGCGTCGTCATCGAACAGGAACCCGGCCAGCGCCTTGGTCAGTTCGGTCTTGCCCACGCCCGTGGGGCCAAGGAACAGGAAGCTGCCCAGCGGCCGGTTGGGGTCTTGCAACCCGGCGCGCGCGCGGCGCACCGCCTTGGACACCGCGATCACCGCGTCGGTCTGGCCGATCACGCGCTTGCCGATCACGGCTTCCATGTTGAGCAGCTTTTCGCGCTCGCCCTCCAGCATGCGGTCGACCGGAATGCCCGTCCATTTGCTGACGACGGCGGCGATGTCCTCGGCGGTCACTTCCTCGCGCAGCATGGCGTTGCTGGTCGCGCCTTGCGCCTCGGCAAGCTGGCGTTCCAGATCGGGGATGCGGCCATAGGCGATCTCGCCGGCGCGGGCGAGGTCGCCCTGCCGCTGCGCCTGCTCCAGCTCGCTGCGCGCGGCGTCGAGCGCCTCTTTCAGCTTGCCCTCGGCGTTGATCTTGTCGCGTTCGTTCTGCCAGCGGGTGGTCAGTTCGGCGGACTGCTGTTCCTGATTGGCCAGCTCTTCGCGCAGCGCCACCAGCCGGTCCTTCGAGGCGGCATCGGTTTCGCGGCCGAGCGCCATTTCCTCGATCTTCAACTGGATGATCCGGCGGTCGAGCTTCTCGATCTCCTCGGGCTTGCTTTCCACTTCCATGCGGATGCGGCTGGCGGCCTCGTCCATCAGGTCGATCGCCTTGTCGGGCAGGAAGCGGTCGGCGATATAGCGGTTGGACAGCGTGGCCGCCGCAACGATGGCATTGTCCGAAATGCGCACGCCGTGGTGGACCTCGTACTTGTCCTTGATGCCGCGCAGGATGCTGATCGTGTCCTCCACGGTCGGCTCGCCCACGAACACCGGCTGGAACCGGCGCTGCAAGGCGGGGTCTTTCTCGATGTACTTCTGGTATTCATCCAGCGTGGTCGCGCCGATGCAGTGCAGTTCGCCGCGTGCCAATGCGGGCTTGAGCAAGTTGGAGGCGTCCATCGCGCCCTCGGTCTTGCCCGCGCCGATCAGCGTGTGCATCTCGTCGATGAACAGGATGATCTCGCCCTCGGCGCCCTTCACTTCGTCGAGCACGGCCTTCAACCGCTCCTCGAACTCGCCGCGATACTTCGCCCCCGCGATCAGGCTGCCCATGTCGAGCGCCATCAGGCGGCGATGCTTCAGGCTGTCGGGCACGTCGCCGTTGGCGATGCGCAGGGCAAGGCCCTCGGCGATCGCGGTCTTGCCCACGCCCGGTTCGCCGATCAGCGCGGGGTTGTTCTTGGTGCGGCGGGCAAGGATCTGGATGGTGCGGCGGATTTCCTCGTCGCGCCCGATCACCGGATCAAGCTTGCCCTCGCGCGCTGCCTCGGTCAGGTCGCGGGCGTACTTCTTCATCGCGTCATAGGCGTTTTCGGCCCCGGCGCTGTCGGCGGTGCGGCCCCCGCGCAAGGCGGTGATCGCCGCTTCGAGCGCTTGTGCGGTGACCCCTGCAATCTTCAGCGCCTGTCCGGCGCTGGTCGTGGTCGCCAGCGTCAGCGCCACCAGCAGGCGTTCGACGGTGACGAAGCTGTCGTTGCTCTTGGCCGCGATCTGTTCGGCCTGATCGAGCACGCGCACCGCGTCGTTGTCCAGCCCCGGCGTGGCCTGCGCGCCCGAGCCCGAGACGGCGGGCACTTTGCCCAGCGCCTTGTCCACTTCGGCCAGCGCCACGCTGGCCTGCCCGCCCGCGCGCTGGATCAGCCCGCTGGCCATGCCTTCGGGGTCTTCGAGCAGCGCCTTGAGCACGTGATCGGGCCCGATGCGCTGGTGCCCCAGCCGGATCGCAACGGTCTGCGCGGCCTGCAGGAAGCCCTTGGCGCGGTCGGTGAATTTTTCGAGGTTCATGGCTTAACGCTCCTCCATTACTCGGCCGAAGGTAGTGTTGCTTTTGAGCCACACAAGGGCATGGATCAAATTTCGCCGCCCCCCGGAATATACCCACAAATCCGCACATGGCGGGCCTTGTTGGACAGCGCTTAGGCCCTTTCCCTGAGCGCTGACCCCAAGTCGCGCGCAAACTCCCGGTTACCCATAAGCCTTACTCGGACTGTCGGAACGTTTCAGGCACGAGGGTTCGGGGTTGAACTGTCCTGCCTGCCAGACGGCCTTTGGAGGGGCATTGACCGCGATGAAGCAACCACATTTCCTTTCGCTGCCGGGACTTTCGCGAATGGGGCGCCTTGCGCTTCCCGCGCTGATCCTGGCGACAACCGCGCTGGCTACCCCGGCGCTTGCCGCAGCAGCTTCTGCGCCGGACGCATCGAACGAAGCCGACGACAGCACATCAGGTGGCGCATCAGATGGGGCGCGCGCCACATCGGACGCGCCCGCCCGCCAGCGCACGCCGCGCAAGGCGGAGGTCGAGGTCTTTTCCACCGGCGTCGCCAAGGGCCGCGACCGGCTCGACAGCGCCACCTCCACCAGCTCGCTCAAGGGCGATGAGATCCAGCGGTTCGGCCCGCGCACCCTGGCCGACGTGTTGCGCACGATGGCCGGCCTGCGGGTTGAATCCGCGATCGGCGAAGGCAACAACAACTATACCGTGCGCGGACTTCCGCTGGCCGCCGGTGGTTCCAAATACGTGCAGATTCAGGAAGATGGCCTGCCCGTTCTGGAATTCGGCGATATCTTCAACATCGGCAGCGACGTCTATCTGCGCAACGATTTCAACATCGCCCAGATCGAGACGATCCGCGGCGGCTCGGCCTCCACGTTCGCATCGGATTCGCCGGGCGGGCTGATCAACCTGATCTCCAAGACCGGCGATGTCGAGGAAGGCGCGATCCAGGTCAGCAGCGGGCTGAACTACAATTCCAAGCGCGTCGATTTCGACTATGGCGCGCCGCTGTCCAAGGATCTGACCTTCCACATCGGCGGCTTCTACCGCTCGGGCGAAGGACCGCGCCGCATCGGTTACGACGGCTGGAAGGGCGGGCAGGTCAAGTTCAACATCACCCGCAAGTTCGACAACGGCTATATCCGCCTGTCGGCCAAGCTGCTCGACGACCGCTCGCCGGTCTATGCGCCGTACTTCGTCAACATCACCGGCACCGATGCCAAGCCGGTCTATGAGCCCGAGCGAAAAGTGGTTGAGCGATATCAGTAGGTTGTGATTCAGCGTCGTTGTCGAGACGATGGAGGAAGCACATGCCCTGGACTGATACCGCTCGCCGCAAGCATATGCGGGAAGGTGCGGG
>NZ_JAIZDA010000076.1 GCF_020404405.1 Novosphingobium sp. FKTRR1 | reverse complement strand
CCCGCACCTTCCCGCATATGCTTGCGGCGAGCGGTATCAGTCCAGGGCATGTGCTTCCTCCATCGTCTCGACAACGACGCTGAATCACAACCTACTGATATCGCTCAACCACTTTTCGCTCGGGCTCTTAGTCCAGAGTGGAGGTTAATGGTTGCCGCATCGTTCATTTCCCTGAATAAAGAGTAAACAGGGGTAAACGTTGTCTTGCACCATTATGGGGTCACTTGCCGCAGTCGTTCTAACCCGGAATGAACCGTTTGCCGCAGCATCATGGTTCGCAAGCCCGCATCGATTTTTGCAAGTGCAGCATACTGGTCGGGCGCAACGTCCAACGGTCGAACCTTTTTCGGAAGGACGTTTTTTTGGAAGTAGTGGTCGATATTGAAGCTGGAGCCCTCCAGACGGCGAAGGCCATTTATGCAATTCGCAGAAGGCGTGATTCTGCGGCGGGGTTCCGTGGACTGTTTGGCGAGCCAGCGTGGGATATCCTTCTCGAACTGTACATCGCGCAAAAAAGCCGCACCGAACTGCAAGTGTCGAGCGTGTGCATCGAGGCCGGGGTGCCTTCAACCACGATCTTGCGCTGGATCGCGCGGCTCGAACGCGATGGCCTTGTCTATCGTGAAGCCGACAGGGGCGATGCGCGTCGCCGCTATGTGCGGCTGACGTCCGAAGGCCATGCGCTGATGGTGCGGCTGCTGGGCGCCATCGGTCCGATGGGCTGAGCTTACGCCCGATATGGCGCTTCCGGTTGTCGTAGGGCAGCTGGAAGCACCATATCGGTTGGTTTCGGGTTTACCAGAAGAAGTCGTGGATCACGTCGACGACTTCACCGGTGTAGATATCGACCAAGATCACGTCGTCATAATACCGGACCCAGCGATAGGAGCCGTAAGCCGGCGGCAGGCGATAGGCCCACGGATCGGACAGCCAGTACTGCTGGGCATAGAAGGGCGCGCCAAGAAAGATTCCGATGCTCAACTGGCTGTAGTTGTACCCGCGGAATGGCGCGTAGTACGTTCCGCCATGGAACACGTTGCGGTTCCGGCTGCGCCAGTTGAACCAGTCGTAGCGGTTATCGCGGCGCCAGCCATTGTCCCAGCGGCGGTTGTCTCCACCACGGTTCCAGTCACCGCCACGATCGGTGCGCTGGTTCGACCAGGCGGGATTGCCGCGCCACTGGTCATTGCGGCGCTGATCGTTCCGCCATTGGTTGCCCTGCCATTGGTTGCCTTGATTGCCTTGGTTGCGATCGTTCCAGCCGCGTCCGCCGTCGCCATTCGCCCGGTTGTCGTTGCGGTTGTTGTCGCGATCGCGCTGCCAGCGCCCGGCATCGCCATCGCGCGACCATGTGCCGCCGCCTTCGCGCCGTTCGTTCTGCCAGCCGGGCGTTCCGGGCGTTCCGGGTGAGCTGGCATTGCCCTGATCGCGTCCGCGCCAGGCCGGTTGACCGGCGGGCGTCGGGTTGGCGCCATAAGGCCGCGTGCGGATTACCGCACGGTCGGGCTCTGCACTGTTCCGCCATGCAGGTTGGGGATTGCCCTGCGGCACGTTGGCGGGTCTGCCCTGCCAGCCGCTTCCGGCTGGCGCACCGTTCCCTTGCCACGATGCCGGACCGCGCGGCTGAGCCTGAACCGGCATGGAGGGCGGGGATTGCGGCATGCGCGGCTGCTGCTGCACGACAGGTTGCGGCTGGGGCTGCTGCTGGGCAGGCGCCTGTTGCCGGGCGCCACCACCCCCGCGGTTTTCACCCCGCTCGCCGCGCTCCCGCTCGCCACCACCGGGACCACGCTGTTCCCAGCCGCCGGGAGCGGCGCTGGCGGGGGTAGCCGAAGCAAGAGCCAGAGCGCCGACGCTTGCGGCCAGCAGCACACTGCGAAAAGTGAGGCGGACGGTCATGACATTAAGTCCCTTTTGGCGCGGCGTGGAACCCTCCAAGCCGTGCTGTGAAGGCATCATGCGCGAGTCGTGCTGTCGTGCGGCTGAACCGTGCCACGCGCCTTCGTTCAGGAAAGGGCGGTCGTAGCTGAATTGCCGCATGCAAAAACGGCCCCGGTGCGTTGCGCGCCGGGGCCGTCTTGCAGTCGTCGACGCTTGCGATCAGCGCGTCAGTTTCTTGTAAGCCAGACGGGTCGGCCGGTCGGCAGCGTCACCCAGACGGCGGCGCTTGTCCTCTTCGTACATGGCGAAGTTGCCTTCGAACCATTCGACGTGGCTGTTGCCTTCGAAAGCCAGAATGTGCGTGGCCAGACGGTCGAGGAAGAAGCGGTCGTGGCTGATGACCACGGCGCAACCGGCAAAGTTCTCGATCGCGTCTTCCAGCGCGGCGAGCGTTTCGACGTCGAGATCGTTGGTCGGTTCGTCGAGCAGCAGCACGTTGCCGCCCTGCTTGAGCATCTTGGCCATGTGCACGCGGTTGCGTTCACCGCCCGACAGCTTGCCGACGTTCTTCTGCTGGTCCTGACCCTTGAAGTTGAATGCGCCGACATAAGCGCGGGTCGAAGTGTCGAAGCCGTTGACCTTCATGTAGTCGTGGCCGCCAGAGATTTCCTCCCACACGTTCTTGCCGGAATCGAGCGCATCGCGGCTTTGGTCGACATAGCCTAGGCGCACGGTCGACCCCATCTCGATCGTGCCTTCATCGGGCTGTTCCTGCCCGGTGATCAGTTTGAACAGCGTCGATTTACCCGCGCCGTTCGGCCCGATCACCCCGACGATACCGCCAGGCGGAAGGATGAACGACAGATCTTCGAACAGCAGCTTGTCGCCATAGGACTTGGTGATGCCCTTGGCCTCGATGACCTTGCCGCCCAGCCGCTCGGGCACCTGGATGACGATCTGCGCCTTGCCCGGCGAGCGGTTTTCCTGAGACGCCACGAGCTGCTCGAACTTGGAAATACGCGCCTTGGACTTGGTCTGGCGACCTTTCGGCCCCTGACGGATCCATTCGAGTTCCTCCTTGATCGCCTTCTGGCGCCCGGATTCCTCGCGATCCTCCTGCTCGAGCCGCTTGGACTTCTTTTCCAGATAGGTGGAGTAGTTGCCTTCGTAGGGGAAATACTTGCCCCGGTCGAGTTCGAGGATCCAGCCGACCACGTTGTCGAGGAAATAGCGGTCGTGGGTGATCATCAGCACCGCGCCGGCATATTCCTTGAGGTGGTTTTCCAGCCATTCGACGCTTTCGGCATCGAGGTGGTTGGTCGGTTCGTCCAGTAGCAGGATCGACGGCTTCTGGATCAGCAGGCGGGTCAGCGCGATGCGGCGGCGTTCACCGCCCGACAGGTTGTCGACCGGCCAGTCACCCGGCGGACAGCGCAGCGCTTCCATCGCGATTTCAAGCTGGTTGTCGAGCGTCCAGCCATCGACCGCGTCGATTTTGGTCTGCAGGTCGCCCATCTCGTCCATCAGCGCGTCGAAATCGACGTCCTCCGGCGGGTCGGCCATGATGTTGCTGATTTCGTTGAAGCGATCGACCAGATCGGCGACTTCGCGCGCGCCTTCCTTGACGTTTTCCAGCACGGTCTTGCTGGAATCGAGCTGCGGCTCCTGCTCCAGATAGCCGATGGTGATGTGCTCACCGGCCCAGGCTTCACCGGTGTAGTCGGTGTCGATGCCCGCCATGATCTTGATCAGGGTGGACTTGCCCGCGCCGTTGGGCCCGACGATGCCGATCTTGGCGCCCTGATAGAACTGCAGGCTGATATTGTTCAGTACCGGCTTGGCGGCACCGGGAAAAGTCTTCGTCATGTTCTTCATGACGTAAGCGTACTGCGCGGCCATGGTCGTCCTTCGCAAATCTGGATGAGCCAGCCGGGGCTGGCGGCCCCGAAGCTTTGCCCCGCGCTCTACAGGGCGCGACGGCCCCCGGCAAGGGAGCGCAATCGCATCGCAGCAGTGTAGCAGCCGATCAGGAATCCCTTGCGTTTTGTCACAAACAGGCGAAGTCTTGCGGCAGGCGTCCACGCAGGGGAGAGGCGGGCGATGCTATCGATGATCTATCTTAGTGCGGCCACGCAGCCGTTCGATGATGCGACTCTGGCAGTACTTGAGCGACAGGCTTCGGCGGTAACTGCTCAGGTGGTTGGCAATGAGGCCGATCAAGCGACCGCGAAGCGTCCGTCGACGAGGTCTCGGATTGCGCTGAGTGCGGACTGGCCAGAGAGGCGTGCGGTGCCGGTGACGGAACGGTATC
>NZ_JAIZDA010000075.1 GCF_020404405.1 Novosphingobium sp. FKTRR1 | reverse complement strand
TGTTTTTTTTCTACAAAACCCCCCCCTTTATCGCTATTTTTTTTTTGTGGGGGGGGGGGGGCCCCCCCCCCCCCACGGCAAAGCGCTACACTCACAACGGAAATTCGCACTTCAGATGGAAAGCAAACATGTAGAGCTATTCGTGACACGTTTGCGATTTTGTGGCATATGCTTCTTGGATTGGCTCACGCACGTGCTTCGCGAGGCGTTCGCCGCATCAGGAGCAGTGCCATGACGGTGCAAGTGACGATCACGCCAAACGGACGGATGAGCCTGCCGGCCGAAATCCGCAAGCGCCTCGGTCTGGCCGGCGGTGGCGCGCTGCTGGTCGAGGAAACCGAGGACGGCGTGATCCTGCGCACCGTGGCGCAATCGGTCGCTCACGCCAAGGCGCTCGCCAAGAAGTACACGGGCGACAAGGCAGACGCATCGGTCGACGCGTTCCTTGCTCGCCGTCGCGAGGAAACGGGCGAATGAGCGAAGTCGTGCTCGACGCCTCCGCGCTGCTTGCCCTGCTCCGGGACGAGGCCGGCGCGGGCAAGGTCGCCGATGCGATCGGTGCCTCGCGCATGTCGAGCGTCAACTACGCCGAGGTCGTCAGCCATTTCATCCATGCCGGCATGCCCGCCGAGCAGGTCGACGCCATGCTGCGGCCCCTGCCGATGGCGATCGTCGAGGCTGATCACGCCCTCGCTACCATCGCCGGGCGACTGCGCGCCGCGACGGCCGAGGCCGGCCTGTCGCTCGGCGACCGTTTCTGCCTGGCGCTCGCGCGCCGGGACGGTCTTCCGGCGCTGACCGCCGACAAGCAGTGGCGCACCGTTGCGGACGCAGCCGGTGTCGCAGTGTCGGTGATCAGATGATGCGAGGCAATTCCATGCAGTCTTGCCGCAGAGTCCAATGCAAGACTACTAAGTCCCCATGACGCGGGCGGCCATCCATCCTGAGCTTCTGACCTGGGCGCGCGAACGTGCAGGCAAGAGCCCAGAAGATTTGGACCACCGGTTCCCTAAACTTGCCCTGTGGGAAGCGGGCGACGCGCAGCCCACGATCAAGCAGTTGCAAGCCTTCGCCGATGCTGTCCATGTGCCGGTTGGCTATCTGTTTCTTCCTGCTCCGCCTCATGAGCAATTGCCGATCCCGGATTTTCGGACGGTCGATGGCCGCGCCATTCACCGCCCCAGTCCCAACCTCCTCGACATGGTCTATGCCTGCCAGGAGCGCCAGGGATGGTTCAAGGACTATGCCCGGGCCGTGCGGCTGCCCGAACTCGCGTTTGTTGGCAGTGCCTCGCTGAATGACGAGCCAGTCGCTGTGGCAGCACGGATGGCTGAAGCGCTCGGCTTTGACCTAGAAGCCCGTGCTGCCTGCCGCACCTGGGAGGAGGCACTGCGGCTCTTCATTGGCCAGGCCGACGCTCTCGGAGTACTGGTGATGGTAAGCGGCGTCGTTCTCAGTAACAATAACCGCAAGCTCGATCCGGAAGAGTTCCGCGGCTTTGCACTTGCCGACACCCAGGCGCCACTTGTGTTTATCAACGGATCGGACAGCAAGTCCGCTCAGATGTTTACGCTTGCCCATGAACTTGCGCACCTCTGGCTTGGTGCCACTGCGATATCGAATGCCAGCGCCGCGCCGGTCGCAGGTTTCCGGCGTGAGGAAGTCTGGTGCAACGCAGTCGCAGCTGAATTACTCGTGCCCTTGGTAACACTGCAAGCCGACCTCGTCGTGGATGAAGCACTTGACGACGCCGTCGCTCGTCTCACGCGTCGTTACAAGGTCAGCAGTCTTGTCATTCTGAGACGTCTTCTCGATGCCGGTTGGCTGACCCGAACTGCCTTCGAAGCCGCATGGGCTGCCGAGCGCGGCCGCCTGCGGGCGATCGCAGAACGAAACGGCGGCGGCGGCGATTTCTATCGTACGACCCTATCTCGCGTCAGCCGCCGTTTCGCCCGCGCCCTGGTCGAAAGCACGCTCGAGGGCCAGACCCTTTACCGCGATGCCTTTCGTATGCTCGGTGTAGCGAAGACCGAGACCTTCAATCACATAGGGCAGGAAGTGGGGGTGCTTGCTTGACCCGTTACCTGCTCGACGCGAACGTCTTCATCCAGGCCAAGAACCTTCACTATGGCTTCGATTTCTGCCCGGCCTTTTGGGAATGGCTGGTGGCGCAGAACGCGGCCGCGATTGTCGCAAGCATCGAGAAGGTCAGCGATGAACTCGTGGGCGGCGGTGACGAACTTGCGGATTGGGCCCATGCCCAAGGCAAAGGATTCTTCTTACCTCCCGACGACGCGGTTCTTCCTGCCTTGGGACAGGTGAGCGCCTGGGCTACCGGGCAAGCCTATGAGCCCGCAGCAATCGCGACATTTTTGCAAGTCGCCGATTATTGGCTGGTGGCACATGCCAAGGCCCACGAATGCGTCGTCGTTACTCACGAAGTGCCTTCGGACTCGGTCCGCAAGATAAAGATCCCGAATGTATGCATCGGGCTCGGTATTACCTGCATGAGCCCATACGAAATGCTCCGCCGCGAAAGAGCGAGATTCGTATTGGGAGCAGCCTCCTAGTTCGTTCCAGGGCGGCGTTTTGCGGTTAACCCCGAACGCCCAGATGGGGTTCGGGGGCAAAACCGTCATCTCTCTCTCATCTCGGTGGCTGAGCGAAATCAGCATCGCCATAGCATGACGCCTGGGAGATTGGCGGCCGTCAAGGATCGCGGGTACCCCCCCGATTTTGGCCTGCTGCGGCTAGCGCCTTGCGAGCAAAAATCGGCTCCCCCCACGCCCGCTAATCGCGGCGGCAGCGCGTGCGCGCCGCCGTCCCTGACTGCCTGACTCCGGCGTCCTTCAAGGCACATCTTTCATCAGCGTGATGAGAGAAAATTCCATTTGGAGGTTATCATGACGGACCGTTTCTCGAACTTCGCCGACCTAGCCGAACACTATGCGCGCGAAATCGCGACGCCTGACTACGCCCGGGCATTCATGGAGCAGACCGAACTGGCGAAGCTCTCGATCGAACATGAGCCGAGCGCTGCCGAAATGCCCGACCCAGAAGTTGCGCAGGCGGCGATCGAGATGATGCTGGCAACGGTCTTCGACCTGTTCCGCGACACCCGGATGGAGGACTTCGCCAGCGAAGTCGCCTGGGGCGTGGCCAACAGCTTCCATGTCGTCGCCAAGCGCCTCGACGACCGCGAGGACGCAATGGCGAACCGCCTCCAGGAAAAGCTGCGCGAATACGATCCGAGCGAGGTCTACGCGACCGATCTCGAGGACCTGACCATGCAGGCCCGCAGCCTTGCCGAATGCCGCGATGCGATGGAGTGCATGCGCGACCATGCCGCGCGGATCTACCTTGTCGAGACCGGCCGCCCGTTCTCGCCGGTGCGGGGCTCGCGGGTCTCGTCCAAGACCAATGCCTCGATGATCGAAGCGCGCGACTATCTCGCGGCACAGAAAGCGCAGCGGCGCGAGCAGTTTGCCCCATCGGGTCCGGTCGTAGTGTTCTCGGGCGGACAGCAGTTCACCGACATTGCGCTGGTTGAAGACTATCTCGACGCGATCCATGCCCGGGTCCCGTCGATGGCGCTCGCGACGACCGCGCAGAACAAGGGCGCGGACGTGATCGCGGCAGCCTGGGCATCGCGCCACAATGTGCCGGTGATCCTGTGCAAGCCCGATACTTCGCGGGGACCTTCCGCACCCTATCAGCGCAACGCCCGCATGCTCGCCTTCAAGCCTGTCGAGGCCGTGGTGTGCAGCGGCGGCGGCATCCAGGCGAACCTTGCTGACCGCCTCCGCGAAGCACGCATTCCCCTCCACATTGTGCGCGACGCTTCGGTTCAGAACGAGACCCCGGCGGCGCGGACCAAAGCCGCAGCGCAAGCTGAGCGGCCTGCGATGAAGCGCACGGCATGTGGCACCGTCAATAGCGATGACCTCCCGCCATTCTGAGCGGCACCAGCTGCGATTGCATCAACCAGAAGGGTGTCCGGCCTCACCGCCGGATGCCCTTCTTATTTGTCGACCCGGACGCACACTGTCATGGCCCGGCTCGCTCGCATCTTGCCCCCGCCAGTAATGGCCTGACGGCCTGCTGGAAGGGGCGCGAAGGCTTCGCATCGGCCGGGCAAGCGGTACCCGCGCGTGGACCACCGGGGTGCTCCCCAACAGGGTTAAACACATGGGGTAATCGCGGGGTGCGCTTCCACGCGATCAGGACGCGCTGGTCAGGTGGTTGCCCCCCGGTAGGATGAAATACGGGCCCACGATGGTGACCGGGCCCAGCATCG
>NZ_JAIZDA010000074.1 GCF_020404405.1 Novosphingobium sp. FKTRR1 | reverse complement strand
TCGCAATCCCTCCCGGCTATGCTCGCGCCGGGCAATACCAGTCCATGTCACCATTCACTCCATCTCTTCGCAAAGAGGCGTGAATCACAACATGCTGGTATTGCTCAACAACTTTCGGATCAGGTTCTCAGAGGATCTGACCTGCCACGGGTAATTTCCTCCAGTTGCGATTAGAGTCCGGCCCTCACGAGGACGGACGAGATGAAGCGCAAGAGGTTTACAGAAGAGCAGATCATCGGGGTGCTGAAGGAAGCGGAGGCGGGAGTGAAGACCGCCGACCTTGCTCGACGGCACGGTATCTCCGAGGCAACGATCTACAACTGGAAGGCCAAGTATGGCGGCATGGAAGTGTCGGAGGCGAAGCGGCTGCGTTCGCTCGAGGACGAGAACGCCAAGCTCAAGCGCCTGCTGGCGGATATGATGCTGGACAACGCCGCGCTGAAGGATCTTCTATCAAAAAATTGGTAACGCCCGCTGCCAGGCGCAGAGCAGTCGCTCATCTCGCGGATCATCACGGGATGAGCGAGCGGCGGGCGTGCCGTGTCATTGAAGCTGATCGCAAAAGCGTTCGCTACCAGTCCCGGCGGCCGCCGGAGGCGGAGTTGCGCGCCCGTTTGCGCGAGCTTGCCAACGAGCGGCGCCGGTTCGGCTATCGCCGGCTGCACATCCTGCTGCGGCGGGAAGGAGAGCCTTCGGGCATCAACCGCGTCTACCGGCTCTATCGGGAGGAAGGCTTGGGCGTGCGCAAGCGTCGAGCCCGGCGCAGGGCGGTCGGCACACGGGCTCCGATCCTTGTGGAGGCCCGGCCCAATGCCCGCTGGAGCCTAGACTTCGTCCATGATCAGTTCGCCTGCGGCAGGCGGTTCCGCGTGCTCAACATCGTCGATGACGTAACCAGGGAATGCCTTGCTGCCATCCCCGACACGTCGATCTCCGGGCGCCGAGTAGCGCGCGAACTGACCGACATCATCGCCTGGCGTGGCAAGCCGGGCATGATCGTCAGCGACAACGTCCTAGGTCGGGAAGCAGCGGCGAAAAACGGCCAGCAGGTCTCGTTGCGCCGATGGTGATCGGCGCTGGTTGCGTTCTGATCCAGATGGCTTCCATCGTCAAGGAATGCGCTCTCGGCCATAGCAAACACAGGATCCAGCGGCCGCTCGGGTCGTGGTCCTCACCGTCCTTAAAATGAGATGCGGATGCCAGATGGAAGGCCCGAACATTATCTACAGGGTCGCCGTAGCGCCCTCACGGCACGACAGAGAGGGGTCCTTCCATCTGGTGTCCGCCCGTTCGTCGAACGGACGGTACTCGGCTCCCGTCTTGATGACAGCGTGCGCGACGCGCGCCATCTTGGCGGTGAGTGCGGTCATGGCCTTGCGGCGGCGATCAGGGTCGTTTCCATGGCTGGCAACATAGCGACCAAGCTTGTCGCGGAAGCTGTTGTCACGCTGACGGATGGCGACTTGAGTTGCCATCCAGAAGGTGCGGCGTAGCCGGGCGTTGCCGTACTTCGAGAGCTTGGTTCGCCCACGGAAAGTGCCCGACTGGCAGGTCGCGAGGTCAAGCCCACAGAACTTGAGGAACTGGCGGTGGTGCGCAAACCGGCGAAGGTCGCCAGCCTCGGCAAGGATGGTCAGCGCGTTGATCGGTCCGATCCCGGGGATCATGCGCAGGAGCTGATAATCGCGGTTCTCGCTGAGCAAGGCGTGAGCGGTGCGCTCAATCTCATCGCGCTGCCGGATGAGGCTGCGTGCTTGTGCGATGACCATGCGGAACATGGCGATCGCTACGGAATCCTTGTCGACCGGCAGTGCCACCGAGGCGCAGGCGGTCTCATAAATATCGTTGATTAAGCGGGCCTTGGAGACCTTGCGACCGACGAGAGACCAAGCCTCGCGCGTGAAGTCTTCTTGGCCGAGCGCTGTCATGCTGGCCGGAGTTGGGAAGCGTTCGAGCAGGGCCAGAAACCAGTCAGACCGGCTGTTGCCGGCGAAGCGCTCGATCTCAGGAAAATACAGCGGCAGATAGTGTGTCAGGATCCGATGCCAGGTCTGGGTCTTGGCTTTGGAAATGGCTTCATGGGTCTTCGACATCTCCTGCAGGTCGTTGATCCCGGCGGCCAGCGGATCGACGTAACGCTGGGTGGCACCGATCCGCAGCATATGCAGGATCACCTGCGCATCCTTGGAATCGTTCTTGTCCCAACCATTGTGCAACGCCTCGCGGATGCGAGCCAAGGCAACCGACGAAATCAGTCGCAGCTCGAAACCTGCCGAGAGCAGCCGATGCGCCAACGTGCGATGGTAGTTGCCGGTCGCCTCGAAGCCGACGACGATCGGGCGCCCTATGCTGCTGAGCTCGTCGGCGAGGCGATCGTAGTCAGCCTTGGTGGCCATGATCGTCATGCGCCGGCGGCGGCCGCCTTCGGGGCGTTCAATCAATACCTCCTGCCGGTGCTTCGACATATCGATGGCTACCAGCACGGCGTCGGCGGGGGTAGAACTGCGCTTGGTCATGGTCGGTCCGTCTCCAAAGGGTTGAGTCGACAACTTCACTTTAGAGACCTGCTGGCCGGTCATGGCCGCCTTGATGAAGCCGGCGGGCGCTACGCGCTCTTGTCTTCATCAAGGCATCGCGGCCCTCAAAGGAGCCGCTTCCCAATGTGCTACGGCACCGAGTTCACCGCCAATGCGATCCTGGCCTGGTGCAAGGACCACGAGATCGAGTGGCACTACATCGCGCCGGGCAAGCCAATGCAGAACGGTTACGTGGAATCCTTCAACGGGCGGATGCGGGACGAGCTGCTCAACGAGACGCTGTTCCACGGCCTCGATCATGCCCGTGCCGTGATCCGGGAGTGGGCGGAGGATTACAATACCTGCCGCCCCCACTCCTCGATCGGATACCAGACCCCAGCCGGCTACGCAGAAACGATCTTTGCAATGGGGTCAGGCATGCCTGACCCCATTGCAAACAAGGCGCCGAAAGGCATAACCGCAACCGCCGCGGCTCTAATCAGGGCTGGATGAAAATCCCGTGGCAGGCCAATACGGCTTCCAGTTCCCTTAGACGCGTCGTAAGCACATTGGCACTAACCTTGGGGATCTCCCGGCGAAGCGACGTGAAGCGTAATTCCCTACTACTGAGCGCGACAAGGATTTGCAGCACCCAACGGCCTGTAAGAGTTTGAAATATGACATCGGCTGTCGCAGGGCTTATTGCTTTATCGGGCGCGCGTTCTGACTCGATACACATCAAATTACTCTCACATTGTTCGGGCAAGTCCCGCAGGAATTCGTCAGCGCCTTCGCACGAGGCTGAGTAGCGACAGAACCTACCGCCCTAGAAACAGCAAGATTTCTCGATTTTCCGTGGCGTTAGCGCTTTGGAGCGTCGAGCTCGCTGACGCCTCGGACTGGTTTGTCGGCCGCGCTTACCTGCAGACTGGCTGGTCCCGCCGGAGCCCGCTTGCACCGCGGAATGAACGCGGGGACGCGGCGCATATAATCGCGGTAGCTTTCACCAAATTCCGCAAGCGCAGTCTTTTCTTCGGTCCACGCCAGCCTGAAATACATCACCACGAGCACCGGGAACATGGCGAGCGTCAGCAGAGTCGGCCATTGCAGCAGGAAGCCAAGCATGACGAGGATGAACCCGACATATTGCGGGTGGCGTACCTTGGCATAGATTCCTGTGGTCGCCAGCTTGTGAGCGCGTTGGGCAGCGTGAAGTGGCGCCCAGCCGGCCGAGATCAGCCAGAAGCCCGCGCCGATCAACACAAAGCTGGCAATGTGGAACGGCCCGAAATGCGGGTTGACGCGCCAACCGAACATCATCTCGAGCAGGTGGCCGGCGTCGTGGCTCCACCAGTCGATGCCAGGGAAATGCGATTGCAGCCATCCTGAGAGCACGAAGATCGTCAGCGGGAAACCATACATCTCGGCAAAGAGGGCGATGATGAACGCGCTGAACGCTCCGAAACTGCGCCAGTCGCGCTTGGTCGCCGGCTTGAAGAAGCTGAATGCGAACAGGATGAACACGGCCGCGTTGACCAGAGCGAGGCCCCACAGGCCATAGCCGTAATCGGTATGCGTCATCGCGACTCCCCCTCGGCACGCTCATTGGAATTGGCCGGCAGGCCGGTCGGGAGCTGATTGGGCTCGTGGCCATGTTGATGGCCGCCATGACCATGGTGCATGAACAGGTGCATGAGCGGACAGGCGAGAAGGATCAGATAGGGCAGCACGCCGAAAAAGTGCGCGGTGTGCTCGGTGATTAGGAAGAAGCCCGCTACCAGCAGGAACCCGATCAGGACGATCGTCCCGCGTTTGCGCATTCGATGGTCTTGATCGTCCATATGCCACTCTCTTCTAGCCGATGCGCCGCCAGGTTAGGCCTAAGTCCCGGGAGCAAGGTATAAGTAGAGACCGAAGTTCGGAAGAGGCGGCCAGCGGTGGGCGTCGAGATGCGTCGATTGGACCCGTCCACCGTTATCAGCGCGGCACCGGCACTGAGGCTGAATCACTGACCGGCTGACGCCGGTAGGATCAAGCGGTGGGGCTGAAGCCGTCCTTGTGGGTATGTCGGTCGAGGTAACGCATGATGATGTCATCGGTGATGTTGCCGGATGTGGTCGAGAAGTAGCCGCGCTGCCAGAAGCGTTGGCCCCAATATCGTTTGCGGATGTGCTCGAATTCCTGTTGGAT
>NZ_JAIZDA010000073.1 GCF_020404405.1 Novosphingobium sp. FKTRR1 | reverse complement strand
CCCGTCCCTTTCGGGATTTCAGACCTTGTGAGGCCCGAGGTTAGTCCGGCGAGCAGAGGCATTCTCAACTTACCTCATCATCACTGATACTCCATTTCAGCGCCGCAACGGCGCACTGTCCTTGTAGGCGAACACGTATCCATCGCGGGCACGTGGGTTCCAGCGGATAAGGCAGATGATGGCAAAGGGCGGGCGCTCGCCCTCCGGCCCATAGTTCTGGCACGCCGCGTAGTAGGCGCCGGAACGGACCGTGGACTTGAGGACGCGCAAGCCTTCGGTCCGACCCGCCGCCGCGTCAGGCGCATAGGTGCACTGGTCGTCGAGATAGGCCTTGGGAGTGGCATGGGGCGCCATGCCGCGCAGGGTCATCGAGAGCCATCCCATCGGGATCTCCTGTGTCGGGAGGAAAGGGGCCGGCTGCGGGGCCGGAGCCGCGAAGAAGGGTTCAGCCTGCGATTGCGCCAGGCGCAGTCGTGTCGGACGTCGGGACGTCCGCCTCCGGCAGGAGGACAAGCTCCTTGCGGGACATCGACCAGGACAGACGCAAGGTCCGTCCAG
Organism: Novosphingobium sp. FKTRR1; assembly: GCF_020404405.1. Taxonomy (GTDB): domain Bacteria; phylum Pseudomonadota; class Alphaproteobacteria; order Sphingomonadales; family Sphingomonadaceae; genus Novosphingobium. The sequence continues at coordinate 4,515 of NZ_JAIZDA010000073.1, read as the reverse complement.
CGGGAATGCGCCAGGCAATGCGATCGGCAAAGACCATGCGGATCACCGCGAGCGTCGCCGCATCGTCATCTTCGAGCATGGCGTGGGCGCGCGCGGCGGCCTCGTAGCGGAACCGCGTTTCCTGGGTATCGTAGCTGTCCGCATCGGAATCGTCAGAAGGGCTGAAGACGGCATCGATGATGTAATCCGTGAGATCGCCGGGATCGAGCCGCGAACGTTGCGTGAGCGCGATCCGCACCGTGTCGACGTCCGTCCAGCTGCCATCGCCCTCCAGGAGCGCAAGATCTGTCGGCAGGTCGAGGCCGCCACCGAACTGATCGCTGAGTTCCAGCGTGATGGTCTCGGGCCGCAAGGTGCCGGGATCGCTCCCGAGTGGGGTATCGGTGCCATCGGCCTCGCAGAAGCGCTCGCCTGTGCGCACGTAGCAATTCAGGCGGTCGTACCAGCTGTAGCCGATGAATTGATTGATCGGCGTGTAGAATATCAGCGGCGTGGCCGCATCGAAGTGATGCATTTCTCCATGCCGGCCGTTCCGGGAGAACTGAAGGGCGCGAGCAAATGTCACGGAATCGAGCGCATCCGTGTCGTCGTAGAGGGCTGCGTCCGCAGCAATGGCCGTGAAGCCGGGAAGATCGCGGTAGCTGTCACGCGCCAGAGACGGCGTCCACGCCGGCAACTGCGCAATCGCCTCGGGAAAGGCGTCGCAGAACAGGTTGGCCTCGAGCCAGGAGGCATGGCTGAGACGGTGGAAGGGTTCAGCGAGGATCGTCTGATAGATGGCCTCCCGGCACAGGGTTTTGAGCCGCGTCAGCGCGGCGTTGTGGTAGATTTCCTTGCGCGCCGGCAGGACCAGAACGAGATCGCGCGCATCGACGACGTCGACATGCACGCTCCACTGCGCGTGGTGGATTTCCTTCACCTGAGGCAAGACGTGCCGGAGCGTCACGCCGTGGAAATTGACCGTGTCGGCTGCGGACGACGTGCGGTTGCGATAGACGCCGAGGCGATACCCCTCGCGCTCCACGATCCTGTGCGCGCCTGCGAGGAAATCCACCCGCTTCAGTTCCTCGCCGTTGAACGTGACGGGTAGAGGAAAATGGCGCGCGGCGCTTTCGAGACAACGCTCGAGCTTGCCGTCGCGCTGTGGTGGGACATGGAACGCGATGCTGGTCCCGCGAGGTCCGTCCCAGGGCAGCACCGCGATATCGGCTTCGCCGGTCCAGGCATCGCCGGCGATCGCGAGGGCGAAGGACGCGTGCGCGCTGACCGAACGCACGAGCGTGTCGAGCCCGGCCAGGCTGAAGAAACCCATGCCGGCGGGATCTTCGCGCGCGCGGCAAGCCTCCGACCAGTCCGACTGGCCGAGCGAGACGAGATCGGCCGGATCGGCGATACCTGCGCCATCGTCGGTAACGGTGACGATGCAGGCATCCTCGAGGTGTTCCGCGGTCACTGCAACCGTGGTCGCGCCGGCGCGGCGCGCGTTCTGGAACAGCTCGTTGAAGATGTCGCCGAGCGTTCCGTTGAAGATACGGGTAACCTTGGTGATCGCCTCGGGCGAAACCCGGGCACGCAATGTCGCAGGAAGGGGCATGGACGGATGTCCTTCGGTGATCACGCGCCCGCGGACGTGCGCATGGTGCGTCGGTAAACGCGTTGGAAAGCCACAGCGGCTCGCAGCGCGATTGAAGCTGCGGTCACTCGGTCGGGCAGACCCGATCGAACGCGGGATCGATGGCAAAACCAAAGGCTCGGGCCAGCGAGATGGCGGTGCGCACGTCATCCTCGTCGAAGCCGAGCGGCGCCACGAGGTCGGTCAGCGTCACGGCGCCGGCATCGGCAATCTTGTGGAGGTGGCCCGCTTCAGCCGTGACCGCCACCGGCCAGGCCCAGGCAAGGCCGACCACGCCTTCACCGAGGACGATCAACGTGTGGCCTTTGTCGATGGCTTCATCGACCTGGCAGGCGTCGTAGGCGTTGCCCGTGGTGTCGAGGACATGCGCTCGGTGGGTTCGGAACGCGAAACGCTCGGAATCGGTCAGCATGGGTGCTTCCCTTCAATGAAGCGCCCCGACCGCCTTAAGGTGGCCGGGGCGTCTGGTGGATCAGGGGATGGGAGGTGTCAGGCGTTGCCCGCGGGCGGGAAGGCATCGGCCCGCCGCCGGGCACGCGGCCGCGACCAGACGACGTTGTAGCTGCCATCGTCCTGCTTGAACGCGCTGATCGGCAGCGGCCGCGTCAGCGAGGGATCGTCGATGCGTCCCTGCAGGTAGCATTCGCCGGTCTCGAGCGCCGCCTTCTCCCACAAGGCGCCGACCTGCACGAAAGCGCCGCCGGTGTTGCGGGTGAGGATTTCGAAGCGGGGGGCCTTGTCGTTGCGCGATTCAACCTCGCGCAGCGCGAAGGTCATGGCGACCATGACGGTCGCGAGCGAGCCGCTCAGGTGACCCTGCGCATTGCTCTGGATGGTGCCGATGTTCATTGCCTGGTGCTCCTTGGCAAAGACCCCGTCTTGCTGCTCGGGGGTCGTGGGGGTGATGGCCTGGGGCATCCCTGCCCCGGCCGACCGCCCCCTTCCCGCTTCCCTCCCGCCGCTGGGGTCTTGGCCGCCTGAGTTTCAGGATCGCTGCAGGCATCAATGCACGGTCGCACCAGACTGTTCGTGGATGCAGGCGATGCGCAGGTCCGCCCGCGCCGCGTGGTCGGGATATCCGGCGCGCAGGTTGGCATGCAGGCGGGCGAACAGGTCGAGGGCGAAGGTGCCGTCGGCGGCCGGGCGGCTCGTGATGAGGGCGCGCTCGATCGCTTCGCGCGAGGGCGAGTGCGGACAGATCGCCGTCCACGTGCCATCGGGCGCATAGTCGTAGGGCGCCGGCATCATCGCATCGAGCCAGTGTGCTAGACCGTTTTCGGCCATCGCCTCGTAGGCATCGTCGTGGAGTGCGGCATCCGCAGGACATCGCAGGCGCACGGTATAATAAGTCCCGAAATCGTGGGGGTTGCCGACAACCTCAAGGGCATAATCTTCGGGCGGAACGCCCAGCACCGCGACAAGCGCGGCGCGGTAAGCAAGCGCCTCCTGACGGCTGCGCGCCGGCGCATCGGGATCGCGGCCCACTTGCGCGCAAGGTTCATCGAACGGCGTTCCCGAAAGATCGATGGTGCGGGTCATGTTGGGATCTCCTCGCGCGAGCAAGGCGCAGGCGCGTTCAGTATTCGCACGGTTGCAGGACGGTCAGGACCCGGATCGTGACCGAGGCATCCCAGGGGGCGTCCGATCCGAACGAGAAGCTGCCGTCGTCGGCGTAAGCGTCGATCTTCCAATAGAGGCGTTCACCGAGAAAGGTGACGACCCCGAAATCGCGTTCGCCGTAGGGATCGTCACCCGGATCGATCGACGCGTCGGCGATCTGCCGCATGAGCCGCTCCTGGTTGATCATGACCCGCGCCGTGCGCGCAGGCTCCTCGGTCTGCCCTTCGGCAAGCAGTTCGACGACGCCGCGCGTGAACAGGATACGCGCGCTCCGCGCCTTGCCCTGGCGGGTTTCGTCGTTGAGGCGCGCGATCTGTTCGGTGCGTTCGCGCTGGACCTGGTCAGGGTCCGCTGGAGGAAGAGGATTGCTGGACATGGGTGATCTCCCGATGGGTTCACACACTCTCGCCCCCTCCCCTCCCGGACACTGGGCAGTGGTCGGAACGTCAATGCCGCTTGCGATAGACGCCTTCGCCATTCGACATGTGGCCAAGGCACACGTACGCGCCGAACAGATCATCAAAGCGCCCGGCAATGCTGCCGAGCCAGTGCTGCGCCAGCTCATGGAGGGGACGGCGCAGATCGGCTTCGTGATACGGGCTGTCGTCGCGCTCGACGATCCATACCGCGGCAAGGCCGCCGTAGATCGACAGGCCGAAATCGGCGTAGCCGTTGCGCAGCAGGATCCGGTCCTCGCGCCCGCGCCAGCCATCGTGCGGTTCCAGCGAGGGAAATGCCCGGCGGGCTTGCGCGATCAGATCGTCGCGCAGCCATTCGAGGGCGAATTCCCACTCGTCTTCATCGTCAATTGCGAGCCCCTGATAGGCGACCAGCGCACCGGACGGGTAGCTGACGGAGCGTCCCATGGTTCCCTCCGTCAGGCCGCGAGCGCGATGTCGGATGCCGCGTCGGGATTGGCACTGTCCGTATCGTCCGATGGCACATCGGCCGCACGGCCGCCGAGCCGCAACAGCATGCTCGCCGCTTCCTCCGCCTTGGCAGCAGCGGTGAGGATTGCGCGATCGTCCTGCCGGAGGACGGTCAGCCAGTGATCGATATAGCTGGCATGGTGATCGAGATGCTTGACCGGCAAGCCGAGTTCCGCACCCAGCATGGCGCTGGATAATTCGGCTACATATCCTGACAGTCCAGCCCTAATGTGACTTCCACCGCAAATTTTCGGGGCGCGGATCATGCGGCGATCTCCTCAGGCTGGGGCTGCTGGGCGTGCATCCAGTCGGCGGCCGCCTGCGCCTTGCTGG
>NZ_JAIZDA010000072.1 GCF_020404405.1 Novosphingobium sp. FKTRR1 | reverse complement strand
GATACCGTTCCGTCACCGGCACCGCACGCCTCTCTGGCCAGTCCGCACTCAGCGCAATCCGAGACCTCGTCGACGGACGCTTCGCGGTCGCTTGATCGGCCTCATTGCCAACCACCTGAGCAGTTACGGGAGCGGAGCTAACCGATCCTGTGGGTTTTATCTTTGGCGGCTTTGGTCTTGCAAACGGATGCTTCTGATGATGAAGATATTTATAGAAATTTACTTCGTGACGTCGGTGGCGATATCCATTGTACTTGTTTTTTTTCAGATAGAGTGGGGGTTTGCATTGTCCTTCACAGCATTTTGCGCGAAGCTTTATTTAAATTTTTTGAACAAAAATAGATTGCGGTGACACGTTACTAAATGCCGAATTGTCGCCATAGCGTTTCATGGCACGCTTGCCTCGCGTTTTTCTTCCCGGCATCCCGCACCACGTTACCCAGCGCGGGAACGGTCGGCAGCAGACGTTTTTCGAAGATGGGGACTACGCGTTCTATCTTGATCTGTTGGCTGCGGCGGCAGAGCGAGCGCAAGTGCAGGTGTGGTCCTGTTGCCTGATGCCGAACCACGTGCACGTGATCCTGTGTCCGCAGGACGAAGATGGCCTGTGGCGCACCTTTGGCGATCTCCATCGTCGCTACACCGGCTTCATCAATGCGCGGCACCGGACAACCGGGCACCTGTGGCAGGGCCGGTTCGGATCGGTCGCCATGGATGAAGCGCTGACTTATGCCGCGCTGCGCAAGGCGGAAAGCGTCGGCCGCCCGATTGGCTCGCCCGCCTGGCTGAAGGCCATGGAGGAGCACACCGGCACGGCGCTGGTGCCGCAAAAGCGCGGGCCGAAAGCGAACGGTTTCCGGAATGCCGGGGACGGCATACTGGCCTGACGCTATAGCTGGTGTTCTTGTAGGCAAGGAAATATATACATAGTTACAAGAACTTGCCAGCCACTCCGCGTTCAGTCATCGGCAACCTCGCGCGTTGCCACCGCATAAAGCGCGATGGCCGCCGCGTTCGAAACGTTGAGGCTTTCGACGGCCGAGGCGATTGGCAGCCGCGCGATCGAATCGCAGTGCTGCGCGACATTGTGCCGCAGCCCTTCGCCTTCGGCGCCGAGCACCAGCGCAACCGGCCCGGTCGGCAGCGCCGAAGGGAACGTCGCCTTGCCATCGCCATCAAGGCCGATCCGCCAGTATCCGGCCTCGGCAATGTCCTCAAGCGCGCGGCTCAGGTTGACCACGCGGACCCACGGCACCACCTCGAGCGCGCCAGAGGCCGACTTGGCCAGAACCCCCGATTCGAGCGGAGCGTGGCGGTCCTGCGTGATCACTGCCGCCACGTCGAACGCCGCACAGCTACGCAGGATCGCGCCGACGTTGTGCGGGTCGGTCACCTGATCGAGCAGCACCAGCGTGCGACCGTCCGAATCTTCCAGAACATCGTCGAGCGCCACGTCGTCCAGCGGCAGGCATTCGAGCACCAGTCCCTGATGCGGCGCATCGCGCGCGACCAGCCGCCCCAGATCGGCGGCCTGCGCGTATTCCACGGGGAGGTTGACGGGAAGTTCGGCGTCGTTGTCATCCAGCAGCGCCTGAATGGCCTCACGCGTGCCCCACAGCTTCTTGGCGGTACGGTTGGGGTTGGTCAGTGCTGCCTCGACCGCGTGGCGGCCCCACAGGCGCACCGCGCCGGTGCTGGCCCGGCCTGAGCCGCGCCCACCCTGCATGCGGCCGGCGCGGCCGCGCAACGAAGTGTCTTTGCGAGGGGGGGCGCCCGAACGATCACGGCTTGGCATTTGTCACCTTTGCAGTTGGCGGCGCGCGCGGAAAAATTGCGGCGCCCGAAATTATCGATAGCCCTCTGCCAGTCGCCCCATTGACAGGCAAGTAATGCTTCGCCAAAGGGGCGCCTCGCTCGGCCGGACGGTCGTTTTCGGGCAACAGTCCGACAACGGCCACAACGGGGTTAGCGCCCCGCACCGGCAGCACTGGTGTGGACAGGTGGCCGAGTGGTTAATGGCAGCAGACTGTAAATCTGCCCGCGAGAGCGTACGGTGGTTCGAATCCACCCCTGTCCACCACCATCCTTCCGGAGCCCGGCAAATCGGGAGATATCCGGGTTTGCCGATGCGGTCGGTCGTGGGCCGGTTCTGTCAACTTCGGGCGATCTGATCCCGCAAGGGTGGCGTGCCCGCGCGGGTTCAGATCAGGATGTTGTCGAACGGTTCGGGGCGGTGGAACAAGTACCCCTGTCCGTAGTTCACGCCCATCTGGGTCAGGTGCGCGGCGATCGCTTCGGTCTCGACACATTCGGCCACGACCTTGACTCCCATGATGCGCGCCATGTCGACAAAGCAGCGCATGGCGGCTTCGTTCAGGGGATCGCTGATCAGATCCTGCACGAACTGGCCGTCGATCTTCAGCACATCGATCGGCAATGATTTGAGATAGCCGAACGTCGCGGCGCCCGCGCCGAAATCGTCGAGCGCGATGCGGACGCCGAGACGGTGGACCTGTTCGATGAACACGCGGGCCTCGGTCATGTTGGTGATGGCCACGGTTTCGGTGATTTCGAGGCAGATGCGCTGGCATACCGTCGGCCCCGCCGCGCTCAGGATTCTGATGGCCTCGCGGTGAAACGCGCGGTCGCCGATGGATTGGCCCGAAATGTTGACGCAGACCATCTCGTAGGCAGAGAGATTGAGGCGCGCGGCCAGCCGTTCGACGACCTTTCTCAAGACCAGCCGGTCGATCCGTGTTGCCAGATTGAACCGCTCGGCGGCAGGCAGAAACGCGCCCGGCGGAAAAACGGTGCCGTCGCTTTCGACCAGCCGCAGCAGCACTTCGAGATGATGCCCGCCGCCGCTGCCATCGAGCGGGACGATCCGCTGCGCATACAACCGGAAGCGGTCTTCGTCGAAGGCGCTTTCCAGTCGGGCCGCCCATTGCATTTCGCATTGCCGGGCAAGCAGGGCCTCGTCCTTTTCGAACCAGGCGTGCACGCGGTTTCGCCCGGCTTCCTTGGCGGCATAGCACGACCGGTCGGCGGCCTGCATGATCGCGATCGGGCTTTTCCAATGCGCGTCGATCGGCACCAGGCCGATGCTGGCGCTGATCCTGAAGCGCTTGCCATCGTGGAGAAAGCGGGAGTCGTCGAGCCGGTGGCAGATTTGCTGCGCAACGGTCTGCGCGTTGTCGTACGTGCAATGTTCGAGCAGAAGCCCGAATTCATCTCCGCCAAGGCGCGCGATCGTGTCGCGCTCGCGCGCTACGCCCCTGAGCAGGTTGGCGACATTTTGCAGCAGCCTGTCGCCAGCGGCATGGCCGCACATGTCGTTGACGATCTTGAACTGGTCCAGATCGATGTACATCAAGGTGTGCACCAGCCCCTTGGTCTTTGCCGTGTGCAGGGCGCGTTGCAGCCGGATATCGAACTCCGCCCGGTTGACCAGACCGGTCAGCGCATCGTGCTGCGCGCGATAGGTGATTTCCTTGCTTTGGCGGCGTTGCTCGGTCACGTCGTGAAAAACCACGACGACGCCCAGCAACTTGTCGGCTTCGCTGCGGATCGGCGCAGCGGTGGTCTGGATGTCGTACTCCTTGCCGGTGCGCGAAATCAGGACCGTGTTGGAAGATTTTCCGGTGATCCTGCCTTGTCCGATGACCTGATCGATCGGGCTCATGCACGGTAGCCGCGATTCCTCGTCCACCACGCAGAACACCTCGTCCAGTGGCCGCCCCTTGGCATGGACCGACGACCAGCCGACCATCTGTGCCGCTACCGGATTCAGCCAGGTCACTGCCCCCTGGGCATCGGTGGTGATGACCGCGTCGCCGATCGATTGCAGCGTGACGCGCAGCAACTCGTGCTGTTCAGCCAGTTCGGCGACAAGCTTGCGCCGCAGCGTGATGTCCTGAACCGTCCCGCGCAGGACGGTGGTCGAGCGTGTCGCGTCAAAGCGGGCCTCGCCGCGCGCCTCAAGCCATCTGGCAGTGCCGTCGGGATGCGCGAACTCCAGCTCAAGGGTATAGGGCTCGCCAAGCTGCAGCGCCCGGTTCACCGCATTTTGCAGCAGCTTCCAGCTTTCCGGGGTGTACAGTTCGCCGTGTTCGGCAAAGGTCGGCGGCGGCAGCGCCGGGTCGCGCCCGGTTATGCGATACAGTTCGGCCGACCATACGGTTCTGTCGGATTGCGGCGACCATTCCCAACTGCCGATATGGCCAAGCCGCTGGGCTTCCTGCAGCGACTGTTCGGCGTGCTTGAGCGCGGACAAGTCGCTCACCTGAACCAGAAAGCCCACGACCTCGCCATCGACGATGTCGGGAACGTAGTAGGCCAGACTGTGGCGATTGATCCCGCCGGTTCCGGGAATGACCCGCTCGAATGTCTGAACCTCGCCAGCAAGTGCGCCGGCGATGTATTGCTTGCTCAGCTCGTACAGTTCGGGTCCGAGCAATTCCTCGATGTTGATTCCGACAATCGAATCCGAATGGACACCAAACCAGCGTTCATATGCGCGATTGGCGAACACGCAGTTCAGGTTCTTGTCCCAGTACGCCATCATCGACGGGGCGTTGTCGACGACCAGCCGCAGCCCGGATTCGTTGAAGCGCGATCCATCAAGCGCAGTTTGCAGTCGCTTGACCACGAAGCGACCTTCCAGCGACTTGGCGGTCACCGCCGAAAGGTGGGTCAATGCCTCGCGCTGACCGTCGGTCAGCTTGCGCGCTTGATGGTCGATCACGCACAGCGTGCCGACTTTTTCGCCGCTGCTGAGCCGCAAGGGCGCACCGGCGTAAAAGCGGATGCCGGGAGCGCCGGTGACCAGAGGATTGTCCGCAAAGCGCGGATCGACCGTGGTATCGGGCACTTCGAACAGGCTGTCGCCAAGAATGGCATGCGCGCAAAAGGCAAGGTTGCGCGGTGTCTCCGAGACGCCGGTCAACCCGACGTTGGCCTTGAACCACTGGCGCTTTTCATCGACCAGGCTGACGAGTGCAATTGGGGTGCCGCAAATCAACGCAGCAGCTTTGGCGTAACTGCTCAGGTGGTTGGCAATGAGGCCGATCAAGCGACCGCGAAGCGTCCGTCGACGAGGTCTCGGATTGCGCTGAGTGCGGACTGGCCAGAGAGGCGTGCGGTGCCGGTGACGGAACGGTATC
>NZ_JAIZDA010000071.1 GCF_020404405.1 Novosphingobium sp. FKTRR1 | reverse complement strand
ATCCAACAGGAATTCGAGCACATCCGCAAACGATATTGGGGCCAACGCTTCTGGCAGCGCGGCTACTTCTCGACCACATCCGGCAACATCACCGATGACATCATCATGCGTTACCTCGACCGACATAGCCACAAGGACGGCTTCAGCCCCACCGCTTGATCCTACCGGCGTCAGCCGGTCAGTGATTCAGACCTCCTCCCGGCCTCAGAAGATAGGAGCCCAGCCCTTCGCGAGAGGGCTGTTGTACCGGCGGCCCCCCCTGTTTCCTGCCAGACAATCTGCAATAACCCATTCTTGTCGGCCCAGGTGATCGCCACTTGACCGCCTTCGTCGCTCAGGGCTCCATACTTGACGGCATTTGTGGCCAGTTCGTGCAGGATCATGGCGAGACGCGTAACGACCTGCTCTGGGACCTCGTAAGCCGGTCCAAGTAACTTGATTTGCTGGATTGGGAATGGCCGCAGCACCGCCTGCGCCAGAGCCTTGAGATCGCATGACTTAGCCATGCCGAACTTCAGTATCTCGTTAGCCGCAAACAAAGCCGTTAGCTGAGCCTCGAACTGGTCGAGTTGGATGCTTTGCGGTTGGGATTTCCTTGCACGATGCAGCAGGGCACGCACCACCGTTGCAACGTTACGCGAACGATGATGCAGTTCGCGATTGATGCTGTTCAAGGCAGCAGCATTCTCGTCGGCTTCGCGCATCGTAGCTCGTAGTAGGTGCCCGAAAAAGGCGACAAGCGTGCAGCCAAAGGCATACAGACTAAGGATAACCAGATCGGGTATCGAAGCCCGGAGCGTAAAAGCGGGGTCAACGAACAGGACAACCGACAAGAGGCTGGACAACGCCCCAGCGGCGACAGCCCATCTGCCGCCGAACGCAACAGCGACCAAAATCACCAGCGGATAGTAAAGCGCAAAGGGCGCGCCGGACCTGCCCCGATCGATATACCAACGGACGAGCGTCACGGCTGACAAAGCTAGGACAAGCATCGCTGCCTTCGCCCAAAACGGGCGCGACTTGGTCAGGCTTCGGATGAAACCACTGCGGCGCAACTCTTATCCCCAATCTAGGTCACTAGTGGACCTTCTCGATTGCTTGTCAACCTTGGTGAGACTGAGACCGATTTTACACAGTTGTCGGATCCGAAAGCCGACAAACTCAATATGTTGACCCATTATTGCGAATAGCTTGCATTAGCATCGGAAGGTTGCTAGCCGGCTCTGCGTCCAGATTCCGAGGTCAGCCCCTTGTCCAATTCCGCAACCTACGTTCTCCTCCTGTCAACTGCAGCCTGCTTGTCGAGCGCTCCTGTATTTGCTCAGCAAGCCACAAAGCCTGAGGATTCCGCGACCCAAGCAGAGAGTTCAGATGAGATCATCGTCTCTGCGGCGCGATCAATCTTGCCAGCGAACGCCCTACCCTTGACCGTTGACGTGATTGGCAAAGAGGACCTCGACCAGCAGGTGGCGATATCAGGGTCAGTGACAGATGCCGTAGCCACGCTCACGCCCTCATTTTCGCCAACGCGGCAGAAGCTTTCAGGTGCTGGAGAGACGTTGCGCGGTCGCTCTCCGCTCTATGCAATCAACGGTATCCCGCAGTCGACGCCACTTCGCGACGGCAGTCGCGACGGCTTCACGATCGACGCATTCTTCATCGATCGGGTCGAACTGATCTTCGGGTCGAACGCGCTCCAAGGGATTGGTGGCACCGGCGGCATCGTCAACCAGGTTACCGTCGGCGCCCCCAGGCAGGACGGGATCAGCGGTCGCGCTCTGATCCAAGGAACCGCTGCCGATGGATTTGAGAGTGATAGCATTGGCGGCAAGACCGCGGGTCTGGTCCAATACAAGAGCGGGCGCTTCGACGCCTCCGTTGGTGCTGCATACGAACGCCGAGGCGTCTTCTACGACGCGGAGGATCGCCGCGTCGGCATCAACCTGACGCAAGGCGAAACGCAGGACACCGCCACACTCTCACTGTTCGGCCGCTTTGGCTACGCACTGAGCGACAGCGCACGCCTTGACCTCATCGCCAGCCGCTTCGAACTCAAGAGCGATGGCGATTATGTCGCAGCCAACGGCGATCGCCTCAGGGACCTGCCAACCAGCGCCGTGATCGGGACGCCCCCAGGCGTGCCAGCAGCCAACCGCGCCGAAAGCGTTGCCCTTTCGTTGACTGACAGTGCGCTGTGGGGCGGCAATCTGATTACGCAAGTGTTCTGGAACCGTAGTCGCGACACCTTCGGTGGAGAGATTGCTCCGGTAGCAACCTTCCAGGACCCGCTCATTGCGCCTGTCGGAACGCTCTTCGACCAGTCGCAGAACCGTTCACGCAAGTATGGTGGCAAGATCAGCTACGAGCGCGCGGTCCCCGGCCTTGAGGCGCTGACCACCATCGTCGGCATCGATGCGCTCTGGGACAAGACCGAGCAGCGCTTGATCGCAACCGACCGGGTGTGGGTGCCGCCAACCGACTTCCGCAGCCTTGCCCCGTTCGCCCAGGCAAACCTCGCCCTGTTCGACAAGGTTCTGCGATTTGCTGCCGGGGTGCGGCATGAAGATGTACGCATCACCATCAATGACTACACTACCCTTGCCACGTCAAATCGCGCGCAGGTCGCCGGCGGCAGCCCGCGTTTTTCCGATACGTTGCTCAATGGTGGCGTAATCGTCGAACCGGTGCCAGGCATTCGCGCCTATGCCAGCTACGCCGAAGGATACACGGTGCCCGACGTCGGTCGCATCACTCGCGCGGTGAACCGTTCCGGGGTCGATATCGATACCTTTCTCGACATCAGCCCGATCGTTTCGAACAATCGCGAGCTTGGCATCGAGCTCAAGCGTGGACCACTTGATGCATCGGCCACGTATTTCTGGTCGTCCTCGGACAAGGGCCAGCTGCTCATCGCCCGTCCAGATGGCATCTACGATGTGCAGCGCCAGCGTGTAAAAATCGAGGGCATCGAGATCAATCTCTCGGTCATGACGCCGATTGAAGGTCTGAAGCTCAGTACCGGCTATGCTCATCTTTCGGGACGCTTCGACAGCAATGGTGACGACGTCGTCGATACCGATCTTGATGGTGCCAACATTTCGCCGGACCGACTCAATTTTGCGGCAAGTTATGCCAAGGGGCCGCTCTCGGCGCGCATCCAGACCCAAGTCTACTTCTCGCGAAAGTTCAGGGGGCTGGTACGAGATCCTCGAAACGATTTCGGCGGGTATACCCTGACCGATGCCAGCGTTCGATACCAGACAGGCGCCGGGGCCCTGACGCTGAGCGTGCAGAACCTGTTCGACCGGCAATACATCACCTATGCGAGCGATACACAGCGGCCGACGGACAACACCTTCTATTTTTCTGGCCGAGGGCGCAGCTTCACGCTGGGCTGGGACTACCGCTTCTAAGATGATGAAGCTGATGGACCTGTTGCACCGTTGGTGCGGTGGAGTTCTGGGGCTGATCCTCGCGATCCTTGGGCTGAGCGGCGCGATCCTGGTTCACAAGGAAGAGTGGATGAGCCTGCCCCATGCGTCGGACGTACGGGTAACGGATCCCTCCCAGCTCGGCCAGCTCGCAGAACAGTTGCTGGGCGGGGCGAAGGGCGGCGAAAGTCTTGTTTTCGCCAGCGACCGTTTCGGCTTGGTGCAGTTACGGGATGGGGCGCACGGGCTATACGCCACCCAACGCGGTGAGGTCATCGCCCGCTGGTCGAGCAAATGGGAGCGGCCCGAGCTGTGGCTGTTCGACTTGCACCATCACTTGTTCACCGGCGATGTCGGTGAAACTGTCGTGGGGGTTGCGGGGCTTGCTGCTATCGTTTTTGCCGTGACTGGGGCGGTACTATGGTGGCGCACCCGCCGGACGTTCAGGTTCCGGCTTTGGCCACGACGCATGTCCGGCCCCGCCATCCGCATGCAGCACCGCGACCTGGGGATAATTGCCACTCCCGTGCTGCTGATTTTGGCGCTCACTGGCACGATGATGATCTTCCGTCCGGTCGCCGGTACCGTGCTGGCGCCGCTTTCTTCCCCAGCAGCAATCGAAGCCGATCTAAAAGCTCCGAAATTTGCGGTCGGACCGCTAGCGCGTGATCTCGATTGGCACGCGATCATCAGGATCGCTCACGAAGCGTTTCCGACTGCCGAATTGCGCATCCTTGCGATTCCGAAAAAGCCGGGCGATCCGATAACCATTCGCATGAAGCAATCGGCCGAATGGTTGCCGAACGGCCGTACCATGCTGTGGTTTGATCCCACTGACGGTCGTTTACTGGGCAACCGTGACGCAACCAGGATGCATGCTGGTACACAGGCATTTAACATGGCCTATCCCCTGCATGCAGGAAAGGTCGGAGGACTTGCCTATCGGCTGCTCCTCACCGCCGTTGGTCTGGCCTTGGCACTGCTTGGATCGCTTTCAGTGTGGAGCTTCTGGTTTTGCAAGAAGCAAAGGCAAGCAGCATCGCGCTCCAGCAGCTGCTCGCGGCCGTGCTGACGCTTGAAAAGCTGAACTGGCTCGATCACGATGGCCATTGCCTCGACGGGCTCGTGGCGGCCCGGAGCGGTAGCAAAATTGCCACAGCTAGCCAGAGCAAAGCAAAGAAAGTTAACACGCCCCACTCCACAGCGTGGCCGACATCAATCACAGCGCCGCGATACCGACCCTAAAGGTAGCCATCCGGTGAAGGCCGCGGCCGCCTTTCACAGCGGACGTTCGAGGCTGATGATGTCTTCATCAGCTCCTGCCATCTGTTAATCAGTTCACGACCCGGTCGCGTCGGCTGTGCGAGGCCGGAAGATTGAAGCGGCGGCCGACATGGCGGACTGAAAATAGAGGTGTACGTAACTGGCCCAGAGGCTGCCACAGTGGTAGATTGCTTCCCCCTCAGCGCCCTTCGTGCCTTGTGCGCCGCAATAGCGCCGGACCGTCGTTTCGAGCCGAGAATAGTGGAACGTGTGGCCTCGCAATATGCCGCCATTCAACTCGACGGATTGCAAGCCGAGGGCCGCAAGACGGCCTTGCATGATACCCTTACCAGGCATCAGCTTCAGCATCGGCGCGCTGTGACCTTTACCGTCATCGAGCTCATCAAGGCAGTAAAGCATACCGCCGCATTCCGCCAAAATCGGTTTGCCCGCCCGATGATGCGCACGGATCGCGGCAATCATCGAATGGTTTTGCGACAGTTCTGTGTGGACCGGCGTGCAAAAGGGACCCCGTTAGCGGGGTGATCGGCGTCTAAAAGGGACCCCTCATTCCGATGGTGTAGCGGGCTGCCTGGTTTTCCAGGTGGCGAGATCGGGATGTTGGTGGTGGAG
>NZ_JAIZDA010000006.1 GCF_020404405.1 Novosphingobium sp. FKTRR1 | reverse complement strand
ATGACCGGCAACATCAAGCAGACCGCCGACAACGCCGCGCAGACCGAGAAGATCGCCCGCCAGTCGGCCAAGGATGCCGAAATGAGCGGCGCCGCCGTGGCCAAGGCGGTCGAGGCCATGCAGGTGATCGCCTCGAAGATCTCGATCGTTCAGGAAATCGCCCGCCAGACCGACCTGCTCGCGCTCAATGCTGCGGTCGAGGCCGCGCGCGCCGGGGAACATGGCCGGGGCTTTGCCGTCGTCGCTGCCGAAGTGCGCAAGCTGGCCGAGCGCAGCCAGGTTGCCGCCACCGAAATCAGCACCTTGTCCACCGACACCGTCAAGGCCGCCACCGAGGCAGGCGAAATGCTCACCCGGCTGGTCCCCGACATCCGCCGCACCTCCGAACTCGTCTCGGAAATCAGCGTCGCCTGCCGCGAACAGGACATCGGCGCCGACCAGATCAACACCGCCATCCAGCAGCTCGACACCGTCACCCAGCAGAACGCCGGATCGTCCGAGGAAATCGCCGCCACCGCCGAGGAACTGTCCTCGCAATCCGAGGAACTGCAATCGAGCATCGCCTTCTTCCGCACCGGGCAGGACAGCCGGTCGACACGCGGCAGCGCTGCCCGGTCAGGAGCGGCACGCGGTGGCTTGACCCGCCAGACCGGCACTGTGCGGACCAAGCCCTCGGCATCGCGCCCCGCCCGGCCCGCAGCGCCCCGGCCCAACTCGATCGCCGACCAGAAAGAGCGCGTGAAAGGCTTCGCCCTCGAACTCGATCAGGGCGGCGCGGACGATGACGATCAGGAATTCGGACTGGTGGCATGAGCGACCTTGCCGAAATCCAGGCCGTGACCTTCGGGATCGGCGAGGAAGTCTTCGCCATTCCGGTGGCGATGGTGCGCGAAATCCTCGACTATCAGGAGCCGTTTCGCCTGCCCGGCACCCCCGACCACGTGCTCGGCCTGATCTCGGTGCGCGGCGAAGGTGTGCCGACCATCGACTTGCGCCGCCGCTTCGGTCTGCCCGCGCAAGCGCCCACCCCGTTGACCCGCATCCTGTTCCTTGAAGTGCAGCAACAGGGTTCCGGCCCACTTCTGCTGGGGCTGGTGATCGACCGCGCGCTGGTCGTCAGCACCTTTGCACGCGAGCGGCTGGAACCTGCCCCGCGCATCGGCATGCGCTGGAACAGCGACTACATCACCGGCGTCGTGCGCGAGGAAAACGGCTTTGTCGTGCTCGTCGACATCGCCCGCATCCTCACCACCGAGGACACCGCCATCCTCAGTGCCAACCACGATCTGGCCGCATGAGCACAAACCGCGACCTGCCCTGACCACGACATGCCCTGATCACGATCACGACCTGCCCTCACCGCCCTTGTCCGGCCCGACGGCCCACCACTGCGAGAACTCCGATGCGTGCAACGATCAAACTGAAACTGACCGTCACATTTTCGGTCCTGATTGCCCTGCTGCTGCTCACCGTCGGCATCGGCATCAACCGGGCTGCCTCGCTGAACCAGTCCAGCGACGACCTGCTCGCCGGGCCGGTGCGGCGGACGATGATCGCCCAGACGATTCAAGCCGACATCTCGCAGATGCTGGCCAGCCAGCAATCGATCGTGGTCAACACCGACCCCAGCACGTTCGGCCAGTTCAACGAGCAGATCAACACTTCCATGCAGGATATGGAAAGCCAGATGAACGATGGCATCGCTCTGGCTTCGGAAGACGGCAAGCCGTTGTGGCTCGAACTCAAGACCCGGTGGGCCGACCTCAAGCCGACGTTCCTGCAGATCCGCGACCTTGGCATCCAGAACACCCCGGCGAGCAATGCCGAGGCTGCGAAGATTGCAACCCAAGTCCAGTACGCCAAGATGCAGGCGATCACGGCGGTCACCGGCAAGCTCGTCGCATTGCAGCAGCGCTATCTCAACGAAGGCAAACTGGCTGCGGCAGCGACTTATGAGCAGGCCCGCATGGTGCTGATCGGGACCGCGATCATCGCGCTGGTGCTTGGCCTTGGCGGTACGATCTGGGTCATCCGCACCATTTCCACCGGCCTGAACCGCGCCGGTACGGCCCTGCGCGCGGTCGCTCTGGGCAACCTTGACCAGCAAGTCGCAGCAACCGGCAACGACGAGATTGCCGACCTGATCGGCGACCTCGACCAGATGACCGCATCGTTGCGGCAGTCGGCAGCGGTGGCTGAAAGCATTGCGCAGGGCGATCTGACGGTCACGCACCAGCCTCTGTCGCAGGACGACCGGCTGGGCATTGCGCTGGTCAACATGATCGACCGCCTGCGCAGCGTGATCGAGGATGTGACGGCATCGACCCAGAACGTGTCGACCGGGGCCAGCCAGATGGCGTCGGGGGCCGAGACGCTGGCGCAAGGTGCGTCCGAACAGGCTTCGGCATCGGAACAGGCTTCGAGCGCGATCGAGGAGATGACCGGCAACATCAAGCAGACCGCCGACAACGCCGCGCAGACCGAGAAGATCGCCCGCCAGTCGGCCAAGGATGCCGAAATGAGCGGCGCCGCCGTGGCCAAGGCGGTCGAGGCCATGCAGGTGATCGCCTCGAAGATCTCGATCGTTCAGGAAATCGCCCGCCAGACCGACCTGCTCGCGCTCAATGCTGCGGTCGAGGCCGCGCGCGCCGGGGAACATGGCCGGGGCTTTGCCGTCGTCGCTGCCGAAGTGCGCAAGCTGGCCGAGCGCAGCCAGGTTGCCGCCACCGAAATCAGCACCTTGTCCACCGACACCGTCAAGGCCGCCACCGAGGCAGGCGAAATGCTCACCCGGCTGGTCCCCGACATCCGCCGCACCTCCGAACTCGTCTCGGAAATCAGCGTCGCCTGCCGCGAACAGGACATCGGCGCCGACCAGATCAACACCGCCATCCAGCAGCTCGACACCGTCACCCAGCAGAACGCCGGATCGTCCGAGGAAATCGCCGCCACCGCCGAGGAACTGTCCTCGCAATCCGAGGAACTGCAATCGAGCATCGCCTTCTTCCGCACCGGGCAGGACAGCCGGTCGACACGCGGCAGCGCTGCCCGGTCAGGAGCGGCACGCGGTGGCTTGACCCGCCAGACCGGCACTGTGCGGACCAAGCCCTCGGCATCGCGCCCCGCCCGGCCCGCAGCGCCCCGGCCCAACTCGATCGCCGACCAGAAAGAGCGCGTGAAAGGCTTCGCCCTCGAACTCGATCAGGGCGGCGCGGACGATGACGATCAGGAATTCGGACTGGTGGCATGAGCGACCTTGCCGAAATCCAGGCCGTGACCTTCGGGATCGGCGAGGAAGTCTTCGCCATTCCGGTGGCGATGGTGCGCGAAATCCTCGACTATCAGGAGCCGTTTCGCCTGCCCGGCACCCCCGACCACGTGCTCGGCCTGATCTCGGTGCGCGGCGAAGGTGTGCCGACCATCGACTTGCGCCGCCGCTTCGGTCTGCCCGCGCAAGCGCCCACCCCGTTGACCCGCATCCTGTTCCTTGAAGTGCAGCAACAGGGTTCCGGCCCACTTCTGCTGGGGCTGGTGATCGACCGCGCGCTGGTCGTCAGCACCTTTGCACGCGAGCGGCTGGAACCTGCCCCGCGCATCGGCATGCGCTGGAACAGCGACTACATCACCGGCGTCGTGCGCGAGGAAAACGGCTTTGTCGTGCTCGTCGACATCGCCCGCATCCTCACCACCGAGGACACCGCCATCCTCAGTGCCAACCACGATCTGGCCGCATGAGCAGGCACCCTGGCGCATCACCGGCCCGCGCGCCCGCCGCCATCCAGATCCCCGCCATTCAAGCGGGCCTGAAGCAGTCCGCGAATCCCGCCAGCACGCTCAATCCGCGCCAGTTCCGCAAGATTGCCAACATCATCGAAGCGCAAACCGGCATCAAGATGCCCGACAGCAAGCTGCACCTGATCGAAGGCAGGCTGTGGCGGCGGATGCGCGACGGGGGCTTTGCATCGCTCAACGACTATTGCGAGCATATTGCCTCGGGCCTTGCCGACGCCGACACGATGACCGACTTCATCAACGCGGTCACCACCAACAAGACCGATTTCTTCCGCGAGCCCGCCCATTTCGACTATCTGAGCGAGGAAATCCTGCCCGCGTTCCATGCCGGAGGGCACAGTCGCATGCGCTGTTGGAGCGCGGCGGCATCGACCGGCATGGAGGCCTATACGCTGGCCATGGTGCTCGATGATTTTCGCGAACGCCGCGGTGATTTCGATTATCGGATACTGGCGACGGATATAGATACCGACGTGCTCGAACAGGCCCGCAAGGGGGTCTATCCCGCTGCCAGCCTCGACCCGGTCCCGCAGGGCTTGCGCCGGCGCTATGTGCGCATGGCCAACAACCCCGCCCGCAAAGAGGGGCGCATCGTCCCCGAACTGCGCAGCAGGATCAGCTTCGCGCGGCTCAACCTGATGGACGACGCTTATCCCGTGGGCGATCCGATGGACGTCATCTTTGCCCGCAACGTGTTGATCTATTTCGACAAGCTGACGCAGGCCAAAGTGATCACACGGTTGTGCGACCGGCTTCATGTCGGCGGACACCTCATCCTGGGCCATTCGGAATCGATCGCCGGTCTTGATCTGCCCTTGAAAACCGTCGCCCACACCGTGTTCAGGAAATTGTGATGTTTGGAGGTAGCCAGCGCAAGATCCGGGTGCTTGTGGTCGATGACTCGGCCAGCGTACGCCACGTGATGACCACGATCCTGTCCGAAGATCCCGAGATCGAGGTGATCGCGGCCGCCAGCGATCCGATCGTGGCCGCGCGCTATATCCGCGACGAGGTGCCCGACGTCATCACGCTCGATGTCGAAATGCCGCGGATGGATGGCATCACCTTCCTGCGCCGCCTGATGTCACAGTGTCCGCTGCCGGTGGTGATGTGTTCATCGCTGACCGAGGAGGGCTCCGAGACCCTGCTACAGGCGCTTGAGGCGGGGGCGGTGGACGTGATCCTGAAGCCGAGGGCTGGCGTGGCCGACTTTCTGGCCGAGCAGAACCAGCGCATCCGCGATGTTGTCAAAGGGGCTGCCCGCGCGCGGGTGCGCAAGCGCTCGGGACAAGCGCCGCAGGCTCCGACCGCCAAGCTCAGCGCCGATGTCATGCTTCCGGCACCGGGGGCCCGCGCAATGAGCCGCACGACCGAGATGGTGGTGTGCATCGGTGCATCGACCGGAGGGACCGAGGCCCTGCGCGAAGTGCTACAGGCCCTGCCGGCCAATTCGCCGGGCATCGTGATCGTCCAGCACATGCCCGAATCCTTCACGCGCTCGTTCGCTCAGCGGCTCGACGGCTTGTGCGAGGTGGGGGTCAAGGAGGCCGCCGACGGCGACAGCGTGCTGCGCGGCCATGTCCTGATCGCGCCGGGCGGGCGCCACACTATGCTGGTCCGGCAGGGCGCGCGCTATACCGTTTCGGTGCGCGATGGACCGCTGGTGTCACGCCATCGGCCGTCGGTCGATGTGCTGTTTCGGTCAGCCGCACGCGTCGCGGGCAGCAATGCGGTAGGCGTGATCCTTACCGGCATGGGCGACGATGGCGCGCAAGGCCTGCTGGAAATGCGGCAAGCGGGAGCCCGCACGCTGGCGCAGGACGAAGCGACTTCGGTGGTGTTCGGCATGCCGAAGGAAGCACTTGCACGCGGCGCGGCCGAACGGGCGATACCGCTGGGCTCGGTCGCGCGCGAAATGCTGCTGGCCTCGGTTCGCTAGGAGGTCGGGTCGATGCGCCATGAAGTCTTTCCCGATGCGTCTGGCGCAACGCCCTGGCCCGGCGAGATAGAACCAGGCGCCGCAACCCCATCTGGCAGCGATCTTGGCCTCGGGGAGGTGGTGGCGACGCTGGACGATCGCTTCATTCCGGCCGGGATGACGCTGGGACGGCTGGTCGAGACGATCGCCAGCGTGCTGCGCGGGCTCGACGTGATGGAGGGCGCTTTCGGCGAGGAGACCGGAGGCAAGGCCGCCAAGCGGCTGCTGACCGCAGGCGAGCAGATGCGCGCCGCTCCACAGCGGCAGGCCGAACGCACCGCGCGGATCGAAGCGCTGCACACGGTCATCGCCAGACTTAGCGGATTGAGCGAGGAGGTGGCGCGGGTACTGACCGTGCTCGAGTTCTATACCGTCAACCTCAAGATCGCCGCCGCCGGTGAGCACGATTTCGTCGAATTCGCGCAGGACATGCGTGCCAAGCTGGTCGATGGCGGTCGGCAGGTCGAGGATTTCCAGCGTCAGGTCAGGGTGCTGCAAAGCAGTTTGCGCGACATGAAGGGCGTCGACGATGTGCTGGCCCACGAATGCGCGCGGGTGATCCCGGCGGTGCCCGATACGCTGGTGGCCGAGGTCGGAAGGCTGCAGGCCCGCCAACAGCATATGAGCACCGTTTCGGTCAGGACGCGCGGGCTCGCCCTGTCGCTGCAATCCAGGATCGGTGAGGCGCTGGGGGCGCTGCAGGTCGGCGACATCGCCCGCCAGCGCATCGAGCACGTGATCGAGGGGCTGGCCATGTTGGAGGCCGAACTCGCTTCGGCGCCCCCCGGCGAAGGCACGGTGGCAAGCGATGCCGCTGCGGCGCAAGGCCGGTTTCTTGCGCTGCTGACCGCTCTGCTTGAGGATGCCGGACAAGAATTTGCGCATGAAACCGGCAGGTTGCTTGACGCTTTGACTGCGCTTGGCCCCGATTGCGATGCATTGCTGGGCAAGAACGCGAACGAGCAGGCAATTTCCGCAGGCGGCGCATTCCTGCACACGATGGGCGACTGCATCGCCGATGCCCGCAAGATGAGCCACCAGTTGCAGGTTGCGGACACCAAGGCCGGGGCCATTTCGGAAGTGGTACTTGGCGTGGTCAACGCCTTGCGCGAACGGGTCAAGGTGGTCGAGGATCTGCGCGTCGAAGTCGATTACATGGCGATCAACGTCAATATCCGCGCCCGCCGCGAAGCCAGCATCGGCAGGCCGGTCGCCGTCATCGCCGATGCGATCCGCACGGCATCGCAAGACCTTGCCGCGCTTACCGAAATGGTCAACACGGCGGCCGAGGAACTCGGCTCGATCAGCGAGACGCTTGAAAGCAATCGGATTCACGCGGGCGGTTCGAATGCCGAAGCCGACCTTACCGCCGCGCTCGAAGCCATCGACACGTGCGCGGGTCTGGCCGATCAGGCGATGCAGGATGTCGACCAGCAATCGGGCGAGATCGTCGGGCTGTTGCGCGAAACCACCGGCGACTTGTCGGTCAGCACCACGCTGTCCCGCAAGCTGGCCAGCGCGGCGGCGCAACTGGGGCAGCAAGCGGCCCATCATTCCGCAAGCGCGCTGTCGGGCAGCGATGGCGTGCTGCAACGGCTGCTGGAAAGGCTGGGGGTGCGCTACAGCATGGCCAGCGAGCGGATCATCCACAACCGACACCTGCTGCCCGGCATGACCGCGCTTGGTGGCGCGGACATTGCCAGCCCGGTTGCAGAGCAAAGCGACGACGACCTGTTCGACTCCGCCCTGTTCTGAAACGGTCCGCAACCGGGTTGGCGGATGCCTCATGTGACCGGCGCGGGCGCGATGACGCCTGTCCATGCGAAAAAACCGATCGATTCCACGATTTTCGAAGCAATTTGCCTCCGTAACGGTGAAAACCGCCCGCTAAGCCACATTGCCCGGCTGGACGCGCGCATTTTGCCAAGCTAGGTCACACGTCCAATTCTAGGAGGATCTGTTCCCATGAATACTGCCGAACTCGCCGACGCCGTCGCTAGCACCCAGGGTCTGACCAAGGCCGACGCCAAGAAGCTGGTCGACGCCGTGTTTGCCGCGATTGCCGAAGCTGCTGCCAAGGGTGAGGAAATCTCGCTCAACGCATTCGGCAAGTTCAAGGTCAAGGACACCCCGGCGCGCGAAGGCCGCAACCCTTCGACCGGCGCGACGATCCAGATCGCCGCTTCGCGCAAGCTGACTTTCGCTCCCGCCAAGGCGGTGAAGGACAAGCTCAACGGCTGATCCGGTCCGACGACGGGATCACAGCTTGTGAACACCCGGACTGACGGTTGATATTGACGCGGTATCGGGGCCGGTCTGCGGACTTGCCCCGATACCGCGTTTGCGTTTCTGGAGCACGCAAACTTGGACCTTGATGACCAGATACGCCGCTATTTCGGCACATCTTCGCCCGAAGCGCTCAGCCCGCCGATGCTGGAAATCGGGATGGAACGGCTGGCGGTCGACTTTGGGCTCGAAACTGACCGCGGCCGCCGCTTTGCGATGTGGGCGGTGATGCACATCCTGGGCAATGCGCCCGAGCTTGACGTGGCATTCAAGAACCCGGCCGATCGCGATGCCGCACGCAATTTCATGGACATGGTCGCCCGCAGCGAGGGCTGAACGCTTTTCGATGCAGCAGACCGTTGCTTTAGGGTCGATGCCGCCAGCGCCAGACCAGCGCGGGTAGCAGCAGCAGCGTCAACACCAGCGATGAAGCCAGCCCGCCGAGGATGACGATGGCCATCGGTCCCTGAATCTCGCGCCCGGCCTCGCCATTGGCCAGCGCGAGCGGCAGCAGGGCAAAAGCGGTGACCAGCGCGGTCAGCACGATCGGGGTCACGCGCTCGCGCACCGCGCGCAGCAGCGTGTCGAACGACCATGGCAGGCCTTCTTCTGCGACAAGGTGATCGGCGTGGGCGACGAGCAGGATCGCGTTGCGCGCCGAAATGCCGAACAGCGTGATGAACCCGACCAGCGCGCCCAGCGAAACGACCCCGCCGGTGAGCGCCACCGCCGCCACGCCGCCCGCCATCGCCAGCGGCATGCCCGCCAGGATCAGCAGCGCCGGGCGCAAACCACCGAACGCCAGCACCAGCAGGCCGACCATCGCGATCGCGGTCAGCGCGACGTGGCCCTCCAACTGGCGCGTGGCGGCGGCCTGCCCCTCGGCCGCGCCTGCCCACGACAGGTAGACGCCGGACGGCAGCGCCACGTCGCGCGCGATGGCGGACTGCGCATCGGCGACGAAGTTCGAAACGCTGCGTCCGGTAACATTGGCGGTGACTACCTGTCGGCGCTGGCCACCTTCGTGCGCGATGACCGAGCGCGCGCTTCCGGGCACGATCGTGGCGACATCGGCCAGCCGGACCGCGCTGCCGGTTGCACCCGCCGCGCTGGCACGCACCAGCACATCGCCCAGCGCTTCAGGATCGCGGCGCAAGGTGGGCGGCACGGTCACGACCACATCGATGGCGCGGTCGGCCAGCCCGACCTGACCCGCAGGCAAGCCGGCGAACGTCGCGCGCACCGCCTCACCTGCATCGGCGGCGCTGACACCGTGCAACGCCATGCGCGCCGGATCGGGCGTGACCCCCAGCATCGGCGTGGCAGGCGTCGTCGCCACTTGCACATCGGCTGCGCCAGACACCCTGCCGATGACCATTGCGACTTGCCCGGCCACACGATCAAGCTGATCAAGATCCGTGCCGTGAATGCCGACAGATACCGCCGCGGTTTCGCCCGAAAGCGATTCACTGATGCGGTCGCCCAGAAATGTCGTCACTTCGCTGCGAATGGCAGGCGTCGTGTCGAGCACGTGACGGATCGCGTCGAGTGCGGCATCCTCACCAGCGGCGTTCACACGCCTGAGCCGGACGTGAAACTCCCCCTGACTGGGCGGCCAGGTGTCTTCACCCGCTTCGGCGCGGCCCATCTGTTCTTCCACGCTCAGCACTTGCGGGATCGCCAGCAGCCGCCCCGACAGGCGCTGCCCCGCCGCGCGCATCCAGTCGAACGAGGCGCCTGCTGGCCCATTGATGCCGATCACGTAATGCTGTTCGCGCAAGGCTGGCAGCAGTTCGCTGCCGAACGCCATGGCGCCCAGTGCGGCGGCAAAGCCGATGGCCCCGACGGTACCAGCGACAAGACCCGGCATGGCGCTGAGCCGCTCCACCCAGCGCGCATGGCCGTTCTTGACATGCTCAAGGAAGCGCGGCTCGGCCGGTGGCTCCACCCCACCCAGCAACAGCAATGCCAGCGCGGGGGTCAGTGTCAGCGCAACCAGCAGCGACGCCAGTGTCGCCAGCACAAAGGCCACGCCCAACGGGGCAAAGAACGCGCCTTGCAATCCGGTCAACGCGATCACCGGCGCCATCGACAGCACCAGCACGAAGGTAGCGTAGACCACCGGTGCGCGCACCTCGACCGAAGCCGCCTCGATCACCGCGCGGCGCTGCGCGGGCTCGGTCACGCCGCGCAACCGGCGCACGATGTTCTCGATATCGACGATGGCATCATCGATCACCACGCCCAGCGCCACGGCAAGGCCGCCCAGCGTCATCGTGTTGATCGTCTGCCCCGCCAGATCGAGTACCAGCAGAGCCGCCACCAGCGACAGCGGGATCGACACGAAGGCGATCAGCACCACCCGGAGGCGGCGCAGGAACACCAGCAGGACCAGCGCGATCAGCGCGGCGCCGATCAGCAGGTCGGTGCCAAGACCGGCCAGCGCGGTCGCGATGAAGTTGGCCGGGCGGTGCAACGCGGGGTAGACCTGCACGCCCTGTCTGGCCAACACCGGGGTCAGTTCGGCCAGCGCAGCCTCGACGGCCTGCGTGGAATCGAGCGTGTTCGCGCCGTACTGACTGGAGATCGTCAGCAGCACGCCCGGCCGCCCCATCACCAGCGCATCGCCAAAGCGCGGCGCGGCGGCATCAACCACCTCGGCCACGTCGGCAACCTTGACCGCGCCACCACCCGCACCCGCCGCGACAACCAGTCCGGCAATGGCCTGTGCACCGTGCAAGCCAGCGCCCGGATCGATCAAGATGCGCTGGTCGGGGGTGTCGGCAAATCCGCCACCACTGACAGCCACCGCGCGCGACACGGCAGCAGCGACGTCTCCGGGCGTTAGCCCCCGCGCAAGCAGCGCCATCGGCCGCACGCGCACTTCGATGCGCCGCTGTTCGCCGCCGAACACATTGACCCGCGCCACTCCGGCCGCCGCCAGCAGACGCGGCCGGATCGTCCACAACGCCAGATCGCGCAATTGCATCGGCGTCAGCCGGTCGCTGACCAGCCCGACCTTGAGCAGGTCCATCGTCGAGGAGGTCAGCGGCGTGATGCGTGGGGCATCGACGCCTGCGGGCAGCACGCTGGCAGCATCGGCCAGTGCCTCGGCCACTTGCTGGCGCGCGCGATAGGGATCGCTGCCTTCGCGGAAGATGACGTCGATGGCAGAAAGCCCCTGCAACGATTGCGAGCGCACCGCAGCGACCCCGTTGGCGCCATTGATCGCCGCCTCAAGCGGGCGGGTGACGCGCTGTTCCACCTGCAACGGGGTGAACCCCGGCGCCTCCACTTGTACTTGCGCCTGCGGAGGAACGAAATCGGGAAACACGTCGAAAGCCGCACCGCGCAGCGCGATCGCGCCGAAGCCGAGCAGCAGCAGCGCGGCGCACACCACCATCACCGGATGGCGCAACGACTGCCGGACGATGCCGGTAAGCAGCGAGGTGGCCTGCATCGCGCTCAATCGGCCGCCGATGGCGCAGCGTGTTCAAGCCCAAGCAGCGTGCCTGCACCCTGCACCGCCACATTGTCACCGGCATGAAGCGCGCCTGTAGGCACCAGCCATCCGGCGTCGGCAGCATGGCCCGCAGCGATGCTCATCCGTTCAAACCCCTGTCCGGGCTTGGCGCGGTAGACGAACAGGCCGCCATCGACGCGGACGATGGCGCTGCGCGGAACCAGCAGCTCTGCCGATCGGGCGCGTTCCCGACCGGAAGCAAGGCGGACGGCGGGCAAGGCCCGGCCCACGCTGGCCACGCGGACGCCGCTCCCTTGCCACAGCGCCAGTACGCCCGCGGTCTGCAACTGCGCATCGCCGCTGCTGGCAGGGCCGAGCACGGTCAGTCGCGCGGCCTGCGCACCTTCCCCGACGGTCACGGACGTTCCGGCGGGCGGCGGGCCGTCGGGCATGTCGATGCGCAACAGCACGAGATCGCCGCTGGCCGCCTTTGCCGCAAGGGCGGGGATCGACCGGCAGCCCAGCTGGCCAAGGCCTGCGCCATATTCGAGCCCCACGCGCTGGCAGGCCAGCGTCAGCCGCGCCCGGTCGGCCACGGCTTGCGCACGGGCGGCCTCGACCTCGCGCCGGGATGCGCTTTGATCCTGCCCAGCCAGACTTTCCAGCCGTGCCAGTTCGCGCCCGCTGGTCTGGCGAGCGGCGGTTGCGGCGGTGATCTCGGCCGCGATGACGGCGAGCGGCGACAGGTCGAGCGCGCGGGCGATGCCCGTGCCCTGTCCCTGCGCAACCGCGCCTGCCGCCAAAGCCAATGGCGCAACACCGATCCCGGCAGCGGCGCTGGACTTGGCATCAAGGTCAAGCGGATCGGCCGCTTCAGGCCGGGCGGCCGTGGTGACCGGCGTGACCAGCGTGGCCGAACTCACCATATGCAAGGCGAAGGCCCCCACCGCCGCCCCGATCAGGGCGGCAGCGACAAGCGCCGGAACTGCGGCCTTAACAGCGGTCACAACGCTTTCTCCAGCAGGCGGGGATCGATCAGGGTTTCTGGCCCATCGAGCGGGCGGTGCAAGGCATCTTCAAGCGCGGCATCGGCCAGACGGACGCGGGCAAGCGCATCGAGCGCGGCCAGTTGCGCCTCAAGCGCGGTGATGCGCGCTGCCGTCCAGTCCACCCGCGCGATGGCGCCTGCCTGCAACCGCGCGTCGGCGCGCTGTGCGGCAAGCGTGGCTTGCGGCAGTTCGGCGTCGCGAATGCGCGCAAGCGCAGCGCGTCCGGCAAGGCACTCGGCCTGCGCAGCCTCGATCGCGGCGCCTGCATCGGCAAGCGCGGCGGTGATCGTGGCTGCTGCTTTGTCGCGGCGGGCCACGGCGGCAGCGATGGCGCGGCGATTGCCGTCAAACGTGGGCAGCGCAAGGTTGAGCGCCAGCGGCAGTTTCACCAGCCCGCGCTCCCACGTATAGCCGGGGCCAATACTGAGCGCCGGTGCCTGCTTGGCCAGTTCAAGTGCGATATCAGCCTCAGTCTGGTCATAGGCGGCGAGCGCGGACAGCACGTTGGCACGCGCCGCGATGGCGCGCGACCGATCCTCTGCGGCAAAGACGGGAACGGAAGCGATCACCGCAAGCGCGGCGAAACCATCCCACGCGAGCGGTCGCTCGCCCAGCGCTGCGACCGGCACTCCCAGCTTTCCGGCAACTTGTGCGCGGGCCTGAACGATCCGGCCACGCGCATCGTCCAACTGGCGCGCCACTTGGGCACGCGCGGTGCGGAATGGCAGCACGTCCAGCCCGGCGCGCTCACCGCGCGCCACGGCGGCATCAAGCGCGGCGAGTTGGCGGTCATGCAGCGCGAGCAGATCCTGCAGAACGGGCGCTTGCGCCTGCGCCACTTGCGCCGCGATCACTGCGCGCGCCAGATCCATCCGTTCGGTCCAGACCACTTCGGCCAGATCGAAGCGCGATTGCAGCACCGCCAGATCGGCCCGCGCCAACCGCGCCTTGCGCCGCCCGCCCCGATCGAGCGGCAGGTCCAGCGCGCCGCCCAGCAGCCAAGGTGAACTGCTTGCCGGGTCGTTGGCATATTCGGTGGTCAACGTCAGCGTGGGCGCGCTGGCATGGCGCGCCACCGCCGCATCGGCCTGTGCCACCGCCACCGCGCGGCGCCCCTCGGCAATGCGCGGATCGGACTGGACCAGCGCGGCAAACAGCACGAGCCGATCAAGCCGGTCTGTCGAGACAGGCGCGGTCGGTGCGATGGTCCGCGCCAGATCAGCGGCCGCGCCTGCGTCAAACGGGGTCTGCAATCGCTGCATCGCCGCGCGCGGCAGATCGACTGGTGCCGGCGCCACCTTCACGCAGCCCGCCAGGACCAACGCCAGCAAGGCCGGGCCGAGCGCACAACCAGCAGACCACAAGGCACCGCGTACAGTAATCACGCCCCCCGTTCCGGGCGGTACCCGACCGACCCTGCACACGCTATCGCAGGCTACCCCCTGCGCGCGCAATCCCAGTCTGATCCGCAAACGCCACATGGCCAATCGGTAACGTCAGGGACCGATGACACCCCGATCACGGCGCGGGGTGCGGTGGACTGTCCCATCCCCCGCCAAGCGCGAGGAACAGCGTGACCTGATCTTGCGCCACCGCCTCACGCCCGGCCTGTTCGGCGGCGCGACTGGTCAAAGCGCTCTGCCGTTCGCCGATGTCGGCCAGCAACGGCGCGCGCCCGGCGGCGCGCAGACGCGCGGCCTCTTGCGCGCCCTGTTCGGCCGCTTGTCGCGCGCGGACCAGTGCGACAAGCCGGTTGCGATCCTCCGCATAGCCGGACAATGCCGTCTCGGTTTCGCGCAACGCGGCCAGCACGGTGCCGTCAAACCGGGCAAGCGCGGCATCGGCATCGGCCTTTGCCGCATGGACCCTTGCGCGAGCACCGGCGCCGGGAATGCTCCAGCGGATCAGCCCGCCAAGGCTCCAGGTATTGGCCACGCCCTTGCCCAGATCGTCGAGCAAGCCGATCGAACCCGCCGACAGCCCGAGCCCGATGCGGGGATACAGATCGGCCGTGGCCACGCCGATCCGCGCGGTGGCAGCGGCAAGCTGACGCTCGGCAATGCGCACATCGGGACGGCGGCGCAACAGCCCAGCGCCATCGCCCACTGGCAAGGCCGCGCTCGCCTGCGGAATGGCACTGCACCGCTCCGCTTCACGCGGATATTCGGCGGGAGCGCGGCCCATCAGATAGGCCAGCGCATAAAGCGCCGCGCGCGAACGCGACTGCCACTGCGGTAGTGCCGCCTCGGCCTGCGCCACACGCGCTTGCGCCCGCGTGACATCGGTGGCGCCAAGACGCCCGGCTTCGGCAAGGCGGCGCGTGCTGTCGAGCGCTTTGTTTTGCAGAGCCAGCGTGCGCCGCGCCAGATCAAGGCCCTCAGCCGCGCCACATTGCGCGATGTAGGCGCGCGCAACATTGGCCGCCAATGTCACCTGAACCGCACCGATAGTGGCCGCGCTGGCCTCCTCGTCGGCCTGTGCCGCCTCTATGCTGCGCCGGATGCGCCCGAACAGATCCACCTGATAGCGCATCGCGGCAGTGGCATTGCCCAAGTTGAATACCGGCAGCGTTTCGTTCTTGAGATAGGACTCGGCCGAAAGGCGCGCCCGCTGCGCCCCCAGTTCAGCGTCGAAATCGACCTCCTTCTGCCCCTCGGCAATCGCCGTAACGCTGGCCGCGCGCGCCAGGCTGGCGGCGGCGACGCGCAAGTCGGTGTTGGCCGCCAGCGCCTGTTCTTCCAGCGCATCGAGCACCGGATCATCGTAAAGATGCCACCAACGCGACGGCAGCGGAACGACTGTAACCGCGCCTGTTCCTTCGCGGAAGGGTGCCTGCGCGGCGGGAGCGCGCATGGCTGCGCCCGGCGGCACGTGATAGTCCGGCCCCATTGCCTTGCAACCGGCCAGTCCCAATGCCAGCGCCATGGCCAACGCCACGCGTGCCGACGGACCTGCCGAGGGCTTGCGCCTCATCGCGCAGGCTCCTGCGCCAGCGTAACCGTGGCCGTACGGCCAACGACCAGTCGCACGTCGGCGGGCGGATGGTCGAGTGCGATCCGCACCGGCACACGCTGCGCCAGCCGCACCCAGCTGAAGCTGGGATTGATCGCGGGCAACATGTCGGTGCTGCCGGTTCGGTCATGATCGGCAATGGCTCCGGCGATCGAGGTAACGTGGCCGTCCAGGGCCCTGCCCTCACCCATCAGCCGGATCGTCGCGCGCTGGCCAAGGTGGACGTGCCCCAGCTTGGTCTCCTCGAAATAGCCTTCGATCCGCAGCGATGCGCCGTCGACCAGTGCCAGCACGGGCTTGCCCGGCGAGACATAGTTGCCCGGGCGTAGCGCAATGTCGGACAACTGTCCGTCGATCGGCGCCACAACGCGGGTGCGCGCAAGATTGAGCCGCGCGACGTCGCGGGCATTGCGCGCTTGCGCCGATTGCGCCTGCGCATCGGCCAGCGCGGCCTGCGCCTCGGCCAGTGCGGCTTGACCGTCGGCCACTTTGGTCTCGCTCTGCTCGGTCACTTCGGCGGCGACGAGTTCACCAAGCGACCGATTGCGGCCAGCTTCGCGGCGGCTTTCGCCCAAGACAGCGCGGGCGCGGGTGATGGCTGCGCTGGCGCGGGCCACGGCAGCATCGGCCCGGCCGACCAGGGCTTCGGCATCGCGCAGCGCCAGCCGGAAGCGCGCGGGGTCGATTTCGAACAGCGGCTCGCCCTTGTGGACGTGCTGGTCGGGCGCCACGAACACTTGCGTCACCAGTCCGCTGACGTCTGGGGCCACCTGCACCACTTCGGCGCGAACCCGGCCATCGCGGGTCCAAGGATCGGATTCGTAGTGCCGGAACAGAAAGTAGCCACTGACCGCAGCGGCCACCACCAGCCCCGTCGTGGCGGCCAGTTGCACGCCCTGACGCAGGCGCGGGTTGATCGTAACGGGCATCACAGGCTTCCTTGCAGAACAGGCGTGAGCGCCACCAGCGCCCACAGCACCACAAACAGGGCAATGTCGAACAGCACCGGGTTCCACACCCAGCGATAGATGCGCAAGGCCACGAACAGCCGGTGCACCAGCAGCGCCAGCAGAAAGGCGATGATCGCGGTGGCGGGCGCATTGGCCACCATCACGCCGCCAAGCGCGAATTGCGGGTTCATCGGCCAAGGCTCCGGTTCAGCCGCGCCGGTTCAAGCGGATCGAACGCGGGGGCATCGGGAAACAGGTTGCGGCGCAAAGCCACCAGCGCGGCACGGGCCGTCGACGGTTCGCTGTCGATCAATGCGCCAGTGACCGCAATGGTCGTTTGCGGGGTATCGCTGACCAGCCGCAGCGCCCTGTCGATCCGCGCGAGCAGCCGCGCGGGCAAGGGAGCGGGCGCCAGCACCGGACGACGCGCGGCAAAGTGATCGGCCAGATCCCGCAACAGGCGCAGCACAGCCACCCGCAACGGTCGCCCCGCGTTGGTGCGCAAGTGCTGGAGCGTGGCAATGTTCATCGCGATGCGCACATCGCGCAGCACCGCGCCCGCTTGCGGATCGTCGGCACCCAAACGCTGGGTGATCAGGGCAAGCTGGTCGCTCGCGCGGCTGAGCGTGGCCGCCGGATCGGGCGGCGTCGTGGCACTGGCGAGCGCGGCCAGATCGGCGCGCAACCGTCCGACCAGACGCGTGACCGCCGCTTCGGCCCCGGCGCTGCGAAACAGGGCAGTGACCGTCGCCGCAACCAGCATCGCCAGCGTCTGCGCCAAAGTGCTGTTGAGGAACCGGCCGAAATCGGGATCGAAGGTTTCCTGAATGGCCAGCGTGCTGCACAGGCCGACGAGGAATGCGGTAACCGCCAGTCCCCAGCGCGGACTGGCCTGAACCATGCCGATGACCAGCAGCAAGGGCGCCAGCATGAGCGTCAGTTCGACAAATCCGTCGGCCTGCGGCAAGAACCAGAACAAGTACAGTCCGGCCAATGGCGCGCTGGCGATGGTCGCGCCGCCAAACGCGATGATCGCGGGCACCGGGTTGTCCATGGCCGCGAACATGCAGCAATAGATCGCGGTCATCGCCGCCGCGGTGCCGCCATCGGCCCAGCCGGTCTCGATCCAGAAACCACAGACCAACAGCAGCGCAAACCCGGCGGAAAGGCCCGACAGCGTCGCGAACACCGGGTCGCTGTGCAGCTTGAGCGCGCCGGACGCATCGTCCGTCGCGGCAGCGCCAACCCTTTGCGGGTCATCGATGTGTGCCAGCAACCGGCGCGATTGGGCGATGACATGGCAGGCCTGCGTCAGCCGGACGAGGAAGCTTTCACGCAGCAAGGCGGTCCAGTCGCGCGGCGCGGCGGCTTCGTCCCCACCGCCCGGCTCGGTTCCGTCCAGAAAGTCGGGCACCGGCTGCGACAGCCGGTCGCCTGCCAGCCACGCGATCGCCTTGCCCCGCGCGGGCGCCAGCAACGGATCGTCGCCCAACACCGCGCTGCGGTCGGCCAGCCCGGACAGCAGCGGCAACAGCCACAGGATGCGGTTGAGCAGTGCCTGCACCGTGCGGGTCGCTTCGCGCCAGTGCGAGGTGTCATAGGGCACGTGCGCGGCCATCAGGATGCATTCCATGGCATCGACAGCCAGCCGCCGCCGGTCCTGCTCGCTGCGGCGCGCGGCCTTGGCATCGCCCTGCAAGGCATCGCCCAGCCAGGTCTCCGCATCGTCCAGCCAGGCCGACAGCTTCGGCCCGAGCCGCTCGCCCACCGAGGTCGGCCAGAACAGGCTGTGGGTCAGTGTGGCGCATACGATGCCCAGCGTGATCTCGGTGACGCGGGCGATCGCTGTGTCGAATACCGCTTCGGGATGGTTGACGCTGGGAAACGCCACGATCGCGCAGGTGTACCCCGCCAGCATCACCACATAAGCGCGCGGCGACCGGTCGAGCAGCGAGAGCGACAGGCACAGCGCCAGCCACATCGCCAGTGCCAGCGACAACAGCAACGGCCATTCGACCAGCGCCGGAACCAGCCACACCGCCACCGCCGCGCCCAAGGCCGTGCCGATCACGCGGAAGAACGCCTTGGAACGGGTCGCACCCGAAAGCTGATTGCTGGTGATATAGACCGTCGACATCGCCCAGAACGGCATCGGCAGCCCGACCGACAGGCTGATGCCCAGCGCGGCCAGCGCAGCGACCGCGTTCTTCGCGGAATAAAGGGCAGGCGGTCCCCAGCGCATCGCAATCAACGTCCTTGCCCCCTGACTACCGATCAGCCGCACCAAGGCTCTGCTCAGCGTGGCGCAGGCAGCGTACCCTGACAAGATCAACACAGGTATAAGTGGAGACGGCAGGATAACGCAGCGCTCGTGGGCCAGCGCCATCCTGCCGTCGGGCAGACCGCTATCGGGATTGGGGGGGTGACAGCGATCCGATCCCGCGCCCTTAGCGCAACCGCGCTCACCGCGCCCCCAAGCGCTATGGCGGACTACCATAAAATTTCTTATGGTGTCACTTATGAGTCTGGTTCATCTGCGCACGTTCATCGAAGTCTATCGGCAACGCTCGATCAGCGGAGCGGCGCGCGGGCTCGGCCTCACCCAGCCTGCCGTCTCGCAGCACATTGCCGCGCTTGAAGCTGCGGTGGGGCGCCAGTTGTTCCTGCGCAGCGTGCATGGCATGGCGCCCACTCCTGCAGCCGACGAACTGGCGGCCGACATCGGCGACCGGCTTGACCTTGCCGAAGCAGCGCTTGGTGCTGCGCGCGCACGGTCATCGGAAATGGCGGGGGCGGTGCGGCTGGTCGGGCACGCCGATTTTCTTTCGGAAGTGATCGCGCCGCTGCTGATCCCCTTGCTGATGGCGCAGATGAAGGTCCGCCTGCAGGCAGGCGACCGCGACGATGTGATCCACAATCTGGCCGAGGGGCACTGCGATCTTGGCCTGTCGGGCTATCCGATACAGGATCGGCGGCTGCGCACCGAACTGGTGCGGGAAGAACCGGTGATCGCGGTGGCGGCCCCGGCGATTGCGGCAAGGCTGCGCACCGCGCCCGATCTGGCAACCGCTCTGGCCGCAGAGCCGCTGCTGGCCTACAATCTTGAGCGGATGCTGGTCGATGGCTGGCTGGCGCACAACGGGCTGCAAGGTGTCACCCCCAACCCGGCGGTGATCGGACAGGATTTCCGGGGCTTGCGTCGATTGCTTTGCGCCGGTTTCGGCTGGACGGCGATGCCCGCCTACTTGTGCCGCGCAGAGATCGCACGGGGCGATCTGGAGGAAATACCAGGACCGGTCGGGCCGACGGCCAATGCCTATTACATGGTCTGGGCGGCTGGCGCGCTGCGCCATCCACGCATCGCCCATGTCCGCCAGACCCTTATGGCCGAACTGCGGCGCGGAGTCTGAAACCCCGCGCCGAGTATCGGATTGCGGCGATCAGAACGCCGCTTCGTCGAACGCCATGATCGACGCCTTGCCCGCCTTGATGGCAAGGAAAGCCGCTGTCGCTTGCGGCAACAGGCGGTCGAAGAAGAACCGCGCAGTGGCGATCTTGGCGGTATAGAACGCGGCTTCGCCGGTGCCTGCGGCAAGTTGCGCCTGCGCCACCTTGACCGACTTGGCAAAGCAATAGGCCATGGCGACAAGCCCCATCAGCCGCAGGTAATCGGTTGCCGCAGCGCCGGCTTCCTCAGGGTCGCGAAGCCCGCGCTCGGCGATCATCGCGGTCGCACCTTGCAACGCCTCGAACGCGCGCTTGAGGCCGGTGATCGTCGGGGCGAGCGCCTCGTCTCCCGCATTGTCCTCGATGAAGGCGCTGATCGGATGGAACAGGCCGCGCAAGTTGCGGCCCATGTCGGCAGGCAGCTTGCGCCCGACCAGATCGAGCGCCTGAATGCCGTTGGTGCCTTCGTACAGCATCGCGATGCGGGCATCGCGCATGTATTGCTCCACCCCGCTTTCGCGGATGAAGCCATGGCCGCCATAGACCTGCACCGCCAGACTGGCACTCTCGAGCCCCAGATCGGTGAACAGCGCCTTGACCACCGGGGTCATCAGCGCGACGAACCCGGCCGCACGGGCGCGCTGTTCGGCGTCGACCCCATACTTTTCAGCATCGAGCGCGCGGGCGACCCACCCGGCGATGGCCCGGCATCCCTCGTTCCATGCGCGCATCGTCAACAGCATGCGGCGCACGTCGGGATGGACGATGATCGGATCGGCGGGCTTGTCGGGGTGCTTCACGCCCGACAGCGAACGGCCCTGCAGGCGGTCCTTGGCGTACCACACCGCCGACTGATAGGCCGCCTCGCCGATACCGAGGCCCTGAATGCCAACGCCCACGCGCTCGGCATTCATCATCGTGAACATCGCTTCCAGCCCGCGGTGCGGCTGGCCGACCAGCCAGCCCTTCGCGTCCTCGAACAGCATCTGACAGGTGGCCGAAGCCTTGATCCCCATCTTGTGCTCGATCGCGGTGCACGTGGCGCCGTTGCGGATCGACGGGTTGCCCGCGTCATCGGGCAGCAACTTGGGCACCAGGAACAGGCTGATCCCCTTCACCCCCTTGGGCGCATCGGGCAGACGCGCCAGTACCAGATGAACGATGTTGCCGGTCAGATCCTGATCGCCCGCCGAAATGAAGATCTTGGCGCCCGAAACGGCATAACTGCCATCGCTCAGCGGCTCGGCGCGGGTGCGCAGCAGCCCCAGATCGGTGCCGCAATGCGGTTCGGTCAGGCACATCGTCCCCGACCATTCGCCGGCCACCATCTTGGGCAGATAGGCCTGCTTCAGTTCCTCGGAGGCATAGGCATCGATCGCCGCGATCGCCCCGTTGGTCAGACCCGGATACAGGCTGAAGCTGACGTTGGTGGCACAGATCATCTCTTCCACCAGCTTGCCCACGGATTCGGGTAGGCCCTGCCCGCCCCATTGCGTCGGCAGCACCAGCGCGTTCCAGCCACCATCGGCAAACTGGCGCCATGCGTCGATGAAGCCTGCAGGCGTGCGCACGGCACCGTTTTCGAGCGTGCAGCCTTCCTCATCGCCCGAACGGTTGAGCGGCAGCAGCACGCCCTCGCAGATCTTGGCGCCTTCGGTCAGGACCGCCTCCACCAGATCGGGCGTGATCTCGGCAAAGGCGGGCAAGCCGCCAAAGCCGTCGTCGGTGTGCAATTCATGCGCCACGAACTGCATGTCGCGGATGGGCGCGGAATAGATTTGCATGGTGTTTTCCCTTCAGTTCCGCAGCGGCTTGCCGGTGGTGAGCATGTGCTCGACGCGGGCTTGCGTGCCGGGATTGCGGGCAAGGCGCAGAAACGCCTGCCGTTCGAGCGTCAGCAGATCGCCTTCGGTCACGGTATCGACCAGATCAGCCTCACCACCAGTGAGCACCGTCGCCAGCGCATCGGCCACCACCGCGTCATAGGCGGTCGCCTTGCCCTGCGCCTGGAAGCCTTCGACCGCCAGCGTCATCGCGGCCTTGCCGCCGGCACCCGGCAGACGGAAGGTCGGCGGAGCGGGCGGGACATAGCCTTCGACCAGCGCCAGCGCGCGCGCCTTGGCGTCGGCCAGCAAGCGATCGCGGTTCATCGTCACGCCGTCCGTTGCGCGCAGGAAGCCAAGATCCTGCGCATCGGCGGCCGACTTGGCGACCGTGGCGGTCGAGATCAGTTCGAACGCCTTGGCCACGGCGGGGACCGGGCCGCGCGGCAACCCGCGCAGCTTGGAGAGCCGGTCGATCATCTCACCGCAGCCGCCCCAACCCGGAACCAGTCCGACACCGCATTCGACCAGTCCGATGTAGCTTTCGGCATGGGCCTGCACCGCGTCGCAGTGGAGCAGCACCTCGCAGCCGCCGCCTAGCGCCAGTCCGGCTGGCGCGCCGACGACCGGGAACGGCGCGTATTTCAGCGCCTTGTAGGCCATCTGCCCACCGGCGATCAGCTTCTCGACCTCGCCCCACGCCGCGATATTGACCGCGAACATGGCCAGACCAAGGTTGGCCCCGGCCGAAAACGCGCTGCCTTCGTTATAGACCACCAGCGCCTTGTAACCGCCAGCGACCAGCGGGATCGCCTTGCCGATCAGCTTCAGGATCTCGCCGTCGATGGCATTCATCTTCGACGTGAATTCGAGGCAGACCACGCCGTCACCGATATCCCACAGCGCCGCTGAACCGTTCTTCAACAACGGTTTAGCAGTAAGCTTTATATCTTCGAGCAGCAGCACGCCGTCCGGGCGCACGACGTCGTGATACGTCCCGTCAAGGCCGAGGAACTGGCGCTGGCCACCCTCGATGCGATAGAGCGTGCGGCCTTGCGCAACCTCCACGATGGCCGGAACCGGCTTGCCCTCAGCGCTCAGCCGCGCGGCAAGGGCGGCGGTGCCGATGCGGTCGATCAGTTCAAACGGACCGTACTTCCAGTTGTACCCCAGCTTCATCGCGACATCGATCGCGACGATATCGTCCGCCGCCTGTGGCAACAACGATGCGGCATAGGACAGCGTCGGCCCGAGGATCGCCCAGGCATAGGCGCCCGCCTTGCCTGGCAGCGCCAGCAGGGCATTGAGATCCTTTTGCGCGGCGCCCGGCAGCGCTTCGGGCTTGATCTGCGCGCGGTATTCGCCGGTCGCCAGATCGATCGCTTCCTTGCGCTTTCCGGCTTCACGGTTGACGCGATAGAACCCGCCCTTGCCCTTGCGGCCGGTGAAGCCGGTGGCAATCATCCGGTCGATCAGCGGGTGGTCGATGGCGATCGCCTGATAGGCGTCGTCAGCCGGAAGCGTAGAGGTCAGGCTGGCCTTGAGGTGGGGCATCAGATCGATACCGACCAGATCGACCAATCCGAACACGCCGGTCTTGGGCACGCCCATCGGCTTGCCAGCGATGGCGTCGGCTTCTTCGACCGTCAGGCCAAGCTCGATCGCGGCGTTGAGCGCGCTCTGCAGCCAGAACGTTCCGACGCGGTTGGCGAGGAAGCCCGGCGTGTCCTTGGCCGCGACCACTGTCTTGCCCAATGCCTGATCGGCAAAGGCGCTGACCCGTGCGACCAATGCGGGGTCGCTGGCGGGGCCCGCGACCACCTCGATCAGCCGCATGTAGCGCGGCGGATTGAAGAAGTGGGTGATCAGGAAGTCGCGCGCAAAGGCTTCGCTGCGCCCTTCGACCAGCTTGCCCAGCGGGATGGTCGAGGTGTTCGACGATACCGCCGTGCCCGGACGGCGTACCGCCTCCAGCTTTTCATACAGCGCGTGCTTGAGGTCGAGCCGCTCGATGATCGCCTCGATCACCCAGTCGCACTCGGCCACGCGGGCCAGATCGTCATCGATATTGCCGACTTCGACCAGCTTGGCCGCGCGCGGGCTCATGAAGGCGGCGGGCTCGGCCTTCTTCAGCCGGGCGAGCGCCGCTGCGGCCACCGCATTGCGGTCGGCCGGGTCGCGCACGATATCGAGCAACAGCACCGGAACCCCGGCATTGGCGACTTGCGCGGCAATGCCGGCGCCCATCACGCCTGCCCCGATCACGCAGACCTTGCGAATTGGATTGGCTGCAGCCGCGCTCATCGTACGGCCTCCAGCACGGTGGCGATGCCCTGCCCGCCGCCGATGCACTGCGTGGCGAGGGCAAAGCGGCCGCCCGTACGCTGCAACAGCGCAGCAGCCTTGCCGACGATGCGCGCACCGGTGGCGCCAAGCGGGTGGCCGAGCGCAATCGCGCCGCCGTCGAGGTTGATCTTCGCGCGATCGAGCCCGAGGTCGGCGATGCAGGCCAGTGACTGGCTGGCGAACGCCTCGTTCAGTTCGATCACATCGAGGTCGGCGACAGTGATCCCTGCACGGGCCAGCGCCTTGCGGCTCGATTCAACCGGACCGATGCCCATGATCTCGGGCCCGCAACCCGAAATGGCGGTGCTGCGGATGCGCGCCAGAATGGGCAGGCCATGGGCGCGGGCATAGTCCTCGCTGGTCACCAGCACCGCGCTGGCGCCGTCGGTCAGCGGCGACGACGTGCCCGCCGTCACCGTGCCGGTGGCGCTGAACGCGGGCTTGAGCCCGGCGAGACCCTCAGCCGTAGTGCCGGGACGCGGGCAGCCGTCGCTGTCGACCAGCCCGGCCTTGGTCGCGATCGGCACGATCTCGTCGGCAAGGCGTCCGCCTGCGATCGCCGCTGCAGCCTTGGCCTGGCTTTCCAGCGCGAACTCCTCTTGCGCGGCGCGGCTGATGGCATAGCGGCTGGCAAGGTTTTCGGCAGTGTCACCCATGCCGATATAAGCCGCGCTCGATTTGGCGAGTTCCGGGTTGGGCAACGGGTTGAAGCCCATCATCGGCACCCGGCTCATGCTTTCGACGCCCGCAGCAATGAACACCTCGCCCGCGCCCAGCGCGATCTGGCCGGCGGCATAATGCACCGAGCTCATCGACGATCCGCAGAAGCGGTTCACGGTCATCCCGCCGACGCTTTGCGGCAAGCCGGCGATCAGCCCGATCAGGCGCCCGACGTTGAAGCCCTGTTCGCCTTCGGGAAAGGCACAACCGACGATCAGATCCTCGATCGCCTGCGGATCGACCCCGGTCCGGGCGACCAGCGCGTTAACCACGCTGGCAGCAAGGTCATCGGGGCGGGTGCGGGCCAGAGCGCCCTTACCGGCAAGATGGAACGGCGAACGGGCATAACCGGCAATCACGGCTTGGGGCATCACGCATCCTTCAGAAATGACAATCGGACAAAAAGTGGCAGGCGGACAAAATCGGCAGGCGGACAAAAAGTGACAGACGGGCAGAAACTTCAATCGGCCATCCGCAGGCGAACCAGTTCGCAAACGCGCGAAGGCGGCTTGCGGGTTGCTGCGGACACCCCGCTCCAGGTCGAGCCGACACCGGAATCAGACGAACCGCCGCAATTGATCCTAATGGTGCCCAACTTTCCCTATACGTCAATCAAAATCTGATGCATATACGGAGTCGTCGCTGGTCTTGGTACTGGCGGACAGGGTCTGTTACCGTGCTCCAAGCCGGAACACCCGTTCGGGTCGAGGATGATAAAAAATGAAGGCATTTCCATCACTTATCGCCATTGCCCTGTCACTTGCCGTTGCTGCGCCGGTCGCCGCAAAGCCTGAGGATGCCATCGGACGCTGGGCCACAGCGACTCGCCACGGCGTGGTCGAGATCACCGCTTGCGGCAGTTCGATCTGCGGTCGGCTGGTCGATTCTGAAAACTTGCGCACCAACCCGGACATGCGCGATTTTCGCAACAAGGCCGCAGACCAGCGCAACCGCCCGATCAAGGGCCTGTTGATGCTCAGCGGCTTTACCCGCAGCGCGAACGGCTGGGACGGCGGTTCGGTCTACAACCCCGAAGATGGCGGCACCTACAGCGGCACGATCACCATCGGCGATGCCGATACGCTCAAGCTCAAGGGCTGCATCGTCTGGCCACTGTGCAAAAGCCAGGTGTGGAAGCGCATCCGCTGACCACCACGACAACGTTTAAACCCAAGCGATTGATTACCAGGAGAATTTGAATGTTTCAGTGCGCCCCCCGCGCCCTTTCCGTGATTCTTGCCAGCGCGGCCTTGACGGTGCTGGCCAGCCCCGCGCTGGCCGCAGGG
The DNA here is from genome assembly GCF_020404405.1 of Novosphingobium sp. FKTRR1. Taxonomy (GTDB): domain Bacteria; phylum Pseudomonadota; class Alphaproteobacteria; order Sphingomonadales; family Sphingomonadaceae; genus Novosphingobium. Next base: position 175,520 of record NZ_JAIZDA010000006.1, on the reverse strand, counting down.
TTCTATATTCAGGAACAATCGACCAAGGCCACCGGCCGTGCCAACTCGGGCGAAGTCGCCGATCAGGGCGTCGAAAGCCTGTGGTGGAACCCCGCTGCGATCGGTGGCCTTGAAGGCGGCGATGCCGCGATCAGCGCAACCGCGATCCGCCCACGCGCCAACGTGGTCGACAACGGCACGCTGATCGTGCGGCCGGGCCAGAAGCCCGCGCTGGTCGGCGGCGATGCCACCCGCAACCCGATCGACAACGGCGTCGTTCCGGCAGGTGCGATCGCGCACGGTCTGGGCCATGGTTTGGCCGTGGGCCTTGCCATCAGCGCTCCGTACAACTTCACCACCAGCTACCCGGCCACGAGCTGGGCCCGCTATTCCACGTTGACCACCCGTCTGCGCACGATCGACATCCAGCCGAGCGTTGCGGTGCAACTGGCCAACCGGATCAATCTGGGTGCGGCGCTCAACGTCGAACACACCACCGCCAACCTTGGCAACGCCCTGCCCAACCTGCTTGCCGCCCTGCCCGACGGGCAGCAGCAGCTTTCGGGCAAGGGCTGGGACGTCGGCTATACGCTGGGCGCGCAATACGTCGCTCCGCGTTTCAGCCTTGGCGTCAGCTACAAGTCGGCGATCACCCATCACCTCGACGGCCAGCTGGTGATCAGCGGGTTGCTCGGCCCGCTGGCGGCAAAGAACGCCACCATCGCCGCCAACGCGCGCTTCACCACGCCCTGGCAGCTCGGCTTCGGCGGCCGCGTCAAGCTGAACGATGCAATCACGCTCAACGGGCAGGTCGTGCGCTTTGGCTGGGCCAAGTTCGATGCGATCCGCCTTGGCAGCCCGCTGAACACCGCGATCCCGGAAAACTATCGCAACACCTGGAGCTATGCCGGTGGTGTCGATGTGGCGCTCAGCCCGCGCTGGACGGTGCGGGGCGGCGTGCAGCGTGACCTTGCGCCGGTGCGCGATACCGACCGCGACGCGCGCGTTCCCGATTCGGATCGCTGGACCTTTGCTGTTGGTGCAACCCACCAGCTGACCAAGGCGATCCAGATCAACGCGGCGGCGAATTACCTGACGCTTAGCGAAGCGGCGATCAACCGCACGACCGCCGCCTATGTGGGAACACCCGCACAGACGCCGGTGCTGGTCAACGGTACGGTGCGTTCGCCCAGCGTGCTGATTGCATCGCTTGGAGCCCGCATCCGCTTCTGATCAACCGTCCCAGATCCTCTTACCGTTCGGCAGGTCCGCTCCATGCAAGACGCTTCGATCACCCGCCCTGACCAGTCTGCTGCTGGCTTCGAACCACCACCGATGGTGCTGGGTGAACTGATCGACGCGACGGTGCGCGACTTTGCCGAACGGCCGGGGATGGATTTCCTCGGTCGCAAGTGGACCTGGGGAGAGACCGGCCGCCTGATCGACCGCGCCGCGCGCGGGCTTCAGGATCAGGGGCTGGTCAAGGGCGACAGGCTGGCGCTGTGCCTGCCCAACACCCCCTTCTACATCGTGCTCTACTTCGCAGCGATGAAGATCGGCGCGGTGGTGGTGAACCTCAACCCGCTCTATACCGAGCACGAGTTGACCCACCACTTGCGCGATTCCGGCGCCCGCATGATCGCGGTGCCCGATGTGGCTGAAATTCACGCCAAAGTGCTGGCCGTGCTCGACAAGACTTCGGTCGAGCGCGTCGTGCTGTGCCAGATGGCCGACGTGCTGCCCCGGTTGAAGGCACTGGGCTGGCGGCTGTTCAAGCGGGCCGAACGCGCGCCGTTTCGCAATGATGGACGCCATGTCCGCTATGCCGAACTGCTGCGCCACGAACCGCCGTTTGCACCGGTGTCGGTGACGCCCGACGATCTGGCGGTGCTGCAATATACCGGCGGCACCACCGGCACGCCCAAGGGCGCAATGCTGACACACCGCAACCTCACCGCCAATGCGCTGCAACAGCGCGAGCACGTCGGCGACGTGCTGCACGGCCCCCAGCGTACGCTGGCGGTGCTGCCGTTCTTCCACGTGTTCGCGCTGACCGCCGTGCTCGATTTCTCGGTGCGGGTCGGCTCTGAACTGGTGATGCTGCCACGCTTCGAGATGGACGCGGTGCTCGCCACGATTCGCCGGACCAAGCCGACGATGTTCTTTGGCGTGCCGACGATCTTCATCGCGATGAACGCCCTTTCGGCCGACCGCATGCCCGATCTGTCGAGCCTGTATGCCTGCATCTCGGGCGGCGCGCCGCTGCCGCTCGATGTGCGCACCACCTTCGAACGACTGACCGGTGGCAAAGTGTGCGAGGGCTATGGCCTGACCGAGGCCTCCCCCATCGTCGCCTGCAACCCGGTGGACGGCAGCGTCATCAAGGAAAACAGTTGCGGCCCCGCCTTCCCCGGCACGGTGCTCGAAATCCGTGACCCCGACGCGCCCGAGCGCATCATGCCGCAAGGCGAACGCGGCGAAGTCTGCGTGCGCGGGCCGCAAGTGATGGCCGGTTACTGGAACAAGCCCGACGAGACCGCCGCGACTTTTGTCGACGGCGCACTGCGCACCGGCGACATCGGCTATCTTGACGAAGACGGCTATCTGTTCCTGGTCGACCGGCTGAAGGATCTGATCCTGTGCAGCGGCTACAACGTCTACCCGCGCACGATCGAGGAAGCCGCCTATCGCCACCCGGCGGTGGAAGAGGCGATCGCCATCGGCGTGCCCGACCGTTATCGCGGGCAAAGCCCCAAGCTGTTCGTCAAGCTGCACGACGGCCAGACGGCCACGGCTGAGGAGATCCGCACGTTCCTGGGCCAGTACCTCAGCAAGATCGAAACTCCGCGTGAAGTCGAGATCCGTGCAGCTCTGCCCCGCACGATGGTGGGCAAGCTGTCGAAGAAGGAACTGGTCGAAGAAGAACGTGCGCGCAGTGCCGCGTCGTGATGGCGACCTTTCCCAAACATGTCGGATCATCACCCATAATCCCGCTTGATCAATCCATTGCGATCTGGTCCCTTTGCGCAGGGAACAGGACAAAGCGGGGGAACAGGCCATAGCCAGTCTGCAACAGCATAGCGACGACGCAGCGGTGCCCGATACGGACGACACCGCGCTGCCGCTTGACGATGAACACGGCAACAATGGCGCGCTGCAAGGCATTCAGGATGTGGCGACGCTGCTTGGCGTCACGCACCGCACCTTGCGGTTCTATGAGGACAAGGGACTGATCGAGCCTGCGCGCGTGGGCAACACGCGGGTCTATCGGCGGCGCGAGGTGGCGCGGATGCAGTTGATCCTGCGCGGCAAGCGGCTGGGCTTCTCGATCCGCGAGATCAAGGCCTTCCTTGATTTGTATGATGCCGATCCCACCCAACTTGGCCAAATGCAGCATCTACTGACGCAGATCCGCCTGCGCCTGCCTCAGTTGGAAAAGCAGCGCGCGGCGCTGGAACAGACCATCGACGAATTGCGCGCGATGGAAAAGCAGGCGAGCGATCAGGTCGCGCTGCTGAAACGCCAGCGCAAGGGCGGATAACGCGTCCGGATGCGTCAGCCCGGCATCGGCGTTGCAACGCTGGTGCCGGACGGCGTTGCCCCAAGCCGCTGACTGATCGCCCGTCGCGCATCGGCAAGCATGGCAACCGCATCCTCGCCCTCGCCCATCGCGCGGGCCAGCGCCATGGCGCCGACCATCTCCGCAACGGCCGAGGCCGCGCTGGCCTGCGCCTGCCCTTCCGCAACCCCGTTGGCCTGCAACACGCTTGCGATGGCCGAACGCATCCGGTCGATGCCTTGGCGGAAGCGCGCTTGTGCTGCGGGCGGCATACGCGGCACCTCGCCCGCAAGCCAGGGCAAGGGACACCCGCGATCGTGTCGCCGCATCGCGGCTTCGGACAGGTAACTGTCCACCAGTGCGCCAAGTTCGGCCGGGCCAGCCCCTGACGGCAGAAGCCGTGTGAACAGGCCCGCGCTGTCCTCGAACATGCGTTCGACCGCATGCGCCACGAGATCGTCGCGGTTCTCGAAATGCGCATAGAAGCCGCCATGGGTCAGCCCGGCGCGCTTCATCAGGTTGGCGACGCTCAGCCCCTCGGTTCCGCCACTGCGCAGCGCGGCGGCGGCTTCGTCGAGGATGCGCGCCCGCACTTTGGCCTTGTGGGCACTCTTGTCAGCCATGATCGGTACCCTCGCTTCCATATCCGCCGCCCATCGCGCGTACTGCGGCAACCGAGGCCCGCGCAAGGCCCGCGCGATTGGCGGTCAACCGGTCGGTGGCCGTAACCAGCGCCGCATCAGCCGTCAGCACATCCATCAATGCGATCGCGCCCTCGCGATAGGCGGCCCGCGCCTGATCGCGCGCCTTGGTCAACAGCGCCACTTGTCGCAACAGTTCGGCCTGTTCGTTTCGCCCTTCGGCCAGCGCCGCGATGGCATCGGCGACTTCCGCACTCGCACTCAGCGCGGCCTGCCGCCACAGCGCTAGCACCTCATGCTCGCGCCCGCGCGCGCTGGCCACTTCGGCATCGACCCGGCCGAAATCGAACAAGCGCCAGCGCAGCGTCGCCCCGCCCTGCGCGGTAACCGCATCGCCTGATGTCAGCGACGCGGTGCCAAGGCTGGCCAGGCCGATCAACCCGCCCAGCGAGAGATGCGGGTAGTACTCCGACCGGGCGGCCCCGACATTGGCGCGAGCGGCCTGCACCCGCTGTTCGGCGGCGGCAAGGTCCGGGCGACGGCGCATCAGCCGCGCCGGATCGGCATCGAGCGCTGGCTCCAGCGCGGCAGGAATCTCGCCTGCCACCTGCAAGCGGTCGCGCCATGCTGCATCGCCTGCCGTCAGCACGCCCAGCCGATCGATCTCGACCGCAATCGCGCTGCGCAGAGGCGAAATCGCGGCAGAGGCGGCAGCGCTGGCGGCTTCGGCGCGGTTGGCGTCATGGTCGCTGGCCAAACCTTGTCCGGCGCGCTGGCGCACCAGCGCCGCAAGATCGGCGCTGAGCTTCTGCTGCTGGCGAGCAAAGTCCAGCCGCGCCTGCAACCCGCGCAGTCGCAGATAGGTGTCAGCCGTTTCGGCCACCACAGCCAGCCGCGCTGCATCTGCCTCGGCCACCGTGGCGCCTGCCTGCGCCAGACTTGACCGGCGGCGGGCCGACAGCCCGCCGAACAAGTCGATCTCCCACTGGGCCGAAGGACCGACCTGATACAGATCGTATCCCCGCGACAGGCCCAACGCCTGCGAAACCGCGCCAAACGGCGTATTCAGCGACTGGCTGGCTGCTTCGGCAGAGGCACCCAACGTGACCGAGGGCAGCAGCGCGGCGCCTGCGCTCTTGGCCATGGCACGCGCCTGCTCGATGCGGGCGGCGGCGGCGGCAAGGTCAAGATTGCCAGCCAGCGCGCGATCCACCGCCTCGTCCAGCGTGGCGTCGTGAAAGGCGTGCCACCACGGCGTCGCCGGACCTGAGGGCGACGCGGCATGGGCTGGTGTGCCCGCCACCGCCAGAACTGCCAGGACCGGCAGCATGGCCTTGGTCGACATCGAAAAACGCATGGTCATCTCCATCAATGAGCCGCATCGGGCGGCGGCGGTGGCGCTCCGGGCATCAGCCTGCAAAAGGGCACGAGCACGAGCGCGCCGATGAACATCCACGCCATCACGCGGAAAACGTCGTCAAAGCCCATGGCCAGCGCCTCGCGCCCGACCAGTCGGCCCAGCGTGGCCGAAGCGAGCGCGCTGGCGTGGTCAGGATCGGGGCTGACCGTGCTCATTCGCGCGGCCAGCGTGGACAGCGCATCGCCTGCGGCGCGGCCCGAATGGCCAAGCGCCTCGGACAGGCGCGCAGCGGCAATGCGCGTGTCGTCCATCAGCCAGCTGTTGACCACGGCGATACCGATCGCCCCGCCCAGATTGCGCATCAGGTTGAACAGACCCGAGGCCGCGCCAAGATCCTGCGGCGCAACCCCGCTCAACGCCATGTTCACCGCAGGCACGATGCACAACATCAGGGCAAATCCGCGCACCAGCTGCGGCATCAGCAGTTCATAAAAGCCCCACTGACTGGTGATCGAGGACGTCATCCACAGGCTGTAGGCAAACAGCGAAAGGCCGACCGCGATCATCCAGCGCACATCGATCCGCTGCGACAGGCTGGCAGCCACCACGGTCGAGGCCAGTTGCGCCGCGCCAACCACGAACACCGTCTGTCCGATCTGCAGCGCGCTGAAGCCGCGCACTTGCGCCAGATAGACCGGCACAAGGTAGATCGAGGCGTACATGCCAAAGCCGATTACCAGGTTGAACAAGCAGGCAAAGGCGAACAGCGGTCGGCGGAACGGGCGCAAAGAGACTACCGGGCTCGGCGAAAACAGCGCTCGCTCCATGAACAGAACGAAGCCGACAAGCGCTGTCCAGGCGGCGATCGCGATGGTCTGGTCCCCCAGCCAGTCGTGGCGCGGCCCTTCTTCAAGCACGTACTCAAGGCCCGCCAGAAACACCGCCATCGACACGAAATGCGGCCAGTCGATCCGGCGCAGCATCGCCGGATCGGCATGATCGATGCGCAGCAGGACCGCGCAGGCCGACGCGATGGCAAGGCCGGGCAGCACATTGACGAAGAACAGCCAGCGCCAGTCGAGCGCTTCGGTGATCAGCCCCCCGGCCGACGGTCCGAGCGCGGGCGCCAGCACGCTGACCGTGCCGAGGATGGCGGGGATCAGCGCCCGCTCCTTGCCGGTGAACAGCCGGAACCCCACTGCGAACACCAGCGGCACCATCGCCCCGCCGGTAAAGCCCTGCAGGGCGCGGAAAGCGATCATCGAGCCGATCGACCATGACAGGCCGCACAGCAGACTGGACAGCGTGAACATCGCGCAGGACGCGACGAACAGCCAGCGGGTGGACAAGGCACGCGCCAGAAAGCCCGACAGCGGGATCATCACCAGTTCCGCCATCAGATAGGCGGTCTGCACCCAACTGATCTCGTCCCCGCCCGCCGCCAGCCCGGCAGCAACATCGCGCTGCGAAGCGGACACGATCTGAATGTCGAACAGGGCGAGAAACTGACCAAACGCCATCAGTCCGAAAATCAGGAATTTGCGCGGCGTGGGCATCGCCTCTGGGTCGGCGGACCAATCTTGGCCAAGCGCGGACAACCGGGTCAGGCGCATCGGAAATATCCCTCTAGACATATGATGGACGACATATATATGATGATCGTCATTGCAGCAAGAGGCTTTCCCATGGCGCAAGATGCCCCAGACACCGCACATCGAACCGAAACCGCGAATGACGAGGCGCCCGCAGCTCGCCGTCGGATCGGGCGTGGCACGCTTGCTGCCGGTGTGGCGCTGCTTGTTGCGGGTGCCGGGGCCGTCTGGATATTGGCGGAACCAGCCAGCCAATCGACCGACGACGCCTATCTGGCGGCCGATTCGACAACGGTCGCCCCGCGCGTGAAGGGCTTTGTCAGTCAGGTACTGGTGGCGGAGAACCAGTCGGTTCGTGCCGGGCAGCCTCTGCTCAGGATCGATGCGGAAGAGTTTTCCGCGCGCCACGCCGCCGCGCAGGCCGATCTGGCCAATGCCCGCGCGGCCGTTGCCGCCGCCCAAGCCGCACTTGCTCGTCAAGGTAGCGAAGAAGCGGTAGCCGCAGCGCAGATCACTGCGGCGGCGACCACGATTCGCGCAGGGGAAGCCTCAGCCACCAATGCCGACGCGGACAATCGGCGCTATGCCGCGCTGGTATCGACCGGCGCGGTGGCCGAACGCGATGCGCAAGGCTATCGCACCGCCGCCATCGGCGCACAGCAGGGACTGGCGCGCGCGCGCGCAGAACTCGACGTGGCCCGGCGGCAGGCAGCGGTCACGCTGGCAAGGCGCGCCGACTTGCGCGCGGCATTGGAAAGCGCACAGGCTGGAGAAGCGCGGGCACACGCTGCGCTCGATCTGGCCGGGCAGGACTTGCGCCATACCCTTATCGCGGCACCCGTCGACGGAGTCGTGGCCAACCGCCAGTTGCGGGTGGGCGACTATGTGCAACCGGGCACGCGCGCGCTGACGCTGGTGCCGCTCGGCGGCATCTATGTCACCGCCAATTTCAAGGAAACCCAGACCCGCCACATGCGCCCCGGCCAGCATGCCACCGTGCGGGTCGACGCGCTGGGCAGCACCACCCTGACGGGTCAGGTGGACAGTCTTGCCCCGGGTTCGGCGTCAACCTTTGCGCTACTTCCATTTGAACCGGGCACCGGCAATTTCACCAAGATCGTCCAGCGCGTGCCGGTGCGCATCCGCCTAGATCGCGGCCAGCCGGGCCTGACGGCGCTGCGCCCCGGACTTTCCGTTACCGCCACCGTGAACGTCAGCAAGCAGGAGCATTGATCATGACCATTCCCGCCCATTCGACCGCGCTTGTCACCGGCGCATCCGCCGGCATCGGCGCGATCTATGCTGACCGCCTTGCCAAGCGCGGCCACGACCTGATCCTTGTCGCGCGCGATGCGGCACGCCTCACCGCTCTGGCAGAGCGCCTGCGCGCCGAGACCGGGCGCAAGATCGATATCCTTCCCGCCGACCTGACCGATCCCGCCCACCTCGCGCTGGTCGCCCAGGTTATCGCCGACGCCCCGAACCTCGGGATTCTAGTGAACAACGCGGGCATGGCTCTTACCGGTACGCTGACCACCTCGCCCGAAGCCGAAGTGGCGCGGCTGATCGCACTCAATGTGACCGCACCCTCGCTGCTCGCCCGCGCTGCCGCCATCCGCCTGAGCGCGGCCGGCGCGGGCGCGATCATCAACTTGTCCTCGGTGCTGGCACTGATCCCCGAAAGTTTCGACGCGACCTACAGCGCCACCAAGGCTTTCATCCTCAACCTGTCGCAAGGACTTGCGCAGGAACTGGCCTCGAGCGGCGTACAGGTGCAAGCCGTTCTTCCCGGCGCCACCCGCACCGAAATCTGGGAACGCTCGGGCAAGGACATCGACAGTTTCCCCTCCGAAATGGTGATGGCGGTCGATGATCTGGTCGATGCTGCGCTGGTCGGGCTCGATCGCGGCGAAACGGTCACCATCCCGCCGCTCGCCGACCTTGCCGATTGGGAGACCATGCAGACCGCGCGCTTGGCGCTGGGGCCGCAATTGTCCAAGCGCGACGTTGCTGCACGCTATGCTGCAGCCGCGACAGCATAATCGCGAAGGCCATTGCGACTGCACAAATCGGCCAGCAAAATCAACAGACCCAGCTTGACGCTGCGAATCCTCCACCATTGCCGACACAGCCGGAATTGACGCGAAACGCTGGGACTCTAGGGGGGCGGGATGAGCGCAAGCGATTCTCGTCCCTTTACGCAATTCCTGCTGCCGGATCTGTTCCGCGCCACGGCGCTACGCTGTCCCGATCAGATCGCGCTTGATATCCCGCCGGGTCGCGGCCGACCTGAACGCCAGACCCTGACTTACGCGGCGCTTGACGCGCTGTCGGATGCGCTGGCCGGGCATCTTGCCGCACGTATCGGCAGTGGCGAGGCAATCGTCGCCCTGCTCATCCCACGTACGTCACCGCTGCTGTTTGCCGCACAACTCGGCGTGCTCAAGGCGGGCGGCGCTTATACCTGCCTCGATCCGGGCTTTCCTGACGAGCGGATGCGCGAGATCATCGAAGATGCCGCGCCCATCGCCGTGCTTGCCGATGCTGTCGGAATGGCGCGGTTGGCCGGGCTCACCCTGCCGGACGGGCTGGTGCTCGATGTCGCTGGCCTTGTTGCGCAGGCGCACGAAAGCGCGCCCGCACCGGCCAAACTCGCGCTCGCACATGACCGGCTGGCGTATGTGATCTACACCTCGGGCACCACCGGCAAGCCCAAGGGCGTGATGATCGAACATGGCCAGATCGCCAATCTGATACGGTCGGACATCGCGGAGTTCGCGCTGACCGAAGCCGATCGCGTGGTTCAAGGCTCGTCCTCCGCCTACGATTCATCGATCGAGGAAACCTGGCTGGCATTCGCTTCGGGCGCGCGGCTGCTGGTGATGGATGATGCCACCGCCCGGCTTGGGCCCGACCTGATCGGCTGGCTGCGCGACGAAGGCGCAACCGTGCTGTGCCCACCCCCCACTCTGCTGCGCGCGACCGGCTGCACCGACCCGGCCAAAGCCCTACCCGCTTTGCGCCTGCTCTATGTCGGGGGTGAGGCGCTGCCGCGCGATATCGCCGACTTGTGGGGCGCAGGGCGGCGGCTCGTCAACGGCTACGGTCCCACCGAATGCGCGGTCACGTGCGTGCGCGGCGACATCGTGCCCGACAGGCCGATCACCATCGGCAAGGCGGTGCCGGGCATGGCGGCTTTTGTGCTCGACGCCGCGCTCGAACAAGTGCCCGACGGCGTGCAGGGCGAACTGTGCATGGCCGGTGCGGGACTTGCGCGCGGCTATCGCAATGCGCCCGAGCTTACCGCCGAGAAGTTTGTCGTGCATCCACAGCTTGGCCTGATCTACCGCACCGGCGATCTGGCCGAGTACGATGCCGACGGCAACCTGATCTACCACGGCCGCATCGACGCGCAGGTCAAGCTGCGCGGCTATCGCATCGAACTGGGCGAGATCGAGGCGCGCCTTGCCGCCATCGACGGCGTGCGCGCTGCCGCCTGCACACTGCAGGGCGAAGGGGCGACGGCGGAACTCGTCGCGTTCATCGTGCCCGAAACCGCCACGTCTGCCCCCGCCGGGGACGATCTGCGCAGCGTTCTTGCTACCACCCTGCCTGCCTACATGGTGCCCGGCCGGATCGGGCTGCTTGACGCACTGCCAACCTCGGTCAGCGGCAAGCTGAACCGCAAGGCATTGCCGCTGCTTGGCCCCGGCGGCACCGCGCTGCAACGCGATATGGTTGCTCCCGCAAGCGCGATGGAAGCGCTGCTGAGTGCCGGTTATGCCGATATCCTGCGGCGCGACGTGGTTTCGGTGACCGATGACTTCTTCGTCGATCTGGGTGGCGATTCGCTCAGTGCGGCCATGCTGGTGACCCTGCTGCGCGACGATCCGCGCACCGCATGGATCACCGTCAGCGACATCTACGAAGCGCGCAGCCCGCGCGCACTCGCCCTGCTGGCGCCCGATGGCACGGCCGCTGCGACCGATCCGACGCGCGAACTTGTGCGCGAAGGACAGGCACGGCCATGGCTGGCCAATCTGGTCCAACTGAGCTGGCTGGCCGGAGAAGTCATCGTGGCGGGCTGGGCGGCGTGGTTTGCCGCGTTCCGCATCGTGCCGCTGCTGTACGGCGGGATGGGGCTGGTACCTTTCCTCATGCTGGCGCCGCTGCTCGCACTGGTCGCGACCGCCGCCTATGTGCCGTTCTCGATCGTAGTCGCGGTTGCGGTGAAGCGGCTGGTCATCGGCCATTATCGTGCGATCCGCACGCCGGTGTGGTCGGCCTATTACCTGCGCCATTGGGTCGTGCAGCAAACCGCGCGGCTGGTGCCGTGGCCGCTGTTGCAGGGTACGCAGTTGCAGCAGGTCGCGCTGCGCGCGCTGGGTGCCCGGATCGGACGCGGTGTGCATATCCATCGCGATGTCGAATTGGCGCGCGGAGGCTGGGATCTGCTCGACATCGGCGATAACGTGTCCCTCGGGCAAGGCGCGCAGATCAGTCTGACCGAACTCGACCGGGGCGATCTGGTTATCGGACCGATCACGCTTGAGGCTGGGGCAACATTGCAGGTGCGCGCCGGTGTCTCGGGCCACTGCAGCATCGGGGCGGGCGCGGAACTGACCGCGCTGTCGGTACTCAACCCCGGTCAGAACATTCCTGCAGGCGAGTTGTGGGACGGCGTGCCCGCGCGGCGAATCGGCCTGTCGCAACCTGCCCCCGCGCTTGATCAACCCGGCCGCCGCCTGTCGCCATTGGCTTGGGATGCGCTGGTCTTTTTGAGCGAGGCCGTGCTGGGTGCGATCGTCGCCCTGCCCGCACAACTTGCCGGGCTGGCTGCGTTCGCGCTGGCGGGCGTCGGTTACGAAGCGGTCTGGCGGTGGTTCTACCACCCCGATCTGACCAGCCGGACCGCCCTGCTGATGATCGGCTGGACCGTGCTCGGCCTGCCGCTGACGCTGGCTTGGACGGCAGTGGTGATGCGCCTGATGGGCCGCGTCGAGGCGGGCGTGATAGACCGCTGGAGCATCGCCTTCCTGCGCGTCTGGCTGAAAAGCGGCCTGCTGTCGGTTTCGGGCGAATGGCTTACCGGCACGATGTTCTGGCGCGGCTGGTTGCGGCTGGCGGGGATGAAGCTGGGCCGCGATTGCGAGATCAGCACGATCCTCGACGTCGTGCCCGAACTGGTCGAGATCGGCGAAGGAACGTTCTTTGCCGACGGCATCTATCTTGGTGGCGCATGGGTCAGGCAGGGTCACGCCACGCTTGGGCACGTCACGCTCGGGCGCAACACGTTTCTTGGCAATCACGCGGTGATCCCGCCTGGCGTCACGCTGCCGTCCGACATCCTGATCGGCATCGCCACCGTGGCCGACCCGATGCTGATCTCGCAAGGACAGTCGCGCTTCGGCCATCCCAGTTTCGACCTTCCCCGCCGCGAAGTCGTGGAAGTCGACCGCAGCCTGACGCACGATCCCGGCCCGCTCCGCTACTGGAACCGGGTGTTCTGGGAGGCACTGCGCTTTGCCCTGCCCGTCTTGCCGCTGCTGTTGAGCGCGCAATGGTACGCCTGGCTGGTCAGCGCAGCGCAAAACACGAGCCCGGCAGAATACGATCTGGTGGTCATTCCGTCGGCCACGCTGTTTCCGCTGGTGGTGCTGTGCGGCGCGGTACTGGCGTTGAAATGGCTCCTGATCGGCCGGGTCAAACCGGGCCAGCACGCCTTGTGGTCATGCTGGTGCAGCCGCTGGGACTTCGTCTACGTCGCATGGGCACGCTATGCCACGACCATCCTGCGGCGGCTCGACGGAACGTTCCTGTTGCCGCAGTTCCTGCGCGCCATGGGCCTGAAGATCGGCAAGCGCGCCGTACTCGGCCCGTTGTTCGCGCAGGTCGTCGATCCCGACATGATCGAAGTCGGCGATGGCGCCACGGTGTCGGCAATGTTTCAGGCGCACACTTTCGAAGATCGTGTGCTCAAGGTCGACAAGGTTCGCATCCGCGCGGGCGCGACCGTTGCGCATGGGGTAGTGCCCCTTTATGGCGCCGTGATCGGAGAACGGGCACACGTCGGCGCGCACAGCGTGGTGATGAAGCAGGAACACCTGCTGCCCGGCGTCGCGTATCAAGGCGTGCCCACCCGCGTGACTGGCCGCGAATACCTCGGCCCCGCAACCTAGGCCCCGCAACTTAGGCGGCGTGAACTAGGCCCGCTAAGTTCGGCCCCCTAAGTTCGGCCCGTCAGCGCCGCGTCCAATTGCGCGCGGTCGAGCGTCCCTTCCCAGCGGGCCACGACGATGGTGGCGACGGCATTGCCGATGAAGTTGGTCAGGCTGCGGCATTCGGACATGAACCGGTCGACCCCGAGGATCAGCGCCATGCCCGCCACCGGCACCGCCGGCACGATCGACAGCGTTGCAGCCAGCGTGATGAAGCCCGCGCCGGTGATGCCTGCCGCGCCTTTTGACGAGAGCATTGCCACGCCCAGCAGCAGCGCCTCTTGCCCGAATGTCAGGTGAACGTTGCAGGCTTGCGCGATGAACAGCGCCGCCAGCGTCATGTAGATATTGGTCCCATCCAGATTGAAGCTGTAGCCGGTGGGCACCACCAAGCCGACCACCGCCTTGGGACAACCGGCGCGCTCCATCTTCTCGATCAGCGCTGGCAAAGCGCTTTCAGACGAGGACGTACCCAGCACCAGCAGCAGTTCCTCGCGCAAGTAGGCGATCAGCCGCAGGATCGAGAAGCCGGTCAACCAGCCGACCAGCCCCAGCACGACCACAACGAACAGCGCCGAAGTGAGGTAGAACGTCGCCACCAGCGCGGCCAGGTTGGCAAGGCTGCCCAGCCCGTACTTGCCCACGGTGAAGGCCATCGCCCCGAAGGCCCCGATCGGCGCTGCACGCATCACCAATGCGACCAGCCGGAACACCACCGCCGAGGCGTCCTCCATGACCGCCAGCACGCGTTGGCCGGGCGCGCCTGCCTGCGCGAGCGCGATGCCGGTCAGCACCGCGACCACCAGTACTTGCAGGATGTTGCCTTGGGTCAGCGCAGAGAACCAGGTATCCGGCACCATCGCCATGACGAAGCCGATCACGGTCGTCTCGTGCGCCTTGGCGGTATATTCGCCAACCTTGGAAGCATCGAGGGTGGCAGGATCGATGTTCAGCCCCGCGCCCGGCTGGACAACATTGGCCACCACCAGACCGACCACCAGTGCCAGCGACGATACCACCGCAAAATACAGCAAGGCGCGCCCGGCCACGCGGCCAACCGCGCGCAGATCGCGCATCGCGGCGATGCCGGTGGACAATGTCAGGAAGATGACCGGCGCGATCACCATCTTGACCAGCTTGACGAACAGGTCGCCCAGCGGCTTGAGCGCCTCTCCGGCAGAAGGCGCGAAATGACCCACCGCCACGCCTGCGGCAATGGCAAGCAGCACGAGCACATAAAGTCGTGAGGGACGGGATGTGGGCAGCGCGGAAGGCGGTTCGGCGGCGGGATGCAACAGGGTCATGCCCTGCCTTGTGCATCCGCGCCGCCGCACTCGCAATCGATGATTGAGGCGCCTGATCAGGCGCCACGATCAGGCGCCACGATCAGGCGCCACGATCAGGCGACGCGATCAGGCGACAGTCAGTTGCACGTCGATGTTGCCGCGCGTGGCGTTGCTGTAAGGGCAAGCCTGATGCGCAGCGGCGACCAGCGCTTCAGCCGCAGCCTTGTCCACTCCGGGCACATTTGCAGAAAGCGCGACGGTCAGGCCAAAGCCGCCTTCGGCGCGCGGACCGATGCCGACAGTGGCAGTGACCGTGGCGTCATCCGGAACCCGCGCCAGGCTCTTGTCCTGCGTCGACACGAACTTCATCGCGCTGAGGAAGCACGCGGCATAGCCGGCGGCAAACAACTGCTCGGGATTGTTACCCTGTCCGTTGCCGCCCATTTCCTTGGGCACGGCCAGTCCGACATCGATCGAGCCGTCTGCGGTGCGGGTGCGGCCATCGCGGCCCCCGGTGGCAGTGGCGCTGGTGGTGTAGAGGGGGGAAATTGCCATGATGCTTTCCTTTCGAGATGTCGGAGCCTCGGGTAGGCTCGATATAAATCCTGCACGATTAGATCGTGTGCGATTTATCTAGATTGACGATGCGAGTCTGTCAATCCCTTGCGATTTGATCGTGTACGATTTATCTTCATCGCATGAACAACGCCCAACCCTCCGCTTCGGTTCCCGCCGCTGCGTCCGCCGACACGCCGCCTGCACCGGTCGGCCCGTTTGCAGACTATGTGTGCTTTTCGATCTATGCTGCGGGACTGGCGTTCAACCGGCTGTACAAGCACGTCCTTGACCGCTTCGGACTGACCTATCCGCAATACCTCGTGCTCGTTGCCCTGCGCGCGCGCGATGACCGGACGGTGGGCGAACTGTGCGAGTTGCTGTTCCTCGAATCGAACACGCTGACCCCGTTGCTCAAGCGGCTTGAGGCAGCAGGACTGGTCACGCGCACACGCGACAAGGCCGACGAGCGGGTCGTGCGCATCGGCCTGAGCGCGCAGGGTCGGACACTGGCCGCAGACATTGCCTGCGTTCCCGCCGACATGGTTGCCGCCGCAGGCACCAGCGAGCAGGATCTCGCCGAGTTGCCCCAGCTCATCCGCACGCTCGATTCGCTGGCCGAGACTCTTCGCAAGGCCCTACCCTGAACGACCAAGTCCCTGATCGACCAACGCCAGCGAAGGGTTTGACGCGCAGCGCCATCGTGCCCCACGATTGCACGACGACCCGTCGCTGGAGCCTGACCCATGATCCCCTATCCGATCCGCGCGCTGTTGCTGGCATGTGCTGCCGCTTGGGCTGGTCCCGTGCACGCCGCGCCGATCCTGCTGCGCCCTGCGCAAGTGTTCGACGGCACCGATCCCGCGCCGCATCAAGGCTGGCAGGTGCTGGTCGATGGCGAAAAGATCATCGCGGTCGGCCCTGACCTCAAGGCTCCAGCCGATGCCAGGGTCATCGACTTGCCCGGGCAAACGCTGTTGCCCGGCCTGATCGAAGGACATGGGCACTTGTTCCTGCACCCCTACAACGAAGTGCCATGGGACACCCAAGTGCTCCATGAAGCGCTGGCGCTACGCACCGCGCGCGCAGTCGCACAGGCGCGCGCGACCTTGCTGGCAGGCTTCACCACCGAGCGCGACCTGGGCACCGAGGGGGCGGGCTTTGCCGATGTCGGCTTGCGTCAGGCGATAGCGCAAGGGATCGTGCCCGGACCGCGCCTGCTGGTCGCGACCCGCGCGATCGTGGCGCTCGGCGCCTACGGTCCGAAGGGGTTCGAACCCGGCGTGACGGTGCCGCAGGGCGCGCAGGAGGCCAGCGGCAGCGATGGCGTGGTCAGCGCGGTGCGCCTACAAATCGCCGCCGGGGCCGACGTGATCAAGCTCTATGCCGATTACCACTACCAGCCCGGTGAGCCGACCCGCGCCACGTTCACCGCCGCGGAACTAGCCGCCGCCACCGCCGCCGCGCACGATGCCGGGCGCCCGGTCGCCGTCCACGCCACCACCGCCGAAGGTATGGCCCGCGCGATCGCGGCGGGCGTCGACACGATCGAACACGGCGACGAAGGCACGCCTGCCTTGTTCCGCGCGATGAAGGACAAGAGTATCGCGTTCTGCCCCACGCTTGCCGCAGGCGACGCCATCGCGCGCTATCGCGGCTGGAATGGCAGCACCCCGGCCCCGGCGATGGTCGAGGAAAGCGTTCGTGCGTTCCGGTTGGCGCTGGCAGCCGGTACACCGATCTGCATGGGCGGCGATGTCGGCGTCTATGCGCACGGCACCAATGTCCGCGAAATGGAGCTGATGCAGGCGGCCGGCATGGCGCCTGCGCAAGTCCTGATCGCGGCGACTTCGGGCAACGCCCATCACTTCCGCCTGTCCGACAAACTGGGCGCCATCCGCGCAGGCCTGCTGGCTGACCTGATCGCCACGCCGGGCGACCCGACACGCGATGTGGCGGCGCTGCGCACGGTATCGCTGGTGATGAAAGGTGGCGTTGTCGTCAAATGATCGCGCGGTCCCACCTTTCCCGTCGCAGCCCAACGGGTTAGACATGGCTGATGGCTGCGCTCAACCCCGTTTACACCGCCCTTCCGACCACGATCTTCGAACATATGTCGGGGCTGGCGCGCGCAAGTGGCGCGATCAATCTGGGCCAAGGTTTTCCCGATGCTCCGCCGCCCTTTGCGCTAACCGCAGCGGTGGCGCGCGCGATGGCCGAACGCTCGCAACAATACCCGCCGATGGCTGGCGTGCCCGAACTGCGCGACGCGGTCTCCGCATTCTATGCCCGCACGCAAGGCCTTGAACTCACCCGCGACCACGTGATCGTGACCTCGGGCGCAACCGAAGCGGTGGCCGCCGCCATCCTTGCGGTAGTATCAGCGGGTGACGAGGTGCTGCTGTTCCAACCCGCCTACGATGCCTATGCACCGCTGGTTCGGCGGGCTGGCGGCGTGCCGGTGTTCGTCAACTTGCGCCCGCCGCATTGGCAGTTGGAACGCACCGCGATCGAGGCCGCGATCACACCGCGCACCCGCGCGCTGGTGTTCAACGATCCGCTCAACCCGACCGGCACCGTCGCCTCAGCCACCGAACTGGCGCTGCTGGCGCAGATCGCGCAAGCGCACGACCTGATCGCCATTTGCGACGAGGTTTGGGAGCAAGTCCGTTTCGACGGCCAGCCGCACCGCTCGCTGCTGGCCGAACCCGGCATGGCTGGGCGCACGATCAAGATCGGCTCTGCGGGCAAGATCTTTGGCGCTACGGGATGGAAGGTTGGCTGGATGGTCGCCGCCCCCGAACTGGCGGCGGTGACGGCCAAGGCGCACCAGTTCCTGACCTTCACCACCCCGCCGATGCTGCAATACGCGGTGGCAGAGGCGCTGGCCGACGACGGACTGGTGCAAGGTTTGCGCGATGATTGGGCGGCTACGCGCGCCATACTCAACCAAGGACTTGCCCGCGCCGGACTTGCCGTCCTGCCGGGCTTGGCGACGTGGTTCACCTGCATCGATCTGGCCGCTAGCGGCATCGCGATCGACGATGCGACTTTTGCCGACCGGCTGGTGCGCGAGGCAAGCGTCGCCTCGATCCCGCTGTCCGCCTTGTGGGAAGGGCCGGCCGCGCCGCGCCATATCCTGCGGTTGTGCCACTGCAAGCCCGCCGCCATGCTGAATGATGCGGTCGAGCGCATCACGCGCTGGCGCTCAGAGCTTTAATCGAGCCCCTGCAGCCACTCCGCAATCATCGCGCGGCCCGCAGCAGCGGCGCGGGCACCGTGCGCCGCATGGGCTTCACGCAGCGAATCGGGGGTGTGCCCTGCCGCCTCGACATCATCGGGTGACTGTTCGATCCATGCGTCAAAGCGCGGATCCTCACCCATTTCGGCATGGAACTGAAGCGCCAGCAGATTGGCCCCCCGACGAAATGCCTGATGATCGTAGACATGGCTCGATGCCAAAAGTTCGACGTTATGCGGCAGAGTGAACGTATCGCCATGCCAGTGCAGCACCGGCGTATCGGCGACATGGCGCAACGGCCCCTGCGTATCGTGCACCGTTACCGGATGAAAGCCGACTTCCTTGGCCCCACCCGGAAAGACCCGCGCGCCCAAGGCTGCCGCCACCATCTGCGCGCCGAAGCATACCCCCAGCGTCGGCCGGTCGGCTTCAAGGCGCAGCGCGAGGCGCCGCATCTGGCAGGCGATCCACGGGTGCCGGTCGGTTTCATAGACCCCCATCGGGCCACCCATCATGATCAGCAAGTCGGGCTCACGCAGATCGATGCACCCGAAACCGGGGTCCGACACATCGATCCGATCGACCTGATAGCCCGCAGCCTCGATCGGCTCACGGTACCCGGCGACCCCTTCATAGGGCACATGGCGGATGATCAGGGCGGACTTCATGGTGCTATCGTGGTCAATTCACTGCTGCAGGAAAACACCTTTAAAGGCCAAGGCGCTTCCAGAAATCGTCGGCGGAAAGTGGCGTTTCGGCATCGCCTGCCGCACCAGCCAGCCGCCAGGAGGGGTGCGGCAGGCGACCGGGCGCGGGAATGCGCGGCAAGTGGACATTGGCGGGCGTGTAACGACGGTTGGCAGTCCTGGACATCTTCGTACCTCCTTTGCCGGAACACGAATCTGGCGAGGACGCCCGGATTGCGTGCGCTTTAGCCGTTGGTTACGCGGAGCAAGCTGGCATCGATCAAAAGCCGCGGTCGGGCGGAAGCGGGAGAGGGAACTTCCGCCCGACGCCCCTTCTCTACCAATTTGGTTGGCAATTGTCCTTTCAGAAAAACTCGAACCCCGCAAAGTTTTGCTTGATGATCGGGCGGTGCGGGTTCGTAGTGCGGCAATGGGGCAAACGGCTGTTGGCGCAGACTGAACGGGCCGCTAACAACCCTGAAAAATTGGAGAAAACAATCTTGTCTGAACGCTTGTCACGCCGGTTCGCTGCGGCCTTGCTCCTGTCGGCAACGACGGCAGCTTTTGCTCCTGCGCCCGCTCTTGCCCAAACACCAACCGCTCAGACAGACAATGAGACGGCGCGGCTCTATGCCTTCCTCGACACGCAGTTTGCCGAGCAACTGCGCCTGCAACCGCAGCTCGCCACTTATCTTGGCGACAAGGCCGGAGAGGATCGGCTCGACGACATCAGCGATGCTGCCGCATTGCGTCAGCTCGAATGGCGGCGCGCCAGTGTTGCGCGGATGAAGGCGCAGTTCGACCGGGCGAAACTGACGCCCGAGGCGCAGACCAACTATGACATCTGGGCACTGGAACTCGATCGCGCCGAGTTGTCCTATCGCAATCGCGGCTATGCGCCGCCGTTCTATTCCTTCCTCTATTCGGTCCATTCGCGCCTGCCCGATTTCCTGATCAACACCCACACGGTCAAGGATGCCGACGACATGCGCGCTTATGCGGCGCGGCTGCGGGCCATTCCGGCGGTGCTGGACGAGGCGATCGGGCAAAGCCGCGTCGCCGACGCTAAGGGCGTGCACGCGCCCCGCTTTCAGATCGAGCGGGTGATCGCGGGCAGCCAGGCAATCATCACCGGCGCTCCGTTCGACGCGGGCAAGGATTCGCCGCTCTGGGCCGATGCGCAGGCCAAAGTCCACAAGCTGCAGACTGCGGGCAAGATCTCCGCGGAACAGGCCGATACATTGCTGGCCGATACGCGGACCGCGCTGCTGTCGATCCAACCGGCCTACCAGCGGGTGATCGCCTGGGCGCAAGGGGAACTGCCGACCGCGCCAAGTGGCCGGGTCGGTGCGATCTCGCTGCCTGGCGGGGCGGACTGGTACGCAGCAGCGCTCAAGCTCAACACGACGACCGACCTTACCGCCGCGCAGATCCACCAGATCGGGCTGGACGAAGTGAAGAGGATCGAAGCCGAGCAGGACAAGCTGGCGCAAGAGGCCGGGTTCAAGGACCGCATCGCCTATTATGCTGACCGCGAGAGGCGCGACCCGCCGCAGCCGTGGACCGATGCGCTACGCGCCGAATACCTGCAAAAGGCCAACGCCACGATAGCGCACAACCGAACCTTGCTGCCCAAGTTCTTCGGAACCCTGCCGACGCGCGCGATGGAAGTGATCCGCGAGCCGTCGTTCAGCGAAGTGGCGGGCGGAGCTGCCCATGCCGCTGGCCCCAGCGCTGACGGCGCACGGCCGGGGCGCGTCTATGTTCACCTGCAAGGTCAGACGAGCGATCCGTCGACCGATGCGATCGTCGATCTGATGTGCCACGAAGGCGTGCCCGGCCACGTCATGCAGGGTGATATCCAGATCGGTCAGACATCGGGGCCGCGCTTCCGTCAGGCCACGCGCTATGTCGCGTTTGGCGAAGGCTGGGGCCTTTATGCCGAAGCGCTGTGCAAGGAAATGGGCGCCTATCCCGACCGCGCGAGCGACTTCATGCGTTTGGAGGCCGAAGTGTTCCGCGCAGCACGCTTGGTGGTCGATACCGGCATCCATTCGCTGGGCTGGGACGAGGACAAGGCTGTCGCCTACATGATCGCCAGCGGCCGGGCGACGCCCGATCAGGCACGTTCGGAAGTCCGCCGCTACATAACGCTGCCGGGACAGGCGACGGGGTACAAGATCGGCATGCTCAAGATCATGGAGCTGCGCCACAAGGCTGAACACGAACTCGGCGGAAAGTTCGATATCCGCTCGTTCCACGATCTGCTGATCGGATCGGGCTCGCTGCCCTTGTCCATCCTTGAAACCAAGGTCGATGCGTGGATTGCCGCAAGGCGCTGATACCGCGACAACTTCGCAGCCGCTCGGTGCTGCAAAACGGAAAAGGCCCGCGACGCCGGTGAGCGCCGCGGGCCGCTTTCCTCCCCAGGAAAGTCCCGATAGGGTTGGCGATAGGCCGGTTCAGCGGCCCATCGCGCTCCCAAGCCGGTGGTAAAGGTGCGAGAATTTCACCGATTCCGGCTCATCCTCGTGCGCCTTGAGATAGAACAGTACCGCTTCACGGATCAGCTTGAAGTCCTCGGTCGAGAGGACCGCGCGGGCGCGTGCCGGTTCAGCCATGGTCATTCTCCTTCTTCGGTCCTTCGTGGCGTGATGCCGCGAATGGGTAGTGGGGGCGGCCAGCAGGTTCAGTTTGCAGGCCGCGTCCCCTGTCGCAGATCAGGCTGCGGCAAACTGATTCATCGTGTTGTGAGCGCCGCCCGCCTTGAGCGCGGCTTCACCGGCGAAGTATTCCTTGTGATCGTCGCCGATGTCCGACCCGGCCATGTTCTGGTGGCGGACGCAGGCGATGCCCTGCCGGATTTCCTGACGCTGCACGCCCTTGACGTAGCCCAGCATGCCCTGTTCGCCGAAGTACTCCTTGGCGAGGTTGTCGGTGCTGAGCGCAGCCGTGTGATAAGTCGGCAACGTGATCAGGTGGTGGAAGATGCCAGCCTGCGCCGCTGCATCGCGCTGGAAGGTGCGGATGCGCTCGTCAGCCTCGATCGCCAGTTCGCTGGCGTCATAGTCCACGCTCATCAGACGGGCGCGGTCATAGGCCGACACGTCCTTGCCTTCGGCGACATAGGCATCGAACACCTGCTGGCGGAAGTTCAGCGTCCAGTTGAAGCTGGGCGAGTTGTTGTAGACCAGCTTGGCGTTCGGGATGACTTCGCGGATGCGGTTCACCATGCCGCCGATCTGGCCGATGTGCGGCTTTTCGGTTTCGATCCACAGCAGGTCCGCCCCGTTCTGCAGCGCGTGGATGCAGTCGAGCACACAGCGGTCCTCGCCCGTTCCGGCGCGGAACTGGAACAAGTTGGACGGCAGGCGCTTGGGCTTCAACAGCTTGCCGTCGCGGCTGATGATCACGTCGCCGTGGCCGATCTGCGTCAGGTCGACTTCCTCGACGTCGAGGTAGCTGTTGTACTGGTCGGCGATATCGCCCGGTTCCTTGACGAAGGCGATCTGCTTGGTCAGCCCGGCACCCAGCGAGTCGGTGCGCGCCACGATCACGCCGTCATCGACGCCGAGTTCGAGGAAGGCGTAACGAACCGCACGGATCTTGGCGATGAAGTCTTCATGCGGGACGGTAACCTTGCCGTCCTGGTGGCCGCACTGCTTTTCGTCCGAGACCTGGTTTTCGATCTGGATGCAGCAGGCGCCCGCTTCGATGAACTTCTTGGCGAGAAGGTAGGTCGCTTCGGCATTGCCGAAACCGGCGTCGATATCCGCGATGATCGGCACGACGTGGGTTTCGTAATTGTCGATGGTGTGCTGGATCTTGGCCGACTTGACCTGATCGCCAGCCTTGCGCGCCGCATCGAGATCGCGGAACAGGCCGCCCAGTTCGCGGGCATCAGCCTGCTTGAGGAAGGTGTAGAGTTCCTCGATCAGCGCGGGAACGCTGGTCTTTTCGTGCATCGACTGGTCGGGCAGCGGGCCGAAGTCGCTGCGCAGCGCGGCAACCATCCAGCCCGACAGGTACAGGTAACGGCCCTTGGTGGTGCCGAAGTGCTTCTTGATCGAGATCAGCTTCTGCTGCCCGATGAAGCCGTGCCAGCAACCCAGCGACTGGGTGTAGTTGGCCGGATCGGCATCATATGCGGCCATGTCGCGGCGCATGATCGCGGCGGTATACTTCGCGATATCGAGCCCGGTGTGAAAGCGGTTCTGCAGACGCATGCGCGCGACCGATTCGGCGGCGATGCCGTCCCAGGTCTGCTGGAAGGGAGCGATGGCCTGGTCGGCCTCGGCGATCTTCTGCTGGTAGGTCATGGCGTAACGTCCTTCACGCTGCATGTGTCTTGCGGCCGGCGGCTGCGGTGTGAATTCGGCCTAGAGCGGAACGCCGGGCCGCGTAATGCCTTGCGAAGTCTTGTTGTCAAACTTTACAGAATTTGCTTGTAAAGTTGTACAGGCTTCACACACCGCAGGATTTGCTTAACCATGGTCCGCGAAAACGCCGTTTCCCGCCCGCTCTATCTTGGTCCGCGGATCAAGCGCTTGCGCCGCGAACTGGGGCTGACCCAGGGCGCCATGGCCGAAGACCTTGGCATTTCGCCCAGCTACATCGCGCTGATCGAGCGCAACCAGCGCCCTCTCACCGCCGACTTGCTGCTGCGCCTTGCCCGCTCCTACCGCCTCGACGTGACCGACCTCGCCGCCGAGGATCGCGACGATTACGCCCGGCGCCTTGCCGAAGTGCTGCGCGATCCGCTGTTCGCCGAAATCGATCTGCCCGCGCTTGAAGTGGCCGATATCGCCACAAGCTTTCCCGGCATGGCCGAGGCGATGCTGCGCCTGCACGGCGCCTATGCGCGCGAACAGCAGGCGCTGGCAGGCCTGCGCGCCGGGGCTGGCACCGACCGCGCCGCCGATCCGGTGGGCGAGGCGCGCGCGTTTCTGAGCGCACGCCGCAACTATTTCCCCACGCTCGATTCGCGCGCCGAATCGCTGGCGGGCGAAGTCGACAAGGCGGGCGGCAGCGCCGAATGGGTCCGCCAGCAAGGCACGCGCGTGCGCCGCCTGCCCGCCGAAGTGATGATGGGCGCCATCCGCCGCTATGATCGCCACGGCGAGCAACTGCTGCTCGACGAAACGCTATCGCCGTCCGCGCGCGACTGGCAGATCGCCCTGCACATCGCGTATACCGGACTGCGCACCGAAATCGCCACGCTGGTGCGCGGGGAAAGCTTTGCCAGCCCGACAGCCGCGCAACTCGTCCGGCGCGCGCTGGCGAGCTATGGCGCGGCAGCACTGGTCATGCCTTATGAGCGCTTTGCCCGCGCGGTCGATGCGCACGCCTATGATGTCGAGGCGCTGGCCGGGCAATTCGGCGTCGGCTTTGAACAAGTGGCGCACCGTCTGACCACGCTGGGCAAGCCGGGGCAGGAGCGGGTGCCGTTCTTCTTCATCCGGGTGGACGCGGCGGGCAATGTGTCCAAACGGCTGGACGGCGCGGGCTTCCCCTTTGCCGCGCACGGTGGGGGCTGCCCGCTGTGGAGCCTGCACGATGCCTTCCGCCGCCCCGGAGAAGTGCTGACCCAGTGGCTGGAACTGCCCGATGGACAGCGCTTCTTCTCGATCGCACGCACCGTCACCTCGGGCGGCGGCGGCTTTGGCAAGCCCGCCAGCTTGCGCGCGATCGCGATCGCCTGCGCGGCCGAGCACGCGCCCAAGCTGGTCTATGCCCAGACCGCGCAAGGCAGCGCGCCGCCCGCACCCACCCCGATCGGGCTGACCTGCCGCCTGTGCCAGCGCGCGGACTGCACCGCCCGCGCCGAACCGCCGCTTGGCCGCGATGTCCTGCCCGACGATTTCCGTCGCGCCGCGCAACCGTTCAGCTTTGGCGAGAGTTGAACGGCTTGCCCACACGGCTCCCCCCGGCTATCGGCCAAGCCCTTGTTGTTCCGTCCTGTAAAGGCTGTGCCCTGTGGCCACGATCATTCCGCTCGCCGACGTCGACCCCGCGCTGGTCGAGCAAGTGCTCGACACCGCGTTCGAGCCCGAGCGCCACACCCGCACCGCCTATCGCCTGCGCGAAGGGACCGAATGGCTGCAGGCGCTCTCGTTCGCTGCGCTTGATGATGACGACATGCTGGCCGGCACGATCCAGTGCTGGCCGGTCGCGCTGACCGATCCGACCGGCCGCGCGCATCCGTTGATCATGGTCGGTCCGGTGGCGGTGCTGCCCCACGCGCAAGGGCTGGGCTATGGGCAGGCGCTCATGACCGCCAGCCTGACCGTGATCGACCCGCGCGCGCCCTTGCCGCAAGTGCTGATCGGCGATCCGGAATACTACGAGCGCTTCTTCGGCTTTTCCGCCGCGCACACCGCAGGCTGGACGCTTCCCGGCCCCTGGGCGCCCGAACGGCTGTTGTGTCGCACCGCCAATCCGGCCGTCCTGCCCCAAGAGGGCATGCTCGGGCCTTGGCGCGGCTGAACGGTTCTGGCAGGGCATGATCAATGCCCTATGAACCGCCCCCCGAACTTGCCACGCTAAGCCTTGGCCAACTGGCCGAAGCCATTGCCGCCCGCCGCTTGCCGCCGCTCGACCAATGGGCCCCGGCGGCATCGGGCGACAGCGAGATGCGCATCGCCGCCGACGGGCGCTGGTTCCATCAAGGTGGCCTGATCTCGCGTCCCGCCATGGTGCGCGCTTTCGCCTCGCTGCTGATCCGCGATGCCGATGGCCGGCACTGGCTGATGACGCCGACGCAACGGTTGGCGATCGCGGTCGACGACGCCGGGTTCCTCGCCACCGACATGCAGGTGCGCCATGACGATAACGGCCGCGCGGTGCTCGCCTTTCGGCTCAACACCGATGACATCGTGCTGGCCGATGCCGACCACCCGCTGCGCGTGGCCGGAACGGCGGATCTGCCCGCGTTCTACCTTGGTGTGCGCCATGGCACCGAAGCGCGGCTCAACCGCAGCACGTACGGACAGTTGATCGACCACGCTTTGACCGTGTCCGAGCCAGAGGCGCTTGCGGTAGAAAGCGCGGGCCTGCGCTTTGCTCTCACTCCGCCGGAACCTGCCGCATGAGCGATGCGCTGATCGCCCGGCTGCAAGCGCTATTTGCGCAAGGCCATGCCGATCCTTCGGGTGCGGTGGACGAATCCGACGCGTTCGATCCGGCGGTGCCGCTGCGCCCGGCGGCAGTGCTGATCGCGATCACCCACCGTCCCGACCATCCCGACGGCCCCGGCGTACTGATGATCCACCGCCCGGCACACATGCGCGCGCACCCCGGTCAGGCCGCCTTTCCCGGTGGCAAGCTCGAGCCGGGCGAAACCCCGGAACAGGCCGCGCTGCGTGAAGCGCATGAGGAGCTGGGCCTCGACCCCGCAGGTGTGCGGCTGATCGGCGCGACCGACCGCTATCGCACTTATTCGGGCTATGACATCACCCCGGTGCTGGCGCTGGTGCCCGAAACGCCCGTGATCGACCCCAATCCGGGCGAAGTCGCTTCGTGGTTCGAACCACCGCTCGGCTTCCTGCTCGATCCGGCCAACATCGTCTATAAAGGCGGCGAATGGCGCGGGGCACGGCGCGAATATGTCGAGATCGTGTGGTCTGGCCACCGCATCTGGGGTGTGACCGGCGGGATCATCGCCAACCTTGCCCGGCGGATCGACTGGCATGGCTGAGCCGACCCGCCTGCCCGCAGCGCCGTGGACCCGGCGTGACGATCTGGCCGCTCTGGTCGTCGCGCTCGACCCTGCGGGTGCCGGCACCTGCCGCTGGGTGGGTGGAGCCGTGCGCGACACTTTGCTGGGGCAGCCGGTCAAGGACATCGACATGGCAACCCAAAGCCTGCCCGAGCAGACGCTGGCCGCGCTCAAGGCAGCGGGGATCAAGGCCGTACCCACCGGCATCGCCCATGGCACCGTCACCGCCGTGCTGGCCGGGGGGCCCGTCGAGATCACCACGCTGCGCCGTGATGTCGAGACCGATGGCCGCCACGCCACGGTCGCCTTCGCCACCGACTGGCAGGAGGACGCTGCTCGCCGCGACTTCACCATCAACGCGCTCTATGCCGATCCGCGCACGCTGGCGGTGTCCGACTGGTTCGGTGGGCTGGACGATCTGCGCAGCCGCACCGTGCGGTTCATCGGCGATGCCGAGCAGCGCATCCGTGAGGATTACTTGCGCATCCTGCGCTACTTCCGCTTTCAGGCGCGCTTTGGCGGGTATCCGGCGGACGCGCCTGCAGAGGCGGCGTGCGCGGCGCTGGCAGCGGGGATGAAGGGCCTCTCGCGCGAACGAATTGCCGCCGAACTGCTCAATCTGCTCGGCCTGCCCGATCCGGCCCCGACGGTGCGGCGCATGGCCGAACTGGGTATTTTGGCGCAAGTTCTGCCCGAGGCCGACGCCTCAGCGCTCGCCCCGCTGATCACCACCGAACGGGCGCAATCGGTCGCGCCGGATGCACTGCGCCGCTTTGCCGCCCTGCTTCCCGCCGAGCCGCCGCTGGTCGAACAAGTCGCCGCGCGGCTGCGCCTGTCCACCGCGCAGCGCAAGCATCTGGCAGCCGTGGCGCAAAGGTCAGGCTCGGACGCAGACGCGCGCGCCCTCGCCTACCACATCGGGCGGGACGAGGCCGTCGACCGCCTGCTCATTCTCGGCCAGTCCATCGCGCCTCTGCAAGATTGGTCGATCCCGCGTCTGCCGCTGAAGGGCGGACAGATCGTGGCGCGGGGGATCAGTGCGGGACCGGAAGTTGCACGCATCCTGCGCGCGGTCGAATCGCGCTGGGTGGCCGAGGGCTTTCCGGACGACGCGCGGGTAGCGCAGTTGCTGGACGAAACGCTGGCGGAATAGCCGCTTACCCGCGCCACTCCCGGCGTTCCTCGGCCGCGCGCAGCACTTCGTAGGCGGTCTGCAGCTTCAGGAATTCAGCGGCAGCAGCAGCGTCGCCGGGGCGCACATCCGGGTGGACCAGCTTGGCCTTGGTCCGCCAGGCCCGCTTCACCGCCTCGTAATCGGCGTCGGGCTCGAGTTCCAGAGCCTCAAGCGCGCGCAATTCGTCACGGCTGCGGGTGCCGTCGCCCGATCCGCCCCATTCCGCCCACGCCGCCTGACGATAGCCCGAGGATTCGCCGCGTTCGGCCTGCTCGCGCTGTTCGGCCTCTTCCTTGTCCAGCCCTTCGAAATAGTTCCAGCCCGCGTTGTATTCGGCGGCATGAGCCTGACAGAAATACCAGCGATCCGGGCTGTTGGGCGATTTTGGCGCAGGACAGTTGCCCGGCTCGTTGCAGCCATGCCGATCGCACAGACGCACTTGCGCCGCCTCGCGCGAGCTGCCGTAGCCGCGCCAGCGGGGGAAACCCCAGTCATTTGTCCGCCCGTTTCGCGCCATGAACCCGCAAAGCCCGAACCTGCGCCCAACGTCAAGATGCCGATGCGGCAACCCGCATGCAAAACGGGCCCGGAGCATTGCACCCCGAGCCCGCCATACATGCCAAGAAGCCTGCGCTTACTGGACGGTGATCGTCACCGCGCGGCGGTTCTTGGCCCAGCTTGCCTCATCCGAGCCAAGCGCGATCGGGCGTTCCTTGCCATAGCTGACGGTGGTGACGCGCGACCCGGAAACGCCCAGGCTGACCAGATAGTTCTTGGCCGCGTTGGCCCGGCGTTCGCCCAGCGCGATGTTGTAATCGCGGGTGCCGCGCTCGTCGCAATGGCCTTCCAGCGTTACCGACTTGCCGGGATTGCGCGCCAGCCACTGGGCCTGACTTTGCAGGATGCCCTGGCTTTCGGCGTCGATGGTGTACAGGTTGGTGTCGAAATGGATCGTATCCGACAGCACCGAGGCGAGGAAATCGGCCTGACTGCCCGGAACCGGACCGGCAGGCAAAGGCGCGGGCAATTGCGCACCGGCCGTGCTGGTGGTGGCGCCCGAAGGCTGTGGCGGCAAGGCTGCAGGAGTGCTGGCACAGGCGGCGAGCGCAAGGCTTGAGGCCAGAACAGTGATGGAGAGGATCCGGCGGCGCATGATCAGTACTCCTTGACGGGGATTGCGACAGATTGTGCATTGCACAAGACAAAATCGCAACCGATTCCGTCCTGCGTCTTGTTTCGATCAGGGCAGCACCGGTCCCCATGCGGGATCGGAGGCGTCGACCGGCGTTTTCAACTTGCGTTCGTTGCGTCCGGTCAGATCTACCTGCCAGATCGCGGTGCGACCACTGCCCCTTTCGGTGCGGAAGAACTGGATGATCCGTCCGTTGGGCGACCAGGACGGCGCTTCATCCTGCCAACTGTCTGTCAGGAAACGCAAACCGCCACCTTGCGGGTTCATCACCGCAATGCGGAAATTGCCGCCAAGATAGGTGAACGCGATCTGGTCGCCGCGCGGGCTCCATTCGGGCGTGGCCGCGCGCGCGCCGAAAAAGCTGATACGCTGCTGGTTGGTGCCATCGGCGTTCATCACATAGACCTGTTGCGATCCGGAACGGTCGCTTTCGAACACGATCTTGCTGCCGTCGGGCGAATAGCTGCCGCCGACGTTGATGCCGGTGGTGTTGGTCAGCCGCACCGATTCGCCGCCGCTCGCCGGAACGCGATAGATGTCGGTATTGCCCGCAATCGCCATCGAATAGAGGATGTACTTGCCATCGGGCGACCAGCGCGGGGCAAACGTCGGCCCCTTGGCCTGCGTCACCAGATGCTGCTGGCCGGTGCCGATGTCATAGACATAGATGCGCGGGTTGCCGTTCAGATAGCTGAGATAGGCAATCCGGCTGTAATCGGGCGAATAGCGCGGGGTCAGCGCAGTCGCCTGCCCGTTGGTGATGAAGCGGTGGTTGGCCCCGTCCGAATCCATGATCGCCAACTGCTTGCGGCGATGATCCTTGGGCCCGGTCTCGGCGATATAGGCGATCTTGCTGTCGAAGAAGGGGCTTTCCCCCGACAACCGCGAATAGACCATGTCGGCGCACTTGTGCGCGGCGCGGCGCCATTCGTCGGGTCGCACGACATAGCCCTGCCGCGCCAGTTCCTGACCCAGCGCCACGTCGTAAAGATAGCAACCAACCGTCAACCGCCCGTCATCGGCGGCCTTGACGAAGCCTTGCACCAGCATTTCGGCATTGCGCGCACGCCAGCCCTGGAACGCAGGTGCAGCAACTTCGGCATAGGCGATCCCCGGCAACTGGTCGGGCCCGGTCGGCTTGAACAGCCCGTTGTTCTTCAGATCGTTGAACACCACGCGCGCAAGGTTCTTGCCCAGCACATCGGTGCTGCCGCCCTCGGCCGCGGTGGATACCGGGCGATCGGTGGAAAAACCCGGTATCGCCACGCCCAGATCCTGCCATTCGCTTTCATCGGTGACCGATCCGGTCAGCACGGTGTCCTCGGCAGGCTTGCCAGGTTCTGCCGGCTTGGCATTTGATCCCGGCAACAACTGCTGCTGCGCCTGAACGCTGACGACGGACAGCGCCAGCGCGGGCAGCGCGGCAGCGAGCAACAGCACGAGCTTGCAGGTCTTCATTGCGACAACTTCCTGTCAAAGCGGAACTCAACGCGTTTCCAACTGGCGTAAAATTGCGGCGGCAGATCGAACGGAGCGGCCAGTTGCACGGCGCGGATCGCCTGTTCGGCATGGCGCTGCGCCTGCGCGCGGTTCTCGTCGGTAATGCCGCTTTGTGACACGACGACGGGCCTGCCCGCCAGCGAGCCATCGGGATTGAGGCTCCACGCCAGCACCGTGACCAGCTTGTCGGTGTCGACGCCCTGCGGCGCGGCCCAGCGCGGCTTGATCTGCCGCGACACCGCGCTGCGCAGCGCGGCGACCGGCGCCGGACCGACCGCGTCGGCAGGCGGCGTGCGCGCGGTCCCCGGATTGCTCGATGACGCGATGCCGTGCAGGAAATCGTCGCCGATCCGGCTGCCTCCGGTCGGCAAGGTGGTGCGCCGCCGCGTGCGATCGTCCGCAGGACGCGCGGCTGACTGCGCGGCGGATTGCGACTTGGCCGGCGCAGGCTTGGCTGGTGCGGCCTGTGGCTTCGCGGGTGAAGGCTTGGCAGGCGCAGCTTGTGGCTTGGGCGGCGCTGGCTTGGGCGGCACTGGCTTGGCTGGTGCGGCTTGAGGCTTGGGCGGCGCTGGCTGAGGCTTGGGCGGAACCGGCTTGGGTGGCGCAGGTTTCGGCGGAACCGGCTTGGGCGGTACAGGCTTTGCCGGAGCAGGTTGGGGTGGCTGCGGCTTTGCCGGTTCGGGTTTTGCCGGTTCCGCCTGAGGCTCGGGCTGCGGCTCCGGCTCGCCCAGTTCGGGCGCCACATCGGGCGCTGGCTGTGCCTGCGGGTCGGGGGACAGCGACCGGTCGGCCACGGTATCGGCGAACGTTACGGTCATCCGTTCGGGCGGCGGCTGCACCGACCGGCCCGGCGGGGCAAGCGTGAACGCCGCCAGCAGCGCGACATGCGCCGCCACCGCCAGCACCAGCGCCAGCGCTTCTTCGCCGGTCAGCCCGCTACGGGTATCGTCGATGTCGGCGCGCGTTGCCATGCGGTCAGGGGGCCTGCACCGAACCGTTGGTGACCAACGAGATCGACTTGAACCCGGCGGCGTTCAATTCGCCCATCACTTCGACCACGCGGCCATAATCAAGCCCACGATCGGCGCGCAGCGTCACGAGTGGCGGATGATCGCCCTTGGGCACATTGGCCAGCCGATCGCCCAGTTCGCCGGGCGCAAGCTCCTGATCGTCAAGGAACACGCGTCCTTCGCCGTCCATGCTGACGGTGATCTGGCGAACATCTTCCTTCAGCGCCTCGGCCTTGCTGTCGGGCAGGTTGATCGGCACACCTGCGGTCAGCATCGGCGCGGTGACCATGAAGATGATCAGCAGCACCAGCATCACGTCGACCAGCGGGGTGATGTTGATCTCGCTCATCGGCGCGGCACGGCCACGACCGCGCCTCCTGCTGCGGCCGCCGCCGCCTCCCGAGGCCAGGTTCATCGCCATTGCCTCAGTTCTCCAGTTCGCGGCTCAACGTCGCGTGGAAGCGGTCGGCAAAGCGGAACAGCTGCGTTTCAAAGCGGTTCACCCGGTGCGAGAAGCGGTTGTAGGCGACGACCGCCGGGATCGCCGCGAACAACCCCATCGCGGTGGCGAACAGCGCTTCGGAAATGCCGGGGGCGACCACCGCCAGCGAGGCATTCTGCTGCGCACCGATGTGGAAGAAGCTGTCCATGATGCCCCAGACCGTGCCGAACAGGCCGACGAACGGCGCGACCGAGCCGACCGTCGCCAAAAAGTTCAGCCGCGCGGAAAGCTTGTCGGTCTCGGCGGTCACCGCGCTGTCCATGGCGCTGGCCAGCCGCTGGCGCGTGCCCTCGCGGTCAACCGCCTTGCCCGAAGTGGAGCGCCGCCATTCGGCCAGAGCGGCCGCAACCACGCGCGATGACGGGATCGCCGCGCTGCCTTGCTCCTTCTGGTAGACGTCGATGTCGCGCGCCTCCCAAAAGCCTTCCTCGAACTTGCGGTTGTTCCCCGAAACCCGCGCGACGCGGAACGTGAAGCCCAGGATGATCATCCAGATCCAGACCGAGGCGAGCGCGAGACCGGCCATCACCACCTGCACCACGATGTCGGCGTGCAGGAACAGTTCGACCGGGTTCAGCCGGGTCGGCGCGCCCGCTGCACCGGCGGCAAGAAGGGCAATCGTCATGCGGGGCCTTTCAACGCATGGCCCGCACCATCAGCGGTGACGGGCTCGTGGACGGACTGGATCGCGGCCAGCCAGGCGGGTGGCTGACGCCGTGCCCGACCGGAAGGTGCGACGAATGCGACGCGGACTGTCGCCGCGCACAAAAGCTCTGTGCCCCTGAACGCCTGCTGAAGCAGGCGGCAGGTGGCGGGGGTGACCGCTTCGACGCGGCTTTCGATCAGCACCACATCGTCAAGCCGAGCCGGGCGGTGATAGCGCAAGCCCATATCCGTGACGGCATAGGCCCCTTCGCCGGCATCGTGCGCGGCACGCTGCTCGATCCCGATCAGCCGCAGCATGTCGGAGCGGGCGCGTTCGAACCAGCGCAAGTAATTGGCATGATAAACCACGCCCGAAAGATCGGTGTCCTCGAAATAGACACGCACGGCAAAGAGGTGGCGCGCGCCGTCAAAGCGGCCAGAGGGCGGTTCGGGCGAAATCATGGGTCAGGCCCCTAGTAACCCGCCACGCGGCGTCGGGGCAAGGATGCGTTAACGATTGCGCAGCCCTTCTTGGTAGATCAGCGGGCGAGCAAGGGCCCAAGCGGCCGCCCGGCAAAGACGTGGACGTGCAAATGCGGCACTTCCTGATGGCTGTCGAGCCCGGTGTTGGCGAGCAGGCGATAGCCCGGCGCGACAAGCCCGGCCTCACGCGCGACATGGCCGACCGCACGGACGAAGCCTGAAATCTCAGGCTCGCTAGCGCGGGCGGAAAAGTCGTCCCAGCTTACATAAGCACCCTTGGGAATGACCAGAATGTGCGTGGGCGACTGCGGGTTGATGTCGTGGAAGGCCAGCGCCCAGTCGTCCTCGAACACCTTGCGCGCCGGGATCTCCCCGCGCAGGATTCGGGCAAAGATGTTCTGATCGTCATAGGGAAGCGTGGCATCGACCGCCATTGTCACGAACTCCTGCTGGCCTTTTCGGCAATCCCAGAGGTGCCCTCACGACGCTGCAGCTCATCCAGCACGGCCTGCACCGGCACCTCACGGGCGCCCAGCAGGACCAGCAAATGGAACAACAGATCGGCCGATTCACCGACCAGATCCTGCGCGGTACCGGTCAGCGCGGCGATGACCACCTCGGTTGCCTCTTCGCCCACTTTCTGCGCGATCTTGCCGATGCCTTTGGCGTTCAGGCGGGCGACATAGCTCGCATCGGGATCACCGGCACGGCGTGCGGCGATGATGGCTTCAAGGCGGGCAAGGATGGTGGCGCTGTCCATGGGCCACGCGGCAATGGAGCGCCGTGCGCGCCGGGTCAAGCGTCCGCTTCAGGCCGTCGCCCGTATCCCGCTCAATCCTTGCGGCGGGCTGCGCGGCGACCGATGATCAGGCCGATGAAACCAAGTGCCAGCAAAGCCAGATTGGTCGGTTCGTCGATGGTGATGCCGCCCGTCCCCGCCAAAGCCGAAACCGGCATCGTGGCCATGGCGATCACGCAGGGGAGTGAAATGGCGGCCAGCAAGCGTTGCAAGAACAAAGTCCCGTCAGAAAGTGCCGCTCAATTGGCGGCGAGTGGCCCCCGCCACCGAATGCGTTTCAATACCACGGTATCGATTAACGCCCACTAACCATTCGGTTGAGCAAAGCGACCGATTTCGGGACTCCCGCCCAAAAGTTCAGGCCCAAAAGTTCAGGCCCAAAAAATCAGGCCCCAAAAATCAGGCCCCAAAAGTTCAGGCGCGCGCGGGCAATCCCGCCGCCCGCAACGCGGCATGGGCCTGCGCGATCGAATGGGTGCCGAAGTGGAAGATCGAAGCCGCCAGCACCGCGCTGGCATGACCCTTGGTCACGCCTTCGACCAGATGGTCGAGCGACCCCACCCCACCGCTGGCCACCACCGGCACACCGACCGCATCGGCGATCGTGCGCGTCAGGCCAAGGTCATAGCCCGCCTGCGTGCCATCCCCGTCCATCGAGGTGACGAGCAACTCGCCTGCGCCCAATTCGGCCAGACGCACCGCATGGGCCAGCGCGTCGATCCCGGTTGGCTTGCGCCCGCCGTGGGTGAAGATCTCCCAGCGCCCTTCGCCCACCTTGCGCGCATCGACCGAACCGACCACGCATTGTGCGCCGAAGCGTTCGGCAATGTCGCGCACCAGTTCGGGCCGGGCGACGGCGGCGGAATTGACCGCCACCTTGTCTGCGCCTGCCAGCAGCAGTGCGCGCGCATCGTCGGCGCTGCGCACCCCGCCGCCCACGGTCAGCGGCATGAAGCAGACCTCTGCCGTGCGCGCCACAACGTCAAGCAAGGTGCCGCGCCCTTCGTGGCTGGCGGAAATGTCGAGGAAGCACAGCTCGTCCGCACCCGCCTTGTCATAGGCGCGCGCCTGCTCGACCGGATCACCGGCATCGCGCAGATCGACGAAGTTCACCCCCTTCACCACGCGGCCATCGCGCACATCGAGGCAGGGGATAACCCGGACGCGGACGGTCATGCCGCTTCCGCCATCGCGATCGCCGCGCGCAGATCGAGCCGCCCTTCGAACAGCGCGCGCCCGGTGATCACGCCCTCGATCCCGTCGGCCTCGTGGATCTTGAGCAGGCGGATGTCGTCCAGTCCCTTGACCCCGCCGCTGGCGATAACCGGCAGGTCGGTGGACCGGGCCAGATCGACCGTCGCCTGCACGTTGCAGCCCTTGAGCATGCCATCGCGGCCAACGTCGGTGAACAGCAGCGAGGCCACGCCCGCATCCTCGAACCGGCGCGCCATGTCGACGATGGAAACGTCGGAGACTTCGGCCCAGCCCTCGGTCGCAACCATGCCATCGCGCGCGTCGACCGCCACCACGATGCCGTCGGGAAATGCTTTTGCCATGTCCTTGACGAACTGGGGATCTTTCAGCGCCGCCGTGCCGATGACCACGCGCGACACACCCAGATCGAACCAGCCTTCGACCGCCACCGGCGTGCGGATGCCGCCGCCGAGCTGGACGTGACCGGGGAACGTCTCGAGGATGGCCTCCACTGCCGAGCGGTTGACCGCTTCCCCCGCGAACGCGCCGTCGAGATCGACGACGTGGAGGAACTGGCTGCCCTCTTGCGCGAACAGCATCGCCTGATGGGCAGGGTCATCGCCATAGACGGTGGCGCGGGCCATGTCGCCTTCGGCCAGGCGCACCACCTGCCCGCGTTTGAGGTCGATGGCGGGAAACACGATCATGGGCAACGCTTTCGAATCTTGAGTCAGGCCAGTCTGTAGTCAGGGTTTCCAGGCGAGGAAGCGGGCGAGCAACGACAGCCCGTAATCCTGGCTCTTTTCCGGGTGGAACTGGACGCCCAGCACCGAATCGCGCGCCACGGCCGCAACCACACCGCCGCCATGGTCGGTCATCGCTGCCACATCGGCGCCTTCATCGGCGACGAAGTGATAGGAATGCAGGAAATAGGCCTCACCCGGCTCGATCAGGCTGTCGTTGCGGCTCCTGTGATGAGCCGGCTCCACGTCGTTCCAGCCCATGTGCGGCACCTTGATGGTGGGGTCGGCGGGCACAATCGGGCGCACTTCTCCGCCGATCCAGCCCAGCCCCTCGGTCACACCGAATTCGATGCCACGGTCGGCCAGCAATTGCATGCCCACGCAAATGCCAAGGAATGGCGCGCCGCCGACCAGCACACGCTCTTCCATCGCCTCGACCAGCCCGGAAACGCCGCGCAGCGCCTCGGCACAGGCGCGAAACGCGCCCACGCCGGGCAATACGATGCGATCGGCCGCGCGGACCACGTCGGGATCGGCGGTAACGTGGACCCCTTCCGCCCCGGCCGCTTTCAAAGCATTGGCGACCGAACGCAAGTTGCCCGCGCCATAGTCGATCAACGCCAGCACTTCAGCCACCAAGTTGGCCCTTGGTGCTGGGGATGGCATCGGCCTTGCGCGGGTCGATCGCCACCGCCTCGCGCAGGGCGCGGGCAAAGGCCTTGTAGATGCCCTCGATGATGTGGTGGTTGTTGCTGCCGTAGAGGCATTCGACGTGCAGCGTGATCCCGGCGTTCTGCGCCACCGACTGGAACCAGTGCTCGAACATCTCGGTGTCCATGCTGCCAAGCTGGGCCTGCGTGAATGCCGCCTTCCACACCAGCACCGGACGGCCCGAGATATCGAGCGATACGCGGGCCAGCGCCTCGTCCATCGGCGCATAGGCTGTGCCATAACGCGTGATCCCGCGCTTGTCGCCCAGCGCGGCCGCAATCGCCTGACCGATTGCGATGCCGCAATCTTCGGTGGTGTGGTGCCCGTCGATATGCAGATCGCCCTTGATCCTGACGGTCAGGTCGATCAGCGAATGGCGGCTGAGTTGTTCGATCATGTGATCGAGAAAGCCGATGCCGGTATCGACGTCATAAACGCCGTTGCCGTCGAGGTTGACGGTCACCGAAACGTCGGTTTCGGCCGTCTTGCGGGAGATGGAACCGGTGCGCATGGCCGTTGCCTATAGGCCCCTGTCTCTGAGAATCAATCGCTGCTGCAACGGCTTTTGCTTGACCAGCGCGCGGCGCGGCGTCATCCGTGCGGCAATGAGCGATGCATCCGACAGCCTGATCCCCTACGACGAAATCGTGCAGGAAGCCCTGCGCGCGGTGGTTGGCCGCGTGCTTGGCCAGGTGGAGGCCGGCGGCGGCCACCTGCCCGGCCATCACCACTTCTACATCACGTTCAAAACCGCTGCGGCGGGCGTTTCCATCCCCACCCGGCTGAAGGAACGCTTCCCTGACGAGATGACCATCGTCCTGCAGAACAAGTTCTGGGATCTGAAGGTCACAGATGAGGGCTTTTCGGTCGGCCTGTCGTTCAACCAGATCCCCTCGACACTGATCGTCCCGTTCAGCGCGATCACCGCCTTTGTCGATCCTGCGGTCGATTTCGGCCTGCAATTTCAGGCATCGGGCGATCTGGACGACGACGATGGCCCCGACGGCGCGGAGAACGATTCGGCCACCGGGCCCGAGGACGATTCCACCGGCGCCCCCGCTGGCGATGGATCAAATGTCGTTTCCGTGGATTTTGGCAGGAAGAAGTAACCTTTCTGGAGGCCACTTTCATGGCACGTCCGCCACGCCAAGACGACACAACCAAGACCGGTACAAGCAGGACCGGCCCGGCTGCTCAAGCCGCTGACGACGCCGCCCGCGCGGCAAGGGCACAGCAAGACACCAGCGAGATCGTGCGCCCGATGGCGACGATGATCCTTGCCGACGTGGCTTTGCGTGCCGGTCAGACGCTGGTGCGGCGTGGCGTGCTGGGCGGGCTGCTCGGTCGGCAGGTAGCGAAAGCCGCAAGCAAGAAAAGCGGCCGGATCATCAAGGGCCGCACCATCGGTCACACGCTGGTCGGCACCGCGCTGGCCCGCGTGGCGACAAGTTCGGTGCCCGGCGCCATCGTCGTCGGCGGCGGCCTGCTGGCCAAGACGCTTTACGACCGCAGGCAGGCCAAAGCGGCGAAAGCCAGAGCCGATGCTGCTGCGGCCACGGCCAAAATCCCCGTGCACGAGGACTGAGTTACAAGCGGCAGGTGCCAAACCGCAGTACCGCCACTTCCGGATCGTCGGCCCAACGCAAACCGCATTGCGGATGGAGCACGTCCCAGCGCGCGGCAAACCGGCGGCGCGACCAGAACGCCAACGGCAGAAGCGTGCGGTAGCCTTCGGCCACCAGTTCCTCGGCACCGATGGCGCGCAACCGGCCCATGGTGCGTCGTTCGATCACCAGTTGCGCGCGCGTGGCCCAGCCCGGCATGTGCATCGCGGCGAGCCACTTTTCCGCCGCATCGCGCGGGCTTTCGGCGCGCCATTGCCGACCGGAGCGATCCCTGCGCCAGCCGTCGGCAAAAGCGACGAATTCGGCGCGCTTGCGATCGGTGGCCATTTCCACTCCGTCGCTGCGCCGCCGCCCCGGCACACAAGCCTCGCGCAGGCCGATGACCGCGCCCTCGCACGCGATCGCGGCAAGCGGCGCTGCCAGCGGCACCCGCATCTGGCGCTGGCGACCGGTCAGGATGGCTCGTGCCATCTTGGGATCGGCCAGCACCCAGCCATCGATCTGCGTCGGTTTCATCGTGTGCTGATGCCGACTCGGGGTGATCCCTGCAAGGTCGGACGCTTGACGAACCGCCCCATGACGGGGCAGGTGCGCACATGGCCGACCAGACCCCGCCCCAACCCGCCGCAATCCAGCCCACATCCGACGATGCGCTCCATCGGCGCGGGCTGATGTTCATCCTCTCTTCGCCTTCCGGCGCTGGCAAGACGACGATCGCGCGGCGACTGCTTGCCGAAGATGCGGACCTGACGGTGTCGGTATCGGCGACGACGCGGCCGATCCGGCCGGGCGAGGTCGATGGCGAGGACTATCACTTCGTCGATCAGGCCACGTTCAACCACATGGTCGACGCCAACGAGTTCTACGAATGGGCGCGCGTGTTCGGCAATTGCTATGGCACGCCAAAGGGACAGATTCGCGCCGGATTGAAGGCGGGAACCGACTTCCTGTTCGACATCGACTGGCAAGGCACCCAGCAATTGCATCAAAAGGCGCAAGCCGATGTGGTCCGCGTGTTCATTCTGCCGCCCAGCCTCGATGAATTGCGTCGCCGCCTTGTCGGACGCGGGACCGACAGCGCCGAAGTGATTGCGGCGCGCATGGCCCGCGCGCAGGCCGAGATCAGCCACTGGGATTCCTACGACTATGTCGTGGTCAACGATGAAGTCGAGGTCTGCCTTGGCAAGGTGCGTCAGATCCTTGCCGCCGAACGGATGCGCCGCACCCGCCAGACCGGCCTGATCGATTTCGTGCGCGGGCTGATGCAAGGCTGAGCCTATGAATGCAAGGGACGAATGCAAGGGACGCCGGGTTGCGACCCGACGTCCCTGCCCATTCCACTACCGCTCAATGCCCCGAAGGATCGATCGCCCCGTCCGGTATCCAGCCGTTGACGATGCCGCCATCGATCGGCAGCGCCGTACCCACCACATAGTCCCCGGCGCGGCTGGCAAGGAAGATGGCGCCGCCTGCCATGTCCTCGATCGTGCCGATCCGCTTTGACGGGATGCCCTTGGCCGATTCCTCGGGCTTGCGCGCGGCGGCCTTGTTCATTTCGGACGCGAAGGCACCGGGAGCGATCGCGCTGACGACGATGTTGTCCTTGATCAGCCGCGCGGCCATCCGCCGCGTCAACTGGATCACCGCCGCCTTCGACGCCTGATACGAGTAGGTTTCCCAAGGATTGATCCGCAGGCCATCGACCGAGGCGATGTTGATGACCTTGGCCGGTTGCTCCTTGCTCGCGCCTGCCTGCAGCAGCTTGTGCAGTTTCTGCGTGAGGAAGAACGGCGTCTTGACGTTCAGGTCCATGACCTTGTCCCAGCCGATTTCTGGAAAGTCGTCGAACTCCGCACCCCACGCCACCCCGGCGTTGTTGACGAGGATGTCGATCTTCTCCTCGCGCGAGGCAAGGTCGGCGGCAAGCGCCTCGATCCCGGCGACGTTCGAGATATCGCCGGGCAGCGCGATGCAACGCTCACCCAGCCGCGCGGCGGTTTCTTCGACCACGGCGGCCTTGCGCGCGGTGATATAGACGCGCGCGGCCCCTGCGGCGAGGAACCCGCTGGCGATCATCTCGCCGATCCCGCGCGATCCGCCGGTGACCACGGCAACACGCCCTTCAAGGCTGAACAGCTTGGCAAAATCCATCGGAATATCCTTCCTCAATAGCCGCTGAGCTGGGCCACGCGCTCGGCGTGATAGAACGGATCGCCCATGAATTCGGCCAGTGCGCGGTCGCGCTTCATGTACAGGCCGATGTCGTATTCGTCGGTCATGCCGACGCCGCCGTGCATCTGCACGCCTTCGCGCACCGCCAGGTTGCAGGCGCGCCCGGCCTTGGCCTTGGCCACCGACACCATCAGCGCGGTGCGGTCGGACACCGGATCGGCGCCGTTGGCATCGAGCAGCTGCTGCGCCTTGATCGCGGCGGCAGTGGCGATCTCGACCTCGGAATAAAGGTGTGCCGCGCGGTGCTGCAAGGCCTGGAATTCGCCGATCAACTGCCCGAACTGCTTGCGGGTACGCAAGTAAGCGGTGGTCACGTCGAACGCGCCGGAAGCAACGCCGGTCAGTTCGGCCGCCGCGCCCACGCGCGTGGCCGCCAGCACTTTGTCGAGCAGTGCGCGCCCGCCGTCGACTTCGCCGATCACGCTGCCGCCGTCGACTTCAACGCCATCGAACGTCACATGGCTGGCGATCGAGCTGTCGACCAGCCGGACCGCGTTGTGGCCAAGTCCGGCCGCATCGCGCGGCACAGCGAACAGCGTCACGCCGTCAGCGTCCCCATCGGCGCCCGAGGTGCGCGCCGCCACGATCAGCGCATCGGCGGTGGCGCCATGGATCACGAAATCCTTGCGACCCGACAGCCGGAACCCGTTCCCGGCCTTTTCCGCCCGCAGCGCAATACGTTCGGGGCGATGCTTGGCGCCTTCGTCGATGGCCAGCGCCAGAACGGCTTCGCCGCTCAGCACGCCGGGCAGATAGCGCCCCTTCAGGTCGGCCGACGCAGCCGCCAGCGCGGTCACTCCGCCCACCGAAGTCGCCAGAAACGGCGAAGGCGTAAGGTTGCGGCCGATTTCCTTGAGTACGATGCCCGCTTCGACATGGCCAAGGCCCAGCCCGCCATCGGCCTCACCAACCAGAATCCCGGTCAGGCCAAGGTTGGCAAATTCCTTCCACAAATCGGCGCCATAGCCAGCACCATCGTTGGCATCGCGCAAGGCGCGCAATTGCTTCTTGATCCCGCCTTCGTCACCCAGAAAGCCGGTGACGGTTTCGGCCAGCATGGCCTGATCTTCGGTATGATAAAGCGGCATGATCCCCTCCGTTGGTGTGTGGGCCGCTGAAATTCATCCCTTGCGCCGCGTGGCCCCCGCTTGCCGGGTCCGGCACGCGGCGCAAGGATCGTCTGGTGTCAGGCGCCGGGCAGGTCGAGAATGCGCTTGGAAATGACGTTGAGCATCACTTCGCTGGTGCCACCCTCGATCGAGTTCGCCTTGGTCCGCAACCAGTTGCGCGCCGGAGCACCGCCGCGGGTTTCCTC
The DNA here is from genome assembly GCF_020404405.1 of Novosphingobium sp. FKTRR1. Taxonomy (GTDB): domain Bacteria; phylum Pseudomonadota; class Alphaproteobacteria; order Sphingomonadales; family Sphingomonadaceae; genus Novosphingobium. The sequence continues at coordinate 133,561 of NZ_JAIZDA010000006.1, read as the reverse complement.
GCTGTCCCATTCAAGCGCGGTCGATCCGCCGGCCGCCATCAGCAGTTCGTGGCGCCGCTTGTTCAGCTCGGTGCCGCAATACTTCATCATGTTGGGCTGCGCCGGATGGGCCTTGCCGACCTTCACCTCATCCATGAACTTCTCGCCCATCGCGGTGTAGGCCAGCGCATCGACGTCGAACAGCGCCAGTTCGGCGCGCAGGATCGGGTCTTCCAACCCGCGCCGCGCCACGATTGCGCCGATCGCGTTGAGCCGGTCGCCGCCACCCGCGCCCGAGATCATCTCGCGCTCATGGCCGAGCAGGTACTTGGCCACGTCCCAGCCGCGATTGAGCTGGCCGACGAGTTGCGCCTTGGGCACGACCACGTTGTCGAAGAACGTTTCGCAGAACGGCGAGGCACCGCTGATCAGCTTGATCGGCCGCGTGGTGACACCCGGCGTGGTCATGTCGAACAGCAGGAAGCTGATGCCCTGATACTTGTTGGTCTTGTCGGTGCGGACCAGACAGAAGATCCAGTCGGCCTTGTCGGCATAGCTGGTCCAGATCTTCTGGCCGTTGACCACCCAGTGATCGCCTTTGTCCTCGCCAAAGGTCTGCAACGACACGAGATCGGAACCCGAACCCGGTTCCGAATAGCCCTGACACCAGCGGATTTCGCCGCGCGCGATCTGGCCGAGATAGTGAACCTTCTGTTCCTCGGTCCCGAACTTGAGCAAGGCCGGACCAAGCATCCAGATGCCGAAGCTGGACAACGGCGGCCGCGCGCCGATGCGGGCCATTTCCTCGCGCCAGATCTTGGCCTGCGCCGGGGTCATCCCCGCGCCGCCATACGCCTGCGGCCAGTCGGGCACGGTGTAGCCCTTGGCGACACAGCGATCGAGCCACAGCTTTTGCGCCGGGTTCTTGAAAACGACGTTGCGGCCACCCCAGCAGACGTCATCTTCGTCGGCCGCGGGCTGGCGCATTTCGGCCGGGCAGTTCTCTTCCAGCCAGGCGCGGATCTCCGCACGGAAGGCATCAAGGTCTGACATGTTCTGGCTCCTCTCTTAATCGAGAGGTTAAGGCGAGTCGCAGCGATCTGGCAAGCGCAGATTTCCGTGCTTTCAGGCAATGTGGCCATGCCGTAACGTCAACCAACGATGCATTGACGCACGCCCCCTTGCGCCTAAGCTTCGCGCAAAGTCCACGCCACGAAAGGACCAGGAGAGGCCATGCGTTTCAACAACAAGACCGTCGTCGTGACCGGCGCCGCATCCGGCATCGGCCGCGCCACGGCGCTGCAATTCGCCGCCGAGGGCGCGATCGTCTATGCCGCCGACATCGACGAGGCGGGCCTTGCCCAGACCGTCGCCGATTCGAACGGCAAAGTCGTGGCGCAGGGCTGCGATGTCACCTCGCCGCAGGACATCAAGGCACTGATGGACCGCGCGGCGGCCGAAACCGGCGGCATCGATGCGGTGTTCAACAATGCCGGCGCCGGGGGCGATCGCGCGACCATCGACGAGATCGAGCCCGAGGGCTGGGACCGCACGATGGACCTTCTGCTGCGCTCGGTCGCGTTCGGCATCCGCTATGCCGTGCCGCACATGAAAGGGCGCGCCAGCGCCGCCATCGTCAACACGTCGAGCGTGGCTGCGATCGGGCCAGGCTATTCCCCCACCGCCTATGCCGTGGCCAAGGCGGGGGTGCTCCACCTGACCAAGTGCGCTGCCGCAGACCTTGCGCAGTACCAGATCCGCGTCAACGCGGTGCAGCCCGGCTTCATCAACACCAACATCTTCACCCGCTCGTTCGACATGCCCCCGGAACTTGAGGAAAAGGGCAAGCAGGCCATCGCGATCATGTCGCAATCGGCCCAGCCCGTCGCGCGCGGCGGCCAGCCGACCGACATCGCCGATGCCGTGCTGTTCCTGTGCAGCGAGGCGGCCAGCTTCATGACCGGAACGTCGCTGCTGGTCGATGGCGGGCTTACCGTCGGCCCGCGCCACAGCTGGGATCCGGAGGCGCCCGGCGTCTATCAGGCCCTTGAAGCAATCGCCGCCAGTGCAAGTTGACAAATCGCCCCCTTGATCTCGGTCCTGGGATGGCGCACGATTTAACCGACAGATTAAACACAAAGGGATTCGGCGCAAAAGCTTGGCGCTGAGGCAGGAGAGGACGCATGGATTTCGACCCGAACGAGCGCCAGGTCTATTGGCGCAACCGCGTGCGCGACTTTATCGAGGCACACGTCCGCCCACGCCACGGTGATTACAAGGCCGAGCAGGCGCAAGGCGAGCGCTGGAAAGTGCTGCAGGTGGTCGAGGAGGAAAAGGCCCGCGCCAAGGCGCAAGGCATCTGGAACCTGTTCATGCCCCCGCGCAACTCGGGGCACCATCACGTGGACGAGACGTTCGAGTTCGAAGGTCCGGGCCTGACCAACCTTGAATACGCCTTGTGCGCCGAGGAAATGGGTCGCTTTTCGTGGTCGAGCGAGGTGTTCAACTGCGCCGCGCCCGATACCGGCAACATGGAAGTGCTGCACCGCTATGGCACTGCCGAGCACAAGGAACAGTGGCTCAAGCCGCTGATGAACGGACAGATTCGTTCGGCCTTCCTGATGACCGAGCCGCTCGTCGCCTCGTCCGATGCCACCAACATCGAAACCTCGATCCGTCGCGAAGGCGATGAATACGTGATCAATGGGCGCAAGTGGTGGTCGTCGGGCCTTGGCGATCCGCGCTGCAAGATCGCGATCGTGATGGGCAAGACCGATTTCGAGGCCAAGCGCCACCAGCAGCAGTCGATGGTGCTGGTTCCGCTCGATGCGCCGGGGATCGAGATCATCCGTCCGCTGCACGTGTTCGGCTATGACGATGCGCCGCACGGCCACATGGAAGTGGTGCTCAAGGATGTGCGCGTGCCCGCTTCGAACATCCTGCTGGGCGAAGGGCGCGGGTTCGAGATCGCGCAAGGGCGGCTCGGGCCGGGCCGCATCCATCACTGCATGCGCACTATCGGCGTAGCCGAAGAAGCCATCGCCAAGATGGCCAAGCGGCTGCAGACGCGCGTGGCGTTCGGCAAGCGCATTTCCGACCATTCGGTGTGGGAACAGCGCATCGCGCAAGCCCGCATCGACATCGAGATGACCCGGCTGCTCTGCCTCAAGGCCGCCGACATGATGGACAAGGTCGGCAACAAGGCCGCCGCGCTGGAAATCGCGATGATCAAGGTGCAGGCCCCCAACATGGCGTTGCGCATCATCGACGACGCCATTCAGGCGCATGGCGGCGGCGGCGTGGCGCAGGACTTCGGCCTGGCCGAAGCCTGGGCGCATCAGCGCACCTTGCGGCTGGCCGATGGTCCGGACGAAGTCCACGCCCGTGCCATCGCGCGCATCGAGTTCGCCCGCCATGCCGATCTGCCGCAAGCTGATCGCGGCTTCAGCTCGGGCGACCTTGGCGTCGCACGGTAACCCAACACTCTCCCCCTTCTGCCGCCGCGCGGTGGAAGGGGGATACCAAGGATACTCCGCATGAAAGCCGCAATTCTCGAAAAGGCCGGACAGCCGCTGGTGATCGACCGGCTGGCCGTGGCCAAGCCTGGCCCGCACGAAGTGCTGATCCGCACCCATGCCTGCGGGCTGTGCCATTCGGACCTTCACTTCATCGAAGGCACCTACCCCCACGCGATGCCCTGCGTTGCCGGGCACGAAGCGGCCGGCGTGGTCGAGGATGTCGGCTCGGAAGTGCGCACGGTGAAGAAGGGCGACCATGTGGTCACCTGTCTCTCGGCGTTCTGCGGACACTGCGAATTCTGCGTGACCGGACGCATGGCGCTGTGCCTTGGCGCCGAAACCCGACGTGCTGCGGGCGAAGCGCCGCGCCTCACCCGCGCCAGCGATGGCAGCGTGGTCAACCAGATGCTCAACCTTTCGGCGTTTGCCGAGATGATGCTGATCCATGAGCACGCTTGCGTCGCGATCAACCGCGATATGCCGCTCGACCGGGCCGCCGTGATCGGCTGCGCGGTGACCACCGGCGCGGGCACGATCTTCAATGCCTGCAAGGTCACGCCCGGTGAAACCGTGGCCGTCGTCGGCTGTGGCGGGGTCGGCCTTGCCACGATCAACGCCGCCAAGATTGCGGGCGCAGGGCGGATCATCGCCGCCGACCCCTTGCCCGAAAAGCGCGCACTGGCGGTGAAGCTGGGGGCGACCGATGTAGTCGATGCCACCGCCGGAGACGCCGCACAGCAGATTCAGGAGCTGACCAAGGGCGGCGTCGATCACGCGATCGAAGCGGTCGGGCGTCCGGCCTCGGCCAGCCTGGCCGTCGCCTCGCTGCGTCGCGGTGGCACCGCCACGATTCTTGGCATGCTGCCGCTGGCGGAAAAGGTCAGCCTGTCGGCGATGGATCTGCTTTCGGGCAAGAAGCTGCAAGGCGCGATCATGGGCATGAACCGCTTCCCGGTCGACCTGCCCCGCCTTGTCGATTTCTACCTGCGCGGGCTGCTCGACCTCGACACGATCATTGCCGAGCGCATCCCGCTTGAGCAGATCAACGCCGGTTTCGACCGGATGAAGCAGGGCCACTCGGCGCGCTCGGTCATCGTGTTCGACACCTGAGAGCGATGACAAGACAAGAACGATCAAGGAGTTGGGGCAAATGACGGCGACCATCGACGCGCAGGCCGCGTTCACCGGCACGATCACGCCCGAGGGCGATGACCGGCTGGACGAGGCGCGGCTGACGGCCTGGTTCGAGGCCAATGTCGCCGGGTTCACCGGGCCGTTGACGGTCGCCAAGTTCAAGGGCGGGCAGTCCAACCCGACCTATCGCATCGATGCCCCGTCGGGCCCTTATGTGCTGCGGCGCAAGCCTTTGGGCAAATTGCTGCCCTCGGCCCATGCGGTTGATCGGGAATACAAGGTGCAGGCCGGACTGGCTGGCAGCGGCTTCCCGGTTGCGCCGCAATACGGCCTGTGCACCGACGATACCGTCGCCGGATCGTGGTTCTACGTGATGGGCTGCATCGACGGGCGCACGATCTGGGACGGGGCGATGCCCGGCGCCTCACCCGCCGAACGCCGTGCCACTTATGAAGCGATGGTCGACACGCTGGCCGATTTGCACGCGATCGATATCGAAAGCGTCGGCCTGTCCGACTTCGGCAAGCCGGGCAACTATTTCGGTCGGCAGGTCGATCGCTGGACCAAGCAGTACCGCCTGTCGGAAACCGAGCGGATGGAGGAAATGGAGCGGCTGATCGACTGGCTGCCCCGCACCCTGCCCGAACAGACCCGCACCAGCGTGGTCCACGGCGACTATCGCATCGACAACATGATTTTTGCCCATGGCGAGCCGCGCGTGCTGGCCGTGCTCGACTGGGAACTGTCGACGCTGGGCGATCCGCTGGCCGATTTCACCTATTTCTGCACCGCATGGGTGCAGGACAACGCGGGCCGCTCGGGCGTTCAGGATCTGGACCGCAAAGCGCTGGGCATTCCCGAACTGGACGAAGTGGTCGCCCGCTATTGTGCGCGCACGGGTCGCGAAGGCCTCGGCAACCTCGACTGGTATCTGGCCTACAACTTCTTCCGGCTGGCCGCGATCATCCAAGGCATCAAGAAGCGCGTGATCGACGGCACCGCCAGTTCGGCCCATGCCAAGGCGACGTCGGAGCGCGTGCAACCGCTTGCCGCGCTGGCGCTGGACTTTGCCATCCGCGCTGGCGCCTGATCAGGGGCACCGGCAGATGGCCAGCGCGCCCTGTCGCGAGTGCGCTCAGCCGCGCCCGCGATAGGGCGCGACGCCTTGATCGGGCACCCACAGCCCGTCCGGTGCGGCGCTCGACTGCCAGAACACGTCGATCGGAATGCCGCCGCGCGGATACCAGTAGCCGCCAATGCGCAACCAGCGCGGCTGCATTTCGGCGAACAGGCGCTGGCCGATGCCTACGGTCACATCCTCGTGGAACCCGGCGTGGTTGCGGAATGAGCCGAGGAACAGCTTGAGCGACTTCGATTCGACGATCGTCTCACCCGGCGCATAGTCGATCACCAGATGCGCAAAGTCGGGCTGGCCGGTCACGGGGCACAGCGAGGTGAACTCGGGCGCGGCAAAGCGCACCAGAAACAGCGACCCTGCGCGCGGATTGGGCACATAATCGAGCACTGCTGCCTCGGGCGAGGTCGGCAATGCGCTGGATTGACCCAGATGCAACGGCTGCAGCGGCGGCGTGGTGGAATCGGCCATGGAAAGTCCTTTCGTCGCGCTGCCCATGCACCGCGTCTCGATCCGGGGCAAGATCGCGCTTGGGGCAAGGTTTCCCGCTTGTGACAGGCCCGGAATCGCCCTCGACGGCTGGGCAGGGCACGGCTAGACAGTTGTCCAGATGAACCCGCGCCAGACGGGTCGCAGCAGGCAGGCAGGAGCAACAGACATGGATTCGCTGGTCACGACCGAATGGCTCGCGGGCGAAATGGGCGCAAGCGACCTGAGGGTGGTCGATGCGAGCGCATTTCTGCCCGAACACGCGCGCGACCCGCTGCGCGAATACGAGGCGTGCCACATTCCCGGCGCCGTGTTCCTCGATCTTGCCAATCTGGTCGACAACGCCGCCCCGCTCGCCAACACCCTGCCCAGCCCCGAAAAATTCGCCAGCCGGATGCAGTCGCTGGGCCTTGGCGATGGCAGCCGCATCGTCATCTATGACGACAGCCCGATCCATTCCTCCACCCGCGCCTGGTTCATGCTGACCCTGTTCGGCGCGCACAACGTGGCGCTGCTCGATGGCGGCATCACCAAGTGGAAGGCCGAAGGTCGCCCTTGCGCACAGGGCCGCGAACACCAGCGCCACCGCCACTACACCGTGTGGAGCGATGATCGCATGGTCCGCAGCAAGGCGCAGATGCTCGCCAACCTTGAAAGCAAGGCCGAACAAGTGGTCGACGCGCGCGGCGCCGGGCGTTTTACCGGCGCGGTGGCCGAAACCCGGCCCGGCCTTGCCAGCGGCCACATCCCCGGATCGCGCAACCTGCCCTATGCCAGCCTGTTCGCCCCCGACGGCACGTGGAAAAAGCCCGACGCCCTGCGCGCCGCGTTCGAAGCGGCGGGCATCGACCTCGACCGCCCGCTGGTCGCCACATGCGGTTCGGGCATGACCGCCAACGTCGCCATCTTTGCCGCGCACCTGCTGGGCAAGGACGGCGTGGCGCTCTATGACGGATCATGGGCCGAATGGGGCGCCGATCCGGCAACGCCCAAGGCCACCGGCGCGGCTGGGTAAGGTTGGCGGATAACGGCGGGCGGGTCGTTCGCCAGTCCCGGCGGCCAAGCCAATTGCTCGCCCCGCTTGAATCCCTGCGCCAATCCTGCTTTGCCATCGGGCATGAGCAGCAGCGACGACAAGAACTCTCCCGCCAGCCCAGCCCACGGCATCGGCACACGGCTGGTCGAGACCGGACGGCGGCCCGAATGGACCGGCACGCCGGGGCATCCGGGTGCGGTTGTCAGTCCGGCGGTGTGGCGGGCGAGTACGCATTTGTACCCCGACATGGCGGCGCTGCGCGCGCATCCGGCCAACGAGGATGGCAAGTTCTATTACGGCAGGCGTGGTGCGCCGACCCAGTGGGCGCTGGCCGAAGCGCTGACCGAACTGGAGCCGGGCGCTGCGGGGACGGTGCTCTATCCTTCCGGCGTGGCCGCAATCGCGGGCGCCTTGTTGACGGTACTGCGCCCCGGCGACGTGCTGCTGATGACCGACAGCGCCTATGAGCCCAGCCGCACGATGGGGCGCGGGCTGCTCAAGGATTTCGGCGTGGAAACCCGCTGGTTCGATCCGCAAGACCCCGCAGCGTTCGAAGCGACGATCTGCCCGCGCACGCGGGCTGTTTTGCTCGAGAGCCCCGGCAGCCTGACCATCGAAGTGCATGATATTCCGGCGCTTCTGGCCATCGCCAAAGCGCGCGGGCTGGTCAGCGTGATCGACAATACCTGGGCCAGCCCGCTGGGATTCACCCCGCTGACGCACGGCGCCGACATCACGGTGATGAGCCTGACCAAGCACGTCGGCGGCCATTCGGACGCGATGATGGGCTCAGCCAGCGCCGGAACCGAGTGGTATCGCAAGCTGCGGTTGCGCGCGCAGGGGCTGGGCAACGTGGTCTCTCCCGACGATGCCGCGCTGATGCTGCGCGGCTTGCGCACGCTGAGCTTGCGGCTGGAGCGCGAGACCGCGAGTGCCCTCACCCTCGCCCGCTGGCTTGACGCACAGCCGGAAGTCGCCCGTGTGCTGTGCCCGATGCTGCCGGGATCGCCGGGGCACGATCTGTGGGTGCGCGACTTCACCGGCGGCTGCGGCCTGTTCAGCTTCGTGCTGAACGGCGGCACCAGCGCGGCGCGCGATGCGCTGATCGACGCGCTGCACTTGTTCGGCATCGGCTATAGCTGGGGCGGGTTCGAGAGTCTGGCTACCCCGGTCGACCCCGCGCCGATCCGCACCGCGAGCCGCTGGCCCTTTGCCGGGATGGCCGAAGAGGACCGCTTCGGGGTGCGCCTGTCGATCGGGCTTGAGGATACCGCCGACCTTATCGCCGATCTGGCCGGGGGCCTTGCCGCCTGGAAGGCCCACGCATGAAGCTGAACCCCGAACGCACCTTCCGCATCGCCTCGCGCGATTTCGTCGACTGGATGGACGGCACCGCGATCGACGTCGGCCGTTACCACATCTCGCTGCTGACCGCGGCGCGCGGGGTGATCGTGCTGGCCTTCATCCTGATCGCCGCGTTCATCGTGGCGCGGATCGCGCGGCGGCTGATCCGCCGCATCGGTGGCATCGACCCGACCCAGCGCCTGCTGAGCGAAAAGGTCGCCACGATCATCGTGTGGACGCTGGCGTTCTTCATCGGGGTGGATGCCCTCAACATCAGCCTGACCGCGTTCACGGTGTTTTCCGGGGCGTTCGGCCTCGCCATCGGCTTTGGCTTGCAAAAGACCTTCGGCAACCTGATCGCCGGACTGATCCTGTTGATGGACCGCTCGATCAAACCGGGCGACGTGATCGCCATCGCCGATGGCAAGGAACATACCTTTGGCGAAGTGCGCAAGATCGGGGTGCGCGCGGCCATCGTCACCACGCGCGATAACCGTGAATACCTGATCCCGAACGAAATCCTGATGACCAGTCAGGTGGAGAACTGGACCTACTCGTCGCGCACGGTGGCCATCTCGATCCCGGTGCACGTCACCTACACCAGCGATATCGCGGCGGCCGAAGCTTTGCTGTTGAAGGCCGCGCGCGAGGTGCCGCGTGTGGTGGCCGAGCCCGCGCCATCGGTGCTGCTCAAGGCGTTTGGCACCGCATCGATCGAACTGCTGGTGACCGTGTGGATCAGCGATCCCGAACACGGCGTGCTGGGCGTGCGCAGCGCGGTGCTGATGGCCGCATGGCAGGCGATGCAGGCCAGCGAGACGGTGGCCATGCCGGTTCCGGCGCCTGCGGGCATCAACCTGCTCGATTCGGCCGGCATCGACAAGCTGGCCGAGGCTCTTGCCCGGCGCCACAAGGCAACCGGCGCTGACGAGCAAGCGGACCCGGCCGAGGGTGGCTAAAGTTCGCCTAGCCCCGCTGCAATCCATTCTCGCTGGCAAGTGCTGCGCGCAAGGACCATCTGCGCTGGCATGATCGCGTTGCAGCCATTGGCCGACAATCCCGTCGGCACCGTCTATCTGGTTGGCGCAGGCCCGGGTGACCCCGACCTGCTGACGCTGCGCGCGGCCCGGCTGGTGATGAATGCGCGGCTGATCGTGCACGATGGGCTGGTCGATCCGGCCATTCTGGCGATGGCGCCGCGCACCTGCCGCTTCGTTTCTGTGGCCAAGCAGCGGTCGCGCCACACGATGGCGCAGGACGACATCAACGCGCTGCTGGTGCGCGAGGCGCTTGGCGGGGCCGACGTGGTACGGCTGAAGGGCGGCGATCCGTTCGTGTTCGGACGCGGCGGCGAGGAGGCCGAGGCCTGTCATGCCGCAGGCGTGCCGGTGCAGGTCGTGCCGGGAGTGAGCGCTGCATTGGGCGCGGCGGCTGCCGCACAGATCCCGCTCACCCACCGCGAAAACGCCAGCATCGTCAGCTTTGTCGCCGGGCAGTGCAAGGGCCTGTCCGACCAGAACTGGGCGGGACTTGCCGGGCAAGGGCGCACGCTGGTGATCTACATGGGGCTGGCCACCGCCACCCCGATCACCGAAAAGCTGATTGCCGATGGCCTGTCCCCGGAAATGCCGCTGGCGGTCATCGAAAACGCCACGCGGCCGACCATGCGCGTGTTGCGCGGCCAGCTTGCCGGGCTGGCCGAACTGGTCGAACACAACAACGTGAAAAGCCCCGCGCTCATCGTGATCGGTGAAGTCGCGGCACGAGGAGACATGATGGAACTCGGACGGATGGCGGAGCAAGTGGCGTGAAGATCCTGACCGGTAACGATTTGCCCAGCGGCGATGTGATCTGGTGGACCGGCGAAGGCTGGTCGCGCCATGTCGATGATGCGGTCGAAGTGGGCGACGAAGCGCAGGCCCTGATCGCGCGCGAGGACGCCGCGCGCCGCGTCAATGGTGCCTATGTGATCGAAGCGACGCGCGATGGCGGCAGCGTTCGCCCTGCGCACATCAAGGAACGCATCCGCGCTTTGGGCCCGACCGTGCGGCTCGACCTTTCCCTCAAGCCCGCCGACCCTGCCGCCGGCACCTGGGTGATCTGACCGATGTATCAGTACGACAACTATGACCAGGCCATGGTCGATGCCCGCGTGGATGAATTCCGCGATCAGGTGAAGCGCCGCCTTGCCGGTGAGCTGAGCGAGGATCACTTCCGCCCGCTGCGGCTGAAGAACGGCCTGTACCTGCAACTCCATGCCTACATGCTGCGCGTGGCGATCCCTTACGGCACGCTCAATTCGCGGCAGATGCGCGCGCTGGGTGACATCGCCGACAAGTACGATCGCGGCTATGGCCACTTCACCACACGCCAGAACATCCAGTACAACTGGATCAAGCTGGACGAAGCGCCCGACTTGCTGGCCGATCTGGCCGCGGTCGAGATGCACGCCATCCAGACCAGCGGCAACTGCATCCGCAACACTACGGCTGACCACTTCGCCGGGGCCGCTGCCGATGAACTGGTCGATCCGCGCCCTTATGCCGAGCTGCTGCGCCAATGGTCGACGTTCCATCCGGAATTCGACTATCTGCCACGCAAGTTCAAGGTGGCGATCATCGGGTCGGAAACCGACCGCGCCGCGATGAAACTACACGATATCGGCATCCAGCTTGTCAAGAACGACGCGGGCGAGATCGGCTGCCGCTTCTATGTCGGCGGCGGCATGGGCCGCACCCCGATGATCGCCCCGGTGATCGCCGACTTCGTGCCGCCGCTGCAGATGATCAGCTATCTCGAAGCCGCCTTGCGCGTCTACAACCGCTATGGCCGCCGCGACAACAAGTACAAGGCGCGGATCAAGATCCTGGTTCACGAGATCGGCGCCGACGAATACCGCCGTCAGGTCGACGCCGAGTTCGCCCACATCCTCACGCTCGGGCTTGAGCCGCCGCCAGCCGAACTGGAGCGGATCAAGGGCTATTTCGCCAATCCCGGTTTCGAGGCGGACCTGCCTGACAACGTGGACCTGAGCGACCCCGACTTTGCGCTGTGGGTTGACCAGAACGTCCACGCGCACAAGCAGCCGGGCTATGCGATCGTCACGATCAGCCTGAAGCCTGCGGGCGGCATCCCCGGCGATGCCAGCGCCGACCAGATCCGCCTGATGGCCGATCTGGCGCGCGACTTCGCGCTCGACGAACTGCGCGTCACCCACGCGCAGAACATCGTGCTGCCGCACGTCAAGAAGGCGGACCTCTACACCGTCTGGCAGAAGCTGGACGCCGCCGGGCTGGCCAACGCCAATCTCGACCTGATCAGCGACATTATCGCCTGTCCGGGGCTGGATTACTGCAGCTTGGCCAACGCCCGCTCGATCCCGCTGGCGCAGAAGATCAGCGAGCGCTTTGCCGATATCGGTCGCCAGCGCGAGATCGGGGAGCTGAAGCTCAAGATTTCGGGCTGCATCAACGCCTGCGGCCACCACCATGCCGGCCACATCGGCATTCTGGGCGTGGACCGCAAGGGCACCGAAAACTACCAGTTGCTGTTCGGTGGTTCGGAAGCGGCCGACACCTCGCTCGGCACCATCATCGGCCCCGGCTTCAACGAGGACGGCATCGTCGATGCCGTTGAAAAGGCCACCGACGTCTACCTCGCCCAGCGTGAGGACGGCGAACGCTTCCTCGACACCTACCGCCGTATCGGCGTGGCCCCGTTCAAGGAGGCGATCTATGGTTGATCTCGTTTTTGCCGACAACGTCCTGCGCTTTCGCGATGACGATGTGGTGAGCGACCCTGCCGTCACCGTCGATGCCTTTGTCGATGCCGTTTCGGGTCAGCCCAACGCCAGCGCGGTCCGCGTTGAACCGGGCGACGATGCGCGCGCGCTGCTGCCGCATCTCGACCGGCTTGCCTTGGTCGAAGTCAACTTCCCCGCTTATACCGATGGGCGCGGCTATTCGGCGGCGCGCATCCTGCGGGAACACGGCTATACCGGCGAATTGCGCGCGGTGGGCGACGTGCTGATCGACCAGTTGTCGCACATGCGCCGCTGCGGGTTCGATGCCTTTGTCCCGGCGCTGCCGATCAGCGCGGACGCCGCCGCAAAGGCGTTCGCGACATGGCCCGAAGTCTATCAAAAGACCGTCGACGGTCGCACCCCGATCTGGGCGCGGCGCCACCCGGTCGCCTGACATGCGCGACACCACCACCCGCAAGGTCGATCGGATCGACAGCGCCCCGCGCTTTGTCGAAAGCGATGCGATCAGGCTGAACAACCTGTTCCGCGGCACCGACACGCACGAGATGCTGCAATCGGTCATCCGCGACGGACTGGTCGGCGACCTTGCAGTGGTGTCCAGCTTCGGTGCCGAAAGCGCGGTACTGCTGCACCTGATCGCGCAAGTCGATCGCGCGCTGCCGGTGCTGTTCCTTGATACGCACAAGCACTTTGCCGAAACGCTCGCCTATCGCGACGCGCTGGTGGCACGGCTGGGGCTGACCAATCTGGTGATCATCGAGCCCGAGGCAGAGGCGGTTGCGGCCAAGGACGGCAATGGCCTGCGCTGGTCGTGGGATCCCGATGGTTGCTGCGAAATCCGCAAGGTTCTGCCGCTGGCCCGCGCTCTGGCCCGTTTCGATGCCACGCTGACCGGGCGCAAGGGTTTTCAATCGCAGACCCGCGCCGGGCTGCCGCGCTTCGAGATGGACCGATCCGACACGCAAGGGCGGCTGAAGGTCAATCCGCTGGCCAGTTGGACCGGTGCCGACATCGAAGCCTATTTCGAAGCGCACGACCTGCCCCGCCATCCGCTGGTGGCGCTGGGCTACCCCTCGATCGGCTGCGCACCGTGCACCAGCAAAGTCGCGCCGGGCGAAGATCCGCGCTCGGGCCGGTGGAAGGGCTGGGACAAGACCGAATGCGGCATCCATGCGCCCGTCTCGAACGGGACCGGCAGCAGCGATGGCAGCGACGATCTGCCGCCTGACTACCAGCCCGCGTTCTGACCGTACGCACCCACGCGCGCGGGCGATATCCTGCAGACTCTGCCCCTGACCCATACGCAAGTGTCCGTATGGCCCCGATAGAACGATAGTAACCGCAAACGGGTAGCGTCCCCCTTGTCGAACCACGGTGCCGACAAGCGGCCAATTCCGTAAACCGGCGCCATGGCAACGCAGAAGCGGGACGTTGCGCGTGAGCTTTCTCAGTCTGTTTTCCCAACGCCCGCATGGCGAGGCGGATACAGCAGCGGGATCGTCGACCAGCGATGCAACACCGCTGGCCGCAATCACCAACGCGCAGATCATGGAGCGTATCCACGCGCTGCTGATCGACAACCATCTGGCCGTCACGCCCCACAACCTGTTGTTCGCGCATGCCGTGTTTTCGGGGCAAGACGCGCATCTCGCCCGCAAATTGACCGCTCGGATTGCCTCGGGTGCGCCCATCACGCAAGATTGGGTCAATCAGGCAATGCCGCCCGATGACCGCACCGCAAGTGTCGGCAAGATGGTCGAGCGCCTTGAAAAGTCGCTCGAAACCTTTGTCGTCAGCACCCGCAAGGCGCACCGCAGCGCCGCAAGCTACAACGATGCACTGGAACGGCAGGTGGCAGATGCGGGCGGCCCGGCCAAGGGCCATGCCGTGCACGACATCCTCGTGTTCGCCAACGCCATGCTGGAACGCACCCGCGCGCTCGAAGCGGAAATGAAGCGGCGCGAGAGCGAGGCGCAGCATCTGAAGAAGCGTCTGGCCCGAGCCCGGCGCGATGCGGATCTTGACCACCTGACCGGCCTGCCCAACCGCCGCGCCTTCGAAGCGCTGCTCGAAACCAGCCATCGCGAAGCCAATCAGCAGATCGAGCCGCTGAGCGTGGCGTTCTGCGACATCGACAACTTCAAGAATATCAACGACAAGCATGGCCACGATACCGGCGACCGGGTGATTCAGGCGATTGCCGAGGGGCTGGCAAGGCTCAGCAATGCCCGTTGTCATGTGGCGCGCCATGGTGGCGAGGAATTCGTGCTGCTGTTTCGCGGGCTGACCAAAGAGGAAGCCCGCGTGAAGCTCGATGCCGTGCGCGAAACGTTCGCGGAACGGCGCTTCGTCAACCGGTCAACCGACGAGCCGATCGGCAAGATCACCTTTTCCGGCGGGGTGGCCGATGTCTTTGCCTATGCCAATCCGCGCGCCGCCTTGAAGGCGGCCGACGAGGCGTTGTATCGGGCCAAGGCAACCGGCCGCAACCGCATCGTTGCCGCACCGTAGCGCGCTACTTCAGCCAGCCCGCCTCGCGGTACCAGGCGGCGGTGGCGTGAAGCCCCATGCGCGTTTCGACTTGTGGACGCCAGCGCGCCATTGGCGGCTGCGCGCCCGAACCGGCGGTCCAATCGGGGTGGCACATGTAACCGACCCGATCGAGGGTCAGCTTGGCCTTGTCCTTGCGCACCGCCTTGTCGGCGCGCGCAACCCATTCCAGCAGGCGCTGCGGCAGCGGCAGGGCCACGACACGGCGCCCGACGGCAATCCCGATCGCCCGCGCCATCTCGACATGGCTCCAGCCGCCCGCGGTCCCGTCGTCGGGCTCGAAGCTCAGGTGCGTCACGTCCTCGTCGCCGGGTACGAGCGCCAGCAACAACCGCGCGAGATCGGCAACGTGGATGATCGACATGCGGCCATTCGGCGGCAAAGGCACCACGCCCCGGCTTGCCAGCCGGAACAGTTCGAACATTTCGGTATCGCGCGGGCCATAGACGGCGGGCGGGCGCACGATCGTCCAGTCAAGGCTTGAGGCGCGCACGATCTTTTCGCCCTTCAGCTTGGACGCGCCATAGACCGAAAGCTGCGGCTCGCGCGCCGATAGCGAGGAGACGTGCACCAGCCGCCCGACCCCCGCTTCAAGCGCGGCGTTGACCACGTTGAGCGTGCCGCGCACGTTGCCTTCGTCAAACCCTGCGGGGTCTGGCGCATTGACCACCCCGGCGATGTGGATGACCACGCTGGCCCGCGCCATCAGTCGCTTGAGCGCACGCTTGTCGGCCAAATCGCCCGGCACCCACTCCACGCCCGCGCGCGCCTCTTGCGGCCTGCGGGCAAGCGCGCGCACTTCCAGTCCGGCGCGGGTGGCGAAGTCGAGCACGGTCTGGCCGACAAAGCCCGTCGCCCCGGTGATCGCGATCAGGTGGCCGCTTGCCGACAAGCTGTCCAACACGCCAGCGCCCGACGTGTCATGGCCCGGCCCGGTTCCGGTCAAAGCAGCACCAACTGATCGCGGTGGATCAGTGCGGAGCGGGGTGCATAGCCGAGGATGCCTTCATGTTCGTGGCTGGAACGGCCTTGCAGCGCGATGCATTCGGCAGCGTCATATTCGCTCAACCCGCGCGCCAGCGTGGCACCGTCCGGCCCCAGCACCGCCACCGCATCGCCGCGCGCAAAGTCCCCGGCAACCTGTGTCACCCCGGCTGCAAGCAGGCTTGACCCGCCCGCCAGCGCGCGTGCGGCACCGGCATCGACATGCACCTGCCCCTTCACGCGCAATTTGCCGCCCAGCCACGCCTTGCGCGCGCCCCGCGCGGCGCGCGGCAGGAACACCGTCCCGCGGCCCTCGGCAAGAGCCTGAGCCATTGGCGAAAGCGGCTGCCCATCGATGATGCCCAGCGCCATTCCGGCCAGCCCGGCGATCTCTGCGGCCTGCAGCTTCGATGTCATCCCGCCCGAGCCAAGGCCAGACGACGATCCGCCAGTGGCCATCGCATGGATTTCGGGCGTCACCCGCTTGACCACCGGAATACGCTGCGCGCCGGGCTGGCGCGGATCGCGGTCATACAACCCGTCGATGTCCGACAGCAGCAGCACCGCGGCTGCACCCGCCGCCTGCCCGACGCGCGCCGCCAGCCGGTCGTTGTCGCCAAAGCGGATTTCGTTGGTGGCGACGGTGTCGTTCTCGTTGATCACCGGCACCGCGCCTGCCGCCAGTAACCGCCCAAGCGTGGCGGTGACGTTGAGGTAGCGCCGCCGGTCCTCAAGATCTTCCAGCGTCAGCAGCACTTGCGCCGCCGTGATGCCGTGCGCGGCCAGCAGTTCGGCCCATAGCCCCGCCAGCGCGATCTGACCCACCGCTGCCGCCGCCTGCGCATCGGCCAGACTGCCGCGCCCGCCCTTGGCCAGCCCCAGCCGCCGTGCCCCCAGCGCGATCGCGCCCGAAGATACCACGATCACGTCCTGACCGCGCGCGCGCGCTGCCGCCAGTTCGGCCACCAGCGCCGCCAGCCAGGCCCGGCGCGGCTGCCCATCACCGCCCACCAGTAAGGCCGAGCCGACCTTGTACACGATCCGGGGAGTGAGCGCCGGGTCGGCAAGATCGGCAAGCTGGCGCACGGAGGTTTTGGGGCCGGAGTAGTTGGGGGCGGGCTGGCGGGAGGACTTCATCACTTGCGCCGCATAGAGCAAGCGCAGGCCATGAGGGAACCGGTTTTTGCCCTCGCCCATCACCCGCGCGGCTTAGGTCGTGAACCCACAAATGCGAACGACCGCCTCACACCAAAGCACGACGCACGCACCATGCCAGCAAACATCCGTCACGCCGCGCTTGACCCGGGGTTCCGCTATCCCTTCCAGCGCTGTTCCCACCGCAAGAAGCGGGATCCCGGGTCAAGCCCGGGATGACGTAAGGGAGGCGGTTGGGCTTTGGCGGCGGATGCCCAAGCGCGGACGACTGCTTCCGCGCACTTGCGGACGTGAACGCCACCAAAACGCAACACCTTCGTCGCCCCGTGCTTGACACGGGGCTTGGCTACCTTTCCACATCGCCGCA
Source organism: Novosphingobium sp. FKTRR1 (assembly GCF_020404405.1). GTDB lineage: Bacteria > Pseudomonadota > Alphaproteobacteria > Sphingomonadales > Sphingomonadaceae > Novosphingobium. The sequence continues at coordinate 116,107 of NZ_JAIZDA010000006.1, read as the reverse complement.
CAGCGCGTTCGCCGCCGGATACCACTGGTCCCAAAGGTCCAACCAATCGGGATTGTCGGCTTCGATCAGCGCGAATTTCCATTCCCGCCGCCACTTCTTGACCAGTTTCTCACGAGCGATGGCGGGCTCGATCTCTTCGTGGCGCTCGGCGTAAACCAGCCTCGCCTTGCCAAAGTCGTCCACGTGGCTTGAGCCCATACCTTCACGATGCTGCCACACGCGCCGCATCAGATCGGCGGTGACGCCAACGTACATCCCGCCGCGATAGCGGTTCGCCATGATATAGACCCAGCCGCCCTTTTCCATCGGGCAGTCATGCCGAACGCGCGGCCGCAAGGAAAGCCAAGCCCCGTGTCAAGCACGGGGCGACGGGGGTTTGGAGGAGGAGATTTCCGCTCCCCACCCATCCATCACCTTCGCGCTTGCAGCTTACAGCCTAGAACGGCGACCACGGCTTGGCGGTGGCGGCGTCCTCGACCGCGCCGGTGGGGCGCTCGGTCACCGTGGCATCGGGCAGATAGCTGAGCACCGCATCGAGCAGCGCATCCATGCCCTTGCCCGTCGCGCCCGAGATCGGGAACACCCGCTCGGCGCCCGCCGCGATCAGTTCGGCGGAAAAGGCGCGGACCAGTTCGCCATCGACCAGATCGATCTTGTTGAGCGCGATCAGACGCGGCTTTTCATCCAGCCCGGCGCCATAGTTGCCGAGTTCTTCCTCGACGATGGCCAGTGCTTCGGCGGGGTCGGTGCCGTGAATGTCGACCAGATGGATCAGCACCCGGCAGCGCTCGATATGGCCGAGAAAACGGTCGCCGATCCCGGCGCCCTCAGCCGCGCCCGCGATCAGGCCGGGAATATCGGCCAACACGAATTCGCGGTTGTGATGCCGTACCACGCCCAGTTGCGGGCGGGTGGTGGTGAAGGCATAGGCGCCGACCTTGGCCTTGGCGTTGGTGATCTGGTTGATGAACGTGGACTTGCCCGCGTTGGGCAGCCCGACCAACCCGGCATCGGCCAGCAGTTTCAGCCGCAGCCAGACGTACATTTCCTGCCCCGGCCAGCCGGGACCGCATTGCCGAGGCGCGCGGTTGGTGGAAGACTTGAAGCTGGCGTTGCCGCGTCCGCCATCGCCACCGCGCAGGAAAACCACGCGCTGGCCGGGCTCGGTCAGGTCGAGCAGCACCGTCTCACGATCATCGTCGAGCACCTGGGTGCCGATCGGCACCCTGATCACCAGATCTTCGCCGCCTGCGCCAAAGCGGTTCTTGCCCGCGCCGCCCATGCCGCGCTGCGCCTTGAAGTGCTGGGTATAGCGGAAATCGATCAGCGTATTGAGGCCGGGCACCGCTTCGAACACGATATCGCCGCCCTTGCCGCCATTGCCGCCGTCAGGACCGCCGTATTCGACGTACTTTTCACGGCGAAAGCTGACCGCGCCACCGCCACCCATGCCGGAACTGATGAAAATCTTGGCCTGGTCGAGGAAATGCATGTCAGGTTCCGGCGGTCTGCGCTGAGCGAGTATTGGTGCGCTGATGAAAAATGCGACGACACCTTTGCCGTCGGGCTGCGCGGCACAACCGGCGGGGTTGGCCAACAGCACTGATACCTGGTGGAGCCGAGGGGGATCGAACCCCTGACCTCGTCATTGCGAACGACGCGCTCTCCCATCTGAGCTACGGCCCCGTTCCCGGTATCACCCCGACGGCGCAGGATCGCCCCTGCACTATCGAGAGCGCGGCCCTTAGCGCAAGGGTTGCGCCCTTGCCAAGTCCCCGCGTCGAATAATTATATCCGAACCAAACCCGCGCCCATCCCGGATGGCGCAGGACAGACCCGATCAGTTGTGCCCGGTGGCAGGCTGCGCCGGCCAGCCCGGACCTGCGCCGTCGCCAGCGCCAAGGCTGGTCGCCGCCCCATAACCGGGCGAAGTGCCAAAAGTTTGGCCATCGGCGGAGGTAGGCGCCAGATCATACGAAATCACCGCGCGCCCCGATGCCAGCAGCGGTTCATACCGGACCTGCCAGTCGGCCAGCGCGATCCGATACTGTTCGTAGCGCGTGAAGAAATCGTCGAAAACGGTTTCGATCAGCGGGATCGTGGCCGTGGCGAACTTCGACAAGTCCGCCGATTTGACCTTGACGCCCTCTGCACTGACGTTGAGCAACGTATCGCAGAATTGGGCCTGCGTCGGCGGCAGCGCATAGTGGTTATAGACGGCGGTCAGATAGGCCTCGCGCATCACGATCGCTTTTTTGCCATAGGTGGCGCGGAATTCGGCATCGACCGCCTTGTTCACCTTGTTCAACGTTCTGGCGTTGGCCTTCAGGAAGGCGCGATAGCGCACGACGATGGCGGCATGCTGCGGCTTGTTGCAATAAAGCGCAGCCACGTTGAAAGCCGAACGCAAGTTCCACACCGACTGCATCGTCGAGATGTTGCGGCTGATCGACTGGCGCTGACCACTGGCATCGAGCGGCGGAATCGCGAAGGTGATCGAGGCACCGTTGGGTGGCGTCGGCTTGGGCGGCACTTGGATCAGCGGCGGCGGAGGGGGCGCGGTCGGGCGCGGCGGAGGAGGCGGCGCCTTGCCGCAAGACGCCAGCGCCACGGCAAGCGCAGTCGCCGCAAACCACTTGGCCGAACGCCGGAAAACAGCTCGCCCGTAAACATTGGAGCGCGTCGGGATACCGGGGATCGTTAGTGCCAAGATTTTCACCGTTCTGTCATGCCCGAAAAATCGGCCGCCAAAAACTCAATCGCCAAAAACTCAATCGCCAAAAAGCTCAATCGCCAAAAACGCAATTTGCGGCTTAGCATACTACGTAGTTAATCAAAGACGCAAACGTCCGGGGAACCCATGGGCTCCCCGGACGTGCCGGTTTCATAAATTCACGTGGAAGAAACGACGCACTCAGCGGCGATCACCCATAAAGCGCAGCAGGAACATGAACATATTGATGAAGTCGAGGTACAGTTGCAGCGCGCCCATCAACACGGCCTTGCCAGCCAGATCGGTGCCGCCGACATAGGCGTACTGGTCCTTGAGCTTCTGCGTGTCATAAGCGGTCAGGCCCGCGAAGATCAGCACGCCGAGGAAGCTGATGCCCCACGACAGTCCCGGCGATTGCAGGAACAGGTTGATCACCGAAGCGATCAGGATGCCGACGACGCCCATGATCAGGAACGTGCCGAAGCCCGACAGGCTTTTCTTCGTGGTGTAACCAAACAGGCTGAGGCCCGCAAAAGCACCGGCCGTGGCGAAGAACGTCGCCGCGATCGAACCACCGGTGTAGACGAAGAAGATCGACGACAGCGACAGGCCCATCGACACGGCAAAGGCCCAGAACAGCGCCTGCAACGTCGCCAGGCTCATCCGGTTGAAGCCGAAGCTGATGGCCATGGTGAAGCCCAGCGGGGCCAGCGCGATCAGCCAGCGCAGCGGGGTGGCGAACACCGCCTCAGCCGCGCCGCTGGCCGCAAACAGCAGCGCGACGACGCCCGACAGCAGCACGCCCGAAGCCATGGTGTTGTAGATCGAAAGCATGTAGCGCCGCAGACCAGCATCGAATACAGCGCTGCCGCCAACGGCACCCGACAGGCCAGCGGACGCGCCGAAGCCCGCCTGCCGAGTCTGGCTCGCGGGGGTTGGGTCGTTCCAGATTGCCATTGCCTTAAACTCTCCAAACGCAGGCCGGGATCGGCCATGCCAATGCAATATCATGTGTCACGCTCGCGCTTTCAAGCGAAACCGGACAAGGACAGCTTTTGACACAATCTTGTTGCATGAAACGTGAACAAGCCAGCGCAATCTCATCCGGATTCGGTCATTCTGGCGCGGCTTTCCGCCGTCATTTCGGCGCTGCGGTCACGCGCACCGCGCAAGGTGTCCTGCATCAGCCGCAGCAAACGATCATCGGCATCGAGCACGTCGATCCCCACTTGCGTCACGCCGCCGGGGCTGGCCACACGGTGGGCCAGTTCGGCAGGCGCGTAAGGTGATGCGGCGGCCAGCGCAGCGGCGCCTTCGACCATGGCCAGCGCCAGCCGGTCGGCCTGCGCACGGTCAAGCCCCAGCGCGGCGGCACCGGACGCCAAAGCGTCGATGAAGCGATAGACGAAGGCCGGGCCCGATCCGGCCAGCGCGGTGACAAGGTCCATCTGCTCCTCGTGCGCCAGCCATTCGGCCTGCCCCAGCGAGCCCATCAGCCGGTCGGTCAGCGCCTGCATATCGCCCGTCGCATCGCCGACCAAGGCGATCGGTGACTTGCCGAGCGCGGCGGCAAGATTGGGCATGACCCGCACGATCGCGCCCGCAGCGGGAAAAGTCCGCCGCAACGTGGCCATGTCGACCCCGGCCAGGATCGACAGCAACAGGGTATGACTGCCGATGTGGGGGCGCACCATGGTGGCCGCTTCGGTCAATTGCTGCGGCTTGAAGCCCAGCAGTACGACATGCGCCGACCCTTCGTCCTGCGGCGGTTGGCGCAGCAACCGGACGCCCGCCGGAGCGCTTTCCAGATAGGGATCGACGATGGTGAACGCCTGCGGATCGAGACCGTCGGCCAGCCACCCGGCCAGCATCGCCCCGCCCATGTTGCCGCAGCCGAATTGCAGGATTGCTGGCGTCGTCATCGCTTGGCTCCGCTAGTGATCAGGGTTGCGCCATGCGCCCGGCGCGGGGGATGCGTTCGCCCTCAGGCCTCGCCCACCGCGTCGACAAGCGCGCTGGCAAGCGCATCGGCCGGGCTCTTGTCGCCCCACAGAATGAACTGGAAAGCGGGATAGAACCGGTCGCATTCATCGATTGCCGCCTCGATCGCGGCCTGCGCCTGCACCAGACTGAGCAGCCCGTCATCGCCCAGCATCAGGCCATGGCGATAAAGCAGCACCCCGCCGTTCGACCAGATGTCGAAGTGCCCGATCCACACCTGCTCGTTGATCAGCGCCATGACTTCGTAGACCGCGGGCTTCTTGTCATCGGCCACCCGGATATCGGGCAGGCAAAGGATCTGCAGCACGCGATCTTCGGGGCGCCACACGCAGCGGATCTGGTAGTTCGCCCAAGACCCTTGAATCTCGCCGTGGATTTCATCGTCGGCAACGAATTCGCACGGCCAGCCGCGTGCCTCGAACAGCGAGGCAAGCATGTCGACCGGAGCGGCATCGTCGCGCTCGCTGTCCTCATGGCCGGTACGCATCATATGCTCTCCAGGGCGGGGGATGATGTCCCCGGCCGTCCCAGGTGGCTTGCGCCGCGCCGTATGCGCGCCGGTTGCCGTGCCTGCCCGTGCGACCAAACCAATTGCTTGGCAAGCGGCTGGCGGCAAGCATCGGGGCAACAAGCGCTGGGCAAAACTCGATAACCCTGTTCAAAAGCTGTGGACAGGCAGTGAACATCGCACGGCGCAATCACCCTGTCGCGCCCCTTGTTTCGGCCCGATGCGCGCGCCGTAACCCGGCCAGACACAATAGGGCGCTGTCCCAACGCCCTATTTCAACGGCAGCGCATCGACGACCTGCCCCGCCGGACTGGTCCACTGGAAGCCGCTGACGCCATCCTTGCGCAGATCGGCAAGGAAGTCCTGCGCCTCGGCCTCGCTGTCGAAGGGCCCGGTCAGCAGCCGGAAGTTGCTCCGCCAGGGCGTCAGGAACGGCTTGTGTCCCTTGAGTGCGCGCGACTGGCGAACCAGCCCGCGCCATTCGCTGGCCATCTTGTCGCGCACACTGCCGGTCAGCACTTGCACCCAGATGCGGCTGGGGTGGCTGAGTGCGGCGCGGGCTTCCTTCTTGTCCTTGGCCGACTTGGCATCCTTGGCGCTCTTGTCCTTGGCGTCCTTGGCGCTCTTGTCCTTGGAATCCTTGGCATCCTTGGCGCTCTTGTCCTTCCCGGCAGCGTCCTTGCCCGTCCGGCCATCCTTGGCGCTGCGATCCTTCTCGTCCTCGGCCGCGCCGCGCACGACCTTGACGTCGCCTTCGGGATCGCGCGCGGTGGTACGGGACACCATCGTCGGACCGTCGGGCCGCGCGTCGCGGCGATCGGCGCGCGCCAGCACGCGGCAGCCTTCGTCCGCTGCGACCGCCGCCTTGCGGCCCCGCTGGTTGCGCTGACGGGACGGCTTTGCAGCGGTGCCGCCAGCGTCCTTGCAGCCGGTATCGAGCACCGCGAGATCGGCGGTCTCGCCACGCGCGCCGGCGCTTTTGGCATCGCGGGTCTTGGCCGCCTTTGCCGCCGGTTGCGGGCTTTCGACGGCCGCGCGCGCCGCCACGGGCGCCGCAGCGACACGCCGCTCGCTCGTCCGCTTGCGCGCGGCGTCAAGCGCCGCAAGGTCGACCGGCGCGACCGTCTGCTTTTCTTCATCAGCAGGCGCGCGGAAACCTTCGAACAGCGCGTGGAAGTCCCCCTCAGGCGCAAGCGCCGCAGCCCCGCTGGCAGGCGGCACCGCGCTGGCGAGCGCGACCGGCGCAGGCGGCGCTCCGGTCGGCGCAGCCCCAGCCGGAGCAACCGTAACCGGAGCAACCGTAACCGGAGCCGTGGCAGCGACCGGTGCGGTCGCGAGCGGAGCGGTTGCGGCAGGCTGGCTGGCGCCTGTCGCGGTGCCGACAGGAGCAGGCACTCCGCCTGATGGCTGCACGCCTGACAGCTGCACGGCTGACGGCTGCACCGTCGTCCGCCGGACGGGTGGCGGCATGTCGATGCGCGCCAGCACGGTCGGTCGCGCGGGCGTTGCGGGCGGACTGGCCGCTGCGGACGCCGCCGCAGGATTGCTTTGTGCCACGACGGCAGCGCCCGCTTGCGGCGTGACGCGGGCCAGATCGAATGTCGATGTGACCGCGCCAGCTGCGGTTCCAGCGGTGGTTGGCGCGGCCGTCGCCGGATTGGCGCCAGCCGTCGCTTGCACTTGCGATGGCACTGGCCTTGCGCTGGCCAGGCGTTGCCCGGCGGTTGGCTGCACCAGAACTGGCGGCGGCGGCGGCGGCGGCGGCGGTAGAGGAATCGCCGTCACGGGCGCAGCCGTCGCGACCACCAGCGGCCGGGCCGTCGGCGTGGCGGGTGCCGGTGCAGGTGCGACCGAACGATCGTTGCGGCGCTTCTTCGACCGATCTTCGGCAATCGGACGGGCGCTGGACGTCGGGCCGAGGGCCAGCGAAACCGTTGCCGGACGGGCGGGACGCGGATGCAGCGCTGCGTATTGCAGCACCCGCACGTCATCGCGCCCGATGTCCGCCGCGCGCGGGAAACGGCCAAGGTTGGCCGCCGCCGCCTGCTGCGCGGGGGTAAGCCTTTGCATGAAGCGCAAATACGGGGCGATGCCCGCCGCCAGATCCTGCGGCATCGAGGCAAAGGCAACCGCCACGGCATCGTCGGCGCTGCCGGTGATCGCCAGAATGAAGGTGCGGACACGCCAAGCGGCGCGCTCCTGGCTCTGGAGCAGAGGCGCAAGCACCTGATCGGCCATGCCGCGATCGCCCGCAATCGCCAGACTCAAGGCATAGCGCCGCGTCGCCTCGGCATCGCGACCACGGGTCAGCGCGAGTTGATACTGACGTTGCGCCGCAGCATTGTCGCCGACAAGATCGAATGCCAGTCCGCGATCGAGCGCCATGGCGGACTGATCGGCACCGGCGCGTTCGGCGTCATCGAACCACCGCAAAGCGCCAACCGGATCATCGCCGCGCAGTTGCGCCCGCGCGATCTGCGCCTTGATCCGGCCGTTGGTCGGAGCGATCTCGTTGGCGCGGGTGTAAAAACCGCTGGCCGCAGCGGTATCGCCAAGCGCCAGCGCCGCATCGCCCGCGTCGGCCAATGCCTGAGGATTGCGCGGTTCGCGCGCCAGCCGCGACAAGGCGGCATTGAGCATCTGCCCGGCGCTTGAATTGCCGCCGCTTGAATTGCCGCTGCTTGCATCAGGAGTGGCCCCGGTTGCCGAGCCTGTGGGCTGGACGATTGGCCGCCCGACCCCGCTTGCCGGTTCCTGATCATCGGCGTCTTGCGCGCTGGGGGCGGAGGGCTGGCTTTGCGCATGGGCCGACAAGGCGCAACCCAGCGCAAACATGGTCCCGAGCAAGCGGATTGAACGCAGCCTGCCACCGCGCTTACGTAGGACCGGGTGTTCAGGCAGAGACGCTCGCTCAGGACAAGGCATGATCATTGCGGACCCCTTAGCGGGCAATTCTCCGCCTGTGACAACACTTAGCCGACCTGCCCTGTCCGCAAGACGGACCGAACGCGGATCGGCCTGACTTCATTGAATGGAGCGCACTGAACGGGCCAAACCGGATGGCAGGCATGCCGGAGCGCTGCGACACTCCGGCATCAGGATGCCTACTGGTTGTTCTGCCGACCAAGGAAACGCGGGATATTGAGCGATGCGCCGCCGCCATCGGGATCATCGTCCTCAGGCTCGGTGCGGGCACCCCCGCGCGACAGGTTCGCCATCCGCTCGAACAAGGTGCTGCCACCCGCCGTCGTGCCGCGCGCAGGCGCGCCGGTCGGCGTGCCGGGTCCGGGTTGCGCCTTGCCGAAGCGCGGCGGCACCGGCGGCTCTTCCGGAAGCGACGCATAGCCGGATTCGGGCGCGGCAACCGGCTCATGCTCGTCGCTGAGGTCCAGCAAGTCGAGCGTCGGTGCAGGCTCGACAGGGGTCGGCTGGACCGGCGGGAAGCCGCGAGCGACGGGCTCTTCGACTGGCGGTTCCACCGCAGGCGGCGGTGCGAAGCGCGGAGCGGCCGGAGCGGGCGCAACGACCGAAACCGGCGGCACGGTCGCCGCAGGTTGAGGCGCTGCGGGCGGTGCGGCGACAGGCGCGCGCGGCGCGCTCGCCCCCGGAATGGCCGGCCCGCGCGAGGCGCCGAACGTCATCGGCCGCGCGGCGATCTCTGCCTGCTCGTTGGTCTGCTCGATGCCGGTGGCGACCACCGACACGCGGATCTTGCCATCCAGATCGGGATTGAACGCCGATCCCCAGATGATGTTGGCGTTGGGATCGACCAGTTCGCGGATATGGTTGGCCGCTTCGTCGACTTCGAGCAGCTTCATGTCGTCGCCGCCGATGATCGAGATGATCACGCCCTTGGCCCCCTGCATCGACACGCCGTCGAGCAGCGGGTTGGCAATGGCGCGTTCGGCCGCTTCAAGCGCGCGGTTCGGACCTTCGCCCTCGCCCGTGCCCATCATCGCCTTGCCCATTTCGCCCATGACCGAGCGCACGTCGGCAAAGTCGAGGTTGATCAGGCCCGGCATGACCATCAGGTCGGTGATCGAGCGAACGCCCTGCTGCAGCACTTCGTCGGCAAGCTGGAACGCCTCCTTGAAGGTCGTTTCGGCCTTGGCCACCAGAAACAGGTTCTGGTTGGGAATGACGATCAGCGTGTCGACGTGCTTCTGCAGTTCCTCGATGCCCGATTCGGCCGCGCGCATGCGGCGCGTGCCTTCGAACAGGAACGGCTTGGTCACCACGCCGACGGTCAGCACGCCCTTGCGGCGCGCGGCTTCGGCGATGACCGGCGCGGCGCCGGTGCCGGTGCCCCCGCCCATGCCCGCCGCAATGAACACCATGTGCACGCCGGCCAGCGACCGCTCGATCTCCTCAAGCGTTTCCTCGGCAGCGGCCTTGCCCACTTCGGGGCGCGCGCCGGCGCCCAGACCTTGCGTGATGTCCGGACCCAACTGGATGCGGTTTTCGGCAATCGAGTTGTTCAGTGCCTGAGCGTCGGTGTTGACGACGATGAAGTCGACACCCTCGATCCGGGCATTGATCATGTTGGCAATGGCGTTGCCGCCAGCACCGCCGACCCCGATCACCGTGATGCGGGGCCGCAACTCGTCGATCGACGGCGGTCCGATGTTGATGCTCATTTCGGTCTCCCTCGCCGGGTAAAATCACGCAAGAAGGTGAATGATCTTCTTTGGCACGGATTGAATCATGGAATCAAAGTCTGACAGCGCTTTTCCACAGGATGGACCACCAATTGACCGCAAATCGGGTGCAATTGTGCTTGTTTGCGCCCGGATGGTCGGTTCCATCAGAAATATTCCCGCAAGGCACGCCACAGTCGGGCGAACAGACCCAAACCCGAATAGGCCTGGTTGGGGGCCCATTTCGACCCGATCGTGCGGATATCGACCGGCTCTGCCGCCGCATAGAGGATAAGGCCGACCAATGTCGACGAGCTTGGCGTGGCGTTGCCCGGCGGCAGGCCCATCATCGTCGGCGGGGTGCCGATCCGTACCGGCCGCCCCAGCGCCCCTTGCACGAAGTCGGCAAGGCCGGGCAATTGCGCCCCGCCCCCGGTCAGGACGACCTGCTGCCCGCGCTGCCCGGTGAAGCCCATCGCCTTGAGCGCGCGGCCCAGTTCGTCGGTGAAGTAGCCCAGTTGCTGGGTGATGACCGACACCAGTTCGGCGCGGGGGATGCGGTTCTTGTCGTCGGCATGGCGCGCGATCTGGCCCGCGCCTTCGGGATCGCCGGGCGCATTGACCGGGATCATCTCGCGGTGGTCGGCCGGGCTGGCGACGGCCGATCCCGACATGCATTTCAACCGCTCGGCCTGATAGCGACGGATACCGAAGGCCGACGCCAGCGCATCGGTGATGTCACCCGATCCGAACTGCAGCACCTGCAGGCCCAGCAGCATCCCGGCAGCATAGACCGAGATCGTCGTCACTTCGGCCCCGAATTCGACCAGCGCCACGCCCAGCTCGCGCTCTTCGGGGGTGAGGCAGGCCATACCGGTCGCGATCGGTGAAGCCACCACGGCTTCCACCCGCAAGTGCGCGTTTTCGACCGTTTCCTTGAGATTGCGCACCGGCGCGCCGTCGGCCAGCATCACGTGGATATCGACCGCCAGCCGTTCGGCATGCAGCCCCTTGGGGTTGGGCACGCCGTGCGCCCCGTCGAGCGTGTAGTGCGCAGGCTGGGCATGCAGCACCGTTCGCCCGTCGGGCTGGATCACCTCGCGCCCGGCGACGAGCAGTTGCTCGATATCGTCGGGCTCGATCCGCCGCCCGCCGATCTCGACTTCGACCCGCGCGGTCGAACTGGCGAGCCCTGCCCCCGCGCAGCCGATCCACACGCCCTGCACGCTGGCATTGGCCATCTTTTCGGCCCGCTCGATCGCATCGCGCACCGAATGGGTGGCCGCCTGCATGTCGGTGACATAGCCGCGCTTGATCCCCTGGCTGGCGCGATGGCCGGAACCGAGCACGACCATCTCGCCGTTTTCCGACAGCCCGGCGATCATCGCCGACGTGCGGAACGAGCCGATGTTGACGGCCGCAAAGACCTTGGTGATACGAGGAACCGCCATCATTCAGTTCCGTGCGGTTGCCGAAGCGTGCTGCAGCACGGCCGCGTTGGCTTGCGTTGCGTGCGCGCCAGTAGCGGCCTTGGCAGTAGCGGCCTTGGCGGTGGCGACTTTGGCGGTGGCGGCCTCGGCCTTGGCGCGCGCCGCCGCTGCCTTTTGCGCGATCACGTCGTCGGCATGGCCGGGCACGCGCAGATACATCTTGTCGGGCGCGCGCATGTCGAACGCCGCCACTTTGCCGCCCAGCAAGCGGTCGACCCCGTCCATCCGCGCGAACGTCAGCAGCGCCGCGGCCGAAGCATCGTCGCCTTCGGGCAAGGCGAGCACTTGTCCGGTCTTGAACGTCAGGTTCCAGCGGCGGTTGCCGACCCATTCGGCTTCGGCCACTTGCGGGCGCAGCGCGGGCGCAGCGCCCAGCAGCTTGCCCAGATCGGCCACGCGCTGTTCGGCCCCGGTGCCCGTCAGCACCAGCAGGCCCTTTGCCCGCGCCTTGCTGACCGTCTCCAGTTCGTGCCCGGTCTCGTCGATCAGCACCAGCTTGTCATCGTGGCGCATCACCGCATGCGGATCACGCTCGACCACATCGACCACCAGCGTATCGGGCAACTGCCGCGAAACGCGCGCATCCTTGACCCACGACAGTTGCAGCAACTGGTCGCGCAAGGCCGCCAGATCGAGCCGGGGCATCGCCTGATCGCGCTGGCCGAGCACCTTTTCATAGATCGCCAGCTCGTTCATGCGGTTGACGCCGCGCACTTCGACGCGCTTCACCTCGAACCCGGCGTCGGCGGCGATCATCGCCGTCTTTTCCTCGATCAGCGCGGGCACCCCGGCCATGTTGGCAACCAGCAGCACCAGCGCCGCCGCGCCGCCAAGAATCGCCGTCAGCAAAATGCGGTGCAGCGTCTCGTCGCTGAACGGCAACCACCGCACCGCCTGTCCGACCATCGTGCCGGTCTGCGCCCGCGCGGTGGCGACGCGCGCCTTGGCCCCGCGCGCAGCCGCGACCCGGCGCACGCCCTTGCCGCCACGACGGATCGTCTGCGCCATGTCAGTCGCCCTTTTCTTTGGCAGGCAGCGCTGGGGCGGCCAGCGCCTCGGCAACGATCGCCTCGACCAGATCGGCATAGTCCATGCCCAGCGCGCGCGCCTGTTCGGGCACCAGGCTGAGCGGGGTCATCCCCGGCTGGGTGTTGACCTCAAGCAGGAACAGCCCTTCGATACCCTGTTCATCGTCCCAGCGGAAATCGCTGCGGCTGGTGCCCTTGCAGCCCAGCAACTGGTGCGCGCGCAAGGCGATGTCGCGGCACGCCTCGGTCACCTCGTCGGGGATGTCGGCGGGACAGATGTGATCGGTCATGCCGTCGGTATACTTGGCGTCGAAATCATAGAAGCCCGACTTGGGCCGCAGTTCGGTGACCAGCAAAGCCCGATCGCCCAGCACCGCCGTGGTCAGTTCGCGCCCGCGAATGAACGGTTCGGCCAGCAATTCGGTGAACTCCTGCCAGGGCCCGCGCGCATCGGCGCTGATCGGATTGCCATAGTTGCCCTCCGCCGTGACGATGGCGACGCCGACCGACGACCCTTCGTTGACCGGCTTGAGCACATAGGGGCGCGGCAGCGGGTCGGCGCGGTACAGCTCGTCGGTTTTGACCACGCGCCCGCCGGGCATGGGGATGCCGTGCGGCACCAGCGCCTGCTTGGTCAGCTCCTTGTCGATGGCGATGACCGACGTGGCGAGGCCCGAGTGCGTATACGTCAGCCCCATCAGGTCCATCAGGCCCTGCACGGTGCCGTCTTCACCGGGCGTGCCGTGGAGCGCGTTGAACACCACATCGGGCGCGGCCTGCGCCAGCTTGACCGCCACGTCGCGGCCCATGTCGATGCGGGTGACGCGATGCCCACGCGATTCAAGCGCCTTGGCCACGCCCTCGCCGCTCATCAACGACACCGGCCGCTCAGCCGACCAGCCGCCCATCAGCACGGCGATGTGGAGTTTGGGCAAAGACACTCTCAAGATACTCCGTTCGCGGCGCTCATTGACGACCGATCCGCTTGATTTCCCATTCCAGTTCGACGCCGAACTGGTCCATCACCCGGCGGCGCACTTCCTCGCCCAGCGCCTCGATCTCGGTGCTGGTGGCGTCGCCGGTGTTGATCAGGAAGTTGGTGTGTTTCTCGCTGACTTGCGCGCCGCCGATGGTCAGCCCCCGGCACCCGGCCTTGTCGACCAGTTCCCACGCCTTGTGGCCGCCAGAAAGTTCAGGGGCCGGGTTCTTGAAGGTCGAGCCGCCGGTCTTGCTGCGCAGCGGCTGGCTGGCTTCGCGCGCGGCGCTGATGCGGTCCATCTCGGCCTGAATCGCGGCGGGTTCGCCCGGTTCCCCGCGAAACCGCGCCGCGACCACGATCGCGCCTTCGGGCAGCTCGGAATGGCGGTAGGTGTAGCCCAGCGCAGGCAGTTGCAACGTCACCATCGAGCCGTCGCGCAGCACCACGTCGCAATCTGACAGCACGTCCTTGACCTCGCGGCCATAGGCGCCGCCGTTCATGCGGCAGAACCCGCCGACGGTGCCGGGGATCGAGCGCAGGAATTCCAGCCCCGCGATGCCGTTGTCGCGCGCGGTCGAGGACACGAGAATGCCCGATGCTCCGCCGCCGCAGGCCAGCGTGACCTCGTCCGCCCTGGCAACCGAGGCGAATGCCTTGCCCAGCCGCACCACCACGCCGGGCACGCCGCCATCGCGGACAATCAGGTTTGAGCCGAGCCCCAGCGCCATGACCGGCACATGCGGGTCCAGCGCGGACAGGAACGCGCGCAGGTCGGCCACGTCCTTCGGTTCGAACAGCCACTGCGCGGTGCCGCCCGACTTGAACCACACCAGCGGCGCCAGCGGGGCGTCGGGCGTCAGTTTGCCGCGAACCGGCGGAAGCGTCAGGTCGATCACACCGCGCTCCGCTCGCGCTCGATCGCGCTGGCAAGACCCGCCGCCCACTTGGTGATGTCACCCGCGCCAAGGCACACGACCATGTCGCCCGGCTGGATCGTGGCCGCCAGTTCCGCAGCCAGCGGATCGGCCCCCGCGATCAGGTGCGCGCTGCGGTGGCCGCGCGCCTTGATGCCTTCAACCATCGCGGCGCTGTCGACGCCCTCGATCGGCGCTTCGCCCGCCGGATAGACCGGCGCGGCATAGACCACGTCGGCATCGTTGAAGGCGCCCTGAAAGTCCTCCATGTGATCGCGCAACCGGGTAAAGCGGTGCGGCTGGACCACCGCGATGACGCGGCCCTTCACCCCTTCGCGCGCGGCGGCGAGCACGGCCTTGATCTCGACCGGGTGGTGGCCGTAATCGTCGATGATCGTGACCGAACCCTCGCCCACGGCGATCTCGCCCACTTTGGTGAAGCGGCGCTTGACCCCGCCGAACTTGGCAAAGCCGGTGCGCACCAGTTCGTCGGACACGCCCATTTCCACCGCCACGGCAATCGCGGCCAGCGCGTTCTGCACGTTGTGGCGGCCCGGCATCGGCAGTTCGATGTCCTCGATCCGGCGGAAGCTGCCGTCGCGCTGGCGCAGCACGGCATTGAAGCGGTTGCCACCGGAAATCGGGGTAACACTCTCGCCGCGCACGTCGGCCTGCGCCGAAAATCCGTACGTGATGACGCGGCGGTCGCGCACCTTGGGGATGATCGCCTGCACTTCGGGATGGTCGATGCACAGCATCGCCGCGCCGTAGAACGGCACGTTCTCGATGAATTCCACGAAGGCGCGCTTGACCTTGTCGAAGCTGCCATAGTGATCGAGGTGTTCGGGATCGATGTTGGTGACGATGGCGATGGTGCCATCCAGCCGCAGGAACGAGCCGTCGCTTTCGTCCGCCTCGACGATCATCCAGTCCGAATCGCCCAGCCGCGCGTTCGAGCCATAGCTGTTGATGATGCCGCCGTTGATCACCGTCGGGTCCACCCCGCCCGCATCGAGCAAGCAGGCGACCAGCGAGGTCGTGGTGGTCTTGCCGTGCGTGCCGGCCACGGCCACGGTGTTCTTCAACCGCATCAGTTCGGCCAGCATTTCGGCGCGGCGCACCACCGGCACGCGCGCTTCCAGTGCGGCGACGACTTCGGGATTGTCACGCTTCACCGCGGTCGAGGTCACGACCACCGACACGCCATCGACGTTTTCGGCCCTTTGCCCGATCATCACCGGGATGCCGCGCTGGCGCAGGCCATCGACGACATAGCTTTCGGCCATGTCCGAGCCCTGCACCGCATAGCCCATGTTGTGCATCACTTCGGCGATGCCCGACATGCCGATGCCGCCGATGCCGACGAAGTGGATCGTCCCGATCTCTACACCGACGCCCTTCACGAGCGGTGCTCCTGCGCGGAACGGGTCGCTGCGGCAGAGGCAGGTGCGCCAGCGGCAGCACCGATCGGCGAAGTCATGCGGATAACGTCCATGATCGGGGAAGCGCCGAAGCTTTCGACAAGGTCGGCAAGGTCGGACACGGCATCGGGCAAGCCGCAGTTCCATGCGGCATGCGCGGCATTGCCGAGCGTTTCGGGGTGCAGCGCCATCGTCTGGATCTGCTTGGCCAGTTCCTTGGGGGTGAAACCGGTCTGGCGGATCGCCCGCGCGCCCCCGGCCTTGACCATCTCGCGGGTGTTGACCGCCTGATGATCGTCGGTGGCGATGGGCAACGGGATCAGGATCGCCGGCCGGCCCACGGCGGTCAGTTCGGCGATGGTCGAGGCTCCTGCGCGCCCGATGAACAAGTGCGCCTCTGCCAACCGGCTCGCCATGTCCTGAAAATAGGTGCCGAGTTCCGCCGGAATGCCATGGCTGGCATAGCGCGCGCGCACCGCCTCAAGGTCTTCGGGGCGGCATTGCTGGGTTACCTGCAGGCGCTGGCGCAGCGCGGGCGGCAGCATGGCAAGGCCGTCGGGCACCACGTCGGCCAGGATCGAGGCGCCCTGGCTGCCGCCGGTCACCAGCACGCGGAACAGGCTGTCCTCGGTGAACGCGGGGAACGGCTGTCCGCGCAAGGACAGCACTTCGGGCCGCACCGGATTGCCCACCAGCCGCACTTTGCCCCACAGCTTGGGATCGAGCCGCTCGACCTCGTGATAGGCGGTGGCGATGGCATCGACCCGCTTGGCCAGAAAGCGATTGACCCGGCCCAGCACCGCGTTCTGTTCGTGGATCAGCGTCGGGATCTTGGCCGCCTGCGCCGCCAGCAGCGCGGGCAAAGCCGGATAACCGCCAAACCCGACCACGCACGATGGCTCAAAGCTGTCGAACAGTCGCAGCGCCATCGAGCGGCCGCGCCAGATCGCCGACAGACCCTTGGCCAGCGCCACCGGGTTCTTGCCCAGCCGCCCGGCGGGCAGCACGTGGGCGGGCAGGAAATCGGGCTTGCCGGGAATCTTCGCCCCGCGCTCGTCGGTCACCAGCGCGACATGGTGTCCGCGCCGGTCAAGCTCCACCGCCAGCGCGAACGCCGGGATCAGGTGGCCGCCAGTGCCCCCTGCGGCCAGAACATAATGACGAGATACCCCTGCGGGTCGCGGCGAATTCATGCGCGTTGGGCTTCCCTGAAGTCGAACGTTTCCCGGCTGAGGAACGGATTGCGCCGGGTGATGGCCAGCAGGAACCCCACCCCCAGCAACAGCGCGATGGTGGACGATCCGCCATAGCTGATCAACGGCAAGGTCATCCCCTTCGACGGAAACAGTTGCAGGTTGACCAGAATGTTGATGAACGCCTGCCCGACCAGCTGCGCGGTCAGACCCGTCGCCGCCAGCACGGTGAACAAGTCGTCTTCGTCGATCAGGCGCAGCAATACGCGCAGGGCGATGGCGCAATACAGAATGACGATAACGGCACAGGCGAGCAGGCCGAACTCTTCACCGATGACCGAGAAGATGTAGTCGGTATGCGCTTCGGGCAGCGCCATCTTGCGCGATCCCAGCCACAGGCCGGTGCCGCTCCACCCGCCGTTGAGCAGCGTGCGCATGGCCAGATCGACCTGATCGAACTCGCTGCCGCCCGACAGGAAGGAATCGATGCGGTGCGTGGCGTTGGGATAGAACAGATAGGCCAGCACGAAGATCAGCAACCCGCCGCCAAAGCTCCACACGATGCGGTTGACCGACAGCCCCGACAGCAGGACCAGCACGAACCACACGCCGCAGAACAGCACGGTCGAACCGAAATCGGGCTGCGCCATCAGCAGCGCGCCGATCAGGCCCATCAGCGCCATCGTGATGCCGATGACCGGAATGTTGGGATCGCGCACCCGCCACGACAGTATCCACGCAACCGCGATGGCAAATCCGGGCTTGAGGAACTCGGACGGCTGCAGGCTGAACCCGATGTTGAGCCAGCGCCGCGCCCCCTTCACTTCGCTGCCCAGCAGCGGAACCAGCACCAGCCCCACCAGCATTGCCCCCGCCAGCAGGATGGCGAGGCGCCGCGCGGTTTCCTTGGGTAGCAGCGAGGCGACGAACATCGCCACCAGCCCCACCGCCAACCAGCGCAAGTGCAGCCAGAAGAAATAAAGGTCACCCAGCGACTTGTGGCTGGTCGAAAGGCGCTGCGAACTGGCGGGCGATGCGGCGGCCACCGCAATCGTGCCGATCACCACCAGCATCAGGATCAGGCTGAGCAGCACGCGGTCGATCTCGCGCCACCAGATCACCAGTTCGCTGCGGCGGCTGCGGCGATAGCGGTTGGTCCGCCCGATCACGCGCACGCCGCCATCGCGGGTCGGCACCGGCACCGCGCGGGTGCCGCTGGCGGTGTTGAGCGTGCTCACGACGGCACCACCGGGTCGGTCGGACAGGGCGATGAGGGGTCTTCGGTCAGCGCCTCGACGATCTGGCGAAAGCTCTCGCCGCGCGCCTCGAAATCGCGGAACTGGTCAAAGCTGGCGCAGGCGGGCGAGAGCATCACCACATCGCCGGGTTGCGCCGCGTCGATCGCCTGCCGCACCGCATCGCACATCATCTCGCTGCGCCGGACCGGCATCACCGGCTCCAGCAGTTCGGCAAAGCGGGGCCCCGCCTCGCCGATGGTGTAAGCCTGCACCACGTGGTTGAACCAGGGCGCGCAATCATCGAGGTCATCCCCCTTGGGCAGGCCGCCGACGATCCAGTGAATGCGCGGATAGGCCGCCAGCGCGGGAGCGGTCGATGCCGGATTGGTCGCCTTGCTGTCATTGATGAACAGCACGCCGCCCGCTTCGGCCACGCGCTCCATGCGGTGCGGCAGCCCGCGAAAGCTTTTCAGCCCCGCCTCGATCGTCGCCTCGTCCAGCCCCAGAAAGCGCACCGCGCCGACCGCCGCGGCCGCGTTGGCGCGGTTGTGCGGCCCTTGCAGCGAGGGCCAGTCGGCCTGATTGCCCGGCAGATCGATCCCGTCGATGAACCGGAAGGCATGATCGTCGGGGGCAAAGCGCATCACGTCGAGGTCAACCTCGGCGCGATAATCGACCAGCGCGAGTTGCCCCAGCCCCTGCATCCCGAACAGCCGCGCTTTCGATGCGACATAGCCATCGAACCCATCATAGCGGTCAAGATGGTCGGGCGTGACGTTCAACAGCACCGCAACCTCGCAGTTGAGGCTGTGGGTCAGGTCGATCTGGTAGCTCGACAGTTCAAGCACATAGACCGGATCGCCTGCCGCGTTGGGCTGCAAGGGTTGTTGTTCAAGGATCGGCAAGCCGATGTTGCCGCCCATCAGCGCAGGCAGCCCCGCTTCGCGCAGCAAATGGGTGGTCAGCGCCGTCGTCGTCGATTTGCCGTTGGTGCCGGTGATGCCGACCACGCGGTGACGCGGCAGGGCCGCGCGCGCTTGCGCAAACAATTCGATGTCGCCGATCACCGGCACGCCATATTGCGCGGCGTGGGCGCGGATCGGGTGGCGGTTCAGCGGCACGCCGGGCGAGACGACGATGCCGGCATAGCCCGTCAGATCGAGTGTCAGCGGATCGGCGATGGTGGCGCGGCCTTCGACCAGCGCGCGCGGTTCCTCGCGCCCGTCCCACGCGGTGACCTCGGCCCCGCTGGCCAGCAAGGCTTCGACACTGGCCAGCCCCGAGCGGGCAAGGCCAAGCACCGCAAAGCGCTTTCCGGCAAAGGCGGGCGAGGTGATCATCGGCAGGTCAGCGAACCTTCAACGTGGCAAGGCCAAGCAGCGCCAGCACGATCGAGACGATCCAGAAGCGGATCACCACGGTCGATTCGCGCCAGCCGAGCTGTTCGAAATGATGATGGATCGGCGCCATCAGGAAAACCCGCTTGCCGGTGCGCTTGTAGACGAACACCTGAATGATGACCGAAACGGCCTCCATCACGAACAGACCGCCGACGATGGCCAGCACGATCTCGTGGTGGACCGAAACCGCGATCACCCCCAGAGTGCCACCCAATGCCAGCGATCCGGTATCGCCCATGAACACGGCGGCAGGTGGCGCGTTGAACCACAGGAACGCAAGTCCCGCCCCCATCACCGCGGCGCAGAAGATCGCCAGCTCACCCGCGCGCGGCACGTGCGGAATGCCCAGATAATGCGCATAGTCGGCGCGTCCGGCCAGATAGGCGATGATCGCGAACGTCCCGCTGGCGATGATCACCGGCATGATCGCAAGGCCATCGAGCCCGTCGGTCAGGTTCACCGCGTTGCCCGCACCCACGATCACGAACGCGGCGAACACATAATACACCGGCCCCAGCGGGATATAAAGATTGCTGAATACCGGCACGTAGAGGTTGGTTTCGGTGACCACCAGCGCCGCCGCGATGCCTGCGACAAGGAACTCCCCGGCCAGCCGCACTTTGGCCGAAACGCCCTTGTGCGCGTACTTGGTGACCTTGTCGTAGTCGTCGAGGAAGCCGATCAGCCCGAAGCCCAGCGTCACCGCAAGGCACGCCCAGACATAGCGATTGCCGAGGTCCATCCACAGCAACAGCGCGATCGCCAGCGCGATCACGATCATCAGCCCGCCCATCGTCGGCGTGCCGCGCTTGGACAAGTGGCTTTGCGGACCGTCCTCGCGGATCGGCTGGCCCTTGCCCTGCCGCATGCGCAGCATGTTGATGAAGCGCGGCCCGATGATCAGGCCGATCACCAGCGCGGTCATCAACGCCGCGCCAGCGCGGAACGACTGATAGCGGATCAGGTTGGCAAGACCTTCGAAATGCAGCCACTGCGCAAGGATGTAGAGCATTCAGCGTTCCCTGATCGTCAGCGCGCGCACCAACGCGCCCAGCCCGACCGAATTCGACCCTTTGATCAGGATGGCATCGCCGCCGCATGGGGCATAGCCAGCCAGGCATTCCGCCGCTTGTGCAGCGCTGGCCACATGATCGACTTGACCGGGACGGGCAAGCGCCGAGCCCGCCGTTTTCCCCAGCGCCTCGGCCAGCACCGCCATTTCATCGCCCACCAGGATCACCCGGTCGACATTCGCGTCCAGCAACGGTTCGGCCAGCGCGGCATGGTAGGCGTCGCTGCCGGCGCCCAGTTCCTTCATCGCGCCCAGCACGGCGATGCGCCGCGCGGCAGGGGTTGCGCCCAGTTGCGCGATGGTCACCCGCATCGAGGCGGGATTGGCGTTGTAGCTTTCGTCGATGACCAGCGCCTCGCCCGAACCGTCGCCATCGGGCGCGGGCAGGCGATGGCGCGCACCGCGTCCGGCAAGCCCCTCCATCTCGGCCAGCGCCAGTCCGGCGGCGCCCAGATCGCCACCCACGGCCAGCACCGCCGCCATCACCGCCAGCGAGTTGATCACCCAATGATCGCCCGGCTGCGCCACCGTGTAGCACAGCTTGTTCCCGGCAATGTCGGCGGTCACCAGCGAACCGCCGCCCATTGCGGGCACCACGTCGAGCAAACGCACGTCGGCATCGGCGCTGCGCCCGAACGCCATGATGCGGCTCGCGTGGCGTTCGGCAACCGCGCGCAGCAACGGATAGTGCGCATTGTCGGCCGGGATGATCGCCACGCCGCCCGCCGAACCGTCGGCCGCTTGCAGCCCCTCGAAGATCTCGGCCTTGGCCTGCGCGATCGCTTCCTCGCCCGAGAAGTGGCCGATGTGGGCGGGCGCGATGGTGGTGACGATGGCCACGTGCGGGCGCACCAGCCGGGTCAGCGCGGCCAGCTCGCCGCTGTGGTTCATGCCCATCTCGAACACGCCGAAGCGGCTGCGTTCGGGCATCCGCGCCAGACTGAGCGGCACGCCGACATGGTTGTTGTAGCTTTTGACCGAGCGGTGCGCGCGGCCCCGGCTGCTGCGGTCGAGCGCGGCAAAGAGCGCTTCCTTGACCCCGGTCTTGCCCGCCGATCCGGTCACGCCGATGATCTGCGCAGCCACCCGCGCCCGCGCCGCACGGCCCATCGCTTCAAGCGCCAGGTTCGTGTCCGCCACCAGCACATGCGGATAGGCGACCGGACGGTCGACGATGGCCGCCGCCGCGCCGCGTGCAAAAGCGCCCTCGACAAAGCGGTGGCCGTCAGCCGTTTCGCCCTTCAGCGCGAAGAACAGGTCGCCTTCCATCACCTCGCGGCTGTCGATGGCGCAGCCCGATACCGCAAACGCGGTGGATGCCGTTCCGCCCGTGGCCAAGGCGATGGCATCGGACGACCACAGCGCGGTGCCGCGATCATCGTCGGCGGTCACCGGCCAGTCGAGCATGGCAGGATGCAGGTTCATGCCGCGCACTCCCGCGCCACTTGCACATCGTCAAACGGCAATATCCGCACGGAATCGCCGCGCCCGATGATCTGGCCCTGTTCATGGCCCTTGCCCGCCAGCAGCACGATGTCGCCCTTGCCCGCCTCGGCGATGGCGGCGGCAATTGCCTCGCGCCTGCCACCCACCTCGCGCGCGCGGCCATCGCAGCCTGCCAGCACGGCGGCGCGGATCGCGGCGGGGTCTTCGCCGCGCGGGTTGTCGTCGGTGACGATGACCACTTCGCTGCCCGCGCACGCCGCGCGGCCCATCGCGGGGCGCTTGCCTTCGTCGCGGTCGCCCCCTGCGCCGAACACGGTGATCAACCGCCCGGTCACGTGCGGGCGCAGCGCCGCGATGGCGGCTTCAAGCGCGTCGGCGGTGTGGGCATAGTCGACATAGACCGGCGCGCCGCTGGCGGTGATCGCGGCGCGTTCAAGCCGCCCGCGCACCGGCTGCAACCGTGCAAGGCCATCGAATGTCTGCGCCGGATTGCCGCCGCTGGCCAGCACCAGCCCCGCCGCCACCAGCGCGTTCGCCGCCTGATAGGCCCCGATCAGCGGCAGCGTGACCTTGCGGACGGTGCCTGCGTGGTCAAGTTCCAGCACCTGCCCCAGATGGGTGGGCACACGCGACACCAGCCGGATCGCCTCGCCCGCCGCGCCCACGCTCAACAGGCGCAATCCGCGCGCGCGGGCATGGTCGATGGCCTGCGCGCTCCACGCATCGTCGGCCCAGACCACCGCCGCGCCGCCCGGCTCGACCACTTCGTCGAACAGGCGCATCTTGGCCGCGAAGTAGGACTCCATCGTGTCGTGGTAGTCCAGATGATCGCGGCTGAGGTTGGTGAAAGCACCCGCTGCGACCCGGGGCCCTTCGTTGCGGAACTGGTCAAGCCCATGGCTCGACGCTTCATAGGCGACATGGCTGACCCCTTCGCGGGCAAGCCCAGTCAGGTTGGCCAGAAACGTGACGATATCGGGCGTGGTCAGCCCGGTGGACACGCTTTCGTCCGCCGTGGTGACGCCCAGCGTGCCGATCGAGGCTGCCGAGAACCCGGCCATCCGCCACAACTGGCGCACCATCTCGACCGTCGACGTCTTGCCGTTGGTGCCGGTCACCGCGACCAGCGTGGCGGGCACCGGCTGAAAGAACCGCGCGGCAACTTGCGCAAACAGGCGACGCGGGGTGGCGTCGGCAAGGTGCAGCGCGCCGGTCACCTGCGCCTCGGGCCGGGCGACGACCGCGATCGCCCCGGCCTTCACCGCATCGGCGATGAAGTCCTCGCCATTGAAACGCGCGCCCGGAAACGCGCCGAACACCGTGCCGGGCGCCACCTTGCGATGGTCGATGGCAAAGCCGGTGACGTTCGCCTCGGCAAAGGGAGACCCCTGCACACCGGCATCGATACCCAGCGGCGCAAGCAGGCTGGCGAGCTTCATTCACCCTCTCCACTGCCCACAAGAGGGCTCAGGTCGGTAATGTCGACGTCGCGCTGGGCATCGGGAACGACGCCCAGCATCGGGCCGATGCGCGGCACCACACGGCCGACGATGGGCGCGGCGTTCCACGCGGCGGTGCGCTGGCCGCTGGTCGCCTGCGTGGCCTGTGGTTCATCGAGCATCGCGATCACCACATAGCGCGGCTTGTCCATCGGAAACGCGGCGGCAAATGTCGCCACCAGCGAGGTGCGGTTATAGCTGCGGCCATTGGGCTTTTCCGCCGAGCCGGTCTTGCCGCCGACGCGGAAACCCGGCGCATCGGCCTTGCGTCCGGTGCCATCGACCACGATCAGCCGCAGCAACTGGCGCAACCGCGCGCTGGTGGCGGCCTTGAACACGCGGCGCCCCGCAGGCAAGTGCGCCGGATCGACCTTGAACAGCGTGGCCGGGCGCCAGATGCCGCCATTGACCAGCGCGGCATAGGCGGCGGCCAGGTGCAGCGGCGTGACGGCGATGCCGTGGCCATAGCTGACCGTCATCGTGGTGATCCGCGACCAGTCGCCGTGGTTTTCGCCACGCGGCCACAGCGGAAAGCCGCGCGCGGGCAGTTCGATGGTCGGCCGCTCGTTCATGCCGAGCGCCTCCATCGTGTGCTTGAGCGCGGGCCCACCCAGCTTGTCGGCCACTTGCGCGGTGACGATGTTGGACGAATGGATCAGCGCTTCGGGCACGTTGAGCGAGCCGCCGAAATCGTGGCTGTCATGGATGGTGTAGCCGCCGATCTTGATCTGCGCGGTGGGGTAGCGCACCGCAAGATCGGTGATCGTCCCGGCGTCGATGGCCGAGGCGACGGTGATCGGCTTGAAGGTGGAGCCCAGTTCGTAAACCTGGTTCGACACGCGGTTGAACACGGTGGCGTTGCGGGCCAAGTCCCAGCGGTTGGGGTTGAACGAGGGCAGCGAAGCCAGCGCGATCACTTCGCCCGTATCGGCGTCAAGGATGATGCCCGCCGCGCCCTTGGCGTTGGTTTCGAGCATGCCGCGATTGAGTTCGTCCTCAAGCGCCCCTTGCGCGCGCGCATCGATCGACAGCGCCACCGGGGCGCCGCGCTGTGCCGGATCGAGCAGGCGGGGCTCAAGCACCTGTTCCATCCCCAGATGCCCCTTGCCATCATCGTCGACGAAGCCAAGCACGTGCGCGGCAAGCGAGCCTTGCGGATAATAGCGCTGGTTTTCGCGCGGGAATTCAAGCGCCGGTTCGCCCAGTGCGAACACCTTGTTCGCCTGTTCGGGCAGCACCCGGCGGCGCAAGTAGCACGGCTTGCCCGCCTTCAGCCGCGCCACCAGATCGGCCTGATCGGCATCGGGGAAGATCACCATCAGCGCGCGCGCCACTTCCTCGGGCGACTTGACCAGCGGTTGACCGCCCTTGCCCAGCGCCGCCGGATTGAACCACAGCGAATAGGACGGGAACGCGCGCGCCAGCGGGATGCCGTTGCGGTCGATGATGTCGCCGCGCGCAGGCAGCAACGCTTCGGCCATCGACGTGCGCTCGGGCGTCTGCTGGAACACGCCCAGCTGCGCCACCCGCACCAGCGCGGTCAGCGTGACGAACACGAAGATCAACAGCACCCACAGCACGCGCACTTTGGCGGTCACCAGCGACTGCTGGCGCACGTTCGCGAGCCGGACGGCCCGCGTCGCGTTACCAGAGGCGATTGCGGCCGAGGCGGTCAGCGTGTTCACTTCGCGAGCTTTGCATCCTTCAGTGCGATCTTGATCGGCCTGCCCGATTCCGGCCGTTCACGGGAGTCCGGCTTGTGCGGCGCAGCTTTGGCCAGCTTTTGGTCATGGCCAGCGCCCGCCTTCGCCTTGGCGGTTGACTTAGCGGAGGCCAAAGCACCGGTGGAAGCCCCGCCGCGCGGTTTCTCCCCCGACTTTGTTGCGTGTGCGCTATCGCGCTTGCGTTCTGCGTCGCTGCCTGCGGGTTTCGTCTTGGTCGTGGCCTTTGACGCAACAGCCGTGCTCTTGTCGGCTTTGCTGGCGCGGTCGGACTTGTCGGACTTGCCGGCCCGGTCGGACTTGTCGGCCCGGTCGGACTTGCCGGACTTGCCGCTCTTGTCCTTCTTGCTGCTCGTGGCCGTCGGCTCGTCGGCAGCATCGTCGGCGAAGTGGCGGACTTTGCCCAGGTTTTCGCCCAGCGCGGCGGTGGCGGTGGCGTGGTCGACGTGCGCGGCGCTGTCGGTGGTTTCCGCGTTGACCGACTTGCCGGTCAGCGGAGAGACCATCGCCGGGAATGCGGCTGCGGCGACGACGCTGTCATCCATGCTGGCCACCCGGATCGGCGCGGGCGCGCCCACCTCGTCGGGCTTCGACAGCACCGCCAGCTGGCGCTCGTTCTCAAGATACTGGTCGGAACTTGGCGCGACATAGCCGAATTCCACGTCGTTCCAGTTCTTCAACTGTTGCTGGTTGGCGCGGGTTTCCATCTCGGTTTCAAGATAGATCTTCTCCTGCCGCAGGGCGACGATCCGTTCCTCGGCGCGGTGCACCTGGCTGCGCAGGGCGTTGACCCGGAACGCCATCACCATCACCAGTGCAAAGCACACCAGCAGCAGCGCGATCCAGCCGATCGAACGCAGGCGGTTGGCGGAAACGATCATGCTGCCGGGCTCCGATCGAGACGCGCCGGGGCGGCGGTGCGGACCGCCCAGCGCAAGGTGGCGGATCGGGCGCGCGGGTTGCGCGCCTCTTCCTCGGGGGTGGGACGGATCGCTGCCGAAGGCTTGCCGAATACCGGCTGCTCGGCGCTGGCGACGACGGGCAGGTGGCGCGAACCGCCAGCCTTGGTGCCCGATGAATCGCGCAGGAACTGCTTGACGATGCGGTCTTCCAGACTGTGGAAGCTGACCACGACCAGCCGTCCGCCCGGTGCCAGCACGCGTTCGGCAGCGGCAAGGCCGGCCATCAGTTCGTCCAGTTCGCCGTTGACGTGGATGCGCACCGCCTGAAAGCTGCGCGTCGCCGGATCCTTGGGCATGTGCGGCTTGTGACCCAGCGCGCGCCGCACCACGTTGGCAAAGTCGCCGGTCGTGACCAGCGGCCGCGCCGCCACCACCGCCCGCGCAACCCGGCGCGATTGCCGCTCCTCGCCATACGTATAGAGCACGTCGGCGATCGCCTCTTCACTGGCGGTGTTGAGGAAATCGGCGGCGCTTTCACCGTCCTGCGACATGCGCATGTCGAGCGGGCCGTTGCTGGAAAAGGCAAAGCCGCGCGCGGCCTGATCCAGTTGCATCGAACTGACCCCGATGTCGAAGACCACGCCCTGCACCTGACCCACGCCGACCTCGGCAAGCCCTTCGGCCAGCTCGGAAAAGCGGCGCGGATGCAAGGTCAGCGGCGGGCGCGGGGTCTGCGCCTGCAACCACGTCTCACCGGCGGCAATCGCATCGGGATCGCGGTCGAAGGCATGGACTTGCGCCCCGCAGCCCAGAATGGCGCGGGTGTAACCGCCCGCCCCGAACGTGCCATCGACCACCACGTCGCCCGGTTGCGGCGCCAGCGCGGCAAGCACTTCGTCGAGCAGCACGGGAATGTGCGGGGCCGCAGCAATAGGGCTGACCGGAGCCGGGCTGACGGGAGTCGGGCCGAGAGGGGAGTCCGCACCGCTCATTTGCGCTTGCTCCGGGCGGCGTCGGCCATTTGCGCGCGGCACTTGGTCTTGGCCGCATCCCAGCCCGCGGGCATCGTGAACAGCACTTCGGGCGCCCAGATGGTGAAGCTGTCACCGGCGCCGTTGAAGTAGATGCCCTCACCGATGCTGGCGTGGTTGGCCAGCGCTTCGGGCAGGATGAACCGCCCCGAATCGTCGAAGTTGGTCGTCTCGAACGCGTAGATCTGGTTTTGCAGCGTATCGCGGTCGAACTTCTCGCCCACGGCCAGCGCCGCCGCTTCGCTGCGCGCGATCAGGTCGTCGAACGAATCGACCCGCGAAAGGCCAAAACCGACCAGACACGGCAGGCTGTGGTGAACGTCGAGGCACAACGTGCGCTGACCGGCCGAGGCTTCCTTGACGGCGCTGCGGAAGCATGCGGGAAGCACAAAGCGGTTCTTGTCGCCGCGCGACGAGAACCCTTGCCCCACATACCGCGTCGAAACAGCCGCCACCCCTTGAACCCCGGTTCGCGGACAAATGCCGTCGCGCAGTGGCGCGCATGCTGCACGCCCCGCTTCACCCCCATGGATGCGACATGGAATCCGTCCTGATGGATTGGAGCTTAACTCGGGACGGAGCGGGCCACAACGGGAAATTGCGGGAAATCATGCCCCAAAGCTGCATTTCTGCGGGAAATGCGCACAAATCGCCGCGCCAAGACTATCTGGGGAAGGCGTTGAGATCGTAGACAAGCACCTGAAAATAGGTATTTTTTACTATAGCGCTGCCATTGCTGGCCAACTCTCCCGTACTTTCCCGCATGATTTGCGCCACCATGGCGGTTGTCGGGTAAGGCGCGATCGACCGGCCTGTGCTGGGCAATCAGGCCGCAGACCGGCCGTCCGTTGGACCGGGAAAGCGCAAAATCGGGCGCAATCAGCGCAATTCGGCGCCCGACTCGGCTGGCGACGACTTGTGCCTGGTGGTCACAGGGCCATGCATCGAATCGCCCAACCGGTTCGACCGGCGGCCTGCTTCCCGTATTTTCCCGCAAGAACGCCGCGCGCCCGCCGCGCGAAAAATCAGGGCTTGCTGGCGCCGGTCCGCGATGGCGAAGAGGGCGTCGCCGGGGCCGTCTTGGCACCGACCGGCAGTTCGGGCGCAACGCCCAAGTCGACCAGCGGATCGTTGACCGGGGTCGCGCTGGCGGTTGTGCCGGGCCCTGCGGCGGTGACATCGAGGACGGCCGCCCGGTCGACCAGCTTGGCCCGCTCCATGATGACATTCGCCAGACTGACCAGCAGCAGCATGGCCGAAAGCCCGAACAGGCCCACTTGCAGGCGGTGCACCACTTGCGCGCGCAATTCGCGGGTGGTCGGCCCATGCTGGCCCAGCGCGAGATCGGTTGCCTGCGCGCCGCCGCCGGACATGCTGACGACCGACTGCCCGGCCTGAGGCTTGGCCCGTGAGCGTCCGTAGCGCGCGGTAGTCCTGTCAAACAGTCCCATAGGCGAAGCAGTCTATCTTATTGCTGCAACCATGGGAAGACCGGCAGGCCCTTCGCCTCAAGCCAGGCCGGGTTGTACAGCGACGACAGGTAACGGAAGCCGGTGTCGCACAGGATCGTGGCGACCCGGCTGCCCTTGCCCAGTTGCCGGGCCAGCGCCACCGCGCCCGCCACGTTGATCCCGCTCGACAGGCCAAGGCACAGCCCCTCTTCGGCAAGCAGGCGGGTGACCCAGTACAGGCCTTCCTCATCCGAAATGCGGAACTGCGTGTCGATCGGCGCGCCTTCAAGGTTGGCGGTGATGCGGCCCTGCCCGATGCCTTCGGCCACCGAACTGCCCTCAGCCCGCAATTCACCGTTGGCGTAATAGTTGTACAGCGCCGCGCCATGCGGGTCGGTCAGCGCGATGGTGATCGCTTCGTCGAATTCCTTGAGCCCGAGGCCGGTGCCCGCAATCGTCCCGCCGGTCCCGGCGGCACACGTAAAGCCGTCGATGCGCCCTTCCATCTGCGCCCAGATTTCGGGCGCCGTGCTTTCGATATGGGCGCGGCGGTTGGCGATGTTGTCGAACTGGTTCGCCCAGATCGCGCCCTCGGTCTCCTCGGCAATGCGGCGCGAGGTGTGGACGAAGTGCCCCGGATTCGAGAACGGCGCGGCCGGCACCAGCACCAGTTCGGCGCGAAGGGCGCGCAAGGTGTCCATCTTTTCGCGCGATTGCGTTTCGGGCATCACGATCACGGTCTTGTAGCCCAGCGCATTGGCGACCAGCGCCAGCCCGATGCCGGTATTGCCCGCCGTGCCTTCGACAATCGTGCCGCCGGGGCGCAGCGCGCCGCGTTCCTCGGCGTCGCGCACGATCCACAGCGCGGCGCGATCCTTCACCGAAGCGCCGGGATTGGCAAATTCGCATTTGCCATAGATTTCGGCGCCAGCCGCCTCGCTCGGCCCCTTGAGCAGGACCAGTGGCGTGTTGCCGATCAGGGAAAGCGTGTCGGGCAGGGAAGCAGGTGCGGTCATGGCGGCACGAGGTAAGGCGTCATGCGCCGCTCGGCAACGAATTTGCGCTTGGGGGCGGTTTAGCCTGACTCGCGCCCGGCCCGGATCGCGCCGCCGCCCGCGAACGGCGCAATCGCCAGCGCGGCCAGCGAACAGGCCGCCAGCAGGCCCAGACCGCCCTCACCGCCCGGCTGCAGCGAGCCTGCGCCAAAGATCAGCAGCGGCACCGTCAGCGGGATCGCCAGCAGCCCGCCCAGCGCCGAACCCGCACGCAAGCCTGCGGTCAGCGCAGCGATGGTGACGCCGATCGCGGCAAGCCCCGGCGTGCCCAGCAGCAGCCCCAGTTCCACCGTCGCCAGTTGCCCGGCATCGAGCGACAGCAGTCCCGCCGACAGCGGCGCGGCCAGCAGCAGCGGCACCCCGAAGCTGAGCCAGTGCGCCGCGATGCGGACCAGCACCAGCGCCTCTTCGGAAATGCCTCGCAAGGCCCACTGGTCGAAGAACCCGGCCTCGACATCGGGTTCGACCAGCCGGTCGAGCGGCAGGATCGCGGCGAGCAGGGCCGCCACCCAGATCACGCCCGCCCCGGTGCGCGCCAGCAGCCGCGCGTCGGGCCCCACCGCGAAGGGATAGAGCATGGCGACCGCCAGAAAGAACAGCAGCGGCAGCACTGCCCCGCCCCGCCCCATCGCGCCGCGCAGCAGGATCGCCAGATCGCGCCGGAAGATCACGCCCAACGTGCGGATCATGCCGCGTACTCCGCCAGCGCGAGCGTCCGCAGATGGTCCAGCGTCAGCGGCTGGTGCGAGGCGATCAGCGCAAGGCCGCCCGCAGCAAGGTGCGCCGCGATCGCGGCTTGCGCGGCAAGCGCCCAATGCGCGTCCAGCCCGTTGAGCGGTTCGTCGAGCAGCCAGATCGCCGCCCCGCTGGCGGCCAGCCGCGCCAGCCCGGCGCGCTTGCGCTGGCCGGTGGACAAGTAGCGCACCGGCACGTCAAGCAGATCGTCCAGCCCGAACGGATCGGCCCGGCCCCCCGTGGTCGTCGGCGGCGGCGCGGCGTGTTGCGGCTGGGCGCGGTCGATCCGGCGCCAGAAGTCCAGCGCCTGCCCCAGCGGCAGATGGCCATCGAGCGCGGGCCGCTCATCGAGCAGCGCCAGCGCGCCCTGACGCTCCACGGTTCCGGCATACGCCTCACGCAAACCGGCCAGAATGCGGATCAGGCTCGATTTGCCCACGCCGTTCGGCCCGGCCAGATGCAGCGCCTCACCAGCCTGAAGCGCAAAGTCCAGCCCGCGAAACAGGATGCGATCGCCGCGCCTGCAGGCCAGTCCCTGCGCAGAAAGGGTTGTTACGGTCACGAGAGCGGGCACACTTGCATGGACCGCGGCGATAGGGGAAAGCGGCGCAACTGCCAAGGAGAGAGCCTGATGGGAATCGCCTGCCTTACCGATGCCGAACGCGATGCCGCGCTGGCCGAACTGACCGCATGGACACTGCGCGACGATGGCCTTGCGATCACGCGCACGCTGCGTTTTGCCGACTTTGCCCAAGCGTTCGGCTTCATGGCCAGAGTGGCGATCGTGGCCGAAAAGGCCGACCACCACCCCGAATGGTTCAACGTCTACAACCGCGTCGAAATCACCCTGACCACCCACGATGCAGGCGGGCTCTCGGTGCGCGACGTGGAACTGGCACGCCAGATCGACGGCTTCGCATCGGCGGCGTGACCGGATCGTAACCACACGCAATCTGCTCCTCCCCCGTTCGGGGGAGGCCGGGAGGGGGCGCGCGGCGCTCACAGGAAACCGCAAAGCCCCTCCCCCAGCCCCTCCCCGCCGGGGAGGGGAGCAAGGCCGCCGCCTCACCCCAGCGGGCGGCCCGACGAGCGGTTGCGCTTGCGGATCAGGCCGGGCAGCCAGCGGGCGGCGAACTGCGCGCTGGTGGCGGTCTTGCCCACCAGCGTGTGCAGTTTTTCGCCGTGTACCGCGCTCCACGCCGCGTCGGCCACGGCCTCGACCGGGGTGATCTCAAGCCCCGAAGGGATCACGCGGTCGCGGATCGCCTCGTTGCTCTTGCGGTTGGGGGCGATGTCGAGCAGCGGGGTGTCGATGAAGCCGGGCATCAGATCGCGCACCGCGATGCCGTCTGCCGCCCATTCGCCGTCGAGCGATTCGGTGATCGAGCGCACCCCGAACTTGGTAGCCGAATAGACCGACCCGCCCGGCACGCCATAGATGCCCGCCGCGCTGGCGGTGTTGAGCAGGCACGAGCCCGGCGCGCTGGCCTTGAGGTACGGATAGGCCGCCTGCGCGCCGAAGATCACACCCTTCAGGTTGATGTCGAGCGTGCGCTCCACTTCCTCGGACGAAAGGTCGACGATCGGGCCGCCGATGGGGATGCCGGCATTGTTGAACACCACGTCGATCTTGCCGCCCGCCGCCTCGGCAAAAGCCGCCAGGGCCGCGTCCCACGCCGCGCGGTCGCGCACGTCGAGCCGTGTCGTCCAGCAACTGCCCGGCGGCAACAGCGCCAGCGTTCCGGCCATGCCTTCATCGCTGATGTCACCGATGCCGACGAACCAGCCTTGCGCGGCAAACTTGCGCGCCGCTGCGCGACCGATGCCCGACCCGCCCCCGGTGATGAAAATCGCCTTCCTTGCCATGCGTCCTGCTCCCGACGTCGTTATGAACGTTCGGCAGCTACCTTACAGCCTTGTCAGCAAGATCAAAGCGCCGGATTGTCGTAGCAGTGCCAGGTGAAGATTGCCGCCGCGCCGCGGTGCGGGCGCCAGCTTTCGGCCAAGGCCCGCGTCGTCTTTTCGTCGGGGCGGTCGGGCAGGCCGAGCAGTTTGCCCAGTCCCACCTGCACCGCCAGATCGCCCGCTGGCCAGATGTCGGGCCGCCCTTCGGCGAACAGCAGATAGATTTCGGCTGACCAGCGACCGATGCCCTTGATCCGAATCAGCTGCGCGATGGCTTCCTCGTCGTCGGCGGGCAAGGCTTCCAGATCCAGCTCGCCCGCCACCACCAGTTCGCACAGCGAGCGGGCATAGCCCTGCTTTTGCCGCGACAGGCCGCAGCCGCGCAGATCGTCGAAACCCGCATCCAGCAGCACCTGCGGATCGCAATCCTCGCCCAGCAAGGCTTCCAGCTTGGCCCAGACCGAACTGGCGGCGGCCACGCTTACCTGCTGGCCCACGATCGTGCGCAGCAGCGTGCGATAGCCGCGCTCGCGGATGCGCGGTTCGGGATGGCCGACTTTGCCGAGCGCCTGTCCGATCGACGGGTTAATCGCCGCGATATGGGCAAGGCCCGTGGCAATCTGTTCGGCGCTCAATCCCATCGCGGCATCCTTGTTGCGGTATTCGCGGCTCACCCACGTGGGCCGCCCCCTTTTTAGGCCCCTATTGCCAAAGGCCGGGGCACACGATAGCAGCCCGGCCCAAAGACGGATAGACAACCATAGACCGTTAGCCACGGGTTCGCGTCTCGCCAGCGATGCGAGGCGGCCCGATCAGGAGACCAGGACGATGCCGAAGCTGATTGTCGTGAACCGCGCAGGCGAAGAAACCGAAGTCGAAGCCGCTGCCGGCCTGTCGGTGATGGAAGCCATCCGTGACAACGGCTTTGACGAATTGCTGGCGCTGTGCGGCGGCTGCTGCTCGTGCGCCACGTGCCACGTCTATGTCGACGCCGACTTTGCCGACAAGGTCAGCCCGTTGAGCGAAGACGAAAACGACCTGCTTGACAGCTCGGACCACCGCACCGCCGCTTCGCGCCTGTCGTGCCAGGTGCAGATCACCGACGCGCTTGACGGCCTGCGCGTGACGATCGCTCCCGAGGACTGATCGTCCAAGCGGTCTCGCTTGTCGCGCAGACCCAGCCAAAAACCCGCTGTTTCCGGTCGGAAACGGCGGGTTTTCGCGTTGACGGGCCGCTGCGCTTGCAGGATGACCCACAAGACCATCGCAACCGGCTGCGGGAGCGGCTAATGCAACGCTGGCTCCGACCGGGCGATTCCGGCAGGTGCATCGCGCCGTATCGACACCACGCTGAAAGTAGGCTTCCGATGATCCGCAAGCTCCCGCTGCTGACCCCTGCCACCGCCCTTGCAACCGTCCTTGCCAGCGTCCTTGCCACCGGTGCGATGCTGGCTCCGGCTGACGCCTCTGCCCGTGCCGCTGCGGCAGGCGCGGGGCACCCGCTGCTGCTGATCTCGATCGACGGCCTGCGCCCTGGCGACGTGGCCGATGCCGCCGACCGGGGGCTGAAAGTGCCCAACTTGCGCAGCTTTCTGGCTGAGGGCAGCTATGCCAGCGGCGTGGTCGGGGTGCTGCCGACGCTGACCTATCCCAGCCACACCACCTTGCTGACCGGGGTTGCGCCCGCGCGCCACGGCATCGTCAACAACACCACCTTCGATCCCACCGCCATCAACGAAGGCGGCTGGTACTGGTATGCCGAGGACAACAAGGCGCGCACGCTGTGGGACGCCGCGCACGATGCCGGGCTGACCACCGCCAACGTGCACTGGCCGGTCTCGGTCGCCGCGCGCAACGTCACCTGGAACCTGCCGCAGATCTGGCGCACCGGCCATCCCGATGACGCCAAGGAACTGCGCGCGCTGTCGACGCCGGGCCTGACCGGCGAGCTGGAGACCGCGACCGGCACCGCCTATGCCGACGGCAAGGACGAGAGTCTGGCGGGCGACCGCAACCGCGCGCGCTTCGGCGTCTCGCTGATCGAGCGGCACCACCCCGGCTTCGTCACCGCCTACCTGACCGCGCTCGACCACCAGCAGCACGGCACCGGCCCCGGCTCTGACGAGGCGCATGCCACGCTCGAAGTGATCGACGGACTGGTCGGCGATCTGGTCGCGGCCGAACGCAAGGCGCACCCCGACGCGGTGATCGCGGTGGTCAGCGACCACGGCTTTGCCAGTGTCGATACCGCGATCAACCTCTACCGCCCGTTCATCGATGCCGGACTGGTCAAGGTGGATGCGCTGGGCAAGATCGCATCGTGGGAAGCAACGCCGTGGGCCTCTGGCGGGTCGTTCGCGATCGTGCTGGCCCGGCCCGACGATCAGGCGCTCCGGTCGCGGGTGATCGACGTGCTGGCCAAGTTGCAGGCCGACCCTGCGGCCAGGATCGACTCGGTGCTCAACCCCCCAGCCATTGCCGCCGCCGGTGGCAATCCGCAGGCGACGTATTACGTCAACCTGAAGCTGGGCGCGGTGGCGGTGCCGTTCATCAACGACAAGCTGCCGCTGAGTTTCCCCTCGCCGGTCAAAGGCATGCACGGCTATTTCCCCGCCGCGCTCGAACTGCGTTCAACCTTCCTGATCAAGGGCCCCGGCGTTGCCCGCGGCCGCAACCTTGGCGAGATCGACATGCGCGCGATCGCCCCGACGCTGGCCAAAGTCATGGGCGGCACGCTGCCCAAGGCGGAACAACCGGCGCTGGCGCTGGACAAATAAAGCACTGATTTAGGTCGTAAACTCATAAATGGCGCCTTCGAGGCACCCGAACGGCGAAGATATCGGACGGAAGCGACCGCCGGGAAGGCTGGTTGCCTTTCCAAGGTTGCTTTCGTTCGAGATCGAAGCCGTTCGGGTGTCCCTTCGGGATTTGACCAAAACGGCCCATTGCGGCGTCGGAAAGGCTTGAGATATCGACATATCCCTGCGCCTTCCCTCCTTGCACTGAGCCGTTTTGCTTCAAACCTCGATGGCGCGATTTATGAGTTTACGACCTAATATACTTTATTCACTCGCCACCCCGGACTGCGCCAACCTGGCGGCAAGCACACGTGGCTCCTCCCCCGTTCGGGGGAGGTTGGGTGGGGGTGCGCGGTGCCCGCAGGGAACCGCATGACCCCCTCCCTCCGCCCCTCTCCGCCGGGGAGAGGCGTTGGCTGGAGTCAAGCCCAAGCCACCTTGACAAAACAAACCAAATAGGTTATTTGCCGCAACTGGATCGGGTGCGGGGCCAAGGCCGGCTTCGCTTTCGCATCTTCCGAGGCGGTGGAACCATTCCCCGCTTCGACGCGACCGGTGCGGGGCGCGGGGCCATTGACGGAGGCGGTACCCCTCAGTCCTGGCCGGGCGATTACTGCGCCAGCATGAAGGGTTTGTGGTCGGGGCGCTTGATACCAGCGTCCCCACGCGCCGGGCCGTTTGCGAGCCGCCGCCCGGCGGGGATGCCGCTTTCCTTCGTATCAGGCCGAGCCGGGACCGTTCCAGCCGTCCACCCCGGCCAGTCGCAACAGAGCATGGCCCCCGCCCACCGTCATACCCGGCTCCGTGCCTTCTCGGCAGGCGCCGCACCGGTCGCGCGATTCACCCGTCTGGTTCCCCTGTCCTGACTTTGCAGGACAGGTGCGCCTGCTTTCCGCACAAAAAAGCCCCCGACCGCACCGCTGCGGCCGGGGGCTTTTTTGTGCCTGAAACGCAGTCCCTGAAGCGCGGTCAGAGCCGCAGGCCCGCCGTCTCGTCAAGGCCCGCCATCAGGTTGAGGCTCTGCACGGCGGCGCCGCTGGCGCCCTTGCCCAGATTGTCGAGCCGCGCGACCAGCCGCGCCTGCTCGCCATCGGCGCTGCCGATCACGTGCAGTTCCAGCCCGTCCCACGGCGCCATCGAGGCGCGCAGCAACAGCTCGCCGCCAGCGGGAAAGTCCTGCGCCACGCTGACGATGGGCGATCCGGCATAGAACTCGGTCAGCGCCGCGCGCAGCACATCGGCAGAGGGCGCGCCGGGAATGATCGACAGCGGCAGCGGCACTTCCACCACCATGCCGCGCATCGCAGCGATCACCGCCGGGCTGAACAGCGGTGCGATGGCAAGGTGCGCATAAGCCTGCATCTCGGGCACGTGCTTGTGGCCGAATGCCAGCCCATAGCCGCGCCAGGCGATGTCGCGATCGGCCTCGAACCGCTCGATCAGCGCCTTGCCCCCGCCCGAATAGCCCGACACCGCATGGCACGAATAGGGCCACGCCACCGGCAGCAGGTTGGCGCGGATCAGCGGCGCCAGCAGGGCGATGAACCCGGTCGGATAGCAACCCGGATTGGCCACGCGCTTTGCCGCGGCCACCGCTTCGCGCCCCACCACCTCGGGAAAGCCGTAAGTCCAGCCGGGAGCGACCCGGTGCGCGGTGCTGGCGTCGATCACGCGGGTGCGCGCGTTGGCGATCATGCCGACCGCCGCCACCGCCGCATCGTCGGGCAGGCACAGGATCACCACGTCGGCATCGTTGATCGCCTCGCGCCGGGCCGCGTCATCCTTGCGCCGCGCCTCGTCCAACGTGATCAGGGCGAACTCCTCGCGACCCGCCAGCCGCTGCGCGATTTCGAGCCCGGTGGTGCCGACCGCGCCGTCGATGAACACCTGCACGGTCATGCCGCCACCAGCGCGCTCAACGGGACATAGCCGACAAAGCCGACCTCGCCCTGCTGGCCCCACGCCCATTCGCCCGCCATGTCGAGCACGTTGAACACGGCGCCTTCGGCCAGTTCGGTCAGCACCTCGGCATCAGCGCGGCCCGCCTTGCGCAAGGGTGCGCCACCGGCAAGCACCACATGCGGCATCGGCACCGCGTAATGCGGAACGAACACGTGCCCGGCACAGCGGATATGCGCCAGATCGCCGCGTACCGGACGGTGCAGCGGATCGACCGGCTCGGCCGGGCGGGTCAGCGCAAAGTCGCGCGGCGTGTCGGCTGAACCGACGATCAGGTCGTTTTCGAAGGGCGCGGGGCCGGAAGTGCTGAGCATAAGGTTCGCGCGCTTACCGGCATCGCGCCCGCTGTTCAAGGCATCGTCCATTTCTGCCCCCTTACGGCACGGATCGCGCGGTCAGGCGAAGCGTTGCTGCACCAGCCCCCATGCCGCGCGCAAGCCGAGCGCCTCGCCGCCGCGTGGCCGCCCCGGCTTGCTCACCGGTCGCCAGGCGAACGTGTCGAAATGCACCCAGTCGATCCCTTCGCCCACAAACCGGTCAAGGAACAGGCCCGCCACGCTTGCCCCGGCAAAGCCCGTGGCGTGCGCATTGACCAGATCGGCCACATCGGACTTGAGGTATTCGCGATAGCCATCGTGCAGCGGCAACCGCCATGCCGGATCGTCACGCTCC
The DNA here is from genome assembly GCF_020404405.1 of Novosphingobium sp. FKTRR1. Classification (GTDB taxonomy): domain Bacteria; phylum Pseudomonadota; class Alphaproteobacteria; order Sphingomonadales; family Sphingomonadaceae; genus Novosphingobium. The sequence goes on along the minus strand of NZ_JAIZDA010000006.1, from coordinate 78,339 downwards.
AGCCCGGCGCGCAACAGCGCCTCGGCGGTGTCGTCCCTGCGGGTGAACAGCGCGGGCAGATCGGGGCCAAGCGCCACACGCGCCGCGCCCGTCAGCGTGGCGAAGTCGATCAGCAGCGCGGGTTTGCCTTCGCTCGCGCGGGTCAGCGCATCGCCAAGGATCAGCCGTCCCTCGGCGTCGGTATTGGTGATCTCGACCGACAGCCCCTGCCGCGTGCGCAATACATCGCCGGGGCGGAAGGCATTGCCCGAAATGGCGTTCTCGACCGCCGGGACAAGCAAGTGCAGATGGACCGGCAGGCGCGCCGCCATGACCAGTCCGGCCAGCGCCAGCGCGTGCGCGGCCCCGCCCATGTCCTTTTTCATCAAGGCCATGCCCGACGACGGTTTGATATCGAGCCCGCCCGAATCGAAGCACACGCCCTTGCCCACGATGGCAAGGCGCGGATGCTTGGGATCGCCCCATTCCAGTTCGATCAGGCGCGGCGCATGGTGGCGCGATGCGGCACGACCGACCGCGTGGACCATCGGATAGTCGCGCTCCAGCGTGTCGCCGGTCACGACATGGACCGTGGCATGGTGCGCCTTGGCCAGTGCCCGCGCCTCGGCCTCGATCTGGGCGGGGCCCATGTCCTCGGCCGGCGTGTTGACCAGATCGCGCACGGTCATTACCGCGCCCGCCTCGGCCAGAGCGGCGTCGATCGCCTTCAGTTCCTGCACCAGCAGCACGCGCGGATCGACCGGCTTGCCCTCGGTGCGGTAGCGGTCGAAGCGATACTGGGCGAGCAGCCAGCCATGAAACGCGCGGGCCAGCCCCCCGACAGCGCCCGCATCGGCAATGCGATAGATGCCGCCCGGCAAGGCCTCGGCCACGCGCGCCAGACACCAGCTGGTCAGGGCGGCCGTCTTTTCGACCCCCGCCACGGCCAGCCAGCCATCGCCTTCGGGCAGGATCGCGACCTCTCCTGCCGCCGCTTCAAAGCGCTGGCCGGTCAGCACCGCGCGCTGCGCCGGGGTGAAGCGCCGCAGCAGGGCATCGAGCCCCGCCTTGTCGCAGATATGGATCGCTGTGGCCTTTTGCCCGCGATCGGGCTGGATCAACGCGTTTCGTTCGGTCATCGTGGCGCAACCTTGCCGCAGGCATCCGCCAAGTGCGAGAGGAAAGTGTCATGACCAACCATCACCGCTTCGTTGCCTGTGCCTCCCTGCCCCCGATCCTGCCCCAGATCCTGCCCCAGATCCTGCCCCCGATACTGCCACTGATCGCGCTGGCCCTTGCCCTGACCGCCTGTTCGGCCAAGCCCGGCCCTGCCGCACCAACCGGCAGCGCTTCGGCCGCAGCGGAAAGCCCGCCGCCAGCCCCTCCTGCACCGCCTGCTCATGCCGCTGCCGCGCGCAAGGTCAGCGTCAGCAACGACCTCTACCAGTTCGACTATGCCTATCCGGCAGCGGCCGCCGCGATCCCTGCGCTCAAGGCGCGGCTCGATGCCGACCTCGACAAGCAGCAGGCCGACCTCGCCACGCAGGCGCGCGATGCGCAAAAGGATGCCAAGGCCAACGACTTTCCGTTCCACGCATGGAGCCGCTCGGCCGACTGGCAGGTTGTCACCGAACTTCCCGGCTGGCTCAGCCTCTCGACCATCCGGGGCGAATTCACCGGCGGGGCGCACCCGAACTATGCCTTCGACACGCTGCTGTGGGACAAGGCGGCGGGCAAGCCGCGCACCGCGACCGACCTGTTCACCAGCCAGCGCGCGCTTGGCGATGCGGTGCGCAAGGACTTCTGCGCCGAGCTTGACCGCCAGCGGCTGAAAAAGCGCGGGCCCGACAGCCAGGGCAGCGGCATCGACGAATTCAACGCCTGCATCGATCCGCTCGAACAGACGATCATCCTCGGCTCGAAGGGGCACAAGGGCTTCGACCGCATCGGCTTCCTGATCGCGCCCTACAACGCCGGGCCTTATGCCGAGGGCGATTATCAGGTGACGCTGCCGGTCTCGCCCGCGCTGCTGGCGACGGTGAAGCCCGAATATCGTGCGGCGTTCGCGGCACCTTGACGCGATGGCCTTGACACGATTGTCCGGGGCATCTCGCAATTTCGGCGCAACCGCGCTACATGATGGTCATGAACCAGTATGTGATCGCTGACGAGACCGAGACCCTGCCCCGCGACGGGTCGATCAAGCTGCATGGCCCCGCAGGGTTTGAGGGCATGCGCAAGGCCGGGCGGCTTGCCGCCGAAATCCTCGACGCGCTGGCGCCGCTGGTGCAGCCGGGCGTGGCCACCGCCGCGCTCGATGACGTGGTGCGGCAGATGACGCTGGACGCAGGCGCGATCCCCGCCACGCTGGGTTATCGCGGTTATGCCCACTCGTGCTGCATCTCGATCAACCACGTGGTGTGCCACGGCATCCCTTCGGACAAGGTTCTGAAGGAAGGCGACATCGTGAACATCGACGTGACCCCGCTGCTCGATGGCTGGCACGGCGATTCCAGCCGGATGTATCTGGTCGGCGACGTTGGCCTGAAGGCGCGGCGGCTAGTCGAGGTGACTTACGAATGCCTGATGATCGGGATCGAGCAAGCCCGCCCCGGCGCGCGCCTCGGCGATATCGGCGCGGCGATTCAGGCGCATGCCGAACGCCAGCGCTATGGCGTGGTGCGCGAATTCTGCGGCCATGGTCTTGGCCGCCTGTTCCACGATGCGCCCGAGGTGATCCACGCCGCGCGCGCCGGAACCGGGCCGGAACTGCGCCCGGGCATGTTCTTCACCATCGAACCGATGATCAATCTGGGCAAGCCGGCAGTCAAGATCCTCGAGGATGGCTGGACGGCGGTAACGCGCGACCGTTCGCTGTCGGCCCAGTTCGAACATTCGATCGGCATTACCGAGACTGGTTGCGAGATATTCACCGCCAGCCCCGCCGGACTGCACAAGCCGCCCTATTGATCGGCGCCTGCGCGCCCCTGCTCAATATTTAAGCAGGGGCTGCGCAAATTTTGTGCATTAATCGTTCGTATCCGCGCAATTAGCAGAATGCCGTTTGCGCCAATGCCGTTCATTTCTTTCAGACCTCAAGCATTTCCCGCTTTCGCACCCGCCGATCATGGCCTAGGGATTGTGAGCAAGCCGTGGCACGATTCTTGTTAGGGAGTCAGCCACACGGGATAAACGTCGGTGTCCTGCTCCTGTTGGCACACCGCCCTCGCAGAGGTCTGATCGAGTGAAGAAGGTCGAAGCGATCATCAAGCCCTTCAAGCTGGACGAAGTGAAGGAAGCGCTGCACGAAATCGGCGTGTCCGGCATCACCGTGACCGAGGCGAAGGGCTTTGGCCGGCAAAAGGGCCATACCGAACTTTATCGCGGCGCCGAATATGTCGTCGACTTCCTGCCCAAGGTGAAGCTTGAGGTGGTGGTGAGCGATGCATTGGTCGAACGCGTGGTCGAAGCGATCGCCTCGGCGGCGCAGACCGGGCGCATCGGCGACGGCAAGATCTTCGTCATCCCGGTCGAAAGCGCATTGCGCATCCGCACCGGCGAGCGCGACGACGCCGCAATCTGAATTGGTGCGCCGTTTGCCCTATGCCAGGGGCGCGGCGCTTCATGCTCGGGGGGGTAGCCTTAGGGACGGGCGGCCTCCACTGTTATCCACCCCTGGATGCCCTGCCGGTTCTCCCCCGCGCAGGGTCAAGAAGAAGGACCAGTGATGGCAACTGCAAAGGACATCCTCGCCAAGATCAAGGACGAGGAAATCGAATGGGTCGATCTTCGCTTCACCGACCCCAAGGGCAAGTGGCAGCACCTGACCATGGTCGCCTCGGTGCTCGGCGAAGACGAATTGGAAAGCGGCCTGATGTTCGACGGTTCGTCGATCGAAGGCTGGAAGGCCATCAACGAATCGGACATGATCCTCAAGCCCGACCTTGATGCGACCTACATCGATCCGTTCTCGGCCTCGCCGATGCTGATCCTGGTTTGCGACATCGTCGAACCCTCGACCGGCGAACTCTATGCCCGCGATCCGCGCTCGACCGCCAAGCGCGCCGAAGCTTTCGTCAAGACGACCGGCATCGGCGACACCGTCTATGTCGGCCCCGAAGCCGAATTCTTCGTGTTCGACGACGTGAAGTTCTACGACGGCTATGACGGCAACGGCTTCAAGATCGACGACATCGAGCTGCCGACCAACACGAACCGCGACTATGAATCGGGCAACCTCGGTCACCGTCCGCGCGTCAAGGGCGGTTACTTCCCCGTCGCGCCGGTCGACAGCCTGGTCGATATCCGTGGTGAAATGGTCAAGACCATGCTCGACATGGGCCTGCCCTGCGACAAGCACCACCACGAAGTCGCCGCAGCGCAGCACGAACTGGGCCTGACCTTCGGTACGCTGGTGACCACCGCCGACCGCATGCAGGTCTACAAGTACGTCGTCCATCAGGTCGCGCACGCTTATGGCAAGACGGCAACGTTCATGCCCAAGCCGATCAAGGGCGACAACGGTTCGGGCATGCACACCCACATCTCGATCTGGGATTCGGGCAAGCCGCTGTTCGCCGGTAACGGCTACGCCGGTCTGTCGGACTTGTGCCTGTACTTCATCGGTGGCGTGATCAAGCACGCCAAGGCGCTGAACGCCTTCACCAACCCGACCACCAACAGCTACAAGCGTCTGGTGCCGGGTTATGAAGCGCCCGTGCTGCTGGCCTATTCGGCCCGCAACCGTTCGGCTTCGTGCCGCATCCCCTATGGCGCCGGTGCCAAGGCAAAGCGCGTGGAATTCCGTTTCCCCGACGCCATGGCCAACCCGTACCTGTGCTACGCCGCGCTGCTCATGGCCGGTCTCGACGGGATCAAGAACAAGATCCACCCGGGCGAAGCCATGGACAAGAACCTGTACGACCTGCCGCCGGAAGAGCTGTCGCTCGTCCCCACGGTCTGCGGTTCGCTGCGTGAAGCGCTCGACTCGCTGGTTGCCGACCACGACTTCCTGCTCGACGGTGGCGTGTTCACCAAGGATCAGATCGAATCCTACATCGAACTGAAGTGGCCGGAAGTGTACCGTTGGGAAACGACCCCTTCGGCGGTCGAATTCGACATGTACTACAGCGCCTGATCGCATTTCGATCGGCCTGCATAGGGCCTGCAATGGGGGGCGTCCGGACCACTGGTCCGGGCGCCCTTCGCGTTTGGCGCGCAGCGGACTTGCCGATCGAACGGACTTCGCCTAAACACTGAACCATATGGTTCAGTGTTATACTCCTGCCCTCGACCTCTCCTTCGCAGCGCTGTCCGACGCGACGCGGCGCGGGATCATCGCCATGCTCGGCCGGGCACGCGAAGCGTCGATCACCAGCCTGGCCGAGACGTTCGAGATGACGCTGACGGGGATGAAGAAGCACGTGCAGGTGCTGGAACGCGCCGGTCTGGTGGTCACGCGCAAGGTCGGCCGGGTGCGGACCTGCCGGCTGGGAACGCGGGGACTTGCCGCCGAGGCGGAATGGATCGAGGCGCACCGCCGCCTGTTCGAGGCGCGCTTTGCCGCGCTGGATGACATCCTCGACGAACTGCAACGGGAGAAGGACGATGGCACAGCAGGATGACCGGGCCGCAACGACGGCCGTCGAAGCACGGGGCGAGCGCGAACTGATCGTGATGCGGATCTTCGCCGCGCCGCCTGCGCTGGTGTTCCGCGCCTGGAGCGAGGCCGACCTGTTCCGGCGCTGGTGGATGCCGCAGTCGGTCGTGGGCGTGGAACTGGTGGGATGCACGATGGACGTGCGGACCGGCGGCACCTACCGGCTGGAATTCGCTGTCGGCGGCGGCGAACCTGTTGCCTTCCACGGGCGGTACCTGGAAGTCGTGCCCGGCGCGAAGATCGTGTGGACCAATGACGAGGGCGAGGACGGCGCCGTCACGACGGTCACTTTCGCCGACCATGGCGGCGGGACACTGCTGACTTTCCACGAATTGTACCCGACGCGAGAGGCGCGCGACGAGGCGCTGCAAGGCGGCGCGGCGGCCCTTCCCGAACAGCTTGACCAGCTGGGCGAGGTGCTGGCGAGCCGGGGCGGATAGGCGGATTTCCACGCGCGCCACGCCCTCCTGCCATTTGTTCCACAGCCGCGCGCCGAACCGGGACAAACCGTTATTGCTGCAAGGTGAACGGAGCGGCCGCGGACTCGCCGAATCCCCGCCGATCCTTAGTAATGCTGCACATGCTCAGAAACGCCATCGCCGCTCTTGTCGCCCTGCTCACCATCGCGGTCCTTCCCGCCACTGCGCAGGCCCGCATTCAGTGTGTGGCATTTGCCCGCGCCAATTCGGACGTGCAGCTTTCGGGCAACGCGCGCGACTGGTGGGGCCATGCCGATGGCGTGTATGATCGCGGCGTGGCACCGCGCGCCGGAGCCGTGCTGGCCTTTGCGGCCAACCGTTCGATGCCGATGGGCCACGTTGCCGTCGTCAGCAAAGTGATCGATGCGCGCCACGTGCTGATCAACCACGCCAACTGGTCGCGCCCCGGCATGGTCGAGCGCGGCGTGATGGCGGTTGACGTTTCGGACGCTGGCGACTGGTCGCAAGTGCGCGTCTGGTTCGCTCCCACCGGCTCGCTCGGCCTGCGCCCCTCACCCGCGCACGGCTTCATCTACCCGGCAACGGTCACCGCCAGTGCTGAGCGCCAATCCAACGCGGGTTAACCCCAACGCGGGCTAAACTGCGCCTGCGATCGAAGCAGTCCTGCGGATTCGACACACTTTATCGCGCGCCCCCGTTACGAACAGCCTGATAGCGCAAAGCCCAAGTCGGCGCGCAGCAACGCCTGTCGCTGCTGAGGCCTGATCTGGCCTGCTTTGGCGCGCGGCTCGATCCGCTGGATCGCCCGACCTGATTTGCGCAAACACCGTTAAGTTCCCGGTCTTTGCGCCAGTTCGTCCCGAAATAAGCACGAATTTCCCGCCAATCTGGCGCGGTTTTCGACCGCTTTACCGCGCCGACAAACCCGCCCGGCGCGCCGTTGGTTTTATTCCAGCCACTTACGTATTTGCCCTCATTGGTTAAGAACCACCAGGCGTTCCTCCGGTCATCTTTCCTGAACCACGCGCAGGCAGCATTCTCGCATTCGGACAGTGGGCGCGACCGGTAAGGGAACCGGCCGCGTGGGGACTCCAGCGGCGGGACGCAAACGATGGCTAACAAGGGATCGACGGGCACCGGGCTCGACCAGACGGTTGACCTCATTTTCAAGGACTATGGCCTTAACCACCGCATTGCCGGATCGCATATTCGCGCAGGGGCCGCCTCGGCCGACGGCATCGACGCGATGATCGTCGAGGCGATCCGCGCACGGGGCCTTGCCAACGATGGCCAGATCACCACGTCCGATGTCTATTCGATCAACGATTACATCCGCGGCCACTACCTGACGAAGATCACCGCGCTGCACGGCGATGACGAAGGCGGGATCGAGACCGGTTTCCACAACGTGCAGGGTGATGGCGGCACCACCCGCATCTTCGGGCAGGACGCGGTCAACACCGTGCTCGACGGGATGTTCCACATCGGCTTCAAGATCGTCGACGGGCGCTTCCAGAACGAGGACGGCAATGCCAACGCCAGCGTCGAGGACGTGGCGTTCTGGATCAATTCGTTCCTTGCGGGCGATCTTGCGGCAGGCACGCTGGTCAACAAGCCGGCCGATCCGCAAGTCCACGGCACATCGGGCACCGGGCTCGACACCTTGATCGAAAAGATCGTCGATGACGAAGGGCTCAACCACGAAATCGGTCAGGCCGCCATCAACGCCGGCGCCACTGCCGCCGATGGCATGGCCAAGATCATTGTCGAGGCGATCCGCGCGACGGGTGTGGCCAACGATGGCACGCTGACCGCGCAGGATCTGGTCGACGTGAACCACTGGATCCGCGCCAACCGGCTGGCGCAGTGGACCGCGTTTCACGGGGACGACGAGAACGGCGTCGAAACCGGCTTTCACCGCGTTCAGGGCGACGGCGGGCGCGGCTATTTCGACGGGCAGCGCACTGTGGACACGGTGGCCGACGGCATCTTCCACCTTGGCTTCAAGATCAGTGGCGACCGCCTGCTGAACGAGGATGGCAACGCCAATGCCACCTTGAGCGACGTGTCCGACTGGCTGACCTTGCTGTTGCACGATGATCTGGCGTCGGGCGCGCTCAAGAGCAGCAAGCCCGCTGCCGATCCTGCCAGCCTGACCGGGTTCAAGGTGCTGGGTGGCCCGGCCACCGTGACCGATAACGGCAGCACCGGCGCCGCCAACCTGGGCGTAGCCAAACCGACCCAGCTGGCCAGCGAAACGATCGCGCTGGACTTCAAGCTCAACCACCCCGACGACGGCAAGACCCATGTGCTGTTTTCAAAGGACGGGGCAAGCGCGACCGCGGGCGACGTCACGGCGTGGGTGAGCGGCGGCAATCTCTATCTGCTCTATCAGGATGGCACCAACGATCACTGGATACAGGCCGATGGCGTGACCATCGCCGCCAACCAGAACTATTCGCTGGCGGTCACCTTCGATGGCAACGGCATCGGCATCTTCCTTGACGGCGAACGGGTGGCCTCGGACGCCGGTGCGATCGGGGGCCTTGCCAAGAATGCACGCGAACTGGTGATCGGAGCCGGCACCTGGGGCCGCTCGGCCAGCAATCCTGCGGCCCTGTGGGATCACGCCGATGGCACCATCTCGAACTTCACGGTCTATAACCGGGCGCTCGATCCGTTGCAGGTCGCAGCGCTCAACCATGCGGGCACGCTTGCCGACAGCTGGACCGGCACGGCGGCAGTCACCGGCGCGCAACCGGCGGTGAAGGCCGGAACCGGGCTGGTCGGCGACATTTTCGACCGTTCGACGGCGTTCAACGCGATCGACGACCTGATCGCGCAGGCCGCAACCAAGCCCGCCGACGGCCATTTCACCGCCAGCAAGGTCGACTTCGGCGGGCACATGCAGGACGGCACGCTCGGCCAGTTCCTCGGCAACAACGGCACGCTGACCAAAGGCGATGCCGCCACGGCCTTCAACACCATCGGCATGCATGTAACCGGCTATCTGTGGCTGGGCGCAGGTACCCATCTGGTGACCGTGCGTTCGGATGACGGCTTCCTGCTGAACCTCGGCGGCAGCGAGATATCCGAATATCCGTGGGGTCGCGGGTTCGACGCCACGAGCAAGCAGATCACCGTCGGCACAGACGGGCTCTATGCGCTCGACCTCTATTACTACGACAACTTCGGGGCCGAAGGGCTGCGGCTTGAAGTCGACGGCCAGACGGTCGGCGCGGATCAGTTGTACGCCTCGGTCGCCGACTACCAGAACGCGCTGACCGCCAATGGCGCGATGCCGGCGGGCGGACTGGCCGACACGTATGACGGTCCGGTCGGCACCACCGGCACCGGACTCGACAGGCTGATCGACATCATCGGCCACGACCAGGGGCTGGCCAACAGCATCTCCAGCGCGCAGATCGCGGCAGGTGCGGCCGCCGCCGACAAGATCAACCATTTCATCGTGGAGGCGGCCGACGCCGTCGGGGCGCTGGACGACGGGGTGATCACCACGTCCGAAGTCTATGACATGTCCGACTATATCCGCGCCAACCACCTTGCCGAATTCACCGCAGCGCACGGCGATGACGAAAACGGGGTGGAAACCGGCTTTCACAATATTCAGGGCGACGGCGGAACCAGCTACTTGTTCGGTCAGGATGCCATCAACACGATCATGGACGGCATCTATCACATCGGCTTCGACAACGCCGACGGGCGTTTCCTGAACGAGGACGGCAACGAGAACCAGCGGGTCGAGGACGTGGCATGGTGGCTCAACAGCTTGCTTGGCGACAGCAGCACCTACACGCCGGGACCGGCCATCGGCCCGCTTGGCAGTGCGGCTGCGCCCACCGTGGCGGTGACCAGCGGATTGAACACCCAGCTTGCCCCCGGCGCGTTGACGCTGATGCTCAACGGTACGGCGGTGAACGGCACCGGCAATGCGCTTGACAACACCATCGTCGGCAACGCCTCAGCCAACCAGTTGGACGGCGGCGCGGGCAACGACAAGCTGAGCGGCGGCGCGGGTGACGACACGCTGATCGGCGGCACCGGCAAGGACGACATGACCGGCGGCACCGGCAACGATACGTACTTCGTCGACAACCTGGGTGACGTGATCCATGAATCCGGCGTGTCGACCGGCGGGATCGATACGGTGATGCTCGATGGCGACACGCTGCCGACCTACACCATCGCCGGTGGTGTGGAGAACCTGCGGTATCATGGCGTCCACGATGTGTTCGTTACCGGCAACGTGCTGGCCAATGATATCGAGACCGGCAGTGGCAACGACAAAGTCGATGGTGGCCTTGGCAACGACACCATCGAAACCGGCGATGGCAACGACACCCTGTATGGCGGTGCGGACAACGACCGGCTCGACGGGGGTGCAGGCGCTGACAAGATGATCGGCGGCACCGGCAACGACACTTATGTCGTCGACACCGTCAACGATGTCGTGATCGAGAGCGTCGGCGAGGGCAACGATCGTGTCGAGTCCGGGATCAACTACACGCTGGGCAGCAACGTCGAGGAACTGGTCCTGACCGGCAATGCCTATTATGCGGGCGGCAATGCGCTCGACAACCGCCTGTGGGGCGACAAGATGAACAACCTCATCGATGGGGGCCTCGGTGCCGACACGATGACAGGCGGCATGGGCAACGACGTCTACAAGGTCGACAATGCCGGTGACAAGGTCATCGAACTGGTCGGCGAAGGGACCGATCAGGTCGATGCCACTGTCACGTATGCGCTTGGCCCGAACATCGAACTCCTGCGTCTGCTCGGCACCGATGCGATCGACGGGACCGGAAATGGCCTGGCCAACACCCTGCTCGGCAACAACGCTGCCAACGCCCTCGCAGGGCTGGACGGCAACGATACGCTGACCGGCGGCGGCGGGAACGACACCCTGACGGGCGGTCTTGGCGCGGACCGGCTGACCGGTGGCACCGGGGCCGATCACTTCGTGTTCCTGACCGTGGGCGATTCGACCGTGGCGACGGCCGGCCGCGATACCATCGCCGATTTCTCGCACGCCGACGGTGACCTGATCGACTTGTCCGCGATCGACGCCAATGGCGCGCTGGCTGGCGACGGCGCGTTCCATCTTGCCGCCAAGCTGGATGGCGGCGTGGGTGCGCTGGCGATCACCGGTTCGGCCGGAAACTGGATCGTAAGTGGCGATATCAATGGAGACGGCATCGCCGACTTCGCATTCCTGATGCAAGGCGCGCTCGCGCCGATCTCCGCCGACTTCGTGCTATGAGGTGACGATCCGCGGCTGCCGTTCGGCTCAACCCACCCGGCGCAGGCGGTTGGCCGACGGCAGCAGCAGATCGCGCGCCTCTGCCCCCGACAGCGCGGGCCAGAACAGGAAGCCCTGCACCAGCTCGCAGCCTGCGGCCTGAACCAGTCGGCGCTGGGTTTCGGTTTCCACCCCCTCGGCCACCACCTTCATCCGCAAGGTGTTGCCCAGCGCCACGATGGCGCACAGGATCGCATGGGCATCAAGATCGGCCTCGATGTTCGAAACGAACGAGCGGTCGATCTTGATCCGGTTGAACTGGAACGAGCGCAAGTAGCTGAGCGAGGAATAGCCGATCCCGAAATCGTCGAGCGCGATGCGGAAACCAAGCCGCGCCAGCCCGCGCAGCACCACGACCACGTGCTCGCTGCGATCCAGCATGACGCCTTCGGTGATCTCAAGGATGACCCGCTCCGGGTCTATCCCGGTCTCGTCGATCAGCCGCTCCATCGTCTGCAGGAAATCGCCCGCCATGATCTGCAACGGCGAGAGATTGACCGAAATGTCGCTTTCGGGCCAGTGGCGCGTTTCGGTAAACACGCTGCGCAGCATCCACGTGCCCAACGACACCATCAGCCCACCCTGTTCGGCGATCGGCACGAACAGATCGGGCCTGATCGCGCCGCGCTCGGGATGGTTCCAGCGCAACAGGGCTTCAAACCCTTTCACTTCACCCGAAGCGATCCCGACGATCGGCTGATAGGCCACGGTCAGTTCATTGTGCGCGATCGCGCGGCGCAGTTCGAGTTCCATTTCGCGCCGCAGTTTCAGGCTTGCGTCCATATCGCGCGTGAAACGGCGATAACGCGCCCGCCCACGCTGCTTGGCGCGATAGAGCGCGATGTCGGCGCGGCGCAGCAGTTCGCCGGGATCCTCGCTATGCTCGGGCCCCCAACTGATCCCGCAGCTGCAACTGATATCCAGCTTGGTTCCCGAAATCAGGAAAGGCTCGCGCATCAAGGCCAGCACTTCCTCGCCCAATGCGTCGGCCGCTGCCTTGCCGCCTTCGCCATGCCGCAGCAGCACGAATTCATCGCCGCCAAAGCGCGAAATGAAGTCGCCGACCGGCAACTTGCGCCGCAAGCGGTGCGCCACCTGCCGGACGAGTTCGTCGCCGACATGGTGGCCCAGCGTATCGTTGACCACCTTGAAGCTGTCGATATCGAGATAGGCAACGAACACGTCGCCCGGTTGGCGCCCATCGATGCAGGCGGTCAGTTCGGAGCGCAGCCGCTGCATGAAGTGGGTGCGATTGGGCAGCCCCGACATCGAATCATGCAGCGCGTTGTGCTGGGCCTGTGCTTCGCTGGCAGCCAGTTCGTGCGCGGCGCGGCGGGTGCGTCCGAAGATCGTCGCGCCCCCCACGACCACACCGATAAAGAACATGATCCACACGATCAGCAAGGGAGTCGTCCGGCGATAGATCGTCGGTCCCGGTTCGCGCGGCTCCCAGTGCAGCACGCCCAGCGGCGAGCCATCGACCGCGAACAGCGGCAGCGCATTGCGCCCGCCGATCGCGCTGTTGTTGTCGGCAAACCTCACCACCGGCAACGCCAGATCTTCGCTCATCCGGGCCAGCACATGCTCGTTGAGCGGCTGGATCGTCACCAGAAAGTTCGGCACCTCCTGCAAAAGCAATGGCCTGCGATCAGGTACGATCGAGGCCACGGTGATGATCGATGGGCGATTGGCCACGCTGGCAATGCCCGATTCCCACAAGGCATTGGGCATTCCGGCCGCGTTCGTCGGCCAGCTTCGGCCACCGGGCAGCTTCATCGTGCCAGCGCGTTGATCCAGCGTGTGGGCACCGTTCAGCGCCTTGGCGATCAACCCTTCGATCTGCCAGCGCAAATGGGCATAGGGCAGATCGTTTGCGCGCCGCCCGTCGCGCCAGCCGCGCAGCAAGGTGCCGTCCGGCGCGACGAGCAGGATCGTGGCGATGCCCTGGGTATTGCCGACGAACTTGCCGAACTCGCGGTCGGTCCAGACCGGATCGACTTTCAACACCGCATGTTCGAAGGTTTCGTCCCAGCCGATGAGTCCACGCTGCGACTGCGCGCCGGTTTCCATCGCACGTTGCAGAAACCGCGCCACGTGGACACGCTCTTCCCGGCGGGCAAGGTCATCGGCCACACTGGTGGCGTGCTGGAAGGCGGCGGCCAGCGCCACGGACAAGGCCATAAGCGCCATCAAGGTCGCAAGCGCGACCCCGCCAACGCGCAGATTGCCCGTCATGATCGGCGCCTTGCGCGCACGCTTGCCAGACCTTGTCCCCATCGCGTTCAGCGATAGGCGAAATGATCCCAAGAAATCGTTAGCGCTGGTGATGTAATGCGAATGAGATTTGCTCACCTTGGCGGCAAATCGGACGAATTCCGACCAGCCCGCCACAAGGGCATCCGGTGCCACAGCGGGTTGCAATCTGCCACTTGTACTGCAATGCTCGTGTCTGATTCCAAGGCCATACCGGCCCATACGTTTCGGGAGATCCGCAATGCGCGAGTTGCTGCAACACTATATCGACGGGCAATGGGTCGACAGCGAAGGCGGTACCCGCCACGAAGTCATCAACCCGGCCACCGAAGAACCTTGTGCGGTCATCACGCTGGGCTCGCAGGCCGATGTCGACAAGGCCGTGGCCGCCGCGAAAAAGGCATTCGCCAGCTACAGCCAGTGGCCGCTGGCCGAGCGCAAGGCGCTGCTCGAACGCATCATTGCGGAATACAAGGCGCGTGCCGCCGACTTTGGCGCGGTGATCAGCGAAGAAATGGGCGCGCCGATCAGCTTTGCTTCCACCGCACAAGTCGGCGCCGGGATCGGCTATCTGGCTGGCGCGCTCGAAGCGCTTGAAATCTTCAAATGGGAAGAGCCGGTCCTCCACGCGCCCAACGCGCGCATCGTCTATGAACCGATCGGCGTGGTTGCCGCGATCACCCCGTGGAACTGGCCGCTCAACCAGATCTGCGCCAAGATCGCGCCGTGCATCCTGGCGGGCAACACCGTGGTGCTCAAGCCGTCGGAGGAATGCCCCTCCAACGCCAAGATCTTCGCCGAGGTGCTGCATGCCGCGGGCGTTCCGGCGGGCGTGTTCAACTTGGTGCAGGGCGATGGCCCCGGCGTCGGCGTGGCGCTGACGGTTCACCCTGACGTCGAAATGGTCAGCTTCACCGGGTCAACCCGCGCGGGCATCCAGATCGCCAAGAACGCCGCCGACACGGTCAAGCGGGTGCATCAGGAACTGGGCGGCAAGTCGCCCAACCTGATCCTCGAAGATGCCGATTTCGCCGCCGAACTGCCCGGCACGCTGTCGGGCGTGATCGCCAACACCGGCCAAAGCTGCATCGCTCCCACGCGCATCCTCGTCCCCGCTTCGCGCAAGGCCGAGGCTGAGGAGTTCGTGAAGAACTACTTTGCCGCCGTTCAGGTGGGCAGCCCGGCCGAAGCCGGTGGCCACATCGGCCCGGTCGTCAACAAGGCGCAGTGGACCAAGGTGCAGGGTCTGATCGACGCCACCATCGACGAAGGCGGCACGCTGCTGCAAGGCGGCCCCGGCCTGCCCGACAACGTCAACCGTGGCTACTTCATCCGTCCGACCGTGTTCTCCGACGTGACCCCCGACATGACCATCTTCCGCGAGGAAACCTTCGGTCCGGTCGCCACGATCACCACCTATGACGGGATCGAGGACGGCATCGAACTGGCCAACCGTACGGCCTATGGTCTTGCCTCCACCATCACCGG
Organism: Novosphingobium sp. FKTRR1; assembly: GCF_020404405.1. GTDB lineage: Bacteria > Pseudomonadota > Alphaproteobacteria > Sphingomonadales > Sphingomonadaceae > Novosphingobium. Next base: position 63,197 of record NZ_JAIZDA010000006.1, on the reverse strand, counting down.
CCCGACCGAATCGGCCAAGCCGATCGTCGGCAAGCTGCGCGCGGGTCTGGTGTCGGTGAACACCTGGGGCGGCGTGAAGGGCGGCTCGTTCGGCGGCTACAAGCAGTCGGGCAACGGCCGCGAAGGCGGTATCCACGGCCTCAAGGACTTCCTCGAAGTGAAGACCATCGTCAACGCCTGACGACTGGCGCTTTGCTGGCAAGGCATGGAAAAGCCCGCGTCACCAAGGTGGCGCGGGCTTTTCCTTTGCCCGCGTGATGGCCTGGCGCGCCACGGCTGTCGTGCAGTCACATGCTTGTCACGCGGCGGAGAACTTGCTCTATCTGCGCGCGGATCAGTCAGCTAGGCTGGGGTCGCAGTGCGTTCCATGCGCGACAAGGCGCAGGAACAGCAGGTACTTATCGGGGGGGATACATGTCTGAACGCAAGGCCTTGATCGGCGAACTCATCTCGGAATGCATGGCCGTGGCGATCATCATCACGATCGGCAATTCGGTCGCCGCGATGTACACCCTCTACGACCCCAGTCCCTACAAGCTCGCCTACTGGGGCGTTTGCATCACCTGGGGCCTTGCGGTCACGATCGCGATCTACGTCACCGGGGCGGTTTCGGGCACCCATGCCAACCCCGCCGTAACCCTTGCGCTGGCGCTCTATCGCGACTTTCCGTTGCGCAAGATCGTGCCCTACTGGCTGGCGCAAGTAGCAGGCGCGATCATCGGCGCGGCGCTCGTCTACCTGCTCTATGGCCCGGTCATCGACGCCTACAACCTGACGCAGGGCGTGACGCGCGAAGCGGGCGGCGCGGCGGGCGTGTTCTTTACCCATCCGGGCGCGGGGATCACCCCGATCCACGCCTTCGTCGACGAAATCGTGCTGACCGGCATTCTGGTGCTCGGCATTTTCGCGATCACCGACGAATACAACACGCAGGCCCCACAAGCCAATTCCAGCGCGCTGATCATCGGCCTGCTGATCGCGATGATCGGCGCGTCCGCCGGCTATCTTGAAGCGTGGCCGCTCAACCCCGCGCGCGATTTCGGCCCGCGCCTGTTCTGCTACTTCACCGGCTGGGGCGCTGCGGCCTTCCCCGCTCCGCTGAACTATTGGTGGGTGCCCATCGCCGGACCGCTGGTGGGCGGCGTTGCAGGTGCGACCGTGTACCAGTGGCTGATCCGGCCCTATCTGCCCGCGCGGAACAGCGCGGCCTGATCACGCTGAGCGGCCCATGGCAAGAGAACCGGGCCGCCGCTCAGTAATCCTTGCTCGCTTTCAGGTTGATCTGTTCGTCGCCGATCGTTGACAGCGTGCCGAGCAGGGCCAGCCAGCGGGTGATGCGGAATTCGACCGAGGTGGCGCTGTATCCGCGTCCGTCGGTGACGAGTTCGACGAAGATACGGCGGCCCAGATACTTGCCCACGGCGATCGCGGTGCCCTGTCCGGTGGTGGCGTCGGGGCTGACGATGCGCAGCCGGTCTAGCCCGATGGCATTGCGCAGCTTGTTGATCGGATCGAGCCCCCCGCCCCCGCGCAAGCTTGCCAGCGCGGCGGCCAGTTGCACCGCTTCGGGCGCGGAAATCTGCGTGATCGAACTGCCGAACAGCATGCGGCTGAGCACTTCTTCCTCGGGCAGAGCGGGCACCGAGGAGAAGGTGATTGCGGGCTTTTGCGCCGATCCCAGAATGCTGATCGTGGCGGTGTAGCCGTTGGCATCGCCGGTGGCGCCGATGTCCACTTGCGGATCGATCGGCACTTCGCCGGTAAAGCGGATGCGCCCGCGCGTCAGTTCGAAGCGCTTGCCCGCAAACTCATACCCGCCGCGCACCACGGTGGCCTGCCCGAAGATCTGCGGGTTGGCGGTGTCGCCGCGCAATCGCACGTCGGCGCCCCATTCGCTGTCGAGTCCAAGCCCGCGCACGTCGATGCGGTTGGCGCCCGCCGCATCGATCAGGAACCGCCAAGGCGTGTTGCGCGCGCGCGGCGGGGCAATGTCGGCACGACCATTGATCTCGGTCGTGGCGATGGTCGGCAGGTCGAGCGCCGCACCCGCCCGGCCCAGCGTCCAGCGCGCGCCGTCGATGTGGACCCGCCCGGCAATCGTGCCGCCAATGCCGGTCGACACCACGCGCAACGGGCCGGTCACGGTCGCGGCCATCTCTGGCCGGTTGATCAGTTGCGCGTGGGTTGCGGCCAGTCGCAGATCGAGCGCGACACCGTTGGTGGCAATGTCCGACAGATCGATGGTGCCACTGCCGCTGACTTTGCCGCCGCCGGGCGTGGTTCCGGCAAAGCGTTGCAGCGCCAGACGCGAATCGTGAAAGCTGCCGACCGCCTCGATATCGCGGATATCCGATCCGGTAAGCGAGCTTTGCACCCGCAGCGCCTTCGTGGCGAGCGCGCCTGAAATGACCGGATTGTCGATGGTTCCGGTAATGTCGGCGGCGGCACCCAATGGCCCGGTCAGGTCGAACACTTCGACCCCGGACAGCCGCCACAGCGCATCGGCCGGTCCGCCATAGCGCAGTTGCGCGCGCAACTGGCCGCCGCGCAACCGGCTCAACACGTTGCCGCCGCGCGGCAGGTCGGACACGATCATCTGCAAGCGGCCGCGCGTGGCGCTGCCTTCGCGGGCCACGGCGCGCGCCTGCAGCCTTGTTGCATCGAGCGCGGCAACCAGCGAGATGTCGAGCGGACGCGAACTGAGCACCAGCCCCGAACGGGTCAGCCCTTTCACCTGCAGCGCAGCGCGACCCGATGGCGCGCCCGTATTGTCGTTGCGATAGCTGATCAGGCCCGAAGCCAGTCCCCCCAGCCCAAGATCGGGCAGCACGATATCGACCACCGACAGCGGCATGCGCGACACTTGCAGGTCCACTTGCGTCGGCCCGCCCAGCACGTGGCCCGACGCGATCACGGCACCGCTGCCGAAGTTGATCTGCGTGGGGTTCAGCTTCCAGCCAAGGTCCGCCGCAGCGCCTTTGCCCCCCGCGCCATCGCCCGTCCCGTCGCGCTCAAGCACCATGCGGCGGGGCATCGAAATGCCTTGTCCGGCATAATCGCCCGCGACAAAGGCCACGATCTTGTCGGGCTGGAACGCCGCTGTACCCTGCAAGGCAAAGCGGGTGCCGCGCCGCCCGGCGAGCGAGGCAGTGACCGAACCGCTGCCATTGACGATCGTGGCATCGGCGCGCAGTCGTCCGATGAACAGCCGTCCCAATGACAGGCCCTGCGCCTGAACCCCCGCCTGAATGGTCGAATTGCCGTTGCCGAACTGGGCATCGACGGTGACCTTGGCCTGCCCGATGGCGATGGGATTGTCCCCGCCGAACTTCGCATTGTGCGCGTCGATGTTGGCCAGCACGCTCTGCCCGCCATCGCGCGGAGCAAGCGTGACATCGCCATTCAGCCCGCCCCCCGCGACGGTCAGCTTGCCGCTGGCCCCGCCCTCGCCCAGCACCAGCGCGCCGGTGGTTTCGGTCTGGAACACGGCGAAACGGCGCACGTCGATCCGCGTCGGGCCATCCTTGGGGATCACCAGACCGAGCAACCCGTCGAGCGGCCCCAACCGCGAATCGCCCTTGGCAGTGATGACGAAGCCATCGCCCTCGGGCTCCAACGTCACTTTCAGGTCACGCACCCCCGCCGCGGGCAGCGGATCGGCAAAGACCAGCGCCGCGTGCGGGCCATCGGACGCAATCGTTCCTTCGACGCTGAACGGTCCATAGTCGGACTGACGCCCCTTGCCGGTAAGGGTCGACGTACCCTGAGCGTTCATCCGCGCATCGAACGCCATGTCGAACTTCGGTCCGTTGAGCACCCCGCGCTTGATCTGCAAAGGCAATTTCTGGCCGATCACCAGCCCGGCCCTGGCCTTGAGCCAACCACCCGCAAGGTTGGCGATCGTGGCGTTGGTCGGGTGCGGCAACGCGGCCGAGACATTGGCCTGAAGCGCCCACGGCACCGCCTTGCCCACCTTGAACAACACGCCAGCCAGCGCATCGACTTCGCCCACGCTGGGCACCGGGATGCGCTGCGCGCGCGCCTTGCCCGCCAGCGCGTAAGCGCCGTTTGCGATATCGCCGCGCAGCACCAGCCGCGCGTCGGCATTCTTCAACGTGACGACCAGATTGTCCGAATTGATCGCCTTGGCCGACAGCGCCAGATCGCCGGTGATCCGCGCACCGACAAGGCGCTGGTCCAGTTCGGCCTTGCCGGTGCGGGCCTGCGCGGCGCTGAGCGCCAGCGGCAGGCGCAGCACTTTGCCGTCCCAGTGGGCGGTGCCCGCCGTGCGCAAGCCTTGCGCCGCGAACCCGTCGGTGCGGAACCGGTCGAGCGTGACCACGTGCGCGATGGCAAGATCGGTGAAGGGTCCGTCCAGCCGCGCGCTGATGCGGGCCTGCTGCAGGTCGGGCGCGCTGACAAACGGATCGCCGCGCGGCACTTGCGCTTCGATGGCAAGCCCGTGCGCGGCATTCTTCGTCAGATCGACCTGCCCCTTGGCATCGGCGCGGAAGGTCGAGCCATGCAGGGCGAACGCGCCGTCGAGCGTGCCAGCCTGAAACAGACCGTCATAGCGCACCGCCAGTTGCGGCCCCAGTGCGCGTGCCAGGGCAGCAGGCGCCACTGGTTCCGGACGCAGCGTGCCATCGATGGTGAACCGCCCGCCATGATGATCGATGCGCAGATCGGCGATGGCGTGTGCGTCGCTGGTCGCTGCAGCGGTGCCGCGCCAATCGGCAAAGCGCCCCTTGCCCGACACCCGCGCGGTAACATCGTGCCGCACACCGGTGATCGCCGCCAGCAGACCGTCGCGCGGTGCCTGATAGTCAAGCGCAAGGTCGAACTTGTCACGGTCGGGTTCGCTGTCCAGCCGCGCCATCAGCCGATCCTTGCCACCGACCCGGCCATCAAGGCTGACGATGGCCCGGCCACCGCGAATGTCCGCCCGTCCGGTAAAATCAAGCCTGCGGCGCTCGCCGATCACACCGGGCGCCAGCGTCAGGCCGCGGGCCGCAAACCGATCGATCCGGATATCGAAGTCGGGGAGGATCGGCTGGTTGGGGTCACCGGGCCGCAGCGCGGGCAGGCGCAGCAGAGTGGCGCGGCGCAGTTCGAGCAGGCGGATATCCAGCCCACCGCCGCGCACCCACGTCAGCGGACGCCAGTCGAGCGTCGCCTCGGGCACCGTCAGGAAGCGGCCTTTGGGATCGCCAAGGACAAGCTCGGACACTTCGGCCTTGCCGAACAGCGACCCTTCGATCCGTCCGATGCGGATGGTCAGCCCGTTGCTGGGGCGGATCGTGGCGATCTGATCGGCCACCACCCGGTGCCCCAGCGGCGAATCGAGCACGACCGCGCCCAATCCCGCCACCACCAGCGCCAACAACAGCAATTGGACGAAAAAGCGCCGCCAACTGCCACGATGGGGCGGCCGAGGCGTCGACGGCGCGGCGGGATCGGCTCGGGTCGTATCGTCCGCCATCAGAACGCCTGTCCAAGCGAGATGTAGACACCGATGCGGCTGTCACCCTGCCGCCGGTTGAGTGGCGTGCCAAGGTCAAAGCGGATCGGGCCGAACGTGGTCTTGTAGCGCAAGCCCACCCCGGCGCCGATGCGCAGGCCCGACAGCGTCGGCGCGCTGCTGGTGCCGACGGTCCCGGCATCGACGAAGGGCACGATGCTGACCGCGCCGCCCATCAATCCGGTCTGAACGCGCGCTTCGAGCGAGAATTCACTCAGCGAGCGCCCACCGATCGGATCGCCGTTCACGTCCTTGGGGCCCACCGCCTGATAGCCGAAGCCGCGCACCGATGCCCCGCCACCGGCATAGAACCGGCGCGAAGGCGCGATGTTGTCGAGCGCGGTGCCTTGAATCGTGCCAAGCCGGGTGCGCGCGGCCAGCACCAGCCGCTTGCCTGCGGGCAGATACCCGCTCGCATCGAACTGCACTTTGGCATAAGTCGATTTGGTGCCCGATTGCACCGATACTTCGGGCGAAACGCGCAGGGCCACGCGGAATCCGCGTTCGGGATCGAGCAGATCGTTGCTGCCGTCATAGCCCATGCGCAGCGGCAGCGCTCCGATGAAATACGTCGTGCGCGGGCTGCCCGGCGCTGCGGTGGCCGCAAGTTCGCTGGTCGCCAGTATCTCGACCCCGCCCGAATAGACCCACGGCTTCTGGAAGATCAGCGTCGTCTGCTTCTCGATCCCCGCCAGAAACGAGACGGTGCGCGCATCGTAGGCATCGGTGCGCTTGGTCTGGGCATAGAAATCGGCGGTAAGCACCTGATCGCGGGCGAGGAAATTGCTGCGGCGGAAGGTGACCCCGGCCAACTGCTCGCGCGATCCGGCAACGCCCCGAACCTTGAGCGCGCCTCCGGGCGGGAAGAAGTTGCGGTTTTCCCAGCTTGCTTCCAACCGGACACCCTCGCCGCTGGAAAAGCCGATCAGCCCGGCAATCGTGCGGCGCGGCGCCTTGGTCAGCGCCACATCGACCGCCACCGTGCCGGGTTGCCCGGCGACAGGTTCCGCCACCGGGCGCGTGGTGACATTGACCGACGAGACCAGCCCGGTAGCCAGCACCGCCTTGCGGAAATCGTCGAGCAGCAGCTTGTCGTACATCTGGCCGGGGCGGAACCGCGCGATCCGCTGCAAGTGGCGCGAATTGAGATAAGCGGGCAACAGGCTGGTGACCGCGCCGAACCGATACGTCCCCCCAGTGGTCACCGGCAGCGAGAGCGCGCCATTGCGCTGGTCGTGGTCGATCTGCAGCGCCGGTTCGCCCACTTTGGCAAAGGCAAAACCGCGATGGCCCAACGCTTCGACCAGATGGCCGCGCTCTTCCACGATCCGGTCGGAATTGATCGGATCACCCACGGCAAGCGCGAAGCTGGTGCGCAGGGCGGCAGCGTCACCCGATTGCGCGATGTCGCCCAGCGCGATCGACGCCAACTGGTAGCGCGGTCCGGGCTGGATATCGAAACGAACGACGACCTTTTCGCCATCAGACGACTTGGCGTTTGCGTCGGTTGCCTTGGCCTGCCCGATCTGATCGCCCAGCCCGACCAACGACTGTACCACTTCGCTGTCGTAATAGCCGTAAAGCCGCAGCACCTGCTGGATCAGATCGTTATCCTCGCGCGCGCGCCGCGAAAGCTGGGCAAGGCTGTCATCCGCCTTGTCCAGTGCCTTGAGCGAGGACAGTCCGGCAAAGCGCGCCACGATTGCCTCGCGCTCGGGCAAAGTGGCATCGGGCGGGAACGCCAGCAGAACTTGCGCGCCGACATGTTCGACCACCGCATTGGCGATCTGGGCACCGTCCCGGCCGGTTGGCGGGACAGCCTGATTCAGCGCGGAATTGGCCTGTTTCACCGCATCTTCGGCCGCACCGATATCGGGATCGGGGGAGAGCGGCTCGACCGGCGCCAGATCGGCCGAATCGGGCCAGAGGATCGAGATCTGCGGCAGGTCGGGCAGCGGCGGAAGGTCTGCCGCAAAGTCGGTCAGCCCGGCGATGTCGGGCTCGCTCTCATGCGCGGCGGGCGTGTCGCGTGCCCACGCGGCCGGGTCGGCCAGCGCGGCATCGGGGATGAGCGCCTTGAGTTCCTGATCGGTCTGCTGCGCCTGCGCGAGGGCCCGTTCCGACAGCAGCGCCTGCCCCGGCAACAGCGCCACCATGGCCAACGCCCATCCGGCGCCTGCACGCATCGGGCAGCGCCGGTCAGGCGCGGCGGCGATCCGTCGGTTCGACCAGATCCTTCACCCGCCAACCACGTCGACGGGGCGGTGGCTGGCGACGGCACGATCGATGGCCACGGACTGTTCAGCGGGGTCAAAGCGGACCCAGCCATCGCGGCCCAGCTTTTCCATCGGCCGGAACCGGACCTTGTATTGCATCCGTGCCGACCCTTCGACCCAGTATCCCAGGTACACGAACGGAAGGCCTTCGCTTTGGGCCCGGGCGATGTGATCGAGGATGATGTAGGTGCCAAGCCCGGTCCGCGCTTCGTGATGGGGATCATAGAAACTGTAGATCATCGACAGCCCGTCACCCTGCTGGTCGGTCAGGCAAGCGCCCACCAACCGGCCTGGCCTGCCATCGACAGAAGGTTCCCGGTACTCGATGACATGACTGCGAACCGGTGTGTGCTCCACCATATCCGCAAAATCCATCTCGTCCATCGCTGCCATGCCACCGCCCGGATGACGAACCGAAAGATAACGCTGCAACAGCTCATATTGTTCCGGGGTCGACCACGGTTTGCACACGGTGGCGACCAGATCGGCATTCTGCCGTGCGGTCTTGCGTTGCGAGGCCGAGGCCACGAACTCGCCCGCGACGACGCGAACCGAAACGCAGGCCGAACATTCGATGCAACTGGGACGATAAGCCACCGTCTGGCTGCGCCGAAAGCCGATTCGGCCAAGCGCGTCGTTCAGATCGTCGGCATTGGGGCCTTTCAGCTCGGTAAAGACCTTCCGTTCGGTCCGACCGGCCAGATAGGGGCACGGCATCGGGCTGGTGACGAAGAAGCGGGGGAAACGAACGGGCGCAGTCACGACCTTGGCATGTTCCTTGAGCCCGCCAGCCGACCCGGCGGAGCGTCGAAACAGACCATGCCTCAGCAATACGTTTCGTAAAAGAGGCTTAACCATGATTGATCATTAACGCGCAAGAATTGACAGGATCTTGTCCGGTTCGGTTCGGTTCTGTCCCGTTCACGGACACCTTGCGCGTCTCCAATCCCCAGGTTGCGTCGCAACGTTATCCGACCCGGAACCAGCAAGGCAAGCGTTACGCTGCCTAACCCAGTTCGACCTGTTCGATCTGATAGCCCTTTGCCCGCAACGCATCGACCAGCAGGTCGATCTGCCCGCGATCGCGTGCCTCGCACTCGATCTCGGCGGTCAGCCCCTTGGCCGGCAACGAGGTGAAGATGCGCTGGTGCCACACTTCAAGGATGTTCACCTGATGACGGTTGAACTCCTCGACCACCTTGAACAGCGCGCCGGGACGGTCCTGCAGCACGATGCGCAAGCGTCCGAGTCGGCCCGACCGCGCCAGATCGCGCAGCAAGACGTTGGCCAGCAGGCGCGTATCGATGTTGCCTCCGGTCAGCACGATGCCGACCTTGGCCCCGACGAACATGGCTGGATTGGCCAGAACTGCCGCCAGCCCGGCCGCGCCTGCGCCTTCGACGACGGTCTTTTCGATCTGCAACAGGCGGGCGACCGCGTGTTCCAGATCGGGTTCGTCGACCAGCAGCACGTCATCGAGCAGATCGGCCAGCACCGCCGAAGTGAATGTACCGGGCTCGGTCACCGCGATGCCTTCGGCCAGCGTGTCACCCCCGCACGGCAGCGTTTCGTGCTTCAGCTTGTCGTACATCGAGGGGAACAGCTTGGCCTGCACGCCGATGATGCGGATCGCGGGGTTGAGCGCGCGCGCGACCGTGGCCATGCCGCTGAGCAGCCCGCCCCCGCCGATCGGCACCACCAAGGTATCGATCTGCGGCACGTCGGCCAGCATCTCCAGCGCGACGGTGCCCTGCCCCGCGGCGACCTTGGGATCATCGAAGGGATGGACGAACGTCAGCCCCAGTTGCCGCTCCATCGCACGGGCATAGGCGTAGGCTTCGTCAAAGCTTTCGCCTTCGAGCACGACATTGCCGCCAACCTGTTCAGTCTGCTGCACTTTCACCATCGGGGTGGTGCGCGGCATCACGATGGTGACCGGGCAACCCAGCCTTGTGCCATGATACGACAGCCCTTGCGCATGGTTGCCCGCCGACGCCGCGATCACGCCACGCGCGCGCTGTTCCTCGGTCAATTGCAGCAAGGCGTTGAGCGCGCCGCGCTCCTTGTAAGCCGCGGTGAACTGCAAGTTTTCGAACTTCAGCCAGATGTCGGCCCCGGCCATCGCGCTCAACGTACGGCTGTGATCGGTGGTCGTGCGCACGACATGCCCGGCAATCCGCTCTGCCGCCGCGCGCACATCGTCAATGCTCAACCGCGCACGGGCATCGGCGCTGGCCGACGTGGGGGCGATGGCATGAGTCCGAGGCTCACGGGTGTGCTGCACAGGCGCTTGGTTCGACATGCCCTGCCCCTAGTGCAAAGCCGGGTGAATGGAAACCGGGTTCAGGTGTCCATCCGTGCCGTACCGCGGACGTTCTGCCACAACGCCATGGTCCCCAGCGCCAAAACGAGCGCGACCATATCGGCCACCCAATCGCGAACATCGCAAGTGCGGTGCAAGGCGGGAATGGCCTGAATCACCTCGATCAAAGCTCCCACCAGCGACAGCGCAACCAGCAATTGCCACAGTGGCGCGCGCGGCCATGCCGCAGCGGCCAGTACCGCCAGCGCGAAGAAGGCCGACATATGTTCCACTTTGTCGCCATAGCGGTCGAGCGGGAAACGGGGGGGATGGGGCGACAGCGCCATCATCACGACCATCGCCAGGACCACCCAGAACAGCGGCAGGACAATCAGGCGAGGCAGAAAGCCGAAGCGTATCAGGCGCGTTTTCATGATCGATCTGCTATCGCGTTGCAGTGCAGCAAGGCAATGACGATCGCCATGAATTCCGAGCAATCTCGCCACCGGGCAAGCGCATCTGCTCCTGCGCAAACGGGACTGGCATCGCCCGGCAAAGCGGCTAAACACCGATCCATGACCGACACCACGCCCGCAGCGGCCACCGCCCCGCTTTCCGTCTCGTTCCTTGGCCTTGGCGTGATGGGAGGGGCGATGGCCCGCCATCTGGGCAAGGCCGGGCACCGGCTGACCATCTACAACCGCACCGCTGCGCGCGCCGAGGCATGGCAGGCGGCCAATCCCGGCCTTGCCATCCGCGTTGCAAGCTCTCCCGCCGAAGCGGCCGAGGGGGCCGACGCGGTCATCACTTGCGTGGGCAACGACGACGATCTGGCCGACGTGGTGCTCAGCCCCACCGGCGCTTTTGCAACGTTGCGCCCCGGCGCGGTGTTCATCGATCATACAACCGTTTCGGCGCGAATTGCCCGCCAGATCGCGGTCGAAGGGCGCGACAAGGAACTGCTCTGCGTCGATGCCCCGGTCACCGGCGGCCAGTCGGGCGCGGAAGCGGGCACGCTGTCGATCATGTGTGGCGGCAGCGAGAAGGCGGTCGAAACCGCCCGGCCAATCCTCGCCGCTTATGCCAAGCGGGTCGTCCATGTCGGCAAGTCGGGCGCTGGCCAGACCGCCAAGATGGCCAACCAGATGTGCATCGCAGGCGCGCTGGCCGGCCTGTCCGAAGCGGTGCGCTTCGCGCAGGCCGCCCATCTCGACCTTGACCGGGTGTTCGAGGCGATCAGCGGCGGCGCGGCGCAAAGCTGGCAGATGGACAACCGCTGGCACACGATGGCCAAGGACGAATTCGACTTCGGCTTTGCCGTCGACTGGATGCGCAAGGATCTGGGCCTTGCCATCGACGAAGCGCGCAGTCTGGGCGCTGCGGTGCCCACCACCGCGCTGATCGACCAGTTCTATGCCGATGTGCAGGCATTGGGCGGCGGGCGCGAGGATACCAGCGCATTGATCCGCCGCCTGCCGCGCAAGGGCAGCGCCGCATGAAGCAGGCGTTGCGCACGCTCGTCGCCGCCTTGCTCGCCGCGGCGCCGCTGCCAGCGCTGGCCGACACGCTGATCGACAACGTGCGCGGCGAAACCATCGGCGCCGACGGCAAGCTGGAAACCTTCACCGCGCTGCTGTTCGACGATGGCGGCACGATCAAGGCGGTCTATCACAAGGGCGACAAGGCCCCCCGCCGCAAGGACTACCAGTACCGGCTTGACGCGCAGGGCAAAGTGCTGCTGCCCGGCCTGATCGATGGCCATGGCCATGTCCTGCAGACCGGCTTTGCCGCACTGTCGCTCGACCTGTCGAACACCACCTCGCTTGCCGATGCGCTTGAAAAGATCCGCAACTTTGCCGCCGAACACCCCGACCGGCCGTGGATTCTGGGCAGCGGCTGGAATCAGGAGCGTTGGGGTCTTGGCCGTTTTCCCACCGCCGCCGATCTCGACAAGGCGGTACCGGGACGCCCGGTCTGGCTCAACCGCGCCGATTTCCACGCCGGTTGGGCCAACACCGTCGCACTGAAAGCTGCCGGATTGACCGCTGCAAAGCCCGATCCCGCAGGCGGGCGGATCGAGCGCCTGTCCGACGGAACTCCGGCGGGCGTACTGGTCGACAATGCGCAAGACCTGATGACCCCGGCGATCCCGCCGCCGACCCCGCGCGACTATGACTTTGCCCTGCAAACCGCGCAGCGCGAACTGTTCCGGCGCGGCGTCACTGCCGTTGCCGACATGGGCTCCGAGATCAAGGACTGGCAGGCATTCCGCCGCGCGGGCGATGCCAACAAGCTCTATGTACGGATCATGAGCTACGCGCTCGGGCTCGACAACCTGCTGCTGATCGGCGGCCCTGCCCCTTCGCCATGGCTCTATTCCGACCGGCTGCGGCTGAACGGGATGAAACTGGTCCTGGACGGCGCGCTGGGTTCACGCGGAGCGCGGCTCAAGCAGCCCTACGCCGACAAGCCGGGGAGCACCGGCCTGTCGCTCTACAGCGAGACCCAGCTTGGCAACCTGATGAGCCGCGCGGCGATGGACGACTTTCAGGTGGCGGTCCACGCCATCGGCGATTCGGCCAATGCCACGCTGCTGCATACCATCGACGACCTGACGCAGACCTATCATGGTGACCGTCGCTGGCGGGTGGAGCATGCCCAGATCATCGACCCCGCCGACTGGCCGGTGGTCACGCACATCGCGGCCAATGGCGGCATCATCGCCTCGATGCAGCCGGTGCACCAGACTTCCGACCGCACCATGGCCGAAGCCCGGCTGGGGCCTGACCGGCTGAAGGGCGCTTATGCCTGGGCCTCGCTCAAGGCGGCGGGGGCGACACTGGCGTTCGGCTCGGATACCCCGGTCGAACTGCCCGACCCTTGGACGGGCTTTGCCGCCGCGATCACCCGGCAGGACGCCAGCGGCGCACCCGAAGGTGGCTGGCAACCGCAGGAAAAGGTCGATCGCCTGACCGCTTTGACCGCCTACACCACCGGTGCCGCCTATGCCGGGTTTGCCGAAAAGCGCTTTGGCCGGATCGCGCCGGGCTATCGTGCCGACTTCGTACTGGTCGATACCGACCCGATGACCGCCACGCCCGAGCAGATCCGCAAGACCCGCGTGCTGCAAACCTGGGTCGGCGGCGGCCGGGTGTGGGATGCGGACCATCCCGAAGGCGGCGCACCACCGCCGGAACCGGCAAAGCATTAACCGCCAATAGGGTCTATCGCGGCTGAAACCGACGCGCCGTTTGCCGTTTCAAGGTATTGTCCGCAATACCGTTGGAGCACCGGCGATGACCACGATCGGCAGATACACGGCGTATCAGGACCGGGCGACGTATGCCCAGCACCTGTCCGAAACGCGTTCGCGCGGCGGTTCGGACCCGGCTTCGGCCGAAGAATCAGCGCGCCAGTTGGACGAACAGGACCGGCAGACCTTACGCAATCAGGAGAGCGAGGTAGGCTGGGCGCGTGGTGAAGGCGTGATCGTCGGCATCGGCGGCGGCAACGTCTCCGTAAAGCTGTTCATGCACGACACTGCGCACCCCGAGGTGTTCGAACACGCGATCAGCCGCCTGCCGGATGGAACGCCGCAAGAGTTCAATGCGATGAACGCCGACTTCGTGGTGCAAAGCCATGACCAGCTTTACGGCCACGATCTGCGCGGCATCGCCAGTTATGCCGACTACGACCCCAAAGTGATCGAGGAGGCCAAGCGTCTTATCGCGATGGCGACCAAATCCGGAGAGCCAGCCAAACCGCTTGCCATTGCCCTGCAGCAAGAGCCGACCGAATGGGTTCATGCCGATGCCGGTGACCTGAAGGCGCGGATCGTCGCCGCGCTTGCGGTCGAAACAAACGCGGGCCACGCCGTAGGCTTCACCGCCCAGGATGTTGCCCGCAACCTGAACCTGATGATCGGGAACGGCCTCGAACAACCCGAGCGGTCCAACCCCCAAGCGCCCGCCAGCGCCGCAGCCTGAGGTGTTCAGACAGTCAGGTCGGTTGCCGCTGTTGCCGCTGCTTCCGCTTCGGCCTTCGCCTTTTCCTCGGCGTCCTTGTTCTCGACAATGCGCATGACCACCAGCGTGCCTTCGAACAGGATATACAGCGGGATCGCCAGCATCAGTTGCGACACGACATCGGGCGGGGTGATCACCGCGGCCAGCGCGACAATCCCGACGATGACATAGCGGCGGGCGGCGACAAGCTGCGCGCGCTGGACGATCCCCGCGCGATTGAGCAGCATCAGCAGCACCGGCAGCAGGAAGCTCACTCCAAACGCCAGAATGAACTGCATCACCAGATTGAGGTATTCCTCGATCCCCGGCAGGGCTTCCAGCTTCAGCCCGCCCTTGTCGCCTTCAAATCCGATGAACCACTTGAAGGCGGTCGGCATGACGACGAAGTAGGCAAGGCTCGCGCCCATCGTGAACAGGATCGGCGTGGCGATGAGGAAGGGCAGAAACGCCTTCTTCTCGCGCGCATAAAGCCCCGGTGCGACAAACGCCCACAACTGGTTGGCCAGCACCGGAAAGCTGCACAGGAAGCCTGCGAACATGGCCACTTTCAGGTTCACGAAGAACGCCGAATAGAGCTTGGTGTAGATCAGCTTGCCGTGCCCGGCGGGGAACGCCAGCGTCAGCGGGTGGACCAGCACCGCCAGAATGTAATCGACGAAATAGTAGCTGACGATCGAGGTGATCGCGAGCGCATAGACACAGCGCAACAGCCGGGTGCGCAGCTCCAGCAGGTGATCCATCAGCGGCGCCTGCGATTCGTCGATATCGCGAATCACGAGGCCGCTCCCCGTTCCTGACCGAGCGAGGGCGGCGCTATGGCCAGCGGTTCGGTCGGCGCATGTTCGGCGATGGCAGGGTCGATCGCAGGGGCGTGTGCCGCTGCCGCCGTGGCCAGATGCTGGTCGGCCGCATGTTCGGGCGTCTGCCCCGCTGCTGGATCATACGCCGGATCAAACATCGGCTGCGTCCCCGGATGCGCATGGGCGCCATCGTGCGGCAACGGCATTGGCTGGGGTGCGGGCTGCGCCGCATCGGCAGACGGGTTCGCCGCCATGATCGCGGCGTTCTGTTCGCGCCACTTGCGCTCCATTTCCTCCATTTCCGCTTCACGGATCATGGTTTCGATCCCTGCGCGGAAATGGTTGGAGACACGGCGGATACGACCGATCCACCGCCCGGCCGTGCGCAAGGCAAGCGGCAAGTCCTTGGGGCCGATCACCACGATCGCGACGATGGCGATCAGCAGGAACTCGGATGGGGCGATGTCAAACATGTGTCTGGCCGGGACCGGGAATCAGATCAATGGCTGCCCGGTGTCCCCTGCCCTTCGACCGGCGCGGCAACAGGAGCCTGCTGCTGCGCAGGAGCCTGCTGCTGCGCAGGAGCCTGCGGCGCGGTGCCTTGGGCGATCTGGGCCGGAGGCGGCGTGACGGGACGATTGGTTTCCTCGCTCATCCCTTCCTTGAAGCTTTTGATACCTTTACCGAAATCACCCATCATCTCAGAAATCCGGCCACGGCCGAACAGGATCAGGACCACCAGCGCCAGGATGATCAGGTGCGGTAGGGAAAGACCACCCATCGAAATTCTCCTTCGCGCCCCAGATAGGCGCATTCCATCCACTTCGCCAGACCCGCTCAGGACAATTCGTCGTCCTTTTGTGGGCTTGCATCGGGCGGCTCGTCGCTACCGCCGGTCAGCGCGGCAAAGGCGGCATCCACCGGGTCAAGCAGCCCGGCGGCGCGCAGTTCATCGATTCCGGGCAGATCGCGCCGCGTTTGCAGCCCGAAATGGGTGAGGAATGCCGGTGTCGTGGCATAGATCGTCGGCCGTCCGGGCACTTCACGCCGCCCCGCCACGCGGATCCAGCCCGCCTCAAGCAGCACGTCCAACGTCCCCTTGGCGGTCTGCACGCCGCGAATGGCCTCGATCTCCGCCCGGCTGACCGGTTCGTGGTAGGCGACGATCGCCAGCGCCTCGGTCGCCGCGCGCGACAGGCGCCGCACGTCCTCGCGGTCGCGTCGCAGCAGGTGGGCCAGATCGGGCGCGGTCTGAAAGAGCCAGCGCCCGCCGCGCTCGACCAGCTCGACCCCGCGCCCGGCATAGTGCTCCGCCAGCGCCGCCAGGGCCGGGCGCACCGCCGCCCCGCCCAGGTGGCGCGACAAGTCCTCAGCCGTCATCGGTTCATCAGCGGCAAACAGCGCGGCCTCCACCGCGCGCTCCAGCGCATCGGGCGGGGCGCCGCTCATCCTCGCGCCGCGCGCAGCAACAGCGGCCCGAACACCTCGCGCTGCATCAGTTCGGCGCGGCCCTGCTTGGCCAGTTCCAGCGCCGCGACAAAGCCCGAGGCCAGCGCCGAACGCCGCAAGCGCGGATCGACCGGCACCTCGCCTTCGGCAGCGCGGGGCAGGAAGGCGCGCAAGTCGGTCCATTCGATCGCCGTGCCCAGCATCGCCGCGACACGGGCAAGCGCGGCCTCCAGCGTCACCACCGGCCGTTCGCGCACCATGTGCACCACCGGACGGGTGCGCGCGCGGACCTGGCCATAAGCCTGCATCAGCGCAAACAGATCGCATTGCCACAGCGCCTTGCGATCGACCCGCAGCCCCTCGGGCGCACCGCGCGCGAACACATCGCGGCCCAGCCTGTCGCGCGCCATCAGTCGTCCCGCCGCCTCACGCATGGCCGCCAGCCGTTGCAGCCGCAGTTGCAGCTTGAGCGCCAGTTCCTCGGGGCTCGGCTGCATTTCGGGATCGCGCGGCAGCAGCAACAGCGATTTGAGATAGGCCAGCCACGCCGCCATCACCAGATAGTCCGCTGCAAGTTCAAGCCGCAACGCCTCGGCGCGATTGATATAGACAAGGTATTGATCGACCAGATCGAGGATCGACAGTTGCAGCAGATCGACCTTTTGCCGCCGTGCCAGATCGAGCAGCAGGTCGAGCGGCCCTTCCCAACCATCGAGTTCGAGGTACAGCGCCTCATCCCCGCCGGGCCGGGTGGCAAGGCCATCCCAGCTTTCGTCCAAGGCCGGGAGGGTCGCCGCCGTCTCGGTCACGCAGCGGCCAGCGCCAGCAAGGCATCACGCTTGGCGAAAAGCTCGGCCTGCCGCGCCATGTCCACGGCCTCGGCAAAGTCGCGGGTCGGCGCAAGCGCCCTTTGGAGGCGGTTTGCCGTCTGCACACTCATCGGGGCGAGACGCGCGGCGATGCCTTGCATATCGGCCATCTTTGCCCAGCAGTTGAGCACCACGTCGCACCCCGCCGCCTGCGCGCGCACCGCACGGTCGGGCACGCTGCCCGACAGCGCTTCCATATCAAGGTCATCGCTCAGCAGCAGGCCGTCAAAGCCGATGCGCCCACGGATCATGCTGTCGATCACGAATGGCGATTGCGTGGCCGGATTGGCCTCATCCCACGCGGTGTAGACCACGTGCGCCGACATTGCGATGGCAGCCCCGGCAAGCGTCACGAACGGGGCGAGGTCGGTTTCCAGTTCCTGCGCGCTGGCGGTAACGACGGGCAGTTCCTTGTGGCTGTCAGCTTGCGCGCGGCCATGGCCGGGAATGTGCTTGACCACCCCCGCCACCCCCGCGCGCGCCAGACCGTCGAGCGTCGCCCGGCCCAGCGCCGCCACCCGCAAGGGTTCGGTGCCCAATGCGCGGTCGCCGATCACGTCATGCGCACCGGGCTGGCGCACGTCGAGCAAGGGCAGGCAATCGACCGAGATTCCGGCCTCGGCCAGATCGAGGCCCAGCGCTTCGGCATTGGCGCGCGCCGCCTCGATCGCGCTGGCCGGGGCAATTTCCCATAGCCGGTCGAAAGCGGCACCGGCGGGATAGGCCGACCAGACAGGCGGCTTCATCCGCGCCACCCGCCCGCCTTCCTGATCGATGCAGATCAGCAGGCGGTCGCGCCCGTGCAGCGCGCGCAAGTCGTCGGTAAGGGCGCGCAGTTGCGCCCGGCTTTCGACATTGCGGCCAAACAGGATGTATCCGGCGGGCTGCACCTCGGCAAAGAAGGCACGCTCGTCAGCCGTCAGTTCAGGACCGGAAAGGCCGAAAATCGCAGGAAGCATGGCACAGACGTCGTCAAAACGTTCGGCCTTGGCAAGGGCGAGCGCGGCGAAGGTGGGGGAAAAGCGGCAAGCCGGTGGCCCGCAGTCCCTCTCCCGACGATCAGGGGAGGCTGCGGGCTTGCCGCGAACCGATCAGTTCAGCGCTTCACCTGACACTTCAGACCGCCCGCCTGCAGCGCGCTGCACAAGCTGTTGGCAGCGCCCGCGTCTGCGGACACGGCTTGCAGGCGATAGACCGTGCCCATGTCGGCCTTGCCCTCAACCACGCGGTGCGACAGGCCCTTGAGCGGTTCATGCGCGGCAGACAGCTTGGTCCATGCGGATTCGGCGGCGGCATTGCTGGAAAACGCGCCGATCTGCACGCCGACGCCGCCCGATGCGGCGGGCGCTGCGGGAGCCGCAGCAGAAGACGGCTTGGCCGCAGGAGCAGGTGTTGCAACGGGCCCGGCGCTGCTTCCGGCGAGCGCGGCGACGGGCTTTTCACCCTCGCTTACCTTGAAACTCGAATCGCCGGTGCCCTGGAACGTCTTGCCGCCCGGATCCTTGGGCGCGACCTTGTAGGGCTCGCGGCTGGCCTCAATCAGGCTGCCATCGGCGCTGGCCGCAGGCGACGGTTCGCGATGGGTCAGCCAGTAGATGCCGCCGACGATTGCCGCCAGCAGCACCAGCGACAGCACGCCCAGCCCGATCAGACGCCCGTGATCGGGGCCAGCGGCTTCGGCGTCGACATCCTCGGCGCTTTCCAGCCAGGGCAGGCGCTCTTCATCGCCCAGCGCCAGACCTGGTGCTTCTTCGAACGCGCGCTGGGCGTGACCTGCAGCCCCGTCAAAGCCATGCGCGCTGGTGTCAGCGGCCCACTGTCCGGCTGCTTTTACGTCGGATTCCACTGGTGGAAGCGGTGCGTTCCACTGGTTGTCCTGACCCCCGTTCATCATCGCCTCACAGTTCTTGGGCGGCCTCTACACCCAGCAAGGCCAGCCCGTTACGGATAACTTGCCCGATATGGGACGCAAGGAAAAGCCGCGCGTTGGAAACCGCCGCATCCTGTCCCACAATGAACCGCTTTTCGGGGCGATCGTTGCCCAGATTGTAAAACGAGTGAAAGGCCGAGGCCAGATCATGGAGGAAGAACGCGATGCGGTGCGGTTCGCGCGCCGCCGCCGCCGCCTCGACCTGACGCGGGAATTGCGCCGCCAGCTTGATCAGCGCCAGTTCTTCCTCGCCCAGCAGATCAAGGTGTTCGGCCGCCGGGGCCAAGCCTTCATCGGCGCCCTTGGCGATGTTGCGGCAGATACGCGCATGGGCATACTGCACATAGAATACCGGGTTGTCCTTGCTCGCCTCGACCACTTTGGCAAAGTCGAAGTCCATCTGCGCATCGGGCTTGCGGGTGAGCATGGTGAAGCGCACCACGTCCTTGCCCACTTCGCTGACCACATCGGCCAGCGTCACGAACGTGCCCGAGCGCTTGGACATCTTCACCGGTTCGCCATCGCGCAGCAGTTGCACCATCTGCACCAGCTTGATCTCGAACGGCTTGGGCGCATGACCTTCGGCCCCGGTTAGCGCGGCGACGGCGGCCTTGATCCGCTTGACCGTACCGGCATGGTCGGCGCCCCAGATATCGACCAGCGCGTCGGCATTCTGCGCCTTTTGAAAGTGATAGGCGAGGTCCGCGCCGAAATAGGTCCACGCACCGTTCGACTTGCGGATCGGCCGGTCCTGATCGTCGCCGAAGCGGGTCGAGCGGAACAGCGGCAGTTCCACCGCCTCCCAATCCTCAAGCGTCTTGCCCTTGGGCGCTTCGAGCACGCCATCATAGACCAGATCGTGCGCGCGCAGCCAGGCTTCGGCTTCATCCACCTTGCCCGAGGCTTGCAGTTCGGCTTCGGAACTGAACAAGTCGTGATGGATGCCCAGCAGCGCCAGATCGCTGCGGATCATCACCAGCATCGCGGCGACCGCGCGGGTGCGGAACAGCACGAGCCATTCCTCCTCGGGCGCGGCGGCATAACGCTCGCCGAATTCTGCCGCCAGCTGCTCGCCGACCGGGATCAGATAGTCGCCGGGATAGAGCCCTGCCGGGATCTCGCCCACCTCGTGACCAAGCGCCTCGCGATAACGGACATGCGCCGAGCGGGCGAGCACGTCGACTTGCGCGCCGGCATCGTTGACATAGTATTCCTTGACCACCCGGTGCCCGGCAAACGCCAGCAGCGTGGCCAGCGCATCGCCCACCACCGCGCCGCGGCAGTGGCCCATGTGCATCGGCCCGGTCGGGTTGGCCGAGACATATTCGACGTTGACGACGCTGCCCTGCCCCAACGTCGAGCGGCCATAGTCGGCCCCCGTCGCCGCGATCAGCCGCAACTCGTCAAGCCACACGCCGTCCGCCAGTCGCAAGTTGATGAAGCCCGGCCCGGCGATCTCGGCCGAAACGATGCGCTGATCTTTGCCGAGTTCAGCGGTGAGCAGCGCGGCGAGCGCGCGCGGATTGGTTCCGGCGGGCTTGGCCAGCACCATCGCCGCGTTGGTGGCGATGTCGCCATGCGCCGGATCGCGCGGCGGCTCGCAGGTCACCGCCGCGCGCGGCAGGCCTGCGGGCAAAGTGCCTTGCGCGACCAGCGCATCGAGCGCCGCGTCGATCACGAGCGCAATGGTGGCGAACGCCGGAAGGGCGGAAACGGTCGGTTGATCAGTCATGGCCGCGCCGATAGCGGATTTGATGGCGGAAGGGAAATACCCCTTCCCGCCCAACCGCTCCAACCGCTCCCGCTCGTTCAACGCGTGGCGTTGTAGGCGAGTTGCCCTTGCGTCAGCTGGAAGCCGACCAGTGTCTCGAACCCGGCGCGGGCCAGCGCGGCGCGCACGTCGGGCTGGGCCAGCGGATCGACCGCCGCGTCAGGATCACCGGCGCGGCGCTTCTTGGCCAGACGGCGGCGGATTTCGTCGGGCAAGGTCGCCTCAGCCCGATCGACCGTGCTGGTGGCAGTGGCGTGGCCGGTGGCGCGCTCCTGTCCTGCCGCGAAATCAATCACGACATTGCCGATGCGCTTGGCCACGACTTGCGTGCCGCCGCGCATCACCACGGTAAAGAACGGGATTTCCAGACGGCGCGGCAGATCGACGCTGCCGCGGCGCGCCAGCACGTCGAAGCTGACGTCGGTGACCAGCTTGGGCTGGCCGGCGGCATCGTTGCAGGTGCTGCGCAAGTTGGTGATCGAGGCGGTCAGGTCGATGGCCCCGGCGTCGGTGCGGCCGGGAATCAGCGCGGTCAGATCGCCGGTCAGTTCGGGTACCGCCACGGTCGGGCAAGGGCTGCGCAATGCGGTGACACCCACGCTGTCATCGACCACCAGTTCGCCATGATTCTTTGAACAACCGGTCAGCACGCCGGTCAACACGATCGCCGCAAGCGGGGCCAACAGGGCAAGGCGGCGGGGGGCAAAGCGCATCGACGGGTTTCCTTGGAACAACGGTCACTGGAACAACGGTCACTGTGGCGCGCCACGCATGAACGCGATAGATTTCGCTCACCTCTACCGGGCACAGCCAAGATGGGCAATCCGCCGCGCGCGGGTTTGTGATGAGCGTCGCGCGCTGCTAAGGCTCGGATCATGAACGTCAGCTTTCCCGAACCGGACTCCGCCCGCACCGTTGCCGAACCGCACGGCGACCGCCCCCCCTTGCGCCTGCTGATCGCCGCTCCGCGCGGCTTCTGTGCCGGGGTGGACCGCGCGATCGAGATCGTCGAGCGCTCGATCGAACGCTATGGCGCTCCGGTCTATGTCCGCCACGAAATCGTGCACAACAAATTCGTGGTCGATTCCCTGAAGGCCAAGGGTGCGGTCTTTGTCGAGGAACTGGATGAAGTGCCCGACGGCGTGCCGGTGGTGTTTTCAGCGCATGGCGTGCCCAAGGCCGTGCCCGTTGCCGCCACCACGCGCGGGCTGGAATGGCTCGACGCCACCTGCCCGCTGGTCAGCAAGGTCCACCGTCAGGCCGAACGCCGGGTCGAAGCGGGCAGGCACATCCTGTTCGTCGGCCACAAGGGCCACCCCGAGGTGATCGGCACGATGGGCCAGGTGCCCGATGGCGCGATCTCGCTGGTCGAAACGCTCGACGATGTCGCCAAGCTCGACTTTCCCTCGGACACTCCGCTTGCCTTCCTGACGCAGACCACGCTGTCGGTTGATGACACTGCCGAGATCGTGGCCGCGCTGCGCGCCCGTTTCCCGGGAATCGCTGGCCCCAAGGCCGAGGACATCTGCTATGCCACGTCCAACCGGCAGGCTGCGGTCAAGGCGATCTCGCACCAATGCCAGCTGGTGCTGGTGATCGGCGCGCCGAACAGCTCCAACTCGCTGCGGCTGGCCGAAGTTGCCCAGCGCGAGGGAACCACCGCCTATCTGATCCAGCGCGCCGCCGATATCGATCCGGCATGGCTGGAAGGCGTGGAGACGATGGGCCTCACCGCCGGGGCCTCGGCCCCCGAAGTGCTGGTGCGCGAAGTGGTCGAACGGCTGGGTGCGTGGCGCACCGTGACCGAGGAAACCGTGCGGACGGCCGAAGAGAACATGGTGTTCAAGCTGCCACGTCAGCTCGCCGACTGATCGCAGCCTACCAGACCACGGACCGGACATGGCAGTCTACACCCACCTCGGCGCCGAACAGATGGCGGCGCTGATCACCCATTTCGACGTCGGCACACTGGTATCGGCCAAGGGCATCGCCGAAGGGGTCTCCAACAGCAACTGGCTGATCGAGACCACCGGGCGCCCGGATCGCGATGGCGGCGCAGGCAGTGCGCGCTTCATCCTGACGATGTACGAATTCCGCATCGACATCGGCGATCTGCCCTATTTCCTGTCCTTGCTCGATCATCTGGCCGCGCACGGCTGTCCGGTGCCGCGCACGATCCATGACCGTGACGGCGCGCTCTATCGCCGCTGGCCCGACGACAGCAGCGACAAGGCCATCGCGCTGATCGAATTCCTGCCCGGCGTATCGGTGAGCGAGCCGACCGTGGGACAGGCGCGCGCGACCGGGGCCGAACTTGCCCGCCTGCATCTGACTGCCGCCGACTTTCCCGCAAGCCGCGCCAACGGGATGGGGCTGGATGAATGGCGGCGGCTGGCGGCGGAATGCGGGCCCAAGGGCCTCGCCGCGATCGATCCCTGGCTGGCCGACCTTGTCGCAGCCGAACTGCCGCGACTTGCCGCGCAGTGGCCCCAAGGTCTGCCCGCAGGCGTGGTCCACGCCGATCTGTTCCCCGACAATGTGCTGGTGCTGGGCGACACGGTGACCGGACTGATCGACTTCTACTTCGCCTGCAACGATCTGTACGCCTATGATCTGGCGATCACGCATCTGGCGTGGTGCTGGGACAGCGCGACCGGAGCCTTGCGCGATGACGTGTCGGCGGCGCTGGTCGCGGGGTACGAAAGCGTGCGGCCCCTGTCACCGGCCGAGCGCACCGCGCTGCCGCTGCTGGCGCAAGGCGCGGCGATGCGCTTCATCCTCAGCCGCGCGTTCGACTGGCTGAACACGCCCACCGACGCGCTGGTCATGCGCAAGGATCCCTTGCCACTGGCCCGGCGGCTGGTCGCCTATCGCGACAATCCGGAGATCTTCGCATGACCGCCGACCTTCGCCTGAAGTCGGTCGACGTTTTCACCGACGGCGCGTGCAAGGGCAACCCCGGCAAGGGGGGCTGGGGGGCGCTGCTGCGCATGGGCGATCGCGAAAAAGAGCTTTCGGGTAGCGAGCGCGAGACGACCAACAACCGTATGGAGATGACCGCGGTGATCCGCGCTCTGGAAGCCTTGAACCAGCCCTGCATGGTCCGGCTGCACACCGACAGCCGCTATGTGATCGACGGCATCACCAAATGGGTGTTCGGCTGGCAGAAGAAGAACTGGAAGACCGCCGATAACAAACCCGTCAAGAACGAGGACTTGTGGCGCACGCTGCTGGCGGTGACCAAGCCCCACCGCATCGACTGGATCTGGGTAAAAGGCCACGACGGCCACATCGAGAATGAACGCGTCGACAAACTGGCCAGCGACGCGGCAAAGGCAGCCTGACAGGCAAAGGCGGGCGGCGCCGGGTCTCCGCCAGAAGACGACGGCGCCTGCTGATTTTGCTCAATCCGCCAGCGTGGTGTCGACCACTTCGGCGTCGGGGCCGTTCTTCAGGATCGATTCGATGGCGTTCTTGGCGCTGGCCTTCGACGCGTAGCCCTCTGTCCAGAAGATCGTTTCGGCGTTGTGGACGAAGTAGGCCACGAACTCGCCAGCCTTGTTCTTGCGGATTTCAAAACGGTGCGCCATCACGACTCTCCCAAGAAGTGGTTAAGGATCCCGTTTAACCATAGCAGACCCCGGCTCCGTTGCGAGAGCGGATCGAATTGGGTCAGACGCCAGTAGAACGGGCCGGGGAATACCACGTAGCGTCGAGCGCTTCGGTCATCGCGTCGCGCGCAAGGCCCAGCAGCAGTTGCGCCGCCAGTCGCGCTGCCGCCGGGGCCGTCTGGATGCCGAAGCCGCCCTGCCCGGCAAACCAGAAGAAGCCATCGACACGCGGATCGAAGCCATAGACCGGCAGGCGGTCAGGCGCGAAACTGCGCAGGCCCGCCCAGCGGCGCTCCAGCGCCTCGATCTTCCAGTCGAGCACGTGGCTCATCCGGTCGATCGCGATGGCCACGTCCAGTTCCTCGGGCGCGGCATCGCGCGCAACGTCGGGTGTCTCGTCGTGCGGCGACAGCCAGAGCCGCCCACCTTGCGGCTTGAAATAGAAGTCCTCGTTGATACCGAAGGTCAGCGGCAGATTGGCCGGCGGTTCAGGATCGGTGCGCAACTGTGCGATCGTGCGCCGCAATGGCGCGATGCCCAATGCAGAGGCACCCGCAAGCCCGGCCAAACCATCGGCCCAGGCCCCGGCGGCATTGACCAGCAACGCGGCGCGCGCCTGACCGCCTCGCCATTCCAGTCGCCAGCCGGCCCCGTCGCGCTCCAGTCCTTCGACCCGCGCCCGCACGCGCAGCACGGTACCGGTGCGCTTGCTGGCCGCCAGATAGTGCTGATGCAACGCCGCCACGTCGATATCGGCGCAATCGGGCTGCGACGAACCGACGACCCAATCGTCCTTCAGCCCCGGCACGATTCCGGTCAGTTCGCTGCGTCCCACCAGCCGCACGTTGACGCCAAGCTCGGCAAAGCGGTCGACAAACGCCTCGACTTTGGCGCGATCCTGCGCCTGCCCGATATTGAGCGCGCCACGCGGGGCAAGATAGCCACCGTCCTGCAGGAACCGGCCCGAGGCCGCGGTCAGCGGATAGATGCCCGTTCCGCCGTACGTTTCTTCCCAGAACGCGGCGGACCGGCCGGTGGTGTGATAGCCGGGCACGTCCTCGGCCTCGACCAGCAATACGCGGGCATGGGGCGCACATTCGGCGGCCAGACTGGCGCCGGCCATCCCGGCACCGATAATCGCTACATCGAAAGAATCTGTCATTGCACCGTCAGGCTTTGCCCGGCGGCGCCACGCGGTCAAGGAACTCGTCGATTGCGGCCAACACCTTGTTGCGCACCGGATCGGCCTCGCGCAGCAGTTCGTGGGCCGCTTCGGGCCCGAACGACACGACTTCCCCTTGGGGCAGGCGGGGCACGGCGCGCTCTATCGCAGACCATGCGACCAGTTGATCCGCTTTGGCGGCAACCACCAGAACGGGCGGTTTCACCGCTTCGAGCGCGCCCTGGCGGCGCATGAGGGCGTTCGATTGCGCCGCGCGCAGCACCCAGCGCCAGGTTGGCGGCCCCAGATCGAGCTGGGGCCGATTCTCGCGCCACCATTGTTCGTCGGCATAGCGCGCCGCGTCATGGGTAAGCAGCGCGGCGCGGCCTTCCGGCGTGCTGCCAGGCTTTTCGCTGTCCTGCCATGCCAGCCGCGCAGGGCTGCCGATCAGGCACATCAGCTGACCGAACGCGGGCTGCAAGCCATCGGGGATGGGCGTGTGAAAGCCCAGCATCGGTGCGCTCAGCACCGCCGCGACCGGTTCGATCGCGTGTTCGGCCAGAGCCCGCAGCACCAGATGCCCGCCCATCGAGTGGCCGACGATGACATGCGGTCCCGGGGTAGTGACGATCCATTCGCGCCAGAAAGCGCCAAGATCGGCGATCCATGTGGCGAAGTCGTCGACGTCCCCTGCGCGCCGGTCCGCCCCGAAGCGGCCCGATCCGGCCTGCCAGCGCCAGTCGAGCGCCGTCACGCGCCAGCCGCCGCGCTGCCATCGATCAAGCGATTCAAGGTACTTTTCGTAAAAGTCCGCACGTCCGGGCAGAAACAGCAACGATCCCCGCCGCCCTCCGCCCGAGAGCACCGCACCTGCCCAATCGATGCGGCGGACGCGTTGTCCATCGCGTGCCGACCATTCGGACTCAAGCGCTTCGGCAGGAATCGCGCGCCTGTCGAACAATGACGACAGGTGCGCACCAGAGTCATGCGGATCCATTGTTCGCGCCCGATTTCGTGGTTACTGTTTGGTAAGTGCTCTTCCCGTATGACCCGGGTATGAACTCAGTCACGATAGTTTACGGGTTGGTGGCAGGATTGGCAATCGCTCTGCTGATTGCCGCGATCACTGATATTCGGCGCAGACAGATCGACAACTGGCTGAACGCCACGGTCGCATTGGCAGCACCTTTGTTCTGGTGGGCTTCCGGCCTGTCGCTGTGGCCCGATATAGCGCTGCAACTGGGCATCACTATTGTGACGTTTGCGGTGCTGACCGGCCTGTTTGCGTTGCGGGCGATGGGGGGCGGCGATGTCAAGCTGCTGACCGCTCTGGCACTGTGGCTGCCCTGGACGCTGTTCCTCAAGCTGTTGCTGATCATGGCGCTGGCAGGCGGCGTGCTGACCGTGGTGCTGGGCATGTGGCACATCGCCCACCGCCGCAAGGATCACCTGAAAATCCCCTACGGCGTGGCCATCGCGCTGGGTGGGCTGTGGGTGATCGGCACGACGGACTGGGCCGCGTTGCACGTCGGCACGCTGGGTTAGGCAAAATCTTTACCACTTTCCGCGATGAATGCGGATCGGGGTTCGATGTTGGACGGTAGATCATGGACAAGAAAAAGCTGTTTCTGCTGATAGGGGCGCTGTTCGTTGCGATCGTATCGACCCTTGCCGCACGGACCCTGTTCGCCGGGGCCGGGACGCCTCAGGCAGACGCTGCGGCCAAAGTCACGGTCGGCCCCAAGGTGCTGGTGGCGCAACGCGCGCTGCCCGTCGGCACCATCATCTCGGCCGATTCGGTCATCTTCCAGCCATGGCCCAAGGATCTGGTGCAGGACGCCTACTTCATGGAAGGCACTGCCGACATGCAGAAGCTGCTTGGCACCGTGGTACGCAATCCCATCACCGCAGGACAGCCTTTGACGCAAGGCTCGCTCGTCGCCCCCGGCGATCGTGGTTTTCTTGCCGCTGCGCTCGGAGCGGGCATGCGCGCCGTCACCATTCCGGTGAGCGCGCGGACCGGCGTTGCCGGCTTCGTGTTCCCCGGTGACCACATCGATGTGGTTCTTACCCAATCGGTCAAGTCCGGCGACGGTCTGGCACTGAAGGCATCGGAAACGATCCTGCGCAACTTGCGGGTGCTCGCCACCGACCAGTCCGCCGAATCCGAACAAGTCGAAGGCAAGACCCGCGTCCGCGCCTTCAGCACCGTGACCGTAGAGGTCACGCCCAAGATCGCCGAGAAGATCGCGGTGGCGCAGACGATCGGCACGATCAGTCTGGCGCTGCGCTCGATTGCCGACAATGCGTCCGAACTGGATCAGGCGATCGCCTCGGGCGCCGTCAAGGTACCCGCCAACGCCTCCAAGCAGGACGAGGAGAAGCTGCTCAAGTCCGCGCAGGGCAAGCCGCTCGATGCGACCGGCGCCAGCAGCGCCACCTTTGTCACCGGCGGCGACGTGTCGCGCTTCCAGCGCCGCACGATCCCTTCCGCCGACATCAACGGCGGTAGCCGGTCCGGTCCACCCTCGCCGCAAGCAGCGATGCCGGTGAGCGGGCCGATCCGCGTCGCCCGCCCGGTTCCGACCGTGCGCGTGTTCCGCGGCAAGGATGCGCAGGACGTGCCGGTGGGGATCAACTGAGATGACGACGCGCCCCGCTCAACGCCACCCGATCCGCTTTCCGAAAGGCACGACGATGAAAGTCCGCCTCGCTTCCACCCTCGTGTCGGCAGCCATGCTGGCCGGGCCGGTCGCCCTCGCCGGGCTGGCTGCCAGTGCCACCGCCCAGACGGTGACGGCGCCTGCCCGCAGCATCGCCTTGTCGATCGGCCGAGGGCAACTGGTCACCCTGCCCGGCAAGATGGCCGACGTGTTTGTCGCCAACGAACAGATCGCCGATGTGCAGGTCAAATCGGGCAACCAGCTTTATGTCTTTGGCAAGGGCGGCGGCGAAACCACGGTCTATGCCAGCAACGCGCATGGCGATGTGATCTGGTCGGCCAACGTCCGCGTGGGCACCAACATCGACAGCATCGACCAGATGCTCCACCTTGCCATGCCCGAGGCGCGCGTCGCCACTTCGACGATGAACAACACGGTGCTGCTCACCGGCACCGTCGCCGCGCCCGAGGATGCCGCCGAGGCCGAACGGCTGGTCAAGGCCTTCGTCGGTGACAAGATCTCGGTCATCAGCCGGTTGAAGATGGCCACTCCGATGCAGGTGAGCCTGCACGTGAAGATTGCCGAAGTGAGCCGCACGCTGTTGCGCAATATCGGCGTGAACCTGACCAGCATCGATGGGTCCAGCGGCTTCATGTTCGGTATCGGCCAGGGCCGCTCGGGGTTTACCTCCACCATGCGTGCCGGCAGCCCGTTTGGCCAGGCGCTCGGCACGGGCAGCAAGGTCACTTTTCAATACCCTGACATCAACAATCCCGGCAAATACATCACGGTGGACGGCTCTGCGGTCAATCCGTTGAGCGGTGCGACCACGTTGGCCGGACAAGCCAAGCTGTTCGGGCTCGATCTGCTCGGCGCGCTCGATCTTGGCGAGACGATCGGCCTTGCCAGCACGCTGTCCGAGCCCAACCTGACCGCATTGTCGGGCGAAACCGCCGACTTCCTTGCCGGTGGCGAATACCCGATCCCGATGAATTCGGGTCTGGGCACGACCTCGATCGAGTACAAGAAGTACGGCGTCAGCCTGTCCTACACCCCCACGGTTCTTGCCAATGGTCGCATCTCGATGCGGGTGCGGCCCGAAGTGTCCGAACTGTCCAGCGACGGCGCGGTATCGTTCAACGGCTATTCGATCCCTTCGCTGACCATTCGCCGCGCCGAAACGACCGTGGAGCTGGGTTCTGGCCAAAGCTTCATGATCGCCGGGCTGATGCGCAACGGCAACCAGAACACCATCACCAAGATGCCTGGTGCGGGCGACATCCCGATCCTTGGCGCGATGTTCCGCTCCACCGCCTTCAAGAAGGGTGAAACCGAGTTGGTCATCGTCGTCACCCCGTATCTGGTCAACCCCGTCGATGCGTCCGAAATCAAGCTGCCGACCGATGGCTTGAAGAACGCCAACGTGGCGCAGCAGGTCATGGGGCTGATGGAAAGCGATCCTGCCAGCGTCAAGGACCGGCCCAAGCCGACCGAACGCACCGCGCCCGGCGCCGCCCCATCGGTCGAGCCCGCGCCGACAGGCCGCAAGGTCGGGATGGCCACCGACACGCCCGCCCCTGCTCCCAAGGGCCGTCATGACCGGCAGGCCAGCGCGGCCCAGCCCGGCTTCAGCTTCCAGTGAAAGAGGGAACCGCCATGGCCACCTTGTCGCCCCGCTCCGCCAAACCGCGCCGGATGCTTGCCTCGGCCGCACTCGCGCTTGCACTGACCGCTACACTGGGTGGTTGTGGCGGTGTGCCGAACAACCGCATGCTCGACAGCGTGCACCAGCCAGTGGTCGAAAAGACCTCGTACACCTATGACCTCACCACCCTGTCGGGCGGCGGTCTGCCGATATCGGAACAGTCCCGGCTGGCCGACTGGTTCGGCACGCTGGATTTGCAGTACGGTGATCGGATCGCGGTCGACGATCCCGACGCCTCGCCCGTCACCACCGCCGCGATCGGTGCGATCGCCGCCCGCTTCGGCTTGCTGCTGGCCGACATCGCGCCGGTAACCAGCGGCACGCTTTCGCACGGTTCGGCTCGCGTCGTCGTGACCCGCTCGGTCGCCAGCGTGCCCGGATGCCCGGACTGGACAGCCCATTCGGACGCCAATCCGGCCAACGCCACGTCCACCAACTATGGTTGCGCGGTCAACAGCAACCTGGCCGCGATGGTCGCCAACAAGCAGGATCTTGTCCACGGCGCGCGCAGCACAGGCGTCACCAGCGCGATGACCGCCAGCAAGGCCATTCAGGCCTATCGCGACAAGCCGCCGACCGGAGCCGGTGATCTGAAGCAGGTTTCGAGCAAGTCCACCGGCGGGGGGAACTGAGTCATGAACGCACCGTGGAAGAACAACCGCGATGTCTTTGCCGCCTATCTGTGCGACGACGCCGCCGTGGACGTCGTGCGCACGGTCGTGATGGACATGGGCTGGCAACCGGAAAAGTGCAATCGGGGCGGCTTGCGCAACGCGGTCCAGTCTCTGTCGATCAGCGCCAGCCCGTCGATCCTGCTCGTCGATCTGTCTGAAAGCGGTGATCCGCTGCACGATATCAATGCTTTGGCCGAAGTGTGCGAGCCGGGCACGGTCGTTATCGCGGTCGGGCAGGTCAACGACGTGCGGCTGTACCGCGATCTGCTGGCCTCGGGCATTCAGGACTATCTGCTCAAGCCGCTCGGGGCCGCCCAGTTGCGCGACGCTCTGTCGCAGGCGCAGACCATCCTCACCGCGCCAAAGAACATCGATGGCGCGGCCACGCGTCGCCACGTCACCACGGCAGTGGTCGGCACCCGCGGCGGCGTGGGCGCATCGACGCTGGTCACCTCGCTGGCGTGGTTGTTCAGCACCGATCATCGCCTGCCGACCGCCCTGCTCGACCTTGACGTGCATTTCGGCACCGGCGCACTGACGCTCGACCTTGAGCCGGGGCGCGGTCTGACCGACGCTATCGAAACGCCCAGCCGCATCGACGGCCTGTTCATCGAGCGCGCGATGATCCGCGCGAACGACAATCTGGCGCTGTTGTCCGCCGAAGCCCCGATCAGTTCACCGTTGATGACAGATGGCAGCGCGTTCGTGGCGCTGCAGGAGGAGTTCCGCCAAGCCTTCGACATGACGCTGGTCGATCTGCCGCGCAACATGCTGATCAACTTTCCGCATCTGCTGGCAGACGTGAACGTGGTCGTGGTCACCACCGAATTGACGCTGGCGGGTGCGCGCGACGCCATCCGTTTGCTGTCGTGGTTGAAAACCAACGCTCCGCACGCGCACACTCTGGTCGTTGCCAACAAGATCCACGCCGGCGTCGGCGAGATCAGCCGGTCCGACTTCGAAAGCTCGATCGAGCGCAAGATCAACTTTCAGGTGCCCTATGACATCAAGGCGGCGGCCAATGCGGCCAAGCTGGGGCAAACACTGGTGGCCGCCAACCGAGGCTCGAAGGCGGCTGCAGCGTTGCGCGACATCGCCAATGCGGTGATCGCGCTGCAGGGCGAAACCGATGGCAAGACCGGCCCGGCCAAGGCGCCCAAGACCTCGCTGCTCGGCAAGTTCGACCTCAAGAAGATGCTCCCGTCCAAGAACAAGGCCGGCGTCCCGGCGTGAACCAAGGCAGGCCTGTGATGGACGGCGCAACCGGAAGGCAGGAGCGGCGATGAACCCGATGCAGTTGGCCGTGCTGGGCCTGGGCTTTGCTCTCGTGCTTCTGATGGGTCTGGCCGCGTTTGCCGGTCCCAACCCCGCGCGCGAAGGCAACCGGCGGTTGCAGTCGTTGCGCCTGCGCCATTCGGATAGCGCCAAGGACAAAGTCGAGGCCCAATACCGCAAGGCGATCGCCTCACGCATGCCGCGCACCTACCGGGTGGCGGGCTCGGGTTCGCGGATCGAGGCGCTGGCGCTGCGGCTGCACCGCACCGGCAAAGGCTGGACGCTGAGCCAGTATCTCTATGTCTCGCTCGGGCTTGGCCTGACGGTAGCATTGCTGGTTTTCATGAAAACCGGCGCGGCGGTGCTCGGCCTGTTCATCGGCCTGTTCGTCGGCGCGGGCGTTCCGCACTTTCTGGTCGGACGCGCGATCAACAAGCGGCTGGCTGCATTCGTCGCCCGCTTTCCCGATGCACTTGAACTGCTGGTGCGCGGGCTTCGCTCGGGCCTGCCGATCACCGAAACGTTAGGCATCGTGTCAAGCGAACTGCCCGGTCCGGTGGGTGAAGAGTTCAAGGCGGTGACCGACCGGATCAAGGTCGGCAAGACGATGGAAGAGGCATTGCAGGACACGGCTGACAGGCTCGACATGCCCGAATTCAGCTTCTTCTGCATCACGCTGGCGATCCAGCGCGAAACCGGCGGCAACCTGGCCGAAACGCTCGCCAATCTGGCCGACGTGCTGCGCAAGCGCGCGCAGATGCGGCTCAAGATCAAGGCCATGAGTTCGGAAGCCAAGGCTTCGGCCTATATCGTCGGCGCACTGCCGTTCATCGTGTTCTTCCTCATCTGGTCGATCAACCCCGGCTACATCGGCAAGTTCTTTGTCGATCAGCGGTTGATGGTGGCAGGCCTTGGCGGGCTCGTGTGGCTGTCTCTGGGCGGCTTCATCATGGCCAAGATGGTCAACTTCGAAATCTGATCGAGGCACGCGAGACATGAACCCCGCCACCGCCGCCCTTGCCGCCCAGCCTGCCGGCCCAAAGCTGCTCGGGATCGACGTGATCGCGGCTGGATCGCTGCTCGCGGCGCTGGCGGCGCTCGCGGCCATGCTGGCGATCTATGCGGCGATAACCGTGCGCGATCCGATGACCAAGCGCGTGAAGGCGCTCAACGAACGGCGCGAACAGCTCAAGGCGGGGATCATCACCCCCACCTCGCGCAAGCGCGCCAGCATCGTGCGCGGCAACCAGACGACCGATCTGATCCGCACGTTCCTCGAATCGCTCAAGGTGCTGCAAGACAGCCAGCTGACCGAGGTACAGCAGAAGCTGGCTCAGGCAGGCATCCGCAAGAAGGAATGGGGCGTTGCGATCATTCTAGGCCGGATGATCGGGCCAATCGTGCTCGGCGGCCTTGCCGCGCTGTTGATCTATGGCGTCAACTATTTTCCCGAATGGAGCGCGTTCAAGAAGTTCGGCGGCTTTGCGGTGATGGTTATCGCCGGGTACAAGGGGCCGGATATCTGGCTTGCCAATCTGATCGGCAAGCGCACCCATGCCATTCGCAAGGGCCTGCCCGATGCGCTGGATTTGCTGGTGATCTGCGCCGAAGCGGGCTTGACCGTCGATGCCGCTTTTGGCCGGGTGGCCCGCGAACTGGGCCGGGCTTATCCCGAACTTGGCGAGGAATTCGCACTGACCGCCATCGAGCTGTCGTTCCTGACCGAGCGGCGCCATGCGTTCGACAATCTGGCCTATCGCGTCAATCTGGAAGCGATGCGCGGCGTTGTGACGACGATGATCCAGACCGAGCGCTATGGCACTCCGCTGGCCTCGGCCCTGCGGGTACTCTCGGCCGAATTCCGCAACGAACGGATGATGCGCGCCGAAGAAAAGGCCGCACGCCTGCCCGCGATCATGACCGTTCCGTTGATCCTGTTCATCCTGCCGACGCTGTTCGTGGTGATCATCGGCCCGGCTTCGTGCTCGATCAGCGACAACTTCATCAACCGCAAGGTCGGGTGATCGTCCGCGCAGAGCGTCTGCGACAGGCCTGCCAATCCTTGAACAACCGGCTGCGCGGTGATCAGCCCTCACCCTCCTCCAGCGCCTCGACCCGCGCGAACAGCTTGTCGAGCAGTACCGCCAGCCGCTCGGTCTCGCGCGGGGACAAGGCCGCAAAGATCCGCTCATAAGCGCCCACCGCCTGCGGCCAGATCTTGCCGTGCAGTTCCACGCCCGCAGGGGTGAGTTCCAGATGGTGCGAACGGCCGTCGGATTCGTTCGGGCTGCGCCGGATCAGTTCGCGCTCGTCGAGTACCTTGCAGGCGCGATTGACCGCCACTTTGTCCATCAGGGTCGCCCTGACCAGATCGCGCTGGGTCAGCGGTCCGGCATCGCCCAGCACCGCCATCACCCGCCATTCCGGGATCTTCAGGCCGAATTCGTTGCGGTATTCGCCCGCGATCATTCCGCTGATCGCATTGGACGTCACTGCCAGACGATACGGCAGGAAGTGTCTGAGGCGGGTCTTGCTACCGGGCATCGCGATCTGGGCCTTGCTGCAATTGCCGACGCACAAGTCGACGGAAAATGTCGCCTTGGCGGGCGAGGCGCACTAGATCGTTCGCCATCGCGCCACCAAACGACATTTTCTTTATGCGCTTGTCCTCTCGCTTGTCACCTTCTTCCAGTCATTGGCTGGTTTGACGGTCGGGAGCCAAAATCCCCGCCATCACGAAATCGACGGTGTGTTCGCGGTAGCGATCGCGCAATTCCTCGGTCAGCGTGTCCTGATCGAAGCAATGGCGCAGCACCAATCGCGCCGAGAAGAAGCGGTCGGCCGCACCCGTCACGGTGAAATAGAACAATTGCGAATCGATCGGTCGGAACACGCCCGCCTTCACGCCCGAGGCGATGAGCTTTTCGTAAGCCCGCCCCAGCGGCGCCAGATACTTGTCGGCAATGCGTTGCGATTCGGCGTGATCGCTGTCGCGCACCAGCCGCATCAGCAACCGGTTGAGGTAGGGATAATTGTAGTAGGTATCGATCACCTTGCCGATGTGACGACGCAGCTTGGCTTCGGGATTCATGTGATCCTTGGCCAACAGCGCATCGACCGATTTGACAATCGCCTCCATGTCGCGATCAAGCAAGGCCTTGAGCATGCCTGCCTTATTGCCGAAATAATACTTCACCAGCGCCGAATTCAGCCCCGAGCGCAAGGACAGTTCGGACAGCGAGATGTCGACGAGATCGCCTTCGCGCATGATCTGCGAAGCAGTGTCGAGCAAAAGCTCGCGAGCGCCGGATTGCTCCGGGCTGTCCTTGGCCACTCCGGCCGTTACGGTTGTATCGTTCATTCCCAACCCGGTTCTTCCCACCAAGGATAAAAGGACGGCATATCCGAAGAAACGCGCGCAGGGTAGCGGGGAGCGCGCTTTTCAAGGAAAGAAGCCACGCCTTCCGTAGCGTCCGGCCCGCGCGACAGCGTGTAGATCGCCCGGCTGTCGATGTGATGCGCCTGCATCGGATGATCGAACTGCGGATTGTGCCACAGCATCGCCCGCGTCATCGCGACGGATACCGCGCTGGTATTGTCGGCAATCTCACGCGCAAGCGCATTGGCGGCGGGCAACAGATCCTCGGGCTCGTGCACCGAACGGACCAAGCCGCCGCGCAAGGCTTCCTGCGCGTCGAAGATGCGGCCGGTCATGCACCATTCCAGCGCCTGTGGCAGGCCGACGATGCGCGGCAGGAACCAGCTCGACGCCGCTTCGGGCACGATCCCGCGCCGGGCAAATACCAGCCCGAAGCGCGCCTTGGTGCTCGCCAGACGGATGTCCATCGGCAATTGCATGGTTACGCCAACGCCTACCGCCGCGCCGTTGATCGCCCCGATCAGCGGCTTCTTGGACTGGTAGAGCCGCAAGGTCAGCAGCCCCCCGCCGTCGCGCACGCGCGGATCGGACAAGTCCGCCACCGCATCGCCGCTTGAAAAAACATGCTTGCCATCATCGGGAGTGAGATCGGCCCCGGCGCAGAACGCGCGTTCGCCCGCTCCGGTGAAGATCACCGCACGGACGTCGTCGTTGGCATCGGTGTGGTCGAGCGCCGCGTTGATTTCCTGCCCCATGATGCCGGTATAGGCGTTCATCTTCTCGGGCCGGTGCAACGTGATCGTGGCGACGCCTTCGTCTATATCCAGACGGATCTGCGTGAAGTCGGACATCGGCTCTCTCCCGGAGGCGTAAAAGTAGGGGGCCGCGAATGCGTTGCCGCAGCCCCCATGTGCTTTGGTTCAGCGCGGCGCCATGCGGATGGCACCGTCAAGACGAACGTCTTCACCGTTGAAATAGCTGGTTTCGATCATGGTGAGCGCGAGCGCCGCATATTCCTCGGGCAGGCCGAGCCGCTTGGGGAATGGCACCTGGGCAGCCAGCGCCGCCTTCACGTTGTCGGGCGCACCCTGCAGCAGCGGGGTATTGAAGATGCCCGGCAGGATGGTGTTGACGCGAATGCCCTCGCTCATCAGGTCGCGCGCGATCGGCAGGGTCATGCCGACTACGCCACCCTTCGACGCCGAATAAGCCGCCTGACCGATCTGACCATCCTCGGCCGCAACCGATGCGGTGTTCACGATCGCGCCGCGTTCGCCGAACTCGTCGACGGGATCGAGCGTCAGAATGCCAGCCGCCGACTTGGCGATGCAGCGGAAGGTGCCGACCAGATTGATCTGGATGATGCGGTCAAAGGCGTCGAGCGGGAAGTGCTTGACCGAACCGTCCTCCTTCGAACGGCTGACGGTCTTGATGGCGTTGCCGGTGCCCGCGCAGTTGACGAGAATGCGCTCCTGCCCGATCGCGGCGCGCGACTTGGCAAACCCGGCGTCGACGCTTTCGTCGCTGGTCACGTTCACTTCGCAGAACACGCCGCCGATTTCGGCAGCAAGCGCCTCACCCTTTTCCTTGTTGAGGTCGAACAGCGCAACCTTCACGCCCTTTGCCGCAAGCGCGCGCGCCGTTGCCGCGCCAAGGCCCGACGCGCCGCCGGTGACAACGGCCGAAATGCTGGAATCAAGTTTCATGGACAGTCTCTCCCTGGAATGTGGTTCAGAGCAATTCGACGATGGTCACGTTGGCGACGCCGCCGCCTTCGCACATCGTCTGCAGGCCCCATTTCTTGCCGCGCGCCTTCAGCGCATGGAGCAGCGTGGACATCAGCTTGGTGCCCGAGGCGCCCAGCGGATGGCCCAGCGCAATGGCGCCGCCATTGACGTTGAGCTTTTCAGGATCGGCCCCGGTGTGCTTGAGCCAGGCCATCGGCACCGACGCGAACGCCTCGTTCACTTCGTAGAGGTCGATGTCGCCGATCTTCATGCCGGCGCGTTGCAGCGCGCGGTCGGTGGCGAACAGTGGCTCTTCGAGCATGATCACCGGATCGCCCGCCGTCACCGTCAGGTTGTGGATACGGGCCAGCGGGGTCAGGCCGTAACGCTTGAGCGCCTCTTCCGAAACGATCAGCGCGGCGCTGGCGCCATCGCAGATCTGGCTGGAACTGGCAGCGGTCAACGCGCCGTCGGGGCTGAGCAGCTTGACGCCCGCGATGCTTTCCAGCGTGGCGTCAAAGCGGATGCCTTCGTCCTGCGTATGCACAGCCGCACCATCGGCGGTCTCGATCTCGATCGGCACGATCTCGTCGGCAAAGGCGCCGCCATTGGTCGCGGCAATCGCCTTCAGATGGCTGGACAGCGCGAACACATCCAGATCGGCCTTGGTGAAGCCGTGCTTCTTGACGATCATTTCCGCGCCGACGAACTGCGACCAGTTGATGCCGGGGTACTTCGCCTCAAGCCCAGGCGACTTGTAGTTGCCCAAGCCCTCTTTCATGTGAAAGATCGCGGTCGAGCCCATCGGCACGCGGGTCATGCTTTCGATGCCCGCCGCGATGACCACGTCCTGCGTGCCCGACATCACCGCCTGCGCGGCGAACTGGATCGCCTGCTGCGACGAACCGCACTGGCGGTCGATCGTCACGGCAGGAACCGATTCGGGCAGTGAGGACGCCAGCACGATGTTGCGGCCGACTTGCCCGGCCTGCTGCCCACCCTGGCTGACGCAGCCCATGATCACGTCGTTGATGGCGGTCGGATCGATGCCGGTGCGCGCGACCAGTGCATCGAGCGTGCGCGCGCCCAGATCGACCGGGTGAACCCCTGCG
The DNA here is from genome assembly GCF_020404405.1 of Novosphingobium sp. FKTRR1. GTDB lineage: Bacteria > Pseudomonadota > Alphaproteobacteria > Sphingomonadales > Sphingomonadaceae > Novosphingobium. The sequence goes on along the minus strand of NZ_JAIZDA010000006.1, from coordinate 24,946 downwards.
AGCCGACCATTGCGCCGCCCCCCGGCGGTGCGCACGGCATCAACGATATAAGCGGTAGCCATCTTTCCGACTCCTCTCGGACGGTTTATTTAACCGAACGATTAAGGAGCCCTGCAGCGCTGTCAAGCCATCGCTTGGGTCAGGTTGGTGGGTATGCGTGGAATCAACCGCTTGCGGCGACCTGCCGGTCCGTGCGCGCGGCCACTTCGTGCCACAGCCCCTTGCCGCCCAGCTTTGCGACCGCACGGCCCAGCCGCTCGGCCCAGAAGGAATCGCTGCCGAACTCGCTGCGCCAGCCCATCAGGCGGCGGGTATGATGATTCAGCGCATATTCGATCGTAAACCCGATCGCGCCATGGACCCGGTGCGCGATCGGCACGCTGCGATCGATGGCGATCCCGGTGCGCAGCTTGGCTGCCGCGATCTCGAACCCGGCATCGCCATGGTCCAGCGCCGCCGCACAAGCCGCTGCCGACGCATCGACCGCCGCCGCTTCTTCCGAGAACTCGGCAAGCGCCTGCTGCACCGCCTGAAACTTGGCGAGAGCGCGGCCGAACTGGACGCGGGTGTTGACGTGATCGATCGACAGGGTGAACGCCGCTTCGAGCGCGCCCGATGCCTGCGCCACCCGTGCAAACGCGCCCAGTGCCAGCAAGTCGATGTCGCTGGCGACAGAGGCGACGGGCTCACCGGTGAAGTCCACCGCATCCCACGGCTCTCCGGCGGGGGACGTGCCTTGGGTCACGGAATAACTGCCCGGCAGGTACAGCGCCACAGCGCCGTCGCCCGCGCGAACGATGCCGTCGGCATGGCGGGCAAAAGGCACCCGCTGGCCCGGCGCGGCAATGGTCAGCAAGCCTTCAGGCGCAGCGATTCCCGCCTGCGCCAACAGGTGATGCGCCAGGATCGGCTCGGCCAGCGGCGCTGCCAGCGCGTTGAGCCCGGCCAGCCGCAGCACCGCCAGCACATCGCCCCAATCGCCGCCAAAGCCACCCGCATCCGCCGGAACCAGCAGCGAGGCAAAGCCCGCTTCGGCCACGCGCGGCCATGCGCTGGCGAACTCGGCGCCGGAAAGGTCGGCAAACAGGCCTTCGGCCATCTCGACCAGCAGGGTACGGTTCTCGCTCATGTCAATTCCGCTCCCTCAACGCAGCCCAAGGCCCTTGGCGATGATCCCGCGCAGCACTTCGGGCGTGCCGCCGCGCAGGCTGAAGCTGGGCGAGGTCAACAGGAACCAAGCCAGCAGCCGCGACAGGTCGGATGGGCCGGCCAGATCGACCTCGACCGCCGCCTGTACCAAGCGGGGCAGCGCCTGTTCATAGGCATTGCCCAGATCCTTGACGATGGCCGCTTCGACCACCGGGTCTTCGCCCGCCGCCAGCTTGGCTGCGGTAGACAGCGACATCTGGCGCAATGTCCACATCTCGGCGGTCAAGCGCCCGATCAGTTGCGCCACGTCGGGCGCAGGCTCGGGTCCGACCGCATCGATCAGCGCGATCAACAGCAAGTGGCTCGACAGATAGCGTTCGGGGCCGGACCGTTCGAGCGCCAGCTCGGCGGTCACCTGCTTCCAGCCCTGCCCTTCGGTGCCGACCAGCGCGCCCAGCGGAACCAGCGCGTCGTCGAAGAATATCTCGTTGAAGTGGTGACGCCCGGCCATGTCGATGATCGGGCGGACGGTGACGCCCGGCGTATCAAGGTCGATCATCAACTGAGACAAGCCCTGCTGCCGCTCGCTGCCTTCTTCGGTGCGCAGCAAAGTGAGTGCTGCGTGGCAATGATGCGCGCCGCTGGTCCACACCTTCTGGCCGTTGACACGCCAGCCTTCGAGCGTCTTGCGCGCAAAGGTGCGCACGCTGGCAAGGTCCGACCCGGAATTCGGTTCGGACAGGCCGATACAGGCATATGTCTCGCCCCGCGCCATGCCGGGCAGATATTTCTCGCGCTGTTCTTCGGTGCCATAACGCAGCAGCAGCGGGCCGGTCTGGCGATCGGCGATCCAGTGCAGTCCGGCAGGGGCCCCGCCGGCCAGCAGCTCCTCAAGCACGATGTACCGCTCCAGCATCGAGCGTTCATGGCCGCCGTATTGCTTGGGCCAGGTCATGCCCAGCAGCCCAGCCGTCCCCAGCGCGCGCGAGAATTCGGCGTCGTTGCCGAACCACGTGTCGGCGCGCTGTTCGATCGTCCAGCGCGGTTCGTGCGCGGTGATCAGATCGCGAACCTGTTGACGCAGTGCCGGCACATCGCCCGGCGGGGTGAAGGGGTGGAGCGGGAATATTTGCATCACGAAGCTCCCTATGGCAGCGCACTTTTAATCGCAAACTTAACTTTGCGTCGGCAATCGCCTCTGGGGGCAGTGGCGGCCAAGCTGACGCACGTTTCGAAAAGGATGTCCGGCCAATGACCCCGTTCCTGACCGTCGAGCGCCGCGGGCGCGTTGCCATCGCCACGATGAACCGTCCCGAATCGCTCAACGCCATCGGCACGCTGGAGGATTGCGATTCGATCGTCGACACGTTCTTCGCGCTGGGCAACGACCGTTCGGTCAGCGCCATCGTGCTGACCGGTACGGGCCGCGCCTTTTCCACCGGCGGCAACATCAAGGGGATGCAGCAGCGCCAAGGCATCGGCGTACTGGAGCAGCCCGATTCGACCCGCGCCAACTATCGCCGGGGGGTGCAGCGCGCCACGCGGGCGATGCTCGATTGCGAAATCCCGATGATCGCCGCGATCAACGGCCATGCCATCGGGCTCGGACTGGACCTTGCCTGCCTGTGCGACCTGCGCGTTGCCGCACAGAGCGCCAAAATGGCCGCCAGCTTCATCAAGGTCGGCATCGTCCCCGGCGATGGCGGAGCGTGGACCCTGCAGAAGATCGTCGGCTATTCCAAGGCGGCCGAACTGTTCCTGACCGGCCGGACCTTCGATGCCGCCTATGCCCAGTCGATTGGCCTTGTCGGCACGGTCGTGCCCGATGCGGACCTGCTCGAAACCGCGATTGCACTGGCCGAGGAGATCGCCGCAAACGCGCCGCGCGCACTGCGCCTGACCAAGAAGCTGCTGCGCGAGGCCCAGCACGCCCGCGCGCATGACGTGCTGGAACTGTCCGCCGCGTTTCAGGCCATCGCGCACGAGACGAAGGATCATGCCGAGGCCGTCGCCGCCATCCTCGAAAAGCGCCCTCCGGTATTCACCGGCGACTGAGCATCGTCACACGGCACGGCCCTGCCCTTCCGCTCAGGCGGGGCAGGTCTGCGCGTTATAGGGTAGCCAGATCTCGACCATGCCGGACTTCACGTTGCCATAGCGCCCGGCAAGGTTGCGCAGGTAGACCGAGGGCGCGCGCAAGGTGTCACCCAACAGTTTAGCGGCAAACTGCGCGGCGTCCGCATCCTCGGCATGGAAAAAGCGCACTTCGGGTTCGCTGCGCGCAAGCTTTTGCAGTGTCGCCGCCTGATCGGGGTGCTTGGCCACCACATTTTCCGACCCCGGCGCGGGTACACCGGCATTGAGCAGCGCCTGCTTGATCTGATCGGCATCGCCCTGCTGTCTGGCGCAATAGAACTGGATGTAAGCCACGCTCGGCTTGGCAGATGTCACCGGGTTGACCGGAGGCAATTGCGCGGTGGCGGTTGACGTGGCGGGGCCGGTCGGCGGCGGGGTCAGGTTGCGTTCGACCGTGTCGGGACGGGACAGCGCCTTGGCCGCCGCCGCCGCACCTTGCGCTCGGGTGGCCGGATCAAGCGCGGTCTGCGCCCGCGCGTTGGCGGCGTTGGTGATCGAATCAAAGAACTTCGCGAGCGCCGGGCTCTGATCTTTTTCGTGCCGGCTGCGGGTATAGTTGATCGTGGCAAAGGCCAGATTCTGGACCACCGGATCGGGCTTCGAAAGCGCCTCGAACTGGGCGGTGACCAGCTTGATGTCCTCCTGAAGATCCTTCGCATCAGCGCGACGGCTGTCCTGTTCGTGCGCAAACGCATTGTACGTAAGCGAAGATATCGCCACGAACGCCGATATCACCGAACTCACCAATGCGACAAACAACGGCCTGTCGAACAAACTTTTGCCAGCCTCGACCTGAACTTTTTTGGAACTACTGGTGTCAGATGAAGTGTTTTCATTGTCCGGCATCGCCTCGACTCCGAAAATCCGCTCAAGTAAACAAAATGTACTCGTTTTATCGGAGTTCGGAAAGCGCTCAGTCCGGCTGCGGGACTTGGCGGCTTTTGCCTTGCATCGCGCGGCCAGCCGCTTACCCCTTGCGCATGACCACCGAAGCCGCCTTCATCGCCGCCTTGCGCGCGCTTGCCCCGCATCCAGCGGCGCGCGGACTGGCCGATGATTGCGCTGTGCTGGACTTCGGCAGCGAAACGCTGGTGGCGACCCACGACATGATGGTCGAAGGCGTCCATTGGCTGCGTGGACAGGACTTGGCCGACGTGGCGTGGAAGCTGGTGGCGACCAATTTGTCCGACCTTGCGGCCAAGGGTGCGGAACCGGTCGGCGTGCTGCTGGGCTACACGCTTGGCCAGGACAACACGCGGTTCCTTGTCGGCCTTGACGAGGCGCTCGACGCCTTTGGCGTGACGCTGCTGGGTGGCGATACGGTCCGCGGACTGGCGGGCGGGCAGGCGCTGGGGCTGACCGCGCTGGGCCGCGCCACGTGCCAGCCAGTGCCCGCCCGCGATGGCGCGCAAATCGGCGACCGGGTGTGGATCACCGGCCCGGTCGGCGCGGCGATGCTGGGGTTCGAGGCTCTGCGCGACGACAAGGCGGGCGTGGACACCACCGCCTTCCGTCGTCCGACGCCACGCCTTGCCGCAGGGCGCGCGCTGGCCCCACTGGTCAGCGCGATGATGGACGTGTCAGACGGCCTGTTGCTCGATGCGCAACGCCTCGCTCAAGCCAGCAAGGTGACGATCGCACTGGATTCGGCGGCGATTCCCGTGCCTGCGAACCTGCCGTCAGACCGCCTGCGCGACGCGCTTGGCTGGGGGGACGACTACGAACTGCTGTTCACCCTGCCTGCGCACTTGCAACCGCCAACGCTCGCATATGCGATAGGGGTGGTGACAGAACAGGGCGTTGCCCCGCTATTGCTCGATGGTGCGCCGCCGCACGGAAAACTGGGCTTCGAACATGCCTCCGCAACGGCTTGACAGTCGTCAAGGAAAGGCTTGCCCACGCTGAATTAGACGATAGCCTCCCGTCCACCGCCGCAACGACGGCGCTCCGACATACACCGGATCAAAGCCGGGTCGGGTACAACAAGGGGATGCCATCGTGAGTCTAGTCCAGATTGCAATCGTTCTGGGATTGCTGGCCGTGCTCTACGGCTTTGTCACCAGTCGGCAGGTGCTTGGGGCGCCCGCCGGCAATGCCAAGATGCAGGAAATCGCCGGCGCCATTCAGGAAGGCGCGCAAGCCTACCTCAAGCGCCAGTACACCGCCATCGCGGTCGTCGGCGTGGTCGTGGCGATCGTCGTCGCGCTCGCTCTGGGGCCGATCGCCGCCACCGGCTTCGTGATCGGTGCGGTGCTTTCGGGCGCCACCGGGTTCATCGGCATGAACGTGTCGGTGCGCGCCAACGTCCGCACTGCCGCCGCCGCACAAGCCGGATTGCAGCAGGGGCTCACGCTGGCGTTCCGCGCCGGGGCGATCACCGGGCTGCTGGTGGCAGGCCTTGCGTTGCTCGCGATTGCGGGCTTCTTCTGGTACCTGACCGGTCCTGCCGGCCACGCTCCGTCCGACCGTATCGTGATCACCGCGCTCAGCACGCTGGCGCTGGGGGCCAGCCTCGTCTCGATCTTCGCGCGACTGGGCGGCGGCATCTTCACCAAGGCGGCCGACGTCGGCGCCGATCTGGTCGGCAAGGTCGAAGCCGGTATCCCCGAGGATGACCCACGCAACCCCGCCGTGATCGCCGACAACGTGGGCGACAACGTCGGCGATTGCGCAGGCATGGCCGCCGACTTGTTCGAAACATACGTCGTGACCGTGGGGGCCACGATGGTGTTGACCGCCCTGCTGCTCAAAGGTGTGGGCGATCTGCTGCTGCCGTTGATGAGCCTGCCGTTGCTGATTGGCGGGGTCTGCATCATCACCTCGATCATCGGCACCTATTTCGTCAAACTGGGCAAAAGCAACAACATCATGGGCGCGATGTACAAGGGCTTCCTTGTCACCGCCGTGCTGTCGATCCCGGCGATCTGGTTCGCCATCAACTATGCGCTGGGCGACATGGAAGCGGCCATCGGCGGTGAGACTTACACTGGGCGCACGCTGTTCTATTGCGCCTTGGTGGGTCTTGGCATCACCGGGCTGATCATCTGGATCACCGAATATTACACCGGCACACAGTTCCGCCCGGTCCGCTCGATCGCCAAGGCTTCGGTCACCGGCCACGGCACCAACGTGATCCAGGGGCTGGCCATCAGCCTTGAAGCCACCGCGCTGCCCACGCTGGTGATTTGCGCCGGCATCATCATCGCCTACCAGCTCGCCGGGCTGATCGGCATTGCCTATGCCGCCACCGCGATGCTGGCGCTGGCCGGGATGGTCGTCGCGCTCGACGCTTACGGGCCGGTTACCGACAACGCCGGTGGCATCGCCGAAATGGCGGGCCTTGAAGACTCGGTCCGTGAAAAGACCGATGCGCTCGATGCGGTGGGCAACACCACCAAGGCCGTGACCAAGGGCTATGCCATCGGTTCGGCAGGGCTTGCCGCGCTGGTGCTGTTCGCCGCCTATACCACCGACTTGCGCGAGTTCTTCCCCGCGTTGAAGGTCGATTTCAGCCTTGAAAACCCCTACGTCATTGTCGGGCTGCTGCTCGGCGCGCTGCTGCCCTATCTGTTCGGGGCGATGGGCATGACCGCGGTCGGCCGCGCGGCGGGCGACGTGGTCGTCGACGTGCGCGAACAGTTCGCCAACGATCCGGGGATCATGGCCGGAACCAGCCGTCCGGACTATGCCCGGACGGTCGATCTGGTGACCAAGGCGGCGATCAAGGAAATGATCATCCCGTCGCTGTTGCCGGTGCTGGCCCCTGTGGTGGTCTACTTCGTGATCACCGCCGTGGCCGGGCAGACCAACGGCTTTGCCGCGTTGGGTGCATTGCTGCTGGGCGTGATCGTCAGTGGCCTGTTCGTGGCGCTGTCGATGACCTCGGGTGGTGGCGCCTGGGACAATGCCAAGAAGTACATCGAGGACGGCCACTACGGCGGCAAGGGTTCCGACGCCCACAAGGCAGCGGTGACCGGCGATACCGTCGGCGATCCCTACAAGGACACCGCTGGTCCGGCCGTGAACCCGATGATCAAGATCACCAACATCGTGGCCCTGCTGCTGCTGGCGGCGCTTGCGGCACACGCTGCTGGTTGAACCCGTTCGACCGACGGGCCACCGGCGCTGACCGGCCGCCCGATCAGGTTGGGGAGGGGAACCCCGTCCGGAGCGATCCGGGCGGGGTTTTCCATGCGCGACGCCAGCCTTCCGGGGGTCGGCTCGTCAGGTTGCACTGATACATTCCGTTGACGTAAACGGCGGGTGGAGTCATGGCGAGCGCATGGCCGATCAAGAAACAGCTCCGCCCGCCCTTCCCGCCACCCAGCCCGACGGCGCCACGCTGGTCGCAGGATTGCTGAAGCTTCTGGATGTCAGCGATCTTGGCGATGACCGCTTTCAGGGCGCGCGTAAGCCGGGTGGGGTTGGCCGGGTGTTCGGCGGACAAGTGATCGGACAGGCGCTGGCCGCCGCCGAACGCACCGTGCCGGATGATCGCCCGGTGCATTCGCTGCACGCCTATTTCCTGCGTGGCGGGAACGAGGACTATCCGATCGACCTTGCCGTGATGCGCGATCTTGATGGCGGCAGCTTTTCCAACCGGCGGATCGTCGCCTCGCAGCAGGGCAAGCCCATCCTGACGATGGTCGCTTCGTTCCATCGGCGCGAGGACGGGGTCCACCACGCCGATCCGATGCCGCAGGTTCCCGCGCCCGAGGACTTGCGCAGCGAGGCCGAACTGGTCGCCGAATACGCCGATCGCATGGCGGAGGGTGCGCGGGCGAACATGTTGCGCCCCCGCCCGATCGAACTGCGCCCGGTCGAACCGCGCCACTGGATGAGCGCCGAACCGCGTGAGGCGCGCGCCCACACCTGGTTTCGGGCCGCCGCGCCGCTGCCCGCCGACGAAAAACTGCACCGCGCTGTGCTGGCCTATGCCAGCGACATGACGCTGCTTGGCACCTCGACCATCCCTCACGGCATCAGTTGGACCGCCGGCAACCTGATGGGCGCCAGCCTGGACCATGCGCTGTGGTTCCATGATGATTTTGCCGCCGATGAATGGCTGCTCTATGTCTGCGACAGCCCTTGGGCGGGCCGCGCGCGCGGGTTCAATCGCGGGCGGATCTATAGCCGCGATGGCAGGCTGGTGGCCGAAGCCGCGCAGGAAGGCCTGATCCGCAAGCTGACGCCAAAGACCTGAGCGGCGGTCCTGAGTCTGTCACGGTTTTTCGGCCGGGCAGAACCGTTCTTCAAGCGTCGGCCGCGCCACCAGCCCGGTGGCGATGACCGACAACATGTCGATTTTGCCCGCCGCCTTGATGCTGGCCTTGGTCAGCACGAAGTCGAACTGGCGGCAACCGACCAGATTGGTGTTGCCGCCGCCATACTTGTTGGCGATGATCGTCGAGAGCAGATCAAGGCTGCCCTTGTGCGCCACCTGCACGCCCAGCTTGTCGGTGAAATAATGTTTCAGCAAGCCGGTCGCCTCATCAAACCGCGCGCGCTGGGCCGCCTCAAGCTGGCCGAAGTGATCCTGCATCGCGACGCCCACTTTGGAACACCGCAGCATGATCGATTGCATCATGATCTCGAATTCATGAAGCCGGGCCGCCATGCGCACGGGTTCATCGATGCAAGCGGCCTGTACCGGTTGGGTTGCAACCAGGGCCATAGCCCCCACAAACGCCACGAATCTTCGTATCATGCCTCACCCCTGCGATGTGGTTATCGCGGATTGCGGTCAAATCAAGCTTAACCCGGTCGTAAACTGCGATGAAACCCGCCGAAATGTGCCAGAATTGGGCCTGAAAAGGCCTCAAATGATGACTTTATTGGCCTTTATCGCAAGCGACGATCGGCACCGCCATGATCGCGGGATAGAGGTGCACCAATCCGTCAAGCGTATCGAACGCAGCCTGCGCCTGTGGTTCATAGGTCCGCGAAGCCTCGACCAGCGCGTTCTGCGCGGCCGCATTGTCGCTCAGGTGGTATTGTTCGTACATCGCGTTGAGCTTCGCCATGTAGGTGATCGCCGCCTGATTGTTGCGCCGTGCTACCGCGATAACCGGAGCGTACTGCGTACTGTGAAAGGTGTTGCGGGCCACATCGCTGCAGAAACGGGTCGGCAATGATATCGGCGTCACGAACGCCAGCACTGGCGGCGATGGAATCGCGACGCCGTTGATCACGCGGACGAGCGGGCCGGTCGTCGGCGCGACCACTTGCGCGGCAACCACAGGTGCGGAAGGAGGTGGCGGTGCGGCGTCAGGTGGCGATGCGGAGGCGGCCGCCGCGCTTGCCCCCGGTGAAGGCTGCACCGGCAAGCTGATCTGCGAATTCGACAGATCCTGCAGCGTGCGGTTGAGTTCCTGCAACTGATCCGCGCCCGAGGGTGCAACCGTTGACGAGTCGGCCGCAGGCGGGGCAACGGCCGCAACCGGCGGTGGCACTGACGCCGCAGCAGGCGGCACCTCTGGCACTTGAACCGGCGGAGGCGCAGGCGGAAGCGGAGGCGGGGTGACAGGCACCGGATTGACAGGCACCGCAACCGGCGCAGGCGCCTGAACCGGGGGCGGGACGACAGCGACCGGCGCCGGTGCCGTCGTTGTTGCCGGAACTGGCACCGCGGTCGGCGCTGGCACCGCTCCGCGCAACTTGGTGATCTTAAGGCGCGCCACATCGGCGAAAACGCCGTTGGGATAGCGCACCAGATAAGCCTCATAGAGGGCCGGATCATTGTTGCTGTCGATCGATTGCCACAGCGTCAGTTCGATCTGGCGTTCAACCCCGCTGGCGTTGTCCGGTTGTGCCGCGACGGTTCCACACGCGGCGAATGTGCCCGCCAGCAGGCCCAGCGCCATCGCCACACAGGTGCGCCGACAAAACCCGAAGGGATGCCTCAGTCCGCCACCGTTCGCACTGCGCACCAGTTGCCCCCTCAGACCGCGCCTGCCGACACAGGTCGCACGCCAACCTTGCAAATCTTCACGTCAACGGCAATTCAGCCGCTTCGTTCGCAAGGCAAACCGTTGCCTATGGGTGGCAGGGCGAGTCTTCAAGCGCAAAACGCCCTGTGCGACTCGTCACAGCATCGCTCTGCTCAAACTGGTTCGTCCAGGCGACCCTGATCACCCGGCAGGATGGTAGAAGTCATAGACCGTCTGAGCGACCGCGCTGCTAACCCCCGGCGCACGTTGCAGATCCTCAAGGCTGGCCGCACGCACTTTGCCCGCCGTGCCGAAGTGCAGCAGCAGCGCCCGCTTGCGCGCGGGACCGATGCCGGCAATTTCGTCAAGCGGACTGGCAGTGATCGCGCGGCTGCGCTTTTCGCGGTGCGCGCCGATGGCAAAGCGGTGCACCTCGTCGCGCAGCCGTTGCAGGTGGAAGAGCAGCGGCGAATTGACCGGCAGCATCTTTTCGCGTCCGTCGGGAAAGTGAAAGACCTCGCGCCCCTCGCGCCCATGGTGCGGTCCCTTGGCGATCGCGATCAGCGGCACGTCCTCGATGCCCAGTTCATCCAGCGTTTCTCGCACCGCGCTCATCTGACCCTTGCCGCCGTCGATCAACACCAGATCGGGCCAGGTGCCGTTCTCGCGCTCGGGATCCTCTTCCTGTGCACGGGCAAAGCGGCGCTGGAACACCTCACGCATCATGGCAAAGTCATCGTTGGTCTGCGCGACCTTGATGTTCCACTTGCGGTACTGCCCTTTCAGGAACCCCTCGGGCCCGGCCACCACCATCGCGCCCAGCGCATTGGTGCCCTGAATGTGGCTGTTGTCATAGATTTCGATGCGCTGAGGCACTTCGGACAGTTCAAGGAACTCGGCCAGATCGCGGTTGGTGCGCGCCTTGGTGCCGCTTTCGGCCAGCCTGCGCTCCAGCGCCTCGGTGGCATTGCGGCTGGCCTGCTCCATCAACCGGCGCCGATCGCCGCGCTGGGGCACCGAGATCTCGACCTTGCCGCTTGCCGCCCCGTGCAACGCCTCGGCCAGCAGATCGGCTTCGGGCAATTCGCGGTCGAGCAGGATCAGCCGGGGCGGCGGCACTTCCTCATAGAACTGGGCGAGGAAGCTGGTCAGCACTTCGCTATCGTCCAGTCCGTCGGTGTGGCTGGGGAAGAATGCGCGATGCCCCCAGTTCTGCCCGCCCCGGATGAAGAAAGCCTGGATTCCCACCTGACCGCCGGTGTTTGCCATTGCGAACACGTCGGCATTGCCCACGCCTTCGGCATTGATCGCCTGGCTGCCCTGAATGAAGGTGGCCGCGCGCAAGCGATCGCGGAGCCTTGCCGCCCGCTCGAAATCGAGCGCCTCGGCGGCCTGCGTCATCTCTGCCTCGATCTCGCGCTGGACCGCGCCCGATCTGCCGCCCAGGAAGTCCTTGGCCTGACGCACCAGTTCGGCATAGTCGGCTTCGCTGATGCGGTCGACGCACGGGGCCGAGCAGCGCTTGATCTGATAGAGCAGGCACGGCCGGTCACGACGGCTCATGAAACCATCGTTGCAACTGCGCAAAAGGAACAGCTTTTGCAGCGCGTTGATCGTGGTGTTGACCGATCCTGCGCTGGCGAACGGGCCATAATAGTTGCCCTTGGCCTTGCGCGCGCCGCGATGCTTGGTCAGCCGGGGAAAGGCATGATCGGCGCGCAGCAGGATGAACGGGAACGATTTGTCGTCGCGCAGCAGCACGTTGTAGGGCGGACGATAGCGCTTGATCAGTTGCGCTTCGAGCAACAGCGCCTCAGCCTCGGAATTGGTGGTGACGATGGTCATGCTGCGGGTCTGGCTGACCATGCGCCGCAGCCGGTTGGGCAAGCGGTCGACCTGCGTGTAATTGGCCACCCGGTTCTTCAGCACCCGAGCCTTGCCGACATAGAGCACATCGCCGCGCACGTCGCACATGCGGTAAACCCCCGGCCGCGCGGGCAGCGTACGCACGGTGTCGCGGATGGTTTCGACACCGCGCTCAAGGTCGGGCTGGTCCCCGCCACGCACGGCATAGGTGGCCTTGTCCTCGTTGAAGCGTTCGGCGCCGTTGGGCGTGGCCGGCGTACCGGCGGGTGTGCGTGCCATAGCGTTGGCAGATAGGACGTTTTGCAGCGAATTTGGAGAGCGGCGCGGCAGTTTTCCCGAACAGTCTATCCGCAGTCATACCGATGGCCCCGGAATGCAGCCCTTCACCGCTCGGGAACGAAGCTGGCTGGACCATGTCCGTTCACGTTCCTCCGCCCGTTTCCGCAAGCCATCGTATCGGACGGCGCAAGGCTGCGCGCGTCCGCCTCGGCATTCCGGTCACGCTGATCCTACTCGATGGCCACCACAAGTGCTGGTTGCTTGACCTGTCGCAAAGCGGTGCGGGCATTCTGGCCACCGGCATCAGCGCGCGTCTGGGTGAAAGCGCGGTCCTCGAAGCCTGCGGGCATGAAGCCTTTGGCATCGTGGTGCGCCGCCACGCCGACCTTGTCGCGCTTGAGTTCGAGGAATTGCTGCCGATGCCGGCCATCGTCGAAATCCGCAACTTCTCCGATAGCTATCGCGCCTATGAGCAGGCGCAGCAGCGCCGCCACGCACGCGAGTTCGTACAAGGGCGCAAGAGCCGCTGCTGACCGGTCATCCCGCCGTTCGCATGCAGGTCAGAACTGCTTGCGGAACTCCAGCTTGATCACCCGTCCCGCCGGATCGAGATACCCCGACTGATAGCGCAGCGGAGTCTGCCCGGTGGCATCGGTGACCTTTTGCTGGCCGTCGAACAGGTTGTCCGCCGCCAGCGTCAGCCGCGCGCCTTTCAGGAAGCCATGCGAGCCGGGCGGCAGATGCGCGATCTGCTCAAGGTTGGCGAACAGGCGCAGATTGACCGTGGCCAGCGGACCGAAGCGCAGCCGCCCCGCCGCCGGAATGTCGGTCGAATCGACATGGGTGCCGCTGGTGTAGGTGCCATTGGCGCGCAAGCCGAAGCCGCGATAGAACACCCCGGCATCAAGCTGGATGCTGTGTCGGGCCACGCCGCTGGTGGTCAAGGCGTCGCCCCTCAGCAGGTCGAGCACGGTGCCCCCCGGCACGATCTGCGCGGTATTGGTCAGTTCGATCGAATGGCTGAGCGACAGGTTCCACCGCCCCCGGCCGTCCGCAGGAGGAGGACCGCCACCAAATCCGCCGGGACCACGGCCTCCGCCAGGTCCGGCGCCAGGTCCGGCGCCTGCTCCACCACCCGGACGCGCGCCCGCGCCGCCAAAGCCGCCCGGCGGCCTGCCCAGCCCGGCACCGCGCAATGCGCCGAATGCGCCGCGCCGCTGTTGCACGCTCGGGTCGGGCTTGCCGAAGTTTCCGCCCAGATTGAGCGTGGTGCGCAGCCGCGAACTGTGCGTCTGGGCAATCGTCACCGGACTGCTGTCGATCGACACGATCCGCCCGGTCACCGCATCGCGCACCACCCGGCCGGGGAACGCAGCCTCGACCTCGGGTGTCAGCCAGGGGAAGCTGCTGGTGGCGTTGTTCGAAGCGTTGCGGAAGTATTCCAGAACCAGCGAACTGTTGGCGAGGAACGGCAGAGTCCATTCGGCCGCCAACTTGATGTCGCGCTGCCGTTCGCGCGCCAGCGAGCGGTTGCCGCCGCTGATGCTGGTGACGACCACGCTTTGCCCGGTGCTGAAGTCATAGACCGTCACCCCCGGCGTCACCACCGTCGGTCCGCCAAGGTCGGACAACCCCGGCGCCGCCTGTGTGCCGATGTAGCTGGCCGAAAGGGCCAGCTTCTCGACCGGTTTCCACGTCAGTCCCGCGCCATAGTCGGTCAGATCGCCGAAGTCGGACAGATGGTGTACCTCGGCATTGACGTTGAACGACAGGTCGCCCAGCGCCGCACCGAAGCCTTCGCGGCGGCTGGTGAGCGGCAGATCAAGGCTGAAACCGACCTGACCATCGCCGCGCTGCAAGTGCGAATCCGTGGCCGCCGTGCGCGTGCTGGTGCCGATGATGCCCGACCAGGCAAAGCCCACTTTGCCGGTCAGCGACACCTCGCCGCCCGGCAGTCGCACCGGCGACCCGCTGAGCGTGGCGAGCGAGGTCACGCTGTCGGTGCGACTGCGTGCGCGATAGGGGTCGGCCGCGTCGGCGGTGTCGATCATGCTGGTGGCATCGACATGGCTGGCATCGAGCGTGGCCGCCATCTGCCAGCTGCCCAGCGGCTTGTTGAGAGCAGCGCCGCCCGAGACCGTGGTGGTGCGCTTGATCGTGTTGAGCGACAGGACCGGATCATCGGACTTCAGCCCGTTCATGCTGTCGCTGCTGTCGCGCTGGACCAACGCATTGAGAGTCAGCCCGGCGCCACCGCTCAGCGGGCGCGCGACCGTGGCGTTGAGCGAGCCCGACCGGGTCGATGCCAACAGGGTGCGATAATCCGCCGGGTTGGCCGATCCGGATGTCGGCGTTGTCGCATAGGCGATGCCGCGCTCGGCCTCGGTCAGGGCGGAACGCTGTTGGTAATCGCCGGTGATGTTGATCCGCGCGCCCTTCTCGATGCGCGTCAGGGTCGCCTCCTCCTCGGCTTCGGCATAGCCGCCGCGCGCGGGCAGGTTCAGGCTGGTTTCGCTGCCAAACGAGCGAAAATGATCCTTCAGGATGAAGTTCACCACGCGCTGATCGGGGCGATAGCCGTATTTCAGCGAGACTTCCTCGGGCAGCACCTCGACCCGGCGGATCGCTTCGGGGGGAAGCCCGCGCATCTCGCGGAAGCTGCTGATCCGCATCCCGTTGAGCAGGATCACCGGCGTGCCGTCACCGCGTCCCCGCCCAGTCCCGGTCTGCGGGACCAGCGCCGCCAGCAGTTCCTGCAGGGAACCGACGCCATAGGCCGCGATATCGGCTTCATCGAGCGTGACGATCGGTGGCTGCTCGGCCTTGACCTGTCCCTTCAGGAATGGCCGCGCGATCACGAGGATCTCCCCGTTGTCGTCCACACCGTCGCCGTTGCGATCCACCGCCAGCGGCTCACCCGACACCGACAGCCCCGCATCGGGTGCGGCTTGTGGAGCGGCCGGCGCATCGGCAAACGCATCGGCAGGCGCCATCGGCAACGCATTGGCGGCAACGACAGCAGGGGTCATGCCTATCGCCGCCGCAGCCAGCGACATTGCTCCACGCAGTTCGATCACGGGTACTCAAACCTCATCGTTGAAAGGCAACCTTGCGGTCGCCTGCAGTCCCGCCGCCTCACTTGTCGATCGACCGACCCGGCGACAACGCAGAAAGCGTATCATTTTGTCGCATTGCAGCATGCTGAACGGATCGGAGCGTGTCAGCATGGCGCAACAAGCCTGTAACGCAGCATCTTCCCTTTTGCGCGCGCGCCCGCTATGGGCGCCACGCGCGGCCCATTTGCCGATTGCCGCGCTATCCACGATACGTTCGGCAACCAGGCACAAAGGCAACCGAAAGCGCCCGATGGCGAAAGAAGAACTCCTCGAGATGCGCGGCACCGTGGTCGAACTGCTGCCCAACGCGATGTTTCGCGTAAAGCTTGAAAACGACCACGAGATCCTCGGCCACACCGCCGGAAAGATGCGCAAGAACCGTATCCGCGTGCTTGTCGGCGACGAAGTGCTGGTGGAACTGACACCCTATGACCTGACCAAGGGGCGGATCACGTACCGCTTCATGCCCGGTCGCGGTGGTCCCGGCCAATTCTGACCCTTTTCAGCCCGGTCGTGACGTGACCGCCTCGGATGTGCCGACAAACGGTGTCGCTGATCCGCGCCCGCCACTGATCCTTGCCTCTGCCAGTCCGCGCCGCCGTGATCTGCTGGCAAGGCTTGGCGTGGTGGCAGATGGCGTTGCCCCCGCCGATATCGACGAAAGTCCTCTGCCGGGTGAGCTTCCCCGCGCGCATGCCGTGCGCCTAGCCGCTGCAAAGGCGCGCGCCGCTGCCGCTCTTGCGCCCGGCGCGCTGATACTGGCGGGCGACACGGTTGTCGGCGCAGGCCGCCGCATCCTGCCCAAGGCCGAGGATGAGGCAACCGCGCGCGCCTGTCTGGCGCTGCTTTCGGGCCGCCGCCATCGCGTGTTTTCCGCCGTCGCCCTGCTCTACCCGGACGGCACGCTGCGCGAGGCGTTGAGCGAAACGATCGTCCGTTTCAAGCGCCTCTCCGACGCCGAGATCGAAGCCTACATCGCTGGTGGCGAATGGCACGGCAAGGCCGGGGGTTATGCCATTCAGGGCGCGGCTGAGGGCTTTTGCGGCTGGCTTGCAGGCAGCCATTCGGGCGTGGTCGGCCTGCCCTTGTTCGAAACGCGCCGCCTGTTGCAGGCAGCCGGAGTACCCCTTGCCTGAATGGCTCATCGAGGAAGGCATCGCCGAAACGCGCGCCATCCTGGTCGAGAACGGCGAAATTCTGGCCAGTCGTGTGGTCTGGGACGACGAGCCATGGCGCGCGGGAGCAGTGACCAGCGCCAGCCTGCTGCACCGCGTGGGCGGCACCCGGCGCGGCGCGGTGCGTCTGCCCGACAACAGCGTCGCCCTGATCGACGGCCTCGACGGCGGCCTGACCGAAGGCGCCGCGCTGATGGTGCAAGTCACCCGCGCCGCCATGGCCGAACGGGGCCGTTCCAAATTGCCGCAGGTGCGCCCCGCTCCCCAACGCCAGCCCACGCCAGCACCCACGCTCGCCGAGGAATTGTCCGCAGGCCCCCACCCGGTCCGCACGCTGCGCATCACCGACCGCAGCTTTGATGTGGCGGGCTGGGACGACCTTGTCGAACAGGCGCTGACCGGTGAGGTGGCCTTCTCTGGCGGAACGTTGCTGGTGTGCCCGACCCCGGCCATGACCCTGATCGACATCGACGGCGCGCTGCCCCCTCGCGCGCTCGCGCTGGCGGCCGTGCCTGCCATCGCAGGAGCCCTTGCGCGCCTCGACATCGGCGGATCGGTCGGCATCGACTTCCCCTCGCTCGAACATCGGGCAGATCGCCAAACGGTCGACGCTGCGCTGGCAGAGGCCCTGTCCGGCTGGCGCGGCGAGCGGACCGGCATGAACGGCTTCGGCTTCGTGCAGCTCGTCGCGCGGCTTGAAAGGCCCTCACAGGTGGCGCGCTTTGCTCTCAACGCTGCGGGTGCTGCCGCCCGCCGCTTGTTGCGTCAGGCGGAGCGGGTGCAAGAGCCCGGCGTATTGCTGCTAACCGCAGCGCCTGCCGTTTTGCGCGCGCTACGCCCCCAATGGGAGGCAGAGCTTGCCCGCCGCAGCGGACGCTCGGTCCGCCGGGTCGAGGACGCAAGGCTTGCACTGCATGCCGGTTTCGCGCAGGCGGTGGTGCCATGACCTCCGCTTCTTCACCCTCGCTTGTTCCGGGCAAGCGCTGCCCCATCTGCGGTCGGCCGCGCGTGGTCGAGCACAGTCCGTTCTGCTCGACGCGGTGCCGCGATCGCGACCTCATGCGCTGGCTGGACGACGGTTACGCCGTGCCCGGCCCACCGGTCGAGGTCGACGAGCAGGACTGACGCAAAACTATCAAAAAAATGCGCCGCCGGGACTGGACAAGCCTCCCCCGCTTCGCCATAGGCGCGCTTCCGATCGCCGGTCGGCCTCTCCAAGGCCCCTCCGGCGCCCGATGCCCGGGTAGCTCAGTTGGTAGAGCACGTGACTGAAAATCACGGTGTCGGCGGTTCGATTCCGTCCCCGGGCACCATTGGCCTGTTCGCCAACATCCGCTAAAACTTGAAAAAATGGCTGAAATCCGCCATGTTCTACGTCGGCCTAACCGCTGATGTCCGCCTATGCACGCCCTTAGCCGGGTGATTCCGGGGGCCACCTTGGGGGCCAGTTTGAAACCGGCGAAAGGCGTGGCCCCCAATGGCACTCACAGACACTGCGATCCGCAATGCGAAGCCCCAAGCAAAACCCTACAAGCTTACGGATGAAAAGGGCCTGTTCCTTTTGGTCCAGCCATCCGGTGGAAAGCTTTGGCGCTTCAAGTTCCGCGTCGATGGCCGTGACGAAGATGGCCAGCCCAAGCGCATCGAAAAGAAGGTAGGCTTCGGCACCTATCCAGACGTGAACCTGAAGGACGCCCGGCGGATGCGAGACGACGCGCGCGCCACTCTGGCGGCTGGCGTTGATCCCGCCGAAAAAAAGCGGCGCGATGCGCATACTGCAAAGGTAAGCGCCGCCAACTCGTTCGAAGCCGCAGCACGCGCCTACATCGACAAATGCAAACGCGAAGGCCGTTCGGAGCGCACCAGCGAAAAGCAGGAATGGTTCCTGAAGCTTCTGGATCGCACCATCGGCCAGCGCCCTGTTGCGGAAATCCAGCCGTTCGAAATGCTCGAAGCGGTGCGGAAGTATGAAACCACCGGACGCACCGAAACGGCGCACCGCGCCATGCAGTTCGCCAGCCAAGTCTTCCGCTTCGCCATCGCCAACCAACTGGCCCCGTCCGACCCGACCCGCGATCTGCGTGGAGCATTGACCAGCCACAAGTCAAAGCATCACGCCGCCATCCTTGAACCGACGAAGGCCGGTGAACTTCTGCGTGCGATCGACGGATATGACGGCCACCCTGTTACCCGTTTTGCCCTGCAAATGGCCGCGCTGGTCTTCGTGCGCCCCGGCGAACTGCGCTATGCGGAATGGTCAGAGTTCGATTTTGACGCCAACGTCTGGCGCATTCCGGCTGGAAAGATGAAAGCCCGCGCCGAACACGTCGTGCCGCTGTCACGCCAAGCGCTGGACCTGCTGGCAGAATTGCGCGCCCTGACCGGCGATGGCCAGTATGTCTTCCCGTCGATCCGCACGCACCTTCGCCCGATGTCGGAAAACACCGTCAACGCCGCGCTTCGCCGCATGGGCTACGCCAACGATGAAATGACCGGCCACGGCTTTCGCGCAATGGCCAGCACGCTCTTGAACGAATCCGGCAAGTGGTCGCCCGACGCCATCGAACGCGCACTGGCGCACAAGGACAAGGATGCGGTGCGCGCCGCATACCATCGCGGGGCGCACTGGCAGGAGCGCGTCGATATGGCGCAGTGGTGGGCCGACTATCTCGACACGTTGCGCACAGGGGCGGACATTCTTCGCTTCCCGAAACAGCAAGCGAGTTAAGACCAACGGCAACCGAGGCTGTTGATAAAGAGGGATACGCCAGCGTCCGCCCTTGTGCATTCCCGTTCTGTTCCACAGAATGGTGGTCATGCCTTCCCCAAAACGTGCGCCAAGCGCATCGAAGCAGGTTGATCAGCGGCGCGAGTGGATCGCTTCTCGCGAAGCTTTGCGCCTCGTGAGTGAGGCCTATGCGCTTCACGATACCGCAGAATACGAAACCACGGCAAAGCGGCACCATGCCGCGATGGCCAAGGCCGCCGATGCGTTGATGCGTCGGCTGACAGAGGGGTCATTGCTGGCCCGCCCGGTCTGGTACCGCTTTGTGCAGGGCAACCATGACAATGGCGAAGAGCATCTAATTCAACTGCAAGAGCAAGACCGGGCGATAAGCCCCAACTTCTGGCGCAACCTGCAACGCTTGCGAAGGTCCGCCGATATTGACTGGATTGCGGGCGACTTCTCGTTCGAAGACAACGATGCAGGTGTTTACGCCACCGGTTCTGCCAACAGTGTGAAGTTCGATCGTTCTGGCTTACCGGCCATTGATCGCCTGACTTCAAAGCCCCCGTCCAACCCCAGCGGTGCGCCACGCAAGTGGGATTGGGACGGGGCACTGCTGCATCTGGCCGCGCTTGCGCATGGAAGCCCCGACGGGCTGTTTCGTGATGACGGCAAAGACCCCAACCAGTCTGACATCGCCCGCCACTTGCGGGCGTGGTTCATCGATACCCACGGTGATGCGCCCGAAACCAGCCAGTTACGCGACTATGGCAAGCGCTTCATGGCGGAACTGAATGCCGTAAAACTGCAGGGTGCCAATAACCTCCGGCACCCGGAGTAATTGGCAGTTTCTGGCAGTTGTTGGCCGACACCCTGCCCGGATTCGCTGATGTTCCATTGCACCCGCTGGCACCCGCCACGGTCCAATTGGAGCCACACCGATGGAACGCATTGCCTACTCGATCAACGAAACCGCGCGCACGCTTAGCCTTGGGCGCACCTCGATCTATGCGATGATCGCTGATGGAAGGCTGGAAGCGTTCAAGCTGGGCCGCCGCACGCTTATCAAGGCGGAATCCATCCGCCGTCTGGTGGCGGGGCAGGAGTAAGGCCGATGCCTGCCCGCCGGGTCAATCCCTACCGGGTGAAGCTGCACCGCATCTATAGCGTGCAGGAACTGGCCGAATGCCTTGGCGTTCACAAGAACACCGTGCGTCACTGGCAGGGCGATGGCCTTCAGGCGATCGACGGCAACCGGCCAACCTTGTTCGAAGGCGCAATCGCAAGGGCATTTCTGCTGGCCCGCCAGACCAGCCGCAAGCGCCCTTGCCCGCCGGGCACGATCTACTGCTTCAAGTGCCGCGAACCCCGCCTGCCCGCCTTGGGCATGGTGGAGTTCATCCCCGGCATGGGCAGCACCGGCAACCTGATGGCGCTTTGCGATGCGTGCGGCACGATGATGCACCGCCGTGCCAACATGGCCAAGATTGCCACGATCATGCCCCGGCTGGCCGTCCAAATCAGGCCACAAAGCAGAGAGGCACCTTGACGGCTAATGGAGCGCGCACGCCCCTCCCTGCATTGTGACAAACCGAAGGACTGACAGCCGATGGCAAAACACAACGCCGCGAACGTCCGGATCAAGGAAATAGACTGTCGCAGCAAAGCGTCGATCGATGCCGTTGCCAAGGCGTCGGAACACAAAAACGGCCCCGCCGCGCCTGATGCCGCATTGCCGAATCCCAAATCCGGAGCGCGCACCAATCGCAGCGAAGCCGCACCCGCAAAGATAGGTTCCTTGGCGGACTCCAGCAATGTTTACTTTCGCCCGACCGGCTGATGCGAAAAGCCCGCCCGCCAGCCGGTATTTGCCTGATGGAGCGCGCGCCACCTAACCAAACAGTGACAAACCGAAGGACTGACAAGCCATGGCAAAGCCCAACGCCGCCAATGCCCGGATGAAGCGGGAATACTTCCAGTATCTGAAGGAAGCGGGCCGTCGCAGCGAAGCGTCGATCGATGCCGTTGCCAAGGCGCTGGACCGCTTCGAACAGGCAAACGGACACAAGGACTTCCGCAAGTTCCACCGCCAGCAGGCCGTCGCGTTCAAGCGCAAGCTGGACGACGAACGGGCCGTGCGCACCGGCAAGCCCTTGAGCCGCGCCACCGTCAATTCGACGCTTTCGGCCTTGCGCGCGTTCTTCGTCTGGCTGGCGGGCCAGCCGGGTTACAAGTCCTGCCTGCGCTATGGCGATGCCGACTATTTCAACCTGGCCGAAACCGAAGTGCGCATTGCCAAGGCGGTGCGGCACAAGGCCTTCCCGTCGCTGGAACAGGTGCATCATGTCTTGTCGGCCATGCCCTGCGAAACCGACATCGAAAAGCGCAACCGCGCGCTGGTGGCCTTCGCGTTGCTGACCGGCGCGCGCGACGGGGCGCTGGCTTCGTTCCGGCTGAAGCACGTCGATCTGCAAGAAGCCCGCGTCGATCAGGATGCGCGCGACGTGCGCACGAAAGCCAGCAAGACCTTTTCGACGTGGTTCTTCCCCGTTGGTGGCGATGCGCTGGCGATCGTGCGCGACTGGTGCCAGCACTTGCGCTCCGTCCTGCTCTGGTCCGATGAAGACCCGCTGTTTCCGGCAACGCGTGTGGCGCTGGGCACAAGTGGCGGCTTCGTTGCGGCGGGCTTGCGCCGCGATGGCTGGACCAATGCCGGACCGGTTCGCAAGATTTTTGCCGATGCCTTCGCTGCGGCTGGCTTGCCCTATTTCAACCCGCATTCGTTCCGTGACACGCTGGTCCAGCTTGGCGAACGCGTGTGCCCCAACATCGAAGCGTTCAAGGCGTGGTCGCAGAATCTGGGCCACGCCCACGCCATGACCACGCTGACCAGCTACGGCACGATGTCTTCGCACCGGCAGGCCGAATTGATCCGGGGCATTGCGGCGGACCGGTCAACCCCGTCGATCGATCCCGCCACCTTGGCGCAAGTCATGGGCATGTTGCAGAAATTGGGCGGCAAAGGCTTGGCGTAACCCCTTGGCGCGGCGGCGGCGGCACTGCTAAGCCTTGCGCAAAGGGGCAAGACTTTGAGCCGTCAGCTAATCAACGAATATCGCGCCGAACTTGACCGGCTGCGCACAGTGTCCGGTAGCCGCCGTGAAAGCGTGCTGCGCGAGGCGTTCAAGGATTTGCTAAAGCGGTGGGGACGGTCGCAAGACCTAAGCTTTGTGCCTGAGCACGATATTGTAACACCGCAAAAGAACCGCATCTACGTCGATGGCGCTCTTTTACACGCCCTGCGGGTTCCGTTCGGATATTGGGAAGCCAAAGACGCTGACGACGATCTGGACGCGGAAATTGCGGCGAAGTTCCGCAAGGGATACCCGCGCGACAATATCATCTTCTCTGACGATCACACCGCCGTGCTGGTGCAGGACGGCACCGAACTGGCCCGCGTGGCCATGGACGATACCGACGCGCTCTATGGCCTTCTGACGCGGTTCTTCGCGCATGAACGGCGCGAGATTGCCGAGTTCAACAAGGCGGTGAAGCAGTTCGCGGCGGACCTGCCAGCCGTGCTGGACGCACTACGTGCCCTTATTGCTGACAAGCGCAAGGCTTCGAAGGATTTCGACAAGGCCGAGAAAGCCTTCCTGAAGCACGCACAGGACGCCATCAATCCGGCAGTGAGCCGCGACGATGTGCAGGAAATGCTGATTCAGCACGTCCTGACCGAAGACATCTTCGCCAAGGTTTTCGACAACCCTGACTTCCACCGCCAGAACAACGTGGCGAGCGAGCTTTACAAGCTGGAGGACAAGCTCTTCGCGCGCGGCGAGAAATCGATGCTGCTGCGCGCGCTTGCCCCCTACTATTCGGGCATTGCCGCCACGGCTGCGGTGATTTCCACTCATTCGGAAAAGCAGGGCTTTCTCAAGGGCCTCTACGAGAACTTCTACAAGGTCTACAATCCGAAGGCGGCGGACAAGCTGGGCGTGGTCTATACGCCGGGCGAGATCGTGCGGTTCATGATCCGCAGCACCGATTGGCTCTGCGAAAAGCACTTTGGCAAGAACCTGATAGACCGGGGCGTCGAAATACTCGATCCGGCCACCGGCACTGGCACGTTCATCGTGGAACTGCTGGAAAGCTTTCGCGGGCATGGCGACAAGCTGCGCCACAAATACAAGGAAGAGCTGCACGCCAACGAGATTGCGATCCTGCCCTATTACGTGGCCAACCTGAACATCGAAGCAACCTATCAGGCGATCACAGGGCAGTTTGCCGAGTTCGAGAACCTGTGCTTGGTCGATACGCTGGACAATGTGGCGGCCTTGGGAATCTATTCGGGCCACCAGTTCGATATGTTCGGTTCGATCACGGATGAGAACGTCGAGCGGATTAAGCGGCAGAATCGGCGCAAAATCAGCGTTATAATCGGCAATCCGCCTTATAATGCGTGGCAGGAAAACTATAATCAGGACAATGCTAACCGAGCTTATGCGCGCGTAGATGAGCGTATCAAGCAGACTTACATCAAAGAGGGCACGGCGCAGAACAAAAGCAGCGTCTATGACATGTATACGCGCTTCGTTCGTTGGGCATCTGATCGCATTCCAGATGATGGCATTGTCGCATTCGTCATAGGCCGAAAGCCTATTGCAAAAGCAGCTTATGACGGTTTCCGCAAAGTGGTGGCGCGGGAATTCAATGAAATCTGGCTGATGGACTTAGGCGGAGACGTTCGAGAGAATCCTAAGCTTTCCGGCACGACGCACAATGTCTTTGGTATTCAGACGGGCGTGATGATCGCGCTCATGGTCAAACGAAAAGGCAAATCCGGCGCACGTATACGTTATGCGCGTCGCCCTGAGATGGAGACTGCTGAGGATAAGCTATCTTGGCTCGCTCACACACAATCCATTGGCGGATTGGAGACAGAAGAAATTAGGCCAGATGGAAAGCACGATTGGCTGAACCAAGCTGAAGACTCTTGGAGCGAATTTTTGCCACTCGTCGACGTGAATACGAAAACTGACGCGAGGTCTACAGCTACAAGGGCCATTTTCAAACTCGTTTCAAGCGGCGTTCAGACCAAACAAGACGAGTGGGCCTATGGAGACGGGGCCGCTTCAGTCTCGGACAAGATGACCTATCTAATCGCTGCCTACAACCGAGCGCTAGTGACCGGCAATAAATCGAGCACAGACATTAAATGGCACAGAGAATTAGATAAGCGCCTTGCGTCTCGTACAGAGATAAAATTTGAACAGACCAAGGTTAAGTCCGCGCTCTACAGGCCATTTATGAAGAAGTTTCTCTACTTTGATAGAGTCACAAATAGCCAGTCTTTTCGAATGCACGAGGTTTTTCAGGATACCGATAATCCCTCCATAACGTTCTTAGGTAAAGCATCCTCAAATCTGCTTGCGGTCTTAGAGCCCGAGCGAAAAGTGGTTGAGCGATATCAGTAGGTTGTGATTCAGCGTCGTTGTCGAGACGATGGAGGAAGCACATGCCCTGGACTGATACCGCTCGCCGCAAGCATATGCGGGAAGGTGCGGG
>NZ_JAIZDA010000070.1 GCF_020404405.1 Novosphingobium sp. FKTRR1 | reverse complement strand
AGCTGACCGGCATCAACCCACACGTCTGGTTGACCGACACGCTCACGAAGTTAGCCGGCGGTCACCCAGCCAACGTTGTTGGCGAGCTCGTGCCCTGGACGCCCGTGGTCTGAAAACACCGCTTACGTTGGACTATGCCGACATGCTCACGCTTTGACCGTCGCCATGAGTCACCCCCGGTCGCGGCCGGCTAGGCTGATTGGTTGATCCAGAGTTGCTAGAGTTCGTCGAACATTGCGAGCAGATGAGCATGCCGGACCCGCTCAAGGACGGTGTCAAAAGTCTCGAAGGGTTCGCCCGCTGGAATATGGCGCTCGATCTGCAGGAACTGCGCACGAGCAGCGGGCCGTGAATCCGAGTTCAGATGCACCGCGTTCGCGAGTTGCTCAGCGCTTGCGCAGCCCTTGCGGACCACGCCGCTCAAAGTCTGCAAGACAATCGGCATGACAGGCTCTTTTCCAGCCGCCACGGCTCTTGCCGCGAGTATGCGTGCCGGCAGGCCGGCGACGAAGGCCAAGTCCGGAACAAGGCGAACCGCGAAGTGCCGCGCGGTCTCGCAGGTCTTGATAAGATGCTCCTTGGTTCCGATCGCCCGTTCGAGTTCGCAGAGCGGCTTTCCCGCCATCCATGCGGTCAGCAGCGGCCTGATCTGCGGCAAGGCGACCTTCGCCTTGGCGGCATTGCCGGCGATCGCACGATAGTCCTTCCCAAACAGCCCTTCGATGTCGTTGGGCCTGATCAGGTGCATCAACCAGGTCGGGTTGGCCTCGATCCAGTCAAACAACGTATTCATGCAGTCCGTGCTGTCACCGTCAAACGCCCCCGCCTCGATCAGCGCAGCCAGGCTGGCGACGACCTCATAGGGTAGCCCCGCGGAGGCAGCCACTCGCTCGAGCCAGTTCAGGTCCTGCTTCGGCGCCAGCTCGTCACGGCGCGCAAGCGCTGCGACGATGCGGCTTTCAATCCACTCGGCCTTGCCTTCCTGGCGCTTGCGGTACGCGGCGAAGGATCGACGGATCATGGCCTTGGCGGGTTCGTCGGGCGCATCCGACTCGCCGACTGGCAGTCGGGCAAGGAAATAGTCCTCATTGCCTTCGTGCGCCTGCATGTGGATGCGATCCAGCAGGCCGGTTATCGGGTCATCGATCTTCAAGCACTGGTCCGACTGCGAGAAGATGCTCTGGAGCGACATCCAGTGGCGATGGATCGTATTGTCATCATCATCGATGTTTATGATCTTGCTCGGCACCACCAGCACAAAGCCCTGGCCGCCTTCGCCCGCACGCCCGGCCCGGCCGGCGGCATTGAGCAGTTCGTGCGCGTCCAGCTGCTTGAACTTGTCGTCCGACACGTCCCAGCGGCTGTCGCCGGCGATCAGGACCACGTCACTCGGCAGGTTCATGCCCTGCGCCAGGGTCGAAGTGGCGAACAGGGCGTCGACACCGTCACGCCGCTTGAATAACGACTCGTGCAGCATGCGCTCGGGCTTAAGCAGCTGGCCGTGATGGCTGGTGGCGCTCCCATCAACCTGGCCGGAAGCGTCTAGCTTGAGATAGCAGTGCTGCGGCCCGCCCATCTCTTCCTCGACCAGCTTGCGCCAACCTTGCTCCTCCTCGGTGAGCACGACGCGACGCTTGGGCAGCAGGCTACGAAAATGCCGGACGGTGGATTCGGCGGCGATCGTACTCTGGACGAAGGTCAGGGTCTTTAGGCCGTCCTCGGCTGCTGCCGCGGCGATCGTACCCGCGACGATGTTGCCGTTCGGCGTCATATACCAGTCGCCGGATTTTTCTGACACGCCGGTCGCGAACGGCACCGCCTCGTCAAGCAGCGCCATCAGCGCATAGTCGTCGCGCTTGCGGGTCGCCCAGGTCTGCCGCAGGCAGAAAAAGGCAAAGGGCGCCGCATCGAGGCGGCTTGCGAGAGGCTTGGGCACGCCCTTAGTGGTCGCGGTGAGCTGTTCCGTGGCGAGCAGTTCGTTGAGCTCGGTGATGCGCGCGGCTTCATAGGCCACACAGCCGCGGGCCTGGCGGGTCGGCTTCCAAGCGAGGTCGAGCGGGAGGCAAGGGCGGCCGGTGAGCTCGGCCACCCAGCCGGCCATCTCTTCGGCGTTCTGCATCATCGCAGATACGAGCAACAGGTCGGCACCGGGCGCATAGCTAGTGAGATTTAGGATACACAGCATTGCGTCGATCGCCCGCCGGCTGCGGTCGGATTCGCGAGGATGAATGAGGTGGCACTCGTCGAACACCACGAGCGCGACCTGCGCGAATGCTTCCGGCTGTATCGACTGCAGCACGAGACAGCGCTCGGGCGTGGTGACGATTATCTCCGGAAGCTCGAGGACGTCGGAGAAGGTGATCTCGTCGTCGAGATCGCCGAGAACGGTATAGTCCTTAAACGCATTGCCAAGCGTGAAGGCGGTCTGGTCGACCAACGCCAGTGTCGGCGCGAGCACAACGACCTGTCCGCCGCCAAGCAGCGCCGCAGCGATCTTAAGTTCTGCCAGCGTCGACTTGCCTCCCCCGGTTGGGAAGCTGACCGCCGCCGAAACGCCTTTCGCGAGATAGCCCTTCTCCAGCGCCTCGCGGTGATTTCGCCAGAGATAGGGGCGCTTGCGCGCGGCCCGGCGAATGACCTGCCACCACGCGCTTGGGTCGATGCCATTCGGCGCAGGAACCCGGCAAAGTGCTGCTTCGGCCAGATCGCCCGACACCGCCAGCAGCAGCTTGGCGATGTGGAGCGGACCGGGAAAGGAACTGAAGACCTCGGGACCATCCTCTTCGAACACACCTTCAATCGGGGTGACGGAAAGGTCGCGCACCTGGGCGAAAATGCGGCGCGATTCCGGGATCGCATCCGCCGCGACGCCCTCGTGTGGTGGAACGAGCAGCTCACGCGCGAGCTGGATGACGCCCGCGTGCAGCCGGCGAAGAAGCGCTTCCACTGCGATACCGCTGGCGGTCGTATCAGACGGAGGATCGTAGAATTCGAAATTGTCTTCGTCGACCTCGCTTGTGATCACTTCGCGCAGACGGCCAGTAGCCAAGTCGGCGATCGCGGCGACCAGTCGACCTTCGGCGCTCAGGTCGCCGTCCGGACGCTTGAGCCGCTTGGCCATCTCGGCAGCGTCGCTCTGCGAGTCCGCGATCAAGAACAGCAGCGTCGCGCAGATGTCATGATCGGCATGGATAGCGTTAATGCTGGAAAAACACGGCTCGCCTTCGGCTACGACGGTCTCGGCCATGAGGCACAGCTGGTGTGCGGTGCCGGCCACGAATGCGGCCGAGGCGCGGTCGGCACGCTCCGGCGCAGTTGCGACGAGCAGCTCCTGCGCCGCCGCCAGACGGCGCATCTCCGAAAGCAGCTCAATAAAGGCTTCGCCGCGCTGCTCGACCGTTGCGGCACCTCGCAGCCGGACTCGCGCTGCGACGATTTCGGCGAAGGCATTGGTGAAGCGTTGGGGCAGCTCGGAAAAGTCGAGGTCGCCAAGTGGCGGTGCGCCCCTGATAAGGTCGATCGTGACAGGATCAAACATCGTCCCGCCATGCCTCGATTTGCTTGATCGCCTTAGCCGAAAAAGCTTTCATCCAGTCGCGCAGCTTCGGGATCGCAATGGTTTCCGCTTGGCGGCGACTCGCGAGCCCAGGCGCAACCTCGTCAAACCCCTTAAACAGTGCAGCTCGCGCGTCGTCATTGTCATGAGCTATGTCGGCTGTGACCGCGACACGAAAATGCCGGGCTTCCTCCCAGGCTATCCGTTCCACCGCACCGTCAATATCGAGTTCGGGAAATCGTTGCTGGTGGGCTTCGAGTAGGCCGCCAGCCTCCGGGATCAGTTCGTTCATGCGCAGTCCGCTTTCCAGATCTCGGATGCCTTTCCACACATCTCCAGCGATCGTGCTGCGCGGGTTCTCCGTCGCCTTGTCCTCGAAAATCACCACCGCTGAGACGGTCTGGCCGGACTCATCGAGTTTCAACTGGAAGCCATCAAAGCCCTTGTGCGCATGAATCATATGCGGCGCGCGGATCACCGCTCCGGCATCGGCACGGTGCGCCGCGATCCATGAGATCGCCTGGAAAACCCAGCCATCGCGATGATACGGGGGCTTATCCTTCGGCACGGTCAGCAGTTTGATCGCACCGGCCGCCGTGTCCGCGCGGGTGACAGGCGGCCGTTTGTCGATACCGGTCAGGATCGCTGCTACATGTCGCGTCTGCCCAAGCGCCAAGCGCGCGACCTTGCTGGCAAGATCGTCCTCGTCGGAAACGGTCCACCGCGAGCCGTGACAAAGAGTTCCATGCGATATCGGTATCAGCGTGAGAGGCATCGCGCCTCTGAAGACCCTAACCCGTCCATGGCCCCCTCCCAAGTGATGCCGAACACGGCCTTCGGAGAGATATACAGATCGGCGGCTCCAATGAGAACATATCTAAGCTCAAGCAGATCAAGTTGGATGCAATTGATCGCTAGAAGTGCGGGTTACACTCGGGGGCAGGTCGGTGCGGATGTCTGGTTTTGGCGAATGACCTGTCGTTGGCCTTGTGGCGGCGGAATGACTGGTAAGTCCCAGTTCCAGCTATACCCTACCGGTATTCGAAATCCTGGTCAGGCTCTTCCCACAAACGCGCCCTTGATGACCTTGCCGCCCTCCCGGATCGTATCGAGGTAGTCGCTCCACCACTGCGCCATGCGGACACGTTCCTCCCAGTGCTTGCCGCGGTGATAAACACCGCGAACGGCATTACTGTCACCGTGCGCCAAGCCGCGTTCAATCGCGTCCGGATTCCAGAGGCCGCTTTCATTCAGCATGGTGGAGGCCGTAGCCCGAAGACCATGCGCGGTGACTTCGTCCTTCGTGAAACCCATCCGCCGGAAAGCGGCGTTCAAGGTGTTTTCGCTCATCGGGCGGACGGACGCGCGGGCTGACGGAAACACGTACCCTTCAGTGCCGACCATCTCGGCAAGTTCTTTGAGATACCCGACTACCTGTTTGGACAACGGCACGGCATGAGGGCGGCGCGCCTTCATCTTTCCCTCTGGGATGCGCCAGACGCCTTCTTCGAGGTCGATCTCTTTCCAATCGGCATGCCGCAGCTCGCCAGGGCGTACAAAGACATGGGGTGC
The DNA here is from genome assembly GCF_020404405.1 of Novosphingobium sp. FKTRR1. Taxonomy (GTDB): domain Bacteria; phylum Pseudomonadota; class Alphaproteobacteria; order Sphingomonadales; family Sphingomonadaceae; genus Novosphingobium. Next base: position 629 of record NZ_JAIZDA010000070.1, on the reverse strand, counting down.
AATGAGTAAGGCGTACCGGGTGATGAAGTTGCCAGTGTAGTCCTGGATCGCACGGAGCAGCCCACCAAGATCCTTCGGCTCAAGGATCGCTGCATAGTGCTTTGCCTTGGGCGTGATCAGCGCCCCGCGGAGCATCGTCGTCGGGTCGCCTTTGCAGCGCGTCGTGGCAACTCCATAGCGAAACACGCGGCTCGCAAAGGATCGGGTCTTTTTGGCGGTCTCGTGCTTGCCCTTCGCTTCGAGGCGCTTGAGGGGAGCCAGCACCTCGAACGGCTCAATCTCATCGATCGGACGGCTGCCGATGGCGGCCGTCAGCTGGTCGAGGAAGAAGTTGGCCTTGATGATGGTCGCATCCGCGCGACCGTTCTGCACCATCATCTCATCGATGTACTCGCGTGCCACCGCTTCGAATGTCTGGGCGGAAAGGAATTCCGAACGGATCTTCTGCTTGCGCTTCTCCATCGCCGGGTCACCGCCCGCCGCGACTTTGACCCGCGCCTCAGAGCCCGAGCGAAAAGTGGTTGAGCGATATCAGTAGGTTGTGATTCAGCGTCGTTGTCGAGACGATGGAGGAAGCACATGCCCTGGACTGATACCGCTCGCCGCAAGCATATGCGGGAAGGTGCGGG
>NZ_JAIZDA010000069.1 GCF_020404405.1 Novosphingobium sp. FKTRR1 | reverse complement strand
ATACGACCGCTCGTATGATCACTTGCTCCATCAAGCTCGCTATCGTCCAACGTCACCGCTCCCAAAAAGAGCGGCAATCAGCCTATCGCAAGCCCGCAACGCAAGGCGGCCTCCAGGCCACGCTTACCCAACTCACGCCGCTCCTGTGTAGTTGCAAAGTAAGCGGAGCCCTGACCCCACCTTGCGGTTGTAGGAAGCAGCGCCGAGTCTTTGTGTTCTGACGGACTGGGGCGCGCTGCTACTATGATAATCTCGGGTGATGATCCTGTGAGCAAGGGCGCGCAGCGATTTGAGGTTTTCACGGGTGCTGGCAAGCGGCGGGACTGGCCGCCCGAGGTGAAGGCCTCGATCGTTGCCGAGTGCTACGCTGGTGAAGGTGTCAGCGCCGTCGCGCGTCGGCACGGACTGGCTCCGTCGCAAGTTTACGCTTGGCGGCGGGATCTGCGGAAGCAGTTCGAGGCTGAGGGCCTCATTCCAGCAACGCGACGGTCGGAAGCGCCTGTCTTTGTGCCTGCCGTGATCGATGCGGTTGATGCAGCTGATCCGGCTCCCACACGTCGTTCGCGGCGCCGACGGCGAACGAGCACGGCAGCCGTCGAGTTGAAGATCGATGGAGTGGCGGTGAAGATTGGCCGTGACGCCGATGCGAGCCTGATTGCTGCGGTGATCGAAGCGCTCCGGGCAACGCGATGATCGGACCTGCTGCCGGTGCGAGAGTGATGGTCGCCACGCGCCCGGTGGATTTCCGCAAAGGCCCCGACGCGCTCGCCGCGCTGGTCGGCAAGGAGTACGGCGGCGATCCCTACTCAGGCGTGATCTACGTGTTCCGGGCGAAGCGGGCGGACCGGGTCAAGCTGGTGTGGTGGGATGGCACTGGCCTCTGCCTGATGGCCAAGAAGCTCGAGCAAGGAGGCTTTCGCTGGCCGGGGGTCCAGGACGGTGTGATGCGGCTGACCGCCGCTCAACTCGCCGCCTTGCTGGAGGGTCTGGACTGGCGCCGGGTACACGGCGGACGCCGTCCGATCGCGCCACAGATTGCCGGTTGACGGGGCGTTCTTCGGCTGATTCACTCTCGTCATGCTCATCGATGCGGACCTTCCCGAGGACGTCGAAGCGCTCCGTGCGTTCGCGCTGGAACAGGTCCGCTTGGTGGCAGCCGAACGTGCCGCTACCGCAGATTTGGCACTCGCGAAGGGCGAGGCCGATGCGGAGATTGAGCGGCTGCAGTCGATCATCGATGTCTTCATGCGGCACCGGTTCGGCCGCAAGTCCGAGCAACTCGATCCCGACCAACTCGAACTCTGCCTTGAAGATATCGAGATAGCGCTCGGTCAGGCGCGTGCTGCACGCGACGCGGTAATCACGAAGGCTGGTGGCGAACGGCCGCGCAAGGCCAACCGCGGTGCACTGCCGGCGCATCTCGAGCGGATCGAGCAGATTGTCGACGTGGATGATCGAACCTGCCCCTGCTGCGGAGGCGCGCTCCACCAGATCGGCGAGGACGTGGCTGAGCGTCTCGACGTCGTGCCGACCACCTTCCGCGTGCTGGTCACGCGCCGCCCGCGCTATGGCTGCCGCTCGTGCGAGGGCGCGATCGTCCAGGTACCGGCCCCGGCAAGGATCGTCGAGGGCGGCATCCCTACCGAGGCGCTGATCGCACAGGTCCTGGTTGCCAAGTATGCTGATCACCTGCCGCTCTACCGCCAGGCCCAGATCTACGCGCGGCAGGGTATCCAGCTCGACCGCTCAACCTTGGCGGACTGGGTTGGGCGGGCAGCATGGTATCTGCGACCCTTGCGGGATCACATTCTCGAGCGATTGCGACGATCGGAGCGGTTGTTTGCCGACGAAACCACCGCACCGGTGCTCGATCCAGGGCGCGGGCGGACCAAGACCGGTCAGCTATGGGCTTACGCCCGTGACGACCGACCATGGGGCGGCGGCGATCCACCGATGGTGGCCTATGTCTATGCCGCCGATCGTAAAGGCGAACGCGCCGAGGCGCATCTTGGTGACTTCGCCGGCATCCTGCAGGTTGATGGCTATGGCGGCTACACCGCGCTCGCCAAGCGGCGGCAGCAGATCCAGCTCGCATTCTGCTGGTCACACGTGCGCCGGAAGTTCTACGAGCTGGCGGACAAGTCCCCGGTTGCGACCGAGGTGCTGCGCCGGATCGCTATGCTCTACGTGATCGAGGACGAGGTTCGCGGCACCTCCGCGGAGCAGCGCCGCGCCGTACGCGCCGAACGAGCCCGCGTCATCGCCGATGACCTGCACGTCTACCTCGAGGCACGCCTCCGGCAGGTCAGCGCCAAGAGCAAGCTTGCTGATGCCATCCGCTACGCGCTGACCCGCTGGCCCGGGCTGACGCTGTTCCTTGATGACGGCCGCGTCGAGCTGGATTCCAACACCGTCGAGCGGTCGATCCGGCCTCTGGCCCTCAATCGCAAGAATGCACTCTTCGCAGGCTCTGACGAGGGCGGCGACAACTGGGCGGTGATCGCCACGCTCATCGAGAACTGCAAGATCTCGGATATCAACCCACATGCATGGATGGCCGAGACTCTCTCCAAGCTCGCCGCGGGTCACCCGGCCAACGCCGTCGGCGAACTCATGCCGTGGACCGCCGTGGCCTGAGAACACCGCTCTCATGACTGCCATCCGAGACGCTGGCCGAGTTTACTCCTTCGCTGGCCTCGAGACCAGCGGTCGCATTGACCTTGGCGGGTGTGCCGCGGGCGCCTGATCGACGACGATTGATCATGCTCTCATCCGCGGGTTGATTACCGCACTACCCGTATCCGTCGCTGGGCCTATCCTCCGTCTAAGTTCGGGCGTCGGACGAACCTGCCCCACCGTACACCGTGGATTGCCCATCACAGTCGGGTGCCCGCGGCACGCCGGCCAAGGCTATGCAGTTGGTGCGCTGGCGCCTCCTCTCGTTAATGTCGTGGGTGGATCAGCCGGCTATCGCCGGCGACACCCGACGGGCGATGTCCCAGGCATAGCCGACCAGTTCACGCGCGATCGCGGTGGTCACCTTGGGCTGAGGCTTGCCCGTGGCCGCCAGGCGACGGTAGCGCTGGCACAGGCGAACCTGCGCTTTCCACCCGATCGCCTGGATGTCCTCGGACAAGTCGATGACCCGCTCACGGTAGCGTCGTTCCTCGCGAGCGGGCAGTCGATACGACCAGCCCGCCTCAATCAGCATGGTTCGTGCCTGCGCGTTGCCCGCGCGGGTGATCCGGCCCCGTTTGGTCCGAGCGCCGCTGGAGTGCTCGGACGGCACCAAGCCGACATACGCCATCAGTTGCTTGGGATTGTCGAAGCGGGTGAGATCGCCTACTTCAGCGACCAGCGTCGCAGCGCTGACCAGCCTGATACCGCGCAGGACCTGTAGATTGCGGACCAGCGGCGCAAAACACCATGCGTCCACCGCTTCAGTCAGCGCCGCTTCTAAGCGCCCAACCCGTGCCTGCGCCTCCAGCACCCGCTTCTGCATTTCCTCGAATGCCAGCTGTTGGTGGGGAAAATCGAACCGCTGCTCGGACAACCACCGCCAGTACATTTTCGTCCAGGCCGCCTTGCCGCCGAAACGACGATCATGACGCAACAGGAAGCTGCGCACTGTCTGCTTGGCTCCGATGGCATCATCTTGCGCGCTGCGTCGCGCGCGGATGAGATCGCGTACCGCCTCGTGCGCTTCGTCCGGTATCCAGATTGCGGTGAGTTCGCCAGCGCGTAGCAGCCGCGCCAGGGTCATCGCGTCACGCCGGTCCGTCTTTACATGGTCACCCGGGCGCCGCGGCATCATCGAGGGGGCGATGACGATGCAATTCTGTCCCAGCTTCGTCAGCAGCCGATGCAAGCCATACCCGCAGGGACCAGCTTCGTAGCAGACGTTCAACGTCACGCCCGGTCCAGTCAGCCGCTTGACCAGCTTCCTGATCGCATCGTCCTCGTTGGCGACCGTGCCGACGAAACGCACCTCGCCTCCGCGTTCCCCATCGGCAACCGCGACCGCAATGGTTTCCTTATGAACGTCCAGACCAACGTATTTCACCGTCTCCGTCATGACTCGTCTCCGCTGCTGACAAATCCATCATCAGCATCTCAGATTCGAGCCTCCGAGGCTCTGGCAGTCATGGGGTCTTACGTTGCAAAAACGTCGGGTTCCACCGAAACCGGCCATTCCGCGTAGCATGCGCTTCGCGATCGCTGCCGCCAAAATAGGTTCGTTCGCACGAAAAAATCGCGCCATTAATAGCTATCTGACATGCAAGGGCTTTAGCTGGCGCCAAATGACCATTGACTTAGTTACAGGTATGTTTTGTGCTGGAGCGGATTGCGTGTCGGTTAAAGACTGAAGAGTATTTGAGTTTTCGAGTTTTCATGCCAGACGATCTTCCGACGTTCTCTCAGGCTGTTACGGAAACCTTCGAAGTATGGATATACTTTCCTACAACCCTGGCCACGATGGTGCGGTCTGTCTGATCAGTGACCGGCGATTGGTGTTTTCCATCGAGGCGGAGAAGGATTCAGGGTATCGCTATTCCAATCTCACGATTCCGGAACTGCTAGATGCGACCACCAACCTGGACAAGGTGCCCCAGGTTCTTTGCATGAGTGGGTGGTGGCCCTTGGATCATCATGAGTATCGGTTCGGTTCTCACCGAAATGGGGGATACCGCGGCATCCGGCCTGAAGACGCAATCATGGACGCTGGACGCTTGTTTAGGGGTAAAACCGACTACTTCTCGTCGTCCCACGAACGTGCCCACATCTTATGCGCTTTCGGCATGTCAGATCTGCCTAGGGGAACCAGATGCTACGCCCTGATCTGGGAGGGCGAGATGGGTTCGTTCTACGAAATCGACGAATGCCTGGAAATCACCTTGCTCGCTGATGTCATGACTCAGCCGGGAAACAGATACGGAATGGCCTATGGCCTGGCTGACCCGACATTTCCTAAGGATGGTCCCTATCCGCGAGCCTCGGATGCCGGCAAGCTCATGGCGCTGGCCTCGTTCTCGACTAGGACGACGCCTACCGAAAGGGAGCAATTGCTGATCTCGCATCTCCTTGACGGCTCCTACGCCAAGCTGATCGACTACGACCGGCTAGCCGAGGCGCCACATCTAAACGTCGGCCTGGACGACCCTGAGTTTAGAAATTTCGCAGGCATCTTTAGCGATGCGATCTTTTCCCGATTCCTTCGTTTCGCGGAGGAAAACCTGGAAAGAGGGAGGCCATTAGTCATCGCCGGCGGATGCGGACTTAATTGCGACTGGAACAGCAAATGGAGGGAATGCGGGTTTTTCTCGCACGTATTCGTTCCACCGGTTGCTAACGATTCAGGTGCCGCCATCGGCACTGCGATCGATGCGCAACTACGATATACCGGTGACGCGAAGATCGACTGGGATGTCTATTCGGGCCTCGATTTCCGTCAATCGGGAGCCATTGAGATCGAGGCCTACGACGTGTTCGACGGGGATCCTCGTGTTGTGGCTCGTCTGCTTGAAGGCGGCCTCATACTCGGATGGGTCCACGGTAAGTTCGAGATAGGACCGCGGGCCCTTGGAAACCGGTCAATCCTAGCCGAGCCGTTTCGTGACGAGACGCGGATACGCCTCAACGAAATCAAGCAACGAGAGCAGTTCCGGCCGATCGCCCCTATATGCACGAAGGAGGATGCCGGGCGATGGTTCGGCTGCGACACGGATAGCCCCCACATGCTGTACACGTACCGCGCCACGACGGACGCATTGGCTGCCGTCACGCACGTCAATGGAACCGCCCGCCTTCAGACTGTGACGCCAGCGTCCAACCCGCCAATGTACGACCTTCTCACCGCCTTCCGAGAGCTGACAGGCTTCGGTGTATTATGCAACACGTCGCTGAATTTCAAAGGGAAAGGCTTTATCAACAACCTAACCGACTTGGACGCATACGCGAGGCAACATGAGCTGGACGGATTTGTGGTTGAGGGGAAAACCTACGTCCGAAAGACTTCCAGACCCTACATGCGGTATCTCCGGGCATATAGCGCAACTGAGAAACTGAGATCCGGATCGCCGTCGTGATCACGTTCTTATCTTCTCCTTTCGAAGGGGCTTTCGAAGATCACATTCATTGCGCCAGAGTTCTAAGAGCCCGAGCGAAAAGTGGTTGAGCGATATCAGTAGGTTGTGATTCAGCGTCGTTGTCGAGACGATGGAGGAAGCACATGCCCTGGACTGATACCGCTCGCCGCAAGCATATGCGGGAAGGTGCGGG
>NZ_JAIZDA010000068.1 GCF_020404405.1 Novosphingobium sp. FKTRR1 | reverse complement strand
GCAAAGCGGTTCTCCGATCAGTAGCGCGAACAACACGCCGAATGCCGTGCAGATTGAATGCAGCCCAATATGGCGCGACGATTGGAGTTCAGTGCACGCAATTGCGCTCTACTTTGGCACCCGACAAAAGCCTCGTCCACTATCTTCACTGGCTGGCCAAGGGATCGGAAATCCGGGCCCCGGCCAAACCCGCGACGCTGGCGCGGCGGATCGCCTCGATCGCCCGGATCCACCGCATCCTCGGGTTCGGCGAGAAGGAGCCGCTGCCAACGCAGGCGGGGATGGTTCGCGACACGCTGAAAGCGATCCGGCGTAAGAGGCGCGAACGGCAGCGTCAGGCCGCGCCGCTGCGGTTTGGCGAGGCGATGGCGGAGGGGCAGGCGCCGCCCGAAGGGGTGACGATCAAGGGGCTGCTCGCCTCGTGCGGTACCGACATCACGGGCAAGCGCGATGCGGCGCTCATCAGCCTTGCCTATGACGCAGGCCTGCGAGTTTCCGAGCTGGTCGGGGCAACGGTAGCCGATCTCAGTCAGGCTGTGGATGGGAGCGGGCGGCTTGAGATCGCGCATTCGAAGACCGACCAGCTGGGGGAGGGGGCTCTGGCTTGGCTCTCGCCCGACACCATGGCGCGCCTCTCGGCCTGGCTGCTGGCGAGCGGGATCACGCAAGGGGCGGTGTTCCGGCGGATCAACGTGCTGACCAGTCCGCCAGACGATGCGGGGGAGCAGACTCAGCGGCACTATATCGGCCAGAAGCCGCTCACCCGGCAAGGCGTGGTGGCGATCCTGCGCCGCCGGGTGTTCGAGGCTATCGACCTTGGCCATGTTGAGCTGGAAGCCGGGATGGAAGGAGACACGGTCCGCTCGCTTAGCGCCCATTCGTTCCGGGTGGGGCTGACCCAGGACTTGTTCGCGGCGGGCGAAGACGGCGCCGGGATCGCGCTGGCCCTACGCTGGTCGTCGCCGACCACCGCGCTGCGCTATGCCCGCGAGCTGGCCGTAGGGAACAATGCCGCGGCGCGGGTGCTGGGACGCTTGCGCGATGGTGGCGGGCAGCCGGGTTCCTAGTCTGCCATGACGCTATGACGCGGCGATCCCATCAGAGTACGGGTGCATCTTTCGGCGCTGTGCCTCCGCATGGGCCAGCGCCTCAAGTTGGGCCGCGCTTGAAAGACTTGCATCCTTCCGCAACGAGGCCGCGAGCTGGAGCACGGCGCGCTGGAAGGCTTTGTTGCCGCTGACCCGTTGCCGGACGCCAAGGTTGTAAAGCTCGGCAAGATCCAGCGCGAGCAGGGCGACCGCTTCGGGGATATCCGAGAGGACAATGTCGCGGATGGTGGCGACATACTCGTACGCGCCGCGCCCGAACAGATTGAGTTCGACCAGGCCGTCGGCCATCACGTGGCCGAGCGGTTCGTCGACGAAATGAACCTGGCCCGAGGCGGCGACCAGGCCGTGAGCCAGGTTCCACGCCAGTTTGTCGCGATTTCGGGCAAGCCAGCGCGAGAGCAGCAGAAACTTCTGGCGAAAGGCTTGCTCGAAGGGTTTGCTGTAGGTGGGCCAGACGTCGAAGGCGGCGGGAATGCGCTCGAGTTGTTCGGTGAGGCGAGGGCCGTTGAAGAACGCTTCCGCGCTGAAATGGCGCAACTCCAAGTAGCCCTTGTCCAGCTTGGCGAAATTGGCGGCATAGCCTTTGTCGCGCCCGGCGCGGGCCTCGAGCAAGTTACCAAGCGCCGAGCCAAGCAGGAATTTGCCGGTCGGATCATGCGCCAGATGCCGCAATAGCGGCACGCCGACGGCATGGCGCTGCAAGGCCGTGTAGCGGCTGAACAGCCGGTCGTTGTTCGCGAGCAGCAGCAATTCATCGACGCCGACGATGAACCGGTCGGGATCGAGCCGATGGCCATTCCCGGCATCGATGTTGATGTGCCAACCGCAGTTGGCGGTATGCTCACTTTCGAAGAAGTTGAAATCGCCGTCGATCTCGTAGATCGCGTCGCATAACTCAGATCTGACCATCTCGGCATCGTCCAGGGGCAGGGGAGGGGTCAGCAATTCTACGCCTGCCAGGCGATCTTCAGGCCAGTTCAGTGGATCGAGCCCATATTCAGGGACGACATAAAAGCCGGGCTGCTTCGGGGTTCCGGATGGGGCGGACCAGGCGCGGCCTGTCCGGTCCCGCAATTTGGCCGCGAATGCTCGGCAGAAGGCGGGCGAGGCCTCGTCCATGGCCTCTCCTTCGCGCAGCTCTCTCTCAAAACGAGGCTCGCCGAGGTCGCCAAGAATGACTTCCAGCTCGAAGCCGGCACGCCAGGAAGGGGTTTCGGACATGGTCGGGAAGGTAAATCAATTGCCGGGCGTGTAAACGCACGAGCGGAGTTGCCATTAATTATGGCACAGAAGCCCTTCCACCGGACGCTGCGATGACATCAACTTTGGCAGCCGACAACAACCCCCATTGCGCGAGGTCGAAGGCCGCATCGGGCTGAGCCTGAGCGCGAAGCGACTGTGCCAGGGTCAAGACACTGTCGGCCTCGCGAAAACGGGCATGGGCGATCGCCAAGGCCTCATTGAAGCGGCCGCATTTCGTAAGCATCACGGCATGGTCGCAATGGCGCTCAGCTGCGCGGGAGAGATTGAGAAACCCCTCCGTGCGCCCCATCGCCTCCAGCGCGGCAAGCCGCGCTTCGATCAGTCTTGCGTTCAGCCAATCGTCTTTGCGGTCAAGCGGCCAGGTGTCGGTGCACCCGCTGAGGACATCGGACAGGCCAGGCTCGTCCCACCCCAGCGTGGCGGCGGCAAGGGCCGCGGCAAAGGCGTCGCCGGCGCCATATTCGGCGATCCGGTCCTGCCAATCACTCAATTCATCGACCAGGACGTCACGCAGGTCCTCGGGCATGTCGCCCAATAGGGCGGCCCGGGCGAACAGCGCGTCGAGAACCGGGAAAAACTCGTGCAGGCTCTCGTCCCAGCCCGCGCAGTCCGGCCAGGTATCGACTAGAGCTTCGGCAATGGGCCTCAGGATTGCCAAGGCATCGATGCCGTTGTCTGCCACCAGGAACGGCTCGGCTTGTCCGATCAGAGCTTCGAGCGCGGATTCATCGATATCCGAACGGGAATCGTCCCAGTGCCGCCTCGGGCGAATGGCGCGGGCAGGTTCGAGCAGCGCTTCCGCCTGGCGGCGAAAGGGTTCCGGATCGAGGGGTGTCCGCTGCTCGCGCGCCTCCCGCGCCGCCAGCTTTGCCTCGAGCCACAGCCGGAAATTCTCGTCCGCTTCGGCACCTTGAACCAGCAGGGCAGCCAAGGTCTCGGCATCGAGTGCGTTCAGCCGCATCGCAAGTGCATCGCTCATCGGGCAGAGGCCTTGCGCTTTCGCTTCGACGTGGGCTTGCCGGGCAGCAGCGCGCCTAGGCCCGTAGCGAGGTCGTCGATGCCGAGGTCGCCCGTATCGATCGCGTGTGCCAGTGCGGTAATGGCCGGCTCCAGCGCGAGCATGACGAGGTCGAGGTCGTGGAGGTGCGCCGGATAGACCAGCTCGTGCAGTGCGACGCGTGCTTGCGTGATGTCCGCTTCGTCCACGATCCCCAGACGGATCGCCACGGCCTCGCTTTTGCGCAGCGGCACGACGATGCCGAAGCCGATGTACCATGGCTCGAGATCGACGAAACGCCCCGCGATCTGGAATCCACCAAGGGCGGCAACCTGTGCCGCGAGCGCCCGGTCCATGACGTGGACCGTGGCACCGTCCTCAAGCAAATCGCGCGCCAGGACACCGCCACCCTCATGCACGCGCTCGACCAGCAAAACGGAGAAACGTGCGGCCGGCAGTCGGGCGGCGATATGCACCCCCAGCGGATCGCGCTTGAGCGGGAGCCTGGGCGCGATGCGGTCGATCGCTCGGCGGCCTGCGGTGCGCGATCCGGAGGACGAGGGTTTTCGCGAATAGAGCGCTGTGTCCGCCAGCATTTCCGAGACATTCGCGGAAATTCCGGCAAATTCGGCAAGGCCGAGAACCTCTTCAGCCAGCTTCAATTCGGACTTGCCGAGCCTTTCAACGCAGAGTTGCAGCACGTCGTTGAACGCTTCGCGCACTGCGGGATAGCCGATCGTTTGAAGGTCGAGTACCATTCGGCAACTCATTCTTCGGAGGCGGTTTCGGGGGAGGCGGCGGAGCGCGTGAACAGGTCCCGAAACAGGCGCGCACCCTTGGCAAGTCCATCGGTCGTCAACTGGACCGATTTCGCCTTGCCCACCGGGTTTGAGATCAAACCATGCGCGTGCAGCCGTTCCATCGACGCCCAGTCAAAACCCTTCCAGGCCATGCCGCTAGATTCAAGGTTGCGCCACAAGAGCGCCAGTACCGCTGCGTCGATCCTGTCGTTGTCGATGTCCATCCGCGTGTCACGAGCATTGCTGTTGCAGGAATTGCATGGCTAGCAATGATGCGAAGGTCTTGCCAGTTCGTGTCGCCTTGAATTCCACCACCGCGCAGGACCGTGCGGCGCGCTTTTTTGGCTCCACGGCGTTGCCACTAATTATGGCAGGGCGACGGCTAGGCGAAGGGCAGCGATGACATCAATTTTGGCAACCGACAACAGGATACCTTCGCCCAGATTAGTGAGTTAAGACGCGCAGGCTGTGTAACCCTATTCGAGGACCGGGCCAGCGGCGCTAGCCGCAGCCGTCCGAAACTGGCCAGCGCGCTCGCAGCGGTGGGACAGGGGGACACCCTCGTGGTTGTGCGGATCGATCGCCTCGCACGATCGTTGTCACATTTGCTGGAAATCGTCGAAGCGCTCCGCGCCAAGGGAGCGTATTTTCGCTCGATCAATGATCCGATCGACACCAGCAGCCCGCAAGGGATGCTGATGACACAGATGCTTGGCGCCTTTGCGGAGTTCGAACGTGCGCTTATTCGCGAGCGGACGCGGGCAGGGCTGAAGGCCGCGGTTGCGCGCGGCGCCAGACCGGGAAATCCGAAGATGCGCGCGAGAGACCCGTCGGCGATAGGCGACTTGCGCCACAGTTTGAAGGAAAAGCATCTTCACGAATTGGTCGATGGCCGGCTTCGATGGCTGCCAATCGTCGAGCGGTTGCGACCGCACTTACCCTGGAGCTTGGTGCTCCGGCGTATTCAGGCGCTTAAGCCGCCGGTGCGGTCGTTTTCCGAGCGTACCCTGGTGAAGGCATGCCGAACGTTGGTCGAAGCGGGCTACGCTGATCGGGTGATACTCGAGGCGGCGCCGCGATTGGCTCCCGACAGTCGGATCGCATTGCTGGTGGCCGACAAGCTCAACAACGATCCAGATGCTACTCTTCGCAGCCTCGCGACGTGGTTGAGCAAGGATTTGCGAGAGCCAACGCCGCGCAAAGGTACGCAATGGTCGCCTGAGGGGGTGAGGCGCGTGATTTCTCAGGCGCGGAATTTGGGCTTGATCGTCGTGCCGAAGTTACCGGCGACCTTATCGCCGTGAATGCCGGAGAAGGTCGGCTGCGGGCCGAAAGGCGACTGACAGCTTCCAGCGCAGGAGAGGCATGAAGTTGCCGTACAGATCCACCTCCGCATGCGTTGCTGCTTGACCAAACGCATTCGCCATACGATATGCGCCGGCAAGGCGATGGATTTCCGCCGGGCTTCGGCCGAACCGCCTTCGGGCTGATGATTCCTACCTGATGCGTTTTCGCAACAAGGAGGAATCGTGCGCGCTAAATTCGCAATATTGCTGTCGAACCTGAACGTCCTGACCTTTGTTCGGGACCGGCACGACCATGCTCTGTCCGTGTTGCGTTGGCTGGCGCTCCTTGTTCCCATGGCGGCGGCGGTGGGCAGTCTCTGCGCAGCCTTCCTCTGGAGCCTGGATATTGCCACGCGCACGCGCTTTGCGCATCCATGGCTGCTGTTCCTCCTGCCGGTCGGCGGGTTCGCGGTCGGGCTGCTCTATCATCTGTTTGGCCGCAGCGTCGAAGGCGGCAACAACCTGATCGTCGAGCAGGTCCATGAACCGGGCGGCGGCGTACCTTTGCGCATGGCGCCGCTAATCTTCCTCGGCACCGTTGTCACGCACCTGTTCGGCGGCTCGGCCGGGCGAGAAGGGACGGCTGTGCAGCTGGGCGGCAGCCTTGCCAGCGCCTTCGCCACGATGTTTCGGCTTGATGCCGAGAGTACCCGCATCATCCTGATGGCGGGTATTGCCGCAGGTTTCGGGGCCGTTTTCGGCACACCGTGCGGATTCCGACTTAATGCCGCCCGTCATTCCGAGGAATTCCGGCCCGGGATTCCGGACTGATCCCGCCCACCATTCCGCTTAATTTCCGCCCACCTTTGATGTGGTGTTGAGCCTGATCGTTTGA
>NZ_JAIZDA010000067.1 GCF_020404405.1 Novosphingobium sp. FKTRR1 | reverse complement strand
ATATCCTGACAGTCCAGCCCTAATGTGACTTCCACCGCAAATTTTCGGGGCGCGGATCATGCGGCGATCTCCTCAGGCTGGGGCTGCTGGGCGTGCATCCAGTCGGCGGCCGCCTGCGCCTTGCTGGCGGCGGTGAAGATGGCGCGAGGGTCGTCTTTGAGTGCGCGCAACCACGATGCTACGTAGGCGGCATGATCGGCCCGCGGATGGTGAGCGATCCCGAGGTCGGCGAGCACGAACGATGCGGTCAGTTCAGCGCAAATTTCCTCGATCGCCAAGCTGTCGCGCTTGAAACGTTCGGCAAAGTTGCGGTCGAGCCGATGCTTTGCCCCTGTGGCGTGGGCCGCCTCATGCAAAAGCGTGCCCATCTGTGCTGATGCATCCCGAAACGAGGCAAAGGTCGGCATGAAGATGTGATCAAGGTCGATCCGGTAGTGCGCATCGTAGGCGCCCTCGGTGATCGGGATCTTGAGGGCTGCGACGAAAGCTTCGGCGTGCCCGAACCGCTCGCCCTCGGGTAGAACTGCGGCAGGTGGGGGTTCATAGCCCTCGACCTGGGCGAGGTTGAAAACGGTGAAGGCCCGCGCAAACATGCGGCCGGGTCCGGCTTCGCCATCGTCATGATCATCATCGGCGCGCGATGCGGCCTGTTTCCAGAACACAACCGTCGTTCCGCGTTCACCTTTGCCGACCTGTGCGCCAAGCGATGCCCACTGGCGATAGGTCCCCCAAAGACCGCTGGAATAGGCAGCCGCTTCTGCGGCAATCCAGAGCGCGAGCACGTTGACGCCGCGATAGCGGCGGCGGGATGTGACGTTCTGCGGCCTGGTGGTAGCAGCGCCATCATGGTGCCAGGGCATGCGCCAATCGCCGGCACCGGCTTCGATGGCAGATACAATCTCGGTGGTGATGCGCGAATAAACGTCGGCTCGTGGCGTCGCAGGGTGAGATCGGGACATGGCAGGTCTCCACGACGGGCGGAGGGAAACTGTCTTCCGCTCCTTCAATCCGTCACCCGCAAACCCGCCTCCTCTTCCTCTCCCGCCATACCGTTATGCGGTGTGGCGGTACCCGGTGCGATCTGTTCAAGAACACGCTGGATTCTGGCCACCTCGGCCTGAAGCGTCACCCGCTGCGGCTCTGGAAGCCGCTTCTCGCGCAACAACAACCGTGCCTCATCAGCACCGCGCTGCCATGCCGGGCGATGCCGTTCGGCGATGCAGGCATTGGGGCAGCGGACCGGTTCGCACATGGAGATCATTGGCCCGCTTGCGCCTGGCTCCGAACTCCGGTTCAGGCACAGGGCAGTTGCCGGATCAAAGAAGCAATCGGCCAGCGGGCCGACATGCAATGTCCGCGCGAGACTGCCCAGCATGGTGCGCAGACGTGGACGGTCGGCAATCATGGCAGGTAGCGGCGCCAACTCGTGGGCGGCAGTATCAAGCACAACTCCGACCCTGTTAGCGGCAGGCCCGCCAAGGCGTGCGCCACTTTGCCGCTCGTCGAAGTAGACAAGGATATCGTCGATCTGGCCGAGCGCACGCTGGGCTTCGATCTCTCCCCGAAATCCGGACCGGCTGCTGCCAGCATAGCCTTCGAAAGCCGCAACGCTGGCATGCTTGTACTGGATCATGCCGGCAATTGTTCCGAAGGGCCGGTTGGCGATGTGCCAGGCGATTGTGCGGCGAAACTGACGCGTTGTCAGACGCCATGGTCGGCCGTCGGGTCCGGCAGGAATGACGGGTGCCTGCGCGGATCCGAATTGGTCGTTGAGGTGATCGCGGAACCGGTTGAGTTGCCGGACTATCTCTGCAGAGACGTGCGTCTTGGTATTGGCCCGAAGCGTGAGGACTGGCCACAGGGTCGTTGTTCCGCGCGCTTGTCCCGCCCGCGCGGAAAGGCGTTCGAGGACATCGATGGCTTCAGCGACCGGCGCGATGGTCACCCACTCGGTCTCCTCGCCGCCGCCGCGCTTGCCCTTGTAAGCAGTGGACTTGATACGATGCCGCAAGATCGTACCGTCTTCGGCTCTGGTAATAGACAGGCATCCCCGCCTCATGGCTTGGATCTCGCTGTCCCGCATGCCTGAGAGAAAGGCACATACGATATAGGCTGCGGACTGCAGCATGACTTCCTCGAGGGGCAAAACCTTGGCATCGAAGCGGGTGCGCCAAGGCAGGCCAGTATCGGGATCGGCAGAAATGGGCGTATCCATGCCGCCGATCTCGGTGCCGAGTTCTGCGATGGCAGCGGCGATGAGGTCTGGTGCACCCGTGGCCAGGCCAAGGTGCATGGCAGGTTCGGCCTGCGCGTTGATACCGGCATGGAGGTGGATCAGGTGGTAGTTGATCGGCGGCGTGGCGGCGCCGGTTTGCGGATCTGTTCGCGTTGCGCCGTTATGTGCCGTGGTCCAGATCGGAATGCCGCGCCCATGCTGCCGCAAGGATGCAACATAGTCGAGGAGGCGTTGGCGTTGCCGTAACCGACGAACAGCGGGATCCAGAGCTTCCTCAGCGGCAAGCAGACGGTTGCGCGTTGCTTCAAGGCGATCAAGTTCCGCCCGTGCGGCAAGGATATCGCCTGCGTGGCAGGTCACGTAGCGCAACGACCAGGAGAGGAGCGGCGTCATGATCGCTTCAGGAATGCGCGGCGTCCGGTTCTCCCCTGCAATATGCTTTGCGCCCGCCACGGAAAACGGACTGCGTCCCGGCCACGGTTCGAAGGACAGGCGCGCAGTCGGCAGATGATGCTGCAACTCGTGCAGGTCAAAGATGATCCGCAGCAGCGCTGCCGCTGCAACTGGGCGCAGCCCGGCTAGGCGCAAGGATCTGGCGTAGCGATCGACCAGAGCCTGATCGACCCGGCCGAGATCGAAACGCCCCAGCTGGGCCTTGACGAAGTCGAAAAAGCGCAAGGTCCGGTTGGCCTCGCCGCGCACCCCGGCCGGCTCAAGCCGCGAACGGTGACCGGGGAGATCGACATTGAGCCGCGCATGGAGAATCTGGCGCAGGGCATCAGCAATGGATGGATCTTTGATACCGCCGAAATGTATCGTGACATGGCAGCGCCGGGCGTTGTCGCGAAATACGCCGGGAGCCAGATCCCACACCGGATCGCCGTATCGTGAAATATGCGCGCGATCGCAGCCGGGGCGCAAAGGCGCGGTCATAAGCACAGGGAGGGCATCGCGCTCATCGCCGCTCTCCGCCAGAAGCTGGACAGCGGTCATGCCCGTGCCTCTGGCGGCAGATAGACCGTGGGAGGGTCGTCCGCGACTTGGGCACGGGCCCTTGCCACGACGTCTTCGGCGAAGGCAGGCAGGATCTGCTGAACGATGCGATCATGGGCATGACCAAACTTGGTGGTCCACTCAGCAGCACTCAGGCCGACCCGCTGAGCGTCGACGAAGGAGAGAAAGGCGAGAATAGCAGGCAGCTTGCGCGCGGTAATGACCGCGTTGCGGCAATCGAGGCAGGCCCAGAACGGTGTAGGGCATGGGGTGCCGACGGATGCGAAGGGACTGGAATAGAAGTTGCCACAGCTTGCAAGCCAGACGTCTTGTTCGCCATCGAGCAGTGCGGTTGAAATGCCCCCATCATCGGGATCAGGGCTTGCCAACTTGCCGCGCAGCCGGTCCTCGTCTTGAGGAGGCAGGATCATTGGACCAGCGAGCGCCTCTTCGAGGGCATCTGCCACGGTTTGCTCGTGCAGCGGTCTGAGGGAGGGAATATCGGCGTAGTGCCGTGCCGCGATATCGACGGTATGACCTACGGCGAAGCGGGCCATGTGGCCTTCGGTCTTCAGATACCACAAGGCCTTGTGCGTCTTGCGCAGATACGAAAGACACAGATGGAGCGGTTTACCCTGATCATCGGTAATACAATGGCGCTGCGTCCAGGCACTGACCTTCAAGCGCAGTTGACGAATACCTGCGGTGATCTCGCCCGGCTGAAAATAGACCCAAAGGTTATCGCTAAAGTTATGGACCCTGGCCTTGGACGATAGGGCGATGATGCGTCGGATCAGACCGCCCGGCGTGGATGAGCCGCGATCACGCACCCGTATTGTCTTGTGCTCGGCACCGTGTGCCCGCAGCTTGGTGTAGGCGATATCGACGGTACCACCCGCGGCATTGCGCAGACAATCGAGGGTGAGCGACTTGCAGCACTCCAGCTCAAGCCCTGTCTCGATTAAGAGCAGAACAAGAAGCGGGACGATATCGTCGGCAGTAAGATAGTGGGCTGCGTGGAGGCTCAGGTTAAGCCTGTCACTGGTGAGATCGCGCTTCTTGCGCAGCTTGTACAGGCTCTGAAACGTGGGATCACGGTAGCCCAGAACACCGTATGTCTCGATGGCAGCATGGGCTTTGCAATATGCGCCATCGATCTGCGGCACCTCTTCGAACTGCGGCCCCGACCGCAAGCGCGCCTCGATCGCAGCGATATCCGCGCGTGCCGCATCGCGCAGCTGGCGGGCTACATACGGACTGTAGGCATCGCGTGGACGGGAACGAACGTGTGCGTGTGAGCTGACGTAGCGCAGTCGTTCCCGCAAGCCGGGATCGACAAGCTCGGGGCTGTCGTCCGCGATGCGACGTAGGACGGAAACGACCTTGGCGACATAGGTTTGTCCATGCACGCGAGACTTGCCCTGCGCGCTGAGCCATGTCTCAAATCCATCGATGTGATGGGCGCGAAGGTCAGCAGGGCCGTTGATCCGGTCGCCTGTCCCGGCCAGGTAGGCAAAGAAGCTTGGCAGCTGGTTCGCGTATGTCTTGAGGGAGGAACGTACCATGATGGGACCGCGCGGTGCGGCCAGCTTGAACAGGCTCCGGGCAAAAGCGAGCGCCAGGCCGCGCGGCCGCAAGCCCGTGAAATCGACGAGCAGCTCGCCGCCATATAAGGGATGAATCATGAAGCGCAGCGTGCTGATCTGCGACCATGGATCGGCTTGGGGCGCAGCCGCCTCTTTCTCGAAGCTGACCTTGCGTCCTTTGCGTGGAGCAGCGGTCATGATCGAAGATAGCCTGGTACGAGTGCCAACAGCTCTTCGACTGCCGCATCGACGGTATCGGCACGCGTGGCGAGGTGATCGAGATAGATGGAGGTCGTCGCGAGGCTCGAATGGCCAAGCAATCGCTGGACCTGTTGAAGCGGATCGCCGACCAGCTGGCGATAACCTTCCATGGCGCCCACTGGTGCCGTTGCGTCGGCGAGGCGGCGCTGGATCAGCATGGCCAGCATGTGGACTGCAAAGGAATGCCGGAGTTGATGGGGGCTAAGCCGGACCGGGATGCCGGCGTCCGTGCAGCGGCGGCTCG
The DNA here is from genome assembly GCF_020404405.1 of Novosphingobium sp. FKTRR1. Taxonomy (GTDB): domain Bacteria; phylum Pseudomonadota; class Alphaproteobacteria; order Sphingomonadales; family Sphingomonadaceae; genus Novosphingobium. Next base: position 1,273 of record NZ_JAIZDA010000067.1, on the reverse strand, counting down.
CCCGTGCGAAGATCGCTTCCCACGAGTTGGGCAACACAGGATGGCCCACCTCGGTCAGCCAGAGGACCGCGGCTTCGCGCGGCGTTCCATCGTCAGCGCAAATAACAAGCCTTGCGCGTTCATCCGGTGTGACGACCTCCATGTCCATCGTGCCACCGCCAACGAGATGCAATGCGCGCTGCCCGAATGAGGGGCTGTGGATGAAGATCGGGCGGTCGATGGCTTCCCAGCCACGGCGCTGTGCGAACTTGGCGACGGCTGCGGCTCGCTCAACGGCGATGTAGGCGTCAAACACCGGCAACAAACGGCGCGGCAGCAGCATGCTGCGCCCCCTGTCACCCTTGGTGAGTGCTGCCGGAAGCTCGACCCGCCGCTGACGTTCCGAGCGGGCGTCGCAAACCGGAATCTCGGCTGCGAGCAAGTGGGATGCCTCTTCCAGGCGCAGGCCAGTGGTGACCAGTAGATCGGCGAACAGCGCGTTGCGCGCGCCATTGCGGTCACGCGCTCCAGGACGCTCGGTCCCTTCAACGGTCAGGCCGCGCAAACCAACTTCCCGGAAGGCGCGGTAATCGGTGAGATCGATGAAACGGACGTCGGAACGACGGGCTGCCCGCTCATAGGCGTCATTGCGGCCCGTGACCGCCGCCCGGCGCCCATCGTGCGATCGTCGCCAGACCTGACGATGCGTAAAAGGTGTACGCTCGATCAGGCCCTCCCGTTCGGCCCATCGATAAAGCTTGTCGAGCGAGGCAATCGCCCGGTTCCACGTCGATGCCGAAATCCGGAACTCAGCATCGCTGCGCCGCCGGGCACGATGATAGGCACCGACATCATCGGCATCGGCTTGCCAAACGAACTTGCCACGGGCCGAAGCGAGAAAGCGAACCCAGACCAGGACATCATAGCCATGGGCGCGCAACGAGTGTCGCGAACGCGAACCGTTCAGCGGCAAATCGAGGAAGTAGCGCTCAAGGTGGAGATCATAGATCGCACCATCACGCAGGATTACCGGGATGTAGGAGTCCAGGCCATCCGCCGTGCGGCGCTCCTGAATGACGATCGACGCACCTGAAATATCCACAGCTTGTCAGCCCCTCTCCCAGACCCCCTCCCGACTCCAGATCGCACACGTTGCGTGCCTGCGGGACGGTGGTCATCAGGCCGGATTACGCCAGCTTATGGATAGCGCTTCATCCGGCCTGATGCCCCCCTGCGTTGCGCTGAAGCATACCGATCAATGGTGCGTCAGGCGCGGTGCAGACTGTCCAGATAA
>NZ_JAIZDA010000066.1 GCF_020404405.1 Novosphingobium sp. FKTRR1 | reverse complement strand
GATTGCCCGATCAGCGCGAAGGACTGGTAGGTCACAGTGGAGAGCCGCATGCAGTGAAAGCTGCACGTGCGGTTCGGCGGGGGGATCAGGGCTGACTCCATGAGCAGCACCAATCCTACCCGACTGAGCGAAACGATGGGGCCTTACCACTACGATTGTCCGGCCTCGATCCTCGATCTGCTCGGGCCTCCCGGCAACGAATACGCCGCCAAATGGCGCGAGGCCTGCCGGGCGCGTCTCGCGCTGACCTCGCGCCGCAAGCCACGCCCCGGCGATATGCTGGTGCTGGCGGAGCCGCTCACGTTCACCGACGGGCAGAGTGAACGCAGCTTCCGGGTGGTCCAGTCGGGCCGGAAGACCATCCTGCGCCGGATGAACGACGGGATGGGCGTCAAGATCAGCAAGTTGATGAGCCGCGCCTGGACGATCGTGCCGGCCCCGACCGCCCCGTCGGCGCCGTGACTGGCCCGCGAGCTTGCACGGCCATGTCGGACCAGCCACCCCCCGAACGCTCACCTAAACGTGGGCGCCTCTGCAGCATCGAAAACGCCAACCGGGTGGCAACCCGCGTTGCCGAGCATATCCTGACCGACACGGCCGTCGTGAAGACAGGAAACCCGCTGCAGCCTTTCCGCGTGGTGCTGGCGAGCAAGGCCGCGCCGGGCCGCACTGTCTCGCGGGTCGTTACCTGCAACGATGACGAGCCCTGATCGGTCAGTAGGGCTCCGGCCCGCGCTCGACGAACCACGACTGGCCGAGCTCGAAATCGGGGTTCGGCGACACCAGCGGGCCGTCGGGGCCTTCGGCCACATAGGGCGAGACCAGATCCTTGCGGCGCACCCGCGAGCGGCTGAGCCAGGCCGCTGTCCGACCCCGCGCTTTCAGCATGCACAGCAACCAGTCCATTGCCTCGGCCATCTCGACTACGCCGCGCCCGGCGAGGCTGTAGTAGATCGCCCGCTGGAAATCGTCGCACGAGGTGCTGAGGATCGATGCGAGTTTCGCCCGCCCGCCGGGCGCGTTTTCATGCACCAGTGACACCGCTTCGCGCAGTTCGCGGACCGAGAAGTAGGCGTCGTCGACCCCGACCCCAATGCAGAGCGCCGCAATCGCGCGCCGCGCCGGCAGCACGTTGAGGTCGCACGAGGCATCGCGCAGCGCGATGTCGAGATCGAAATGGTCGGTGTGGGCGCCGATTGGCATCGGGAATTTCCTTTCAAAAAGAACGTAGCGTGAACGATCAAGCGCCGTCAACCGGCGGGTGGAGGGGAAGGGGGAGTGCATCGGTCGATCACTACAAAGGAGAGTTTGATGACCCAGCTTGCCCAAGCGGCCTCCGCCGACACCGACCGAACCGCCGAGATCGCCGCGCTCAACGATGCCGCCCGCGCGGGGTCGCTTGTGACCTCGAAGACCGTGTTCACGCGGGCGCTCGCGGATATTCTTGCTGGCGAGGATCCCGATCCTGGCACGCGGCAGCTCAACCTGATGATGGGCAAGCGAGCCTTGAGGCGGCTGATCAACGAGACGCCGATTGATCCCGGCAACGACCCTCACGGCGAGCGCGACTTCGGTGTAGTCGAGCACCAAGGCCACAAGATCTTCTGGAAGGTCGATGTCTACGCCAACGACGGAACGTTCGCTTGGGGATCGGAGGCGCCGTGGGACGCTCAGCAGAGCTTCCGCGTCGTGACGCTCATGCTGGCGAGCGACTGGTGACGCGATGAGCCGGTATTCTTTGAAGCCGCTGCCCCATCGTGCGGATTTGTTCGAGGTAGCGGTCGGATGGGATTCCGCGCTGAACACCTACTTTGCCATCGTGTTTGGAGTGCCGGACGCCGCTTGCGATCCGGCAATCTTGTCCTGGCGGGGTAGATCGCCGGAGCAACTTCCTACCGTCTCCGCGCTAGTAGCGACCGTTCGGGACTGCGCGGTAGTCTCTCCTGAGCTGTCGCAAATTCTGGCCGCTGACAAATTTGCATCGCAGCTTGGCCTGGAGCGACAGTTGAGCAGCTTCATCTCCGCCTTGTTGAGATAGTGCTGAACTTGCTGTCGGACGGACTAGTGGGCTCTACCGCTGTCCTTAGCCCATTTGATCTTCCCTTGATGGATAAAGAAATGTGCGTAGCACCCTCGGGTGCGCCAGATTGATGGATGCAGCGTTACGATACCCGCACCGTCGACAGCGGCTCGCCAAGACGGTTCGTCATCGGGCACAAGGCTAAGTTGTATCTTAGCTTCACACCCGCATGGACATACCATTGCTGCCTGCCACGGATCCCGGTCTTCACCGATAAGATAGACCTTCTGGCGCACCAAAATGTCTGGCAAATCATCACTGTATACTGCCCGATAGCGCGGACGAAAGAAATCGCGGACGTGCCCGACAATCTGCACCAGCCAATTCATGCTGCAATTCTCCGTTCGCTCAGTTCGGCCCAGTCGAGCAATGGGGTCACGTCTCCACGCCCTACGTGACGAGCCAGTGCCAGGCACGGCGGACCGTCATCGAGATGCTCGAAAATTCCGTGGCTAAGTGAAATTCGATGAATCGCATATTCGGAGTTGGGGTCGAGCCGGTATGGATGTAGCCGAGCCAACAGTTCGTTTACCGCCAGGCTAGCAATCAGCATGTTAAGCTGGATGACGGCCGGCCGATCTTCAGCCACACCGCGAAGATAGCCTTGGTCCAGCTGGGCTTTGTAAGCCGCGCGATCAGTCCGGTAGAGGCCGGCTGCACGCACCTGCTCCATCGTGTAAACTTTGCGGCTCAAAAGGCTGGACCCGCCAGGCTGCAGAAAGTGGACAGTTCCGCACACCTGATCGACGCCGCCATGGCCATCGGCCTCAAGCTTCACGCCCAAATCGAAATAAGGAAGCAAATAGAATGTTGCGAGCTTGTTTAGAAGGTGCCGCCCATCAATGCTGTCCATGCACCCGAAGATGATGTCGCAACCTGCTATCGCCCGGACGACTTCCGGATTGAACAGGTCGGCGTGATGCGCGTCGACCTTCGTGCCCAACCCCATTGCTCGAATGGCGTCGGCGAGAACCTCAACTTTTGGGCGAGCTGCGATTGCGTCCGCTCGAGTGGAATTCAAGATCCGGTTGAGATTCTTATCTTCGACGTGATCCGGATCCACCAGGACCAACTCTCCCACGCAATTGCGCGCAAGTTGCTCCACAACCGGACTGCCGGTGCCTGAACAGCCGACAACACCAATCCGTAGGCGGCGCAAGATTGCGTAGGTGCCGCTGCCGAAACTCTGCGCGATGCGCTGTCCAAACGCTTCGACGCGATCATCCGGCGCATGGTACCAGAACCGCAGGTCGTCGCCGACAACATTGACATGAACGAATGGCTCGAATGATCCGTTTTCATCGACGAACCGCCCAAAGATGCGTCCGTCATCCATCAGGATTGCGCTGCCATGCGGGCCACGGTCTGTCCAAGCATGGACGCAAGGGAACAACGCGCGATCAGCCTCGTCGTCGACCTCTGAAAAGCGATCGTAGCCCATGTGACCATGAATTTTGACGATAGCGAGTCCTCGCTGCGCAGCTTCCATGAGCAACGGCTCTAACACCTTGGTCGGCCAGGTTACTCGGTCCGGGAGCCGAACGCTGCACACGTCATAGGGAACGGGTACTACCTTCTGCACGACAAGGCGGTGCCGAACGGCGTCATCCCGGCGACCGCACAGCAGAATGGCCACGGCCTCGCATCCATCGGCAGGGAAAAGATGCTGCGAAAGAACCTCGACCTGCGCGGCCGTCAAAGTAAGCGAAACGCCCATCGGTCATCCCTTCGCCAGTTCTCGCGTGAGCCAGCTCTCGACTAGACCAAAATGCGTCGCGAGATTGTCGATCCCAGGGCGCCACGGGTTGGCGGGAGTACGATGTCGGCTCCACCGTTGCCAAGTTTTCCCGTCGAAGCCGTCGGAACACAATGCCCCAATCGCGCGGCCATCGACGCGTGCAAGGGCCGGATGAAAATAGGCCATATCGATTTGGGAATCAGGGTAGCCAGTTTCGATGCGGACGTTCACATCCACACGATCCACATTGTAGCCGTTGGGGACCGGAAAGGCATAGATCACGACGCGGAGTACGGGACCTTCGCGGACAAGTTCATAGCGCAGACCGATTTCCTCAAGCCATTCGAGATCGTCCGCCGGGAGGTCGAACTCCCGGCGGTCGGCACCTAGACCCTCGGTTTGATCAAGCGGCAACGTCACAAAACGCTCGACGCCCGGCTTGGTGAGATCCACGTGAACATCGAGGTCGATCCGTTCCGGCGCTCCGCGCTGAGGCTTAAGATAGAGCGCAAAATGCTCGGCTGGCACCTTACCGGCCAGGGTCAGCAATTCCCGCGCAGTCGGTTGTGGATTATCAACCTGATAATGGGTCTTGTCGATCTGGATGTTGTAGACTTTCTTTTCTTTGCCGCTCGTTTCGGCTTTTTCCTCGCTCATGGTAGTGTTCCTTGCATTCCAGTTGGGGACACAGGAAGATGCTGACGGGGTGCGGCAAATCGGACAGCGCGATGGCTGCAAATTTTTTTGCAGATGCTGTCTGCGACACCCACATTCGTCAGCACAGACAGGTATGAACGCACGACCTATGAAAGCATGTAAGGAGGATGCGATCGCGACGGTGGACGAGGTTGCGCAGGCACTTGCCTCGCTGACAGCCTCCGACATTGCGCGATTGAACCTCCTTGCGAAGATTCGTGCGCGTTATGCTCCGGGATTGGATTGGCGGGACCTGTTGCATGATGCCATCGACAAGGCGCTGGATGGCACGCGCAAATGGCCCCGCGAGATACCAATTCTTGCGTTTGTTCGTGAGGTCATGCGGAGTCTAGCGAGCGAGCATCGGCGGAAATGGAGCCAGGGGCCATTGATGACCGAAGCTGATCTTCCGGCCAATTCGGACGGTGTGACGCTCTTTGTCAGCGCTCCCAGCGATGAGCCCGGTGCTGACCGTGAAGTCGAAGCGAGAGAGTTGGTTGATAGAATTCGATTGCTGTTCAGTGGCGACATGGCCGTACTGGCTATCTTGGATGGCATGTATCTTGGTCTTGAGCCGGTTGAAATCCAGGACCGCGCTGGCCTCACCGCAACCCATTATGCGTCCGCACAGCGGCGGATCCGGCGCGGGCTAGCCCGCGCCTTCCCAGAAGGAGTTGATTCATGAGCAATCATTCTGCGGCCGACCGCCTTGATCGGACATTGACCGCCATGGAAGACCTTGTCCTTAGTGCTAGCGATTGCGACCTTTCGGTTGCCGATGATGAGGCGGATGCAACTCTAGCTTTCATCGCGGCCAAGCTCGCAAGTCGACACGCGTTGACAAAGCCTTTGCCGAACTCCCGGCGATCTTCACGGACGATCGCGGTGCGGCAGGCCATTCCGCGCGACGCGGCGGGGCGTCGACGTCTTCTTGGTCGTTTGATGGCGACGCGGCCAGAACTGCCTGCGCGGATCAGCATGGCATTCAAGAGCCGCGAGCCTGAAGATGCCGAGATCGCCGAGATGCTGGATGATCTGCTGCGTGGTGAGGATGATATGGGGGTGGCATGAGCCCCGTGCATATCTGCCAGCTCTTTAGCGGGTCATTGGCCTGGCGTGCTGCCGTTTGCACCATGAGAGATCTGGTATGACGTCTGAAATTGTCGTGATGAATAGCCTTGGCGTCGCGCTCGCAAGCGATAGCGCGGCGACGGTCAATAACGGCGCTGGCGGGAAGGTCTTCAATTCCGCCGACAAGCTTTTCATGCTCTCGAAGCGCCATCCGGTGGGGGTGATGGTGTATGAAAACGCTGCGCTTCTAGGGGTTCCGTGGGAAACTATCATCAAGATGTTTCGTCGGGAGCTCGGCTCCCGGCGCTTTGGGGCACTGGAGGATTATGGTCGCGCGTTGATCGAGTATCTCGATCGCAATGAAAAGCTGTTTCCGGCTGATCTGCAGGACCGGTTCTATCTTCGCTCGATTGAAGCCCTGTTCAGCTCGCTCGCCGACAGGATCGAAGACGCCATCTACGAGCGCGTGGTTGAAGGGGCAGACCCGCCCCCTCAACCCAGCGAGATCGCACGCGACATCATCAACAAGGAATGCCATCGCTGGCAAAGCGAACCGGAGGCGATCTGTCTCGCTGCCGGCGTCGGCAGCCGACTGGCTGGCCGCTTTTCAGGTGAAATTCATAGCAGAATAGCGTTTGCGTTTGGTCCCTTTCGCGTCGATGGCGAGACTACTCACGCGCTCTACGAATTAGCGAAGCTAATAGTCGTGAAAGAGCGCATTCTAGCCTCGTCGCTTAGCGGCATCGTCGTGGCCGGCTTTGGAGACGACGAGCATTTTCCGGTGATGCAATCGATCGAGATTGGCGAGGTGTATGAAGGGCACCTCAAATATTGTTGCCGATCCGTTCGCAAAGTGAATTGGGAAACGCCTTCGGTGGTAGTTCCCTTCGCTGACGCCGATATGGTCAATACCTTTATGCACGGCATGAATCCAAGTTTTGAGCTGAGGATGACGAAGGAAGTCGCTGATCTTGTGATCAACCTTCCCGATGCAATCGTCGATGCGATTTCCGATCTCACGGAGGCCCAGCGCAAGAAATGGAAGAAGCAGTTTTTGCCCGAGAGCAAGAAAGCTATCAAAAGCTTGCTCGCTAAGCTGGACGAGCAACGCCAAGACAAGCACTTGGGACCCATCCACGAGGCAATTGCCAATATGCCTAAGAGCCCGATTCAAAAGTCTGTCATGCGGCTGAAAGTCGCGCAATTCTGCGGGTTAGCATCCGGATAGAAGCGATATTCGCCCACGCGGTCGAGCTCTCGATGGAGCGTTCCCAGTCTTTGGCGAGG
>NZ_JAIZDA010000065.1 GCF_020404405.1 Novosphingobium sp. FKTRR1 | reverse complement strand
CACTTGACCGACTGAAAAATCACATGTGAATAGCGGCCCGCGATCTGCTCCCCACCCGGGCGGCATCAAATCGGAACGGTGGGCGCGATCAGATCGGAATGGGTGGGCGGCATCGCCGGAATCCGCAGCCAAGTTTCAGAAGTTCAATACCAGCCCATTCGTTTTGATGTTTTACTCAAAGAAGCAGGGCTATAGCCGTGTTTCCGAGATTGAAGGCGACATCATCCCCGCGAAGGTGTTTTCGTCAATGGAAACTTCTGCGGGCAGGATGGTGGAAGAAGTAGTGCTGCCTGTCTACGGTTGGGAAGTGGTGCCAAGCCAGATGCACAGCATCGAAAGCCTTCTTGATGGCAGAAAGAGCACCGCGCAGGATTTTCTAGGGGTTACGCTGAAAAGCGGCCCACGTTGCCTAAATGATGAAATGGCTCAAAACATTGGACGTGATGTTGCGACCCACGTGCCTACGTGGGCGGCCAATCATGGGGCTCAAAAAGTAGATTTTACCTATGGCGTCCTTTACGGGACAAAGCGGCTATCCAACAAGAAAGACTGGCATATTCTTCGTAGTATCGCGGAGGTATTACCTGCCGATGCAGTTGTCCATACGTCGCATAGTGGGCAATGGAGCATTGGTTACCAACGAGGTGGTCTTGATGTAACTGCAACTGTCCGGATAGGGATTGATTGGTGGACATACTTGGGAGGTGCAACAGCATGGATCGAAGTATGTTTGGCTTTGATCAGGGCTTGTGTGGTGGTCGCTCCGCCGAGGACCGATGTTCCGCAATATGCAATTTCTGATCTTGCGGAAATTCTGGATACGTCCGGGCTTCCTGCCGGGTTCAACGTCGCCATAGTCCAGGAGAGCCAAATCGAATGGCTGCTTTTTTTGGCACGCCACTTTTGCGATGGGTTTCAAGACTAGCATTTAGTCTACGGCATCAAGGGCTGGGATCAGCCGATATGACTGTCTGCTCACCGTCCTCGTTGTAGAAGGTGACCTGCCGGTCGATCACGAAAGCCGCCTCTGCATCCTCTCGGGTTATCTCGTCGGCCCCGTCCACGTCGAGAAAGAGCTTCGACCCGTCAGGGGAAAAGAACAGGTCGAGCGCCGAGGCCAAGTCCGGCTTTGTGTAGTGGCCGTGGTCGCGACGCCCGCTTTGGTCTTGGGCAAACACTATGACACGCATCGCCAAACTCCGATCATCTTCGTCACTGTTACAGCGACATCCGGACAAAAGGAAGGTTCCTACCCTCCGTCATATCATTCAAACATTGTCTGCCGTTTGGCTTGTATCGCTTGGCTTCTCGGTCATCGCGGCAGGCAGAACCAGTTCGGGATAGCGAACCGTGCCCATGGCTGCCGCGAGCTTCGTCACAGTGTATTTGGAGCCGTAGTTTGCGGAAACACCCGGCGTCACTCGGCCTGTGATGACGTTGCCGATAGGCGTGTTGTGGAGGTCCGCTTCCTTGAGCGCATCCTCGAACGTGTGCCGGAAGCTGTGAAAGCACAACGCCGTGCCCGACAAATCCAGTCGGTCTATCAGCCGGGCAAACCATTTCGATGTCGGATCACCCCAATTGCCCAACTGGTTGCGCGACGCATCCGAGAAGAGCAGCTTCCGCCCCGACTTTCGAGCCTCTTTGACAAAATCCCAAAAGCCAAGCCGGATCAGATCGGGGTGGACAGGCACCTTACGGCTTTTGTCATTCTTCATGTCACGCTCGCCGGGGCGGTGGCGAAAATCGAAAAGGCGCACCCCGCCTTCTTCGACCATCTCGCTTACCAACTGACCACAAATCTCGGTAAGGCGTGCGCCAGAAAAAAGGGAGATCAGCGGTGCCCAATAGCGGGAAGGGCGCTCCAACGCCGCACCGGGCCCGCTGGCCCACGGTTCGCAGGCGAATATGGCGTTGAGTTGGTGGACCTTGAATGGGTCGCGTTTATCTTCGGCAGCGATGGGGTCTTTGACCTCAATTTTGGCCATGGGGTTGCCGACGATCCAACCTTGATCGCGCCCGTAGCGGAGTATCGCGCCGAGTTTGTTCAAATGACCGTTGACGGTCGCCGGGCCGATCTTCGGCAAACCTTCACGGGCAGCGATATCCATCGCCTCCACTAGCGTTTTGCCGCGTGTGGCAGGGCGCTTCTGATAGTTGGAAGGAACGTCAAGCAGGCGCTTGCGGACGCCAATGCAAAAATCCTCGTTGATGTCCGCAAGCGGTGTGTCCTTGCCACACAGTTCCTCGATCACCCGGAAGATGATGACATAGTTCTTGATGGTCGAAGTTGACCAATCGAGGCCCCGTGCGCCCCGAAACTTGGTGACCAGATCGCCCAATTTCATAGGGCGGTTGTCGGTTTTGGGAACTGAAGGGCCGAACATGGGGTCGGCATCGGGGTCGCGTGCCATCTTGCCTTCGAGGGTGCGAAGTTCCTTGCGGTAGCACTGCAAACGCGCCCGCAGCAGCATCTCGCAGAGATACTGGAAGGCGTCACTGGCTTCGGGAACGATCCAGCCCTTTTCCTCACATAGCCATTCAGCATCTAGCCCCATTACGCCCCAATCACCGTGATCGAGGCGATCCAGATGAAACTCGATCATCTCACGATAGCCTTCGGCACGGCTTTTCCGGCTGGCCGGGTCATTTCCGACGGCCAACGAAACCTTGCCCCGCATGTTTTTCTTCATGCGGTGAAAATGGGCGTGGCAAGCTAAGTCGATGTCGCTCTTCGAGGGAACTGGATGGGAGCGATCCGCATCGAAAGCGGATTGAACCTCCACTGGCCGGGCTGCATCAATCAGTGCGGCAAGATCGGCGACAGTGCGATGATACGTCTTCCGCACTTTGGCAAAATCGCCGCCCAACGACCTTTTCAACTCACCTTTGCCGACAGCAGGCCGGAGCGGGCGCGGCACTTGAAGCCGCACCTCGTAGCTGTGTCCGCGCTGATAGAGGTAGTCATAGCCTTCGACCCGCCGCTTGGATGCACTCATGTTTGGCCCCTATTTAGGACCAACCTTAGGACCAAGTGGTTGACGAAACCCCAACACTTCCGGGAGTTTCCGAGAAATGCTGGGGTTTGGGAGGCGGTGGTGGGCCCGGCAGGATTCGAACCCGCGACCTAGCCGTTATGAGCGGCCAGCTCTAACCGCTGAGCTACAGGCCCCCCGTGCGAGAGGGGGTTAAAGACGGCGGCCGCGCTTGGCAAGCCGCTGCGTACGATCTCGGTTCGGCCAGCGTTGCCACCGCGCCGTCAGAACTCGACCCCGCCCATGATCCCGGCCACGTTGGTCGGCCGGATGCCGCGTTCGGCCAGCGTCGCAAAGACCGCGCGCCACCAGTCGTACATGCGGTCCAGCCCTTCGGCATCGCGCACATAGGGGGTGTGGCCGGGGCGCAGCGACGGACTGTGGAACGAGAACACCAGCACCGGCACCCGCTCCTTGATCGCCACGGCGATACCCTTGATCGCTTCGGGCGCGGTCACCCCTTCGGGGGTCAGCGGGATGCGTTCGAGCAGTCCGGCGCGCGCCAGCGCCCCGCGCAGGTGTGGAACCCGCCACATCGCCGGATAGAGCCACGCCCCCCAGCGCCGCAGCAACCCGCGATAGACCGTGGTCAGCGGCAGTTCCATCAGCCCGTTGCGCCGGTCGATCCACCAGGGATGGATCGGATGGTCGCGGAAATTGGGTCCGCCGTTCGACGAATAATCGAACCGCGCGCGGACCGAGGTGTCGATGGCGATCGATCCGCTGCACAGGATCTCGGCGGTCGCGGCTCCCACGCCATAGCGCCCGGCGCGATAGATCAGCGGCGGCCGCCCGAATGTCTGTTCGATCTGGTCGCGCAGGCGGCGGAACTTGGCGCGCTCCAGTTCGGGCGGCAGATTGCCGGCAAAGCTGTTGAACTCGTTGACGTCTTCGTCATGCGGCGGGCTGACCCACGGGTGCAACTGCACGCCGATCTCGGCCCGGCCATGGGCCACCGCATCGCCCAGCGCCTCGACCGCGCGCGGATCGCTGACGATCGGGAAATCGACCAGATAGATCGGGCAGATGCCATAGCCTTCGCAGAACTGCTGGAACTTGGCGAGGCGCGGGACATGCGCAAGCGAGTGGCCGGTGCGGTCGAACGGCTGGGTCCAGTCGAACTCCTCCTCGGTGTCCACCGTCACGATGAACCGTTGCCCGAAATCAGCGGAAAACCGTACGAAGTCCGACTCCTGCGGCAAGTCAAGGATGCTCGGCTTCGTCACGTACGCTGTCAGTCCCCCGGTCTTTTCGGCGTACCGGGCGCGCTGGCCCGGTGTGGTCACTTGCCGCCTGTTCTGCTTATTCGGCCACTGCGCTATTGAGCGGCTGGGCAGCGGTCAAGAGCGGGAGATCAACCCACAGCCGCGCCCCGTTGCGCCCGATGTTGCCGCCTGCCGCGCGCACTTCGGCGCTCGCCAGCCGCAAGGTGAAGCCATTGCCCAGCATCGCCGCGCCCGGCGCCGCGCCGGTGCGGGCGGTGTCGGGCGCAAACAGCGCGGCGTCGTCGCGCATCGCCAATGCCGAGGGCAGCGGCACCGTCAGCCGCGCGTAACCGGCCCGTTCGGCCAGCGTGAACGACAGCCGCTCGCCCGGCGCGGCGGCCGCGCTCACCACCGAGACGATCCGCCACAGCGTGCGTTCCAGCTCGGCCGGAGCAACCCCCACCGCGACCGGATGGACAGGCACGCTGCACCGCAACTTCACTTCACGCCCGCGCACGGCGGGTTCGACTTGCGCCACCAGCCGCTGTAACAGCGCGCCCGGATCGCTGGCCCCGGCCTCGCACGTCAGCCGCCCGGTTTCGAGCCCGACCAGCCGCTCCACTTCCTCAAACCCCGCCAGCATCCGCGCCGCGTCCGATGCGATCGAGGCGGCAAGGCTGCGATACTGGTGCGGGGTAGGGCCGAACAACTGCTGCTGGATCAGCTCGGCAAAGCCCTGGATCGCGTTGATCGGGGTGCGCAGTTCATGCAGGATCTGGCGCAGGCGGTCGGCGCTGGCATCGTCGGGCGGCGTGCCGGCGCTGCTCAGCGGTTCGACCGGAGGCCGCCGCAGCCGCGCGCCATAGCCAAGGAAGCTGCCGCCCGGATGGCCGAAGATCGGCGCGGCGTCGATGCGCCAGGGCCCGGCAATCGCCTCTGCCCCCTCCAGCGTCACCAGCCCGCGTTCGACCGGCAAGTGGCCATGCGCCGCGCGCGCGGTGGCCGCGTCGCAAAAGGCCGGGGCATCGGCGTCGGCGGTGAACGGGCGGTGGCCGACCAGCATCGGCCCGAACCCGCCAGATGCCGACACGATCATCCCTTCGGCATCGATGCGGATGTCGATCGCGGCCACATCGGGCAGGCCATCGGCCCGCGCCTCGTCGCCAAAGGGCAGGCGGGTCTGGCCGTGTTCGCTTGCCGGCGCAGGCGTTGCGACCACGCTTTCGCGGGTGCGGCGGAACGCCTCGATCCGGCGGACGATCGCGCCGATGCCTTCCTTCTGGCTTTGCGCCGCCACCTCTTGCACCAAGGCATCGGCGGGCAACGGGATGGCCAGGGGTGCGACCGGCGCTGGCGCAGCGGCCACGCTTATGGGCGCGACCACCGGCACGGCGACCGGCACATAGCCATCCGGCTCGGGCAGGGCGAAGTCATCGACCCCCAGTCTGGTCAACAGCCGCTCGACCGCCGGGCCAAGATCGCGGCGATGGCGCAGGAACCCGCGCGCCTGCACCGGCAGCGTGGGGATCAGCGCCAGCCATTCGGCCTCGGCCAGCCGCGCCCCGGCGATGGCGGCCAGCGCGGTGCGCGGCCCCTTGCGGGCAAAGTGATCGACCAGCAGGGGCGAGCGCAGCGCGCACGAGCGCAACAGCGCGGCGCCAACTTCGTCGCCCAGGGCCTGATGCAACTGGTCAAGCCGGGCCAGCCCCGCGCCGTGCTGCGCCGTCCAATTGGCGGTCGGGGTGCGGCCAAGCAGGTCGGCCAGTTGCCGGAAATGCGTGGATGCGCCCGCGCCGGTGCCTGCGGCATTGCGCAGCACGGTTTGCAGGCGGTCATCAACGATCATGCATTCTCCGCAACGTCATTACGGCCCGGACCGGCGTTTGGGCCAGGGCGCTTTCGGGGTACAGGCTCTTTGCCAACCGGTACAGGGGACTACACTAACAAATCGGGTGAAGGCGCAAAGAGCGTCCTTGATTGCGTTGCATTGTGGGACGATTGCGATATGAGACAATAAAATTATCTCTGGCCGGTAAATCCGGTAAGGAAAGATGCCAAGGGCGCGGCGCAAGGCCTTTCGGACCATGTGCGCGGCTGATGGACAAGGTTCCGGCCAGGTGGTTGAGGATCGGGATTGCAAGCGAAGGTCATGGCTACTTTGGATTCGATCGACCGTCGGCTGCTGGCCGAATTGCAGGATGAAGGCCGCGTCACCAATGTGGAACTGGCGCAACGCGTCGGTCTGACCGCGCCGCCCTGTTTGCGCCGTGTCCGCGCGCTTGAGGAAGGCGGCGTGATCAAGGGCTACCATGCCGAGCTTGACGCATCGAAGCTGGGCTTTGCCATCACCGTGTTCGCGCTGGTCAGCCTGAAAAGTCAGGCCGAAGAGGCGCTGCGCCAGTTCGAAGATCACATGCGGCTGCTGCCCGAAGTGCGCGAATGCCACATGCTGAACGGTGAGATCGACTTCATCCTCAAGATCGTCAGCCGCGATCTGCAAAGCTTTCAGGAATTCCTCACCAGCAAGCTGACGCCCGCGCCCAACGTGGCCAGCGTCAAGACCAGCCTGACCATCCGCACCGCCAAGCAACTCCCCGGCGTCCCGCTGGAGGATTGAGCGGGCGCAGACCCGGCTTTTTGCCTCAGCGCCATTCCTGAAACGCCGAACCCCCACCCCCAACCCCTCCCCACCGGGGAGGGGAGCAGTTCGCGCGCCTGCCCTCCGCCCACAAAAAAGCCCTCCCCCGCTCGGGGGAGGGTTGGGTGGGGGTAACCGGCCTTTCCGGACGCAAAAAAACCGCGCGCGGAATTCGCGCACGGGTCTGGGCCGGGTGGCGAATCCGGTTAACGCCGCTGGCAGGTGGGGAAGGCGCGGACGGGTGCGGTCGGCGCTGGTTTGGGTTCTCGACGCGGGTTTGTGCGAATGGCGAAAGTGGCGCGTAGAGGGACCAAATTCGCTCGACCCTGACGGGCACGCAGGCACCGGGGCGGGCTCGCGCTCTTGCCGGACTACCTTGCGGGCTTGGGGCCCGATCCCACGGCGAGGGTAACAGGCCCCGCCGTTCGTGCCGCGAATGCGGACGCCTCCGTCCTGGGGAAAGCGCCGACCGCGCGCCGGGTCGCAAAGGCGAAGCGCTCACGCCCCAGCTCCCGTCACGGCGGGGCATATAACCCATATGGTTCGTTTTGTCAAGGGTGACGTTGGGGCGGGGGAGGTGCCAGGCTTGCCCGCACGGACCTCTCCTCCGGTCTCACCGCAATTGCCTATCCGCCAGACCCCAACCTCCGTCACCCCGGATCAAGTCCGAAGTGACGGTAAATGGGCAAGCCAACCCTATGCGATAACCCTGCGCGGAGGGGCCGGGGCCATTTGGGTATTCAGTAAAGTGTCACCGTAATTCGCACCGTAATTCTAGCGCGCAGTCGCCGTCCTCGAAAAAGGTCCGCCGCCTGCCTGTGCCACGCTGCTTAACGTGGTGCAGCATGTCCGGCTGGACGATCCGGGGAAGGCGAAATATGCTGGGCCATGAGTTTATTTGGAGATTTAGTAAAGTTCCACTTTAATTCCCACTGTAATTTCCATTACTATGTTCTCTATGGGCAAGGGATGGAACCTTTGGAATGGCGAAGAAGCAGTCCAAGACAGCACTTACGCTACTGGAAAAATCTGTAATCAAGGCATTGATTATCGATGGGTGGCGGAATCAGGACGTGCAGGCCCTCATCAATACCGGGCGGGCAGCGTCTATCAATTTTGGGCGAATATCTGGCGTCAAGACTGACAACGCGATAAAACCTGCGACAAAACAGCAAGTCGAGACCTTTCGACACAAGAAACTTCTCTTCGACCATGTGACGGGGCTTTGCCCCATCGACAATGAGCGTCTCGTCCGGGCTCGCGAAGCGATGATCTTGGCAGTCGGATTGTTCAACACACCTCGAATTGCGTTTAAGGCAGGCGTGTTCTCGATGTTGGCGAATGTCGCGTGGACATATCTTCTGCATCAATATTACGAATCCAAGGGCGTGCCGCTCATTAACAAGGACGGCTTCAGAGCCCGATTCAAAAGTCTGTCATGCGGCTGAAAGTCGCGCAATTCTGCGGGTTAGCATCCGGATAGAAGCGATATTCGCCCACGCGGTCGAGCTCTCGATGGAGCGTTCCCAGTCTTTGGCGAGG
>NZ_JAIZDA010000064.1 GCF_020404405.1 Novosphingobium sp. FKTRR1 | reverse complement strand
GATACCGTTCCGTCACCGGCACCGCACGCCTCTCTGGCCAGTCCGCACTCAGCGCAATCCGAGACCTCGTCGACGGACGCTTCGCGGTCGCTTGATCGGCCTCATTGCCAACCACCTGAGCAGTTACGGCTGACGAACCCCGCACCACCCGCGAATTGTACTTGCGGCTTGCCGCGCAGGATGAAGCCGAATGCGGCGATAGCCTTTACCCCAATGGTATCCCGGCCGATCGCCCTCGCACTTGGGCCGACCGCGCCACGGTCCGTGCCTGCGCACTGCTGCTGCTGGTCGAAGTCCTCGTCATCGGCACCTTCATCCTGATCCAGTTGGCCAACCTCAATGGCTGACACTCTTTCCCACCAGCCAACCAAGGAGATTTCCATGGCTGATATTACCGCACCCGATCAATGGATCGGAAAATATGTCGTCGTGCGCACCCGTGACGCAGGTGTGCACGCCGGCATTCTCAAGTCACGCACCGCACGCGAATGCGAACTGACCGAAAGCCGCCGCCTCTGGTATTGGAAAGTCGCGGAAAACGGTGCATTCCTCTCGGGCGTGGCTACCAATGGCCTTGACTATAAGGCCAGCAAGATCGGCGCGCCGATTGACGTGCTGCTTACCGAAAACTGCGAGATCATCGCCTGTTCGGAAAAGGCTGCGCAGTCGATCGCGCAGGCACCCACCTATGAGCCGCGCTAATGCATCCGGCGACGGCTACGGCTCCGGCGACGGCTCCGGCGACGGCGACGGCGACGGCTACGGCTCCGGCTACGGCTCCGGCGACGGCTCCGGCGACGGCGACGGCGACGGCTACGGCTCCGGCTACGGCTCCGGCGACGGCTACG
This sequence comes from Novosphingobium sp. FKTRR1, assembly GCF_020404405.1. GTDB lineage: Bacteria > Pseudomonadota > Alphaproteobacteria > Sphingomonadales > Sphingomonadaceae > Novosphingobium. The sequence continues at coordinate 7,854 of NZ_JAIZDA010000064.1, read as the reverse complement.
GCTCCGGCTACGGCGACGGCGACGGCTACGGCTACGGCTCCGGCTACGGCTCCGGCGACGGCGACGGCTCCGGCTACGGCGACGGCTCCGGCTACGGCGACGGCTACGGCTGATCCATCTTGGAACCCGGGGGATATTCCCCCGGGTTCAACCCTTCGGTCTTTGCCGCCACTGCCGGATCATAAACCGCGACGCGTCCAGCGCTCTCGCCGCAAGGGTTGGCAGATGCCGGAGGGCACGATCTATGTCGGCCGACCGACGATGTGGGGCAATCCGTTTCAAGCGATGCGCTGGGGCCATGCCAAAGGCGTGATCCTGCATGATCAATGGCTTCAGGGGCGCGTCGGCGCAATGACGCTGGAACAGATGGATTTCTGTCCTGCAGAGGTCGAGGCCATCGAACGTCTGCGCATCCGCGTGCTCACCAATCTGTACCGGCTTGCCGAACATGATCTTGCCTGCTGGTGCCCCTGCACCAGCGCATGGTGCCATGCTGAAACACTGCTGCGGCTCGCACCTGTCCATGCCGATTACGAACGGTGCGCAGCGTGAAAGATCCAACATGGAAGCCCAGCACCTGCACCGACTGTGGCGCGCCATGTCCCAGTTACTCGCTGACCGGTCCCACCGGCCCATGGCGCTGCCTGTCGTGCAACACCATCGCCACAGCCGCACCGGCTGCCAACGCGGCCAAAACCGCCGCGCCCGCCTCGGCTGACCCCGCACCAGAAAGTCGACTGCTATGAACTGGTTCACCGATCTGCTCGATGAAGCGCGGGCTCAGGCAGATGAATATCGCCGTTGCCGCGCCGCCACACCCGAACTGTTCGGCAACAGCGCCGATGGCGCGATGGATGGGACCGATGAAAAGAGCGGCCCGCAATTGTTGATCGTTTCCGCGCCCGATGAAAAGTCGGGCTGGATACTGTGGCACGTCCACAAATGGCCATGGCCGATGCAGTATTGGTATTGCTTCGGCAAGGCGTGGGACAGCCGGGGCGAACGCACCAACGAACTACTGATGATCGACGTGCGCGATATCCCGCAACGCTACCACGGCCGCCTCAAGCTCGACAGCAAGACCACCTGGCATAAGAACGCCCGGAAGATCCTCGGCCGCGCCTTGGCCGATGGCTACGATCTAGCCGCCCACGCTGCCAATGCGGCGGCAGCCGCCCACGCCGAAGCCGAAGATCGGCGCGCAAATCGCATCCAACGCGCCGCCACCGGCCTGTGTGTCCACTGCGGCGCGCTACCCGCCACGATAGATGGCGAATGCGAACCCTGCTCCGAAATTCCCTTCTGATCGAGAGGAAACTGTATGAGTTTTTCCCACATCCTTGCCGAAATCGGCGACGAACGTGTGCGCCAGGTGCTGGCCGAAGGGTACGACCTGCGCCACGATGATAGCCATATTCATGGCGAACTCGCCCGTCACGCCGCCGTGCTGGCGATCTATGCTGGGCTGCCCGAACTTGATCGCAACCACGCGGTCAACTTCGGCCCAATGCATTATGGCGCACACACGATCTGGCCTTGGGTTGATTACGAATTCCGGCTCACCAAGCCCCGGCGTGATCTGGTCAAAGCCGCCGCGCTGATCGTCGCCGAAATCGAACGCCTCGATCGCGCTGAATTGCGGAAGGACGCAGCATGACCACGCATGACTTGCGCTTCACAACGCTGGAAGGGCTGAAACGGCGGGCCAAACAGTACGGCAAGGCTAACGGCATAAAGCACGCCGAAGCGCTCGACACGGTCGCGCGTGCAGGCGGCTATGCGAACTTCACGCAGGCGCGCCGCGCGTTGACCGAAGGCAGCACCATCGAAACTGGGAATGTCGAGCAATGACCCGCCTTGGACACAACAGCGCGCGCAATGCGCAGGCAGATGAGCAGTTGCGCCTGCTGATCGAGCGCATCGAGCGGCTTGAGGAAGAAAAGAAGGGCCTCAGCGACGATATCAAGGACGTTTACAGCGAGGCCAAGGCGACCGGCTACGACGCCCCGACTATGCGCCGGATCGTCCGTCTGCGGAAGATGAAGCCCGACGATCGCCGCGAAATGGAAGCGGTGCTGGAAACCTACAAGACCGCGCTGGGGATCGATTGATGGGCGGCCCGAAACCATGCCTTGGCTATCGCAGCCGCAGCGAGGCGGTGGCCGCGCTGCAGGCGCAAGGGCTTTCAATTCGCCAGATTGCCGATCGCATCGGCGTGCGGCCATCGATCGTCACTGCGCTGGGCGGTCAGCGCCAGCGCCCGGCGCGCAAGCTCAGCGATGACCAGATCGCCGATATTCTCGAACGCCGCGAACGGGGCTGGGGCTATACCCAGCTTGCCGATCGCCACGGCGTCACCGCAGGCGCGATCCATTACCAGTGTCTTAAGCACGGCGCTGTCTCGCCCCGCCAGCGCGCCCTTCCGGTGCCCATCGCGCCTGCTGTCCGCATCGGCAAGGACGGCACTGTGCAGCGCGTGTTCACCGCCGCCGACGATGCCCGCCTGCTCGAACTCGAAGCGCAGGGCCTCAGCTATAACGCCATCGCCCGTACCATGGGCCGCGCCTACACGTCTGTTCGCGTCCGCCTGATGACTTTGGCCCTGCGCGAGGAAATCGGCGCATGATCGCCCTTCCCGAAATCGCCGCCGAAATCGCGCGCGAAGCCGCCGCGCGCCGCGCCACCTATCCGGCCATGATCGCCCGGCTGAAGATGACCGAGCAGCAGGCCGCCGCCGAATATGCTCTGTGCGCGGCGTGGAGCTCCGATCTGGCGCGCTATGCGGACTGGATGAACAGAGCCGCCCCTCGCGCGCCGATCGTGCCCGTGGCCCGCCAGCACGGCTTCATCTGGGCCGATCGCCGCCACGGCATCACCCGCGAACTCGATCGGCGCGCCCGGCTCTATCCCCGCTGGATCGCCGCCGGTCAGCTCGACCAGGCCGAGGCCGACCAGCGCACCGCCCGCCTGTCCGCACTCGCCGATATCTATGACGACGGGTTTGACTGGCACGACAGCTTCGGCACCCGCCCGCCCTTCGGTCGCCGCTTCGCGCGCGATGACGATCACACCCCGGCCGAAGCCGAAGCCATCCGCCAATGGTGGACCCACGTCCACGCCACCCTTTCCGCGCGCTACGGCACCAGCCAACAAGAGGCACTGCACCGCCCGCGCACTGGCCAGATTTTCTGAAATCCGCGCCGGGCGGCACCCGGCAAAAAAGGAGAATACGATGACCGTATCCGTGTCGATCAGCGTCAACGGCAACTACAAGGTGCCGGTAAGCTTTAAGCAGGGTGAGCGTGAGGAGAACCATGTCGTTTCCGGTCGCGGCCTCGACCAGCCCAATGTGCAGCATATTGCTTTCTATCACGGTCCCGACGTGATGACGCTTGTGGTTGGCCCCGAAGAACCGGACCACGGCGAAGGCGAAGAATAACCCCGCCCGAGCGGGTCGCACGGGGCCGGTCAGGCGATCTTGACCGGCCTCACTTCCCCAAGGCACACTAAACCGGCGTCGGCATCCGGCCGCGCCCAGGGTCGAAAGGACCAGAACATGCTTGAACAATCCCACCCTCTCACCATCGAACAGCAGCGTGATCTGGTCGAACGCGCGGTCGATCTTCTCGGCGGCACACAAGCCGCCGCCAACGCGATCGGCGTCAACCGCCGCAACCTTGGCCGCTTGCTGTCGGGTGTTTTGCGCATACATGCGGGCACACTCGAAAAACTCAGCGCCGCGCTGATTGCCCATGCCGACGAATGCCGCGCGCTGGAACGCCGTTTGAACCCCGCCTTTTCGCGCAACCGCAGCGCCGCGCAGGACCGCCCGCCGCACCACGATGGGACCGCCGTTCGCCGTCGGCCGCCAATCGATCCTGCCTGTGTCGCCGAAGCCGCCGCGCGCCTCGGCCTCACGCGCGCGCCCAGCGGCGATGAATAGGACTAGCCCATGGCCAAGATCACCATCCCGTGCCTGGTCGGCAAGACCAACAAAGCGGGCGTCACCAACTGGTACTGGCAACCCAGCGCCACGCTCGCCCGCGCCGGGTGGCGGCCGTTGTCGTTGGGCCAGGACGAATGGAAGGCCGTCGCCGCTGCGCGTGCACGCAATGACGAAGTCGAGCAGTGGCGCAACGGCGGTGCAAAGCCGCGCGAGATCAAGGCGCCTGTCCAGCCCAGCACCTTTGCCGCATTGATCGACCGCTACCGCCGCGAACGCGTCGAGGGCAAGAAACCCAATGGCCAGCCCCTGCTGCGGCCCAAGACGCGCGCCGTCTATGAAACCAGCCTCAAACGCCTGGAAGCATGGGCGGGCAAGCATCCTGTCAGTTACATCACCCCGCTGCGGGTAAAGGCGTTGAAGGATGCCAATGCCACGACGGTTGAGATGGGTGGCCTCGGCCACGCCGCCGCGTTCAATCTGCTGCGCCAGTTGCGCCAGGTGCTGGACTTCGCCGAAAGCATCGAGCTGATCCCAAAGGGCAGCAACCCCGCCACCGATTTCGATCTTGGCGCACCCCCGCCGCGTCGGCAGGTGTGGGAAGCTGACGACGAAGCCGCCTTCATCGCTGCTGCCTATAAATTGGGCAAACCGTCGATGGCGCTGGCGATCGAACTGGGGCTCTACACCGCCCAGCGCGAAGGCGACCTGATCGGCATGACCGAACCGCAGGTGCAGGAACTGGACTTGTTCGATCCCGTGCTGGTGCAACGCCTGGCGGGCAAGGATGGCAAGGTTCGGGGCTGGTGTTTCAATCAGACCAAGACCAGCAATGACCAGTACGAAGTGCGGATGGAAATCCCCTTCGAACCGACAATTCTGGTCAAGGTCGAAGCGGCGATCCGCGCCAATCGTGCACGCGATCGCGCTGCCGATCCGCCGCGCTTGCTTACCCATGTCCTGATCGATGACGACACCGGCAAGCCGTGGAAGCAGCGCCACTTCATCAGCACCTACCGCCGCATCATCGATGAAGCGGTAAAGCATACCGGGCGCACAGGCATGGAGGACTTGGTCTGGCACGATCTGCGCCGCACCCGCGTGGTCCGCCTGCGCCGCCGGGGCATGCCCATGGAAATGATTGCCTCGATCACCGGCCACAGCCTGCAGGCCATCAAGGAAATGCTGAAAGTCTACGGCCCCGTCGACGCCACCATCACTGCCCAGGCGATCGCTGGCACACTCCCACCCCAAGAGCCAGAACAGGCCGAAACCAACGAGCAAAGCGCGTGAGCATGTTAGATCGAGCGCAACGTGTTTGGTTCAGGCGGCAGGCAGATTACCCGGTGCGGTGGTGGTTCACGGACGAGGATTTCGACGAACTACGCGCCTGCCCGCCAGCGATGAATTTGCCTCGCATTGAGTTGGTCAAAAACGGCTATCGCCTGTTTGGGCTGCCTGTGAGCATCGAACGCTTCGGCCAGCCCTCGCGCCTGCTGCTGCGAGACGGTACCACCATTCCGATCATGCAATCCAAGGAGCAAAGCGCATGAAGGACGATAAACTTTCGCCTGAACTCCAGATCTGGATTGATGAGGCTTCAGCGATTCCCAGCGATGCGCTGGACAGCCTGCGCACAAGGCGCGCCGCTGACGGCACCATCGCAACCAAGGTTACGTGGAACGGCCAGCAGTTCGAGTATACCCCGATCACCATGGCCGAATTCTATGACTTGGGCCCTTCCAACAAACCGGCAGATTAACGCGCAAGTTGGAACGTTTTATACCCAAAAAACCGCAGAAAACCGTCATCCGGGATACTTTGGGAGCAGAGGGTCGCAAGTTCGAATCTTGTCTCCCCGACCATGAAACCAAAGGCTTGGGCCGCCGCATCGGACGGCATTTTTCGCAGCCTTCGCGCCAGTCTTCGCGCCAGTCTTCTCAGTGCGCTCCGCCAGTGCAGCCACGACTCGCCGCTGATCGACAGCCTGCCGCACTTCCAAAGCGGCTTTGGCGTTGAATAGAGCGACCTCTTTGGGGGGCAATGCGGCGAAAAGGCCGGGGCCGGAACCAGATCAGAACGGATAAGACTCGAAGAAATCATTCTTCCACTTGAAGTGTGTGTAAGTAATGGAAATCGAGAAATCCAAAGCTTCTACCTGGTGCCACCAGCCGATCGGAATGAACAGCATCTCGCCCGGCATCAGCGTGACATCGAAGAACCGGATGTCGCGCAGGTTGCAGTATTCCGCAAGGTCGATGGCGGGATCGGTGACATCCGTGATCCTGCTGAAGACGTGCTTGTCGTTGTAGAGCTTGGGCAAGTCGGTTGCCGCAGCCAGGATCACCCGCTTGCGACCGGTGACCTGCACCAGCAGATTGTTGGTCAAATCGTGGTGAAGCGCGGTGAACGTCCCTGCTGGCCCGATCCACATCATCCCGCCCGCATCTTCGGCACTTTGGACCAGAAATTTGTCGAGGCGGCCAACATCGGCCTGCAACGGCGCGAGCGCCGCCGCATTCGTCGCCGAGTTGTAGGCGGTCAGATAGGCATCGTTGCCCGCCTCTGCGGTGATCATCGCGATGAACCGGTCGAACGGCATCTGCCGGACATGGTCGTCCTTGTAGCGTTCGAAATCGGCGCTCGCCGCCCGACCGCCCTGATACTCGACCGGCGCATCGCCGATCGCCTTGCCGAGGTAGGCGGCGTTCCACAGGTCAAGCGCGGGCCATGCCGCAATCTCGCCCGCGATGATGACCGGGCGACCCGGCGCATAGAAGGCATCCAGAAACGTCTCGCCCGAAAGGTCGTGGACACACAATATGGCGCTCGCACTGGATGATAGCGCGCGTTGCTGGCCAAGCGTATCAAGCAGCCAGGCATATTTGGCGCTCGGATCAGATGATGCCGCAGCCTCAACTGGGGTTACCGCTTGCGCTACCGGGCGCAGCATGGCCGCGGCGGCGCCACCGGCAAGTTCGGCATGGGCAAACGCGTGCGGCTGAAGCTTGGTCACGTGGTCGGCGACGGGGCATGTGCCATCGGGCATCCGCCCGCGATAATAGAGCTTCTGCCAGCGGTCGGCGGGCTTTTCGGGAGGGTGCGCCTGAATGTCCCGGTGAAAGGCATCGCGCGCCAAGGACCATTGCTCGAACGCCGCCTTCAGTTCGGGAGCATCGTCGATCGGGACGAAGGCCGGTTCGACGCCATCCAGCACGCCGCGCTGAACCGGAAAGATATGGGCAATCGGTTCGTTCTCCTCGAACCGGACCCGGTGATGGGGCCGGGTCAGCCGCCAGTTCATCGTGAAACTGTAAGGCGACCAGTCGGTCTCGACGATCGCGGTCAGCGGCGCTGCGCCATCCTTGAAGGTATTGGGCGGACCCGAGACATACAGGTTCCAGCCCGGCGAGGTCCGCAACAGACCCTCGACATGAATCGTGACGATGCCTTGGCCGAACAGGGCGACGGGCGGCATGTCTGGTCTGTCGCCCTGATCGACGGTGACCACTACGTCGTCAGCCGCAGGGCCACCGTTCCACATCACCTCAAACCCGCACGGGTTCAGGATCTCCCAGCCGTGACTGTTGGCGATCCCCAGCGGCAGACAGCGATAGGGGAAGGATTCCGGCGCATCGTCCATCCAGCGCCGCTTCGCCATTGCCGGACGGATGCGCGGTTCCCAGCCGGGAAACAGGAAGCACGACAACTCCATCGATCGGGATCCTTTGGTGAGCATCGTGCTTCGGTCTTGTCGGGTGGATGAATTCGACGCTCAAGTTCGGTAACTGCTCAGGAGGTTGGCAGAAAATGGTTGCGCGGTGACTCGGAGTTTGATTCACCCTGCTGATGGCCCCACCCCCGCTTCATGTGCTGAGCGAAGCTGAGAAGAACGAGCTTCTTCTGGCCCA
>NZ_JAIZDA010000063.1 GCF_020404405.1 Novosphingobium sp. FKTRR1 | reverse complement strand
CCTCGCCAAAGACTGGGAACGCTCCATCGAGAGCTCGACCGCGTGGGCGAATATCGCTTCTATCCGGATGCTAACCCGCAGAATTGCGCGACTTTCAGCCGCATGACAGACTTTTGAATCGGGCTCTTAGGCGCGAACGTCGTCTTCGATACTTGCCTGCTAAAAAATGGCAACGGAAGCACCCAATGCGTTCCCCGCTACCGCTACACTAAATCCGGCGAACGCGTCGACAACATCACCGATTGGGGCCTAAACAAGTTCACCGCGCGCTATGGCAAGAAGGGCGTCACCAAGGACGCCATCTTTGCCTACAGCTACGCCGTGTTGCACGATCCGGTCTACCGCGAGAAATACGCGCTGAACCTGAAGCGCGAGTTTCCGCGCATTCCGTTCTATCCCGACTTCGCGCAGTGGGTGGCTTGGGGTGAAGCGCTGATGGCCATGCACATTGGATACGAGCAGGTAGAGCCATGGTTGGTGGAGCGGATCGACACGCCGCAGCCCAAGCGCGCGCCGGGCACGCATCCCAAGCCGGTGTTGAAAAGCAATGTGGCGGCAGGCAACGTGGTGCTTGACGCAGATACGCAGATAACCGGCATTCCGTCGCAGGCGTGGAATTACCGACTGGGCAATCGCAGCGCCATCGATTGGGTGCTGGATCAGCACAAGGAAAAGAAGCCTCGCGACCCGACAATCGCCGCCAAGTTCAACACTTATCGCTTTGCCGATTACAAGGAGAGCATGATTGACCTGCTTGCCCGCGTGGTCCGCGTGAGTGTAGACACGGTAGCGATTACCGCAGCGATGCAAGCGCTTGATCGATCAGACTGGACCGAGTGAAGCGGCAGGCCGTGGCCGCGCAAAGGCGGACGGAAACAGTGGAAAAAAGGGGTAGCATGATGGCGCTGGGGGCCTTTCTGGGGGCCTCTATCAAAAACCACCCAAAGATTCTCTATATTCAGCAACCTCTTACGCGATTTTCACGGTTCCGTCCCCGGCACCACTTCTTCCAAAATCCTCATAGCTCCGTGTACTTGCAAGAAATGGCTTAAATCCGCCATTTCCTGAAGGTTATCGACCTTTTCCGAAGCCCCCTCCATCATGACGAACCGGGACGGAAGGGTGCTGCGGAAACCTGGCAGGCGGACTCACGCCCCGGGCGGTACCGTATCGGCTCGCCACCCGCCGCCAAGCGCGCGGAACAGATCGACTTGCGCGAAGGCGGCGTCGCGGCGGGCGGCAACAAGTTCGCTTTCAGCGTTGGCCTGGGTGCGTTGTGCATCGAGGACGGTCAGAAAATCGATGCGGCCTTCGCGCTGGCGGGCCAGCGTGATCCGGGCCGCGCGACCGGCCTCGTCGCGCGCGCGCTGCAGCGTGTCGATCCGGGTCCGCAACTGCGCGTAAATCGACAGGGCGCGCTCGGCTTCTTCCAGCGCGGTCAGTACGGTGCCATCGAACCGGGCGAGCGAGGCCGCACTGTCAGCACGCGCCGCGGCAATTTGCGCGCGCACCGCCGCAGTGTTGGGGAAAGTCCAGCTGATCAGCGGCCCGACCGACCAGCGCGTCGATTCACCACCGAGCACGTTCATCCCGCCCAGCGCCGTCGAACCGCCAGAGGCACCAAGACTGATATGCGGGTACAATTGCGCGGTTGCGACACCGATCCGCGCGGTGTCGGCGGCCAGCCGCCGTTCAGCCGCACGCACGTCGGGACGATTGGCGAGCAGGGCTGCACCATCGCCTACCGGAATGGGTTGTGCCGGATGCGGGGTGACATCGCGGGTTGCAAGATCGGCGGGCAGATCCTGCGGCGTGCGCCCGGTCAGGGTGGCCAACCGCAGCAGCGCGCTTTGCCGATCCGCCGTCAGTTGCGGGATTGCCGCCGCCTGCTGATCGCGCAATGCCTGGACGCGGATGACGTCGAGCCGATCCGACCGACCGACATCGAACCGGGCGCCGGTGATGCGCACCGACTTGTCGAGCAACGCGACCGTGTCCTGCGCAACCTTCAGGCGCTCCGCGCTTGTGGTAATGTCTAGGTAGGCGCGCACGGTATCGGCCACCACGGCCACGCGCACCGCGTCCGCATCGGCTTGCGTAGCGGCGGCATCTCCGTGGGCGGCCTCGATCCCGCGGCTGACGCGCCCGAACAGGTCGACCTCGTAAGACAGCGTCAGCCCACCGTCATAGCTCGAGGCCTCGCGCTGCTGGCCTGCGCCCAGTTGCGCGCTCGAGAACCGTTCGCGCTGCGCCGACGCGCCGATCGTGGTAGTCGGCAGCCGTTCGGAGCGGGCATCGCGCAGCACCGCACGGGCACGATCGACCCGCGCGGCGGCAACCCGAAGGTCGGTATTTGCAGCCAGCGCGACGGCGACCTCGCGGTCGAGCACCGGATCGCCATAGAGTTCCCACCACCGTTCAACGACGGCGCCGCGCGTGGTGGCCGCAGTGTCGGCGGCAACGAACGGAGCCGAAGCCGAAACCGGGGTGGTCGCCGGGTGATAATCCGGCCCCACCGCACAGCCGCTGAGCAGGCTCATTACGAGCAACAGGTATTTGCTGTTCCGGGCGAGCAGATACTGGAAGTTCGGCATCATGATCAGCCTCCTATTCGGCGGGATGCAGGGACGCGAGATGTGCCGGGCGACCAATGCGCTCGGCCATTCGACGGCAAAGGACATAGAAAGTGGGGGTGAACAGCAATCCGAACCCGGTGACCCCGGCCATGCCATAGAACACCGCCGTGCCCAGTGCCTGGCGCAGTTCGGCCCCTGCCCCGCTGGCAAAGACCAACGGCACAGCGCCCAGAATGAAGGCAAGGCTGGTCATCAGGATCGGGCGTAGCCGGGTGCGCGCAGCCTGGATTGCCGCCTCGACCGGACTAAGCCCCTGTTCGTCCTCGGCCTGCTTGGCGAATTCGACCACCAGGATGGCGTTCTTTGCCGCCAGCGCGATCAGTACGACCAGACCGATCTGCGTGAGGATGTTGTTGTCCATCCCGCGCAGGTTCACCCCGGCCATGGCCGCGAACAGGCACATCGGCACAATCAGGATAATCGCCACCGGCAAGGCCAGGCTTTCGTATTGCGCGGCCAGCACCAGGAACACGAACAGCACAGCCATGCCGAACACGACGCCTGCTGTGTTTCCGGCATGCTGCTGCTGAAAGGCGATGTCGGTCCATTCGCCGCCGTAACCGGGCGACAGCGTCGTATCGGCCAGCTTTTCGATCGTGGTCAGCGATTGGCCAGTGGAATAGCCGGGCGCGGTGTCCCCATCGATTTCGACCGCCGGCTGCAAATTGTAGCGCACCACGCGGTAAGGCCCGGTCTTGTCGCTGAACGTCGCGACCGATCCCAACGGCACCATCTGCCCGGTATTGGACCGGGTTTTCAGATTGGCGATATCGGCAACAGTTTCGCGATGGTCCTGATCGGCTTGCGCGGTGACGTGGTATGTCCGACCCAGCAGGTTGAAATCGTTGACGAAGGCCGATCCGAGATAGACCTGCATCGCCTCGAACACGCGCTCTGGCGGCACGCCGAGCAAGTCGGCCTTGCGGCGATCGACGTCGGCGAAAACGCGCGGCGTGCCGAGGTCGAACAGCGTGTAGACCTGATGCAGACCAGGCTGCGCATTGGCCTTGGCAATCAACGCCCCGGCCTGCTTGTTCAGAGCCTCATAACCGCGCCCTTCATGGTCCTGCAGCATATAGCGGTAGCCGCCGCCCGCACCGATGCCCTGGATCACCGGCGGAGGCAGGATCAGGATCCGCGCCTTGTCGTAATCGGCAACCGCGTGCTTGGCCTGATCCATGATTCCCTGGTAAGTCGCCCCCACCGCCTGCCGTTCGGCAAAGGTCTTGAACGGGAAGTAGATCGCGGCCGAATTGGGCGCGGCGGTCTGTGACGGGCCGTGGAAGCCCGCAAACATTACCGCACCGCGCAAGCCCTTGATCGGCAGAATGCGCGCCGCGACATCGCGCGTGACGGCATCGGTGCGTTCAAGCGACGCACCCGATGGCAACTGCACCACGGCGAGGAAATAGCCCTGGTCCTGTGCCGGAATGAAGCCCGAAGGCGTCACCCAGAACAACGCCACCGTCGCTGCGATCAGCGCGGCATAGGTGCCCAGCATGCGGCGCGGTGCGCCCAGCAGACGACGCGTGAGGTCGGCATACCAATCGGACAGGCGATCGAACGCGCTGTTGAAGCTTTCCCCCGCCCGCGCCAGCAGACGTCGCCAGCCGGGTGCCCGGGCATCGCCAACCGCGCTGGCCGCGTGCGAGCGCAGCAGCAGCGCAGCGGCCGCGGGCGAAAGCGTCAGGCTGAGCACCAGCGAAACCACCGTCGCGGTCGAGATCGTTACGGCGAACTGCTTGTAGAACGCGCCCGAAAGGCCGGTGATGAACAGTGTCGGCACGAACACCGCGCACAGTACCAGCACGATCGCAACCAGCGCTCCGGCCACTTCGTCCATCGAAGTGCGCGCGGCCTGCAACGGCGTCTGGCCAAGGCTGATGTTGCGTTCGACGTTTTCGACCACCACGATTGCATCGTCGACGACGATGCCGATCGCTAGCACCATGCCGAACAGCGACAACGCGTTGAGCGAATAGCCGAGTGACAGCAGCATGATCGCCGCTCCCAGCAACGACACTGGAATGGCGATGATCGGGATCACGGCGGCGCGCCAGTTTTGCAGGAACACCAGGATTACCAGCACGACCAGCACCACCGCCTCGAACAGCGTGTGATAGACGGCGTCGATCGACTGGCCGATGAATTCGGTGGGGTTGTAGATCACCGAATATTCCATCCCGTGCGGGAAGGACTTGGAGATGGAGTCCATCTCGGCTCTGACCAACTTGGCCGAATCCAGCGCGTTCGAGCCCGGGCGCTGCATCACGGCAATGACGACCGTCGGCTTGTTCGAGAGGTAAGTGTTGGTGCCGTAGTCCTGCGCGCCAAGTTCGACGCGTGCCACGTCGCGCACGCGCACCTGATGGCCATCGGCGTCGGTACGGATGACGATGCCGGCGAACTGATCGGGCGTGGTCAGGCGCCCCTGCATCTCGACGCCAAGCTGGAAGGCATCGCCCTTGGCCACGGGCGGCGCACCAAGCGCGCCAGAGGAAACCTGCACGTTCTGCGAACGCAGCGCGGCAACGATCTCGCCGGCCGTCAGGTTGAGCGAGGCCGCGCGCCCCGGATCGATCCAGATGCGCATGGCATAATCGCGGGCCCCGAAAAGTTGCACGTCGCCCACACCGTCAAGCCGCGCCAACCGGTCACGCACCTGGGTCAGCGCATAGTTCGACAGGTAATCGCGGCTCAGGCTGCCATCGGGCGATTGCAGGTTCACCACCATCAGGAAGTCGGGCGAGGTCTTGCGCGTCACAACGCCCAGCCGCTGTACTTCGTCGGGCAGGCGCGGCACGGCCACGGCCACGCGGTTCTGCACCAGCACTTGCGCATTATCGAGATTGGTGCCGATCTTGAAGGTGACGGTGATCTTCAGATTGCCGTCGCCGGTCGACTGGCTGCTCATGTAGAGCATGTTGTCGACGCCGTTTATCTCCTGCTCGATCGGCGCGGCAACCGTGTTGGCCACGGTTTCGGCCGAAGCGCCGGGATATTGGGCGTTCACCGTCACGGTCGGGGGTACGATGTCGGGGTACTGCGATACCGGCAGTGCGAAAAAGGCGAGCGCCCCCACCACCGAGATGATCACAGCGATTACCCCGGCAAAGATCGGGCGGTCGATGAAGAAGCGGGATAGTCGCATGATTGGGTGTCCCGAAGGAAAGGGAAGGCGTGCAGCGTCCGTCAGCGGACGGTGATCCGCCCGATGTGACGACAATCAAAATGGGCTGATCAGGCAGAACCGGCCGATCAGGCTATCCTCGCATCAGTGCGCGAATGTGGCCTGGGCGGCGGCCGGAGCGCCGGTCACGGATGCGCGGACATCTGCCTGTGGGGTTATCGGGGCTGCCCGGGTCTGCACCCGCGCGCCGGGCATTGCCGCCTGCAGATTGGTCACGACCACCCGGTCGGTCGGTTGCAGACCGCTGCGGATCACGCGGAGGCCGCGCACCAGCGGTCCCAGTTCGACCGGCTTGGCACCGACCGTGCCATCGGCACCGACCACCAACACGGTCTTGCGTGCCTGATCCGACTGGATCGCCTCATCGGGTACCAGCAGTGCCTTGACCTTTCCGCCGCCCGACATCCGCATGTTGCCATAGAGCCCGGGGGTCAGGAATAGTTTGGGGTTGGCGATGACTGCCCGCCCCCGGATCGTGCCCGAATGCGGATCAAGTCCGTTGTCGGTGAAGTCGAGCCGACCCTGCCAGGCATAGCCGGGCTCGTCCTGCAGCCTGATCTCCACTTGCGGTTCGGTGCCGTGGGCCGCTTCGTCCCGCTTGGCCTTGAGGAACAGGGCCTCGGAACTGTCGAACTCGAAATAGATCGGATCGAGCGCGTTGATCGTGGTCAGCAAGGTAGCATTGCTGCCCTCGCCCGCCGCCACAAGGTTGCCAACATCGACCCGGCGATCGGAAACACGACCGGCGATCGGCGCGCGCACCTGGGTGAATTCCATATCGAGCGCACGCTGGCGGGCACGCGCCTCGGCGGCGGCAAGGTTTGCCTGAGCCGCTTGCAGGCGCGCCCGCAAGCCGTCGACCTCACCGGCCGAAACCGCTTCGTCACCCGACAGACGCGAGGCGCGGGTATAGTCGGACCGGGCGAGCACCAGCGCGCTGCGCGCGGCGGCGACATTGGCCTGCGCTTCGGCCAATGCAGCGCGATACGGCCGTTCATCGATAGTGAATAGCAATTGCCCCTTGTGCACCAGATCGCCGTCATGGAAGTACAGCGCGGTAACTTGCCCCGCGACGCGCGGGCGCACTTCAACCATCTGGCTGGGGGCAAAGCGACCGACAAAGTCATCCCATTGGACCACTGGAGCGACCAGCGGAGCGGCTACGCCCAGTGTCGCCATCGGCGGAACAGCGGCTGCGGCCGGGGGGCGCATCATGGTCGTCCAGCCGATCGCCGCGACCAGCGCGATGGCAATCCCGCCAACCGCCAGTTGGCGCGTGCGCTTGCGCTTTGCCGGAACGATGGTGTCGGCGGCCGGGCGGGTTCGCAGCGCATTTGGCTGGCGCCGAGCGGTTTCGATGGTGGTCAGCATGTCCATCAGGGGGTGCTCCGAAATTCTGGACCTATTGGGGTCGTGCACTGCAAACGTCGGCGGGCTTCGAGATCGCCAGACTTCGAGATCGCCAGACAGGGTCGCGCCGCCGCACACCGGGCAAACCCGATGCACCGGCGCTACCGGTCTGATCGTGTGTGTATTGCCTCTTCCCGGACGCAGGGTGCCGGTCCCGTCCGACGGCGCCCCGCGAACGGAGCAAGCCACTGCCGGACAGGGACCGGCATCAGTCCGCGCGGCTGGCGCCCCGGGTTTCGGGCACGACAGGCAACGGACCGGACCCGGCGCAAGCTTTTGCCTGCCACCGGACATATGGATGTGGTGAGCGCGTCACAACGCGGGGATTGATCGCGCCGTCGACGTCCAGCCGGGGGAGAAGCTGCCCCACCACATTCAATACCAAGCGGTATATAATAGTGCGCCGGGGGCGTCAATACATTTCTGTACCGATTGGTAATTTAAGGGAGCAAAGGCTCCGTCAGGTGCCCGGCCACAGCGACAGCGTCGTCTCGACGAGTTGTTCGAGCTGTTCCTTCGGCGCACCTGACGCTGCTTGCACGCTAAGCCCCTGCATCACTGCGCTCAGGTACGAGGACAGCGCTTCGGGCGCGACACTGTCAGGAATGTCGCCTTCGGCCTTGGCCCGATGGAACCGCTCAACGATCGCACGATCCGACGACGCGCGCCGCGCCATCACATCTTCACGAATCGAGTCGGCAAAGTTCACGCATGCGACCGCGCTGATGACCCCCATGCAACCGCGTGGATCGTCACCGCCGCTTTGCAAGGCGAGTGCACCATGAAGGAAACGCTCGGCCACAGCCTTAGCCGTGGGCGCTTCGAGCGCGGTCTGGACATAAGCCAGCTTGTCGCGCTCATAAAGGTCCAGGGCCTTGCGAAACAAGGCTTCCTTGTTGCCGAAACAAGCATAAAGGCTGGGCTTGGTGATGCCCATCGCGTCGGTCAGTTCGGCCATCGAGGCGCCTTCATAACCGCGCTTCCAGAACACCTGGAGCGCGGCCGCCAAGGCCGTGTCGGCACAGAACTGACGTGGGCGGCCACGCGCCGCGCCCGCAGCTTCCGCAGTCTCAATCAAGTCCGCTTCGCTTTCCATACCGCTCGGTACATAGGATGTCTGTGTGCCAAAGTCCAGTTCCGCCCACTTGCATTCAGGGGAACGCAACCGTGGGAGCGGTGTATGGCCCGGACTTTGTCGCCTGGAATGGCCGATCAGCGCCTTTACGGCCGATCGGTCACCGATCAGGGCCTGACAAGCGCGCTGGACCGTCCGGGGCCGCCGCTGGGCAAAGCTGGCCTTGCGCGGGCGCAGGTTGCGTTTGGCGAGCGTGCCGATGGCGAAGGTCGGGTTACCGAAACCTTCGCCATCCTGACGCTGAGCGGGTGGGCGAAAGTGCTGCGCCCACCCAAGTTCTAGCGCGCTTTGCTTACCCCAGCGCGGCTTGTGCTGCCGCCAGCCGCGCGATGGGGACGCGGTAGGGGCTGGCGGAGACGTAGTCGAGGCCGGTCTTTTCGCAGAACGCGATGCTGGCCGGATCGCCGCCGTGTTCGCCGCAGATGCCAAGCTTGAGGCCGGGGCGCGTCTTGCGGCCACGCTCGGCCGCCAGTTCGACCAGTTGCCCCACGCCCTCGATGTCGAGGCTGACGAACGGGTCGCGCGGGTAGATGCCCTGTTCGACATAGGGGTTGAGGAAGCGCGCCGCATCGTCGCGGCTGACGCCCAGCGTGGTCTGCGTCAGGTCGTTGGTGCCGAACGAGAAGAACGTCGC
>NZ_JAIZDA010000062.1 GCF_020404405.1 Novosphingobium sp. FKTRR1 | reverse complement strand
GGCTGGCAAAGGATTGGGAAAGGTCCATCGCGTCATCCACCGCATGGGCCCTCATCGCCTCAATCCGCATGCTCACGCGCAGAACCGCAAGATACTGTCAAATTTGATCAACTTCTGAATCGGGCTCTTAATTGTTTCCGCTGAAAGTAATTGAATTTGCAAATGGATTTGTTCGCAGGGTTGGGAGCGACGGCTCCAGCTTTAGAGCAGGCGGACTTTTTCCGCGCCGATAAGCTAACGCAGCTATTCCATGAGAAAATTTCCCAATCCCAAGCGGCGGGTAAGGATGGAATTCGCGGCCCGCGCTATCTCGAAATGCTCGAATCCGAGATACCATTAATCGAGAGAAAAATTTTCGACGGCACTTATAAGTTCACGTGTTTTAAAGAGCGCCTGATAGCACGCGGCCACGATAGAAATCCACGCCAAATATCAATCCCAACTGTAAGAGATAGATTAGTACTTCGAAGTATCTGTGATGTTTTGCATAATTTTGCAAAATATTCCTTGAACAATACACCTCATGTCTTGGTAGATCAGGTGGCTAAATTAGCGAAGCTGTCTGATGATGATACGTCATTTGTACGACTGGATGTCCGAGATTTTTTCCCAAGTATACGTCATAATCTGCTTGAGAGAGCTTTGAGGGGTGCCGGGCTTAGTGATTTGGTTGTTGATCTTTGTATGCGAGCAGTAAGGACTGCAACAGGATCAAGTATGGCTGCGCCAGAGATAGGTATCCCGCAAGGATTAAGCATCTCAAACGCACTGTCTCAAATATACATGGCAAGTCTTGATTCAGGAAAGTCCGCCAAATCTCTGAATTATTTTAGATATGTTGATGATATACTTTGCATAACTAAAACCCATGAGGCAAAAAAGGCACTTAATAGCCTGTCTCGATCTTTGAGCAGAAAGGGATTGCGAGTTCATCGGGAGGGTAAATCCGGCAAAACTGAAATAAAGTCGCTCCAAGAAGGGATTGACTTTCTAGGTTACCGGATCGAAAAAAACAACTTATCCATACGTAAGTCGTCGTATGATAGGATGTTTAAGAATATTCTAAAAATAGTGACTGAATATAAATATTCTAAGGAATACGACAGATCTTTATATAAGTTGAATTTAAAAATAACCGGATGCATATTTGACGAGAGGAAACGGGGTTGGATGATGTTTTTTTCTAGAACGGAGAATATTTCGCAATTAAGGGCGCTCGATATTTTCGTAAAAAATCAAATGCTGAAGGCTGGTTTCCCCAAAAAGGGGATTTCTAATTTAAAGTCGTTTGTCAAAAGTTACCATGAGATTCGATACAATCTCAATGAGACAAAATATATTCCAAATTTTATGAAATTCACAGACGACGAAAAAATAGAAGCGATATGCGCACTTTCTAATAATTTGAAAGAGATTGTTGCTACTTGGAACCCAGAAAGCATAGACGCAGAATTTAAAAAATTGATTGCAAGAGAAGTGTCGGATCTTGAAAAGGATATCGGCGGAATTTCCTGAACTTTCAAAGTTACGGTGACACTTTGAGTTACGGACTTGCGCTGACACTTTACCCAATCCCCAAGTGTCGCAAGCGGGCGCGCTCCGGCGATTGGGTGTTTTGAATCGGTTGGCTCCATGCCCCCCTCCCCATCCCCGCTTGCGCCGCTCGGCTGTGCGTGCATGTTGGTGGCATGACAACGAGCGGGGGCGGGATGACAGGATCGGAGGCAGGCGACGCCATCGGCGCGCGCGTGTTGCGCAAGGCTGGGTGGCGGATCATTCCGTTGCTGGGGCTGGCGTACATGACCGCGTTCATGGACCGGTCGAACATCAGCTTCGCGGCCAAGACGATGAATGCCGACCTTGGCTTTTCCGAGACGATCTATGGCATCGGCGGAGGGATATTCTTCCTGTCCTATGCGCTGTTCGAGATCCCCTCGAACGTGATCCTTGCCCGGGTCGGCGCGCGCAAGTGGATCGCGCGGATCATGATTACATGGGGACTGGTCGCGGCGGGGATGCTGTTCGTCAAGACGCCGATGCAGTTCTATGCCATGCGCTTTTTGCTGGGAATTTGCGAGGCGGGCTTCTTTCCCGGCGTGATCCTGTACTTGTCGCAATGGTTCCCCAAAGAGGCGCGGGGCCGTGCGATCAGCCGCTTCTACATCTCCGGCCCGTTGACGCGGGTGGTGCTGGGCACCGCCTCGGTCTGGCTGCTGTCGCTCGACGGGGTGGCCGGGATGAAGGGCTGGCAGTGGCTGTTTCTGGTGCAGGGCCTGCCCTCGGTGCTGGTCGGGCTGCTGGTGCTGGCGCTGCTGCCCGGCGATTTCCGCTCGGTGTCCTGGCTGGATGCGCGCGAAAAGGCATGGCTGGCGGGCGAGCTGGAGGGGCAGGGAACTGGGCAGGGCGTTGGGCAGGCGGCTGGACAGGCGGCTGGGCAGGGGGGTGGCCATCAGCACCACCTGCTGGCCGCGCTGCGCCATCCGATGGTGCTGCTGCTGGGCGCGATCGGCCTGCTGACGACGGCGACGTACTACACCTTCACCCTGTCTGAGCCGCGCATTCTGGCCAGCGCCATCGGCCTTGCGTTGCCGCAAGTCGGCTATCTGGTGAGTTTTGCGGGGCTGCTGGGCGCGGCGGCGATGCTGTTCACCGGCTGGCTATCGGACCGCAGCGGCAACCGGGTGCGCTTCCTGTTCGTCAGCACGGCGCTGGTCACGCTGGCCTATGTCGGGTTTGCCGCCAACCTTGGCCCGGTGCCCTCGCTGATCGCCTATTTGCTCTATGTCTCGGCGTGGGGATCGGTGACGCTGTCGGTGTGGATGGTGTGCACCGACATGCTGCCCCCGCGCGACATGCCGGTGGGCACCGCGATGATCAACACGATGTCGCAAGTCGGCGCGTTCCTGTGCCCGATCGCGTGGGGGATGGCCAAGGATGCGACCGGATCGTTCCACGCCGGTTTTGTCGGGCTGGTCGGGCTCGAGATACTGGCGCTGGTGCTGATCCTTGTGCTGGCGCGCAATCTTGCCCGGCGCCGCCCTGCGTGATCGCGAAACGAAGGCTTGCGCAATATTGGCGACAACTTTGTTTCGCAGGTGCAGCAAGGGTGCTTGCCGAGGCGCCAATCCTGTGCAAGCAATGGGGTCCAGACGGGATGTGCCTATGACCAACTCCTCGGCCTCGTCATATGACGAGATGCTTGATACCGACGGCGGAGTACGCGCCGCTTATGCCGGATATGCCAAGTGGCTTGAGGAGCAACCACCCAACCTGCTGCGCCGCAAGGGGATTGAGGCTGAGGCCTTTTTCCGCCGCACCGGGATTACTTTCAACGTCTATGGCAACGATGACGCCGAAGAACGGCTGATCCCGTTCGATCCGGTGCCACGCATCATTTCGGCCGACCAGTGGCGCAAGCTGTCGCGCGGGATCGACCAGCGGGTGCGCGCGCTCAACGCGTTTCTGCACGACTTGTACCACCGGCAGGAAATCGTCCGGTCGGGGCGTCTGCCCGCGCGCCTGCTGGAAGGCAACGCGGCCTATCTGGCGGCGATGGCGGGCTTCACCCCGCCCGGCGGCGTCTATACCCACATCGTCGGGATCGACCTTGTCCGCACGGGCGAGGACGATTTCATGGTGCTTGAGGACAATGCCCGCACGCCCAGCGGCGTCTCCTACATGCTCGAGAACCGCGAGACGATGATGGCGATGTTCCCGGAACTGTTCACCCGCGTGCGGGTGCGCGAGGTTTCGGACTATCCCAGCCGTCTGGCGCGCAGTCTGGCCGCTTGCGCACCGCCCGCGTTCGATGGCGACAAGCCGACGGTCGCGGTGCTGACGCCGGGCATCTACAACTCGGCCTATTTCGAGCATGCGTTTCTGGCCGACCAGATGGGCGCCGAACTGGTCGAAGGCAGCGACTTGCGCGTCGAGAACGGGCGCATCGCGATGCGCACCACGCGCGGCTATGAACCGGTCGACGTGATCTATCGCCGGGTCGATGACGATTACCTCGATCCGCTCAGCTTCAATCCCGACAGCGTGCTGGGTGTGGCCGGGATCATGGACGTCTACCGCGCGGGCGGGGTGACCATCGCCAACGCGCCGGGCACCGGCATTTCCGACGACAAGGCGATCTACAGCTTCATGCCCGAGATCGTCGAGTTCTATACCGGCGAAAAGCCATTGCTGCAGAACGTGCCGACCTGGCGCTGTTGCGAGGCCGATGCGCTGGGCTATGTGCTCGACAACCTGGCCGAACTGGTGGTCAAGGAAGTCCACGGTTCGGGCGGGTATGGCATGCTCATCGGGCCAACTTCGTCGCGCAAGGAAATCGCCGCGTTCGAGGCGAAGCTGCGCGCCAACCCCGACAACTACATCGCGCAGCCGACGCTGGCGCTTTCAACCGTGCCGATCTTCACCAAGGCGGGCCTTGCGCCGCGCCACGTGGATCTGCGCCCGTTCGTGCTGGTCAGCCCCAATGGCATCGACATCACCCCCGGCGGTCTGACCCGCGTCGCGCTCAAGAAGGGCTCGCTCGTGGTCAATTCGTCGCAAGGGGGCGGCACCAAGGATAGCTGGGTATTGGACGACTAGATGCTGGGACGCTCTGCCAACGGAATTTTCTGGCTGTTCCGCTACCTTGAACGGGCGGAAAACACGGTGCGTCTGCTCGATGCGGGGTTCCGCATGGCGCTGACGCGCAATTCCAACGACGCCAGCGACGAATGGCGCTCGGTGATCATCACGCTGGGCCTGCAGGCCGGGTTCGAGGCGCGCTTCGGCGGCGAATACGGCGGCGCGCAAGTGTTCAACTATGTGCTGCGCGACAAGGAAAATCCCGGCAGCGTGCTGCGGATGATCGAAGGCGCGCGGACCAATGCGCGGATGGTGCGCACCGGCATCACCCGCGAGGTGTGGCAGGCGGTCAACGAAAGCTGGATGAAGCTGCGCGACATGCTGGCCCGTCCGGTCAACGAGGTGCGGCTGGGCAGCGTGCTCGACACCGTGCGGCTGCAGGCCACGCAAGTGCGCGGCGCGATGGAAGGCACGATGCTGCGCAACGAGATCTACAATTTCGCGCGGCTGGGCACGTTCATCGAGCGCGCCGACAACACCGCGCGCATCCTTGACGTGAAGTATTACGTGCTGCTGCCCTCGCTGTCCTACGTCGGGTCGAGCCTCGACAACGTGCAGTGGGATACCGTGCTGCGCTCGGTGGCAGGGGAGCGCGCCTATCGCTGGCTGCACGCCGGGCGGCTCGATGCGCGCGGGATTGCCGAGTTCCTGATCCTCGATCAGCGGTTCCCGCGCAGTCTGGCGTTCTGCTACAACAAGTTGCGCTCGAATCTGGCGCATCTGGCGCGCGAATATGGCGACAAGGTCGCCTCGCACGATCTGCTGCGTGAGGCGGACGCCCGGATGCACGCGCAGACCATCGACGCGATCATCGATCAGGGGCTGCACCAGTTCATCGGCACCTTCATCGCTGGCAATGCCCGCCTCGCGCAGCAGATCCAGCGCGACTACCGGTTCATCGAATAAGGGTTTCCCGCGCAATATCAGCCACCTACGGAGGGAGTGACATCAGCTATGCGTCTGGCCATTGACCACACCACGCACTACCACTTCACCGGCCCGGTCGGGCATGGGCTGCAACGGCTGCGGCTGACACCGGCGGCGTGTCGCAGCCAGACGGTGGCGGACTGGTCGCTCGAACTGGAAGGCGCGCAGACCGAGGTTTCGTTCGACGATGCGCATGGCAATCACGTCACCCTGATCGCGCTCGATCCGCATGCCGAGAAAGTATCCATCCGCAGCCGGGGCGTGGTCGATACGCTCGATTCCTCGGGCGTGTTCGGGCGGCACACCGGATATCTGCCGCTGTGGCACTTCGTCGAGCAGACCGATCTGACCCGGCCGGGGCCGCGCCTCAACGCGCTGCTGGCTGGCTTTCCCGAAGCCGACGACCGGCTGGAGACGCTGCACGAACTCTCGGCGCTGGTCGCCGCGACGATCGTTTATGAGTCCGGGCACACTGATTCGGCAACCACGGCCGAGGACGCGATCGGCACCGGGCACGGGGTCTGTCAGGATCAGGCGCATGTGTTCATCGGCGCGGCGCGGGCGCTGGGCATTCCGGCGCGCTATGTCAGCGGCTACCTGTTGATGAACGACCGCGTGCAGCAGGAAGCCGGGCATGCCTGGGCCGAAGCGCATGTCGACGGGCTGGGCTGGGTCGGGTTCGACATCGCCAATGCGATCTGCCCCGATGCCAGATATGTGCGGCTTGCCAGCGGACGCGATTATAAGGAGGCAGCGCCGGTCACCGGGTTGCGCTATGGCGCCCCCGGCGAATCGATGCACGTGACGCTGGCGGTCGAAGCGCAGAAGGTGGACCACTAGGCGGTCCGGCGTTCCTTTCCGGCAGCGTGTCTGGTGCGGACTGCCGATGGGAAGGAACGACAATGACCTATGGCGTGGGCATGATGCTCGATGCCGGGCTCGTGCTGATGAGCGATACCCGTACCAATGCGGGGGTCGATAACGTCAGCGTGTTCCGCAAGATGTTCCATTGGTCGGTGCCGGGTGATCGGATCATCACGGTGCTGACCGCGGGCAATCTGGGCACCACGCAAGCGGTGGTCAGCCAGATCGAGGAGCGCACCAAGGCGCCGGGCGAGCGACACCCGTCGATCCTGACCGCGCCGACGATGTTCCAGGTGGCGACCGAGATCGGCACGCTGCTGCGCGACGTCATTGCCAAGGCGCGCGCCGGTGGCATGGAGGGCGAGGAGGGCGAGGTCTTTTCCGCCTCGATGATCGTCGCCGGGCAGATCGCGGGCATGGAGCCCAGCCTCTTCCGGATCTACCCCGAAGGCAACTTCATCGAGGCCAGCTTCGACACGCCGTTCTTCCAGATCGGCGAGACCAAGTATGGGCGGCCGATCCTCGTGCGCGGCTATGACCGGGCGATGCCGTTCGAAGAAGCGGTCAAGCTGCTGCTGGTATCGTTCGATTCGACGCTGGCGGCCAACTTGTCGGTCGGCTTGCCGTTCGATTTGATGGTCATCGCGCGCGACGGCTTCACCCCGCTGCACCACCGCCGGATCAAGGCGGGCGACCCCTATTTCGCGTCGATCAGCACCGGCTGGAGCGAAGCCCTGCGCCAGGCGTTCAAGGCCCTTCCGGCCTACGACATGGCGGCGGTTTAGGGCGGCGGTTTAGGGCGGCGGTTTAGGGCGGGGGTTTGGGGCTGCGGTTTGGGGCAGGGGGGGGTAGGCCGGGGACGTCATCGTCGACGCCACCCGTCACCCCGGAAATGATCCGAACCGCACCGATACGTGATTTGACTATGGTATTCCACCTAGCCATATTGGTTAGGGTGTAGACCATGGTTGGCAACGGTTCGGGAATGTTTATAGGGCCAGATAAGGGGCATGAACCAGCCGCCCCGTCTGCAATATTCACCAAATTTGCGCAATCTCCTCGGAAGTGGAGGCGAATTCCCTAAGGGGGCGGCGGTAGTAGCGCCCTTAGGGGATACAGGTTGGGTTCAGAACGAAACTAACCGGGTTGGCGTGCGCGCAAATGGCATGGTTCTATCGTCGTCATGATAGACCGCGTCACCCTCCATATCCTCGATGGCGACTCCGCACGCCGTGCGCAGCTTGCCCGTCTCGCTTTCGCCGCTGGCCACCATGCGGAGATCTATGCCAACGCGGAGGAGCTGCTCAGTCACGCTCCCTCTGCGGGGCTGGTGCTCGCGCATGACAGTCCACCGGGGGAGGGCGTTCCCGCGCTGATCGCCGCGATGATGCGCGCCGGGCAATGGCTGCCCGTCATCGCCATCGCCGAAGAACCCAACACCGAAGCGGTGGTCCGTACGATCAAGGCTGGCGCGCTCGATTATCTTGGCGTGCCGCAGCAGATTGCCCCCCTCAACGAAGCGGTGGCAAAGGCCTCCCGCGAAGCCGAAACCCACCGTGCCCAACGTGCCCGTTCCGCCGAAGCCCGCCAACGCATCGCCCGGCTCAGCCTGCGCGAACGCGAAGTGCTTGATCGCCTTGCCGAAGGTTGCAGCAACAAGGCCATCGCCCGCGATCTGGAAATCAGCCCGCGCACCGTCGAAATCCACCGCATGAAGATGATGGGCAAACTGGGCGCCCGCCACGCCGCCGAAGCCGTCCGCCTGCGCATCGAAGCCACCGGCTTGGGCGACGTCGCCGCCTGAGGCATCGCGCGACTGCCCGCGCCGGAGCACTGGCTGGGGCTGGGGCTGGGGCTGGGGCTGGGGCCATCGCATGGCACCCACAGCCGTCACCCCGGGCGTGACCCGGGGCCCCGCTTTTTCTTCTGGCGGTTTTTCGAAGAGGCGCATTGTGGGGGCGGTCAAGACCAAACCCAGCCGCTGATCCTTGTCCTGCCCATGGGACAGAAAGGCAGCGGGACCCCGGGTCAAGCCCGGGGCGATGGGGGTTTGGATGAGGGGGGTGTCCGCAGCCTGCGGCCTGAGCGACCGTTCCGGATACGACAGCATTGCGGTCGTTGCCCCTAAGGCGGCTTACGCCCCAGTTGCGGACATTCATCGCGACCCTTGCCATGCTTCGCTGCGAGCGTCAGAAAGTCCTCATGACAGGCGGCAATTATAATGAGGGCATGACAGTGAATGAACGCCTATATGCTGCTGGGCGATTGCCAGAATTCGACGTAGCCACCACGGCTGGTGATCGTGTCACGATGGTCAACATTCTGAATGAAGTCGGTGTTGGGAACGCCGCTTGGTCAGCAGATACCATTCTAGAAGACCCGTCGCGCTTTGGTTACTGACGCCCAATAGCGGACCATCGCTAGCGGCAGTATGATCGGCTCGGCAAGCCGGGGTATGAAGGGGGAATGGTAGCAAAGCGGCTGGCGCGTCAGAGCCCGAGCGAAAAGTGGTTGAGCGATATCAGTAGGTTGTGATTCAGCGTCGTTGTCGAGACGATGGAGGAAGCACATGCCCTGGACTGATACCGCTCGCCGCAAGCATATGCGGGAAGGTGCGGG
>NZ_JAIZDA010000061.1 GCF_020404405.1 Novosphingobium sp. FKTRR1 | reverse complement strand
GCTTGACCAACGCCAAACCATAGTGCGAATAGATACCAACGATCAGGTGCTTTACCTGCGCGCGATCAAATCGGAACGCTGCGCGGCATCAGATCGCAATACATGCGCGCGATCGTCGGAATCCGCATCTCGAAGGCATAGCGAGCGATGCCGGGGCCCGGCAGTTGTGCAGCTGGCAAATCCAGCTCATCGATGACGCCGGCGTGGTCAAGCGCCATGAACCACGGCCCCTGCGAGCCTGCTGCGGCGAGATAGATCGTGCCATGTGCAGTGGTTGAAGCGAACGCGGCCCATCCGTCCGCCTCCCCAAGCTTTCGGCGAAATCCATTCTGCCAAGTGGCCTTTTCGCACTCTTCGCGGACGACGAAAGACTGGGGGTTTTTGATCATTGCATCCCCGCGATCGATCCGAGGTTCAGCATCTTGAGGCCCGCGAACGCATCAACGCAGGCCGTGGCGCCGGTGGGAATGGAGAGCCACATCACACTCGATCCCATGCTTCCTCGATAAGTCGCTGGGTTCTGAATTCGTTGAACTCCCGCAGTTCAGCATTGCGGAGGGCCTTGAATGTTTCGACACCGCAGTCTTTGCCCATGATATTGTCCGGGTCGAGAATGTAGAGCATCTCGTCCTTCGAAAGCTGGAAGACATCGCGGGCTACCAGAACGTCAATCTCGGCTGCCGTCACGGCGCGCTGTTCCGGGTCCTCAGCGATGGCGAATGGATCAGCCAAAATGCCTGCCGCAATCGCCCGATTTCGCAGGGATTCCATCTCTGGTCCGGTGGCGCACAAGGAGCAGACACGCTGGACGATTTCTCGTGAGGATGGCGTCTCCTTGCACAGCCTTGGGAATGGGAGGCTGTCCATAATTGTATAGGACATCTTCAGAGAAACCTTCTTGCGAACCAAGAAGTCCATGACGATCGAGTTCGCCACGCCCAGCCAAAGAAAGTGGTCTTCATCGTCTGGGCCGAGAATGATCGTCGGCACTTTATCGCCACAGATTGTTTCTGGTGGGATCATCGCGGCGATCAGCCCCCGCTGATTGGTGGGACTGGCCACGTCGCCGAACCCGATCCGGTAACGATAGATCCTGTCTCCCAGCTTGTCGGGAATTCGTTCGGGCAGGATACGCCATTGGGGTTGGATTTGCTTGTTGGCTTCGCCGAACGGGAAATCGTCCCACACTGAGGATCGACCGCGCCCTGAGAGATATCCTTTTGCCCTGTAATCATAGGCGTCGATCATGCGCCCCTCGAACACCGGCAGCCCATCGCTACCGTCCGAGAACAGGCCGCGATCTGTGCCCATGTCCACTTCACGCATGTAATGCCGATAGGGTGCCCCTTCGACTTCAGCGCCGAACTTGGGATACAGCGCATACATCCGGGCGCAGATATCGATCTCGGATTGCGCGGCGAATTCCATCACAGCCAGGGCTTCGGGCGAGAATTCCGCGACAACCGAAACCGGAATGGTCAATCCGCCGCCGGATTTGAGCTCTTGCAACTTGTCCAGGGTGTTCACCCGGAAGGCTGCGTGAAACGCCTCCGTCTTGCCGCCCTTCCAGGCGACATAGAGGCAGAATTTCATGCGCGTGTCGATTTTGGAGAACCAGATCCCATGCGTGTTTTCGAATCCCGCCAAACGCTCCAATCGGAATGCGGAAAACAGTTCCTTGCGGATCGCGGTGGCATTGGCCCCGTTGTAAAGGCCTTCCGGCACGAACTGAGCAGCCACGCGGCCTTCCTTCGTGGCCGCCAACGCGGTTTCCACGAACATCCGGTAGACATTGAAGTCTCCCTTGCCCAGGTTGCCTTCCGAAAACAGGCGGTAGCGACCGCTCGACTTGATGAAGTGGACTGCCGAATAGAGATCGGCACAATGCTGGTCCCAGCGCCGCGCAATGACGGGATTGCCCAGCAGCCGAGCGTAAGCCTCTTTCTGCTCATCGGGCGACATGTGGCGTATTCCCGGATCGTAGACCGAGAAAAACTCCTTGTAATCGGGGCTCATCGTATCCCACGGCGGGTTGCCCAACACCACGTCGAAGCCGCCGCGTTGCATCACGTCAGGGAATTCCAGCGGCCAATGGAACGCTCGGGCGCGCCGCGCGGCATCAATGGCCTGACTGAACAGCGGGGCGAATGGATCAACTCCTCGCAGCCACTCCCATAGGGTACCAGAAGTCGGAATTGTCTCGGTGCCCCGGCGCGGCATTCCATCCGGTCCGGAATGATCTCCGCCTTTCGACTTGGGCATCAAAAATGCCGAGACATAAAGGTCGCAAGCCGCCTCCAGCTGCCAGGCCACTGCACCTTGCGCCGTCAGTTCACTCAAGCGTGCAGCCTTGGCCTCGATTTGTTTGACCGTGTCTTCCGGCATGCTGCGAAGGGCCTCGAAGGCACGGGTCAGGTCCTGCGCGCGTTGGAAACCGAAGCCTCCTGCAACGCGCTCCTTTTCCCCGATCTCCCTCCTGTTCTTTCCAACGTAGTATCGCGCCACGTCCTTGTCGTCTGCGGCCAAGGCCTTGTAGGCAGTGTCGGGGATGCCATCTTCCAACACCTTGAGGTCGAACACACCTAGCAGCGCATCACCGCAACGGATCTGCGCATCAAAGAACCCGAGCGGGAGGCCGGGATCAATCGTTTCGATCCAAAGTGCGACCTTGGTCAGTTCTACGGCCATGGGGTTGCGATCGACCCCATACAGACAAGATCGGGCAACATCCCGGAGGGCATGGCGGAAATCGGCCAGCGACGGCGTACCATCGGCCCGGATGCGGGCCACACGCGTGGCAATACGACGTGCGGCTGCCAACAGGAAATGGCCTGAACCGCACGCCGGATCGATCACCGAAAGCTTCAGAAGGGCCTTGGCGGGATCCTCTGCCTCAGCCTCGGTCTTGTCCAAAACGGGATCAAGCGCGGTATCAAGCAGCGCCTGAACGAGGCTGTCGGGGGTATAGTAGGACCCGCTGGTCTTGCGCTGGTTGCCTTTCTGCTCGGCGGCTTCCGAGGCAAAGACCAGCGTCTTGCCATCTTCGCCCAGCTGCGGCTGGAGTTCGAGGAGGGATTCGTAAACGGAACCCAGCTCTTCGGTCTCCATTGCCCGCCAATTCACCGGCACCATGCCGGTTTTGTCCGATAGCCAGGACAGGCGGAATAGCGTCTCCATGAACGCCTTGTTGCGCAAACGGGCGGTTGCCAGGTGGGGGAGCCTGTCCTCAGCGAAAAGGCCGCCTAGAGCCGGTAGGGCCAGCCGATCTTCGCCATGCGCCAGGGCGCGGAAGATGACTTTGACGCCCTCAAAACGGTCGAAGTGCTTGTCCCACGTCGCCGCACGGACGCATTGGATGCGCAGCGCCGCCAGACTGTACCCTTCGGCGTAGAGCTTGCGCGCGTCTGCCCCGGCTTTTTCAGAGTGTAGCAAGTTCCGGTCTTCGGCGACCATGAGGAAGATCAGCCGATAGACGAGGCGAAGCAGTTCGTTGAACCACTCGGTAAGATTGATCTGCCCTGATTTCAGCCTCGCTGCGAGTTCCGGATTGGCTTCAAGAAAGCCAGAGCCCAAGCATTTCAGCGCGAGTTCCACTTGATCGGCGAGACGGTCTCTCGCGGCTTCGCCTTCACGCGATCCAGCGTCGCGCCAGCGTTCGAGATCGCAGTCGGCTGCAGATGCGCCTTCCGATCCAAATCGGCTGCGGTGGATCATCAACCACAGGATCGAGAAGGAGGCAGCATCCTCATTCGCGAAGATCTGTGCGAGGTCCGCTTCGATGTAGGCCGGCCGGGTCAGGGATGCGTTATCCCGCATCAGGCGGATCAGGACGCCGTTGGTAACCAGACCCCAAAGCGCGTCGTCGTCGTCGTTCAGATAGTCCTGGAGCGCGAAAGCAGGCGAGCGCGAGCGATCGGTCGACAGCGTCGGGCTGCGGCGATCAAGCTTGTCATCAGCGGGCGGCACGACGACGATCGGCACCCGTCCACCGGCCAGGAACGATACGGCGCCTTGCTGCGGCGCGAGATCATCGAAACCGAAGGTTTCTTTCAGGAACTCGCGAACAAAGCGGCGCGTCGCTTCGACCGAGGGGTTCTCCAGTCTCGCGAAGGCATCGAAATGAGACTGGCCCACGCGAAACGCGGTCGAGATCTCTTCACGGATCGTCAGACCCTTGCGGATGCCATAACCCGCCCGGGTGTCCGCATCGTCCTTCGGCTCGGCAATCTGCGCGACCACGGCCGGTGCAATCAGATTGCCTTCCAGCGTAAGCGATGGCCAGGCCGACATGTCAGTGATGGTCTTGCGCGCCATTGCTTACACCTCGCTCGGCATCAGGACGAAAAGGCCAATCACATCTGGCGGTGTGACGGCTTCGACGGTGACGCGCGATGCGGATCCGGCAGCGGCGCGGAGACGGGCATGGTCTTGGCTCAGTTCTTCGACCCTTGATTTCACAAAGAATGCCAAGGGGCCATCAAGCAAGGATGGAAGGTCCTCTCTGGCCTTGTTGATGAAGCGGTCGCGGGCCGGCGTTGCCAGGTCGGCAGTTGCAGGCGTGTTCAGCAAGTCCCGGGCAGCTTCGCCGGTTGCCACGATCTGGTTACCCTCAATCGCGACGAGCGTCGCCTCTTCGGCCAGCAGCAATCGCTCTTTCCGGGAATGAACCGTCAGCTTGTAGCGGATCCGAAGCAGCGCAATCCGGGTCACCTGGTCAACCGCCGTGGTCGGCCACGCGCCAACTCTGCCAATCCCCAGGCCGGAGAGGGTTTCCGGATCGAGCGAGGCTTCGACCAACGCTTCCGCCAGCGTCGAGGTCAGCGGATGCGTCCGCGTCAAAAGTGCGGTTCCTGTAGGCGCAGGCTCGGCAACTGCGAGACGTACAGAGCCTGTAAGATCCCGCTGGGACAGCCTCTCCCTCAATGCGCCGTCAAGGGCATGCACATGCGCCAAGAGGACAGACTTACGGGGTTCTAACGGCGCACCGAAGCGGGACATCGTCCGGTCGACGAAGGTCCTCACATCCGCAGGGGAACCTAGAAGCGTTTGCGCCTTCTCCCATTCCGGGGCCACTTCCTGCGGTTTCATGGCATTCTGGGCGAACCGGGCGCGGGATTTCTTCTCATTCTCGGATGCGTCGCGCCAGCGTGCCTCCATGGCCTTCGTTCCATCGTCGAGACGCAGATCAAGGGCCAACTGGCGGGTTTCGCCGCGTCGTAGCATCATCGACGCCATGAGAGCATCGGTCACAGGGCCCCGCTCCTCGGGCAACGGCACGGTCACCCCGGTTGCCTTCCGGATTTCTTCCGCCTTGCGCAAAATGACCTCGAGAACCGCCCCGTCGATCGCGCTGTCAGGCGAAAACATCATGATGGAACGCACCAGTTCCGCAGGCTGACCGAAGCGATCCACGCGGCCTTCGCGTTGCTGATGCCGTGTCGGGTTCCAAGAGAGGTCGTAGTGGATGACCGTATCAAAGAGCTGCTGGAGGTTGATGCCCTCTGACAGGCAGTCCGTGGCGACCAGAATGCGCTGAACATCCTTCTCGTCTTCGGCTGGCCCCATATCTGCCACCCGGTCGCGACGTTCGTCCGGGGTGAGAACGCCCGTGACCGCTTCGACCTTCAGCTTGGGAAAGGCCTTGCGCAATCCGGCGCGCACATGTTCAGCAGTGGCAAGATAGCGACAGAATACGACCGGGTTTGCCCCTTTCTTGATGAGCGGCGTTAGAACATCGATCAATGCCGACAGTTTCGGGTCAGGCTTTGCAACGAGCTCCTCGGCATGCTGAACCAGGGCTAGAAGCGCAGGGTCAGCATCGAAGTTCGCGCTCGGCTCGATGTCTACGGCATCTTCATCGTCACCATCCTCGTCGTAGATCTGAGGTTCGAGACGCTCACTCTCATTTGAGGCCCGGTTTCTGAGAGCGCTAAGCGCCGCGGCAGGCGACGAACCAACGCACCGCATCAAGGCCAGGGTGCCCCAGAAAGCGAGACGGCGTTCGCGTTGGCCGGTTCCGGCTTTGAAGACGACGCCAAAGCAGTAATCCAGAACGGCTTCCTGAAAGGCGAGGTGATCCTTCGAGAGACGATAAGGCAGGCCGCCTTCCATTTCGTCCTTGCGCGGAAACGCCCGCTCTTCGCCCCATTCGCCAGATGTGATGTCGATCCTGCGACGCTGGACGAGATGCCGAGCAAGGCGCTCGCGGAACCTCGCGTCCTCAAAGTCCATTGATGCAAAGGACGGATCGATGAGGGAGAGGAGTCGCGCAAACGCCTGTTCATCACCAGAATGTGGCGTTGCCGTAAGCATGACCATGCGGCGATCCGGATCACGGGCCAAGCCAGAGAGCAGTTCGAAACGCTGCTGCTTGCCTTTGTGAGTGCCCACGCAGGCATGGGCCTCATCGACAATTACAAAGTCGGGACAGGCGCGCGCGAAACCCTCGCGACGCCTGTCAGCCTTGATGTAGTCGAGACTGACAACCGTGTAGGGATATGCGTCGAAGAGTGTCTGGGCGAGAGGCAATCCTCGTTCCAGCCGAGCAGCGGTTCCCGAGGTGACCGCCACAGCATCTATGCCGAACCGGTTCTTGAGCTCCAGAACCCATTGCTCGACCAGATGGGGCGGACACAGCACCGAAAAGGCGTCGACCTCTCCACGATCCATAAGCTCCCGCAGGATCAGGCCGGCCTCGATCGTCTTGCCGATACCAACATCGTCGGCGATCAGCAGGCGGACCACTGGCAGACGCAGCGCCATAAGCAGCGGCACAAGCTGATATGTTCTTGGCTCGAAGGCTAACTGCGCGGCCGATCGGAATGGACCAGCACCCCGTCGAAGCGTCAGGCGCAGGGCGTCCGCCAGGAGGGCGGCCTTCGATTGGACAGTGGGTGAAGCGTCGTCCGGCAGATCGAAGCGGGCAGCCTCGACTGGCATCATCTCAAGTCCGGGGTCGAGTATGACCATGTCATTCTCGCTTCCCGAGAGGGGACGCAGCGCCAAGATGCCTTCGCGCGGCGCGGGCAACGCAACCCACTCGCGCCCACGGGCACGGACGAGATCTCCAGGGGCAAAATTCACGGTCATCGGCTTAACCCTTGAACATCTTGATCATCGCTTCGGGGACGGACATTGCGTCCGGCAACTCGAATACCGTCCAGCCCTTGGTGTCGGAGGTTTCGCGAGCCGCTGGCGTCAAGGGCGCAGCGCAGGCAGCGATGAAGTGGCTCCGCCAGGCGAAATCCATCTCCTGGTCCGCAAAATTCACGGATGAATCATCTGGCGCAGGTAGGCCAGCATCCTTGAAGGCCTGCTCCCATCCAGACGCACTCTCGGACCGCGGTTGCGCGCTGGAAAGCACGACCTCGCCCCGCGCGAGATCGATCAGCATCTGTTTTGCCTCATCGCTCGTGCGGTCGATCAGCTCATGATCTGGCTGATTGAAATAAGAGAGCAGGCAACGATAGCAGCCCCGGACACAGGCCTCGCCCTCGCGATCAGCCAGAAGCTTTGCGTCTCCAGCTGCAATTGCCTCGTCCACCTTCTTAAAATGCATGAGCGCCAGAGCTTCCCTGGCAACCTTGCCCAAGGCCTGTGGATCTTCAACCAGGCGGTTTAAAACACCGGCTCCTCCTTCCGTGGCCTCGTAGGCGAGAATTGAGCGGCGATTGTCGCGGGCAGGCAGGGGCTCGCCGAGAATCTCCCCTTCCTCCAGCTGGAAGACCACCTCGATACCGCGCAAAAGCGCGTGCTGGACGGTCGCCGTCGTTTCGGGTGTGTAAGCTTCGGGCTCGCGGAAGCGGATCAGAAGGGCGTTCTTGCGATCCCGAACGATCGGAACGATGCGAACCGGCTTTGCGACGTCAGGCGGGACATCCACATCCGGGTCTTCGTCCTCGGACTTGGCCCAATACCCGCTGCGAGGGTCGATGTTGAACCCGAAAACGGTCTGGTTCTTGCGGCGCTTCAACCCCTTGTTGATGCGGCTGATCTCCGCACTATTCGCGTATTGCAGAGCCAGGATCGATGTCTCACCGCAACGGAAATCCGCTTCTGTGATCTGGAGACGGCCATCCCGCTTGGGCCAGGAAAATACCGTCTGGATGTCGAAGCCCTGCCGAACACGCTCCTCATCATTCGCGGTGATCCGATCGGCTGGGGCTGCTTCGACGTTGTCGATTCGCAGGGTTCGCTGGACCGGAACTTCGCCGGCCATCGGGGCGTCGCATGCATGGCAACGTTCCACTTCCCCTTCATGACATGCACCGCAATTGGAGCAGATGAAAATGTCCTTGGTGGCGAGCTCTGACCCGTCTCCAGTCCGGACTTCGGGCGGCAGCTTCGCCTTCATCACCCGGTAGGCACGGCCCTCGTGATAGATCAGGCTGCGTGGACCGAATTCCGAAATGGCGAGGAAGCGGGCGCGTTGCAGGAATGACCCAGTTTTCCCCTCGCCGGGCACGAAGGCGTAGAGTGGAAGCCTTGGGAAGTTGTATCCTGGCAGGAAACCTTCGGTTGCCAGGTAGCGATACGAATAGAAGTCCGAGCCGTTCGAGGCCTTGCCCTGTTCAAGGATCGCAATCTGATCGCTTGCCTGCATTTGTGCGGCCTTGATCTTGCGGCGATCGGCCCCGGAAAGACCGGTGATCTCGGAGCGGGCATTCGCCTCCATGAGCTGTGTTCGGGCAGAATTGTAAAGTTCCCGCCAGCGATCGAAGGCGCGATCGAACTCTTGCGGAGCGCTCATTGCGACTTCGAGCACGAAGTCATTAGCGTCGCCCATCCAGATTGGTTTTCGCCCATCCACCGAGGCGAGAATCTGGTCGAGAACCATCTTCATCGGATCGCGCGCTGTGGTCACCAGCTTGGGTTGATTGATTGCGTCCAGGATCTCCTGTTTCAGCGGGTACTTCGGCTGGCTGAGATCGAGGATTTCCGGGATGTCGGGCGAGAGCGCGAGCTTCGCCTCAGCCACCCAGACAGCATGGAGATGCGAGCGCACCAGTTCCTCGTTGGTGATGTCGAGGGCGGGCGGCCGCACGACGCCGGCAACCATGTCGTTGCGCCGTTCGAAGAAATACTGGTCGTGAGGTGACTGGGCTGCGCAGTAGGTCACGATCACCGCTGCCTGACCCGATCGTCCGGCTCGACCAGCGCGCTGCGCATAGTTGGCCGGTGTGGGCGGAACGTTGCGAAGGTAGACGGCGTTCAGTGCTGAAATGTCGACGCCGAGTTCCATCGTCGGCGAGCAGAAGAGAGCGGGCAGGAACTGGTCGGATTCCCCGGCCGCTTTGATCTCGGCCAGATTGTCCTTCAACTTGGCGCGGTCATCATCCTCGAAGCGGAAGCGCCATTCCCGCCATTCGCGCTGCTTTTGGGAGACCTGGGCCGTATGCTCACGCCCTTCGAGGCCCCAGTATGTGCTTTTGCCCCGCTTGAGGTCCGCAGCAATGGAGCTGTAGAGGTCGTGGAAATACCGGTTGCCCTCCGCAGTGCCATTGCGCACCGCAGCTCCGGGGACAAGGCGGACGGCGGACGGTGAGAGACGCCAGCCGAGCAGGTCCGCTTCGATCTCGACGAGAGAGACCAGGCCTTCGCGAGCGAGGAGCTCCATCAGCCCTGTCATCACGGTGAGATAATCGGTCTTGTTGAGCTTCGTGCCGATCATGCTCTTGCGATTGATCAGGCGGCCAACGCGGGAATTGTGACCGGCACGAATGATGGTCTGTTCTTCACGCAGCCCGACGCGGTCTTTCCCTGGGGCCTGCAGAAAGAGCGTCGTGCGGCTGCGCGGTGTTTCTTTCTGGTCCATTGCCCAGGGAGTCCTCAGGAGATTTCGGGACTTTTGAGCGACGGAATCGAGCACAGTCAGTTCGAGCGCCTCGGTGCTGACCGCCAAGCCCTCTAACATGGCGCCAAGCAGTTCTTTGAGGAGCTTCTTGCGGGCTTCCACATCGAGGCCGCCAAGCTCGGGAAGCACGGCCATGAGGCCTTCCGTGTCTTCCGCGATATCATCCAGCCCGATGAACTCGACGTCGATCAGCTTGAGCACCGAGAGGCTTGGATTGGTGTAACGCCATCCGCGCCTGAGGTCTGTCCAGACGCGATGGGCAAGCACCTTGGCAAGTGATCGTTGTGCGTCTTCCCGCACCACTGCACCCGCTTCTGGATCCAGCATCCAATGGATCCGGGCAGCCTTGTTTGTCAATCGGCGTCCAATCGGGACCCCCTATCGGCGCGCAAAAGGGACCCCCTTTGCGTTGCGAGGATCGGTTGATGCTGGGCGCAGGTTTCGCGCTGCTGGCGGCGTAGGGAGGGCGTAGCCCGAC
>NZ_JAIZDA010000005.1 GCF_020404405.1 Novosphingobium sp. FKTRR1 | reverse complement strand
TGGGCCAGAAGAAGCTCGTTCTTCTCAGCTTCGCTCAGCACATGAAGCGGGGGTGGGGCCATCAGCAGGGTGAATCAAACTCCGAGTCACCGCGCAACCATTTTCTGCCAACCTCCTGAGCAGTTACCTTCGGCGCGCAATGCATCGCTTGGCGTGACCGGTCTGCTCGTGTGGAATGGCAGCGGCTTCCTGCAACTGCTTGAAGGGCCGGTCCGCTCGGTCGAACAACTCATGACAAGTATCGGGCGCGATCCGCGCCACCGTGACATCACCGTCGTGCGCAAGGTGAACCGGATCGTTGTCAACCGCCACAAAGCCGAATGCCCAGGCTGGGGCATGCGCGCGGTCTCCGCCCCGCTGCGGGTCGAGGGCAGCGCCAGCCGCTTTGCCGCCACCCTTCCTTCGAGCATGGCGATGGAAACGCGGATCATGTTCACCAGCTTTGCCGCTGCACTGCATTGGCCCGCGATGGCCTGACAATGGTTTCGCGCCGAAGCGACTGCACTGCGACGGAAAGCGCGGCATTCAAATTTAACTCTCTGTAGTTCTTGTTTAATTCTTGTAGCCTTGTGGTTTTCCAATGATGATCGACGAGGGGGAGGCCATGCGTTCAGTCATCTATGCCAGCACGGCCACGCGGCTGTTGGACCCGACCGAGCAAATGGCGCTCGAGGCGCAGTCGGAAGGGCGCAACGCCATGCTCGGGTTGACCGGGCTGCTGCTCTATAATGGGCATGGCTTCCTGCAACTGCTGGAAGGCGATGCAGACCCGTTGCAGACGGTCATGGCGAGCATCGCGCGCGATTCCCGCCACCGCGCGATCACCATTTTGCGCAACGAACCTTGCGCCGCGGCCGAGTGTCCGGGCTGGGCCATGCGTCTGCTGGTAACGCCGCTGGCACGAACCGGCAGCATGGATCGGTTCGTGCGGGAATTGCCGATGACCATGGCATTGGCCACGCGCCAGATGTTCGCCGGTTTCGTGGCCTTGCAGCACGCGCATCATGTGTGATGAGCCGGCCAGATAGCTTGATGCGGGAGAGCGTCCGGCGTCGAACCTTGAAATTCTCAATTCAATAAGTAGAGTTTTAGTCGATCCCCTCGAGTCCGGCGCGCGCCAGTGGCCGCGCCCCAGCAGGATGTGTGTATGACCGACCTTGCCAATGCCCGGCCTGAAACTCTTGCGCTGCATGCCGGATGGCGCGCCGACCCGACCACGGGTTCGGTCGCCGTGCCGATCCATCAGACCACGTCGTACCAGTTCGACAGCACCGAACAGGCGGCCAATCGCTTTGGGCTGAAGGAACTCGGGCCGATCTATACCCGCATCGGCAATCCGACGACCGACGTGCTGGAACAGCGCATTGCCGCGCTCGAAGGTGGTGTGGCGGCGCTGGCGGTCGCCTCGGGGCAGGCGGCATCGACGTATGCCGTGCTCAATCTGGCGCGCGCGGGTGACAACATTGTCAGTTCCACCGACCTCTACGGCGGCACCTGGAACCTGTTTGCCAATACGCTGAAAGATCTGGGCATCGAGGTGCGCTTTGTCGATCCGGCCGATCCCGAAGCCTTTCGC
Organism: Novosphingobium sp. FKTRR1; assembly: GCF_020404405.1. GTDB lineage: Bacteria > Pseudomonadota > Alphaproteobacteria > Sphingomonadales > Sphingomonadaceae > Novosphingobium. The sequence goes on along the minus strand of NZ_JAIZDA010000005.1, from coordinate 202,391 downwards.
CGCGCAACCGATGATCGCACCCGCGCCTATTACGCCGAATCGCTGCCCAATCCCAAATTGGTAGCATTCCCGATTGCCGAAGTGGCCGCCATCGGCCGCGAATACGGCATCCCGCTGATTGTCGACAACACCGCCGCGCCGCTCCTGATCAAGCCGTTCGAGCATGGCGCGGCCATCGTGGTCTATTCGGGCACCAAGTACATCGGCGGGCACGGCACCTCGATCGGCGGGCTGATCGTTGATGGCGGCAACTTCGACTGGGAACAGTTCCCTGAACGCCAGCCGCTGCTCAACACCCCCGATGCCAGCTATCACGGCGCGGTCTGGGCGCGCGATATCAAGCCGCTGGGGCCGATCGCCTACATCATCCGCGCCCGCGTGATCTTGTTGCGCGATATCGGCGCGGCGCTGTCGCCGTTCAACGCGTTCCAGCTGATCCAGGGGATCGAGACGCTGCCGCTGCGGCTGGAACGCCATGTCGCCAACGCGGTGAAGGTCGCGGCCTACCTCAGCACTCATGCCAAGGTGACCAAGACCATCCATCCCTCGCTGGCAGTGGGTCCGGCCAAGGTGCTGGCGGACAAGTACCTGACGCGCGGCACCGGCGGGCTGGTCGGCTTCGAACTGGCGGGCGGTGCCGAGGCGGGCAAGCGCTTCATCGATGCGCTGGGTCTTTTCTATCACGTTGCCAATATCGGCGACGCGCGCAGTCTGGCGATCCACCCGGCCTCGACCACCCATTCGCAGCTTTCGGCCGAGGAGCAGGCGGCTACCGGCGTGACGCCGGGCTATGTGCGCCTGTCTATCGGCATCGAGCACATCGACGACATCATCGCCGATCTGGCTCAGGCGCTCGACGCGGCGTGATCTTGCGCAACGCGGCCGGTGTTTTCAGGCGCCGGTCGCGTTGCCCAGAAATGCGATGACGTCGGCCTCCACCTCACGCGTGCGGCTGTGTGGCTGGTCGACAAGGTGGATGGTCAGCACCGAATGCGGTGCGATCGGGGCAGGAGCGGCATCCCTGTCCTCAAGCTCGATGGCCTTGAAGCGGTCGCCGAAAGTCTCTTTCAGGAAGGCAAAGCGGGCATCGGGGACCAGCTTGTCGCTCTTGAAGCGCAGGCCCATCAGCGACAGATCCTCGTCCTGCAACCGCTGGCGGGCGCAGGCGATCTCGGCCTTGCTGGCATCGATGGTGCCGGCGCTGCCGGGGCCGAACGGAAGCGAGGGTTGCGACAGCACCGGCGCGACCACCGAAGGCTCGGTCATCATCGCCAGCGCGAACCCGCCGGTCAGGCACATGCCGAGCGCGCCGACGCCCTTGCCGCCGCATTCGGCATGCGCGCTGCGCGCCAGCGCCCGCAGCCAGTCGACGATCGGGCTGGACTTGCCATTGGCCCAGACGTTGAATTCGCGGCGGATGCAGATGGTCCAGAAGATTTGCGAGGCGGCATAGCCAGGGCTCGGGTTGCGCCCGTCCTCGCCGAACAGGCTGGGGCAGAACACGGTCATCCCGGCATCGGCCACGCGGTTGGCAAAGCGCAGCACCATGGGGTGAAGGTTGGGAATCTCGTGCATCACGATCACGGCCGGGCCGCTACCCTTGCGCCATACTTTGCGGGTCCACGGCCCGTCGGTAAAATCGAACGCGGTGAACCCTTCGAATGCTTCGGCATTGCGCATCGTGTCATCTCCCTGTCCCTTCGGCAGGAGACATCAGCTTGCCGTTCCGGGCAAGAGGCGATTGGCAGGCGCGGTGCATCGGGCTACCGTGACGCATGAACCGCACCCGCACCCCTTTTCGTCGCGCGCCGCTTGGCGCCTCGCTTATCCTTCCCATGCTTGCTGTCGCCTCGCCCGCGCTGGCAGATCGCGCGCCCGCACCGCCGCCGGTGGGCAGTGTGGCGTGGGACATCGTAAGTGATCTGACGACGCAAGTCGGGCAACGGCTGGCAGGCAGCGAAGCCGAAGCAAGGGCGCGCGCCTTCGCGGTCGAGCGGCTCAAGACGCTGGGTTTTCGCAATGTCGCGGTCGAGCCGTTCACTATCCGCGGCTATGTACGCGGCACCGATCGCGCGCGATTGACCGCGCCGGTTCCGCAAGCGTTGGCAATCACCGCGCTGGGCTACAGCGGCACCACGCCTGACGCCGGGATCGAGGGCGATGTCGTTTATTTCCCCACGCTCGATGCCCTGAAGGCGGCGCCGCTGGAGTCGCTGGCGGGCAAGATCGCGTTCGTCGATCACGCCATGCGCGCCAATCAGGATGGCTCGGGCTATGGCCCTTATGGCGACGTACGGCGGCATGGTCCGACGCTGGCGGCACAGCGTGGCGCGATCGGCGTGGTGATCCGCTCGGCCGGGACAGACTGGCACCGCAATCCGCACACCGGGGCGACCGACTGGGATGCCGGCACCAAGCCCATCCCCGCAGGCGCCGTGTCCAACCCCGACGCCGATCTGGTGGCGCGGCTGGCGCGGGGAGGCAAGCCGCTGCGCCTCACGCTCTCGCTGACCGGAAAGACCGTCGATGGATTGCCTTCGGGCAATGTCATCGGCGATCTGCCGGGGCGCGATCCGTCTCTGCCGCCGATCCTTGTCGCCTGCCACCTCGATAGCTGGGATCTTGGCACCGGCGCGATCGATGATGGCGCGGGCTGCGCGATCGTGACCGCCGCCGCGTTGCGCGCGCAAGAAGGCGGCGTGCCCTTGCGCACGATCCGCGTGTTGTGGGCAGGATCAGAGGAGCTCGGCGGCTTTGGCGGGCAGGCTTATGCCGCAAAGCACGCCGAACCGCACGCGCTGGCTATGGAAAGCGACTTCGGTGCCGACCGCGTGTGGCGCGTGGAAACCCGGTTCGCTCCGGCTGACAAGGCTCTGGCCGACAAAGTGGTCGCCGCGCTCGATCCGTTGGGCATCGTGGCGCAGCCGGGTGAGCCCGAAGGCGGAACCGATGTCGTGTTCACGATCATGAAGCAGAAGCTGGCGGTGATCTCTCTGGGGCAGGATGGCACCCGCTATTTCGACCTGCACCACACGCCCGACGATACCCTCGACAAGATCGATCCTGAATTGCTGGCACAGAACGTGACGGCGTGGACGGCGACGCTGAAGGTGGTGGCCAACGAGGCAGGTCCGATCTCGCCGGTTCCCTGAGACGTCAGCTTTCGGCGAATTCGATCACGGTGCTCAAGCCCCCGGCATCGCTGGCGGGCAAGGACTGACTGGTCATCGTGCCGCCCAGTTGTGCGACAAAACCGCGAATGATCATCTGTCCCAGGCCGTCCTTGGGACTGGGCTTGGTTTCATCGGGCAGACCACATCCGTTGTCGGCAACGGTAAGCCGCAACCGCAGCGGATCGATGTGTTCGAGTGTCAGGGTTACCACCGGATCGGACTGGTCGGCGAAGGCATGCTTGAAGCTGTTGGTCAGCAGTTCGCTGATCAGCAGGATAAGCGTCAGCAGGCGGTTGGTTTCAAGCCGGGCCGGGGCGATGTGCAGGTTCACGCGCACTTGCCGTGCGGCGGCCAGATCACGGGTTTGCTCCACCGCCTTGCGGATGTGGTCAGCAACCGGGATTTCCTGCGCGCTGGGGGCATAGAGCTGGCGATGGACCCGGCCCATCATCTCGATCCGCGCTTCGGCCCGGTCAAGCAAGTCCGGCGCGGATTCGGGCGAGGCAAGGATCTGGCGCCGCTTGAGCCGCAGCATCGCCGCGATCGAGGCGAGGTTGTTGGCAACGCGGTGCTGCAATTCCATGAACAACAGCCGCTGGGTTTCCGCCATCCGGGTCATGCGCTGCTCGTTTTCTTCAAGTTGTCGCTGGCGGCTGACCAGTGCGTCGATCAGGTAGATGTCGAATGCGGTCACAACGGCGAAGAAACCCAGCGCGGTCGCCGTCTGGGCATCAAGGGTGAACGTGTGCAGCGGCGCCATGAACCAGTACCAGGCGGCAAGCCCGCTCAGGATCGCGCACACGATGCCCGGTCCGCGCCCGGCCAGCAGCGTGGCCACGATCACCGCCGGGAAGAACGTCAGGAACGGGAACCCGGGTGGAAATACGTGGTCGGAGAAATAGCGGACAAAGAAGCCCACAAGGAACAGGCCGATGCCTGTGGCATAGCGTGCAAGCCAGCCGCGCACTGGCAGCAGCATCTGGCGCGGCAGTTCAAGCATGCCCCGCTTGTGTGGCACCGGTTGCGAATGCGCAACCGCATACGGCAAAAGGTCGGCCATAGCGTGTGCTATGGCCGACCATCCGTTATTTGCGTTTGCGGCCGATCAGCCGACGATCAGATGCGTTCGATGATGATCGCCGGGGCCATGCCGCCCGCCGCGCACATCGTGACCAGACCATAACGGCCGCCAGTCCGCTCCAGTTCGTCGAGCACGGTGCCGATCAGGATCGAGCCGGTGGCGCCGATCGGGTGACCCAGCGCCATGGCGCCACCGTTCACGTTCACCTTGTCGCGATCGAGATTGAGATCGCGAATGAACTTTTCGGCAACCACGGCGAATGCCTCGTTGATCTCCCACAGGTCGATGTCCTCGACCGTCAGGCCAGCCTTGGCGAGCACCTTCTTGGCAGCCGGAACCGGAGCGTTGAGCATCAGGGTCGGGTCATCGCCCTGGTTGGCGTAGGCGACCACGCGCGCGCGCGGCTTCAACCCGTGCTTTTCGGCATAGGCTGGCGAGGTGATCAGCAGCGCCGCCGCGCCGTCGACCACGCCCGACGAGTTGCCGGCATGGTGCACGCCCTTCCATTCAAGGTCGGGATAACGGCGCGTGATCTGCTTGCGGAAGGTCGTTCCGCCAAGGTCGAAGTCGGCGATGCCATCGAAGCTGGCCTTGAGCGAGGCGAGGCCTTCGAGCGTGGTTTCGGGGCGGGGGAATTCCTCGCGATCGAGCGCGATGCTGCCGTCCTCGTTGTAGACCGGCACCACCGACTTGGCGAAACGGCCTTCCTTGATCGCCACGTCGGCGCGCTGCTGGCTGACATAGGCGAGCTTGTCGAGGTCTTCGCGCGTGATGCCTTCCTTGGCGGCGATGGCATCGCCGCATACACCCTGATGCGATTGCGGGTGGATGGCATCGAGCGCGGCGTTGCCCGAACCCATGCCCAGCGGCTTGATTCCGGCGTTGGCCTGTTCGGCGCCGTTGGCGGCGGTGAAGCTCATCATTTCGGTTCCGCCAGCGATGACGCAGTCTTCCATGCCCGACATAACCGATGCGGTGGCAAGGTTTACGGAGGTGATGCCGCCGCCGCAGAAGCGATCGAGCGTGGTGCCGCTGGCGCTGATGTCATAGCCTGCAGCCAGTGCGGCCATCCGGCCAAGGTCGCCGCCCTGCTTGCCGACTTGCGACGAGGTAGACCAGATCACGTCATCGACGGTGGCGGTGTCGAGGTTGTTGCGATCCTTCAGCGCCTTGAGCACGGTGGCGGCAAGCTGCTGGGGGTGCAGGTGCGACAGCGCGCCCTTGCCCGGCTTGCCCACGCCGCGCGGAGTGCGGACTGCGTCGATGATGTAAGCTTCGGTCATTGCGCTTCCTCTCGAGACTGTTTAACCGAACGATTAAGTCTTGCGCGGACAAAGTGCAAGCACGAACCTCGACAGGCGGGTAGCTTCGACCATAGTGAGATGATGCGGTGACCGACCCCGCTGCTGCAAAGGAGCGCTGCCATGATGTCTGAGGCTGACCTGCTCGACCGGGCCCACGGACTGGCCGATTCGATCGTGGCGCTGCGCCGGGCCATCCATGCCGAGCCCGAACTGGGCCTGCATAACCCGCTGACCCGCGACAAAGTCCGCGCAGCGCTGGCGCACCTGCCGCTCGAATGGCGCGAGGGGCCGTCGACCACCGGGCTGGTGGCGGTGCTGAACGCGGGCAAGGCCGGGCGGCGCGTGCTGCTGCGCGGCGATACCGACGCGCTGCCGATGACCGAGGAAACCGGCTTGCCGTTCGCATCGACGATCGCCGGGCGGATGCACGCCTGTGGCCACGATACCCACACTGCGATGCTGGCAGGCGCGGCCGAACTGTTGGCAGCGCAGGCTGACCGGCTTGATGGCGAAGTGCTGGTGATGTTCCAGCCGGGCGAGGAAGGATACCACGGGGCCCGGTTCATGCTCGACGACGGGTTGATCGTCCCATTGCCACACGCGGCCTTCGCGCTGCACATCATGCCCGACAGTCCGCACGGCATTGTGGCGGGCAAGGCGGGGGCTCTGATGGCCTCAGCCGACCAGTTCGAGATCGTCATCACCGGGCGCGGCGGTCATGCCTCGATGCCGCACCAGACGCTCGATCCGGTGCCGGTGGCCTGCGAGATCGTCACGGCGTTGCAGGCCATGGTGACGCGCCGCTTTCCGGTGGCCGATCCAGTGGTCGCCACGGTTGCGCGGATCGACGCTGGCACCGCGCACAACGTGATACCCGACCGGGCCAGCTTGCGCGGCACCTTGCGCACGCTTTCGCCGGGCAATCGCACGGCCTTGCGCGCCGCGCTGGAAAAGCTCGCGACCGGTATCGCGGCAGCACACGACATGCAGGCCAGCGTGACCATCGTCGAGGGATTTCCGGTGACCGTGTGCGATCCGCGCGCGGTCGATCTGGCCGAACGCGTGGCCGTCGATCTGGGCGGTGAGGGGCGGTTCCACCGCCTGACCCATCCGATCATGGGGGCAGAGGATTTCTCTTATGTCCTTGAAAAAGTGCCCGGTGCAATGGTGTTTCTGGGCGTTGCGGCCGACGGTGCCGACTGGCGCGCGTGCTGCGGTATCCATTCGGCGCGGATGACCGTGGACGAGGCGGTCCTGCCGTTCGGCGCCGCCTTGCTGGCCGGTTTTGCGACACGATTTCTGGCGCAGGGTTTCGCATGAGCGGTTTTGTGCTGCTGCAACGCTGCTGACACGTGGGCAGGTCAAGGCGGGTCAGGCCGTACCTATTTGCAATCGGGGAATATGATGATTGATCGGGTCTTGTCGTTCAGCGGCATTCACAACTTTCGCGATTACGGCGGCTATCGCGCGCGTTCCGGCGCGTTGCGGACCGGCAAGTTGTGGCGTTCGGGCCATCACGCCGAGGCGACGGCACAAGACCTTGATGCGGTGCATGAACTCGGTATCGGGACGGTGATCGACTTGCGCGGCGACAGCGAGCGCGCCGCGCACCCCTGCCAGCGCCATGGCGCTTTCGAGGGGGAAGTGCTGTTCCACCCCGGCGAAACTGCCAGCAGCGGCGGCCGCGCCTTCCACGAAGAGGCGGCCGAGCGCATTTCCAGCGTCGATGACGCGCGCGCGATCATGGTGCGGCTGTATCAGGGCATGGCCTATCGCCCGGTCCTTGCGGGCACTTATCGGCTTTATCTCAAAGCTCTGGCCGAGCGCGACCAGCCATCGCTGCTGCACTGTCTGGCAGGCAAGGACCGCACCGGGGTGGGTGCAGCGCTCGTCCACAGCCTGCTGGGCGTCCACCATGACGACATCATGGAGGACTATTTGCTGACCAACACCGCCGGCAATGCCGAAGCGCGCATCGCCGCCTTGCGCGCGGGGATGACCGGTGTCGGGCTGAGCGATGGGGCAATGCGCGTGCTTACCGGGGTCGAAGCCGAGTATCTCGACGCTGCGTTTGCCGCACTGCGCGATAGCCACGGCACGGTCGAAGCCTATGCCGCCGACGTGCTGGGCGCGGGCCCCGATGTCGTTGCCGCGCTGGAACAGCAATTGGTGGCCTAGAGTTCCAGCTCCAGCGACAGGCGGAACTGGCCCTTGGTGTCGTCGCGCGCCTTGCCCAGCGCGAACAGGTAACCAGCCTGGATCTTCAGTTCGGGGCCGAGTCCTTCGATCTCGGTTTGCAAGACCGGGCCGACGAAGTGTTCGGCGCGCGGCATGAAGTGGTCGGTCGTGCCCAATTCGCCAAAGGCCATGATCCCCGCGCGCAGTTCATCGCCTGCAATCGCGTAATCGACCGAAGCGGCGTAGTCGAATGCCAGCTTTTCGCCATGGGCGAGCGGCTTTTCGGCGATGAGGTTGAGCCGCGCGTCGAACTTGCCTGCGCGGCGTTCGAGCAGCAGCTTGCCTTCAAGGGCATCGGCATGGCCATTCAGGCCGAACGAGTACTCACCATAGATCGCCACGTCGATGCCGCCCAGACGGCCAAGCGCATAGATCGCCTCGACGCCTGCTTCCTCGGCCTTGCGGCGGCCACCCGCTTCGCGCTCCAGCTCGGTCAGCGCCGCAATCCGCAGCCGCGCAGTCGGGCTGTAGGCGAGTTCGATCTTGGTGCCGTCCTCGGCATGGTCGGGGCCGCCAGCCAGACGGCCATACGTCGTTTCCAGTTCGACTTCGCCCTTTTCGACCGTGGCGCCATAGACTTCGTCGCCCATCCCCGGCGCGGCGCAGGCCGTTTGTGGCGCCCACGCCAGCGCGGTAAGGCAGCAAAATGCAGCAATCTGGAAACGCTTTGACATAAATCCCCCTTGGAGGGGCTGCTAATGAGATCAAGTCGCAAGAGCAAGTGCTAACAATCTTGTCTTTTCAGACCTCAAGCCGATTTCGTGGCAAAACCGACGCGGGTGGACTCGCAAAACCGCGCCGCGCGCTCTATTTCGCCGGTCCAGCGGAGGACACCATGGCTACCACCCACAAGACGCGCATGCTCATTATCGGCTCTGGCCCGGCGGGGTTGACCGCCGCGATCTATGGCGCGCGTGCAGGGCTGCAACCCATCGTCGTGCAGGGCCTGCAACCGGGCGGCCAGTTGACCATCACCACCGATGTCGAGAACTACCCCGGCTTTCGCGACGCGATTCAGGGGCCGTGGCTGGTGCAGGAAATGCAGGCGCAGGCCGAGCATGTCGGCACCCGCATGATCTGGGACACGATCACCGAGGTCGATTTGTCAGGCCCACCGTTCCGGGCAACGGGCGACAGCGGGGACGTCTACGAAGCGGACGTGCTGATCATCTCGACCGGGGCGCAGGCCAAGTGGCTGGGCGTCGAAGGCGAGCAGGAACTGTCGGGCAAGGGCGTGTCGGCCTGCGCCACGTGCGACGGCTTCTTCTTTCGCGGCAAGAAGGTTGTGGTCATCGGCGGCGGCAACACCGCTGTCGAAGAAGCGTTGTACCTGACCAACCATTCCACCGACGTGACGCTGATCCACCGCCGCGATTCGTTGCGCGCCGAACGCATCCTGCAGGAACGGCTGCTGGCGCACCCCAACATCACCTTGCTGTGGAACAAGGCGGTCGAACGCTTTGCGGGTGAAGGCGTGTTGCAGCGGATCGAACTGGTCGACACCGTCACCGGCGAGCGCGTGGAGGAACCGACTGACGGCGCGTTCGTGGCCATCGGCCATGCGCCCGCGACCGAACTGTTCAAGGGCAAGCTGGAACTCGACGAGAACGGCTACATCGTTGTTGAGCCCGGCACCCCCAAGACCGCGATTCCCGGCGTGTTCGCCTGCGGTGACGTAATGGATCACACCTATCGGCAGGCGGTGACGGCTGCGGGTACGGGCTGCATGGCCGCGCTTGACGCCGAACGCTTCCTTGCCGAGCACGACTTCGCGGCCAAGCACGCGCACGCCGCGCAATAATCACCCGATAAATCCGCTCCGCCCGGTTCAGTGCCGGGCGGCGGTCGCCTCGACCAGCCGCTCGACCAGCCATTCGAACGCCGGGCGGTCGGCAAAACTGTGCGATGCGGTGGGATAGGTGATCACTCTTGGATCACCGGCTGGCCACGTCTGGAAAAAGGCGCGCGCGGTCCGGTCCTCGTCCGCCAGCAGGATCGTCGCCGGGCCGTCGTACCTGGCAAGTCCTGCGGCAATGTCGGCCGCCAGCGCCGAGCCGTTCGGATGCACGGTGCCGATTGCCTGCTTCAACCCGCCTGCCAGACGGCGCAAGTCCACTTCGCCGCTGATCAGGCGCCACAGCGCGCGCGGGTTTGCCAGCCGGGCCAGATACCGGCTGCGCAGATCGGCAGCGGAATGGCTTGGCGCGGTATCGGCATCGAACGTCCACGGGTTGGCGAGCACCAGCGCGTCGATGCCAAGGTCTGCGCCGAACAGCATGAGCGCGCTGGCTGCGTCGCAGTTGCCGAACGCCACCAGTCGGCGCACTTGCGGCGTCGCGGCGCGGAAGGCAGCGATGGCGGCGGCGATATCTGGCTTGCTGGCGCGAAAGCCGCGGTTGGCGCCTTCGCTTTGCCCGATGCCGCGCCGATCGAATCGAAACACCGGCACACCGTTTGCGGCAAGCCGCGCTGCGAGTTGCGCCTGACCGCCCCAGCTTCCAGCGCGTACTTCGTTGCCGCCCGAAACGATCAGCAAACCGGTCATGCCGGTCGCCGCCTCGCTATCGAGCGTGGCAGCGAGTTGGGCGCCTTCGCACGCAAAAGTCAGGTGACGCCGGTTCACGCGGCGATGCTTTCGATGATCCGCCGGGCGAGCGCATCGGCTTGCGCGGCATCCTCGCCGGGTTCAGCGCGCAGCCACAATGCGCCACCGCCACCCAGATCCGACTGACGGATCTCGATCTGTCCTTCATCCTCGGCGCGCGCACTCTCAAGCCCGGCGATCAGCGCCGGACCGCACCGGTAGCCGGCCAGATCGAGTCCCTCGGTCCGCCCGACCTCGAGCAACGTGGCCATGTCCTCGTCCACACCGGCTTCGCGCGCGGCGAGCATGCGGGCGCGCAGCAACTGGCGCAGGATCGTGGCGCCCTTGACCGGTTCGAGCACCCAGCCGGGCAGGATCACCGGGAACACCAGCGCTCCGCCGCGCACCGCCAGCACGTGCGTTGCGGCAAAGTGGCGCGCGGCCTGCGCCATCGCGGCGCGCCATGCGTAAAGGCTCTGGTCCTCGAACCGTTGCGGGCTTTCGTTGCAGCCGGGCAAGTCGGGCAGGAAGCCATCGATCCCGCCAGCGTCAAGCCGCCGCAAGGTCTCGACCAGCAAGCGCCGGGTGCGGTTCATCTCCTCGAACAACGGCGGCACCACCAGCAGCCGAAAGCGGCGCTTGCGGTCGAACGCAACGGCCAGTTCATCGACCGGGCCGCCCGCGCCAGAACAAGGCCAGCGTGCGATCAAGCGGCGCGCTTCGCGTCGACAAAGGCCAGCAATGCGCCGAAGGTTTCGAGCAGGCTGCCGTCGATCTCGTCATCGGCAATGGTCAGATCGAAGCGCTCCTCGATCTCGCCCAGCAGCGTCGCCACTGCCATCGAATCAAGCTCGGGCAGCGCGCCGAACAGTCCGCTGTCCGGGCCAAGGGCAGCCGCGCGAACGGACGAAAGGCCGGTCACATCGACAAGGATCGCGCGCAAGGTCGCGTCAGTGGCATCATCAGGATCAGGACGACCGGACAAACTGGACAACTCCATTCGAGCAGCGATCTAGTCACTAGCAGGGCCATGAACAAGTCGGCGTGCAGCCATGCGTAGCAACCCCGGCCAATGGCGGACCGCGCCGGGACGAAAGGCTTCCACCCGCCAGCGCGGGCGCGTCGTGTCCATCCAGTCGCGCTTGTAGGGATCATCTCCGGTGCCGAAATCGACCAGCGCCACTTTGTCGCGGTCGATCACGTGCTCGAATAGCGCGGCGGTCAGCAGGGTTCCGGGGGAGTGGCTCGTCGCCGCATCGTCGTGCGCCAGTTTGTGGATGAAGGCGGTGCCGCCCTCGACGGTCCAGAATTGCGCAGCCACCGGCTGGCCGTCGATCAGGGCCAGTCCCAACCGCAACGCGCCCGCTGCACCCTCCATCTGCGCAAAACGGCGCAGGAAAGCGGGGCTGCCTTCGCTGGGCTTCCAACTGCGCGCATAGACGGCTTCATAGGCTGCCCAGTCAGCCGGATCGAAGGCGGTGGCGATGCGCAATTCCACGCGGCCCTTTGCCCGCTTACGCCGCACCGTTTCGCGCAAGGCTCCGGGGCGGGCGGCCCAGTATTCGGCAAAGGTGCGGCCGTTGACCGGCAACACGTGGTTGGTGTCGCTGCGGCGGCTCGCGCCGATCCAGCCCGACCGGCGGAATGCTGTTGAGAGCAGCGCAGCCTCCGGCTCGCCCAGCGGCGCAAAGGATACGGCGCCGAACTGGACAAGGCTGCGGGCGATGGCCGCCAGAAGCGCTGCGGCTTGGGCTGGGGTAGCGCCATGGAAGAGCGGCCCAGCGGTGAAGCTGTACCAGTTCGCCAGTCCATGGACTGCGCCCTTTTCGACGCGATAGGGCAGCGCGGCCAGCGCGCCGTCCGCTTCATGCGCCACGGCGACGCTGCAATGCTGACCGGGAAGGCATTCTGCTGCCAGCAGAGCCAGCCAGTCCAGCCGGGAGAACGGCGTGCTGGCGGCACCGCGCGCGCTCAGCGCTGACAGACGCGGATCGGCTAACGCTTCGGCAATCGTGCTGTGATACACTGCAACCAACGCCTGAAATTCCTCCGCTTATCCCGTGCGAGCCCCGTTTGCTGTCCGAGCCCGATCCTGTTGTCCGTCCACTAGACCACCTGGCCCTGCAGGGCGAGGCCGAGGCTCCGGCACTGGTGCTGCGCGACCACACGCTTAGCTATGAGGCGTTAAATCGGCGTGTAGGGCAACTGGCAGCGTGGTTGCAGGGTATGTCGCTTGCGCCAGGCGCGCGGGTGGCGACCTGGTTGCCCAAGACCGAACTGGCCTGTCTGATGCCATTGGCAGCTGTGCGCGCCGGGCTGGTGCATGTGCCGGTTAACCCCTTGCTCAAGCGCGCGCAAGTGGCGCACATCCTGACCGACAGCGGCGCCAGCTTGCTGGTTTCGGCGCCCGCACGACTTGCCAGCCTGCTACCGGGCGATGCGGCGGCGGCGCGCCTTGTCGACGAGGCTGCGGTCTGGATAGACGTCGCGTTGCTTGAGCCGCTGCCGCCTTCGCGGGCGGCGCCCGACAGCCTTGCCGCGATCCTTTACACCAGCGGATCGACCGGTGCGCCCAAGGGCGTGATGCTCAGCCAGACCAACTTGTGGCTGGGTGCGGTCAGCGTGGCGCATTACTTGCGGCTGGCGGCGGATGACCGTGTGCTGGCACTGTTGCCGCTGGCGTTCGATTATGGCCAGAACCAGTTGTTGAGCGCCTGGTACGCCGGGGCCCGCGTGGTGCCCGCCGACTTCCTGCTCGCGCGCGATGTGGTGCGGCTGGTCGAACGGCATGGCGTGACGACGCTGGCGGCGGTGCCTCCGCTGTGGCGGCAACTGCTCGACGTGCCGTGGACCGATGCCGCCGCCGGCGCGCTGCGGCGCTTGACCAACAGCGGCGGCGCGCTGACCGAGACGCTGGTGCGGGCGCTGCGCAGCACCTTTGCGCAAGCCGAGCTTTACCCGATGTACGGGCTGACCGAGGCGTTCCGCTCCACCTTCCTCGATCCCGCGCTTGTCGATGCTCATCCCACCGCGATCGGACGGGCGATCCCGTTTGCCGAAGTGCTGGTGGTGAACGATGCGGGAGAGATCGCCGCGCCCGACGAGGAGGGCGAACTGGTCCATTGCGGCCCGCTGGTGGCGCAAGGATACTGGCAGGACGCCGCGCGCACGGCCGAACGGTTCCGTCCGGCGCCAGCGTTCGCCGCGCAAACGGGCATCGCGGTGTGGTCGGGCGACCGGGTGCGGCGCGATGCGGCGGGGTTGCTGCACTTTGTCGGACGGCGCGACGCCATGATCAAGACGATGGGCCATCGCGTCAGCCCGCAGGAGGTTGAAGATGCAGCGCTGGCCACCGGGCTGGCCAGCGAAGCGGTCGCGCTCGGCGTTGCTGACCCGGTGGCAGGGCAGGTGATTCACTTGTTCGCACGCGGGCCGGACAACGGTGGAAACGAGGCCGCAGCGCTGCGTCATGCGCTGATGCAGGATTTGCCCGGCCACATGGTGCCGCGCGCGATCCATTGGCGCGAAGCCTTGCCGATCGGTCCCAATGGCAAGCTCGATCGCGCCGCGCTTTACCGCGAATTGACACAACCCGGGGCAGAACCGCCACGATGAAGCCGCTGGGCCCCATTCCTGCAGGATTCGCGGTGAGCGATGGCGAACTGGTGATCGCCGGGTGCAAGGCCAGTGCGCTCGTCGCGCAGGCCGGACAGACGCCGCAGTTTGTCTATGACGGAGCGCTGGTGGCGCAGCGCATCGCGCAAGTGCGCACGGCCATGCCGCCGGGGCTGGGCTTGCACTATGCGATCAAGGCAAATCCGTTTGCGCCGTTGCTGGCGATGATGGCGCCGCTGGTCGACGGTTTCGACATCGCTTCGGCTGGTGAACTGACGCTGGCACAGGTGGCGGGCATGGCGGCGGCGCGCATCAGCTTTGCCGGGCCGGGCAAACGCGATGCGGAACTGGCAAGCGCCATTGCCGCAGGCGCAACGCTCAACCTTGAATCGGTGCGTGAGGCCGAGCGGGCCTTGCATGTGGCGAACCGGCTTGGCGTGACCCCGCGTCTGGCGATCCGGGTGAACCCCGATTTCGCATTGGGTGGATCGGGCATGAAGATGGGCGGCGGGGCCAAGCCCTTCGGCCTTGATGCGCAAGAGGTTCCCGCACTGGCGCGACGTCTGGTGGCGGCGGGCTGCGACTGGCGGGGACTGCACGTCTATGCCGGCAGCCAGTCGCTCGACGCCGCAGCGATCGGCGCGGCGCAGGCGGCGACGATCGCGCTTGCCGGACGAATCGGCGAACAGGCCGGTGTGCCGATCCCGGCGTGCAACCTGGGCGGCGGGTTCGGCATTCCCTATTTTGCCGCCGACCGCCCGCTCGATCTTGGCGCGGTCGGCGCGGCACTGGGTGAGGCGCTGGAACGGCGACCGACAGAACTGGCCAAGACCGCCTTCAGCATCGAACTGGGGCGCTATCTGGTTGGGGAGGCGGGAGTCTATCTGACCCGAATCATCGAGCGCAAGGAAAGCCGGGGCGCGGTTTTCCTGATCACCGATGGCGGGCTGCATCACCAACTGGCGGCTAGCGGCAATTTCGGCACCGTCATCCGCCGCAACTATCCGGTTGCGATTGCGACACGGATGGACTGGCCGGTGACAGAAGAAGCCAGCATCGTGGGCTGCCTGTGCACCCCGCTTGACGTCCTGGCCGAACGCGGCGGCTTTCCGCGCGCCGACGAGGGCGATCTGGTGGCGGTGTTCTGCGCCGGAGCCTATGGCGCCAGTGCCAGCCCGATGGCGTTTCTGGGACATGGCCCCGCACAGGAACTGTTAATCGCACCCGAACGATGATGGGCCACGCAAGCAATGTCCCGGAACGGCACCAACTTGCCGTTCTGCTTGCCGCCGGGCCCGTCCTTGCTAACAAGGCTAACGGTATCTTCACCCTTTTTGGCGATAGCCGATAGCAAGACCGAAGCCCGCGATGGTCCCGCAACGGGACAGCAAGCGTGCCTTCCGGCCTTGCGCGTAAAGGATGGTTCATGCCGAACAACCGCCGTTTCTCACGTCTGGTGCTCGGGTTGGCGCTCGCCAGCCTGACGTTGACCGGGTGCGCGGGCGCTGCGGGTAGCGGCGCGCAATTGCCGGCCGCCAGCTTCGTGGCATTGCAGGAAGGGCCGGGCGAGGAATACGTGATCGGCCCGCTCGACGAGTTGACGATTTTCGTCTGGCGCAACCCGGAACTGGGCGCATCGGTCCAAGTGCGACCCGACGGACGCATCACCACCCCGCTGATCACCGACATGCCGGCCGTGGGCAAGACACCCTCGATGCTGGCCGAAGATATCAAGCTGCAACTGTCGCAATACATTCAGGAACCGATCGTTTCGGTGATCGTCAACAAGTTCGCCGGTACTTTCAGCCAGCAGGTGCGGATCGTCGGGGCGACCGAAAAGCCCGCCTCGCTGCCCTATCGCGCCAACATGACGCTGCTTGACGCGATGATCGCGGTCGGCGGGCTGTCCGAATATGCTGCGGGCAACCGCGCGCGGCTGGTCCGCTTCGACAAGACCACCGGCAAGCAGAAGGAATACGCCGTGCGCATTGCCGATCTGCTGCGAAAGGGTGATACTCGCGCCAACGTGATGCTGATGCCGGGCGATGTGATCATCATCCCGGAAAGCACGTTCTGAGCGGGCGGTCGGGTCGGATAGCGCGATGAACACCATCTTCGAAGAAGTGCGGATCGCGCTTTACAGCATCTGGCATCGCCGCTGGGTGGCGCTGGGTGTGGCCTGGCTGGTGTGCCTGCTCGCATGGCTGGTCGTGGCCGGCATCCCCAACAGTTATGAATCCAAAGCGCGCATTTTCGTGCAGATCGACGACGTGCTGTCCGACCAGATCGGCATCGGCGGCGACCGGCGGCGCGATATCGAGCGGGTGCGTCAGACCCTGACCAGCGCGGTCAACCTTGAAAAAGTCGTCCGTGCCACCCGGCTGGGCGACAAAGTGACCAACGACAAGGCGATGGAGAGCGCGGTTGCGGGCCTTGCCGGGTCGGTCAAGGTGGTCAGCCAGCAGGACAACCTGTTCGAAATCAGCGCGAGTTCGGGCCGTCGCGCCTATACCGACGCCGAAAATGCCAAACTGGCGCAGGACGTGGTGCAGAAGATGATCGACATCTTCCGCGAGGAAAACCTTGCAGGCGGTCGCGGCGAGATGACCGATACGCTTGCCTTCATGGACCAGCAACTGGCCGACCGTCAGAAGGATCTCGAAGCGGCCGAACAGAAGCGGCAGGAATTCGAGGGCAGGAACGCCGCGCTGATGCCGGGCACGGGTTCGGTAACGGCCAAGTTGGAAGGCGCGCGCAGCGAGTTGCGCGGCGTCGAATCCGATCTGCTCGCGGCGCAAAGCGCGCTCGGCTCGATCAGCGGGCAATTGGCCGGAACGCCGCCGACGATCACCGTGCCGGGCGCCAGCGGCGGGGCCAAGGGCGCGCTGTCGCAGGCGCAGTCCGACCTTGCCGGGATGCGCGCCAAGGGGCTGACCGATGGGCACCCCGACGTGATCGCGCTCAAGGCGCAGATCGCCCAGCTAGCGCGCGCGGCTGCTGCCGAAGGTGGACACGCCGGTACGCCCAACCCGGCTTACGCCTCGCTCCAGTCGATCAGGGCCGACCGTCAGGCAACGATGGTCTCGCTGCAATCGCGCAAATCGTCGTTGCAGCAGGAAATCGCGCAATTGACCTCGCAACAGTTCAGCGAACCGGCGGTTGCCGCCGAAGCATCGCGGATCAATCGCGATTATGACGTGCTGAAAGAGCAGTACGACAAGTTGCTGCGCGACCGCGAGCAATTGCGCCTGCGCGGCCAGGTCGAAAGCGAGCGCAACGCGGTGAAGTTCGAGGTCATCGATCCGCCCTCGACGCCGCGCAAGCCTTCGGCTCCTGATCGGCCGATGCTGCTGACTTTGGTGATGATCGTGGGACTTGGCGCAGGCTGCGGTGCGGCGTTCGGTCTTGGCCAGTTGCGCTCGACGTATGCCACCACCGGCCAGTTGGAGCGCGCGACCGGCATGCCGGTGCTCGGCTCGGTTTCGCTGACGATGACTCGCGCCGCGCGCGCCCTGCACTGGCGCCAGCTCAAATGGTTCGCCGGTGGCGCCGCCGGGCTGGTCGTCGTGCTACTGCTGTTGCTGGCGGTGGAGTTCATGAAGCGGGGCATGGTCGCATGATGCTGGGGATACCGTCATGACCGACAAACAGCCTATTCCTCGGCCACAGCAGCCTGAGGCAGGCGATCCTGCAGTGGACGCGCCCCGGACCGCTTCACCGCGCGCAGACGCACCCGTGCCACGCCGTTCTTCGCTGATCGAGCGCGCCGCCGGAACCTTCGATTTCCGCGCCATGGTGGCCCCGCCGGTGCCGCCGGTCGCGGCCAAAGCGCCTGCTGCCCCGCCTGCTGCCCCGCCTTACGGACCGATTGCTCGTCATGCGGAGGTCACGCCGCAGCCGGAACCATTGCCCGAAGCATTGCCCGAGCCTGTCGAGCCGCTGCCGCAAGTGTCGGCCGCCGATGCCGATGCGCCGGCACCGTTCGCGCCGCCCCCGGCGATCGGGCGCGAGCCTCCGCCGGTCGTGCCGGTGACGGCGCGCGCGCAGGCCGCCGCGATGGCTTCGGGTCGCAACGCGCAAGTCTTTCGCGGTCACTTCCATCCGATCGACCGTCACCACTTGCGCGAACAGGGCCTGATCGAACCCGAAGGCCCGATCACCGGGCTGTTGGAAGAATTTCGCATCGTCAAACGCCAGTTGCTGCTGACTGCCGCCGAATCGCGGCTGGGCCGGGGCGCACCGCATGGCGAGCGCATCCTGATCTGTTCGGCGCATCCGGGCGAGGGCAAGACGTTCTGCGCGGTCAACCTTGCGCTGTCGATCGCGGCCGAGCGCGACAACGAAGTGCTGCTGGTCGACGCCGACTTTGCCAAGCCTTCGGTGCTCTCGACGCTGGGGTTGCCCGGCGGGCCGGGCTTGATGGACGTGTTGGTCGATGAAGATCTGGTGGTCGAGGACTATATCCTTGGCACCGACGTGCCGGGGCTGTTCGTGCTTCCCGCCGGAAATTCCAGCGGGCAGGATACCGAATACCTTGCCTCTGCGCGCACCAGCGAAGTGCTGGCGCGGCTGACGGCGCAGGCGCCCAGCCGCATCGTCATCTTCGACAGCCCACCGGTGCTGGCGGCATCGCCTGCCAGCGAACTGGCGGCGCACGTCGGACAGGCGGTGATGGTGGTCCGCGCCGACCAGACCGGAGAGGCCGCACTGCGCGATGCGGTGAACATCCTGTCAGGCTGCGACGACATCAAGTTGTTGCTCAACGGAACCCGTTTCTCGCCCACCGGACGTCGCTTCGGCACGTATTACGGATACAAGGAATGAGCGCGATGCAAAGCAGCGCCCAGGCCATCGTCAGCTTGCGATCATTGGCACTGGCATCGGTCGCCATCGGCGGCGCAAGCTGGCTGGCGCTGGCTGCCACGCCCGCATCGGCCCAGCAGCAACTCGCCTATGCAGGGATCGACGCCACCGGTTCCGAGGAGGTCGCAACCGACAGCGGCGATACTGACGACACCCGTTCCAGCCGCAAGGCCGCGCGCGCCCGGAACGGCGGGCGCGGCAATCAGGGCGGCCATTCCGCGCGCGGGGTCGGCAGTGGCGTGCGCACGCGGGTGCAACCCTACCTGGAGCTGACGCAGAACCTGCTGGCGCAGTTGAAGCCGGGCAACGACGTGGTGACTTATACCGCGATCGCCGCCGGGGTCGAAGTGGCGCTTGATGGGCGGCGCACGCAAGGCGCGGTTTCGGTGCGCTATGAACGCCGCTTTTCCGAAAAGGGCCGGTACGGCAGCGGCGACACGATCTCGGGCCTCGCCCGCGTGAAGCACGATCTTGTCCCGCGCACCTTGAGTATCGAGGCGGGCGGCTTTGCCGGACGCACGCGGCTGGAGGCGGGCGGCGGTGCCTCGCTGGGAGCACTGGCCAACAGCGATTCGGTCAGTCAGGTGTGGTCGGTCTATGCCGGGCCCAACTTGTCGACCCATGTCGGGCAAGTCGCGGTGGGTGCAAACTATGGCGTTGGGTATACCCAAGTTCAAAGCCCGCGCCGCCAGTTGAGCGTGCCGGGGCTGGCGGCCACCGACTTGTTCAACCATTCGGTGTCGCAGTCGGCCACGGTTTCAGCGGGCGTGCGGCCCAGGGTCATCGGCCCGGTCGGCCTGACCGCCAGCGCCGGATGGGCGCAAGAGGACATCACCAACCTTGACCAGCGCGTGCGCGAATACCGCGCCGGGTTGCAGGCGACCTTGCCGATCTCGCTCGAACTGGCACTGGTCGGCGATCTGGGCTGGAACGAAGTGACCGTGTCGTCGCGCGACGCCTTGCGCAACGCCGATGGCAGCGCGGTGATCGGCAGCGACGGCCGCTATGTCACCGACAAGAGCAAGCCGCGCCAGCTTGCCTATCAGACGCGCGGACTCACATGGGATGTCGGCGTGATGTGGCGGCCGAGCCGTCGCACCTCGCTGTCGGCCTTTGTCGGACGGCGCTATGACAGCACGACTTATTATGGCTCGTTCAGCTATGCGCCCAACGAGCGGAGCAATCTGGGCATCAGCGTTTATGACGGGATTTCCGGCTTCGGATCGAGCCTGAACAACGCGGTCAAGCAGTTGCCGACCGACTTCGAGACCACCCGCAATCCGTTCAGCGGTGATATCAACGGCTGCGCCAACGGATCGTCGGGCGGCGGCTGCGTCAACGGCGCGCTTGGTTCGCTTTCGTCATCGGTATTCCGTGGCCGCGGCGTGAACGCGACGTATGCTCACCGCATCGGCCGGATGCAGGCAGGCATCGGTGCGGGCTACGCACGACGCAAGTTCATCGGCGCGGCGGGCACTGTTCTGGCGGTGGCCAACGGCACGGTGGATGAAAACTACTACGTCAGCGCCGGGCTGTCGGGACCGATCGATCGCCGATCAAGTTTCAGTGTCGGCGCCTATGATAGCTGGTACAAGAACGGGCGCAGCACGCTGGCCGATGTCAACAGCTATGGTGTGACCGGGTCTTACTCGCGCGAACTGGCCGAGCGCTTGCACGGCACGGCCGCAGTGGGGCTGCAGGGGATAAGCCGCAAGGCGACGCCCGACGAACTCGTGCTGACCGGCCTTGTCGGCCTGCACTATTCATTCTGAAGGGGCGGAAGGGTCGCCGATGTTCGACACGTATTACAACTTTTCCGCCCGCCCGTTCCAGCTCACGCCGGACCCCGATTTCTATTTCGAGAGCGCAACGCACCGCAAGGCTCTGTCGTATCTGGGCTATGGTCTGGCGCAGGGCGAAGGTTTCATCGTCATCACCGGTGAGGTCGGCGCGGGCAAATCGACGCTGGCAGCCCACCTGCTCGCCTCGATCGACCGCGAACGGCTGACAGCGGCGCAGATCGTGACGAGCAGGCTGGATGGCGATGAACTGGTCCATCTGGCTGCGCGGGCCTTTGGCATCAACGTTTATGGCCACGACAAGGCGAGCGCGCTTGGCCGCATCGAAAGTTTTCTGCACGACGAAGCGCGCGCCGGGCGCCGCTGCCTGCTGGTGGTGGATGAGGCGCAGAACCTTTCGGTCGAGGCGCTGGAAGAACTGCGCATGCTGTCCAACTTCCAGTTGGGCGCGCATCCGCTGCTGCAAATCCTGCTGCTGGGCCAGCCTGAATTCCGCACGCTGTTGCGCACCTCGCCGCAGTTGGAGCAGTTGCGTCAGCGGGTGATCGCGACGCACCACCTTGAACCGATGGGTGCTGACGAAGTCGGCCCTTATGTCGAACACCGGCTGGCACGTGTCGGCTGGCGCGGCGTACCGAGCTTCGAGGTGCGACTGTACGGCGAACTGGCGCGCGCGACCGGGGGCCTGCCACGACGCATCAACCAGTTGCTCAACCGCCTGCTGCTGATGGGCGCGGTCGAACAGCGCGCGCGCATCGACGTGGCCATGCTGGAGGAAGTTCTGGCCGATCTGGCCGAGGATCAGCAATCCGGCACTGGTCAGCCCGCTCCCGCGCCAGCACCTGCGCCCGTGGTTGCAGCCGAGCCGGCGCCGATCGCGCTTGAGGTCGAGCCGACGCCGCTGCCGTCTTCGCCGCCTCCGCAAGATGCCGTGGCGCAGCAAGCGACCGATGCCGAACCGCAGCCTGTAGCGGACGACAATGCCGAACTGGCGCGCGCCATGGCGGGTTACTCGGAGCAGATCGCCGAACTGCAGCAGGCGGTGATCGAGCTGGCCGAAATGCGCAACCATGCGCCAGACCCTGCGCCCGAAGCGCTGGTCGATGCTGCGGCGGACGCCTCTCGGGCAGAGCGCGATGCCCATTTTGCACAAGTCATGGCGGCGCTCGGCGAAGTCTCCGCCCGGCTCGACGCCATCGAGGCGCGCACCGCCGACCAGAACGAGGCGATCCGCCACGTGCTGACCATGCTGATCGAATGGATCGAGACCGAAAACCGCCAGTCGCTGGCGGCTTGATCACCAATCCGACGAAGGAGTGCAGTGCGTCGCCATGCCCGGAGCAACGGCCCCAGACAGTGCGGCGAGCGCCTTGATCAACGGCCTTTCGGTCGATGTCGAGGATTGGTTCCAGGTCGGCGCGTTCGAAAACGTGATCGACCGCGGCACGTGGGATGGGCTCGATCTGCGGGTCGAGCACAACTGTGACGCGATCCTGCAGATGTTTGCCGATGCCGGGGTCCGAGGCACGTTCTTCACGCTCGGCTGGGTGGCGCAGCGGGTGCCTGCGCTGATGCGCCGGATCGCGAACGAAGGCCACGAGATCGCCAGCCATGGCTGGGACCATGCGCGGGTGTTCACGCTGACCCGCGATGGCTTTGCAGCGGACCTGATCCGCGCGCGCAACGTGCTGCAGGAACTGACCGGGCAAGCGGTGACAGGCTATCGCGCGCCCAGTTTCTCGATCGATGCGCGCAATCGCTGGGCGCACGAAGTCTTGGCCGAACAGGGGTATGCCTACTCGTCCAGCGTCGCCCCGATCGTGCACGACCACTATGGCTGGCGCGAGGCGCCGCGCTTTGCCTTCCGCCCCGTCGCGGGCGCGGCGCTGCTTGAAGTGCCGGTGACGACCGCCGAAGTGGCCGGGCGGCGGCTGGCGGCGGGTGGTGGCGGGTTCTTCCGTTTGTTGCCTTATGCGCTGTCGCGCTGGGCGATAGGCCGGGTCAATTCCCGCGACCAGCGCCCGGCATTGACGTATTTCCACCCGTGGGAAATCGATCCCGACCAGCCGCGCGTAGCGAACGCGCCATGGAAGTCAAAGGTGCGCCACTATACCAACCTGTCGGTCATGGCGCCCAAGCTGGTCCGCCTGTTGGCCGACTTCCGCTGGGGGCGGATGGACGAACTGGCGGCGCGCGAAGCCTTGCGGGTCGATGCGGAGAACCGGGCATGAATGCGCCGTTCCTTGGGCGAGCAAGCCTGCTCGATCACCGCATACGCCGCGCCGATCCGGGCGACCGGCCTGCGATCGTTCGGTTTCTGGCACAATGCCCCGAAGCCACCGCGTTCCACCGGCTCGAATGGCTCGATGCTGTCGAGGCGGCCACCGGCCATCCCGCGCACATCCTGCTGGCCGAGCGCGATGGCCAAATCACCGCGCTTTTGCCGCTCCATGCCGCGCATTCACCGCTGTTCGGTCGCGCATTGGTGTCCACCGGCTTTGCCGTGGGCGGCGGAGCGATCGGCGATCCGGCGGACGCGACCGCGCTGGCGCAAGCCGCATGCGAACTGGCCCGGCGGTTGACCTGCCCGACGCTGGAACTGCGCGGCGGCGCCCTGCCTGAAGGCTCCGGCTGGCAGGTGAAGCGCACCTCGCACGCCGGGTTCGTCCGCGCGCTGGCAACCGACGATGAAGCCGAACTGCTCGCCGTACCGCGCAAACAGCGCGCCGAAGTGCGCAAAGGTCTGGCCCATGGTTTCGAGATCCGCACCGGCGCCAGCGCGCAGGATCGCGCGGCGCATTATGCCGTCTACGCCGAATCGGTGCGCAATCTGGGGACGCCGGTGTTTCCGCGTGCGCTGTTCGATGCGGTGCTAGACCGGTTCGGGCCTGATGCCGATATCCTGACGGTTGTGCACGAAGGGGCGCCAGTCGCCTCGGTTCTGAGCCTGTATCATCGCGGGGCGGTGATGCCGTATTGGGGCGGGGGCGTGTTTGCCGCACGGGCGCTGCGCGCCAACGACGTGATGTACTACGCGCTGATGAACCATGCACGTGGGCGCGGTTGCGACCGCTTCGATTTCGGCCGCTCCAAGACCGATACCGGCGCATTCCATTTCAAGCGCAACTGGGGGTTCGTGCCCGAACCGCTGGCCTATGCGCACTGGACTGCCGACGGCGCGCCGGTGCGCGACGTGAACCCGTTGAGCCCGCGCTATCGCGCCCAGATCGCGCTGTGGCAGAAACTGCCTTTGGCGCTGGCCAACCGGCTGGGGCCGCTCATCTCTGCCGGTCTGGCCTGAGCGCGGCGCTGGCCTTGGGCGAAATCCTGTTTCTGGCGCACCGGGTACCGTTCCCGCCCGACCGGGGGGACAAGATCCGTTCGTGCCACTTGTTGCGCGCACTGGCAGCGCTGGCGCCAGTTCATGTCGGGTGCATTGGCGATGACGGCGATACGCCGGAAGCGCTTGCTGAACTGGCCAGCCTTGCTGCGAGTCATTGCGTGGCACGTCGTGCCGGCCCCCTGCCGCTGGTCGCGGCGCGTGCGCTGGTGCAGGGGCGCCCGATCAGCGTGGCGGCGTTCGCATCAGAAGCGCTGCGCGATTGGGTAAGGCACGTGCTGGCCACCCGTCCGGTAACGACGATCTTCGTCTTTTCCGGGCAGATGGCGCAATTTGTGCCCGACGGCTTCACCGGGCGGGTGGTGATGGACTTCGTCGATGTCGATTCGGCCAAGTTCGAGGCTTATGGCGCTACCGGACGCTGGCCGATGCGCTGGGTCTACCAGCGCGAAGGGCGTCTGCTGCGCCGGTTCGAGGATCGCACCGCGCGTCGCGCGACGACCTACCTGTTTGTCAGCGCCGAGGAAAAGGCGCTGTTCGAGGCGCGGCTGGGCCGTCGCACCGGCATCGACTTGTGCACTTTGGGCAATGGCATCGATTGGCATGGTTATGACCCCGCCGTCATTGCACCCGCGCCCGAAACGCTTGGCGGCGCGGTGCAACTGACCTTTACCGGGCAGATGGATTATCCCCCCAACGTGGTTGCCGCCGAATTGTTCGCGCACGCGGTGATGCCGTCGATCCGTGCAGCTCATGCCGATGCCGTATTCAATGTCGTCGGGCGTGCGCCAATCCCCGCCGTCCGCGCATTGGACGGTGTGAACGGCACGCGGGTGACCGGTGAGGTGCCCGACGTGAAGCCCTGGCTGGCCGGATCGACGCTGGTTGTGGCTCCGCTCGCGATTGCGCGGGGGGTGCAGAACAAGGTGCTTGAAGCGATGGCCATGGCGCGGCCGCTGATCGTCACCCCTGGCGCCGCCACCGGGATCGGCGCGCAAGATGGCGTGCACCTGCGCATCGCCGAAAGCCCGGCCGAGATGGCGGCCCGCGCACTGGCGCTGATCGCGGACCCGGCCGGCGCTGCGGCCATGGGCGAAGCTGCGCGAGCCTACGTCGTCGCAAGGTTCGGCTGGGAGCGGGTTTCGCGGGATTTGCGCGCCTTGGTCGAAGGGGCGCAGGATGCCGCCTGAGACTGTCAATCCGGCGGATCTGCCGCCCTTGCAACGGCTGATCGTGCGTCTGATCGACCGCGTTCCGGTGTTCTGGCGTGGCCCGCTGCTGCGGCTGACGCTGGCATGGGTGGTGCTGTTCGTGCTGTTCCTGCCCGATTGGCGCGCGATGGCGTGGCAGTGGTGGGACAGTTCGACCTACAACCATATTCTGATGGTTCCCGCGATCCTTGTCTGGCTGGTCAGCCAGCGGACGGCCGCGCTGGCGCGATTGCAGCCATCGACCTGGTGGCCGGGCCTGCTGGTCTGTGCAGGAGCGCTGTTCGTGTGGCTGCTGGGCGAATTCGCCGGGCTGGCCATGGCGCAGCAACTTGCGGCAGTGGTGCTGCTGCAAGGCAGCGCGCTGACGGTGCTCGGCCCACAAGTGGCAGCGGCCTTGCTGTTTCCGCTTGGCTACATGGTGTTTCTGGTCCCCTTCGGCGACGAACTGATCCCCACGCTCCAGACCGTGACGGCGCGCCTGACCATGGCGTTCTTGGCCATCAGCCAGGTGCCTGCGACCATCGATGGTGTGTTCATCACCACCCCCGGAGGCTACTTCGAGGTGGCTGAAGCGTGCTCGGGGGTGAAGTTCCTGATCGCGATGATTGCCTATGGCACGCTGGTCGCCAACGTCTGCTTTCGCCGTTGGCCGCGCCGTGCGGCATTTATGGCGGCGGCAGTGGTCGTTCCGATCCTTGCCAACGGTCTGCGCGCATGGGGCACGATCTGGATCGCCGGTTGGTACGGCATCGCGTTCGCCTCGGGCTTCGACCATGTGTTTTATGGCTGGTTCTTCTTCGCCTTCGTGATGGCGCTGGTGATGGCGGTCGGATGGCGTTTTTTCGACCGGGCGATCGATGATCCGATGGTAGATCCCGCCGCAATATTGGCATCCCTCTTGCTGGATCGACTGGCGGCCTTGCGCATCGGCAATGGCGCGGCGCTGGGCGCATTGGCCGGCCTGTGCGCTTTGTTTCTGGGCTGGGCCGCGCTCGCCGAGCGGATGGCGGCTCCTCTCCCGGCCGATCTCGCACTTCCGCAAGTTCGCGGCTGGAGCATGGTCGCGCTTGGTTCGGGCGCGGAATGGATGCCGCTTCATGGCGGCGCCGACCGACGCCTGCGCGCGCGCTATGGCGATGCCGCAGGGCACGTGGTGGACTTGTCCTTTGCGCTGTATGACCGGCAGACCGACGGCAAGGAAGCGGGCGGCTTTGGTCAGGGCGCGCTCCCGCTGGGCAGCCACTGGGCGTGGGAGCGGGCGGGACCGGACTTCGCCTTTGGCAAAAGCGACGTAATTCAGGCGCCGGGGCCGGTCCACCGGCTGGCGGTGACGTGGTACCGCGACGGTGGGGTCATCACCGGCAGCAACTTGCGGTTGAAGCTGGCCAACATGCTCGACCGGTTGCTGCTGCGCCGCCGCGCTACCGCAACTCTGATCCTGTCGGCGCAAGACGGGCAGGGCCCGGCGCCCGCCGATCTGATCGAGCGGTTCCGCAGCGCGGGCGGGCCGTTGCCCGCATGGTTCGATCACATCGCTAGCGGCCAGAATCAGGGAGCGCGCTGAACGATGTGCGGGATTGCGGGCATTTTTCACACCGAGGGGCTCAAGCCAGTCGATCCGGCGCGGCTCGAACGGATGCTGACGGTCGCGGCGCATCGCGGGCCTGATGGTCAAGGGGTGTGGACCGCGCCGGGCGTAGGGCTGGGCCACCTGCGGCTGGCGATCATCGATCTGGCCGGATCGCCCCAGCCGATGGCCAGCACCGATGGCAGTGCCATGCTGGTGTTCAACGGCGAGATCTACAACTTCCGTGAATTGCGCGCAGAACTGGCCGCGCAAGGCGCCACATTCCACACCGATGGTGACAGCGAGGTGATCCTTGCCGCCTGGCAGCGGTGGGGCGTCGACTGTCTGCCGCGCCTGAATGGCATGTTCGCCTTTGCACTCTATGATCTGCGGCAGCGCACGCTGCTGCTGGCGCGTGACCGGCTGGGGGTGAAGCCCCTGCACATGGCCACGCTGGCCGATGGCAGCGTGATCTTCGGGTCCGAACTGAAACAGCTGCTGGCGCATCCTTCGTTGCGGCGCGATGTCGATCCGCTGGCGGTGGAGGACTTCATGGCGTGGGGCTTTGTCCCCGATGCCCGCGCGATCCTGAAGGGCGTCGAGAAGCTGCCCGCAGGCCATTACCGCCTGCTGCGCCACGACGCCCCGCCGCCACCGCCGGTGCAGTGGTGGGACATCTCCTTCACCGAGCGCGCAAGGGGCAGCGCCGCCGATCTTGAAGCGGAGTTGCTGCACCATCTGCGCGAAGGCGTGACCTCGCGGATGGCGGCGGATGTGCCGCTGGGCGCGTTCCTTTCGGGTGGGGTCGACAGTTCGAGCGTAGTCGCGCTGATGGCCGAGGCCTCGCGCGATCCGGTCAAGACCTGCTCGATCGGCTTCGATGTCACAGCACTAGACGAAACCGCCTATGCCAGCCGAGTCGCCGCCCAGTTCGGCACCGAGCATTATCAGCGAACCGTGTCGGCCGACGACTTCTCGCTGATCGACCGGCTGGCCGCGATGTTCGATGAGCCGTTTGCCGATGCCTCGGCGCTGCCGACGTTCCGGGTGTGCGAACTGGCGCGCGAGCATGTCACCGTGGCTCTGTCGGGCGATGGTGCGGACGAGGCCTTTGCCGGGTATCGCCGCCAGACTTTCCAATATCGCGAGGATCAGGCGCGCAAGCTCTTGCCACAAGCCTTGCGCGGACCGCTGTTCGGCACGCTGGGCGCGCTCTACCCCAAGCTTGATTTCGCGCCGCGTCCGCTGCGGGCCAAGGCCACGCTGCAAAGCCTCGCCCGCAGCAGCGAAGAAGGCTATGCGCGTTCGTTGAGTGTGACCTCGGCCGAAGCGCGCGATGCGCTTTACACCGACGATTTCCGCAAGTTGCGCGGCGATTATCGCGCCGAACAGCCTGTCGTCGAACTGATGCGCAACGCGCCTGCGCGCAGCGGACTGGATCGCGCACAGTATGCCGATCTCAAGTTCATGCTGCCGGGCGATATCCTGACCAAGGTCGATCGTGCCAGCATGGCGGTCAGCCTTGAAGCGCGCGAGCCTCTGCTCGATCACCGGCTGGTGGAATTCGGTGCACGCCTGCCAGAAGGACTGCGGGTGCGCGGTCAGACCGGCAAATGGATACTCAAGCAGACGATGCGCCGGTACTTGCCCGATGACGTGCTGTTCCGCTCGAAGATGGGCTTCGTCACGCCGATCGCGGCGTGGCTGCGCGGGCCACTGGCCGATCAGGCGCGCGCGATCGTCCGGTCGGGCACGCTGGCGCAGACCGGCTGGTTCGATCCGGCGCGGGTGTCATCGCTGGTCGAAGGCCACATCAGCGGCCGAGCCGATCACAGCAGACTTCTGTGGCAGTTGCTGATGCTCGAACGCGGCCTCGATCGCTGCCTGGGAAACGTCGGCTAGCGAGCGCTACCGGCAAAGCGTTGCCCAGTGAAAGACTTGCCAAGCCTTGCCAAACACTTGGGCGCCTGCCGCGCGCTTGGTAAGCTAATATAAACCATTGGTCCCTAGCCTCGGCACTCAATGCTTTACGCTGAGGCTTGATGCGACGGATTTTGCGATCACCTCTTGGAATCAGCCTCTTGATCAGCCTTGCATTATGGCTGTTCGGGGCCGGAGGAGTCATAAATCACGCATTCTGGAACGCCGAGTACAAATTTTACGGTGAACCTGCGCCCAAGTCGATCGTGCTGGTCGCCACGGACGAGATCCATGATGGCGGTTCTTTCGACTATGCCCGGCTGCTGCAAAAGCTTCGCCAGCAGGGCGTCGCGCGCGTGTTCTTCGACACCAAGATCCCGTATGGTCTGAGTAAGAGCGGTGACACACGGTTGCGGGAGGAGATCGCCGCCTTCGGCAATCGGCTGGTGATGGTCGTACGTGCGCAAAAGCTGGATAGTTTCGAAGCCGACGTGTTCCGGTTTCCTCCTCCCGACATTGCAGCGCGAGCACCGATCGCGGTGTCGGCCTGGAACGCCGATTTTCTCTATTATGTGAAGTCGGGCCCCTATTCGGTGGCTATCGGCAACACCCGCTATCCTACGGTGAGCGCTGAGCTGGCCGGCGTGCAGGGATCTGACGGCGCGACATTCGAACCCGATTTCGCGATGGATCCGGCCACGATACCGCGCATCTCGGGGCTACGACTGCTCGACGGTGCGGTCCCGGCGGAGACATTGCGCGGCAAGCAGGTGCTGGTCACCAATACCGCGCAGACACCATCGGCTGGCTTCTTCGGGCACGAAATTGTCGGTCAGTATGCAGCCGACATCGCAGGGGCTGTTGCTCTGCATAAACCGCTCAACTTGTCGTTGGGCATCTTTCCGCTGCTGCTTCTGGCAAGCGCTTCGGTCTGGCTTGCGCACCGTTCGACATCGCGGTTGCACAAATCATTGCTCTATGGCGGGGCTGTTTGGGCAACGTTGCTGGTGCCTGTACCTCTGCGCACAATGGGCATTGTCGTCGAACCAGAAGCGGCGATGCTGCTGCTGCTGTTCTATTCCCTGATCCGGATGTGGCAAAAACGAACCCGACGCATTCAGCACACCAGTGCATCGGGCTTACCCAATCTTCTGGCGATTTCCACCAGGCAGATCGAGATCGGCCGTGACGTTATCGTCGCGGTCATCGCGCGTTATGAGGAAATGCTCGCGACCCTGCCGCAGGATCTGCACGGCGAATATGCCCGCCAGATCGCCCGGCGCATTTCGGTAGGGTCCGGCACCGATGATATCTTCCACGGCGATGGCGGCCATTTTGCCTGGACCGAAGAGGCCCGCCCGCTGGAAATGCAGCTAAGCCACCTTGAAGGTATGCGAGCGCTGTTTTCGGCTCCGTTGCAGATCGGGCCGCATACCTTCGACACCACGATCCACTTCGGGCTCGATCGCAACGAAGGGCTCGATGCGCTGACCCGGGTCAATTCGGCGCTGGCCAGTGCGAACGAGGCTTTGAACAACGGCCGGGCCATCGAATTGTTCGAAGCGCATCGGCTGGCTGAGGCGCCGTGGGAACTGTCGCTGCACGCCCGGATCGACGAGGGCTTGCGCAATGGCGACATCTGGCTGGCGTTCCAGTCGCAGTGGGATGTTCCGCGCGGTCGGATCTGCGGTGCCGAAGCCCTGATCCGCTGGAACCACCCGACGCGTGGCCCGATCGCACCCGATGCCTTCATCCTCCATGCCGAGCGGGCTGGGCGGATTGACGCGTTGACCTATTGGGTGCTGGAGCAGGCGATCACCGCTGCGCACAAACTCAATGCGCTTGGGCAGCGGTTCCAGATGAGCGTCAACTTGTCCGCGCAGATGGTCGACAAGGCCGATCTGGTCACCAATTTCGCCGAGATCGTCCGGCGCCGCGCGATCGACCCGACCCTGCTTACGATCGAGATCACCGAGACATCTAGCGTGCGGAACCGGCCGGCCGCCTGTCACAATCTCACCCAGCTACGCAAGATGGGCTTCCGCCTGTCGATCGACGATTTCGGCACCGGCGAGGCCAGCCTTGCCTATCTTGCCGATCTGCCCAGCGACGAGTTGAAGCTGGATCGACGCTTTGTCAGCAAGGTCGTGACCAGCGAACGCGACCGCACCATTGTCACCAGCACGATCCACCTTGCCCATGCCCTGGGGCAAGTGGTGGTGGCAGAAGGGATCGAGGATGCGGCGACGTTTGCGTTGCTCCGCGACCTCGGTTGCGACCACGCGCAGGGCTATTATCTTGGCCGCCCGCAACCCTTTGCGGTGTTTGAGCGGGAATATCAGGCCAGCATATTGCGCCAAACTGGTAGTGTTTAGAACTTGTTAACCATCTAGGCGAATGGTAAATGGAAATCCTCTCAGTGGATGGAGGGTTTCAATGACTTTTGCACATGTATGGTTCGACATTCTGAAGTTCCTGTTCCGTTGATCGTGGTTGCACGAAGCCTGACGGCTTAGTGCGCCAAGTTCACGGAATGCCAAAAACGGCGTGATTCCTTGGTTTGTTGACGATCCTGGATCGCTCGCAGGGCAAGGTAATCAGACCAGCCGATACCGGAGGCTCAAGCCCTATGGCTTGAGCCTCTTGCTATTTGAGGCACGCATTAACGCTCGTTTGAGTCGCGAATCACCTTTTGGTAACCATCTTTGGTAAGGTGATCGAGGCGCACCAACATCGATTGTCACATTTCGATACAGTCGGGGGAAGGAAGCTTCAAGGATGGCTGCAAAGGTTTTCCCCAAGTCTCGGGGCAAATGACTATGCGGTATTCCTTCCAGACCGACACACGCCAAGTTTTGAGGCGAGCCGGGTCAGCATTGCCTCAGCACCGAGTCAGTCGTCGCCGTGGCCCAATGCCAGATAATCCTGACTCTGCATTTCCATCAGCCGGCTGACCGTGCGATCGAACATGAAGCGGCCTTCGTCGTCGCCTTTGCCAGCGAAGTCATACAGCGCCTGAGGCTCGGCGTCGGCGGTGGCAATCAATTTGACTTTGTGTTCATACAGCGCGTCGATCAGCGTGATGAAGCGCATGGTCTCGTTGCGCCGCTCGGGGCCGAGCAGCGGGATCGCGACAACGATCACGGTGTGATAGTTGCGCGCGATGGCCAGATAGTCGGCTGCCCCGCGCGCATCCATGCACAACCGCTTGAAGCTGAACACGCCCACGCCTTTCAGGCTTTTGGGCACGTGGATCGTCCGCCCGGCGCCGACATCCAGATCGGTTGACGGCACGTGGGCGCTGTCCTCGGGCGGATAGTCGGTGAGGCGGAAGAACGCCTCGCGTACGGCTTCGGTCGCCACCGGACCGACCGGCACGTGCCATGTGCCCACGCCCCGCATCCGCTCCAGCCGGTAGTCGGTCGGCCCGTTGAGCGTCAGCACATCGAGCCGACTTTCGACCAGCGCGATAAACGGCAGGAAGTGCTCACGGTTGAGCCCGTCCTTGTAAAGCTGCGAAGGAGCCCGGTTGGAGGTGGTGACGATGGTGACATCGTGTTCCACGATCAGCGCGGTGAACAATCGGCTCATGATCATCGCGTCGGCGCTGTTGTTGACGACCATCTCGTCGAACGACAGCACGCGGCACTCGGCGGCGATCTGGGCGGCCACGGGCAGGATCGGGTCGCCGCCCTCCTTCTTGCGCTCCTCGCGCAGGCGGGCGTGAATATCGAGCATGAACTCGTGGAAGTGCGCGCGACGCTTGGCAGGAACGTCCAGGTTGTCGTGGAACAAGTCCATCAGCATCGACTTGCCACGTCCGACGCTGCCCCACATGTAGACGCCGCGCGATGGTGCGGCGCGCTTGCGTCCGAACAGCCTGCCGACCAGTCCCAGCGGTGGGGGAGCGGCCTCCAGCTCCTGCTGCAGGGCATCGAGTCGTTCTGCTGCGGCCGCCTGCTCAGGGTCGGGGCGCAATTCGCCTGCAGCGATGAGTTGAGCGTAACGGTCGGAAACCCGCATCGTGGTTCTGCTCACCGGCTCGACGGCTTGCGGATCGTCCCGTTGAAGGCCGCCACAAGGTTGTCGTCCTGCTCGATCAGCCCGCGCACGAAGACCAGGCGCCGCGTTTCGCGCAGCACTTCGACTACCGCGTCGAGTGGGTGGTTGATCCGTCCTGCGCCAATGAACTGGGTCGACAAGTCGAGCGTGACCGAACCGGCCGCATCGCCACCAAGCAGCAACCGCATACCGGCAAACAGCGCGATGTCGATCAACGCCAGCGTGACACCGCCATGCACTGCATCGAGCAGATTGGTGTGGCGGCGTTCAGGAGCCATGCGCAGCCGCACTCTGCGGCCACCGTCGGCATGATCCTCGATCCGAACCAGCATTTCGCCCATGGTTTGGGCGTTGAAGCGGGTCGGATCGGCCAGATTCCACGTCGACCAGCCGGGATGATAGGCGCTCGGTTCGAACACGAACCCGCTGGAAGGCGCAGTCATCGATCGGCCCGGCATAGCGGGGAACGCGCGCTCAGAGCGCGCGTTCGGCCTGCATCTTCTTGATTTCAGCGATCGCGCGCGCTGGCGACAGGCCCTTCGGGCAGACGTTGGCGCAGTTCATGATGGTGTGGCAGCGATAGAGGCGGAAGGGATCTTCCAACTCGTCAAGCCGTTCGCCAGTCATCTCGTCACGGCTGTCAGCCAGCCAGCGATAGGCCTGAAGCAGGATCGCGGGGCCGAGGAACTTGTCGGAGTTCCACCAATAGCTGGGGCACGAGGTCGAGCAGCACGCGCACAGAATGCACTCGTACAGGCCATCGAGCTTTTCGCGCTGTTCGGGGCTCTGCAGCCGTTCCTTGCCCGAGGGCGTGGGCGAAACCGTCTGCAACCACGGCCGGATCGAGGCGTACTGCGCATAGAAATGCGTGAAATCGGGAACGAGATCCTTGATCACTTCCATGTGCGGCAGCGGTGTGATCCGCACTTCGCCCTTCAGATCCTCGATCGCGGTGGTGCAGGCAAGGCCGTTGCGCCCGTTGATGTTCATCGCGCACGATCCACAAATGCCTTCACGGCACGAACGGCGGAAGGTCAGCGTCGGATCCTGATCGCTCTTCATCTTGATCAATGCGTCGAGCACCATCGGCCCGCACTGTTCAAGATCGATATCGAACGTGTCGTAGCGGGGATTTTCGCCGCTATCGGGGTCGTATCGGTATACCTTG
The DNA here is from genome assembly GCF_020404405.1 of Novosphingobium sp. FKTRR1. Lineage (GTDB taxonomy): Bacteria > Pseudomonadota > Alphaproteobacteria > Sphingomonadales > Sphingomonadaceae > Novosphingobium. The sequence continues at coordinate 168,466 of NZ_JAIZDA010000005.1, read as the reverse complement.
AACTTCCTCACCCGACCGCTGGTGGCCGCAGCGTGGTGACGTGCCTTGCCGGTGATCTTGGAATTCTTCGGAAGCGAGAAGGTCGCCATGAACTTACCCCATTAGGATGCCGAATCGTCCTTAGCGCATACGTAGGCCGGGGCAAGGGGTTCAAATGGGCAGGAATTGCCTTGCCCACCAAGATCGCTTGCCGATGCGTGCGTGAGCGGGCACATTTGCTCCTCGACGCCGGGAACCGGCGCACATTTCGGAGGGGCTGATGGGCATTGCCGCCTTGTGGGACAGGCACGTGGTTCCGCGCCTGATAGGATGCGCCTGCGCGGCACCACCGATAATGGAGCTGCGCGCGCAGGTGGTTCCCCTGGCCCATGGCGACGTGTTCGAGCTTGGCTGCGGCGGCGGCTTGAACCAGCAGTTCTATGATCCACGGCGCCTTGCCAGCCTTGCCGGCATCGATCCGTCGCCCGCCTTGCTCGACACCGCGCGTGCGCGCGCCGCGCACCTTGGCCATGCATGCGATCTTCGGCCCGGAGTGGGCGAGGCGATCCCGTTTGCGGCAGCCGCGTTCGACACGGCGGTCTGCACATACACGCTCTGTTCGGTCAGCGATCCAAAGCAGGTTCTGCGCGAACTTTATCGCGTGATTCGGCCCGGCGGACGGTTGCTGTTCCTCGAGCATGGGCAGGCGCCTGATCCGGGCATCCAACGCTGGCAAAGGCGCATCGAGCCGGTATGGCGGCCGCTGCTGGGTGGCTGCCACCTTACCCGCCCGATCAGCAGTGCCGTGGCAGCCGCGGGCTTTGCCGTCGAGTCGATGGGCGCGCGGTACATGCCGGGGATGCCGCGCTTTGCCGGGTGGATGGAATGGGGCGTCGCGCACCGCCCCGATTGAGATGCCCGGTTTGTGTTTCGGTGCCGTCAGGCCATGCTCGGCGCAGCCCAGCGCAGATCGGTTAAATATGGAGAGCGGCGCCGTGCGGCGGCGATTCGGTCGTGGCTGAGCGATGCGCGCACCACGACGCTGTCGGCTTCGGCCTTTGCGAGAAAAGTGCCATCAGGCCCGACAATTCCCGAGCCTGCGCCGAACGCGTAGCCGTGCTCGCACCCGCTGCGATTGGCAAAGGCGAGGAACAGGCCGTTCTCGAACGCACGCGTGCGCAGCAGTGCGTCGCCGACCACGCCGAATTCCGCGCCCAGCGCCGTCGGGGCGAGCACCAAATCGGCGCCCCTGACCGCCAGATCGCGGAAAGTTTCAGGGAATTCGGTGTCGTAACAGATCGAAAAACCCAGTTTCCAGCCACTCAGCGTAGCAAGCGCGCTAGGTTCCGTGCCGGGCGCAAACAGCGCCTTTTCATAACGATCCCACAAGTTGACCTTGCGATAGTGGAGCAGAACCGCCCCATCCGCACCGATCAGCGTAGCCGCGTTCCAGATGGATTGGTCGGGGGCTTCGCGCTCCGCATGGCCCCAGGCGATCGCCAATCCATGAGCGCGCGCGAGTGCAGAAAGACGTTGCGCGGTTGGCCCATCGAGCGGCTCGGCGCCTGCGCGCACCGCAGTTTCGTCAAAGTAGCCGCATGACCACAGTTCGGGCAGGAGCAGCAGATCGGCACCTTCGAGCGTGCCACCATCGAGCAAGGCAGCCAGACGGTCCAGCATAGCGTCGGGGGCGCCGGACAGGCCGGGGGCCTGCCAGATCGCGACATCGAGTTCGGGGCGGGACAAGGACTCCATCGGCGCTTGTCTAGCGGAGGCGGGCTGTTCCAAGCCACCCTTGTTGCATACCGATCGCCAACGAAAAACCGCCCCGTCGCAAGTGCGGCGGGGCGGTTTTTGTGGTCAGCGATGACGACCTGTCGGATGATCAGGCTGTCAGATGATCAGGCCCCGAAGGTGCGCTGCCACCAGCCGCGACGCGGCTCGCCGGTTTCGGCATTGGCGGTCTCGGCTTCTTCGGCCCCGGTCGACTCGGCTGGTGCCGCGGCCTCGGGCGCTGTCGCGCTCGGTGCCGGCTCTGCAGCGACGGGTTCTTCAGCCACAGGCACCGATTCGGTAGCGGCATCAGCCGGTGCGGCGTCGACCACCTTCTTCTTTCGGGTGCGCTTGGGCTTGGCCGGAGCAGCCTCGACCTCGATCGCTGGTTCTGCCTCGGTTGCAGGTGCTTCGTCAGCAACCGGCGCATCTTGCGCCGGCGCTTCCTCGGCAACCGCATCAGCCTTCTTGCGGCGGGTGCGCTTCGGCTTGGCCGGAGCGGCTTCCACCTCGGCCACAGCTTCGACCACCGGTGCAACGACGGCTTCCACCGGCGCTGCGACTTCGGCTTCGCTTACTGCAACCACCTCGGCCTTCTTGCGGCGGGTGCGCTTGGGCTTGGCCGGAGCAGCTTCCGCTTCGACCTCGGCAGGCGCCACTTCGGTGACAGCCTCGGCAACGGGCTCAGCACCAGCCGCGATGGCAGCGGGGGCTGCGCCCTCGTTGCCTTCCGGCTCGTCACCTTCGCCATCGGCAAAGTCGCCTTCGCCTTCGGTCGAACCGCCTTCACCACCTGCGGCGCCGTCGCGGGCACCACGACGATTGCGGCGGCGGCGGCGACGCTTGCGGCGTCCCTCGCCGTCACCGTTCTCGCCGTCACCGTTCTCGCCTTCGCCAGCGGAACCTTCGGTCACACCGGCTTGGTCATCAGAACCGTCGGTTTCGGCCTGATCGTCGCCGTCCTGCTCGCCGTCCTGCTCGGAAGCTTCGTCGTCCTGAGCGGCAAACTCGCCTTCGCCCTGACCTTCGTCATCGCGACGATCCTTGCTGCGGCCACGCCGACGCTTGCGCCGCTTGCGACGGTTGGCGCCATCGCCTTCGGCTTCGGCATTGCCAGCGGTGGCGCTTTCGCGGCGGGCCGGACGCTCGGTGCGCTCTTCGACTTCTTCCTCTTCGTCCTCGTACAAGTCCTCGATGATGTCGTCCTCTTCAGGCTCGACGATCGGTTCGAAGCGGGGCACGAATTCGGGCTTGGGCCCGCGCGAGGCGACGCGCATCTTGGCGCCTTCGTTCTCGCCCTCGGGGATCACTTCGACGTTGACGCCGTAGCGTTCCTCGATCTCGCCAAGGTCAGCGCGCTTGGCGTTCAGGACGTAGATCGCCGCTTCCTGGCTGGCGTACAACGAGATCACGTTGCCCTTGCCCTTGGCGGCTTCGTCCTCGATCAGGCGCAGCGCGGAAAGCCCGGCGGACGAGGCGGTGCGCACGAGTCCCGAACCATCGCAGTGCGGGCAACCACGCGTGGTGGCTTCGAGCACGCCGGTGCGTAGGCGCTGGCGGCTCATTTCCATCAGGCCGAAGCCCGAGATGCGACCGACCTGGATGCGGGCGCGATCGTCCTTGAGCGCGTCCTTCATGGCCTTCTCGACCTTGCGGACGTTCGAGCCGTATTCCATGTCGATGAAGTCGATCACGACCAGCCCGGCCATGTCGCGCAAGCGCAACTGGCGGGCGATTTCGCGCGCGGCTTCAAGGTTGGTGCTGACCGCAGTGGCCTCGATCCCGTGTTCCTTGGTGGAACGGCCCGAGTTGATGTCGATCGACACCAGCGCCTCGGTCGGGTTGATCACCAGATAACCGCCGCTCTTCAGCTGGACGACCGGATCGTACATCGCGGTAAGCTGGTCCTCGGCGCCATAGCGCTGGAACAGCGGTACCGGATCGGCATACTGGCGCACCCGCTTGGCATGGCTGGGCATCAGCAACTTCATGAAGTCCTTGGCGGCGCGGTAACCCGCTTCGCCTTCGACGACCACTTCCTCGATATCGCGGTTGTAGATGTCGCGAATCGCGCGTTTGATCAGGTCGCTGTCCGAATGGATCAGTGCCGGAGCGCTCGAACGCATCGTGTTTTCACGGATCTCGTCCCACAGGCGGGCGAGATAGTCAAAGTCGCGCTTGATCTCGGGCTTGGTGCGCTGAAGTCCGGCGGTGCGGACGATGCAGCTCATCGAGCGGGGCAGTTCCATCTCGGTGATGATCGTCTTGAGCCGCTTGCGATCGGCCGCCGAGTTGATCTTGCGGCTGATGCCGCCACCGTGGCTGGAATTGGGCATGAGCACGCAATAGCGACCGGCCAGGCTGAGATAGGTGGTCAGCGCCGCGCCCTTGTTGCCGCGTTCTTCCTTGACCACCTGCACCAGCAGAACCTGACGGCGCTGGATCACGTCCTGAATCTTGTAACGGCGGCGCAGCGCCATGCGCTTGGCGCGCAGTTCGTCGGCTTCCTTGCCCTGCGCGCGACCCTGACGGCGACCCCGACGCGGACGGCGGTTGTCGTCCTCGCCTGATTCGCGCGCGGCTTCGTCGTCGCCGTTGGCGTCGTCCTGGCCTTCGCCAGCGCCGTCGTCGTCGCCGTCAAAGCCATTCTCGATCACGCCGCCTTCGATCGTCGAGACGTGGTCCTTTTCCGAGGTATCGACTTCGGTGACGCCCTGACCATCGTCATAGCTGCCTTCGGCGTATTCGCCGTCGGCGTAGTCGTCGTCATCCTCGTCGGCCGCACGCAGCGCGGCTTCTTCTTCGGCGTGTGCGGCTTCTTCGGCCAGCAGCGCCTCACGATCCTCACGCGGGATCTGGTAGTAGTCGGGGTGAATTTCGCTGAAGGCGAGGAAACCGTGACGGTTCCCGCCGAAATCGACGAACGCTGCCTGCAGCGAAGGTTCGACCCGGGTTACCTTGGCAAGATAGATGTTGCCCTTGATTTGCTTGTGGTCTGCGGATTCGAAATCGAATTCTTCAATCCGGTTGCCTTTGAGCACCGCCACCCGGGTTTCTTCCTGGTGGCGCGCATCGATAAGCATGCGCGTTGTCATTCCATAGTCTCCAGCCGCGCTGCCACGGGTGTGAACCCGGGTTCCTCGCGCGGTATCTTGCAGTTGCGCGAACGCCGGATCTGCGCCCTGGTTGGGCGGCGAGGCGGTTCGCGAATGGGGGGGTGCCGGATCGGAGCGCGCATGCATGGCGCGCGCGCTCACCGCCCGGCGGCGGTCGGTGTGCATCTGCGGTGACGATGATCGGCGGCAAAACGCGCGTCGTCCCGGCCAGCCAGCCGTGGCGAACCCGTGAAGGGCTCCTCGGCTGGACGGACATCGGGCTCATCATCACGGCATCAACCTCAGTCGCAGGTCTGACCGGCACGATCGCCGTGTCACGTCCTGCGTTCACTTTACCAAGCAGATCATCGGGCGGGCCTTCCTGTGTCCAGTCCCCGCGCGGCACCCCGAAAAGGGCGCTTCGAGCTGCGGGGATCGGGCCTGTGCTGGTGCCGATCTGCTTCAGTGATGGTTTTGCTAGCACCGCAATCGCAAACCGGCAATTAAAACAATGACCGTTCCATTGCGATTGTAGTTGGCTCGGCTTTGCGCGTCGAAATGGGTCTGAAAGGCTTGGTTAGCGCGCGATTCAGGCTTTGACGCTTAGGCTGTCGCGCTGCATGGTCGATCACGCAATGGGATTGTGGGCGCGTATTGGCTGGGCATTGGTGGTCACAGGGTTCGTCGTGCCCGCCGCAGCCGTGCTCGCAATGTGGCAATCGCTGGGGGCAGGAGCGAGCCGAAGTCCGGCTTATGTTGTGCATCTGGCGCTGCCCGGCGGTGAACGGCCAATTGGTTTGCCAGTCGTGCTTGGCCCGGCCGATGCCAGTCGTCCGCTGGTGGTGATCGATGCGGGGCATGGCGGGCACGATCCCGGCGCCAGTGGCCCGCGTGGCGAAAAGGAAAAGGCCCTGACGCTCGGCCTCGCGCTCGCCTTGCGCGATGCGCTGCTGGCAGATGGTCGCTTGCGCGTGGCGCTGACCCGCTCGGACGATCGCTTTCTCGCGCTCGAAGAGCGCGCGGGCATTGCCAGCCGCTTGCATGCCGACTTGTTTCTGTCGATCCACGCCGATGCGGCTGGTGCCAGCGATGCCGAGGGCGCGACGGTCTATACCTTGTCGGACAAGGGATCGGACGCGTTGGCCGACCAGCTTGCCGCGCGCGAAAACCGCGCCGATACGATCAATGGCATTGCCTTGGGCGGCAAATCGGACGCGGTGTCCTCGATCCTGGTCGACTTGTCGCAACGTGCGATGCGCGCGCGATCACGCGCGGTTTCGGCGCTGATCGTGCGCGAGGGCGGCGGCGCGCTGCGGTTTCACCGGACGCCCGAGCGAGAGGCAGCCTTCGTCGTGCTCAAGTCGGTCGACCTGCCCTCGCTGCTGCTTGAGGCCGGGTATGTCTCCAATCCCGACGATGCGCGGGCGATGGCCGACCCGGCGTGGCGGCGGGCATTTGGCAAAGCGCTGGCGCGTGCCATCACCATCGCGCTGGCGCAAGGCGAGGGCGCGCAAACGCTGCCATGACTATGCGTGGCGCCTCTTCAGGCCGGTGGCGGGGGCTCTGGCATCCGCGCCGCTGGGCGTGCTAAGGCCCTTTGCGATATGGCCGAAGAACCCGCACCCAGCAGCTCCCGCTTTCGTATCCGGCGCGAGGCGTCCGGCCTGTTTGGTCGTGCAGGCGCCGCAGTCGCGCCGGTCTGGCGGGCAAGTCGGCTGGTCCGGCTTGGGGTCTATGCGCTGGCCGCGCTGGTTCTGCTCTATGCGCTCGTCTGGGTCACCGTCATCCGCACGTTGCCCAGCGCTGACAAGCTGTTGACCTATCAACCGCCGCTGCCGACGATGGTGCGCGGCACCGATGGCGAAATCGTGTCGAGCTATGCCCGCGAACGCCGCGTGCAACTGCGCTATGTCGATTTTCCCGATCCATTGATCCACGCGTTCCTGTCGGCCGAGGACAAGTCGTTCTTCAGCCATGGCGGGGTCGATTTCACCGGGCTGGCGGGCGCGGTGATCGATTACGCCACCAAGTTCGGATCGGGTCAACGTGCGCGGGGCGGGTCCACGATCACCCAGCAGGTCGCCAAGAACATCCTGATCGGCAACGAATATTCGGTCACGCGCAAGCTCAAGGAAATGATTCTGGCGCGGCGCATCGAATCGGTGCTGTCCAAGCAGCAGATCCTTGAACTCTACCTCAATGAAATCCCGCTCGGGCGGCAGAGCTTTGGCGTTCAGGCCGCCGCGCGCGCCTATTTCGACAAGGATGTGGGCGATCTGGCGCTGAATGAGGCCGCATTTCTGGCGATCTTGCCCAAGGCTCCCGAGACGTATGGCCGCGCCAAAAATGTCGAGCGCGCACTGGAGCGGCGCAACTGGGTGCTCGACCAGATGGTCAAGAATGGCTGGGCCTCTGCCGATCAGGCCGCGCAAGCCAAGGCGCAGCCGCTTGGCCTCGTACCCCGGCGCAGCGAGAACTACACCGCCGATGCCGGATATTTCCTTGAAGAAGTGCGGCGCCAGTTGATCGAAAAGTTCGGCGAGAATGCCGATAATGGCCCGAACAGCGTCTATGCGGGTGGACTGTGGGTGCGGACCTCGCTCGACACGCAGTTGCAAAGTGCGGCGCAGGATTCCTTACGCGCCGGATTGCTGCGCTATTCCGGCGGACGCGGCTGGCACGGGCCGGTCGCCACGATCGATGTCAGCGGCAACTGGCAGGCCGAACTGGTCACCGCCAACATCGGCATCCGCTATCAGGACTGGCGCGTCGGCGTCGTGCTGGGGCGCAGTGGCTCTGGCGGGACGATCGGCTTTGCCGATGGGCGCACCGCGCCCTTGTACGGCATACCGGGCGGACCGGGGCCCAAGGCCGGCGACGTGATCGTCGTCGCGCCCAACGGCAACGGCTTTTCGTTGCGCAACATCCCTGAAGTTTCAGGCGGCATGGTGGTCGAAGACCCGCAGAGCGGCCGCGTGCTGGCGATGCAGGGCGGATTTGACGCGCGGCTTGGCTCGTTCAACCGCGCCACGCAGGCCAACCGCCAGCCCGGCTCCACGATCAAGCCGTTCGTCTATGCTACCGCGCTCGACAACGGCATGACCCCGGCCTCGATGGTGCTCGACGGCACGTTCTGCGTCTATCAGGGCGCGGCGCTGGGCCAGAAATGCTTCCGCAACTTTGGTGGTGAGGGTGGCTCTGGCAGCCACACCATGCGCTGGGGGCTGGAGCAGTCGCGCAACCTGATGACCGTGCGGATCGCCAACGATACCGGCATGGACAAGGTCGTGCGCACGATAAAGAACGTCGGCATCGGCGACTATCAGCCCTACCTTTCGATGGCGCTTGGCGCGGGCGACACCACCGTGGCGCATATGGTCAACGCCTATGCCGCGCTGGCCAATCACGGATTGCAGCACGACCAGTCGCTGGTCGACTATGTGCAGGATCGCAACGGCAAGGTCATCTGGCGCGCCGACAATCGCGATTGCAGCCCCTGCAACATGGCGCAGTGGGATGGCCGGCCGATGCCGCGTTTCCGCGTGTCCGGGCGGCAGGTGATCGATGCGCGCACCGCCTATCAGGTGGTCCACATGCTCGAAGGCGTGGTAGTGCGCGGCACCGCCGAAACACTGCGCGACCTCAACTTGCCATTGTTCGGCAAGACCGGCACGACCTCTGGTCCGACCAACGTCTGGTTCGTCGGCGGCTCGCCCGACATCATTGCCGGTGTCTACATGGGCTATGACCAGCCGCGCAGCCTTGGCGGGTATGCGCAGGGCGGACGCATCGCCGCACCGATCTTCAAGCAGTTCGTGCAGGCCACGCGGCCGCGCTGGGGTGATGAACCCTTCGCGGTGCCCGCTGGCGTGCGCATGGTGCGCATCGACCGCGTTTCGGGGCGCCGCGTGTTCGAAGGAACGCCGGCTGATCAGGAAGCGAAGGCCGGGGTCATCTGGGAAGCGTTCAAGCCCGATACCGAACCGCGCCGCACCGTCCGCGCCGAGGAAATGAGCGTCAAGGAAGCGGTCATGAACGCCCTGCGCAAGGCCCGCGCCGCGCGCGGCGGGCAAGGCGCGCCGTCCGATCAGGGCGGCGAGGGCGACTTTGTCGAGGAACAGGGCGGGATTTACTGACGCGCGGCGGTTGCCGCCCCCGAACCTCGGGTATAGGGCCGATTGTATGGCAAAAGCTGATCGTCTTGACCGTCTGGATATCCGCCGCATCGAACTGGAAGCGGAATACCGCGCGGCGCTGATCGCGGCTTTGCGCGTGACCGCGGCGGGCAAGTGGGGGCTGTTCAACCACACCGCCGACCGCAAGACGCAAGCTGCGTTGGCCCCGGTGCTGGATGAATTGGCCGAACTGGGCGATGCGATCGACAAGGCGCGCGAGACGCTGTGCCTGCCAGAATTTGAATTGCAGCGTGAATTCCTGGCCGCGCGGGGCCCGGTCAGTGCCGATGCGGTGGGCGAGCCCAAGCAGGCGCAGGCCTGGCTGGCGCGGCTTGAGGCGGACGGATAAGCTCAGTACGCGCGGTTTTGGAGCTTTGCGGGCGGGATGTTTCCGGTTTGGTTCGGTCTTTGGTGAATCCGCAAATCTCGCCGCTTGAGGTGTGCTGATGCTGTGATAGTCTGCCGATCATGACCCAGAACCGCATTCTTGCCGCGCTCGCGGCTTTCGCCCTGCTCAGCCCTGCTGCCGCCCATGCCGAACTGAAGGCGGGCGCCACGGCTCCCGACTTCTCAGCGAAGGGGGCATTGGCCGGAAAGCCTTTCGACTTTTCGCTCAAGGCCTTGTTGAAAAAGGGGCCGGTCGTGCTCTACTTCTATCCCAAGGCGTTCACGCAGGGCTGCACCCTTGAAGCGCATGCCTTTGCCGAATCGACCCCCGAGTTCTCCAAGTCCGGGGCAACCGTGATCGGCATGTCGAACGACGACATCGAAACGCTCAAGAAGTTTTCGACCGCCGAATGCCGCGACAAGTTTGCCGTCGCTGCCGCCACGCCCGCGGTGATCAAGGCCTATGACGTCGATCTCAAGTCCAACGGTGTGTCCAGCGGCTACACCACCCGCACCAGCTATGTCATCGCGCGCAACGGCAAGATCGCATTGGTCCATTCGGACATGAACTATGCCGACCACGTCAAGCTGACCCTCGCGGCCGTTGCCAAGCTCAAGTCCGGGCGTTGATCTCCGCTTGGTGATCCGCGCGCGCTGAGGCCACGCGTCATAACCGGCTTTACTTGCCGCGCCGCATCGTTATGCGGCGCGGTTCGTGCAATTGGAGTGAGACGATCATGCGTGCCGAAGGGCAGGCCCACATAGACCGCATCGAGGCCGCATTGGCACTCGTGCGCAAGTTCCTCGTCTGGGACCGCGCGGTGCGGCGGCTTGATGAACTCAATGCCCGTGTCGAGGATCCCAAGCTGTGGGACGATCCCAAGGCTGCCGAAGTGCTGATGCGCGAGCGGCGGCGGCTTGAGGCGTCGATCGGCACGGTGCGCCAGATCGGCCAGGAAATGGCTGACGCCATCGAGTTCGTCGAACTGGGCGAGATGGAGGGCGACGAAGCGATTGTCGCGGACGGCCTCGCCTCGCTGGCGGCGCTGGCCCAGCGCGCCGATGCCGACAAGGTGCAGGCGCTGCTGGCGGGCGAAGCCGATGCCAACAACGCTTATCTTGAAGTTCACGCGGGCGCTGGCGGCACCGAAAGCCAGGATTGGGCCGAAATGCTCCAGCGCATGTACACCCGCTGGGGTGAACGGCATGGCTACAAAGTTGATCTGGTCGATTATCACGCTGGTGAAGCCGCCGGGATCAAGAGCGCGACGCTGCTGATCAAGGGCGAGAACGCCTATGGCTATGCCAAGACCGAAAGCGGCGTGCACCGGCTGGTGCGGATCAGCCCGTATGACAGCTCGGCGCGGCGGCACACCTCGTTCAGTTCGGTGTGGGTCTATCCCGAAATCGACGACAACATCGAGGTCGAGATCAACCCGTCCGACCTGAAGATCGATACCTATCGCGCATCGGGTGCGGGTGGTCAGCACGTCAACACCACCGATTCGGCGGTGCGCATCACGCACGTCCCGACCGGGATCATCGTGGCCAGCCAGAATGACCGCAGCCAGCACAAGAACCGCGCGACCGCTATGAACATGCTGAAGGCGCGGATCTATGAGGCCGAACTGGCCAAGCGCGAGGCCGTGACCAGCAGCGAATACGCCGCCAAGACCGAGATCGGCTGGGGGCACCAGATCCGCTCTTACGTCCTGCAGCCCTATCAGCAGGTCAAGGACTTGCGCACCGGCGTGGTCAGCACCAACCCGAGCGACGTGCTCGATGGCGCGCTTGACCCGTTCATGGCCGCGGCGCTGTCGCAGCGCGTCACGGGCGAGAAGGTGTCGGTCGAGGACGACGATTGATCATGCAAATTCTTGCGGTTTTCCCCTGTCATGGGGCCGCAGCGTTGGGTGAGTGTAGCCGTGGGCTTCCGCTTTGGCGCAATTGCCCCTAAGTCACCGAGTGCGGGTGAAATGCCCGGTCGTGGTGCGGTTCAGGGGAACTGCCGAACCAGACCGGGAAGGGGTCGTGGCTTGCCGAAAGGGCAGGGGCTGACTTTGGCTGAGGAACGACTGGGCTGAAAGATGGGTATGTCTGTTTTCAAGGGTTTGAAGCCAATCGTCTATGGTGGCCGCGAAGTCTGGCCGCTGGTTGAAGGCGGCAAGGGCGTGGCGGCGACCAACCACCTCAGTTCGGGCGCTTGGGCTGCGGCCGGGGGAATCGGCACGGTCAGCGCGGTCAACGCCGACAGCTATGACGCCGAAGGCAAGATCGTACCGCAAATCTACAACGCCCTGACCCGCAAGGAGCGGCACGAGGAACTGATCCGCTACGCCATCGACGGCGCAGTCGAGCAAGTGCGCCGCGCCTATGACATCGCCAGCGGCAAGGGCGCCATCAACATCAACGTGCTGTGGGAAATGGGCGGCGCGCAGCAAGTGCTTGAAGGTGTGCTGGAAAAGACCCGCGGGATGGTCACCGGCGTGACCTGCGGTGCGGGCATGCCCTACAAGCTTTCGGAAATCGCTGCGCGTTTCAACGTCCACTACCTGCCGATCGTGTCGTCGGGCCGCGCCTTCCGCGCATTGTGGAAGCGCGCCTATCACAAGGTTTCGCACCTGCTGGCGGCGGTGGTCTATGAAGACCCTTGGCTCGCCGGGGGGCACAATGGCCTTTCCAACGCCGAAGATCCGCGCAAGCCCGAAGATCCCTATCCCCGCGTCAAGGCGCTGCGCGACACGATGCGCGCCGAAGGCGTGTCGGACGATGTGCCGATCGTGATGGCCGGTGGCGTGTGGTTCCTGCGCGAATGGGAAAATTGGATCGACAACCCTGAACTGGGTTCGATCGCGTTCCAGTTCGGCACCCGTCCGCTGCTGACCGCCGAAAGCCCGATCCCGCAGGGTTGGAAGGACCACTTGCGCACGCTCGATCCGGGCGATGTGCTGCTGCACCGCTTTTCACCGACGGGTTTCTATTCGTCGGCGGTGCGCAATCCGTTCCTGCGCAGCCTTGAGGCGCGCTCTGAACGGCAGGTGCCTTATTCCAAGGTTTCGGCAGGCGAGCACACCGTGCAGCTTGATGTCGGCGTGAAGGGCAAGAACTTCTGGGTGACGCCCGCCGATCTTGAGCGCGCACGCGGTTGGGTGGCAGCCGGTTATACCCATGCGCTGCGCACGCCCGACGATACGGTGGTGTTCGTCACCACGACCGAGCGTGAGGGCATCCGCAAAGATCAGGCCGACTGCATGGGCTGCCTGTCGCACTGCGGGTTCTCGTCGTGGAAGGATCACGACGATTACTCGACCGGGCGATTGGCCGATCCGCGAAGCTTCTGCATCCAGAAGACGCTGCAGGACATCGCGCATGGCGGCGATATCGACCAGAACCTGATGTTCGCCGGGCACGCGGCCTATCGCTTCAAGCAGGATCCGTTCTATTCCAACAACTTCACCCCAACGGTGAAGCAGTTGGTCGATCGCATCCTGACCGGCGACTGATCTGTCAGCCTGGTAGGGCTGCGGCGCCCGCCTGCAATTGCTGATACACGCCCAGCCGGTCGGTCACCTGCCAGTGACCGGTCAGCAGGTCATCGGCATCGAAGGTATAGACGGTGGCGCCGCTCATGCGGATCGTTCGGCCGGTTGCCGCAAACGGCCCCAGCGCGCCCAGATGGGTGGCCTGCCAGGTCCAGGTGATGACCAGCGCGTCGCCGGACCCGGTCATCGTCAAAATGGTGAAAGTCTGGTCGGGGAAGGGCGCGCGGCTCTGTTGTAGGCGGGCGACGAAGCCCTCGCGATCGAGCGTCTGACCGTCCCAAGGGTCACCGGGATCGTGCCGGATGACATACGTCGGCGCGATCAATTCGACAGCCGTCGCCACTGAACCCTTGTTCCACACTTCGTCGATGAAGCGGATCAGGCGTTGGTGGCGATTCATCTGGTTCTCAATCTGTTGCTGTTGCAGGCTCGCCGTGGCTGGATGCGTCCAACCCGGCGCGCTCCTCGGCCTCGGTCACGCGCATCGGCACGACCATCGAGACCATCAGACCCGCGATCACGCTGGCAATCGCGCTCCACGCGGCAACCGCGCCAACGCCAACGCCTTGCGCCAGCAACTGGCGGACGGGGCCGAACCCTTCGCCATAGCCGGTTCCGCCCAGCACCGGGGCGAGGAACAGCGCCAGCATGACTGCGCCGACCATTCCGCCGACGCCGTTCACCGCGAACACCCCGGCAGTATCATCGATCGCGAGCCTGTCGCGCAGCAGTGTGACCGTGACGTAACCTGCCAATGCTCCGACTGCGCCGAACAGGATGGCGGCACCCGGCGCGACCAGCCCGGCTGACGACGAGATCGCCGCCAACCCTGCGATCACTCCGCTGCCGAGGCCGGGCGCGCGGGCCTTGCCTGTCGCGATCCGGTCGATCAGCAGCCAGGTGAGCGCACCGGCGCAAGCGGCGGCATGGGTGTTGATGATGGCGCTGGCAGCATCGTCATTGGCGGCGAGCGCGGCTCCTCCGGCGAGACCGATGCTGCCGATCCATGCGAGGAACGTGCCGCCAAGGCTGAGGCCCGGCGCGTTTGCCGCTGGATGTTCGCCCAGCGTGGCGCGGCGGCCCAAAAGAAGCGCGACGACCAGCGCCGAAACGCCAGCGGAAGTGTGCACCACGATACCGCCAGCATAGTCGATCGTGCCAAGGCGGCTCGCCAGCCAGCCACCGCCCCAGATCCAGTGCGCCACGGGCGCATAGACCATCAGGCTCCACAATGCGGCAAAGGCGACGACCCAGCCGAAACGCGCGCGGTCGATCCAGGCGCCGGTCATCAGCACCGGCGCGATCAGGGCGAAGGCCAGTTCGAACAGCACGAAGGCGCTTTCGGGCACGGCACTGTCGCCGCGCACATTGCCCAGATCGAGCAGCATCCAGGCGTTGCCCGCGCCCAGCCAGCCACTGCCGACGGTGCCGAACGCAAGCGTGTAGCCGACCATGACCCACAGCAGCGACACGACGGCGACGATGGCTCCCGCCTGCATCGCCACGGCCACGAACCCGCCGCGCTGCGCGCGTCCGGCATAGTACAGGGCAAGGCCGGGCAGGGCGGCGATCAGGCCGAGCATCGCCGCTGTCAGCAACCACGCGGTATCGCCGCTGTCGGCGGCATCAAGCGCGCCTGGCTCAGCTTGCGCCAGCGCCAGCGTCGGCCACGCGATCAGCGCTGCCAGACCCAAAGTTGCCACCAGCTTCTTCGTCACCTGCGATCTCCCGGACTCATCTTCCACTCCAACCCAGTGCAGGGTGCGCGGACGGGCGGGCGCCTGCTATAACGTCGGATTGGTTAATGCTTCAGGCCCAGCCTTCCAGCACCTGATCGGGCGGGCGGTGGCCGTCGGCCCAGAAGCGGATGTTGGCAATCACCTTTTCGCCCGATGCGATGCGGCCTTCGAAGGTGGCGCTGCCCATGTGCGGCAGGATTGCGACGTTCAGATGATCGCGCAACCGCTGATCGACCTGCGGCTCATGCTCGAACACATCGAGCCCGGCGCCGCCCAGCCGCCCCTCGATCAGCGCGGAGATCAAAGCTGGTTCCTCGACGATCTGCCCGCGCGCGGTGTTGATGATCATGGCGTCGGGCTTCATCAGTGCGATCCGGCGCGCATCGATCAGATGGTGGGTTTCGGGCGTTGCGGGGCAATGCAGCGTGATGATGTCGGCCTCTGCCACCAACCGGTCGAGGTCGGGTTCATAGCGCGCGGCCAGCATCGTTTCGAGTGCCTCAGGCACACGATGTCGGCTGTTGTAGACCACGCTCAGCCCGAACGCGCGCGCGCGGTGCGCCACGGCCTGACCGATCCGGCCCATGCCGACGATGCCCAGCACCTTGCCGCCAACGCGGTGGCCCAGCAGCGTCGACGGGCTCCAGCCCTGCCACTGGCCCGATCGCAGGATACGCCCTCCGCGATTCAGACGCCGCGTGACCGACAGGATCAGCGCCATGGTCATGTCGGCGGTATCGTCGGTGAACACGCCGGGGGTATTGGTGACCGGAATCTTGCGCGCGCGGGCGGCGGCAAGCGCGATGTGTTCCGTGCCGGCGCCAAAGTTGGCGATCAGGCCAAGCTGCGGCCCGGCCCCTGTGATCAGGTCGGTGTCGATGGTGTCGGTCACGGTCGGAACCAGCACGTGCGCTTGCTGCAAGGCCTCAGCCAGCGCGGCGCGCGACAACGGCCTGTCGTCCGGGTTGAACGTCGTGTCGAAGAGTTCGGCCATCCGCGCCTCGGTTTCGGGCAGCAGGCGGCGGGTTACGAAAACCCTCGGGCGGCCTTCGATTCGCCGCGAAGGGCGCAAGTCTGCGGTGCGGGGCTTGGCGGTCATGATGAGGCCATGGCTAGGCCGGGGGATGGGGCGCGGTCAAGCGGGTGATCGCCACAGTCTTTGACGCTCACCGCCTTCCGGCACGCCATGTTGCCCTTGGCACGCTTTGCTGTATCGCCTTATCTGACAAACGGTCGGGCTTGCGACCGATGATTGGTAACAGGCAGGAAGGATGGGCATGACGATCACCAGCGCATTACGCATTGGCAGAACCATGCTTGCGGCAGCGCTTGCCCTGTCGTGCGCTTGCGGCCAGCCTGCCCGTGCAGCCGATGATGACAGCGGTCCGTTCTGGGCTTCGTTGCGCAAGGATCAGGCCAACATGCGGGTCGGGCCGGGGCGCGATTATCGTATTAGCTGGATCTATGTTCGCGGCGGAGTGCCGGTGAAGGTGCTGCGCGCCCGCGAAGGCTGGGTGCTGGTCGAAGACCAGGACGGTGCGCGCGGCTGGATGCTGACCCAATTCGTAACGCGCAAGGTGCATACCGGCGTGGTCAAGGGCGGGCCCGCCGAAATCCGCGAGAACAAGGACGGCAGCGGCCGCCTGTTGTGGCGTGCGGCTCCCGGCGTGGTCGGGCGTCTGGGTGATTGTGTGGGCGGCTGGTGCAAGGTCGATATCGACGGCCGACAGGGCTTTGTCAGCCAGACCGCGATGTGGGGTGCGGGCGCGCCCTGATCGTCAGGGCGCGCTGCATTGACTGGCCCGTTCAGACCAGTTCGATGGCCAGTGCGGTTGCCTCGCCCCCGCCGATGCAAAGGCTGGCAACGCCCTTCGACTTGCCGTGGCGCTTGAGCGCAGCGATCAGCGTGGTGACGATGCGTGCGCCCGATGCGCCGATCGGGTGACCCAGCGCGGTTGCGCCACCATGCACGTTGATCTTCTCGTGCGCGATGCCAAGGTCGTGCATCGCGAACATCGCGACGCAGGCAAATGCTTCGTTCACTTCGAACAGATCGACCTCATCGACCGACCAGCCCGCGCGCTGCAACACTTTGGTGATCGCGCCGACCGGGGCGGTGGTGAAGTCCTTGGGCGCTTGCGCATGTGCGGCGAGTGCGACGACCCTGGCCACCGGCGTCAGTCCTTCGGCAGTGGCCAGGCTCTGGCGGGTCAGAACCAGCGCGGCGGCGCCGTCCGAGATCGACGACGAGGTTGCAGCGGTGATCGTGCCGTCCTTGGCAAAGGCAGGCTTGAGCGCCGGGATCTTGTCCGGGCGACCCTTGCCGGGGGCTTCGTCGGTATCGACCAGCGTTTCACCGGCGCGCGACTTGACCAGCACGGGCACGATCTCGTCGGCGAAGGCGCCTTCGCTGATCGCGGTCTTGGCGCGGGTGAGCGAGGCGATGGCGAAATCGTCCTGCGCGGCGCGGGTCAGCTGGTATTCGTTGGCGGTATCCTGCGCAAACGTGCCCATCGCACGGCCCGCCTCATACGCGTCCTCAAGCCCATCGAGGAACATGTGGTCATAGGCGGTGTCGTGGCCGATGCGCGCACCCGACCGGTGCTTCTTGAGCAGGTAGGGCGCGTTGGTCATCGATTCCATGCCGCCGGTCACGACATAGTCGATCGAACCGGAGGCGAGAGCTTCGGCGCCCATGATCAGGGTCTGCATGCCGGAACCGCAAACCTTGTTGACCGTCGTTGCCTGCACCGAAGTGGGCAGTCCGGCCTTGATCGCGGCCTGACGTGCCGGAGCCTGTCCCAGCCCGGCGGGCAGTACGCAGCCCATGTAGATGCGCTCGATCTTGTCAGGGGAGACGCCCGAGCGCTCGACCGCGCCCTTGACGGCGGTGGCGCCAAGCTCGGTTGCCGAAACATCGGCCAGCGCGCCTTGCATCGCGCCCATCGGGGTGCGCGCATAGGACAGGATCACGATCGGATCTGCGGCGGAGAACTGGGCCATGAAACTGCCTTCCTGTTCAGGGGGTGGACGCAAGGTCCGGGGTATGCGAGCGCAATACCGGTGAGCGACCGGCAATGCAATTCGACTATGGCGCAGGGCAGGCGTTGCGGGAGGCCGGGATGACGCCTGACCTGTTCGGCGTACTTGTGGTGATGGCAGCGGCGGCCGGGGCCTGCGTCGGCAGCTTTCTGGGCGCCGCGCTCGTGCGCCTGCCGCAAGGGCGCTCGATCGTCACTGGCGCGTCGTCATGCGATGGTTGCGGCCGCAAGCTCGGTCCGGCTGAACTGGTGCCGGTGGTCTCGTGGCTGGTGCTACGGGGCAGGTGCCGGACTTGCAGCGCGGCGATCGGGCCGTGGCAGCTCGTGTGCGAACTGGGCGGGGCGGGTGTTGCGGTCGGCGCGTTGCTGACCGCGCCGGACCCGGTATCGGCGAGCGCGGTGGCCGTGCTCGGCTGGCTACTGCTGTTGCTGGCACTGCTCGACTTGCGCCATTTCTGGCTACCCCGCGCGTTGACTGCGGTGCTTGCCGTGACCGGGCTGGCCTTTGCCTTGTGGCAGGCGTGGAGCCTTGGCGATGCGCTGCCGCTATGGCTCGCGCTTGGCGCTGGCCTTGCCGGATATGCGCTGCTTGCGGGCCTTGCGATGCTGTACCGGACCTTGCGCGGGCGAGATGGGCTGGGCGGGGGCGATCCTCCGTTACTTGGCGCGATCGGGTTGTGGGTTGGGCCGGTCGGGCTGATCCATGTGTTGCTGGGGGCAAGTCTGCTTGGCCTTGCGGCGGCGGTTGCCATGCGGGTTTGCGGGCGTAAGATCACGGCAGAAACGGCGCTGCCGCTGGGAACCTGCCTTGCCGCTACGGCATGGCCGGTGTTCCTCATCGGAATGGTGACCGGCTGATTCGCGCCACCTTCGCTAGTGGTGCGACACTTCGGGGGGATGTCATGGTTGAATCCGCAAAAGACGCGATGCAGACTTTGCTCGATCGGCAAAAGGCCGCCTTTGTTGCCGCACGGCCCGAGCCGCTTTCGGTTCGGCATGACCGGCTGGAGCGGCTGGCCGCGCTGGCTAAGGACAACGCCGAAGCGCTTGCCCGCGCGATGAGCGAGGACTTCGGCCACCGCAGCCACGAACAGTCGCTGATGACCGACATCATGCCTTCGATCGGGCTGATCCGCCATTCGCAAAAGACGATGAAGGCGTGGAGCCGCCCCGAAAAGCGCAAGGTCAATTTTCCGCTCGGCCTGCTGGGTGCGCGCGCCGAGGTGAGGTTTGAGCCCAAGGGCGTGGTCGGCATCGTCTCGCCGTGGAACTTCCCTGTCGGGCTGACACTGTCCCCGCTGGCGCAAGTATTTGCTGCGGGCAACCGCGCGCTGATCAAGCCCAGTGAGTTCACCGAGCGGACCAGCGAACTCATGGCCGAACTGTTCGCCAAGTACTTTGCGGTCGAGGAAGCCAGCGTGGTGCTGGGCGGCGCGCAGGCGGGGGCGGACTTCTGCGGGCTGGCGTTCGATCACCTGATCTTCACCGGCGCCACCTCGGTCGGGCGGCACGTGATGCGCGCGGCGGCGGATAATCTGGTCCCGGTGACGCTGGAACTGGGCGGTAAATCGCCGACAATTCTGGGCCGCAGCGCCGATATCAAGCGGAGCGCCGAGCGTATCGCGCTGGGCAAGATGATGAACGCCGGGCAAATCTGCCTTGCGCCCGACTATATGCTGGTGCCCGAGGACATGCAGGGGCAGGCGATTGATGCGGTGCAGGCCGGTGTCGCCGCGATGTATCCCACATTGCTGGCCAACGATGACTACACCTCGGTGGTCAACCGTCGCCACCGCGACCGGCTTGAAGGATTGGTGGCCGACGCCAGGGACAAGGGTGCCGAGGCGATCGTGGTCAATCCGGGCAACGAGAACTTTGCCGGAAGCAACGGCAACAAGCTGCCGCTGACCATCCTGACCGGCGTGACCGAAGACATGAAGGTGATGCAGGAGGAAATCTTCGGCCCGGTGCTGCCGGTGATGTCGTATCGCTCGATCGATCAGGCGATCGATTACGTCAACGCGCATGACCGCCCGCTCGGCCTCTATTACTTCGGCGAAGATGCGGCCGAGCGCGAGCGGGTGCTGACCCACACGATCTCGGGCGGGGTCACGGTCAACGACGTGATCTTCCACATCACCGCCGACGAACTGCCGTTCGGCGGGGTCGGGGCGTCGGGCATGGGCAGTTACCACGGGATCGAGGGCTTCCGCAGTTTCAGCCATACCCGTTCGGTCTACACCCAGCCCAAGATCAACGTCGCCGCGCTTGGCGGGCTGCGTCCACCCTATGGCAAGGCCACGCAACGCACGCTGAAGATGCAGATGAAGTAAGCGACGTCTACGGATGGCGGGCGGATGGCCGGGTGCTCATTTGCCCGGCCGAGCGCGCTTTTCCGGGCACTTGGACGAAAGTATGCCCAAAAAGGATGGGGTGAGGGGTGCATATTGCGGTGCACCCCACTTGCGCCGGGGCCACGGCGGGACTAGGGCGCGGCGGATAACCCAAACAGGTGAGTCAGCCCCTTGGTCGAGCAAACTTCGTACCTGGCCCAATACCTGCCGATCCTGATCTTTCTGGGGATCGCGCTGGCGCTATCGTCGGCCTTCGTCTTTCTGCCCATGGGGGTCGCCCGGTTGACTGGCGCGCACCAGCCCAACGCCGAAAAGCTGTCGGAGTACGAATGCGGTTTCCCCGCGTTCGAAGATCCGCGCAGCCAGTTCGACGTGCGGTTCTATCTGGTCGCCATCCTGTTCATCGTGTTCGACCTTGAAGCGGCGTTCCTGTTTCCCTGGGCGGTCAGCCTGAAGGAAAGCGGCTGGGCCGGCTGGATCACGATGATGGTGTTTCTGGGCGAACTGGTGATCGGGTTTGCCTATGCGTGGAAGAAGGGGGCATTGGACTGGGAATGAGCACCGTGGCCAACACTCCCCTCGTCACCGCCGCTGGCGGTCCGCTTCTCAACGCCGCTGGTGCGCCGATCGTGGCGCCAGATGCCGCGTTCTTCGACAGCCTCAACGCCGAAGTCTCGGACAAGGGCTTCCTTGTCACCTCGACCGAAGAGCTGTTCCAGTGGGCGCGTACCGGCTCGCTGTGGTGGATGACCTTCGGGCTTGCCTGCTGCGCGGTCGAGATGATTCACGTGAACATGCCGCGTTATGACATGGAGCGCTTTGGTGCTGCCCCGCGCGCCTCTCCGCGCCAGTCGGACGTGATGATCGTGGCGGGTACGCTGTGCAACAAGATGGCTCCGGCGCTGCGCAAGGTCTATGACCAGATGAGCGAGCCGAAGTACGTCATCTCGATGGGCAGTTGCGCCAATGGCGGCGGTTATTACCATTACAGCTACTCGGTGGTGCGCGGTTGTGATCGCATCGTGCCCGTGGACATCTACGTTCCCGGCTGCCCGCCCACGGCCGAGGCGTTGCTTTATGGCGTGATGCAGCTGCAGCGGAAGATCCGCCGCGCCGGCACGCTGGAACGCTGAGGAGTATCGCAAATGGCCGTGCTCCATTCCGCCCCCCGCTATGCCTCGTTCGATGGCCTGCTCGATGAAGTCGTCGCCGCGCTGGGCGATCTTGTCGTCGCCGCGCGCGAGGAACACGGCGAGATCGTGATCAACGTGGCGCGTGACGGCGTGGAAACCGCGCTGCGCACGCTGCGCGATGCCCACCAGTTTCAGCAATTGATGGACATTGCGGGCGCCGACTACCCCAATCGGGCCGAGCGTTTCGATGTCGTCTATTGCCTGCTGTCGGTGACGCGCAACGTGCGTCTGATCGTCAAGACCACGACCGACGAAGTGGTGCCGGTGCCGACCGTGACCACGCTTTGGCCCAACGCCGGTTGGTACGAACGCGAAGCCTACGACATGTACGGCATCCTGTTTGCCGGCAACACCGACTTGCGCCGCATCCTGACCGACTACGGCTTTCAGGGGCACCCGTTCCGCAAGGACTTCCCGCTCACCGGCTATGTCGAACTGCGTTATTCCGAAGAGGACAAGCGCGTTGTCTATGAGCCGGTCAAGCTGGCGCAGGATCTGCGGCAGTTCGATTTCATGAGCCCGTGGGAAGGCGCTGACTACGTGCTGCCGGGCGATGAAAAGGCCGCTGGGGAAGGAGCGAAGGCATGAGCCTGCAACTCGAACAGTCGCCGACCACCGGCGATGAGGTCATTTCCAACTACACCATCAACTTCGGGCCGCAGCACCCTGCCGCGCACGGCGTGTTGCGCATGGTCATGGAGCTGGACGGCGAAATCATCGAGCGCATCGATCCGCACGTCGGCCTGCTGCATCGCGGCACCGAAAAGCTGATCGAGCACAAGACCTATCTTCAGGCCCTGCCGTACTTCGACCGGCTGGATTACTGTTCCCCTCTGGCGATGGAGCACTCCTATGTGCTCGCCATCGAAAAGCTGCTGAACCTCGAAGTTCCGCTGCGCGCGCAGTATCTGCGCGTGCTGTTCGCCGAACTGACCCGCATCTGCAACCACATGCTCAACATGGGGTCGCACGTGATGGACGTGGGCGCGATGACGCCCAACTTGTGGCTGTTCGAAATCCGCGAGGATTGCCTGAACTTCTTCGAGCGCGCTTCGGGTGCCCGCATGCACTCGGCGTGGTTCCGCCCCGGCGGGGTGCATCAGGACGTGCCGGTCAAGTTGCTCGCCGACATCGCCGAATGGCTCGATGACCGCCTGCCGCGCCTGTTCGAGGACGCGATGAGCCTGGTCGTCGACAACCGCATCTTCAAGCAGCGCAACGTCGACATTGCGCTCGTTTCCAAGGAAGACGCGCTGGCCTGGGGCTTTTCCGGCCCGATGATCCGCGCCGCTGGCATTCCGTGGGACTTGCGCAAGAGCCAGCCCTACGACGTGTACGACCGCATGGAGTTCGACATTCCCGTCGGCACCAATTCGGACTGTTACGACCGGTTCATGGTCCGCGTGGAAGAAGTGCGCCAGTCGGCCCGCATCATGAAGCAGTGCCTGGCACAGATCCCCGAAGGCCCGATCGCCTCGGACGATCGCAAGGTCAGCCCGCCCAAGCGCGGTGAGATGAAGAGCTCGATGGAATCGCTGATCCATCACTTCAAGCTCTACACCGAAGGCTTCCACGTTCCGGCGGGTGAAGTCTATGTTGCCACCGAAAGCCCCAAGGGCGAATTCGGTGTCTACCTGGTCAGCGACGGCAGCAACAAGCCGTACCGCTGCAAGATCCGCCCGACCGCGTTTTCGCACCTGCAAGCCATGGACTTCATGTCCAAGGGGCACATGCTGCCCGACGCGACCGCCATTCTTGGTGCCATCGACGTGGTGTTCGGGGAGTGTGACCGGTGAGCCTTGTCGACACCGCCAAGGCTATGATTGCCGCCTATAATGCGCAGGATGTGGACACATACGTCGCGCACATGACCGACGAGGCCAGCGAAGCCAACTATCGCGGCGACGTGGTGCGTGACGGCAAGGAAGGCACCCGCTCGGGTCTTGCCGCCGCATTCGCGCGCTGGCCGCAGAACAAGGCCGAAGTCCTGCACGCGCAGGAAATCGGCAACTACGTGCTCATGCGCGAACACGTCACGCGCGGCCCTTCGACCGACGGTTCACCGCTGGTCGAGCCGTTCGACGTGGTCGCAGTCTATACTTTCGAGGGCGAAAAGTGCTCTCGGGTGGAGTTCATCCGCTAATGGCCGACCGTCATATCGAACCTGACAGCCCCGAACTGCGCGCGCGCTGGGGTAACTTTGCGTGGACCGCCGAAAACGCGGCCAAGGCGCAGGAGATCGTCGCGCGCTATCCCGCCGGTCGTCAGCGCAGCGCAGTGATGCCGCTGCTCGATCTGGCGCAGCGTCAGGTCGGTGCCGAGCTGAACACGCAAGGCTGGCTGCCGATCCCCGTGCTGGAATTCGTGGCCGCGCAA
Organism: Novosphingobium sp. FKTRR1; assembly: GCF_020404405.1. Lineage (GTDB taxonomy): Bacteria > Pseudomonadota > Alphaproteobacteria > Sphingomonadales > Sphingomonadaceae > Novosphingobium. The sequence continues at coordinate 144,812 of NZ_JAIZDA010000005.1, read as the reverse complement.
CTCGACATGCCGATCATCCGCGTGGTCGAAGTGGCGACGTTCTACACGATGTACAACATCGCTCCGATCGGCCGCTTCCACGTACAGGTCTGCGGCACGACGCCGTGCATGTTGCGCGGGTCGGACGACATTTTGGCCGCCTGCAAGGCCAAGGGCCTGCACAAGGGCCACACCACCGACGACGGGCTGTTCACGCTGACCGAGGTCGAGTGCATGGGCAACTGCGCATCGGCCCCGATGGTTCAGATCAACGACGACAATTACGAAGACCTGACCGCCGCCGACATGGAGCGCATCCTTGACGAGCTGGCCGCAGGCCGTCAGCCCAAGACCGGCACGCAATTGCCCGGCCGCCACACCGTGGAACCCGCCGGCGCGTTGTCTAACCTGACCGCGATGGTGGCCGAAAACCACGACTATCGGGGGGAGTGGTAAGCCATGGCACTTGCCGACATTCGTTGTGAGGCGCTCGCTGATGCTCGCTGACAAGGACCGCATCTTCACCAACGTCTATGGCTTCCAGCCATGGAACCTTGCCGCCGCGCAGGCGCGGGGCGATTGGGACAACACCAAGGCGCTGCTCGAACGCGGGCAAGACGCGATCATTCAGGAAATCAAGGATTCCGGCCTGCGCGGTCGTGGCGGTGCTGGCTTCCCCACCGGCATGAAGTGGTCGTTCATGCCCAAGGAAAGCAAGGACGGCCGTCCCAGCTTTCTGGTCATCAACGCCGACGAATCCGAACCCGGTTCGTGCAAGGACCGCGAAATCATCCGTCACGATCCGCACAAGCTGATCGAGGGCGCGCTGGTTGCGGGCTTCGCGATGCGCGCCCGCGCCGCCTACATCTACATTCGCGGTGAATACATCCGCGAAGCCGAAACGCTGTTCGCCGCAGTGCGCGAAGCTTATGACGCTGGGCTGCTGGGCAAGAACGCGGCTGGTTCGGGCTATGACTTCGACGTGTTCGTGCATCGCGGCGCGGGCGCCTACATCTGCGGCGAAGAAACCGCGATGATCGAAAGCCTTGAAGGCAAGAAGGGCCAGCCCCGCCTGAAGCCGCCGTTCCCGGCTGGCGCGGGCCTTTACGGCTGCCCGACCACGGTCAACAACGTGGAATCGATCGCGGTTGCGCCCACGATCCTGCGGCGCGGCGCGGGCTGGTTCTCCAGCTTCGGGCGCGACAACAACAAGGGCACCAAGCTGTTCCAGATCAGCGGGCACGTGAACCGTCCCTGCGTGGTCGAGGAAGAGATGAGCATCCCGTTCAGCGAGTTGATCGAGAAGCATTGCGGTGGAATTCGCGGCGGCAAGGACAACCTGCTGGCCGTGATCCCCGGTGGATCGTCGGTGCCGCTGGTTCCGGCCGACCAGATCTGGGACGCACCGATGGACTTCGACGGCCTGCGCGCAGTCGGTTCGGGTCTTGGCACAGCGGCGGTGATCGTCATGGACAAGTCCACCGACATCGTCCGCGCGATCAGCCGCCTGTCGTACTTCTACAAGCACGAAAGCTGCGGCCAGTGCACGCCGTGCCGCGAAGGCACCGGCTGGATGTGGCGGGTGATGGAGCGTCTGCGCACTGGCGATGCCGATGTGTCGGAGATCGATATGCTCCAGCAGGTGACCAAGCAGGTCGAAGGCCACACCATCTGCGCGCTGGGTGACGCGGCGGCATGGCCGATCCAGGGCCTGATCCGCCACTTCCGCCCCGAAATCGAACGTCGCATTGCCGATCGATCGGCACTGTCGGAGGCCGCAGAGTAATGCCCAAGGTCAAAGTAGACGGCGTTGAGCTTGAAGTTCCTGCGGGCGCAACCGTGCTGCAGGCGTGCGAGCTGGCCGGCAAGGAAATCCCGCGCTTCTGCTATCACGAGCGGCTGAGCATCGCTGGCAACTGCCGCATGTGTCTGGTCGAAGTGAAGCCCGGACCGCCCAAGCCGCAGGCTTCGTGCGCGCTGCCCGCCAGCGAAGGCCAGGAAATCCGTACGGATTCCGAGATGGTCAAGAAGGCGCGCGAAGGGGTGATGGAGTTCCTCCTCATCAACCACCCGCTCGACTGCCCGATCTGCGATCAGGGCGGCGAATGCGATCTGCAGGACCAGTCTGTTGCCTATGGCCGTGGCGGTTCGCGCTATCACGAGCACAAGCGCGCGGTCACCGAAAAGACCATGGGCCCGCTGATCAAGACGGTGATGACCCGCTGCATCCACTGCACCCGCTGCGTGCGGTTCAGCGAGGAAGTGGCCGGGGTCGATGAAATCGGCGCGCTCTATCGCGGCGAGGGTATGCAGATATCGACATACCTTGAACAGGCCGCGCGCCACGAACTGTCAGCCAACGTCATCGACTTGTGCCCGGTCGGTGCGCTCACCAGCCGCCCTTATGCGTTCGAAGCGCGTCCGTGGGAGCTGAAAAAGACCCTTTCTATCGACGTGTCGGACGCTGTTGGCGCCAACATTCGCCTCGACAGTCGTGGCCGCGAAGTGCTGCGCGCACTGCCGCGCGTCAACGATGACGTGAACGAGGAATGGCTGTCTGACCGGGGCCGCTATCTGGTCGATGGGTTGACCCGCCGCCGTCTCGACAAGCCGTGGCTGCGCCGCGACGGCAAGCTGCAGGCCGCTACCTGGGCCGAAGCATTTGCCGCCGTCGCGGCGATCAATCCGGGCTCATCGGTGGCGGTGATCGCTGGCGATCTGGTCGATTGCGAAACCCAGTTCGCCGCCAAGCAACTGGCCGCCGCGCTCGGCTCCTCGCTGCTCGAAGGCCGCCAGACCGGCATGGCCTATGACACCTCGAACCTGGCGGCGGTGAATTTCAATTCGACGATCGCCGGGATCGAGAACGCCGACGCGATCCTGATCCTTGGCAGCAACGTGCGCGACGAAGCGCCGTTGCTCAACCCGCGTCTGCGCAAGGCGGCCAAGAAGGGCGCCAAGGTCTTCGTGATCGGCCCGAAGTGGGAACCGACCTATCCGGCCACTTTCCTCGGCGAAGATGCGGCGATCATCAACGAACTGCCCGCCGAAGTCGTCGCCGCGTTCGAAGCTGCCGCACGTCCGGCGATCATCGTCGGCGGGGCTGGGCTTGCCAAGGGCGGACTGGAAGCCGGCCTTGCCTTCTCGGCACGGTTCAACCTGGTGCGAGACGGCTGGAGTGGCTTCAACGTGCTGCACATGGCCGCCGCGCGCATGGGCGGGCTGATGCTCGGCTATGCGCAGAAGGGCGGCTTGGCCGATATCGTTGCCGCGCAGCCCAAGCTGGTCATCTCGCTCGGCGCGGATGAAGTCGACTGGACCAAGTTTGCCAATTCGATGATCGTGCATATCGGCCATCACGGCGACAAGGCGGCGCACGCTGCCGACGTGATCCTGCCCGGTGCTGCGTTCAGCGAGAAGGACGGCACTTACGTCAACACCGAAGGCCGCGTGCAGTTCGCCGAAAAGGCCGTGTTCGCACCGGGTGACGCGCGTGAGGACTGGACGATCCTGCGCGCGCTGGCCGATGCCTTCGGCGTTTCGGTCGGGTTCGACAGCTTTGCCGAACTGCGCGCCGCGATGATCGCGCAAGTGCCCGCGCTGGGCGCAGAAGGGCTGGCGTTCTATGGCGATCTGCCCGCCGCGCCGCAGGGTGCACGTGCCGATGGCGTGATCGCGGCCTATCCGATCAAGGACCACTACCTCACCAACGCGATCAGCCGCGCCAGCCCGACGCTGCAGCGCTGCTCGGCGGAACTGCTGCACGGTGAAGTTCAAGCGGAGGCGGCGGAATGAGCTGGTTTTCCCTTCCACCGGTCGAACGCTTCGTCTCGTGGGGCATGCCCTATGAATGGGCGTGGGGCGTGGCGACCGTGGTCGACATCCTGCTGATCGCGCTGCCGCTGATGCTCGGCGTCGCGATGATCATCTATGCCGACCGCAAGATTTGGGCGGCCATGGCACTGCGCCGTGGCCCCAACGTGGTCGGACCGTTCGGGCTGCTCCAGTCATTCGCCGACGGCTTGAAGGTGTTCCTGCAGGAAACCATCATCCCGAGCGCGGCGAACAAGGGCCTGTTCCTGCTCGCGCCGATTATTACTTTCACCGTCGCGCTGATGGCTTGGGCGGTGATCCCGTTCAATTCGGGCGCGGTGCTGGGTAACATCAACGTCGGCTTGCTCTACGTCCTCGCGATCTCGTCGCTCGGTGTTTACGGCGTGGTGATCGCAGGCTGGGCGTCGAACTCGAAGTATCCGTTCTTCTCGGCGATGCGCGCATCGGCCCAGATGATCAGCTACGAGGTCTCGATCGGCTTCATCCTGATCTGCGTGGTGCTGTGGGCTGGGTCGTTCAACCTGAACGACATCGTCAAGGCGCAGAAGGATCACATCTGGATCATCAACGGCTTCGTCGCGAACCCGCTGCTGTTTCCGATATGGGTGATGTTCCTCATTTCTGGCATGGCCGAAACAGCGCGCGCGCCGTTCGACTTGACCGAGGCGGAAAGCGAGCTCGTCGCGGGTTACCAGACCGAGTATTCCTCGATGGCCTTCGCGCTCTACTGGCTGGGCGAATATGCCAACGTGCTGTTGATGTGCGCGCTCAACGCCACGCTGTTCTGGGGTGGCTATCTGCCGCCGCTGGATATTCCGATCCTGTACTGGATTCCGGGCGTGGTCTGGCTGCTGGGCAAGATCCTGTTCTTCTTCTTCATCTTCAGCTGGGTGAAGGCCACCGTACCACGGTACCGCTATGACCAGCTGATGCGTCTTGGCTGGAAGATTTTCCTGCCGTTGTCGCTGGTCTTCGTGTTCCTGATCAGCGGATACCTCATGGCTACCGGACACTTCGCATGACCGCCGCCCAACTCATCAAGAGCTTCACCCTGTGGGAGTTCGTGAAGGCGCACTGGCTGACCTTGAAGTACTTCTTCAAGCCCAAGGCGACGATCAACTACCCGTTCGAGAAGAACCCGATGAGCCCACGCTTCCGGGGTGAACACGCGCTGCGCCGCTATCCCAACGGCGAGGAACGCTGCATCGCGTGCAAACTGTGCGAGGCGGTATGCCCGGCTCAAGCGATCACGATCGAGGCCGAACCGCGCGATGACGGCAGCCGCCGCACCACGCGCTACGACATCGACATGACCAAGTGCATCTACTGCGGCTTCTGTCAGGAAGCCTGTCCGGTGGATGCCATCGTTGAAGGGCCGAACTTCGAATTCGCGACCGAAACGCGCGAAGAGCTGCTCTATGACAAGGCCAAGCTGCTTGCGAACGGGGACAAGTGGGAGCGCGCGATCGCTGCCAATCTTGAAGCCGACGCACCGTACCGGTAAGGGGCCGCGCAGACCATGATCCAGGCATTCGCCTTTTATCTGTTCGCCACCCTGATGTTGTTCAGCGGTGCGGTGACGATCTTTTCGCGCAACCCGGTGCATTCGGTGCTGTGGCTGATCCTTGCGTTCTTCAACGCGGCCGGGCTGATGGTGCTCGTCGGGGCAGAGTTCATCGCCATGCTGCTGGTGATCGTCTATGTCGGCGCGGTCGCGGTGCTGTTCCTGTTCGTGGTGATGATGCTCGACATCGATTTCGCCGAACTGCGCGCCGGGTTCGTCCGCAACTTCCCGCTTGGCCTGCTGCTCGCGGTGGTGCTGTTTGTCGAACTGTTCGTCGGCCTTGTGGTCGACAATGCGGGCGGCCTCGCCATCGGCAAAACCTCGGGCGCCGCGGCGCAAGGTGCGCTGTCGAACACCGAGGCTATCGGCGCTCTGCTGTATACCCGGTACTTGTTCCTGTTCGAAGCGGCTGGCGTGATCCTGCTCGTCGCCATGATCGGGGCCATCGTGTTGACCCATCGCCAGCGCAGCGGCGTACGCGGCCAGAACGTGGCCAAGCAGAACGCGCGCCGCCCGGACGAGGCGACCGTCAACATGCAGCCTGAAATCGGCAAGGGGGTTTCGCTGTGATCGGCATCACGCACTATGTCATCGTCAGCACGATCCTGTTCGTGCTCGGCGTGCTCGGCATCATCCTTAACCGCAAGAACGTCATCATCATGCTGATGTCGATCGAGCTGATCCTGCTGTCGGTGAACCTGAACCTGGTCGCGTTCAGCGCGTTCCTTGGCGATCTGGTTGGGCAGATCTTCGCGATGTTCGTGCTGACCGTTGCGGCGGGTGAAGCCGCCATCGGCCTGGCCATTCTTGTCATCTACTTCCGGGGTCGTGGGACGATTGCGGTCGATGACGTCAACCGGATGAAAGGCTGAGACCACCGTCATGTCGTCTTCCATCCTGATCATCGTGTTCCTGCCGCTGCTTGCCGCCATCGTGGCGGGGCTGGGCAACAAGACGCTGGGCTTCGTGCCAAGCAAGCTGGTGACCACCGGCGCGCTGTTCATCAGTTGTGCGCTGTCGTGGCCGATCTTCCTGTCGTTCCTGTCGGGCGACGCGCACGAAGTGGTCGTACCCGTGCTCCACTGGGTGAAGTCGGGCAATCTCGATTTCGCCTGGGCCTTGCGGGTCGATGCGCTGACAGCGGTCATGCTGGTGGTTGTCACCAGTGTTTCGGCGCTCGTCCACCTGTACTCTTGGGGCTACATGAGCGAGGAGCCGGACCAGCCGCGCTTCTTCGCCTACCTCTCGCTGTTCACCTTCGCCATGCTCATGCTGGTGACGGCGGACAATCTGGTGCAGATGTTCTTCGGCTGGGAAGGCGTCGGCCTTGCCTCGTACCTGTTGATCGGGTTCTGGTTCCGCAAGCCCAGCGCCAATGCCGCCGCGATGAAGGCTTTCGTGGTCAACCGCGTGGGTGACCTTGGTTTCATGCTCGGGATTTTCGGTGTGTTTCTGGTGTTCGGCACCGTGTCGATCCCGGCGATCCTGCACAACGCACCTGCCGTGCTGAACGGCTCGACCATCGGTTTCCTCGGCTATCGCTTCCATACCGCCACGGTGCTGTGCATCCTGTTGTTCATCGGCGCGATGGGCAAGTCGGCGCAGCTTGGCCTGCACACCTGGTTGCCCGACGCGATGGAAGGCCCGACCCCGGTGTCGGCGCTGATCCACGCCGCCACGATGGTCACCGCCGGCGTGTTCATGGTCTGCCGCTTGTCGCCGCTGTTCGAAACGAGCCCGACCGCGCTCGGTTTTGTCACCTTCATCGGCGCGGCGACCTGTTTCTTTGCCGCCACTGTCGGCACGACGCAGACCGACATCAAGCGCGTGATCGCCTATTCGACTTGTTCGCAACTGGGCTACATGTTCTTTGCTGCAGGCGTCGGAGCCTATGGCGCGGCGATGTTCCACCTGTTCACGCACGCATTCTTCAAGGCGCTGCTGTTCCTCGGCGCTGGTTCGGTGATCCACGCGATGCACCACGAACAGGACATGCGGTATTATGGTGGGCTGCGTAAGAAGATTCCGGTCACGTTCTGGGCGATGACCGCGGGCACGCTGGCGATCACCGGCGTTGGTATCGTCGATGTAGCCGGGTTTGCGGGCTTCTATTCCAAGGACGCTATCCTCGAGGCAGCCTATGCGCGCGGTACCGAGCTGTCGCACTTCGCCTTCTTCATGGGCATCTTCGCCGCGTTGCTGACCAGCTTCTATTCGTGGCGCCTGGTGTTCCTGACCTTCTTCGGCAAGCCGCGCTGGGAACAATCCGAGCATATCCAGCACGCTGTTCACGACGCGCACGGGCATGACGATCATGGTCATGACCATGCAAACGATCATGCCCATCACGGTCATGACGACCACGCGCACAGCGATGGCACGGCGGGCTATCACCCGCACGAGAGCCCCGTGGTCATGCTCATCCCGTTGATCGTGCTGTCGATCGGTGCGGTGCTGGCGGGCTTTGTGTTCAACCACGCCTTCATTTCCGAAGGCACGGGCGAATTCTGGAAGGGCGCGCTGGTGTTCAATGAACACCTCATCCACGCCGCGCACCACGTGCCGACCTGGGTGAAGTGGGCTCCGTTCGGGGTGATGACCACTGGCCTTGCGATCGCGCTCTACGCCTACATCGTCAACCCGCGGTTCCCGGCGGCGTTCGTCGAGCAGTTCGCCTTCCTCTATCGCTTCCTGCTCAACAAGTGGTACTTCGACGAACTCTACGAAGTGGTGTTCGTGAAGCCCGCGTTGTGGCTTGGCCGCGTGTTCTGGAGGGTCGGCGATATCGGCATCATCGATCGCTTCGGCCCGAACGGTGCGGCCTGGGTGGTCAAGCAGGGCAGCCGCGCGGCGGTGAAACTGCAGACCGGATACCTCAACAGCTATGCGCTGGTCATGCTCGTCGGCCTTGTCGGCGCGATCAGCTGGGTGATTGCACGATGACTGGTTCTTCCGTGGGCGGCTTTCCGATCCTTTCGCTGATGCTGCTGGTGCCGCTGGTCGGTGCGGTTGCCTCTCTCAAGGCCAATCGCGAACAGGCCCGCCTGATCGCGCTTGTAGCGACGTTGATCGATTTCGCATTGGGCGTGGTGCTGTGGGCTTCCTACGACATCGGCGGCGCGCAGTGGCAGTTCACCGAACATGCTGCGGTGTTCACTGGCTTTGAATGGAAGCTGGGGATCGACGGCATTGCACTGGTGTTGATTGCGCTGACTGTGTTCCTGATGCCGATCTGCATCGGGGCCAGCTGGAACTCGATCGAGAAGCGCGCTGGTGAATACTATGCGGCGTTCCTGTTGATGGAAACGCTGATGATCGGCGTGTTCACGGCGCAGGATCTGTTCCTGTTCTACATCATGTTCGAAGCCGGTCTGATCCCGATGTACCTGATCATCGGCATCTGGGGCGGGGCCGATCGGATCTACGCCAGCTACAAGTTCTTCCTCTATACGCTGCTCGGCTCGGTGCTGATGCTGATCGCGATGTTCTGGATGGTGAACGAGGCCGGCACCAGCGACATTCCGACATTGATGACCCACCACTTCCCTGTCGGTGCTCAGAATCTGCTGTTCCTCGCCTTCTTTGCCAGCTTTGCGGTCAAGATGCCGATGTGGCCGGTGCACACCTGGTTGCCCGACGCCCACGTGCAGGCGCCGACCGCCGGTTCGGTGATCCTTGCGGGCGTGCTGCTCAAGATGGGCGGCTATGGCTTCATCCGCTTTTCGCTGCCGATGTTCCCCGAAGCCTCGGCGCACTTCGCGCCGCTGGTCTGGGGGCTGTCGATGGCGGCAGTAGTGATCACCTCGCTGATCGCGCTGGTACAGCACGACATCAAGAAGCTGATTGCCTATTCGTCGGTCGCGCACATGGCGATTGTCACGATCGGCCTGTTCGCCTTCAATCAGCAGGGCCTCGAAGGCTCGATGATCGTCATGCTCAGCCACGGTCTGGTGGCGGGTGCCTTGTTCCTTGCCGTCGGCGTGATCTACGATCGACTGCACACGCGCGAAATCGATCGCTACGGCGGTCTGGCCATCAACATGCCGTACTACGCGGTGTTCTTCCTGCTGTTCACCATGGCCTCGATCGGTTTGCCGGGCACCAGCGGGTTCGTCGGCGAGTTCCTCTCGCTGCTGGGCATTTATCAGGAATCGAGCTGGGTGGCGCTGGTCTGCACGACCGGTATCATCCTCGGCGCAGCCTATATGCTCTACCTCTATCGCAGAGTGGTGTTCGGGGCGCAGAAGAACGCCGACGCCGCCGCCATGCCTGACCTTGATGCCCGTGAATGGGCGATGATGGTGCCGCTTGCCGCCGTGGTGCTGTGGATGGGCATCTATCCTGAATCGTTCCTCGCGCCGATGCGCAAGGATATCGCCGTGGTTGAACAGCGGATCGACGCGGCCAAGCCCAAAGGTGATGCCAACGTGAAGATTGCGGCCGTCACGCCGGTTGCTGCCGAGGCCGGGGAGGCCAAGTGATGAACCTGCTCCATTCGCTCCAGCTGACCGCTGCTGAAGAACTGATCAGCGTCGCAGGCTTGGTCCTGTTGCTCGTTGCGGCTTGGTCGGGCGACCGTGCCTCGCGCGCCATTTCGATCGCGACGGTCGGTGTGCTCGTCGCCGCAGCAGCAATTGCGCTGCCGGCGCTGTGTGGCAGCCTTGCCGGCGCCGACGTGTCCGCCTTTGGTGGTCAGTACAAGGCAGACGCCTTTTCCGCGTTTGCCAAGCTGCTGATCTATGTCGGCGCGGCGGTGACGTTGATCGTTGCCCCGGCGTTCTTTGACCGGTTCCGCGCCATGCGGGCGGAGTTTCCGATCCTTGTCCTGTTCGCCGCGCTCGGCATGGGCATCATGGTTTCGGCCGGTGACTTGCTGACCCTGTACATCGGACTCGAACTCAACAGCCTTGCCGCTTATGTCCTCGCCGCGTTCCTGCGTACTGACGATCGTTCGGCCGAAGCGGGCCTCAAGTATTTCGTGCTCGGCTCGCTCGCTAGCGGCATCCTGCTCTATGGCATCAGCCTGACCTACGGTTTCTCGGGTACGACCAGCTTTGACGCCATCCGCGTGGCTTATGCGCACGGCATGTCGATTGGCGCGACCTTCGGCATGGTGCTGATCCTTGTCGGCCTCGGCTTCAAGATCAGTGCCGCGCCGTTCCACATGTGGACGCCCGACGTCTATGAAGGCGCGCCGACCCCGGTGACGACATTCTTCGCCACCGCGCCCAAGGTTGCCGCACTCGGCCTGCTGATGCGGATCAGCCTCGAAGCCTTTGGCGCACAGCCCGACGCATGGCGTCAGGTGATCGTCGCGGCATCGTTGTTGTCGATCGTGGTCGGTGCGCTCGGCGCGATCGGTCAGTCCAACATCAAGCGGCTGATGGCCTACTCATCGATCAACAACGTCGGCTTCATGCTGATCGGCCTTGCCGCCGGAACCAAGGCGGGCGCTTCGGCGATGCTGGTCTATCTGGCAATCTACGTTGCGATGTCGGTGGCCGGTTTCGTCGCCATCCTGATGCTGCGCGATGCTGACGGCAATCAGGTCGAGACGATCGCCGATCTTGGCGGTCTGTCGCGCACCCGCCCGGGCCTTGCCGCGGCGTTGGCGATGGTCATGTTCAGCCTTGCCGGTATTCCTCCGCTGTTCGGGTTCTGGGGCAAGTTCGTGGTGTTTCAGGCGGCGGTACAAGCCAACCTGCTCGCGCTTGCCTCGATCGGAATCGCCGCTTCGGTCATCGGCGCGTTCTACTACCTCAAGGTAGTGAAAGTGCTCTATTTCGACGAACCGACCGACAAGGTGCAGGGCAATTCGGATCTGGCGCACTCGATCCTGCTGGTGGTGTTCAGTGTGGTCCTGTCGCCCCTTGGTTATCTGCTGACCGGGTGGCTGAACACGCTGGCTAGCAGCGCTGCGTCCGCTCTGTTCCACGTCGTTTGATTTTGTCCGCGGGCTGACTGAGCGGCACACTTGATCGAGACCGTCCCCGAGATCGGCTCGACCAACGCCGCCTTGCTTGCGCGTCTTGCCAGTGGTGACGCGCCGGGTGAGGGGGACTGGCTGGTTGCTGACCGGCAGGTTTCCGGGCGTGGGCGTGCCGGGCGGGTGTGGACCGATGGTTTCGGCAATTTCATGGGCTCGACGATAGTCCACTTGCAATCATCGGACCCACCGCCACAGACGCTTTCGCTGGTCGCAGGCGTAGCGCTTCATGACACGGTGGCGGCACACTGCCCCGGACTTGCTGACCTTGCGCTGAAATGGCCGAACGACCTGCTTGCAGGCGGCGCCAAACTGGCTGGCATATTGCTGGAACGGCAAGGCGACGCAGTGGTTGTCGGCATCGGCGTCAACCTTGCGCAAGCGCCAGACGTACCCGGGCGGAGCACCGCCGCATTGGCCGAACTGGGTTTTCCCATTGCGCGCGATGCCTTTGCGCAATTGCTGGACCAGCGCTGGCAACTTGCGCTCGCTCGCTGGCATTCGGGTGATTGGTCAGGACTGCGCGCGGACTGGTTGGCTGCAGCGCATCCGGTGGGCACGCTGTTATCAGCCCACGATCATGACCATGGTCAGGTGACCGGCGCCTTTGCCGGCATTGATCCGTTCGGTGTTGCGCTTCTGCGCTTGGCGGACGGCAAGGTCCATGCCATCCACGCCGGTGACTTGGAACACGTGAGGGACTGATGCTGCTGGCTGTCGATGTCGGGAACACCAACGTCGTGTTCGCGCTGATTGAGGGACGCGAGATCAAGGGGCGTTGGCGCATCGCGACCGACCCCCGGCGCACCGCCGACGAATACGCCGTCTGGCTGCTGCAACTCATGCAGTTGCAGGGTTTCGACCCTGCGACGGTCGGCCAGTTCGTGATCTGTACGGTCGTTCCTCGTGCCATGCACAACCTGCAGGTACTGGCGCAGAAGTATTTCAAGCTCGATGCCCAGGTGGCTGGAGAACCGCCGCTTGAGTGGGGCTTTGTCGCCGACGTCGATCAGCCGAGTACGGTCGGCGCAGATCGAGCCGTCAATGCAGTGGCAGCGCATGCGCGCTATCCGGGCGATCTGATCGTGGTCGATTTCGGCACCGCAACGACCTTTGACGTGATCGACCCGGACGGCATCTACAAGGGCGGCATCATTGCGCCGGGCATCAACCTGTCGCTCGACGCGCTGGTCAATGCCGCTGCAAAGCTGCCCCGCATCGCGGTCGAGGCGCCGCGCGGCAACAATCGGAGCGTGATCGGGCGCAACACCGAAGACGCCATGCACATCGGTGTGTTCTGGGGCTACGTTGCCATGATGGAGGGCCTGATTGCCCGGTTGCGTGCCGAAATCGGGCGACCCCTCAGTATTATCGCCACGGGCGGCCTTGCCGTGCTATTCCACGAACATACATCGATCTTTGATCACGTTGATACCGACCTCACGCTCGATGGTCTGGCCATTCTGGCCGAACGAGCGCGGGGCTGATCGCGCCACATCCGGCGCGTGCCTAGATAGAACAGGATAGTAAGTGACCCCAGGGAAGGAATTGCTGTTCCTCGCGCTCGGCGGATCGGGCGAGATCGGAATGAACGTCAACCTCTATGGCTGCAACGGCAAGTGGCTGATGGTAGATCTGGGGATGACCTTTGCGGACCCGCACTATCCCGGCGTCGATCTGGTCTTTGCCGATCTGGAATTCATCGAGGATCGGGCCAAGGATCTGGTCGGCATCGTGCTGACCCACGCACACGAAGACCACATCGGCGCGGTGCCCTATTTCGCGCGCGAACTGGGTGTGCCGCTTTACGCTACACCGTTCACTGCGCGGCTCGTCCATGAAAAGCTGGTCGAGGCCGGGATCGAAAAGGACGTCGAACTCATCGTCATTCCCAACGAAGGCTCGATCGACCTCGCTCCGTTCGCGGTGCGTTATGTGCCGTTGGCGCACTCGATTGCCGAGGGCAATGCGCTGGTCATCGATACGCCCTATGGCCGGGTATTCCACACCGGCGACTGGAAGCTGGATGACGAGCCGCGCATCGGCACGCCTGCAACCGAAGAAGAATTGACCGCGATCGGCGACAGCGGCGTGCTGGCGCTGGTGTGCGATTCCACAAACGTGTTCAATCCGCGCGCTTCCGGGTCCGAAGGCGAGGTGCGCGCAGGCTTGCTGGAAGCGATCAGCGGGCTTGAGGGGCGGCGTGTGGTCGTGACCACGTTCGCCTCCAACGTGGCGCGGCTGCAGACGCTGGCCGAAGTGGCTGAAGCGACCGGGCGCGAACTGTGCGTTGCGGGGCGTTCGCTCGACCGGATCATCGGCGTGGCACAAGCGAGCGGCTATCTAGAGGATTTCCCTGACGTCATCAGCATGGAACGGGCGATGGGCTTGCCGCGCGGCGAAGTGCTGATTCTGGCGACTGGCGGGCAGGGTGAGGCGCGCGCCGCACTGGCGCGCATTGCCGGGGATCAGCATCCGATCAAGCTTGAAAGCGGCGATGCGGTGGTGTTCTCCAGCCGGCAGATTCCCGGGAACGAACTGGCAATTGGCCGAATTCAGAATTCGCTGGTCGATAAGGGCGTCCGCATCATCACCGACAAACAGGCGATGATTCACGTTTCAGGCCACCCTGGCCGCCCGGAACTGATCGCGCTGTATGACTGGATTCGTCCGCAGATGCTTGTCCCGGTGCACGGCGAGATCCGCCACATGGCCGAACAGGCACGGCTGGGGCGCGAAGAGGGGATTCCCCGCGCCATCCTGCAGAAGAACGGCGATCTTGTCCGTCTTGCCCCCAATGGACCGCACAAGATCAGCGAAGTGCGGGCTGGCCGGCTGATTCTGGATGGCGACATCATCGCGCCCGCTGACGGCGAATCGATCGGCGCGCGGCGTCGCCTGGCCAACAACGGGCTGGTCTCGGTGGCGCTGGCGGTCAGCCGCGATGGGCGCCTGACCTCGGGGGTGGACCTTGGTGCCATCGGATTGCCGCTGGAGGAGGATCTGGAGGCGTTCGAAGCCGAGGCGCGTGATGACGTGACCAAGGCGCTCGCTGCCCTCAAGGGAGATCGGCGGCGCGACCGTGTGGCCGTTGCCGAAGCGGTGCGGCTTGCGGTACGACGCGCAGCGCAGCGTTGGTCCGGCAAGAAGCCGGTGGTCCAGGTGTTGCTGCGCGAAGATTGAGAGGAACCGTCGCGATGCGCCCGTTTTCGATGCTGGCGATCTATGTGCTGATGTGGGTGATGTGCGCGTTCGTGGTGCTGCCCTTCGGTGTGCGCACACCCGACGAGCTTGGCGTGGAGAAAGTGCCCGGGCAGGCGCACAGCGCGCCCGCCAATTTTCGACCACGCGTGATCGTCCTGCGCACTACGCTGCTTTCGCTGGCGGTGTTCGTGCTGTTCTTCGCAAATTACCGCTATGGCTGGATCGTGCCTGCCGACCTCGACATCTCGCCGTTGATCGGCCTGAAGTAAGGCGCGGCGTTGCGGCTTTACACGCCTTCGAGTGCGTACCCTGCCGAACGCACGGTGCGTACCGGATCAGCAAGGCCGGGAAGGGCAATCGCCTGACGCAAGCGGCGGATGTGCACATCGACGGTGCGCAGTTCGATGTCGCTGCCGCTGCCCCAGACCGCATCGAGCAGTTGCCCGCGCGAAAAGACGCGGCCGGGGTGCTCCATGAAGTGGCGCAGCAGCCGGAACTCGGTCGGCCCGATCTTGATCGACTGGCCGCACCGGGTGACGCGGTGCGCCGTGGGATCGAGCGAGAGATCGCCGACCGTGATCGTTTCGCCCGCCAGAGCCGGACGGACACGACGCAAAACGGCGCTGACGCGTGCGATCAGCTCGCGCGGCGAAAAGGGCTTGGTGACATAGTCGTCAGCGCCGATTTCCAGCCCGCGAACCCGGTCATCCTCATCGCTACGCGCGGTCAGCATGATGATCGGGACATGCGCGGTCGACTTGTTGCGGCGCAGACGGCGGCAAACCTCGATCCCGCTGGTCCCGCCGATCATCCAGTCCAGCAGAACCAGATCGGGCGTTTCCTCGGCGGCAAGCAGCAGAGCCTCGTCACCATCGTCGGTGGTGCGCACTTCGTAGCCCTCGCCACGAAAGCGGTATTCCACCAACTCGGCCAGCGCCGCGTCATCTTCGACCAGCAGCAGCTTTGGCGCAGACATTGTCAATTCCCCCGAGCGCGGGCCAGTGGGAAGCATGTCCCACCGGCCATGCCTTGCGAAAACACGGCAAATGTTACGGTGTCATGACTTGGCATCAGAACGCCGGTGGCGGCACTTCCTCACGCTCGGGCAAATAGGTGCCTGTTGCGGCATAGTGTACCATTTCGGCAATGTTCGTGGCGTGATCGCCGATCCGTTCGATGTTTCGCGCGACAAACATCAGTTGCGCCACGCTGCTGATCGTCGCCGGGTTTTCGACCATGTACGACACAAAATTGCGGAAGATGCTGTCGTAGAACGCATCGACCCGCGCATCGCGCTGCACGATTTCTGCAGCGGCGGCTGCATCGCGTGCGGCAAAGGCGGTCAGCACGTCATGAACCATATCGGCGGCCATCTCGTTCATCACCGGCAACAGGGTCAGCGGCTCGAACCGCTTGCGCCCCTCGATATGGCCGACCCGCTTGGCGATGTTCTTGGCGTAGTCACCGATGCGTTCGATCACACCGGCGATCTTCAACGCGGCGATGACTTCGCGCAAGTCATCGGCCATGGGAGCGCGCAATGCCAGCACACGCACGGCCAGGCGATCGACTTCGCCTTCAAGCTGATCGATCCGCTTGTCGCGGGCGATGACGCCTGCTGCCAGTTCCTCGTTGCCGGAAATCAGAGCGTCCATCGCTTCAGCGATCGAAAGTTCGGCCAGCCCGCCCATCTCGGCGACCAGCCCGCGCAGGCGGGTAATATCCTCGTCAAACGCCTTGACGGTATGTTCGGCCACCATTGCGCGCTCCTCAGCCGTACCGGCCAGTAATGTAGTCCTTGGTGCGTTCTTCACGCGGGTTCGTGAAGATGTCCGACGTTGTGCCGTACTCCACGATCTTGCCAAGGTGGAAGAAGGCCGTCCGTTGCGACACACGGGCGGCCTGCTGCATCGAATGGGTAACGATCACGATGGCATAGCGGCCACGCAGTTCGTAGATAAGTTCCTCGATCCGCGCCGTGGCGATCGGGTCGAGCGCCGAGCACGGCTCATCCATCAGGATCACTTCGGGATCGACGGCGATCGCGCGCGCGATGCACAGGCGCTGTTGCTGCCCGCCCGAAAGTGCCGTGCCGCTGTCGTTCAGGCGGTCTTTGACCTCGTCCCACAACCCGGCGCGCTTGAGCGAGCTTTCGACGATGCCGTCCAGTTCGCTCTTGCTGCCTGACAGGCCATGGATGCGCGGGCCATAGGCGATGTTTTCATAGATCGACTTGGGGAACGGGTTGGGCTTCTGGAACACCATGCCCACCCGCGCGCGCAGCTGCACCACGTCCATGCCCGAGCGGTAGATGTCCTCACCGTCGAGCAGGATCTCGCCTTCGACCCGTGCGCTGGCGATTGTATCGTTCATACGGTTGAGCGTGCGCAGGAAGGTTGACTTGCCACAGCCCGACGGGCCGATGAACGCGGTCACATAGCTTTGCGGGATGTCGATCGACACGTTGTCGATGGCGCGCTTCTGGCCGTAGAACACCGAGACGTCGCGCGCACTGATCTTGGGCGCGCCGACGGGATCGGGGAAGTTGTGCGCTGGTGGTGCCTGGATCGACACCGATGGTTCGGCCTGGGTGACGGACGCGTTCATGTTACCACCGTTTCTCGAAGCGGTTGCGCAGATAGATGGCAAGGCCGTTCATGACGAGGAGAAAGATCAGCAGCACGACGATTGCCGCGCTGGTACGTTCGATGAAGCCACGGTCGATTTCGTCCGACCACAGGAAGATCTGCACCGGCAACACGCTCGATGGCGAGGTGATGTCACCCGGCGGGCTGGCGACAAATGCGCGCATGCCGATCATCAGCAGCGGCGCGGTCTCGCCCAGCGCGCGGGCCATGCCGATGATCGTACCGGTCAGGATGCCCGGCAACGCCAACGGCAGAACGTGGTTGAACACCACCTGCACCGGGCTGGCGCCGATCCCGAGCGCCGCATCGCGGATCGACGGTGGTACGGCCTTGATCGCGTTGCGGCCCGAAATGACAATCACCGGCATCGTCATCAGGGCCAGGGTCATGCCGCCGATGATCGGGGCAGAACGCCAGTTGGGGAACAGGCCGAGGAACACGGCGAGCCCGAGCAAACCGAAAATGATCGAGGGGACCGCCGCCAGATTGTTGATCGAAATCTCGATCAGGTCGGTCCAGCGATTCTTGGTGGCGTATTCCTCAAGATAGAGCGCCGCCAGTACCCCGACCGGGAAAGCGAGGACCAGCGTGATGAGCATGGTCATCATCGAACCCTTCAGCGCGCCCCAGATGCCGACGACTTGCGGGCTGGTGGCGTCCGAACGGGCAAGGAAGCCCCAGTCGAACACGCGGGCGATCTTGCCGGCCTTGGCCAGAGTGCCCACGTTGGCAAGCAGCGCAGGATCGCCGCTCCCGCGCATGGCGTTGGCAACGTCATCGCTGGCAGGCAGCGACAGGTCGATCTTGTCCTTGTCGAGCAGGCTCGGCTCGGCGACCAGTTTGCGGCCGGCATCGCGCCATGCAGCGGGGCCAAGCAGAGCGGCGCCGCCATGGCCGAGTTGTTCTTCGGCTGCGGTATCGATCACCAGCGGCAGACCCGCGCTGTCGAGCGCGGCGAGCGGATCGGCCTGCGCCAGCCGGGCCGGGTCGATCAGTAACTGGCCCTTGACCGGGATGGTCATCCGCACTTCGGTGCGGTGGAACCCGGCGAGGCCGTTCGATCCCATCGAAACCAGCAGGAAGGCCAGCACAAGTACCGAAAAAGCGACCGCCGCAAACCCGCTCAGGCGGAACAGCCGGTCATAAGCGTAACGACGCTTCAGGCCTGCCTGCATTCGCGCCTGACGCGCAGCGCGCAGGGCGTCTGCGGCCTTGGCGTCGGTCGTGGCACCGGCCGGTGCGTCGGGAGAGGGCGTTGCGGTCATGCCGGGCTCACTCATAGGCTTCGCGGTAACGCTTGACCACGCGCAGCGCGAGGAAGTTGAGCGCCAGCGTAACAAGGAACAGGACCATGCCGAGCGCAAAGGCCGACAGGGTTGCCGGATGGTCGAAACTGCCTTCGCCGGTCAGCATGGCGACGATCTGGAAGGTGACCGTGGTCATCGACTGGAACGGGTTGGCGGTCAGGTTGGCGGCGGCACCTGCGGCCATCACCACGATCATGGTCTCGCCGATCGCGCGGCTGATCGCCAGCATGACGCCCGCCACGATGCCCGGAAGCGCTGCCGGAACGAGCACGCGGCTGATCGTTTCGGCCTTGGTTGCGCCCATCGCCAGGCTGCCGTCGCGCATCGCCTGCGGCACCGCCGCGATGGAATCGTCGGCCATCGAGGAGACGAACGGGATGATCATCACCCCCATCACCAGACCCGCTGCCATCGCGCTTTCGGTCGAGGCATTGGCGATGCCGATGCCTTGCGCGAAATCACGAACGGCCGGGGCCACGGTAAGCGCCGCGAAATAGCCGTAAACCACCGTCGGCACGCCTGCGAGGATTTCGAGCAGCGGCTTGATCACGCTGCGCACGCGCGGGGTGGCGTACTGGGTGAGGAAAATCGCGCTCATCAGGCCCAGCGGGATGGCGACGATCATGGCGATGATCGCGCCAATATAGATGGTGCCCCAGAACAGCGGGATCGCACCGAACTGCTTGCTGTCAACCGCGCCGCTGCTCATCGGGTCGGGCGCCCAATGTGTGCCGAACAGGAAATCGATCGGGTTGACCATCGAGAAGAAGCGGCCGGTCTCGAACACCAGGCTGGCGATGATCCCTGCGGTGGTCAGGATCGCCACGAGCGAGGCGAACAGCAGCACGTTGAGCACGACCCGTTCGACGCGGGTGCGCGCGGTGAAGTCTGGCCGCAACCGCAGGAACGAAAACGCGCCACCCGCGACGGCGACCACCAGCGTTACGACAATCCCGATCCCGTCGAACAGCGTGATCGCCGCGCGGAACGGGGCAACGAGCGCTTCGGCATCGGGGTTGAACACACCGGCGGCCGAACCGGTGGCCACAGCGCGCGCCTCGCTCAGCAGTGTGTCGCGCTCAAGCCCGAAAGCGGGCAGGACGGATGCGGCTGGATCGGCCAGAACATGGCCCAGTACCAACGAAGGGCTGATCGCGGCCCAGATCAGCGCAAACAGCACCGTCGGCAGCGCAATCCACAGCGCGACGTACCAGGCATGGAAACCCGGCAGCGAATGCAGCCGGGTTTCGGGTGCCTTGCGGCGGAAGGCCCAGGCCCGCGAGCGCCCTGCCAGCCAGCCGACAAGGCCCAGCCCGAAGGCCAGAAGGAACAATGTGGCTGGCGACATGACTTGGGTCGGTGTCCTTACTTCAGCTGCGAACCGTCAAGCAACGGCATCTCGCCCACGGCTTTGGCACTGGCGGCGAGCACCGCTTCTGGTGCAACAACCATGCCCTGCTTGGCAAGTACGCCATCCTTGCCCCACAGCTTTGACCATTCCGTGACATAAGCCTGAAGTCCCGGAATTGCCTTGAGATGCGCCTTCTTCACATAGATGTAGAGCGGGCGGGCACCGGGATAGCTGTAATCGGAAATCGTCGCGTAAGTGGGGGTGATGCCGCTCATCGTCAGGCCGATCAGCTTGTCGGCGTTTTCTTCGACGTACGAGAAGCCGAAGATGCCCACGGCCTTGGCGTTGGCTTCGATCTTCTGGACGATCAGGTTGTCGTTTTCACCGGCATCGACATAGGCGCCGTCCTCGCGAACTTCGCCGCAGACCTTGTCGTGCTTGTCCTTGTCGGTTTCCTTCAGCGCCTTCATTGCGGCGTCGGTATCGCAGCCCTTGGTCAGGATCAGTTCCTTGAGCGCATCGCGCGTGCCGCTGGTCGAGGGCGGGCCATAGACAAGGATCGCCTCGGCCGGCAGGGCAGGGTTCACATCGGCCCAGGTCTTGGCGGTATTGGGCTTGCCGAACGGGTTCTTGGCCAGCGCCTTGTACACGTCGACCGGGGTCAGGGGCAGGGCAAGACCTTGCTTGCTGCCGGCAAAGGCGACGCCATCAAGGCCGACCTGAATTTCGACGATGTCCTTGACGCCGTTCTTCTGGCAGTCGTCGAACTCGCTCTTCTTGATCCGGCGCGAGGCATTCTCGATGTCGGGGAACTGCGGGCCCACGCCAGCGCAGAACAGCTTCATGCCCGCGCCCGTGCCGGTCGATTCGATGATCGGCGACTTCACCGAAGCGTCGTTGCGCGCCAGCGATTCGGCCACAGCCTTGGCAAAGGGATAGACGGTGGAGGATCCGACCGCACGCACCTGATCGCGCGAACCACCGCCGGAACCGCCACATGCGGCGAGCGCAAGCGTGACCAGAGCAACAGCCGGAAAGCGAAGCATCGTTTTCGTGTTCATCGTGAAACCTCTTTGCGTCTGCGCGTCTGAGCAAGGCGGGGTCGCATTTCAGCCGCCAATGGTCGCCATGTGTGACGAATTTATGACAATGCGTCGATCTGCGGCTAGCTTCCCTCGATCGGGTTCAGTGTGAGGCGGATGGTAACGGTCGTGCCAACGCCCTGCTGGCTGGTGATGTCAAGCTTGCCGCGGTGCCGCTCGACAATATGCTTGACGATGGCAAGGCCAAGCCCGGTGCCCCCTGCCGCACGGCTGCGGCCCGGATCGGTGCGGTAAAAGCGCCGGGTCAGGTAGGGAATGTGATCGGGGTGGATGCCTTCGCCGCTGTCAGCCACCGACAACACGGCTTCGCTGCCCGATGGCGCCACGGATACCCGGACCTGCGCGCCGGGGTGACCGTACTTCATCGCGTTGTCGATCAGGTTGCGGATCACCTGATCGAGTTGCTGGCGGTCGCCGGTGACGATCGCCTCGCTCGCCTTGACGTCGATGCGCTCCTCGCCAGCGGTGATGGCGACTTCGGCTCCGATCGAGGTGACCATCTGGCCGAGGTCGATCCGGTCGCGCGGGGGATCGTGCTTTTCCGCCTCGATCCGCGACAATGACATCAGGTCTTCGACAAGGTGCTGCAACCGCTTTGCCTCACGCAGCACGGTTGCATGGAACCGCGCGCTGGTGGCCGCGTCGATCCGCGCGTCCGGGTCGGACAGCGTCTCGATATAGCCGATGATAGACGACAGCGGCGTGCGCAATTCATGGCTGGCATTGGCGACGAAATCGGTGTGGGAGCGGCTGATGTCGGCCTCAGCGGTGCGATTGACCAGTTCGATCAACGAAAAGCGCTGGTCGATGGCGACTTTGCGAACGTTCCAGATCGATCGCGCGCCGGTCAGGCCCTTGACCAGTGCGCTGCCCTCGGTCTTGTCCAGCAGCGTCACTGCTTCGGGGTGGCGTAGCGCGACGCGCGCATCCTGTCCGATGATGTGCGGGCCGAGCGTCTCACGCGCCGAACCGTTGGCCGCAGCGATCCGCTGGCCGTCGAGCATCAATACCGGCACGCTGAACGGCTCGACCAGATCGACCATTGCCTGACGCGAAACGCTGCCTTCGTCTTCGCGGCGCGTTTCGACCGTCGGTTCCGGGCTGGCCAGCCACAGACTGGCCAACCACAGGATCAACACTGCGACGACCAGCCAGATGTTGGTTTGCGCCACCAACAGGCCGATGGTCGTGGCAATCGCCACGAAGATCGACGACAGGGGCAGCGATTGCGGCGTCATGTCGGGCCTTTTGCGTGAAACCGGATGCAACTGGCCAACTCGCGCAGGCCGAAACTCAAACATTACAATAAGATGGATCGCTCCATCCGAATCGACGACCACATGCCGTTACAGACTGACCGGCGCGATATGCCAGCCCCCGATCCACGTGCAAGCGCGTAGCAGCCCTGTCACAATCTAAATCTGTGGGCACAATTCAAGACTATGGCCTGCCCTACGCCGGTTCTGCGTAAGCTGCGATTGTTACTGCTTGCGGTCTGTCCATCGGCCGATGTTTGGCATTGGCTTCCCCCGAGTGATTTGGGCCAGAGTGATTTGGGCCTGTGTGATTTGGGAGCGCGCGACATGGCTGTGTCTTGTCACATAAATGTCAAAAAGCGCGCCATGCAGGGGTGATATTGTCACCAATATGTCATAATTCGGCCGCGCATGAACGAGGGCGGATTGCGATGATGGCGACAAGGCTGATGGCGAGCATCTGTGCGGCACTGCTCTTGCCGCAGATCGCGCACGCGGCAACGGAT
The DNA here is from genome assembly GCF_020404405.1 of Novosphingobium sp. FKTRR1. GTDB lineage: Bacteria > Pseudomonadota > Alphaproteobacteria > Sphingomonadales > Sphingomonadaceae > Novosphingobium. Next base: position 122,074 of record NZ_JAIZDA010000005.1, on the reverse strand, counting down.
ACGCAGGCCTGGGAGACGCTTGGCGTTAATGTGGCGCTGGGCGATGGCTGGCGCGCTTCAAACGAGCTGGTCGTCCGTACGGGCGATGCCCGCGGGCTTTACGAGGTCGAGGAGAACGCGATGATCGGCTATCGCCTGCCGCATCGTGCGGTGACGCTGTGGCTGGGTTACACGCATGATCCCCAATACCTCCATGGCCATTATGCCGTCATGGAGAATCGCTTTCGGCAGCAGGTCTCGTTCGACAATCTGGGCAAAGTAGGGCCGATCCAGATCAGCGGCAGGCTCAGGCTGGAGGAGCGTTGGCGTCCCGGCATCGGCGCTACCGGCTGGCGTTTGCGCCCGTTCGTCCGGCTTGCCTCGCCGATCTGTGGGCACACGCTTCTGGTCGTGTCGAACGAGAGTTTTGTTCCGCTCAACCATGTGCCCTTTCAGGCGATCACCGGGTTGGATCGGATGCGCACCTTTGTCGGATTGGCAACGCCCCTGACCCGGCAATTCACGCTGGAAGCGGGCTACCTGAACCAGCATGCCTTCATCCGCAATGGCCCGGATAACGATGACCACGTGCTTTCGCTGGGGATCAACGCCACCCTTTGAACCGTCCACGCCGCATCGGCTCGGATGAAACAGCGGCGCCGTCATCCATTGTAAGCAGCGGCGTTGAGCAGTCGTCATGATCAACGAGCGGACCCAACCGGCGTAATCAACTGGCGTGGAGGGCAACCGCGAACGACACGATGGCGCCGAACAACAGCAACACCGATATACGCCCCCAAGCCAGCAGAGCGACCCGATCAAGGTCCGCACGGTTGTGGTGGCGGTGATCCAGAACGCCGCTGAACAGCGCCAGCGCGGCCATGACCGCGCCAGCCAATGCCAGCACGCCAGCCGTGCTTTCAGGCCAGGCAAGCACAGGGGTCAGCGCCGAGCCGCCTTGCCGGGGGCCACTTGCTCAGCCTTGCCCGAACCCCGCGCCACCGTGCGGCGAAACCTGTCGGACTTGCGCAAGGGCAGCAGCGGATCGAAGTCCAGATCGTCGCGCTGGATCAGGCGCCAGATCGCCAGCAGCATCAGCGCGTGATGCAGGACGACGGCGAAGATGTCGATCATCCGGGCACCCTTGCGACAGTTCGGGCACCACCTCGACCGGGGCCCATGACGGACTTGCCCGACCATATGGCCGGGATTGCCGCATACGCCAATAGCGGCGATACCTTAAGCGCTAGTTTGCTGGCCAGCACGCGGCTGCGGATCTATGGCCCATAGATGCGCCCGTACGCGGCAACACCTGACGCTGGCTGTGGGCACAAAACTGCATTTCCGATCAACGAAGCCGGGAGACATTGCGATGCGTGGTTTGATTGCTGGCGTGCTGGCGGTATCGTCAGCCGCACTCGTCCCGCATGTAGGCTTTGCCGCAGCAGAGCCGACGCCGGCATTCGTTCGCGAGGCCGATATCGTGGCGCCCGATGGCCGTTGGGACTATGCCAACTGGGATGCCGGACATGGCCGGTTGCTGGTGGCGCATGGCACCGATGTGCTGGTCATTGTCCCCGCGGGCGAGGCCAATGCCAAGCCCGTGGTCCGCGCCATCGGCACGATTGTCGGGGCGCATGCCGCGCTCGCCATTCCGGGCGGCAACCGCATTCTGGTGACCAGCGGTCGCGACAATACCGTCCGCATCCTTGATGCCGAAAGCGGCGAACAACTGTCGAGCATTGCGGTTCCGGCCAACCCCGATGCCGCTTTGATCGGCCCCGATGGCAACACCGCCTATGTGATGGCGGCCAAGGCCGGGATCGCCTCGATCATCGACCTGACGGCGATGCGCGAAGTGCGCCAGATCGCGCTCAAACCGGGGCTGGAGATGCCCTTGCTGGTCAATACGCACCTTCTGGCGGTCAACAACGAGGACGCAAACGAGATCGAACTGGCCGATCCGGTCGCGGGCAAGCCACTGGGCACGATCGCGCTGCCGGGGTGCGAAGGGCCGACCGGCCTTGCCTATGCGCCTGCTGACGGGTTGGCGCTGGCATCATGCGCCAACGGGCAGGCCGCGCTGGTCGATCTGGCGGCGCGTAAGCTGGTGCAACGCGTGCCAATCGGTGCGGGGCCCGATGCGGTGATCTGGGATGCGGTCCGGCACCGTTTCCTGATCCCCAGCGGCAAGACGGGCACGCTGGCCGTGATCACGCTGGACCATGGCAAGGCACGGGTTGTCGCGACCATCCCGACCGAGCCGAGCGCGCGCACCGCAGCACTCGATCCGGTCAGTGGCCACCTGTATTCGCCTGCCGCGCGCTTCCTGCCCGCAGAGCCGGGCAAGCGCGCCGAGATCGCGCCGGGCAGTTTCCATCTGGTCGTGCTCAAGCCCGCAGGTTGAGCGGCCTAGGCGCGCTGATGCTGGCGCTTGCGGTCGGCGATCGCCAGTGCTGCGCCTTTTGCGCCGATCATCACCGTCGGGGTGTTGGTGTTGCCGCTGGTGATCGTCGGCATCACACTGGCATCGATCACCCGCAAGCCTTCAAGCCCGATCAGGCGTAGGCGGTCATCGACCACCGCCATGGGATCGTCGGGACGGCCCATCCGCGCGGTCCCCACGGGGTGGAAGATGGTGGTGCCGATGTCGCCCGCCGCATGCGCCAGCGCCGCCGGATCATCGTCAGAAACACCCAGTCCGGGCAGGACTTCTTCCGGATGGAAGCCTGCCAGCGCCGGTTGCCGCATCAGCCGCCGGGTCACGCGGATGGCGTCGGCGGCGACCTGCCGGTCCTCGTCCGTCGACAGGTAGGCCGGGGCGATGCGCGGTGGCTGCAGCGCGTCGGCCGAGGCGAGGCGCACGGTCCCGCGCGCGGTTGGGCGCAAGTTGCAGGCCGAAACGGTGATCGCGGGATAGCGATGCAGCGGCTCGCCAAAGGCATCGAGCGACAGCGGCTGGACATGGAATTGCAGGTTGGGGCGGTCGTGTTCGGGATTTGACCGGGTGAACAAGCCAAGTTGCGACGGCGCCATCGTCAGCGGTCCGCGCCGCCGCAAAGCATAGTCCACCCCCATCCACGCGCGTCGGGCAAGGTTCCAGTACGTTTCGTTGAGCGTTCGCACCCCCGACACGCGATAGACCGCGCGTTGCTGCAGATGATCCTGCAGATTGCGGCCGATGCCGGGTCGGTCGAGCAGCGGGAGGACACCTGCTTCTGCCAGCCACGCGGCGGGGCCGATGCCCGAGCGTTGCAGCAAGTGCGGGGTGCCGATCGCGCCTGCGCACAAGATCACTTCGCCGCGCGCCCGTGCGGTGAATTGCTGTCCGCCCTTGCTGAAGCGCGCACCGCTGGCGCGGCCGTCCGAGACCAGAACCTTGTCTACCAGCACGCCGGTTTCCAACCGCAGGTTGGGACGGCGCAGCACCGGCTTGAGGAAGCCGCGCGCGGTCGACCAACGCGTGCCGCGCTTCTGGTTGACGTGGAAATAGCCGACGCCGCTGTTGTCGCCGGTGTTGAAGTCGGCGCTTGCGGGAACGCCCATCTGCTGCGCTGCTTGCGCCACGGCATCAAGCACCTGCCACTGGACTCGCGGCGGCTCCACCCGCCATTCGCCGCCAGTACTGTGGGCTTCGCTGTCGCCCAGAAAGTGATCCTCGATCGTGCGGAACACCGTCGCGACATCGTCCCAGCCCCACCCCGTCAGGCCAAGTTGACGCCAGTGATCGTAGTCCTGCCGCTGCCCGCGCATGCTGATCATGGCGTTGATCGCCGAACACCCGCCGATGACCTTGCCGCGCGGGTACTTCAGGCTGCGACCGTTGAGCCCGGTTTCGGGTTCGGTCCGGAACATCCAGTCGGCGCGCGGATTGCCGATCGCAAACAGGTAGCCGACCGGAATGTGGAACCAGATCCAGTCATCGCGACCGCCTGCTTCCAGCAACAACACCCGGACCGAAGGGTCGGCGGACAGGCGGTTGGCCACGACGCAACCGGCAGAGCCTGCGCCGACGACGATGTAGTCATAGTCGCCGTCGAACGTGGCTGCGGTTGTGCTTTCTCCCATCCGCGCAGGGCTAACCCGCGCAGGCGCCACCGCGCAAGAACGCAGTCGGTGCCATCGGCCGGAATTGGCGGAAGCAAATTATTGCAAACGATTGTTGTCGGCTTGTGCGACATATGGCATGAGCGTGACGAGTGGCCTGTCGAGCCATCGGGAGAGCGTTCATGGCGTCGGTCCGTCCGCATTTGTCACTGCCCCGGATTCTTGAGATGAATCTCGGGTTCCTTGGGCTTCAGTTCAGTTTCGGGCTGCAGCAGGGCAACATGGGGCCGATCTATACCTACCTTGGCGCGACCGAGGCGCAGATCCCGATGCTGAGCCTGGCCGGGCCGATTACCGGCCTGCTGATCCAGCCGATCATCGGCGCGATGAGCGACCGCACGCAAAGCCGCTGGGGCAGGCGCACGCCTTACTTCGTGGTCGGCGCGGTGCTGTGCGCGCTCGGGCTGCTGGCGATGCCGCTGTCATCGTCGCTGCTGATGGCGGTATCGCTGCTGTGGGTGCTTGATGCTGGCAACAACATCACGATGGAGCCCTATCGCGCCTATGTTTCCGACCGGCTGGACCCGGCGCAGCGGCAGATCGGGTTTCTGTCGCAAAGCGCGTTCACTGGCCTTGCCCAGATGCTCGCGTTTCTGACGCCTTCGTTGCTGGTCGGCATGGGGATGAACCAGGACTGGGTGGATGCCCACAATATCCCCTACACGGTGCGCATCGTGTTCATGGTCGGGGCGGTGCTGTCGCTGACGACGATCCTGTGGTCGGTCTGGCGCGTGCCCGAATTGCCCCTGACGCCGCAGGAACTGGCGCATATTCAGGCCCAACCGACCGGACTGGGCGCGACGTTCCGCGAAATTGCCGAGGCTATCGGCGACATGCCGCTGGCGATGCGCAAGCTCGGGTTGATGAGCCTGTTCCAGTGGTTCGGCATGTCGGGTTACTGGGCCTATGTCAGCTATGCCATCGGCCGTTCGGTCTATCACACCGCCGACCCGCTGAGCAGTGCGTTCCACAGCGCGGTGCTGACCAATGGCGAGGTTGCCGCGTTCTACAACGCCATCGCCTTCGTCACCGCGTTCGCGATGGTGCCGCTGGTGCGGCGGATCGGACCGGGACCGCTGCATGCGCTGTGTCTGGTGGCAGGCGGCCTTGGCATGATCGCGCTGCCGCTGGTCGAACACAAGGCGCTGCTGTTCGTGCCAGCGGCGGGCATCGGCCTCGCCTGGGGCAGCATCATGGGCAACCCCTACGCCATCCTCAGCAATGCCATCCCGGCGACACGCACCGGGGTCTACATGGGCATCTTCAACATGATGATCGTGATTCCGATGCTGCTGTTCGCGATCCTGATGAGCCGGCTGGACCTGCCGTTCATCTCGCTGGGCTTCGGGCTATACGACACGCTGCTGGGAGGCGATCCGCGCCACATGCTGACGCTTTCGGGCTTCTGTCTGTTGCTGGCGGGCGGATCGGTGTTGTGGGTGCGCGAAGGGCGGGCCGATGCCATCGCGCTGCATGCCGCTGTGGGTGCCTGATATGGTGCGCCTGCTGACCCTCGAGGCCGACGGCGCCGTTCTGGTGCTGGAGCAGGCAGAAGGCTTTGCAGCGCCGCTGTGGCGGCATTGGGGAGCGCCGGTGGATACTGCCGGGCTGCCGGCCTTGCTGCAAACGCGTGGTGCGGCATCGTTCTCGCCCGATCGCGATGTGCCGCTGTCTTTGGCCCCGGTCGGCGGGCTTGGCTGGTTCGGGCCCGTAGTGGTGCGTGTGCGCCGCGCCGGGGTGCCGGTGGTCGTGGCGTGGACCAGCGTCGAGGCCAAGGTGGTCGACGGCGAACTGGTGGTACGGCTGGACGATGCGGTGGCGGGAATCGTGCTGGAACAGCGCATCCTGGCCGAGCCGGGCGGTGCTTTGCGGTTCTCGGCGACGCTGAGCAACACCGGCGAGGGCCCATTGGCGGTCGACCGATTGGCCAGCGCCGTGCTGCCGCTTCCCGCTGACAGCGCAGGGCTCCTGTCTTGGCGCGGACGGCACAATGCCGAACTGGTCGAATGCATCGAGCCGATGCCGCAGCAGCGCTGGGTGCGTGAGGGGCGTCGTGGCCTGACCGGGCATGGCGGTGCGCCGGGGGTCTATGTGCTTGGGCCGGGCGCGGACTTCGCCACGGGTGAAGTGCGGGCGCTGCAGCTGTGCTGGTCGGGCGATGCCGAGATCGCGGTCGAGCGCGATGACGAAGGCGCGTGGTTGCTCAGCGCGGCTGCGGCCTTGCAACCGGGCGAGGTCGTTTTGCCGAGTGGCGCTCGCTGGCAGACGCCCGATGCGCTGGCGGTATTCTCCTCGACCGGACGCAACGGTGCCATTGATGCGTTTCACGGTGCTGTCCGGGCGATGATTGCGTGGCCAGGGCAGGTGGCTGGCGCGCCTGCCACCCCGCGCAAGGTCCACCTCAATAGCTGGGAAGCCTGTTATTTCGACCATGATGCCGCACGTATCGGCGAATTGGCCGAAGCGGCAGCGGCAATTGGCGTCGAGCGCTTCGTGCTGGACGATGGGTGGTTCCGGGGACGCAACGACGATACGGCGGGCCTTGGTGACTGGACCGCCGATCCGGCCAAGTATCCGCATGGCCTTGGGCCACTTGCGCAACGTGTCAACGCGCTGGGCATGGAGTTCGGCTTGTGGGTTGAGCCGGAGATGGTCAACCCGGACAGCGACCTGTATCGCACGCACCCTGACTGGGCACTGGCCGCGCCCGAGCGCGAGCGGCCAACCGCGCGCAATCAGCTGGTGCTCGATCTGTCGCGCGGCGATGTGCGTGACTACTTGTTCGGCTGCCTCGATAAGCTGCTGCGCGACACGCCGATCGGCTATCTGAAATGGGACCACAACCGCGATCTGGCGCCGCGTGGCGGGGCAGGGCAAGTGGCCGGACTGTACGACTTGCTCGGGCGGTTGCGCGCCGCGCACCCGGCGGTCGAGATCGAATCCTGCGCAGGCGGCGGTGGCCGTAGCGACGCCGGGATGGTGCCCTTCGTCCATCGCTTCTGGACCAGCGACAACATCGATGCGGTCAGTCGCGTCGCCATGCAGCGCGGATTTCTCCACTTTCTTCCACCCGAAATGATGGGGGCGCATGTCGGAGCCAGCCCCGCCCATGCCACCGGACGAACGCAGGCGCTGTCGTTCCGCGCGGCCACCGCGCTGCCCGGCCACTTCGGCGTCGAGCTTGATCCGCGCGCGCTGGGTGAGGCTGATCGGTTCGAACTGGCCCACTGGATCGCGTTCCAGCAGGAATGGCGCGACGTGCTGCATCAAGGGCGGACCTGGCTGGGCGAGGGCGCTGACGGACTGACATGGCAGGCGCAGGGCACGTTGAATTCGCTGCTGCTGTTCGTGACCCGCACCGCGCCGCCACTCGATCGCCGCCCCCAGCCGTTGCGATTGCCGTTCCTGCGCGATGCCGGGATCTGCAAGGTTCGGCTGCTGCGCATTGCCGGGGGGCAGGGCGGGCACGCCGCGCCGACCACGGCGCTTGCCACGCAGATGCAGGCCGACGGGGTGTCGCTGACGGCTAGCTGGCTGGCCGAAGCGGGCCTGCCGTTGCCGCCGATGAAGGCTGAAAGCGTCGCCATTTTCCATATCGTGGCGACCACACGATGACAGGTCCGCGCCTGTCCGCGCTCCTTCACGCGGACTGATCACCTTCTCCCCCCGAACATTCGTCATTCAGGAATTTCTCGAACATGCCACCCGAAGCTACCGACCGTCATCCGCAGCAAACCTTTTCAGCGACCGGGGTGAGCCGCTGGGAACCGCAGGCCTTCACCGACCTGCCGGAAATTCCGCTCGTAACCGCGCAGGATATCCAGCCGCTGGTGCCAGGGCTGGACTTGTGGGATTGCTGGCCGCTGGCGCACGAGGATGGCCGCACGGTCGTCCATGCCGGGCGGACCTGGTGGTTCTTCCTCAGTTCGCCGATCTTTCCCGATCCGGTGACGCGCCACGGCTTTGCCCGGATACGCCTGCTCAGCCGGGGTGCCGACGGCTGGCGCGATCACGGCAATGCCTTGCCCGACGGGCTCAATCCCGGCACGCGCGAATGGGCCGGTAGCGCGGTGCTGCATGACGATGGCCGCGCGGTGACGTTGTTCTATACCGTTGCCGGGCGACGCGATGGCCCGTTCTCGTTCGAACAGCGGCTGTTTGCGGTGCCCGGCACGCTGGGACCGCAAGGGCCGGAAGGCTGGCAGACCCCGGAGGAGATCATCGTTGCCGATGGCGTTCGCTATATTGCCGACAGGCAGGAGATCGAGGCGCCCGAACCCGGCACGATCAAGGGCTTTCGCGATCCGGCCTGGTTCCGCGATCCAGCCACCGGGGTTGCGCACATCGTCTTTACCGCCAGCGCTGCGTGGGATGACAATCGCTTCAATGGCATCGTCGGGGTCGCCACATGGGATGGCACGTGCTGGGCGCTGGGCGACCCGGTGATCGAGGCGATCGGCGTAAACAACGAGCTGGAGCGCCCCAACGTCCATTTCCGCGACGGGCGCTATTACCTGTTCTGGTCAACCCAGCGGCATACCTTCAATCCGCAGGCGGTGCCGGGGCCGAACGGCATCTATGGCGCGGTGGCGGACAGCTTTTCCGGTCCATGGCGCGCCATCAACGGCAGCGGGCTGGTGGCGGCCAACCCGGCAACCGAACAGACCCAGACCTATAGCTGGTGGGTGACTGGCGAGGACGAGGTATGGAGCTTCGTCGATTACTGGGGGATGCAGGGCCGCGCATTGGCGGACCATCCCGAACTGCTGCGTGCGCAATTCGGCGGCACGGCCGCTCCGGTGTTTCGCCTGCGGTTTGCAGGCGATGCTGTGACGGTCGCCGCTGACTGAGCAGCCCCGACAGGTGATCCGGCGACGGGCTCAGGCGCTTTCGCGGATCACCAGTTCCGGCTGCATCACGGTAGAGGGGGTGTCGACCCCGGCGATGCGTTGCATCAGCGATGCCACCATCGCCTTGGCCCCGCCCGCGATATCCTGACGGATCGTGGTCAACTGGGGGACCGTGCGCGTTGCCAGCGGCAGATCATCGAACCCGATCACCGCGATTTCCTGCGGCACTTGCGCGCCACGTTCATGCAGGATGCGCAAGGTGGTCATGGCGATCACGTCCGAGGCGGCGACGATGCCGTCCACCGCGCGGTCAACCTTGCTGAAGTTGGCCGCGATCTGGTCGGCCAGATCATCGCTGGAAAGCGTGGTCGGCACGACTTCCAGTGTGGCGCCTGAGGCACCATCCACCGCATCGCGGGCGCCGGCCAGACGGTCGGCGATTTCCGGCGCGCGCGGATCGCCGAAGAAGGCGAGGCGGCGCTTGCCTTGCGCGATCAGCCGTTCGGCTGCGAGGCGTCCGCCGGCGCGGTTGTCGCTGCCGACGCTGCAATGGCGGTGCTCTGGACGGCTGGTGCCCCACACCACCAGCGGCAGGTAGTGGTCGGCCACACGATCGATCACGTCGGTCTGGTCCGACTGGCCGATCAGCAGGGCGCCGTCGAGCATTCCCGAATCGACGATGCGGTCGAGCCATTCCACATCACCCGGAATGACCCGGCTGAGCATGATGTCGTGGCCGCTTTCGGTCAGTTCGTCGGCGAGATAGCCGAACAGGCTCATGAAGAACGGGTCGGAGATGTGCTGGCGACTGTCGTGGCCCAGGGGAATCACCACGCCGATCACGCCGGTGCGCTGCATGCGCAGCTTGCTGGCCATCTGGTTGGGGCGAAAGCCGTGTTCGCGCGCGATCGCCTGGATCCGTTCGCGGGTCTGCGGGTTGACCAGCGATTTGCCCGCCAGCGCGCGCGAAACCGTGCCGGGCGACACGCCGGCGATGCGGGCCAGTTCGGTGATGTTACGGATGCGGCGTTTGCCCGCTTCGGCTGGTACAGCGTCTGCAGCGTACGTCTCGGCGCCAGTCTTGGTGGGTTCGTCAGGAGTTCCGGTCATGTCATCGTGTTCTTAGGTGAGTGGCAACCGATTGCAAGGTTTCGCCCGAACAAGCTTCGGAGGAGTGCGCAATCCCGGCACACCACAAGTGATGCGGCAATGCCACAGTCCGACGATAGGATGAAGTGTGGCGATGGCAAACAGTGCAAACCTTTGCAAAATTCGTTGCAAACGTTTGTAGGAGGGATTATCCGACACTCGATTCCCACGGATTGACGTGGGGACACCACTATGGGGGATGACCTGATGAAGCGCCCTGCTTATTATACCTGCGTGTCCGTTGCTGCTCTTGTCGGCGCGGTCGTTGCTGCGCCCGCCTTTGCACAGTCCGCCGCTCCTGCGGCCAGCGAGGCTTCGGCCGAACCTGACACCGCCGAAATCGTCGTTACCGCTGCTGCGGGCGACAAGGCCGCCCGCCTGTCCTCGATCTCCGTTTCGCAGATCTCGCAGGAAGCGGTGACCAACTTCACCCCGCGTTCGCAAGCCGAAGTATTGCGCACGATCCCCGGCCTGAACGTGCAGGACACGGCTGGACCGGGTGGCAACGCCAACATCGGCGTGCGCGGTATCCCGGTGTCGACCGGCGGTTCGGAATATGTCGGCCTGCAGGAAGATGGCCTGCCGGTGACGCTGTTTGGCGACATGCAGTTCGGCAACAACGACTACTGGGTGCGCTTCGACAACAACGTCGATCGCGTCGAAGCGGTGCGCGGCGGTTCAGCCTCGACTTTCTCCAGCCAGGCGCCCGGCGCGGTCATCAACTATGTGTCCAAGACCGGCGAAAAGCAGGGCGGCGAAATCGGCCTGTCGACCGCGCTGAACTATCGCGAAACGCGCCTTGATTTCGACTACGGCGGCCATCTGTCGGACAGCGTGCGCTTCCACATCGGCGGCTATGCAATCACCGGCAACGGGCCCACGCACTTGCCCTATAACGCCCAGAAGGGCTACCAGATCAAGGGCAACATCACCAAGGAACTGGCTGATGGCAAGGGCTACATTCGCCTGAACTTCAAGCGGTTGGACGACAAGGAGCCGACCTTCGCCTCGATGCCGTCGCTGGTGTCGCTGTCGGGCAAGACGATCACCGGCTACAGCACGTTCGATGGCGTCGATGCGCGCAAGTATGCCTCGACCGGCTTGTACAACCAGAACTTCCAGATCCTCGGTTCCGATGGCGCGATCCGCACTGTGCCGATGGAGGGCATCCACCCGGTTGCCACCACGCTGGGCGGCGAATTCCACTACGAATTCTCCGACATGTTCAACGTGACCGACAAGGCGCGCTGGACCGATATGAGCGGCACGTTCTCGAACCAGTGGACTGGCGAAGTTGCCACCTCTTCGGTCATCGGCAAGACCATCGGTGATGCGTTCGGCACGCAGGGCGACACCCGCAAGATCGCGGCGATCCGCTATGCCGCAGGGCCGAAGCAGGGTCAGCTCTATACCTCGAACTTCCTCAGCAACAGCGCGCAGGCCTATGTCCAGATGAAGGACGTCGGCAGCTTCGTGAATGACCTAACGCTGACCGGCAAGTTCGCGGTGGGCGAAGGTTCGAAGGTTACCGCACACGCCGGCTGGTTCCTGATGCGTCAATCCATCGCGATGGATTGGCACATCAACAACGCCACCCAATCGCTCAATTCGTCGGGCAACCCGGTACCGCTTGACCTGTTCGATGCCGCTGGCAACCAGCTTTCAGCCAACGGGCTGACCGGCTTCAACAACCAGTGGGGCGGATGCTGCGGCGGTCGTTCGTATGACCTGACTTATACCGACAACGCACCTTACGTGCAGTTGGAAGGCCAGTTCGGTCACCTCAACCTTGACGCCAGCGTCCGCTTTGACAGCGTGAAGGCCGAAGGTAACGCCTATGCTCCGGTTACCGGTGGCACCGTCACCGTTTCCGACGGTCTGGGCAGTGCAGTTCTGCCGACGTCCAAGACCGGTTCCACGCCGGTCAACGTGCTGAACTATACCCGCAACTATTCGAGCTGGTCGTTCGGCGCGCTGTATGAGCTGAACAGCAACACCAGCGCGTTCATCCGCGTCAGCCGTGGCGGCCGCTTCAACGCCGACCGTCTGCTTTACAACAACAACAACTTCACCGCCGACGGCCAGTTGACCGCGGGCGGCAGCTACCTCTCGGTCAACTACGTGACCCAGCAGGAACTGGGCGTGAAGCAGCGCGGCACGTTCGGCTCGTCGGGTCGCTACCACGCCGAGGTGACCCTGTACCGGGCGCAAGTGAAGGAGAGCAACTATGACTTCACCGCGCCTTCGCGCAACGAAAGCCCGTTCATCGATGCGGTCTATCACTCGTACGGCGTCGAAGCGTCGGCCGGGTTGAAGGCGGGCAACTTCGGTGTCGACGGCTATGTCGTCTATACCCATGCCGAAAACGCGGCGAACAAGGCAACGCCGGTGGCCATGCCCAAGTTCACCTGGCTGGTTTCGCCCAGCTATGACGCGGGCATCGCGGCGGTCGGTCTGTCGGCCAGCGGCCAGTCGAACTTCCTGGTGTCGGGCGGCTACACCGCGCCGGGCCGGACGTTCGTCAACGGCTACGTCAAGGTCCGTCCGGCTGAGGCGGTCGAAGTCTCGCTCAACGTCAACAACTTGTTCAACACGCTGGGCTATCGCGCCAACAACGGCAGCATTGCCGTCGCCGGTCCGACTGCCGGGCTGAGCGCCAACCAGGGCATCTTCGACAACAGCGCAATGCTGGGCCGGACAATGACTGCGGCGATCCGCTACCGCTTCTGATCGGGGCATTTGCGCCTCGGAACCTGTGGTGCAGGCCGACCTCCCTCCCGGTTGGCCTGCATCCGGTTCGATAGCGAACAAGCCTTCGGTCGTACCGGAGAGGCGGGCAGGGCATTCGTCCAGGCCCGCCTTTTCTGTTTGGCGCGGCGGCGTGTCGGCTTAGGATAAAAGCCAATGGGAGCCAGAGGGATGGCCATGGGGCAGGAAACAAACGACCGGGCGATCCGCTCGATCCTGATCGTCGGTGGCGGCACCGCCGGGTGGATGAGTGCCGCCGCGCTGATCCGCGCTTTGCCGCAGGGTTGCGCGATCACGCTGGTCGAATCCGACGAGATCGGCACGGTCGGCGTGGGCGAGGCGACTATCCCGCCGATCCGCCTGTTCAACCAGATGCTGGGCATCGACGAGCGCGAGTTCGTGGCGCGCACGTTCGGATCGTTCAAACTGGGTATCGAGTTCGTCGACTGGGGGCGGCAGGGGCACCGCTATTTCCATCCGTTCGGTCCCTATGGCCGGGCGTTCGATACGGTGGACGTCCATCAGTACTGGCTGCGCGCGCGGGCCGAGGGCGAGACCGCACCGCTCGACGATCATGCGATGGCATGGCAACTGGCCAAGGCAGGACGCTTTGCCCAGCCGTCGCCCGATCCGCGCAACGTGTTGTCGACGTTCGACTATGCCTATCATTTCGATGCCGGGCTCTATGCCCGCTTCTTGCGCGATTACGCGGAGCAGCGCGGCGTGGTGCGGGTCGAAGGCAAGATCGGCAGCGTCCGCCAGAACACCACCAGCGGCTTTGTCGAAGGGGTGACGCTCGAGGACGGTCGTGTGCTCGATGCCGACCTGTTCGTCGATTGCTCGGGCTTTCGCGGGTTGCTGATCGAAGGCGCGCTCAAGACCGGGTATCAGGAATGGACGCAATGGCTGCCCTGCGATCGGGCGATGGCGGTGCCTTGCGAGAATGTCGGGCCGCTGACGCCCTATACCCGCTCCACCGCGCGCGAGGCCGGGTGGCAGTGGCGCATTCCGCTGCAGCACCGCACCGGCAATGGCTATGTCTTTTGCAGCCAGTTCCTGTCCGAACAGGATGCCGCCGACAAACTGTTGCAACGGCTCGATGGCAAGGCGCTGGCCGATCCGCGCCCGCTGCGTTTCACCACCGGGCGGCGCAACGCCTTCTGGAACCGCAACGTTGTGGCCATCGGCCTGTCGAGCGGGTTCATGGAGCCGCTCGAATCAACCTCGATCCACCTGATTCAGGCCGGGATCGCCAAGCTCATCGCGCTGTTTCCCGACCGCAGCTTCGACCCGCTGGTGATCGAAGAGTACAACCGCGTCGCGGTGAACGAGTACGAGCGCATCCGCGACTTCCTGATCCTGCATTACAAGCTGACCGAGCGCAGCGACAGCGAACTGTGGCGGTACTGCGCGGCCATGGACATCCCCGACACATTGCTGACCAAGATCGAGCACTTCCGCCGCTATGGCAGATTGGTTGCGCGCGATGCCGATCTGTTCGGCCCGCCAAGCTGGCTGGCGGTGCATATCGGCCAGTTCAACGATCCGGTCGGCACCGATCCCGTCGCCGATTACCGGTCGGTGGATGGGCGCGGCTGGCTTTCCAAGCTGCGCACCGCGATGCAGGCTGCGGCGCAACAGACCCCGACGCATGAAGCGTTCATCGCCGCCAACTGCGCGGCCGGTCAGCCGGTGCGTGGCTGAAAGCGCGGCCTCACTGCTCGCTGAGGGGCTGCTGGCTGAGGGTCTGAAGGCCCGCGCCGACCAGCGGCTTGACCACGCGCTTGGTGCGTTGACCCGTGCCGCCCACATCGCGCCGCGCGATGCGAACGTGGCGCTGGCGCTGGCGCACGTGCGCTACGAGGCCGGGTTGACGGCGGTCGAGCAGTTCGCTCGGGCGCGCGATCTGGCGCCCGAGCGGTTCGAGCCGCTGCGGGGTCATGCGCTTGCGTTGGCGGGCGAGGGCGAGACCACTGCGGCACTCGCCTTGTTGGATGAGACGCTGGCGGCCAATCCGCTTTGGCTGGATGGGCACCGGCTGGCGGCCAGCTTGCGCACCACGGCCGGGCTCGACGATTTCGATGTGGGTTTTGCCCGCGCCGTGAAGGCGGCACCCGATGCGCTGCCGTTATGGCTCGGCTGGTTCCATCTGCTGGCGCAGGCACGCTGCTGGGAGCGGGCTAGCGCGGTGCTCGATGCGGCGCAGGCGCGCTTTGGCACCACCCGCGCGGTGCGTTTCGGCAGGCTCTACCTGTTGAGCGAATCCGGCGAGGCGGCGGACGATCCCGCGCTGTTCGATGCGGTGGAGGGTGAGGCCGACGCCGGACTGGACCTTGCCCGCATCCGCCACTTCCTGCGCGGCGGGCAGTGGGACCGCGCGCGGCAGGTCGGCGAACGCCACCTTGGCCAGCCGAGCGTGCGTCCGTTCTGGCCCTACCTGACGCTCGCATGGCGCTTGCTGGATGACCCGCGCGGGCGGTGGCTCGATCGCGGCATGGACTTTGTCCGCACGATCGATCTGGGACTGAGCGAGCCGGAACTGACCGATCTGGCGGTTACTTTGCGCGCGCTCCATACCGCGCGGGCGCCCTGGCACGAACAGTCGGTGCGCGGGGGCACACAGACCGACCGGCCGCTGCTGCTGCGGCTCGACCCGGCAATCATGCGGGTGCGCAGCGCGATCGAGCAGGCTGTGGCCGGCTACATCGCGCAACTGCCCCGGCCGGACGCCACACATCCTTTGCTGGCGCCACCGCGCGCGGCATTTCGGCTGGCTGGAAGCTGGTCGGTGCGGCTTCGAGCGCAAGGTTACCACGCCACGCACACCCATCCGCAAGGCTGGATCAGTTCGGCGCTGTATGTTTCGGTTCCGCCCGTGCACGATCTGGGTGCGGCGCCTGCCGGGCACCTTCAGTTCGGCGCGGGGCCACCCGAACTCGGCCTGCCGCTTCAGCCTTATGGCGATGTTGCTCCTGCGGCGGGGCGGTTGATCCTGTTCCCTTCGACGCTGTGGCATGGAACGGTGCCGTTTGTCGGCGGAGAGCGCCTCACCATCGCCTTCGACGTGGTGCCCGCTGTTCAATAAGCGCCCGAAAGCGCCTGCCTGGCCAGCGCGATGGCCCCGGTGATCCCCGCATCGTCGCCAAGGCCGGGCGCGACGATATAGGCCTTCAGCCCCGGATCGAACCGGGGGTGGTTGATATAGCCGTTCAGCGCCGCCTCGGTCCGGGTACGAACCGCTTCGATCAATCCGGGCGCCTTCATCACGCCGCCGCCAAAGATCAGCCGGTCGGGCATGTGCAACAGCACCAGCGTGCAGGACAGATGCGCGATATAGCCCGCAATCAGGGGGATCGCGTCGGGGTCGTTGGCCATCTGGTCAAGGCTGCGGCCCCAGCGGCGCTCAATCGCGGCGCCGCTTGCCAGACCCTCAAGGCAATCGCCATGGTAGGGACAGCACCCGACGAACGGGTCGACGGCAAAGTCGTGTGGCGGCTTGATGTGGCCACTCTCGTAGTGCGAAAAGCCCATCAGCGCGCGCCCATCACGCACCACGCCGGTGCCGATGCCAGTGCCGATGGTGGTGTAGGCCAACGTCTGGCAGCCCTTACCAGCACCTGCCAAACATTCGCCGATGGCCGCACCGTTGACGTCGGTATCGACCACGATCGGCGCGCCGAAGCTGGCCAGCGCGTCGTGAAACCGTGCGCCCGCCCAGCCCGGCTTGGGCGTGGTCGTAAAGGTGCCATAGGCGCAGGAGGCGGGATCGATATCGATCGGGCCGAAGCTCGCGATGCCGAACGCGGAGATCGGGCCATGGGTGGCGCTGGCTTGCGCATAGAATTCGATCAGCGCCGGAAAGCAGGTGGCCGGGGTCTCGGTCGGGATGCGGGTACGGGCAAGGATGGTGCCGTCTGTTCGTGCCAGAACCGCCACGAATTTGGTCCCGCCAGCTTCGATCGCGCCGATCAACTGTTCCGCCATAGTGCCTCATCCCGTCTGACCGCCGATGCTGTCGAAGCCCGGCTGCATGCTTGGCATGGCGCAAGCGCGCGTGCTTTGCAATCCTTTGCAATCGAATGCCTGACCGGTTCCGGACTGATCGCCGAGGTCGGTCAGGCCCCGCGCAGGATGGGATGGTCGTGTTGAAAATGAACCGCGATTTCGTCGCGCCGGGCATCGGCAATCGGCACCACGCGCGCGTCAGCGGCCGGATCGCTTTCATGGGCGAAAGCCGCCAGCCGTTCGACCACCCAACGCAGCGCGCGGTCGTTGTTGTTCGAGATATGCCACTGGACCACTTCGCGGATCGGTGGAATGTCGAACGGCACTTCGCGCAACGCCAGCGGCAGGTTGGCCACGACTTGCGTTGCCAGACGGCGATGCATGGTGGCAATCCGCTTGGTGCCGAGCACCAACCCCGGCTGCGACAGGAATGTGGGCGCAACGATCTCGATCCGGCGTTGGGTTTTCTGGCGGCGCACGAACCAGTCGTCAAACGCGGGTGTCCGGCTCTTGCCGAAGCGCGCCGTGACATGGCCCAGCGCAAAATACTTCTCGCGCGTCATTTCACCCTGCAATGCGGGATTGGCGGCATCACCCACCACCACGTAGTCATCCTCGAACAGGACCTGGCTCGGGTGGTCGGGGCTGATGACGTAATCGACGGTCAACAGCAAATCGATCTGGCCGCGTTCCAGCGCGTCGCCGGGATTGTCGCCCATCGGCTGGATTTCGAAGCGCAAGTTGGGTGCCTCTGCCTCAAGCATGGCAAGAGCACCGGCCAGCAGCACTTGGGTGGAATAGTCAGACGCCATGAGCCGGATGAACCGGTCGCAGGAAGCCGGGTCGAAATCGGGCGCGATGGCAATGGTCGTGCGGATTTGTTCGAGCACCAGTCGCACCGGTTCGATCAGTTCTTCGGCGCGGGCGGTCAGCACCATTGTGCGCCCTTTGACCACCAGCAGTTCGTCGCCGAAATAATCGCGCAGGCGGCCCAGTGCGCTCGATGTGGCCGATTGCGACAAGCACAGCCGATCTGCCGCCAGACTGACGCTGCGTTCGGACAGCAACACGTCGAGCGCAACCAGCAGGTTCAGGTCAAGGCGCTGGAACCGCACGATATCTCTCCTCAGGTCAGCGTCTTGAGCGCGCTGTCCACGAGCCTATCAAGATTGCCGTCATGCGCAAAGCCCGCATGCTCCGCAGCCGGAGTGGCAAGCGGTGGCTGCGCGCCGAAAGCGGCCTCCAACGCGGCATCGGGCAAATAGGTGACCAGTTCCGCCGATGCGCCGCACTGGCGCGCTATGGTGGCGGCAAGGTCACCCATCGTCACCCTCAGCGCAGGGAGGGTGACAGCGTAAGTCGGCGGCAGCAGCGCGGTATCGAGCGTCAGCGCGTGGATGAAATTGTCGGCACAGCGCGACACCGATTGCGCCCAGATGGTTGCCTCTGCGGAGACCGGGCAGGTAAAGGCCTCATCCGCGCGCAAGGCGTGGAACAAGTTGGACATGAACGCGCTTTTCATGCCCGATGGGCCTTTGGGGCGGGCCAGAATCCCCGGCAGCCGCACGGTGACCCCGTCGATCAGCCCGCGATTGGCAAATAGCGCGACCGCGTGTTCCATCATCGCCTTGTGCGCGCCGTAGATCATCTTCGGGCTGAGCGGGGTGGCGTCATCGACAAACGGGGGCAGCGGATCACCAAACACCGCGATCGAACTGGCATAAACGAAGCGCGGCCGGTTGCCGAAGGCGCTGCTCTCCAGCAGCAGATCGTACATTGCGTCGATATTGATGCGGCGCGAGGCGGCGGGGTCGGCCTCGGCCGCGCCGCCCGGAACCGTGGCCAGATGGACCACCGCATCGGTGCCGTCAGCCAGTGCCTCGGCCCGCACTTTCGCATCGCCAAGGTCGCCGACCACCGTGCGGGCGCCGGGCAGAAGCCCCGCGCCCGCCGTATCGACCCCGGTCACGTGGTGGCCAGCGGCCAGAAGCTTGCCGACCAGCTCGCGCCCGACGAAACCGCCCGCGCCGGTGACCACCACTTTCATAGCAACACCCCTCAGAACGAGGCCGAAAGGCGCACGCCATAGGTCTGCGGGGCCGAGAAGTGACCGACCGCGACCCCGAGTGGCGAGGATTGCGGCGACAGATCGCGGCGCTGCTTTTCAAGATTGCGGATGAAGCCGGTGACCGACCAGCCGCCATTTGCGCTACGCACGGTCAGCGCCGCATCGGTGGTCCAGTAGGCCGGGATCTTTTCGAAGGCGAGGTATTCGAACGCGCCCCACTGGCTGTCGCGCCAGGCCGTATCGATGTTTGCGACCAGTTCCAGATCATGCCCCAGCGGCACGACCTGCTCTGCGCCAAGGTTCACCGTCCATTTCGGGCTGAACAGCAGCGGATTGCCCGAGCAGTTGAAGTCCTTGACCGGTGCGCCACCCGCGCTGGCGCCGGTCAGCGTGAACGGGCAGGAAAAGTTGTCGCGCGGCGATGCGGTGTACAAGTGCAGGTCGTCGTACTTGGTGTCGAGGTACTGGACCTTGGCATTGAGCGTCGTGCCGCTCATCGGCTTGGCCACCAGATCGGCATCGAAGCCCTTGATCGTGGCCTTGCCTGCGTTGACGTTCGAACTGATCAACGTGCCGCTGGTGTCGACGGTGAAGTAGGTGATCTGCTGATCCTTGTACTTCCACAGGAACCCTTCGAGGTTAAGCTGCAGGCGGTTGTGCAGGAAGCGGTTCTTCGATCCGATGCTGTAGGCGGTGATGAACTCGGGCTTGTAGCTGGTCACGCTCTCGGTCATCTGCAGGCCACCTGCGCGATAGCCCGATTCAACCGTGGCATAGAGCAGGCTGCTTGGCCCTGCGTCGAACTCGGCCGAGGCCTTCCACGTCACCCGCGAGTAGCTCCGGCTGTCGACGACCGGGTTGTAGGTCTTGAGGATGGCGCCGACCCCGTTGACCAGCGGGAACACCTGATAGCCGGGTTGGTCGGTGCTGGTCGATGCGATCCAACCGTTCGATTTCAACCAGTTGATCGTGTCGCCAGTGTTCAGGAAATTCGGGAAATGGGGGATGGTCCCCGGCGCGGCGCAACCTTGCGCGAACGAGCCAGGCGGCGTGATCAGCCCCGGCGGCGGTGCGCCGCAGAACGTGATGAAGTTGTTGATCAGGCCGTCGATCGACTTCTTGTCATGCGTGAACCGTGCACCGCCGATCAGCCGGAAGCGGTCCGCGACATGCCCCGTCAGCTGGCCGAACAGCGCATAGCTGTCGGTCGTGTGCCGGTAGTCCTGAATCGGCAGGACGAATTCCTGATTGTATTCGTTCTGCGCCTTGATCTTCTCGTTGAACAGGAACGCGCCGACCACGTAGTCGACGATCCCCGCCTTGCCGGCCAGCCGGGCTTCAAGGCTGAACTGGTTGACCTTCTCGTTGGTCTTGGCGGTGTTGAATGCCGGGCCATAGAACAGCGAATGGTCGGAACTCTGGCGATAGGCCGGGATCACCGTGACTTTGCCGATGCTGGTCTGCCAGTTCAATTCGGCGTTCAGGCCCCAATAGGTGCTGTCGGCCTTGGGGTCGCTGTTCATTGCGCCAAGGAAAGCAAAGGCTGGGGCGCCCAGATTGCTTTTGCGGAAGGCGTTGGCGGCGGCGGTGTTGAAGCCTTCGCTGGCATCAAGTCCCGAAGGGAAGAATGTGTACCCGCCGCTGCCATCGGGCGCGAAACCGCCGATGTAGCTGCCGCCGATGCCCTTGCCGCCGACATGGGTGTAATCGGCGCCAAGTCGCACCGACAGATCGGTCGAAGGCTCGTACAGGAACTGCGCGCGCACCGAACCGCGCTTGGCATCATCGGTGCCGTCGCGGTTGTAGCCATCGTGTTCGCTGTAAGCGCCAGCGATGCGCAGCGCGGTGTTCTCGCTGGTCGCAAGGTTGATGTGCGCGTCGCCTTCGATCGCGCTGTAATTGCCATACGACAGGTTGAAGCCGCCGCTGGTGCGGCCGATCTCCGGGCGCGCCGGAATGATGTTGACCGCGCCGCCGGTGGCATTGCGGCCATAGAGGATGCCTTGCGGGCCCTTCAGCACTTCGACGCGGGCAAGGTCATAGAAGGCCGCGCCGAACACGCCGCCACCGCGTCCAAGCACGACGCCATCGTAGGACGGAGTCACGGCCGGATCGTTGTAGCTGCTGGTGGTGATGTTGCCGACGCCGCGAATGAAGATCGAGGCGATGCCGCCGCCCGATGCCGGAACGCTGAGCGCCGGAACCGACTTGGTGATGTCGGAGGCATTGGTGATGCCGCGGCTGATCAGCGCGTCGCCTGCAACCGCATCGATCGCGATGGCGGCGCGCTGCGCGCTTTCGACCTTGCGCTGGGCGGTGACGACAATGTCGGTGATGCCGCTGTCATCGGCGGGCGTTTCGGTTGCGGCGCTGGCTGCGGCAACCTGCTGGGCCTGAGCCGGTGTGACCCCGCAAAGGGCCAGCACAAGGCACGATGCCGACAGGTGCGCAGCATGACGGACAAACTTTTGCATATGACCTCCCCATGTTTTTTGCGAGCCCATGCGCAATGGCCGGGCGCGATGTTCACGTCTTTGATCGTCAGGTAGCGGCAAGCGCGGTCAAGGTCGCACCGATTGTGTGGATAGCGAGGTATCCATGGTTCGGATTTGCCTCTTGCCCGGCGCTGGGTAGGTCTGGCGTCATGGATCGGGAGAACATCAGCAGCGTCGAAAAGGCGCTCATCGTGGGCGGCGGGATCGGCGGCATGGCCGCAGCGATCGCGCTGGCAGAACGCGGCGTGCGGGTCGAGATCGTCGACCTTGACCCCGACTGGCGGGTCTATGGCGCGGGGATAACCATCACCGGGCCGACACTGCGCGCCTATCGGCGGCTGGGGCTGCTCGAAGCGGTCAAGGCGCAAGGCGCGATCACCACCAAGACGCGGCTGTTCCGCTATGACGGCACCCACTTGCACGATCTGGATGAACCGGTGATCGAGGAAGGCCTGCCCGCGACCGGCGGCATCATGCGTCCGGTGCTGCACCGGATCATGCAGGGCAAAGTGCGCGAACTGGCCATCCCGGTACGGCTCGGGCTGACGGTCGAGACGCTGCAAAACGACGACACCGGCGTTGCTGTGGTGTTTTCGGATGGCTCAAGCGGCCATTACAATTTGGTCGTCGGATCGGATAGCGTCGCCTCGCACGTGCGCGATCTGGCCTTCCCACACATGGCTCCGGCTGTGCCGACCGGGCAGGGGTGCTGGCGCATCTCGATCGCAAAGCCGCCCGGGCTCGAATATGGCGAATTCTACCTTGGCCACGCCAATCCTTGCGGGATCACCGCTTGTGCGCCCGACAGCGTCTATATGTGGATGCTGACCGCGCACGAGGAGCGCGAGCGCTTCATGGACGAGGAGGAACTCTTCACCGAACTCAAGCGCCTGCTCGCCGACTTCGGCGGCAACGCCGGCTGGATCCGCGACACCATGACCCGGCAGGACTGGATCAACTATCGCCCGCTGGCCGCCGTGCTGCAGCCCGCGCCGTGGTATCAGGGACGGATCGTGTTGCTGGGCGATGCAGTGCACGCAACCACGCCGCATCTGGCCTCGGGCGCGGGGATGGCGGTCGAAAGCGGCATCGTGCTGGCCGAGGAGCTGGCCCGTGCCGATGACGTCGAGGCGGGCCTGCTAGCCTATCAGCAGCGCCGCCTGCCGCGTTGCAAGGACGTGATCGACAGTTCGGTGGCGGTCGGACGCCTGCAACTGGCGCACGGCGATCCGCGCGAGCATGCGCATATTCTTGAAGGAGCGTTGTCGCGGCTCAACCAGCCGTTCTGACCCCGCCGTTTACGGTCAGTGGCTGAGCAGCATCGGCAGGCCGGCCAGAATGGCGTCGATCAGCACGTCTCGGTCAAGCCAGGGAAATTCGGGTCGGGCGATCAGCAGCGACACCAGCCCGTGCACATGCATCCACGTCATTTGCGCCAGCAGCAGCGCCTTCGGTCCATCCTCGCCGACCAGTTCGATCAACACGCGGTGCATGACCGAAAAACAGCGCAATCCGGACGCCAGCACCGGGTCGTTGAGCAGATCAGTGTTGGCGCTCGCCGGGTCGGGCGGGCAAGGCTTCTTGTCCTCAAGCATGAAGGCCACGCGATACATGTCGGGATTGTCGAGCCCGAACTCGATATAGGCGCGCCCCATCAGCACCAACCGTTCACGCGCGGTGGCCGAGGTGTCGGCATCGCGCTCCATCCGCGCCGTCAGTGTGTCGAACGCGCGCGCGCACAACTCGCCGCCGATCTCGTCGGCATTGCGGAAATGGGCATAAAGCGAGGGCTGCGAGATGCCCACTGCCTGCGCGATCTGGCGGGTGGTGACGTTGGCCATGCCCTTTTGCGCGAACAGTTTCAGCGCGACATCCAGAATCTGGTCACGCCGTTGCCCGCTGCGGGCACGGTGGCCCGTCTGGCCATCGGGTTCCTTTGCGCGGGGCGGGGCAGCGACTTCGTTCATGACAGCATTGTGGCGGCTTGACAGATGGCGGTCAACCTATCATTGATTGGCTATCGGTGATCGGTTGACGATGGCAAGGCATCGTCGGGCGTTCCCGTCCGGCGCAGGAAGGCTTGCTGTCATGACCCGACAACCACGATACCTGATCGCTGCAGGGCTGGCGATAGTCGCCGCCGGTGGCGCTGTGCTGGTCGTCCGATCCGGTGTGGGCGCGCAAACGCCTTCGGCCGAAATCCCTGCGCTGCCGGTTCAAGTAGCGCCGGTGCAGGGCGCTGGGGGCGCCACTGGCGATGCCGCTGGGGCACAAGGCGAGGCCACCTTTTCCGCCACGATCCACCATGACCGCGAAGCGCAACTGGCGTTCCGGCTGCCGGGGCGGATTGCGGCCTATCCGGTGCGAATCGGTGATCACCTGCCGCGCGGTGGATTGCTCGTCAGCATCGAAGCGACGGCTTATGCCGCGGCCAGCCAGCGCGCAGCAGCCGATCTTGATCGCGCACGCCGCGCTGCCGGTCGCTATGCCGCGCTTGCGCTGGAAGGCGCCGCCGCGGGCGCGCAGGCCAGCGATGGAGCCGATGCCGCGCGAGCGGCTGAAGCGGCGGCGCAAGCGGCCCGCTATGACCTGCAATCGACCCGACTGGTGATGCCCTTTGCCGGTGCGGTGATCGCCCGGCGCGGCGAAGTGGGCGAGGTGGCAGCGGCGGGCCAGTCGCTGGTGACGGTGGCGGATACAGCCTCGCCGCTGGTTGCCAGTGTGCAAGTGCCGGTTGCCGTTGCGCAAGGCTTGCGCGCGGGCCAGCACGCCAGCGTGGCTCTGGCATCGGGGCAGACCCTGAACGCGCGCGTGCTGCGCAAGGCCGCCGCCGCCGATGCACGCAGCGGACTGCTGCAGATCGATCTGGTGTTGCCTGCCGGATCGGGAGCCGTGAGCGGTACTCCTGCGTCAGCGCGCTTTGCTAACGGTTTGGGGGCCGCAAACGGTTCCGACGTCAGCACGATCCCCGCCGAAGCTGTGCTTGAGGCGCAGGGCGATCGCGGTTGGGTCTATGTGATCGACAGCGGTGCACGTGCCCGGCGTAAACCGGTGGGGCTGCTGGGCTTCGTCGACCGTGAGGCGCGGATCACCGGGCTGGCTGCGGGCGCGCGGGTGATCACCAAGGGGGCCGGTTTCGTCAGCGAAGGTCAGCGCGTCACGGTGACACCGTGAACGGCTTGATCCGCTTTGCCGTCGGGCGCTCGCAGTTCATGCTGCTGGCTCTGTCGCTGCTGGTGGCGCTGGGCATCATCACCGCGATGGGCCTGCCCCGCACCGAAGATCCGCCGCTCTCAAGCCCCGGTTTCACGGTCGTGGTGGTCTTGCCCGGCGCCTTGCCGCAGGCGGTCGAGCAGCAGGTGACCCGTCCCATCGAGGACGCGCTCGCCGGGCTCGACGACTTGCGCGACCTCAAATCAACCAGCGGCGATGGCGTCGCCACGATCGAGGCCGAATATGTCTGGGGCGTCAACGCCGAACGCAAGTACGACGAGGTCGTGCGTGAGGTGAATTCCCTGCGTCCGAACCTGCCGACCGGTGTGGTGCGGGTGGATATCATCCGCCACCGCCCGACATCGGTGCCGATGATGCAGATCGCGCTGGTCAGCGACATTCTGCCGATGCGCTCGTTCGAAAAGGTCGCCCGCGACCTCAAGAACCGGCTTGCGCGGGTGCCCGGCATCCGCAAGGCCGAAGTGCTCGGCGCCTCGCAGGGCGAGGTGCGCGTCTCGCTCGACATGGCGCGCATGGCCGCCCAAGGCATCGCACCGGGAGCGGTGGTCGATGCCCTGCGCGCTGGCGGTAGCGATACGCCGATTGGCTCGCTCAACACCGGCGATCGCCGTTTCAACGTGCGCTATGCCGGTGCCTATCCCGATCTGGCTGCGGTCCGCGCCACACCCCTGACCACCGCTAGCGGTCTGACGATCCGGTTGGGCGACCTTGCCGACGTGTCCTGGGCCGAGCGCGAGCCGCGCCACATCATCCACTTCAACGGCAAGCGCGCGCTGCTGGTCACGGCCGAACAGGGCAACCGGCAGGATGTGACCGTGCTGACCCGCACCATCGACCGCGAAATCGCGGCCTTCCGCCAGATCCTGCCCGGCAGCGTGCGGCTGGAAAAGGGCTTCGTTCAGGCCGAGAACGTCAAGGACCGGCTCGATCACCTGACCCGCGACCTGCTGCTGGCGCTTGGCATCGTGGCGATCACGCTGCTGCCGCTGGGCTGGCGCGCCGCCGTGGTGGTGATGGTGGCGATCCCGGTTTCCCTGCTGATCGGGGTGCTGGCGTTGGCCGCGTTCGGCTTGACGTTGAACCAGTTGTCGGTCGCCGGGTTCGTGCTGTCATTGGGTTTGCTGGTCGATGACGCCATCGTGGTGATCGAGAACGTGGCGCGCTGGCTGCGCGAAGGGGCCGACCGCACTACCGCCGCCATCGGCGCCACCTCGCAAATCGCCATGGCGGTGATGGGTTGTACCGCCTGCCTCATGTTCGCGTTCCTGCCGCTGATCGCGCTGCCCGAAGCCTCGGGCGAGTTCATCCGCTCGTTGCCGGTCTCGGTGCTGGGCACGGTCGCGGGTTCGTTGCTGGTGGCGCTTACGCTGATCCCGTTCGTGGCGGCGCGCGTGCTGAAGCGCGATGAGGATCCGCACGGCAACCGCCTGTTGCGCGGGCTGACCGGCGTGATCGAGCGGGTCTATGCGCCGCTGTTGCACCGTGCGCTCGACCGGCCATGGCGCGCGCTTGGCAGCGTGCTGGCGCTTTCGTTGCTGGCCGTGCCACTGCTCATGGCCATCGGCACCAGCCTGTTTCCACCCGCCGATCTGCCGCAATTCGTGGTCCGCGTCGAAATGCCGCGCGGCTCTGCCTTGCAGACGACCGAGGCCATGGTTGCCCGCGTCGAACAGCGGTTGCGCCGGGAAAGCGCGATTGCCTGGACGGTTGCCAACGCCGGCCGCGGCAGCCCAACGCTCTACTACAACAACCAGCCGTCGCCCGAAGATCCGGCGCTGGGCGAAGTGGCGGCGGCCTTGCGCAAGTGGGAGCCCGAAAGCAGCCCGCAAGTGCTCGAACGGTTACGCGCCGATTTCGCCCGCATGCCGGGCGCGCGGATCAAGCTCGTCACGTTTACGCAAGGGCCCTCGGTCGACGCGCCGGTCGCCTTGCGCATCGTCGGACCCGATGTGGCGACCCTGACCCGGCTGGCACATCAGGCAGAAGGTGTGCTGTCATCGATGCCCGAACTGCGCGACGTCGGCAATCCGCTGCGGCTGGCGCGTACCGACCTGACGCTGTCGGTCGACGATGCCCGCGCCCGCGCCTTGGGAGTGCCGTCCGGTGCCTTGCGCAGTGCGGTGCAGATGGCGCTGGGCGGGGTCTCTCCGGCGATCGTGCGTGATGGCGACGACGACGAATATCCGGTTACCGTCCGCTTGCCGATGGCCGAACGCAACGAAATCGCCGCGCTCGACCGGATTCTGGTGCCCACTGCCAGCGGCGCCAGCGTGCCGCTGTCCAGCCTTGCCAAGCCGATCGCGGTCTCGGGTCCGGCCGAGGTCGACCGCTACCAGCGCGAACGCTCGGTCACGCTGACCGCATGGGTCAACGAAGGCACGCTGGTATCGCGCGCCACCAAGTCGGCGGTGGAGCGCATCCAGTCCGCCATTCCGTTGCCGCCCGGCTATGCGCTGAAAGTCGGTGGCGAAGCGGAAACGCAGGCGCGCAGCTTTGGCGGATTGCTCCCAGCGATCATTGCGGCATCGCTTGGCATTCTGGCGGTTCTGGTGCTTGAATTCGGCCGGTTCCGGCTGGTGGCGGTGGTTGCAGGCGTGGTGCCGCTGGGCTTCTTCGGCGCGGTGGCCGCGCTGTGGCTGACGGGCAACAGCCTGTCGTTCACCGCCTCGGTCGGCCTGATCGCGCTCGTCGGCATTGAGATCAAGAACTCGCTGCTGCTGGTCGACTTCACCGAGCAGTTGCGCCGCGAAGGGATGGGCATCCGCGAGGCGGTGGAGCGGGCAGGCGAGATGCGCTTCCTGCCGGTGCTGCTCACCTCGATCACGGCCATCGGCGGGCTGCTGCCGCTGGCGATCGAGGGCAACGGGCTCTATTCACCGATGGCCATCGCGATGATCGGCGGGCTGGTTACCTCGACCCTGCTGGCGCGCATCGCCACGCCGGTGATGTACCTGCTGCTGGCCGGCCACCGCTCTGCCGACGGGCAGGTGTCCGACGGTGCTGCCCTACAAGGAGCCGTGGCATGATCCGCTTGTCTCGGTTTGTCAGCCCGCTTTGCGCCACCTTGCTGTTGGCGGGATGCGCCGGCAATCCTCCGCTTGCGCCGCTCAAGCCGCCGGTCGCGCCGAACTGGCAGGCCGCCAATGCCGCGCCTCGCCAGCAAACGGGGCTGGCGGCAAGTGCGCAGCAGGAGGGCTGGTGGCATGCCTATGGCGACCCGGCGCTCGATGCGCTGGTCGCCCGCGCGCTTGCGGACAATACCGACGTGGCAGTTGCCTTGGCCCGTGTCGACCAAGCGCGCGCGGCCAGCAGGGCCAATGGCGCGGCGCGGTTGCCGTCCGGTCAGGTATCAGGCTCGCTCGCCCGCGCCGAACAGTCGCTCGACAGCGGCTTGGGGCGGCTGACGCGCTATGTGCCCACGCTGTCGCGCACCCAGAACGAGGCGGTGCTGTCAGCCAGTCTGGGCTGGGATCTCGATCTGGCAGGGGGCTTGCGCAAGGGCCAGCAGGCCGCGCGCGCCGACGCCGTGGCTGCGCAAGCCGGACTCGCAGCAGCGCAACTGGCGGTCGCCGCCTCGGTGGTCGAAAGCTATCTCGATTACCGCGCGGCGCAGGCGCAACTGGCGCTGGCGCAAGCGCGCGTAGATCAGCTTTCCGACCGCCTGCGCTTTGCCGAGGCGCGGCTGGCGCATCAGGATGGTTCAGCGCGCGATCGCGATGACCGTGCCGCCGAGCGCAGCGCCGCGTCGGCGGCAGTTCCGCTGTTGCGCGCGCAAGTTGATGCGGCGCGCTATGGACTGGCGGTGCTGACCGGGGTGACTGCGCAGACGCCACTGCCCGAACTGGCCGGTGCCGCCGACATCCCGCAGGCAAGTGATCCTGCGGCCGGAGTTCCCGCCGACCTGCTGCGCTTGCGTCCCGATCTGGTCGTGGCCGAAGCGCAAGTGCTGGCCGCGCACGCCCGCGTCGGCGCAGCGCTGGGGGAATACTGGCCGCACGTGACGCTCAACGGGTTGATCGGTTGGGACACGAACAGCCTTGGCAGCTTCGGCGCGGATTCGGCACGGGTTACGCAAGGGGCCATCGGGTTGCGCTGGCGGCTGTTCGACTTTGCCCGCATCGATGCGGAAGTCGCCGCCGCCAAAGGGCGCGAACGGGAGTCGCTGGCCAGCTATCGCGGCGCCGTGCTGAAGGCCGGATCGCAAGTGGAAAGCAGCTTTGCCGCGCTGGCCGCAAGGCGTGCGGCGTTGCAGGCGCAGCAAGACCAGTTAACCGCCGTCAGCAGCGCCTTGCACCGCGCCGAGGCCGCGCTGCGGGTGGGCGAGATCAGTCAGGATCAGTTGCGCGGCGCAACTCTGGCACAGATCGCGGCCAAGGCCCAAGTCGTTGAGGCGCGCGCGGCACTGGCTCAGGCGGTGCTGGCCTGCCATCGCGCGTTGGGCGGGTAGCGCGGGGGAGGATAGCTCGGGGCGGGTAGCTCGGGGGATGGTAGCTTGGGCGTCGACTTGCCCTGCCGGATCGCTGTCAGTGCGCAGCCTCAGCCACGCTGGCAGATGCCGAGGATGGTCCGGCAGTGGCCTGCTTGCGCCACCTGACCAGCAGCAGGAACGGAACTGCGGCTACACAGGCGATTGCCATGCCGAAGAAATCGTCGATGTACGCGACCATTGCGGCCTGCTGGTTGACCATGCCATCGACCACGCGCAGCGCCATTTCGGCCGCGCCACCGTAAGCGGTGATGCGATCAAGATCGAACGGCACCAGCATCCGCGTGACGTGGGCGCCGATCTCGGCATGGTTGATCTGCAGATTGCGCGCCAGCATGACCGAGGCGGCCGAAATGCCAACCGACGATCCCAGATTGCGCATCAGGTTGCCGAGGCTCGACCCATCGGTACGGTAGGCTGAAGGAAGGGTGGCAAAGGAGATCAGGTTCATCGGCATGAACGTGAAGCTGATGCCCACCCCCTGGATCAGGCCGGTCATGATGATCGGTTCGCGCGGCATTTCCACCGACCAGCCAGTCATCAGCCACAGCGACAGCGCCATCAGCAACAGGCCTATGGTCAACAGCGCGCGCGGATCGACCCTGGCCATCAGCGGCCCGAACAGCGTGATCGACAGCAGCATGCCTACCCCGCGCGGACATAACAGTAGCCCCGACTGGAACGGCGTATAGCCATAGATCTGTTGGAGCAGCCCGGGCAGCAGCGCCATGACCGACATCATCACCAGTCCGATCAGGAACATGAAGCCAAGGCCGACGGTAAAGTTGCGGTCGCGGAACAGCGCCAGCGGAAACAGGGGGTGCTCGTTACTTATCAGATGGATCACGGCCATCCAGCCGCAACTGGCGGCAATGATCGCGTAGATCACGATCTCGCCCGACGCGAACCAGTCCTTGGTCAGCCCGCGATCGAGGATCAACTGCATTGCGGACACCGCCAGCGCCACCAGAATCCAGCCGAATAGGTCGATCTTGCGCGGTTGGGTCGGGGTTTTGGGCAGAAACAGCAGCAGCAGCGCGAAACATCCGATCCCCACCGGCAGGTTGACGTAGAACACCCAGCGCCAGTTGTAGTTGTCGGTCAGGAAACCGCCGATGATCGGACCGCAGATCGGCCCCAGCATAACGCCTTGGGTATAGATCGACATCATCCGGGGGCGTTCGGCCAGCGTGCTGGAATCAAGTGTGATCGTCTGCGCAAGTGGCGCCAGAAAGGCTCCGGCAAGGCCCTGCAAGATGCGGAACAGCACCATCTGCTCGATGCTCTGCGCCGCACCGCACAGCATCGATGCGACCGTGAACAGCAGGACCGATCCGAGCATGAGCTGGCGCAGACCCACCCGGTTGACCAGCCAACCAGCCAGAGGCAGCGCCACGGCAGAGGCCAGCACATAGCTGGTCAGCACCCAGGTGATCGTGTCCTGCGTCGCCCCCAGCGAAGCCGCCATGTGCGGCAGCGCGACGTTGGCGATGGTGGTATCGAGCGTCTGCATGATCATCGCCGCCATCGCGCCGACCAGCAGCAGCGCCCGGTTGCGCGACACGATCACCGGAACATCGGTGTCGGCCATGGCCCTATTTGCCGACATGGACCGTTACTGTGGCGCTCAACCCTGCGATCAGCGGCCGGTCGGACTTGCTGTCGATGGCGATCCGTACCGGCACGCGCTGGATCACCTTGACCCAGTTGCCGGTGGCGTTCTGTGCAGGCAGCACCGAAAATTCGGACCCCGTGCCCGCTCCGATTGAATCGACATGGCCTGTCAGCTTCAACCCGGGATAGGCATCGAGCCGAATGTCGGCTTTCTGCCCTGCACGCATATGGTTGAGGTCGGTTTCCTTGAAGTTGGCGTCGACCCGCGTACCGCCGTCGCGCATGACCGTTGCCATCGGCACCCCGGGGAACACCATCTGCCCGACTTGCAGCCGTGAAACTTGCGTGACGATGCCCGCAGCGGGCGCTCGCACCACGGTGCGGTGCAGATCGAGCGTGGCCTTGGCACGCGACGCGCGTGCGGCAGCAACGGCCGGGTTAACCCCCGGCACTTGCGCGCCCTGAGCGAGCTGCGCGCGCGCTTTTTCCACCTCGGCCTCGATCGAGAACAGTCGGTCGCGCGCACTGGCGACGGCGTGCTGCGCCTGATCCATGTTGGCGCGGGTGTTGAAACCCCGGTCGAGCAAGGCCTTGGCGCGCGCGAAGTTCGCTTCGGCCAGCGCCACGTCGTCGCGCGCACCGGCCAGATCGGCAGCGTTGGCGCCGACATCGGCCTGCAGCGCGATGATCCGCGATTGGGCGTTGGCGATCTGGGCATCGGCCTGGTCGATGGCGACCTTGAAGTTGGACGGATCGATGGTGAACAGCACGTCGCCTGCATTCACATGCTGGTTCTCGCGGACGTTGACCGATGTGACAAGGCCGGTCAGTTCGCCAGCCACCGAAACCATGTCCTGTTTCAGATAGGCGTTGTCGGTCTCGACCTCACCTTGATGGCCGAACCAGTACCACAGAGCGATCCCGATCACGATGATCGGACCCGCCACCATCAACGCCAATCGGCTGCGGCGGGCACGGGTGCGCTGAACATGGGCGGCGGCAGCTTGCAAGGCGGGCGTATCCTTGGCGGGAAAGGGATCGGCTTCAGCCATGGGCCAGTTTCGCTTCGGTTATCGGTTCATCGGACAAGTTCGCGCGCAGCCGTTGCAACAGTGCAAGGACTTGCTGATGCTCGGTATCGTCAAACCCGACCAGCGCGTCGGCAAACACGTCAGTCGCGCATTCGGCCAACCGTTCCATCAGCCGTTCGGATTCGGGGGTCAGGAACAACCGCCACTTGCGCCGGTCGGCAGGATCGTGGCGACGTTCGACAAAGCCCACTTTCTCCAGCCGGTCGATCATACGCCCGGCGGTGATCGCCTCCACCTCCAGCCAACTCGCCAACGCGCACTGGTTGGTTCCGGGGGTGCGCCGGATGGCGGCGAGCATGCGCCATTGCGGGCCAGTGACGCCGAGCTGGCGCGCGGCCACGTCGAACCGCTTGCGGAACAGCCGCCCGACATCGGTGGCCAGAAAGGCGACGTTGTTATTCATGTCCTGCCGATAATAGCAGTGCTTGGTAAAGTCAATTTGACGACTCGACTGCGGTCATTCCGGATTGGCGCAAGGCGGCTCGTTACCGTCCGACCGCCCTGCGTTAGCGGAAGGGCGGCTCGTTAAACGCGCGCAGCTTGCGGCTGTGCAGACGGGCGCCTTGCTGGCGGAGCAGTTCGCAGGCGGTCGTGCCGATTTCGAGGTGGGCGGCGATGGCTTCCTCATAAAAGCGGTTGGCCTGTCCCGGCAGCTTGATTTCGCCGTGCAGCGGCTTGTCGGACACGCATAGCAGGGTTCCGTAGGGTACGCGGAAGCGGTAACCTTGCGCGGCGATGGTGGCGCTTTCCATGTCGATGCCGACCGCGCGCGACAGGTTCAGCCGCTTGGCCGAATGCGAATAGCGCAGTTCCCAGTTGCGATCGTCGGTTGTCACCACGGTGCCGGTGCGCATGCGCTTTTTCAGGTCGGCGCCGCCGGTGCCGCTGACCATTTCGGCCGCCGCCTGCAAGGCCACCTGCACTTCGGCGATGGCGGGGATGGGGATTTCAGGCGGCAGTACCGGATCGAGCACGTGATCGTCGCGCAGATAGGCGTGTGCCAGCACATAGTCGCCGATCTGCTGGGTGGGGCGCAGGCCGCCGCAGTGGCCGATCATCAGCCACGCTTCGGGGCGCAGCACGGCCAGATGGTCGCAGATGGTCTTGGCGTTGCTGGGGCCGACGCCGATGTTGACCAGCGTGATGCCCGACCGGTCGGGCGCGACAAGGTGATAGGCCGGCATCTGGTGCCGCCGCCATGCGGTGTCGGACAGGCGGTCGCGGGCATCGTCGGTGCGTTCGGTGATCTCCATGCCGCCCGCGCCCGACAGCGCGACATAGCGTGACCCATCCAGTTGCTTCCCGGCCCAGCCAACGAATTCATCGACATAGCGGTGGTAGTTGGTGAACAGGATGTACTTCTGGAACGCTTCGGGCCGGGTGCCGGTGTAATGCGCCAGCCGGGCAAGGCTGAAATCGGTGCGCAACCCGTCGAACAGGCTGAGCGGGAACGGGCCATCGCCGACGATGTATTCGGCATCGGCAATCTCATCCCCGATGTGGGCCAGTTCGGTTGTGGGAAAGTGACGGGCAAGATCCTGCGGCCGCACTTTGCCGATTTGTGCGCCATAGGCGCCGTCGAGCACATAGGGGAACGGGATTTCCTGACGCGATGGCGCGACCTCGACGCCGACATCGTAATCCTCAAGAATCAGCCGCAACTGTTCGCCCAGATAATCGGCGTAGAGCGACGGGCGCGTCACCGTGCAGGCATAGTTGCCGCGCTGGGTAAGCCGCCCGAAGGCGCGGCCCGTGGACACGTTGTCGGGATCGCCCGGCAGGCGGATGCGCAGTTCGGGGTAGCAATATGACCCATCGCGCCGCCGCGATGCCGGCGGAACCGTGCCATTGTCGGCAAAGGCGGCGATATCGGCGCGCAACTGCGCCACGGCGCGGTCATAGAGGCGGGCGAGTTCGGCGAGGATGGTGGCAATGGCGTCCATCCGCCGAACTCTATCGCGCCTTGGTGACGCTGCAAAGGCGTTGCCCCGGAAGTGGAGCGGAAAGGATCGGGCGAGGCGGTTCGGACAAATCCATTGATCGATCAAACGGCGGAATGTGGTGGTTAGCTGCCGTTCAAAGGAGGACCTATCGGACCTGCGTCATGTCGAGATTGAGCCTTCACAATCTTGAATCCGGCACGCCTTGCTGAGTTTAGCGCTGATTGCACACATCTCGTTGGCGTGGCCGGAGCGTGCGTGATGACAATTCCACGCTTCTTGTCGAACCGGGCCTCCAAGTCGCTTTGGAACTGAGCGGCAGTCAAACCAACATCTCCCGTCCAAATCCAGCATTCGCCCCTCTCAAATGTCACCGATACGACGTATAGCGGTGCATCGTCATGAGAAGCGGGCAACGATGAGGCGCTTACAAGCAGCGCAAATGAAGCCAAGCTTATCGAGACGTTCATCCTGAATCCTTGTCAGTCATCGGCAATGTCCGCAACTGTTGCGGCTGCTGCCATCCGGGAAAAATCGTTGCGCCACCTCAGCACGACGGCGGGAATTGGTGGTTAGCGGACATTTCTACAAACACCTTGTCCGTCGCCCCGTGCTTGACACGGGGCCGGGCTTTCCTTGCGGCCTCGCGTTTGGCATGTGGGAGCGAGGGAAAAGGGCGGCTGGCTGGATTTTCGGGACCAGTGGTATCCAGCGGGGATGGTGCCGTGAGGCGACGCCGAAAGGCAGCCAAGCCCCGTGTCAAGCACGGGGCGACGTCAGGTTCTGGTTGGATTTTTGGTGAACCGCGATGTCTGCAAGTGGGCGCTTCCAGCCACTCGCCAACACATTGGGCCACCCCCCTAAATCACCCACGCGGCCTATTTGATCGTCAGCACCTGCGTGCCCTTGATGTGCCCGGCAAGATCGGCGGGGGTGAAGTAGACCGGGCGCAAGTTGCCGTGGGCGTAGCGGTCGACCTGATCGGCGAAGTGGGGCGAGGCGGGGTCGTTGCTTTCGCCGCCGATGCTGACGGCGCGGGCGCGCACTTGCGGGCCGAATTCCACCACCGCGACGAAGCTGTTGCCCTTGGTGCCGTAATAGCGCTTCGTGCCCGGATAGCGCTTGGCCCCGAACGAGGCGAGGGCCCCCCACTGCGCGCTGGCAAAGGCGATGGGCGTGCTCGGCTTGGCGTCATCGAACGTCTGCTCGATTGCGCCGTCATTGCGCTGGTAGCGGTTGATTTCGCCCCACGGGACGGCCCAAGTACCAAAGTCGGCCTGCAACCGCGCCACCGCTTCATCCAGAGCGGCGAGGCGCTGTTCTGGCGTGGCCTTGGCATCCATCCAGTCGTAGACCGAAATGCCCTGCGCCTTGGCATCCGCGGCGCCCTTGGCCCACAGCGCCTCGGCCCAGAACACCGCAAGGCTGGTGGCGGTCGAGGCGATGCCATTGCGCTGGTTCCAGCTTTTCAGCAGCGCGATAGGGGCGGCACGCGCAGCGTCGGGCGCGGCGGCGTCGGCAGCGAACAGGCCGGGCAGCAGGCGGGTGAAGGCTGGCAGCCACGGATCGTAGGCCGCGCGCATCAGTTCATCGAGCGTGAAATCCTTGCGGCCTTGCAACACCTTGACCGCATGCGGCCCGCGCGGATTTTCACCGACCTGATCCATGTAGCGCGGGAAGTCGGCGGCGCGCGGACTGTCGGGCCCGGCCGCGCTCCACGGGCCATTGTTGGTGTTGAATACCCAGCCGTTCTTCGGATTTATGGCCTGTGGCAGGCTGGACAGCGGATGCAGTCCCTTCCAGTCGGTGGCGGGATCGCTGCCATCGACCGGCTTGGTATAGTCAAAGCGACCATCGCGGACCGGCACGAATTGCGGGTGGAGATAGGCGATCTCGCCCTTGCTGTCGGCAAACAGGGTGTTGTTCGAACTGTTGGCCTGCAGCGCGGCCACCTTCAGGAAACCGGCCAGATCGGTCTGCTTGGTGCGCAGG
This sequence comes from Novosphingobium sp. FKTRR1, assembly GCF_020404405.1. Classification (GTDB taxonomy): domain Bacteria; phylum Pseudomonadota; class Alphaproteobacteria; order Sphingomonadales; family Sphingomonadaceae; genus Novosphingobium. The sequence continues at coordinate 86,316 of NZ_JAIZDA010000005.1, read as the reverse complement.
AAGCTTTGCTGAAGCGCAGCGACCGGACGATTCATCAGCGCTGTGGCGATCCACTTGTCGCCATCGGCGCGCGTGATCGGCCCATGGTGGCTGGCATACGTGGTGAAGGTCCGGGTTTTCAGCGAGCCATCGGCCTGCCGCACCTGCAAGGTAACGGGCTTGACGGTGAGCGGGCGCAATTCCTTGCCATAGCGATAGCCGGTTCCGCCCGTCGGCAGCGGCAGTACGGTTTCGGCAAATTCGTCGATGTTGTCGATGGTGCTGCTGGTGTGCATCCAACCGGCCTGCGCGTTGAAGCCCTGATAGATGAAGAACTGGCCCCACGTCGCCGCGCCATAGACGTTCAACCCGGTGTCGCTGCTGACTTGCTGTTCCGACCGGAAGAAGAAGCTGGTGTGCGGATTGATCAGCAGCAGCGCATGGCCGTCCTTGGTCAGCGCCGGGGCGATGGCCATGCCGTTCGACCCTTGCGGTTCGCGGAACAGCAAGCCGCGCTCGGCCATGGTCAGCGCCACCTGCTTCTTGCCATAGAACGCTTCCAGCTGGCTCAGCGGCACTTCCTCGATATCGCCGCCGATGCTGCCTTCGGAAAAGCTCAGCGCCATCCACGGCTCGAACCGGGTCAGCACTTTGGCCTTTGTCTGCGGGTGATCGGCCAGATAGGCGTTGAGCCCGGCCGCCCAGGCATCCATCAGCTTGCGCAGCCAGACCGGGCTTTTGGCATAGTCGGCCTTGAGCCCCTCGGGGTCGATGAACAGCCGCTGGCGCAAGTCCTGCCACACCGCGCCGTCGCCCTCGGCTTCGGCCAGGCGCCCCAGATTGACGAGGAAGTTGCGCTCGATCCGGGGAAAGTCGTCCTCTGCCTGCGCATAGATCATGCCATAGATCGCATCGGCATCGGTTGCGCCATGGACGTGGGCGATGCCCCAGTCGTCGCGGGTGATGGTGACGGCGCGCGGGGCGGCAGCGGTCGGCTTGACTGCATGCGCTGGCGCGGCGCACAGGGCCAGCAGAGGCAGGGCGGACAGGGCGGCGAGACGGGCCATAAGGCTGCGACGGAGCAAGGTCATGCCGGGGTTCCTTCGGGCAGATGGCATCAATGGCGGACCAGCACGCGCGCAGAGGTCGTGTGGCGAGCCAGATCGTCGGGATAGAAATAGATCGGGCGCAATTCGCCATGGGCATAGCGGTCGATCTGGTCGGTGAAGTGCCGCGATTTCGGATCGCCGCTGGCGCCGCCGACGCTGATCGCGCGGGCGCGGACACGGGGGCCGAACTCGACCACCGCGACAAAGCCGTTGCCGTGATAGCCGTAGTAGCGCTTGGTGCCGGGCATGCGCTGCGCGCGGAATGCGGCGAGCGAGCCCCATTGCACGCTGGTGAACGGGATCGGCGTCGATGGCCGCAAGTCGCTGTACGTCTGGTTGAGTGCGCCATCGTTGCGCTGGAAGCGGTTGATCTCGCTCCACGGAACCCGCCAGTCGCCGAAGTCGCCCTTCAAGCGGGCAAGCGCCTCGTCCAGCGCGGCAAGCCGCTGTTCGGGCGTGGCGCGCTTTTCCATCCATTCCCACATGGTAATGCGATCGCGCTGGGCGGCGGCTGCCCCTTTGGCCCACAGCGCCTCACCCCAGAACACCGCCAGGCTGGTGGCGGTCGAATCGAGGCCCCAACGCCGGTCCCAGCCGCGCAGCAGCGCGATCGCCGCGTCATGGGCGGGATCGGGAGCGGCCTTGTCGGCGGCGAACAACGGCGGCAACAGCCGGTCAAACGCTGGCAACCACGAATCATAGGCCGCGCGCACCAGCCCATCGAGCGTGAACTTGACCGGGCGATTGAGCAGCCATTCGGCATGCGTTGCGCGCGGATTGGTGCCGACCTGATCCATATAGCGCGGGAATGCGGCCTTGTTCGGGCTGTTCTTGCCCGCCGATCCCCACGGTTCGTTGTTGCTGTTGTAGACCCAGCCACTGGCCGGGTTGATGACGTGCGGGATCGCGGCAAGCTCGGTCGGGCCCTGCCAGTCGGCCGCCGGATTGCTGCCGTCCACCGGCGCCCGCCGGTCGAACGCGTCGGACCGCTTGGCCACGAACTGTGGCAGGAAGAACCCGATCTCACCCTTGCTGTCGGCAAAGGCGGTGTTGACGGTGGCGTTGGCGCGGAATGACTCGACCTTCTGAAAGTCCGCGATGTTGCGGACTTTCATTCGCAGCCAGCTTTGCTGCAGGCTGGCCAGCGGATTGTTGTGCACCGCCAGCGCGATCCACTTGCCGCCATCGTCGCGTACGATCGGTCCATGGTGGCTGGCCCATGTGAGAAAGCGGCGGCTGGCCAGCGTGCCATCGGGTTTGCGCCAGCTCAGCGTCACCGGGCGCTGGGTCAACGGGCGCACCTCCTTGCCGAAGCGATAGCCCATGCCGCCCAACGGCAACGGCACCACGGTTTCGGCAAATTCATCGACATTGTCGGCGCCTGAGACGGTGATCGCCCACCCGGCCTGCGGATTGAACCCCTGATAGACGAAGAACTGCCCCCAGGTGACCGCGCCATAGGCGTTGAGCCCGGTGGCGCTGGTGATCTGCGCCTCTGACCGAAAGAAGAACGGCGTATGCGGGTTGATCAGCAACAGCGCATGGCCATCGCGGGTGCGCGACGGAGCGATCGCCATGCTGTTCGAACCCATCGGTTCGCGGTTGGTCAACCCGCGCTCATCGGCGGTCATCGCCAGCTTCTCGCCGCCATAGAACGCCTGCAGTTGCGTCAACGGCGCACGGAAGAAGTCGTTCTCGATGCTGCCCTCGGTGAACGCCAGCGCCATCCACGGTTCGAACGAGCGGATCACGCGCGGCTTCACTTGCGGATGGTCGGCCAGATAGGCGTTCAATCCGGCCGCCCATGCCTGCATCAGCGTGCGCAGCCAAACCGGCGCGCGGGCATAGTCGGCCTTCAACCGATCCGGATCGACGAACAGCCGTTGGCGCAGATCCTGCCAGATCGCCTTTTCCCCGTCGGCTTCGGCCAGACGCCCTAGGCTGACGATATAGTTGTTTTCAAGCCGCGGGAAATCATCCTCGGCCTGCGCATAGGCAAGGCCGTAGACCGCATCGGCGTCGGTCTTGCCCGAGACGTGGGCGATGCCCCAGTCATCGCGGCGGATCAGCACCGAGACCGGCGCTTGCGCCGCGGCACTGCGCGCCTTGGCGGCATTGGCACGCGCGGCGTTGACGGGGGTGGGCGCTGGTTTGGCTGGGGCGGCTGTGGCCGGTGGATTCGGCGCAGGTGTCGGCCTGCTGGGCACGACCGCGATGGCAATGCCGGCCGACCCTGCGAGCAATGCGGCAAGTCCGGCAAAGACCCAAGTCCTGCGGCGATTGCGCACCGGTGAATGCCCTGACGTTTTCCCCATATGCTCAGTCATGGCGCAGGGGCCGGATTACGGCAAGAGGATCGGATCGCCGGTAACTTGACGATTGCAAATGCAAGGCGCGGATTTGCGCGATCCGGCCGGGGTGGATACGAAAAAGGGCGCCTCCTTGCGGAAGCGCCCCGTTTCATCTGCGAACAGACCGTTCGATCAGGCTTCGGCTTCGGCCGAATCGTCGTCGAGCAGGTCGGTCGGGATTTCGCCCGGTTCCGCATTGGGATCGTAAGCTTCGGTGAAGCCGCCGACTTCGGTGTCGAACATCGCGTCGATGACGTTGACGCCCTTCGACTGCAGTTCGGCTTCGTCGGGCGAGCGGGCCACGTTGACCTTGACCGTCACCGACACTTCCGGGTGCAGCGCAACGCGAACGTCATAGACGCCCAGCGTCTTGATCGGGCGTTCCAGCACGACCATGGACTTGTTCACCTTGGCGCCCTGTTCGACCAGTGCGTCGGAGATGTCGCGCACCGACACCGAACCGTAAAGCTGGCCAGCGTTGGACGAGGCACGGATCAGGACGACTTCGCGGCCTTCGACGTTGCCCGATTCGACCTTGGCGTCTTCGCGGCGGGCCGCGTTTTCGGCTTCGATGCGCGCGCGGTTGGCTTCGAAGACCTGACGGTTGGCGTTGTTGGCGCGCAGCGCCTTCTTGTTGGGCAGCAGGAAGTTGCGTGCGTAACCGTCCTTGACGGTCACTTCATCGCCAATTCCGCCCAGCTTCTCGATGCGCTCGAGCAGGATGATCTGCATGTCTGGCGCTCCTTACTTGACGAGGTAGGGAAGCAGGCCGACGTGCCGGGCGCGCTTGATCGCCTGGCTCAGCTCGCGCTGCTTCTTTGCCGAAACGGCGGTGATGCGGCTGGGAACGATCTTGCCACGCTCGGACATGAAGCCCTGCAGCAGACGCACGTCCTTATAGTCGATCTTCGGAGCGTTCTTGCCCGAGAACGGGCAGCTCTTGCGGCGGCGGAAAAACGGACGGGCCATTGCTTATTCCCCTTCGCGCTCGCGGCGGCGGCTGCGCTCGCGATCGTTCTTGCGCACCATCACCGAAGGGCCGGCTTCGTGTTCATCGACGCGCACGGTGAGGAAACGGATGACATCTTCGTTGATCGCCGTCTGGCGCTCAAGCTCGGCCACCACGCCCGCAGGGGCGTCGATGTTGAGCAGCACGAAGTGCGCCTTGCGGTTCTTCTGGATCTTGTACGCCAGCGAACGCAGACCCCACGACTCGGTCTTGGTGACTTTGCCGTTGTTGGTTTCAACGATTTCGGTGGCAGTGGCAGCAAGCACATCGACCTGAGCCTGGCTCAGATCCTGGCGCGCCAGAAACACATGCTCGTATAGCGGCATGCTTCATGCGTCCTTTTCAATCTAACCGATCGCTGGCTGATCCGCGGGATTGCGGGGCCCCTCCGGCTTTCTTCGAGTCCCCGACGGCAAAGCCAGCGGGGAAGCGGGGCCCTTAGCCGATCTGGCCGCAGATGCAAGCCCGCTGTCTCAGTTGTCGCGCGGTGCGGGGCATCAAGCGCGCGCCGGGCGGGTCGCTCCGCCGCGTTGCGGGCGTATGCCGCAGAACGCCAACGCCAGCAGCGTATTGCGCCGCACCAGCAGGTAACACCCGGCCGATGCCAGCAGCACCAGACCCGAGATGACCAGCCACTGTACCACCGGCATGGGCGAGGTGGGCAGCAGGCGCGCCATCAGCGTGATCGCAATCATCGCCCAGGTCATGTGGAACAGGTAGATCGCCATCGCGCCGTCGACGAGGAAGGCGACGACTTTGCTTGGGCGCGAGGCCAGCCGGGCAAGCACGCCGAACGCCACCAGCGAGGCAAGAATGCCCGCCACCTGACTGGCCACGCCGTCGACCAGCCGCCACATCGGATCGATGTCCATCGGCAGGCCGAACGCCGGTCGTGCCATCGGGTCGAGCCAGACATGCAGTGCCACGAACGGCAGCGCCAGCGGCAGGGTCCGGCGCAGCGGCAGGTTGAACACGTGTTCGCCCATCCGCCAGTGCCATGCCAGCGCACCCAGTCCGAAGGCGGGGGCATATTGTAGATAGCGGATCAGCAATTGCTGGTCGAACACTGCCTCGTTGTCCTGCAGTTCCAGCCCATAGGCGGCACCCGCCAGCAGTGCGCCCCACAGCGCAAGGCCAAGGATCAGGCCCAGTGCCCGCCAGCCGCGCAGCGCCAATGCGTTGCGCCACGGCGCGCCAGCCGAGCGCCAGCGCAGCGGGAACAGCGAAAACGTGCAGACGAACAGCAGCAGCACGATCAGGAACCACAAGTGTTCGAACGCCAGCGGCAACCCGTGAAAGCCGCCCGCCCACTGTTCGGAGAGGCCGACCTTGAGGTGGTACTGGATTACCGCAAGGCTGGCCACGCTCGCCACCAGCGGCACGCCGACCCGGATAAGGCGGTCGGCAAACCACGGGCCTTGGCCGCGCTTTTCCCGCACCATCGCGGCAAAAAAACCAGACAGCATGAAGAACGCCGACATCCGGAACGTGTGGATCAGCGACAGGCTGAGCGCGATTGCGGGCGCTTCCCGGAACCCCGGCGCTTCGGGCGACAGGATCATGATCGCGGTGGTGGCCACGTGGAACGGAATGCCCAGCAGCAGGAACAGGGCCCGTGCGGCGTCAAGATGGTGCAGGCGGTTCACGCCAGCGCAGCTTTGTGCAAGGTCAGGTCTTCGCAATTTCTGGGCGATGACCGGCTGCGCAAGCGCGTCCGATCCGCGGCGCCTCGCCGTTACGCTGCGGATGGCGCGCGGTAAAGTCCATTGTTGCCTCCTGACGACGGGGCGCAGCGCTCAGGCGGCGAACCGCTGGGCCTGCTTCGGGATCGGCTCCACTACCTCGCGCAGCCTGTGCGCAGGCTGAACCGGGGCTGCTTCCTGTCGCAAAAGTGGCGCTTGCCCGATCGCGTAATCGGCAACGAGCGAGGCAAACAGCTCTTCATCGAGCGGATCGAGAAATTCCAGCCCGGCGGTGCTGGGATTCGCCCAGATCACGAACGCGATGGTCGGGCGCGCCGCGCCGGGCAGGAGCAGGGTGATCGGCTCGCCCACCCGTTGGATGCCGATGCCCCCGATCCGCGCGCCCTGGGGGGTCAGATCGGTCAGCAGAAAGGTTGACCGCATCAGCCCCGCCTTGCCCCTCACCGGCAGTTCCACGCCGACGCGTGGCGCCCGGCGCGCACCATCGGCGATGCCGTGAAACGAGCCTGCAGGCTGGGGTTCGGGGCTTTGTGTCCGCATGTTCGGGCCTTCCGCTGGCAGTCGCTTCGCCAGTGGAGGACGGTTAACATGCGGCCCTTTTCAGGGCTTTCTGCGGGCCTTACGCGTTTGTGCCTAAGCGTGATGCGCGGCAAGGCGCGCTTCGACAAGCGCGATTGCCGCATCGACCGCCGCATCCAGCGACAGGTCCGAGGTGTCGAGCAGAACCGCGTCCGGGGCCTGACACAAAGGCGCGGTGGCGCGGGCTGCATCGCGGGCATCGCGAGCGGCTAGGTCTGCCTCGATCGCCGCGCGCGTCACATCTTCGCCACGCCCGCGCATTTCGGCATGACGACGCAGCGCGCGGGCCGCGACGCTGGCGGTGACGAACAGCTTGGCCTGCGCCTGCGGGGCGATGACGGTGCCGATGTCGCGCCCGTCCAGCACTGCGCCGCCCGGTTGCGTGGCAAAAGCGCGTTGGCGGTCGAGCAACGCGGCGCGCACTTCGGGGTGCACCGATACCCGGCTGGCCAGCCCGCCGCAGCTTTCCGACCGCAGTGCCGGATCATCAAGCAGGCTGTCGGCAAAACCGGTTGCGGCAACTGCATCGGCCGGGTCATCGGGATTGCCGCAGGCCTGTGCCACTGCAAACCCGACCGCGCGGTAAAGCAGCCCGGTATCAAGGTGTGGCACGCCGAAATGCGCGGCCAGCGCGCGTGCGATGGTGCCTTTGCCCGAAGCGGTCGGGCCATCGACGGCGATGATCACGCGTTCGGCCCGGCGATGGCGCCAAGCTGTTCCAGCAGCGTCTCGAACACCGGAAAGCTGGTGGCGATGGGGCGCGTGTCGTCCACTTCGACCCCGCCGCGACTGGCCAGCCCGGCCACCGCCATGCTCATCGCGATGCGGTGGTCGAGGTGGGTCGTGACCGGCGCATTGTTGGCCCCGCGCAGCAGATCGCCGCAGGTGCCATCGATGATCAGGCCGTCCTCGGTCTCGGTCACGCGCGCACCGGCAAGCTCGAGCGCGGCGCGCATCGCGCTGATCCGGTCGGACTCCTTGACGCGCAATTCTTCAAGACCGCGGGTGACGGTGCGGCCCGAGGCGAGCGCGGCGGCGACGAACAGCACCGGAAACTCGTCGACCATGCTCGGCACAACCGCTGGATCGACTTCTATCCCGGTCAGCGCGGAGTGGCGCACATGCAGGTCGGCCACCGGCTCGCCGCCGACTTCGCGCCGGTTCAGCTCCACGATCTGCCCACCCATCAGCCGCAGCACGTCGAACAGCGCCGCGCGCGTGGGGTTGAGCCCGACGTTCTCGACCACCAGGTCCGATCCCGGTACCAGCAGCGCCGCCACGACGAAGAACGCGGCGGACGAGGGATCGCCCGGCACCTCGATCACTTGCGGGCGCAGCTCAGCACGGCCGTTCAGGCGGATAACGCGGGCGCCATCGGTGTCGATTTCGACGCTCAGGTCCGCGCCAAAGCCGCGCAACATGCGTTCGGAATGATCACGCGTGGGCACCGGCTCGATCACGGTGGTGGTACCCGGCGTGTTGAGTCCGGCCAGCAATACCGCGCTTTTCACCTGAGCCGAGGCGACCGGCAGGCGGTAGCTGATCGGCACTGGCACGGCGGCACCGGTAACGATCAACGGCAACCGCCCGCCGGGATAGGCGGTGAATTGCGCGCCGACTTGCGACAATGGCTCGATCACCCGCCCCATCGGGCGCTTCGACAGGCTGGCATCGCCGGTGAAGCAGGCGGTGATCGGGTGGCTGGCGACCAATCCCATCAGCAGGCGCGTGGAAGTGCCCGAATTGCCCATGTCGAGCGCGCCCGCCGGTTGCAGCAGTCCACCGACGCCGACGCCCTCGATCGCCCATTCCCCGCTGTCGTGGCGCTCGATCGTGGCGCCCATGGCCCGCATCGCGGCGGCGGTGGCCAGCACGTCCTCTCCTTCAAGCAGCCCCGTCACACGGGTGGTGCCGACCGCCAGCGCGCCGAGCATGATCGAGCGGTGGCTGATCGACTTGTCGCCGGGTACGCGAATGCGGCCGATCAGCGGCCCGGTGGCAACGAAGCGGCGCGGGCGGGCGGTTGCGGTTGCATGTGACGACAAGGGTCCGGGTACTTTCTGATCGGTTGCGATGAGCAAGAAGGGTCATGGGGTAAGGCAGCTAAAAGCGCGCGGCTTTTGACAGCGCCGTGCGCCTATGGCAAGGCGCGCGCCTTCGGTTGATTCCACGCCTTCCTTGATTTCGTCGGGGTGCGGCACCATCAACTTTCTGCGATTTTCGCGCCCGTCGGCCGTCCCGGTCGGTCGGGCCAGACTTGAGGAATATTCATGGTCAAGCCTGAATGGGGCGCCAAGCACAGCTGCCCGAAGTGCGGCACGCGCTTTTACGATCTCGGCAACTCCGATCCGGTCACCTGCGTCGAGTGCAAGTACGCTTGGATTCCCGAGCCCGTGCTGAAGTCGAAGCAGCCGATCCCGTATGAAGAGATCCAGAAGGAAAAGGTTGTCGCCGATCCTGACGTGGATCTGGCGGACGAGGATCTGGACATCGATGATGACGGCGATTCGCCCGACAACGATGTCGACCTTGGCGGCGACGATGATCTGGGCGTGCCCGGTCATGACGGCGAGGACGAAGAAGTCTGATGCCGTTTTGCGCGGGCCCGGCCGGTTTCGGTCGGGCCTCGCGGAAAAATTGGACGGGGCAGATTTTTTGTCTTGCCAGCGGTGCGGGCCTCGCATAATGGCCCGGCTCCCGGCGGCGGACACCGCCGGAAACGGTCGCCTCCCAGGGCACCGTCGGAAACAGAGTGGGGCCTTAGCTCAGCTGGGAGAGCGCCTGCATGGCATGCAGGAGGTCAGCGGTTCGATCCCGCTAGGCTCCACCAGTTTCCATCTCTCTCCCCCGCCAGCTTGCTTTCAGAGCCCTTGCAGGGTGGGAGACTTTCCTTGATCGATCTCAGCTTTGACGGCGCGCTGGCGCGTATCACGCTTGCTTCTGCGGCAACGCGCAATGCGCTCGACATGGCCGGTTGGGCGGCGCTGGCCGATGCGGTGGCGCGTGTGGCGTGGTCGGGCGCGCGTGCGCTGATCGTGTGCGGAACCGCCGAAGGTGGTTTTTGCGCCGGGTCGAATTTGCGCCAGATCGCGCGACTGGCTGAACACCCGCACGAACGCGAATCCTTCCGGCAGGCGATGCGCGCCGCGCTCGAACCGCTGGCCGCGCTGCCGATCGCCACATTGGCGCAGATCGAGGGCGATTGCTTTGGTGCAGGCGTAGCATTGGCGCTCGCTTGCGACATTCGCATTGCCGGGCCGCGTGCGGTGCTGGCGATCACCCCGGCAAAACTTGGCATCACCTACCCGCAGGAGGACGTTGCGCGTCTGGTCGCGCTGGTCGGACCGGGACAGGCCGCGCGGCTGCTATACGGCGCAGGGCGGGTCGATGCGGACGAAGCGGCGCGCATCGGGCTGGTCGAGCTTGTGGCCGACGATGCAGCCGCTGCCACACACGACCTTGCCTGCCAGATCATCGCCAATGCGCCGTCGAGCGTGGCCAGCCTGAAGGCGATGGTGCGCCACGGCGCCGCCGGACACCACCCGGCGTTCGATCACGCGTTCGAGGCGGCCTTTGCCGGGGCTGACTTCGCCGAAGGGCTGGCCGCCTTTGCTGCGCGGCGCCCTCCTTCGTTCTGATCGGCCGGATCAGGCCCTCAGGCCGATCTCGCGCAACCGTTCCTGCAAGTAATCGTCGGCGGTGATCGCTGCCGGATAGCGATCGGGGTTGTCCGGAGTGATGCAGCCGGGCAGCGTCTCGATGCGGAAATCGCTGCGCAAATGCAGGAAGTACGGCATCGAATAGCGGCTGAAACCGGCGCGTTCGCCGCGAGGGTTGCGGACCCGGTGGGTGGTCGATGGCAGTACGTGGTTGGTCAGGCGTTGCAGCATGTCGCCGATGTTGATCACCAGCGCGCCTTCGGGCGGGGCCAGTTCCAGCCATTCCCCTTCGCGGGTCAGCAGTTCGAGCCCGGCTTCCTCGGCACCAAGCAGCAAGGTGATCAGGTTGATGTCCTCGTGCGCTCCTGCCCGGATCGCGCCGTCGTCTGCATCGGGCACGGGCGGATAGTGCAGCAGCCGCAGCACCGAATTACCGTCAGCGATGGCGGGAGCGAACCAGTCTTGCGGCAGGCCCAGCCACACCGCGATGCGCGCCAGCAGCATGGCACCAACCCGTTCGAATTCGGCATAAAGCGCGGTGAAAGTCGCGCGGAAGTCGGCGGGCAGATCGGGCCAGATGTTGGCCGGCATTGAAGGCCCCAGTAGCGGATGCCCTGCCGGCAGCTCGCGCCCGATGTGCCAGAACTCCTTGAGATCGCTGACTTTGGCGCCCTTGGCGATTTCGGTGCGGAACGGGGTATAACCACGCGCGCCGCCTTGTCCGGGCATGTGGTAGCCGCGCTTTTCCGCATCTGGCAAGGCGAAGAACGCCTGCGTCAATTCCCACGCGCGCGCCACCAGCGCGGGGTCGAGCCCGTGGTCGCGCACCATCGCGAAGCCAAAAGTGCTGAAGCTGCGGCCAAGGTCTTCGGCCAGCGTGGCAGGATCACTGGCGAGCGAGAGCACCGGCAAGGAGGTTGAGGGCATAAGGTTCCTGCGAGGGGTATTGCACCGGGGGAGATTGCGCCGCAAAGGCGTTTGCAGAACCGGCCTTAGCGCCATTTGCCGAGGGATTCATGAGCAAAATCGACGTGATGGATGTGGCCGGGCGCCAGTTGTGGCTGATGAAGTCCGAACCCGATGTCTACAGCTATGACGATCTGGTGGCCGAGGGTGAGGGCACTTGGGACGGGGTGCGCAACCATCTGGCCGCGCGCAACTTGCGGTCGATGGCGGCGGGCGACCTGGCGTTCTTCTATCATTCCAACATCGGCAAGGCGGTGGTGGCGGTGGCGACCATCAGCGTGCCCGGCCTGATCGACCCGACCGACCCCGAGGGCAAATGGGCGGCGGTAAAGGTCAAGCCGGTGGCAAAGCTGTTGCGGCCGGTCACGCTGGCGGAAATCAAGGCGACCGAGGCGTTGGCGCAGATGGACCTGATTCGCCTGTCGCGCCTGTCGGTCGGCGCGGTGCGGCCCGACGAATGGGCGCTGATTCTGGACATGGCGGGGGGCCCGGTCTGAACTTTCGCTGGAGCAGTGGCCATAACCCACGTTGATTGTCCGGGGTAATTTCCGAACCAAAATCGAGGCAACCGCTTACTTGTCCCAGCGCGGAACTGTGCGCCGAAACCGGGCTTTGCAGCCTGTCATAATGGTAAACAAATCGTTAACAGGATCGAGATGGATTTTCGCTCGATCTCTTCCTCTGCAGTTCCAGCCGCATCCGGCAAGGTTGCAGCGTTCGGTTGCCGCAAGTCCGGCCCGCGCCACCCGTTTCGCGCCAAGCTGCCCGCCCACGTGCGCGCTCCGCTGCCGGTTCTTGAGCCGGAAGTCGCAGCCGCCATCGAACGCAGGAAACTGCGTTCCGATCCGGTCGACTGGCAGCGTCTGACCTTGCAGGATGCGAAAGACTTTCTGCTCGCCTATTGCGCTTGCTTTGTCGCGCTGATGGCGTTCATCGCCTGATCGGCTGGTACCCGCGTCAACCGTGGTGGATGCTGAGTTCGTGGTGCCGTTCGGCGCGATAGAGCAGGTAGCCGAGCAGCGCTGAAACCAGACACATCGCGCCGCTTAGCAGCACCTGGTTGACGATCGACACGTGCCACCTGCTCAGGGTGACCGCCAGCGCCGAACCCAGCGCCATTGCGGCCGAATTGACGATGTTGTTGGCCGCAATCGTGCGCGCGGTTTCCGACTTGTCGACGATGGTGGTCAGAAACGCATAGAGCGGGACCACGAACATGCCGCCCGAAATGGCGATGCCCAGCAGGCTGAGCAGCAATGGCACCGCGAGCGGATGACCGATAAATGTCGCAGCACCCATCAGCACACGGTCGGTCGGAAGCACCCACGCCTTGCACACCAAGTGGAACGCCACGACGAACAGGCCCATCACGATGACGCTGGCAGGGGAATAGCGCGCTGAAACTTTGCCCTTCAGCAGCCGGTTGATCAGGACCGAACCGATCGCGATGCCGATCGAGAACACCACGAGGAACAGGCTGGCCACTTCCTTGCTGGCGCCCAGCACGTTCTTGGCCAGCGGCGGGAACTGGATGAACAGTACCGCGCCGACGGTCCAGAAGAAGCTGATCGCCATGATCGCGAGGAACACCGGGCGGAAACGCATGGTGTTGCTCACGAGCCGCCAAGCCGACCAGCCCTGATCGGCCAGGAACACCGGTACGAAGATCAAGGTCCGTGCGACCGGGCTGGAAATGCGTGCGAACACGGGTCGCAGCAGCGGGAATTCAAGGGCGCGCCCGCATTCCGAAGGCGGAGCCGGTGGCACTTGCCGTCCGGCGACAAAGCCGACCAGCGCGGTCAGCACGACCACTACCGCAGCGGCTTCGACAGGAATCCAGCCTGCCACGATCGTTCCGGCCAGAATGGCGATGTAAGTGCCCGCCTCGACCAGTCCGGTGCCCGCCAGCACTTCGTCTTCCTGCAGGTGCTGGGGCAGGATGGCGTACTTGATCGGCCCGAAGAAGGTGGAATGCAGCCCCATCGCGAACAGCGCGGCGAGCATCAGCGGGATGGCTACGGCATCCACCTCGACCCGCCGCCACGCCAGCAGCAGGCCGCAGGCGCCCACCAGCATGATGCCGATCTCGCAAGTCTTGACGATGCGGATGATCCGCGCCTTGTCGCGCAAGTCGGCCAACTGGCCCGACAACGCCGAGAACACCACGAACGGGATGATGAACGCCGCGGAGGCGATGGCGGAAAACCGGCCTTCCTGCGCTTCGGAGTTGTAGATGCTGTACACCACGAACAGCACCATGGCGTTCTTGTAGAGGTTGTCGTTGAAAGCGCCCAGCAACTGGGTGACGAACAGCGGCAAGAACCGGCGTTGATGGATCAGGTGTGTGGTCGTGGTCATTCCGGTGTCCGGCATCCTCATTGCGCCCGACCCTTAGCGTGGTGGGCGAAGCGGGCAAGGGGGGACGTGCCGCGCCGTTGCGCGCACAAGACCAAAGCGACAACCGGGCGCCGGCGCTGCAACTGCCGATTTGAACTTGCCGCATTCCGGCGTTACGCTTGGGCTGATGCTGACTTTGCCCAACTTGCTCACGCTCTCGCGGATCTTCGCCGTGCCGGTTCTGGCCGCGCTGCTGTGGTGGCCCGGCTATCCGTTCGCCTATGGCGTGGCCTTCGCGCTTTATTGCCTGATGGGACTGACCGATTATTTCGACGGTTATGTCGCGCGCGCGCAAGGCACGGTGAGCAAACTCGGCGTGTTCCTCGATCCGATTGCCGACAAGATCATGATCGCGGCGGTGATTCTGGTGCTGACCGCGCAAGGCGTGCTGACCGGGCCTTATGTCGGTGATCTGCACGTGGTGGCCGGACTGGTCATCCTTGTGCGCGAGATCGCGGTGTCGGGCTTGCGCGAGTTTCTGGGCGGATTGCAGGTATCGGTGCCGGTATCACGGCTGGCCAAGTGGAAAACCACCTTCCAGATGATCTCGCTCGGCGCGCTCATCCTTGGCAATGCGACGCCCGGTTGGATCGTGAACCTCGGCGGGATCGATGCCAACGTACCGCACACCATCGGCCTGTTCACGCTGTGGGGCGCGGCGGTGCTGACTTGCATCACCGGCTGGGACTATCTGCGGGTCGGCCTCAAGCACATGGATTGAAACGGCTGCGATCAGGATCAGGCCGCGCCGGATTTCGAAAACAGGTTGAGCACGGCCACCCCGGCGATGATCAGTCCGATGCCGATCAGTGCGGGCTGATCAAGCTTCTGGCCATGGACCAGCCACGCCAGTGCGGTGATCAATACGATCCCTACGCCCGACCAGATGGCATAGGCAACGCCGGTCGGAATGCGCTCAAGCGTCAGCGACAGGAAGTAGAACGCCAGCGCATAGCTGAGCGCGGTTACCACCAGCGGAATTGGGCGGGTGAACCCAGCGGATTGCTTTAGCGCGGTGGTGCCGATCACTTCGGCGACGATCGCGATGAACAGGATGGCCAATGGCGACAGCTTCATCCGGCGCGCAGTTCGGTTGCCAGCATGCGGAATTCCTCGCTTCTTGGCGAGTTCTTGCGCCAAACCAGCGCGATCTCGCGATAGGCATGGTCCGAATTGAGCGGCCGTGCCACGATCCGCGTGTCGCGCAGGATGCCCGCATCGATCGCCATTTCGGGCAGCATCGTCAGCCCAAGGCCATTATCGACCATCTGCACCAGCGTGTGCAGACTGGTACCGATCATTGTCGCACTGGCGCGCATCTCGGGGCGGTTGCACGCGGCAAGCGCATGCTCCTTCAGGCAGTGTCCGTCCTCGAGCAACAGCAGCCGGGTTTCATCGATCAGTGCAGGCGACACGAATTCGGGGGGATCGCGCGGGTCGTCCTTGGGAAAGGCGACATAGAGCGGATCGTTGAACAAGTGCTCCACCTCTACCTCGCCAGTGGCAAAGGGCAGCGCCAGCAGCACGCAATCGGCGCGGCCATGGTGCAGCGATTCGATCGCGGCGGAGCTAGGCTCCTCGCGCAGGAACAGCTTGAGCAGCGGCCGCTCTGAGCGCAGGCGCGGCAGGATGCGCGGCAGCAGGAACGGCGCAATCGTGGGGATTACGCTCATCCGCAACTCGCCCGACAGCGGCGCGCCGTGGCTTTGGACAAGCTCGGACAGTTCCTCCGCCTCGCGCAGCAGGCGATGCGCCTTGGCCACCACCTGATTGCCCAGCGGGGTGAAGCGCACGACACGGCGGGTGCGCTCGACCAGCGTCACCCCCAGCAGCGATTCGAGTTCGCGCAAGCCTGCCGAAAGCGTCGACTGCGACACGAAGCTGGCATCTGCCGCACGGCCGAAATGGCCATGCTCGTGCAGCGCAACCAGGTATTGCAACTGCTTGAGCGTGGGCAGGTAGATGCTCATGCCTCAGGCCCGATCAGTCGTCCGCACCGGCGGTGGTGTCGTCGTCGTTGGCCGCATCATCGTGAAACAACGGACCATCGTCATCGTCGTCATCCTGGACCAAAGCGGAGGCGGGCTGCGCCGCGCCGTTGTTGCCGATGTCATCGATGTGCGCCATCTTGAGCTTGCCGCCCACGACCGCGAACGCCAGCTTGCCTTCGACGAGTTCAAGCGCATCGCGACCGAACTGCTCGAACCGCCAGCCTTCCAGCACGGCCAGTCCCTTGCGCTGCCCGGCGGCCAGCGCCTCAAGGTCATCGGTACGCGCCAGTAGGCGGGCGGCGATGTCGATCTCGCGGCCGCGGATCTTGAGCAGCAGCTTGAGCAGGTCTGCGACCAGCGCGCCTTCCTTGCCCAGCGGAGCGCCACGCGGCGCGCGCGGGGGCATTTCCGCATCGGTCAGCGGCTTGGCATCGGCGAGGCACTGCATCAGCCGACGGCCGATGTCGTTTTCCCGCCAGCCGCTCGACAGCCCGCGCACTTTGGCCAGTTCGTGCTGTTCACGTGGCGGGTGGCTGGCGATATCGGCCAGCGTTTCGTCGCGCATGATCCGGCCGCGCGGGATGTTCTTGTCCATCGCCTCGCGCTCGCGCCAGCCGGCCAGGGCCTTCAAGCGCCCCAGCACCGCCGGGTTGCGGCTGGGCGCGCGGATTTTCTGCCACACGGTTTCGGGATCGGAGCGGTAGTTTTCGGGATCGGCCAGCCGCTCCATCTCGATATCCAGCCATTCGCCGCGCCCGGTCTTGATCAGGCGCTTGAGCATGCGCGGGAAGATCTTTGCAAGATGGGTGACGTCGCCGATCGCATAGTCGATCTGCCGCTCGCTCAACGGACGGCGGCTCCAGTCGGTGAAGCGCGCGCCCTTGTCGATCGAAAAGCCCAGCCAGCTTTCGACCAGATTGGAATAGCCGATCTGTTCGGACTGGCTGATTGCCATCATCGCGATCTGCGTGTCGAAGATCGGGTGCGGGGTGCGTCCTGTCAGGTTGTAGACGATTTCCACGTCCTGTCCGCCTGCGTGAAACACCTTGAGCACGTCCTCGTTGTCGACCAGCAGGTCGAGCAAGGGGGTCAGATCGATGCCCTGCGCCAGCGGGTCGATGGCCGCGGCTTCATGCTCGTCGGCGATCTGGACCAGGCACAATTCCGGCCAATACGTGTTCTCGCGCATGAACTCGGTATCGACGGCAACGAAATTGGCCTTGGACAGGCGGGCACAAAGATCGGCCAGCGCCTCGGTCGTGGTGATCAGTGGATGTATCTTCATCGGACTTTTCTGTATGGCCCGCGCAGTCCGCGAGGGTGCGTGGTGCCCCCTGCCGGGGACGGCGGCTTGACAAAACGGCGGCCTTCGCCTCTTGGCCGCCTCCGTCACCTGCCCGATTGCAGACCGATTGGAAAGAGCCTCGATGCATCCTTATCGCTCCCACACCTGCGGCGCCCTGACGCTGACCGACGTTGGCGCCTCCGTGCGGCTGTCGGGTTGGGTCCATCGCAAGCGCGATCACGGCGGCGTGCTGTTCGTCGATTTGCGCGATCACTATGGCATGACCCAGATCGTCGCCGATGCCGACAGCCCGGCGCTGGCGCTGCTCGAAGGCCTGCGGGTCGAATCGGTCGTCACCATCGAGGGCGAGGTCAAAGCGCGCAGCGCCGGGACCGTCAACGCCAACCTGGCGACCGGCGCGATCGAGGTCTATGCCCGTACCGCCACGGTGCTGGCCGCGGCCGAAGAACTGCCGCTGCCGGTGGCGGGCGAGCAGGAATATCCTGAGGATATCCGTCTGCGTTATCGCTTCCTCGATCTGCGTCGTGAGACACTGCACGCCAACATCGTCAAGCGGACCAAGATCGTGCGCGAAATGCGCCGCCGCATGGAAGATGCCGGTTTTGCGGAATACTCCACCCCGATCCTGACCGCCTCCAGCCCCGAAGGCGCGCGCGACTTCCTCGTGCCCAGCCGCATTCATCCGGGCAAGTTCTATGCGCTGCCGCAGGCGCCGCAGCAGTACAAGCAGTTGCTGATGGTGGCCGGTTTCGACCGCTATTTCCAGATTGCGCCGTGCTTCCGCGACGAAGATCCGCGCGCCGACCGTCTGCCGGGCGAGTTCTATCAACTCGATCTGGAAATGAGCTTCGTCACCCAGGAAGAAGTCTGGGAAACGATGGAGCCGGTGATCGGTTCGGTGTTCGAAAGCTTTGCCGAGGGCAAGGCGGTGACGCCGATCGGCAGCTTCCCGCGCATTCCTTACGATGAGGCGATCCTCAAGTACGGCTCGGACAAGCCCGACTTGCGCAACCCGATCATCATCCGTGATGTCACTGAGGAGTTCCGCAGTTCTGGCTTCGGCCTGTTCGAGAAGATCGTCGGTGGCGGCGGCACCGTGCGCCTGATCCCGGCGCCGAACACCGCCGACAAGAGCCGCAAGTTCTTCGACGAGATGAACGACTGGGCGCGTGCCGAAGGCCATGCCGGGCTTGGCTATGCCACCCGCAAGGGCGGCGTGTTCGGCGGTCCGATCGCCAAGAACCATGGCGAGGACAAGATGGCCGCGCTGTTCGATGCGCTGGGCCTTGGTCCCGATGACGGTTGCTTCTTCGCCGCTGGCAAGGAAGCGCAGGCGGCAAAGCTGGCGGGTCTTGCCCGGACCCGCGTGGCCGACCAGCTTGGCCTGATCGACAAGAGCCGGTTCGATCTGTGCTGGATCGTCGATTTCCCGTTCTATGAATGGGACGAGGACAACAAGAAGGTCGAATTCAGCCACAACCCGTTCTCGATGCCACAAGGCGGGCTCGATGCGCTCAACAATCAGGATCCGCTGACGATCAAGGCCTATCAGTACGATCTCGTCTGCAACGGCTACGAGATTGCCTCGGGCTCGATCCGCAACCAGTCGCCCGAAACGATGGTTCGCGCGTTCGAGATCGTTGGCCTGAGCAAGCAGGACGTGGAGGAGCGCTTTGGCGGCCTTTACCGTGCCTTCCAGTACGGCGCGCCGCCGCACGGCGGGATGGCGGCAGGCGTCGACCGCGTGGTCATGCTGCTGTGCGGGGTGCAGAACTTGCGCGAGATCTCGCTGTTCCCGATGAACCAGCGCGCCGAGGATCTGCTGATGGGCGCACCGTCTCCGGCCGAGTTCAAGCAACTGCGCGAGCTGCATTTGCGCGTGGTGGAGCCGTCCAAGGGGTGATAGCCTTGGCGCAAGCCACAAAAATCGTATCGTCGCGGGGCGCACCACACGGGCGTCCCGCAGCGTCCCACTTGCCAGCTTTCGTTCCGCCCATTAGGGCGATCTCCTGAACTGGCACAACAACCCGTTTCCTTCGAAGGGGCAGAGTAATGAGCGATACCGCCGACCGCGTTAAGAAGATCGTTGTCGAGCACCTCGGCGTTGAGGCCGACAAGGTCACCGAAGACGCAAGCTTCATCGATGATCTTGGTGCCGATTCGCTCGACATCGTCGAGCTGGTGATGGCTTTTGAAGAAGAATTTGGCGTCGAGATTCCTGACGATGCGGCCGAGAAGATCTCGACCGTTTCGGACGCGATCAAGTACATCGACGAAAACAAGGGCTGATTGCCCACAACCCCGTTTTGCCCTGAGCTTGCCGACGGGCTGCCGTCCGCGCGAGTGCGGTGGCAGGGGAAAACTTCGGCAGGCTCAGCCCTTTGAAAAAGGGGGCTGGGCCTGTTTGCTTGTTATCCGGAGAATTCAATGCGTCGTGTCGTCGTAACCGGTCTTGGCCTCGTCACCCCGCTCGGCGCGGACGTCGAAACCGTGTGGGCCAACCTGCTTGCCGGAAAGTCCGGTGCCGGGCCGATCACGAAGTTCGACGCCAGCGACCAGAAGTGCCGCATCGCCTGCGAAGTGAAGCCTGCGGGCCATGAATATGGCTTTGATGCGGGCAAGCGCGTGGATCACAAGATCCAGCGCCAGGTCGATCCGTTCATCGTGTTCGGTATCGATGCCGCAGGACAGGCGCTCGAAGACGCGGGCCTCACCGAAATGGATGAAGCCACGCGGCTGCGCGCGGGCTGCTCGATCGGCTCGGGCATCGGCGGATTGCCGGGGATCGAAAGCGAATCGCTCGTGCTCGCTGAAAAGGGGCCGGGCCGCGTTTCACCGCACTTCGTCCACGGCCGCCTGATCAACCTGATCTCGGGTCAGGTCTCGATCAAGTACGGCTTGATGGGACCGAACCACGCGGTCGTCACCGCCTGCTCCACCGGCGCGCACTCGATCGGCGATGCCGCGCGGATGATTCGCGATGACGATGCCGACATCATGCTGGCAGGCGGTGCGGAAAGCACGATCTGCCCGATCGGCATCGCGGGTTTCGCACAGGCCCGCGCGCTCAACTGCAGTTTCAACGACCGCCCCGAACAGGCCAGCCGCCCTTATGACAAGGACCGCGACGGCTTCGTCATGGGCGAAGGCGCGGGCGTGGTGGTGCTCGAGGAGTACGAGCATGCCAAGGCGCGCGGGGCCAAAATCTATGCCGAAGTGGTCGGATATGGCCTGTCAGGCGATGCCTATCACGTCACCGCGCCGCACCCCGATGGCTCTGGCGCGTTCCGCTCGATGGAAATGGCGTTGAAGAAGGCGGGCATGACCCCTGCCGACATCGATTATGTCAACGCCCACGGCACCTCGACGATGGCCGACACCATCGAACTGGCCTCGGTCAAGCGGCTGTTCGGCGATGCCATCGGCAATGTCTCGATGTCGTCGACCAAAAGCGCGATCGGTCACTTGCTGGGTGGCGCGGGTGCGGTCGAAACGATTTTCTGCATCCTGTCGATCCGCGACCAGATCGTGCCGCCCACGCTCAACCTCGATAACCCCGATGAGGGCACAGAGGGCGTCGATCTGGTGCCGCACGTCGCCAAAAAGCGTGTCGTGCGCGCCGCGCTCAACAATTCGTTCGGATTTGGCGGCACCAACGCCAGTGTCGTGGTCAAGGCGCTCTGAGCGCAAACCGCAGGACTCCGGGCAAAGGTAATGGCGGGGCCAAAGGCAAAGTCAGAAGCGGGGCGCGAAGCAAAGCCCGGGGCAGGGCGCGGGCAAAAGGCAGACAAGGCATGATCCGTCGTCTCGGACCGCTCCGCTCAGCCGCACTGGCGGCGCTTTTGCTCGGCCTGCTTTATGCGGGCTGGTTCCTGTACGGCTGGTATGGTCCCGGCCCGGCTGACAAGGAAACGGCGTTTCAGGTGCCCGAGGGCGCCGGCTTGACCGTTGTCGCCGCGCGGCTGGAAGAGCAGGGACTGATCGGCTCGGCCAGCGCCTTCCGCCTGCGCGCGCGGCTGCTGGGCAGCGCTGGCGGGCTCAAGGCCGGTGAGTTCAGCCTGCCTGCCAATGCCAGCGCGGCGCGCATTCTGGCCATCCTGCAAGGGCAGGAAGGCGTGCTGCGGCGGCTTGTCACGATCCCCGAAGGTCTGCCCTCGATCATGGTGCAGGAACGGCTGATGGCACAGCCGCTGCTTACCGGTACGGTGGCCGTGCCGCCGGACGGCAGCGTCCTGCCTGACAGTTATGCCTTCCAGCGCGGCGAATCGCGCGCGGCGGTGTTGCAGCGGATGCAGACGGCGATGGACCGCACGCTGGCCGAACTGTGGGACAAGCGTGCCCATGACACTGTCGCCAAGACCCCGCAGGAAGCGGTGATTCTGGCCGCCATCGTCGAGAAAGAGACCGGCAAGCCCTCGGAACGGCGCATGGTCGCAGGGCTTTACTCCAACCGTCTGCGCAACGGCATGCTGTTGCAGGCCGATCCCACGATCATCTATCCGATCACACGGGGCAAGCCGCTGGGCCGCCGCATCCGCCAGTCCGAGATTCAGGCGGTGAACGGATACAACACCTACACCATGGTCGGGCTGCCGCGGGGTGCGATCACCAATCCTGGCCGCGATTCGATCGAGGCGGTGCTGCATCCGGCGCAAACCGACGCGCTGTACATGGTTGCCGATGGCACCGGCGGGCACCAGTTTGCCACCACGCTGGAAGAGCACAACCGCAACGTCGCGCGCTGGTTTGCGCTGCGCAAGGCCAAGGGCGAGCTTTGAGCCGAGGCGCAAAGTGCCTCCAGATTGGCGCGAAAGTGGGGGTTTCCCGGCGACAAATGCGCGACTCTTTAAGGTTTTGCTAAGGATTGCACCCTAATACTTAGTCCGTAGGCAGCGCTAACCAACCGGAAAGCCCGGAAGGCAAGCGAAGTCTCTCGCGGGAACGTTCCGGCCTTGCCGAACCCTCCATCCACCCGGGCTACGACTCCCCGGCCGAACGTTCCCGCAACGACTTTCCGATAGAGAAAAGTTTCCCATCAGGGTCGCCGCGCGCGGCCCTTTTTGCGCTATGGCCTTGGCATGGAATCCCTGCCGACCGCTCTGCCGCCATCCGCCCCGCTGATTGTCACGGCCACGCTTCCCGCCGCGCTGCAAGGCCGCGCCGAGGGCTTGCGCCGCGCGCACTTTCCGCCCGAACGCAACCACCTGTCGGCGCACGTCACGCTGTTCCACGCGCTGCCGGGTTTCGTGTTTGAGGAGGCACGGCAGGTGCTGGCCGACTTGTGCCGCACCCGCGCGGCTCCGGCGGCGCAGCTTGACGGGTTGATGGACCTTGGCGGCGGCACCGCGCTGCGCATCCGTTCAGAGGCAATGCTCGATCTTCGCGCCGACATCGCCGACCGCTTCCACGGCCTGCTGACCGCGCAGGATCAGGCGCGCCCCCGCCTGCACGTGACGGTTCAGAACAAGGTCACGCGCGCCGAGGCCAAGGCGCTGCAAGCCGAACTGGCGACGCAAAGCTGGGATGCCCCATTCAGCTTCGCAGGGCTGGCGCTCCACCACTATCGCGGCGGCCCGTGGGAAGCAGCAGGTACATGGAGCTTTCGCGGCCGGGGGTGAGGGGAATTGGAAATGGACGGGCGCATCTACGCTTTCAAAGGGGAAGGTGTCGCAGATCAGGCAGCCAATCGGAGGCATGGCGCCAGACATGCGCTTATGATATTTGTGCGATGCCTCGACATTGAAACGGCTGAAATGCAGGCATTCCGCATCGCAGCAGAAAAAGGATGGGATTTCGTGACCCTGCAAAAGGGGGGCGAAGTAACTATTGAGCCAAGTGAAGTGACGGAGCAATATCTTCGCGCTGCGCTAGTGGATGCAATTCAGGGGGGCAGTTCCATGGTTACATACAATGCAGAATTACCCCCTAATTCCTAACCCATGTATCTTCTGGCCTGCATGGCTCCAAACCTCCGTCATGCTGAACTTGTTTCAGCATCCATCCCTCCACCGGAAGCTGCGGTGTCAGGCGGAGAGACGGACCCTGAACCAAGTTCAGCGTGACGGGAATCGGAGGAGTTGGCTCTTCGCTTACTCCCCAACCTTCGCCATAGTCCCCCGCCGATAGAGCAGCGAGCCGCCGACCGATCCGCTCATCAGCACGGCAAAGATCAGCGCCAGTTCGCGGTTGTTCCAGGCCATGGTGACGATGGCGACGCTTGCCAGCACCAGCGCCAGCGCGGGGAAGAACGGGTAGAGCGGGGCGCGCCATGGCCGTACGAGGTCGGGCTCTGAGCGGCGCAGACGGAACAGGGCGGCCATCGAGACGATGTACATCAGCAGCGCGCCGAACGCGGCAAGGATCACCACGCTGGCGGTCAGCGATTGCCCGGCGATGTGGACGAAATTGTCGCTGAGGATTGTCGCTACGCCGATCACGCCGCCCGCCACGGTCGCCACGTGCGGGGTGTGAAAACGCGGGTGCAGCCGGGCGAACACCGGCGGCAGGAACCCGGCGCGGCCCAGCGCGAAAATCTGCCGCGCATAGCCCATGATGATGCCGTGAAAGCTGGCGACCAGCCCGAACAGGCCAAGCCCCACCAGCATGTGCAGCCAGCCGCTCGATTCGCCGACCGCGCGCTTCATCGCCTGCGGCAGCGGATCGTTGATGTTGGCCAGTTGCGTCCAGTCGCCCGAACCGCCTGCAAACACCATCACCCCCAGCGCGAGCAAGACCAGCGTGACGATGCCGGTGACATAGGCGATGGGGATGGTCCGGCGCGGATCTTTGGCTTCCTCGGCGGCCATGGCCACGCCTTCGATGGCAAGGAAGAACCAGATGGCGAACGGCAACGAGGCGAAGATGCCGCCAATGGCTGCGGGGGTGAAGTGGTCGGAGCCCGCCCAGCCGCCCTTCAGGAAGCTGCTGAGATGGAACGCGGGCTGGACCACGCCCATGAATACGAGCAGCTCGCCGACTGCCAGAATGGTGACGAACAGCTCGAACGTGGCGGCAATATGCACGCCCACGATGTTGAGCGTGATGAACACCACATAAGCCCCCAGCGCGGCGTGCACCGGGTCGAGCGCGGGGAACTGGACCTTGAGGTACGCGCCGATGGCCAGCGCGATGGCAGGCGGTCCGAACAGGAACTCCACCAGCGTGGCAAACCCCGCAACCGCGCCGCCAAATGGGCCGAACGCGCGGCTGGCGTAGGCGAAGGGGCCGCCTGCGTGCGGGATGGCGGTGGTCAGTTCGGTGAAGCTGAAGATGAAGGCCACGTACATCAGTGCGATGACCAGCGTCGCCACCAGAAAGCCCAGCGTGCCCGCAGCGGCCCAGCCATAGCTCCAGCCGAAATACTCGCCCGAAATGACCAGCCCCACCGCGATCCCCCACAAGTGGAACACCGAAAGACGCTGCGACAGGCTGTTGGCGGGACTGGTGGTCATCGCGACGGTGTTTCCTCGATCGGGGTGTAAGCGCTGGCGGTTCCAGGGCCGGCCAACAGCAGCGCGGCATCGTCCTTCAAATCGACGCCCGACAGGCCAAGGCGCAGCGATTCGCGCAGCAACCGGCCAAGCAGTGCAGCCGCCGCCGCAGGCGAAAGGCCACCCGCGGCGTGGATGTTGGAGATGCAATTGCGTTCGCTATCGGCGCGGCCGGGTCGCGGGCCATAGGTCAGGTAGAGGCCAAGGCTGTCGGCGACGCTGAGGCCGGGCCGCTCGCCGATCACCACCACGACCACGCGCGCGCGCAAGGCCTCGCCCAGCGGATCGCCCAGTGCCACTCGCGCTTGCCAGGCGATGATTACAGGACCGATGGACAAGCCGTGAAGTTCCGCGATGCAGGCGCGCACCAGCGCCGCCGCGCCGCTTTGCACCCCGGTTGCCGAAAGTCCGTCACCGATCACGAACAGCACGTCGCAGCCGTCGCCTGCGGGGGGCAGGGCGCTGAAAGAGGCCTTGGACAGCGTGCGGCCAAGGTCGGGGCGACGCAGGTAGGTCGGCCGGTCGGGCGCATCGCTGCACACCTGCACCACTGGCAGCGGGGCAAGGTCGGCGGCCAGCGCGTCTGCATCGAGCGGGGCGTGGACGGCATCGCGCGCGCGGGCATGGGCAAGCTGAAAATCGAGCACGTCGGCCAGCGGCAGCGTATTGCCCACCCGGCCCAGCCCGATCCGCGCCGGGGTCGTCGCGCGCAAGGTGGTCCAGATGTCCTGCAGCGTTGGGGCGGGTGAGGGCGGCTCGCTGGTCATGCGCCCACCAGCCGGGCCAAAGGCGGAACCGTGCCCGAGGCGAGCGCGCGGATGCCGCCGGCGGCGTCCAGCATGCCCATGCGGTCAAGCCATGCCTCGAACTCGGGCGCCGGGCGCACGCCCATCATTGCGCGCAGCGTCAGCGCATCGTGGTTGGACAGGCTTTGATAGCTGAGCATCACGTCGTCGCTGCCGGGCACGCAGATCAGGAAAGAACAACCCGCCACGGTCAGCAGCGTCATCAGCGTGTCCATGTCGTCCTGATCGGCCTCGGCATGGTTGGTGTAGCACACGTCGACACCCATCGGCACGCCCAGCAGCTTGCCGCAGAAGTGGTCCTCAAGCCCCGCCCGGATGATCTGCTTGCCGTCATACAGGTATTCGGGGCCGATGAAGCCGACCACGGTGTTGACCAGCAAGGGATCGAACGCGCGTGCCACGGCATAGGCGCGGGTCTCCATCGTCTGCTGGTCCACGCCGTGGTGCGCGTTGGCCGACAACGCCGCGCCCTGGCCGGTCTCGAAATACATCACGTTGTGCCCGACCGTTCCCCGGTTCAGGCCGAGTGCAGCGTCCTGCGCTTCCTTCAGGATGGCCAGATCGACGCCAAAGCCGCGGTTGGCGGCTTCGCTACCGGCGATCGACTGGAACACCAGATCGACCGGTGCGCCGCGCGCGATGATCTCAAGCGCGTTGGTCACATGGGTCAGCACGCAAGTCTGCGTCGGGATGTCATAGGCCTGCCGCAAGTCGTCGAGCATGTGGATCAGCGTTGCGGCGCCGGGCACGCTGTCGGTCGCGGGGTTGATGCCGATCACCGCATCGCCCACGCCATGCAGCAGCCCGTCGAACACGGCGGCGGCGATGCCGAGCGGATCATCGGCCGGATGGTTGGGCTGCAAGCGCGTGGCCAGCCGCCCTTCCAGCCCGATGGTGTTGCGAAACGCGGTGACGACGCGCGCCTTGCGGGCGACCGCGATCAAGTCCTGATTGCGCATCAGCTTGGACACGGCGGCGACCATTTCGGGGGTCAGCCCGCGGGCGACCGCGGCAAGCGCGGCGGCATCGGTAACGGTGTCGAGCAGCCAGTCGCGAAAGCCTCCGACGGTCAGGTGCGAAAGGCGCGCAAAGGCAGCGGCATCGTGGCTGTCGATGATCAGCCGGGTAACTTCGTCCGCTTCGTAAGGGACCAGCGCTTCGTTCAGGAAGTGGTCCAGCGGCAGGTCGGCCAGCACCCGGCGCGCGGCCACCCGCTGCGCGGCGCTGTGCGCGGCAAGCCCGGCCAGTTCATCGCCCGACCGCGCCGGACTGGCGCAGGCCAGCACGTGCGCCAGCGAGCCAAAGGCATGGCGTTCGCCACCAAGATCGCAACTGTAGCGCAAAGGCGTGTCGGCTCCGCGCCCGGAATGGGCGTCTCAAACCCGCTGCATCCCACGCCGGGGCAGGGCAGATCAAGCCGGGCCGACGCGCAGTGCCCGCCCTTTTTTGCGGGTGGGGTGATCGCTCAAGCCGAGAGTCGGGCCGCGCTTCCGGTAATGCCTGCTGTCGCCTTCTCGCTGCGCGCGCGGTGGATGAACGACAGCGCCGAGCCGATCGTCAGCGCGGCAAGGATTACCGCAGTGGCATAGGCCCAGCCGATGTAGAACGGCAGCCAGGCCAGGCCGGGGGTGGCAAAATTGCGCCACAACAACAGCGCCACGCTGCCGCCATAACCCGATGCGTCGGCCACATAGATCAGGAAGCCGGCGTTGCCCGCACGCCCGAGTGCGGCGATCATGCGGTCGAACAGCATCGCGTTGAACGGTGTATAGGCAAGGTAGAGCCCCGTTCCCGTCAGGATCATCCACGGCAGCGGGGCAAGCAATCCGGCCTGAAACGCCAACGTGCCAAGCCCCAGCATCGCCGCGCCGAGCACGATCAGCGCGTGGATCGCCAACAGCGCCCGCAAGTTGCTGCGCACCAGCATCAGCGCGGCAAGGCCCGCCAGCGCGGCGATGGTGACCGGCAGCTCGCTTTCCGAATAGATCGCGGCCGAGCCGCCATAGCCCAGCGCCTGCCACAATTCGGCGGCGAAGTTGTCGCGGAAATCGCGGATCGCAGTCAGCAGCACATAGCCGGTGACGAGCAAGGCAAGCGGCACGGCGTTCTCGCGCAGCAGGGCCGAGCGCGCAGCCTTGTCCATCGGCACGCGCGGGGCGCGTTCGGCCTCATCGGCAGGGCTGGGCGGCGGCAGGCGTTCGAGCTGCCACAAGGCCAACGCCAGCAGCGGCACGAACAGGATGCCGGTGGCCGCGGGCATCCATTGCTCGCTCACCCCGTTGTGCAGCATCAGCGTGGCGACCGATTTCACCAGCCCGGATGACAGGATGAAGCTGGCGCAGAGCATCGATCCGAGCAGTTCCGAAACCCGCCGCCCTTCGACATAACTGAACACCAGCCCCCAGATCATCCCCAGCGGCAGTCCGTTGAGGAACAGGCAGAGCAGCCCCCATGCAGGCGGCAGCAGCGCAAAACCGACCAGTGCCAGCCACGCCGTGCCGATCAGCAGCGCAATCGCGCGCGCGCGGCCGGTGCGACCGAACTGTGCGATCACGCGGATGCCGATCAGCTTGGACAAGGCATAGCCCAGCACTTGCGCGATGATCAGCGCCGACTTGTAATCGAGTCCCAGCGGGTGGAAGTCGACCCCGGCAAACGAGGCGGCCGCAATCGGCTTGCGAAACGCGTACATCGCGAAATAGGCGGAAAAAGCCGCCAATCCGCCCAGCAGCAGCACTGGCCAGTCGGTGCGCGGGGCCTTGGGTATGGCTGGGGAAACAGATGGCCGGGGCACGCGACTTGCCTTTCGTTGCGGAAAGCCGTGGCTATGGTCGGGCTATGCGACAGTGGTGTGACTGCAAGTTCGCGCGCGAACAGGCTTGCCCGAATCCTGTGATCGCAGATAGAAGTGAGAAGGCGCTGACCATTCTGGCCATTGCTGCACAGGGCCAAGGGTCAAAAGGCCTTGGCCTGATGTGCCCGGACCGTCTATCGCCATTCCGTTTCGCCCGGGCACAGTGCCCGCAAATCAGGAAACTGCCCGTGCCCGATACCGATCTTGCCAATCCCGTTTCGTCCGGCCCCAATTCGGCAGAAGCGCGCGACGTGCGCTATCACCTGCATGGCTATACCGACGCCCGCCGCCATGCCGAGATCGGGCCGATGGTGATCGAACGCGGCGAAGGCATCTACGTGTACGACAACAGCGGCAATCGTTTCATCGAGGCGATGTCGGGTCTGTGGAGCGTGGCGGTCGGCTTCAACGAACCGCGTCTGGTCGATGCGGCGGCCAACCAGATGCGCAAGCTGCCTTATTACCACACCTTCACCCACAAATCGCACGGGCCGGTGATCGATCTGGCTGAAAAGCTGATCTCGATCGCGCCGGGCGGGATGAGCAAGGCGTTCTTCACCAATTCGGGGTCAGAGGCCAACGACACCGCGATCAAGCTGGTCTGGTATCGCTCCAATGCGCTGGGCAAGCCCGAGAAGAAGAAGCTGATCTCGCGCCAGCGCGCCTATCACGGGGTCACGCTCGCTTCGGCCAGCCTGACCGGCCTGCCCAACAACCACCGCTCGTTCGACCTGCCGATTGCAGGTGTGTTTCACACCGGCTGTCCGCATTTCTACAAGGATGGGCTGCCGGGTGAAACCGAAGAGCAGTTCGCCACACGCCGCGCCGAGGAACTGGACGCGCTGATTCAGGCCGAAGGGCCCGACACGATCGCGGCTTTCTGGGCCGAGCCGCTGATGGGCGCGGGCGGCGTGGTCGTGCCTCCGGCAACCTACTGGGAAAAGATCCAGGCCGTGCTGGCCAAATACGACATCCTGCTGGTGGCCGACGAAGTGATCACCGGCTTCGGACGTACCGGCAACATGTTCGGCTGCGAGACGTATGGCATCAAGCCCGACATCATCCTGCTGTCCAAGCAGATTTCCTCGTCCTACCTGCCGCTGTCGGCGCTGCTTGCCAACGATCGCGTGCTCGATCCGATCATCGAGGAAACGGGGCGTATCGGCACGCTGGGCCACGGCTTCACCGCCGGTGGCCACCCGGTGGCGGCCGCAGTCGGTCTGGAAAACATCGCGATCATCGAAGAACGCGATCTGGTCGGCAATGCGCGGAAGGCTGGCGCGCATCTGCAAGCGGGCTTGCGCGCCCTTGCCGATCACCCACTGGTCGGTGAAGTGCGCGGCGTGGGCCTGATCGCGGCGATCGAACTGGTGACCGACAAGGCGGCCAGAGTCGCCCTTGAAAAGCCCGGACAACTTGGGGCGCTGGCCAATGTGCAACTGCATGGCAACGGCGTGATCTGTCGGGTCATCGGCGATGCCGTGGCCTTCTGCCCACCGCTGATCATCACCGAGGAGCAGATCGACGACCTGCTGGCGCGTGTGAAAGCCGCGCTGGATGCGGTCGCCGCCGAAGTACTCTGATCCCGGCCCACTGAACCCCGCAGGGCCGGGCGAGGACAATTCAAGCACGCATTTGCCAGATTGATAGGACGTGCCCCGTGCATGCGCCTATCAATCTGGCAATCGCCTGTTTGGGCGCACTTTTTTGCGGAGACTTGTCCATGGCCCTTGATGATCCTGCCGTCGGCGCGAGCGAAGCGGCGCTGACGCTGCGCTATGGTGCCGACGCTCCTGTCGGCCTGCGCTGGAACCCGACGATTGCCGAATTGCTGGCGCACCGCTCGGTCCGCGCGTACCTGCCCGACGCCCTGCCGACCGGTACGATCGAGACGCTGGTGGCGGCCGGGCAATCGGCGGCAAGTTCTTCCAACCTGCAATTGTGGAGCGTGGTGGCCGTCACCGACGCCGACAAGCGCCGTGAACTGGCGGCGCTGGCGGGGGGCCAGAAGCATATCGAGCAGGCGCCCCTGATCCTGCTGTGGGTTGCCGATCTGGCCCGCGCCAAACTGCTGGCCGACGAAGCCGGGCAACCTTCGGAGGGCTTCGACTTTCTCGAAAGCTTTACCGTTGCCGCCATCGATGCGGCACTCGCTGCGCAAAATGCGGTGGTCGCCGCTGAATCGCTGGGACTTGGCACGGTCTACATCGGTGCCTTGCGCAACCAGCCCGAACAAGTCGCTGCCGTCGCGGGTCTGCCGCCCCACGCGGCAGTGGTGTTCGGTCTGGTGGTCGGCAAGCCCGATCCGCTGCGCCCCGCCGCGGTCAAGCCGCGCCTGCCGCAAGGTGTGGTGCTCCACCGCGAAGCCTATGCGCTCGAAGCCCAGCGCGAGCCGGTTGCCCGCTACGACGATACGGCGCGCGCGTTTCAAGCATCGCAGGGGCAGGATGTGCTCGGCTGGCGCGCACTGTTGATCGCGCGCGGACGGTCGGCTGCATCTCTCAACGGTCGCGACCGGTTGAAGGCCGCGCTGCGCGCACTGGGCTTTGCGCTGCGTTAAGCCTTCGCGTGCCCGAACAAGGGCGGCTTATGACCGCTGCAAATGGGTTCATGATCTCTTACAATTGGCTTGCGGCGCCATCTTGGTCTTGGACAATCGGGACCAATTGGCGCAATTTCCGGCCATTCGGCAACATTTGAAGGTGAACGATGGAATTCTTGACCGGCTTTGCCGCCTGGCTGGGAGCCTCGCCGATCACGGCGCTGGTGACATCGCACGGGTGGATCGTCCCGGCGATCCAGGTGGTGCACATTCTGGCGATTGCCGCCGTGGTGATCGGGGCGGCCTTGATCAACTTGCGCGCTTTGGGACTTGCCGAACAAGGGCGCAGCCTGCGCGTGGTGCTCGATGCATGGCTGCCGGTGCTCTACTCGGCGGTCGGAATCCTGGCGTTCACGGGCTTCCTGCTGATCGCCAGCGAACCTGACCGCGCGTTGTTCCGCACGATCTTCTGGGTCAAGCTGGGGCTGATCGTGGCGGCGCTGCTGGTCACCCGTGCGCATGGCCTTGCCGCGCGTGACACGGGCGATCAGTCCTCGGTGGCGGTAACCAGAACGCCGCTGCACACGCTGCTGGCGGTGGCATCGCTGCTGCTGTGGGTCGGCGTGATCTATGCCGGTCGCTGGATCGCCTATGCCGATGGCTGGCCCGGCGCGCCGTCCTGATCTCCTCCTGCATTTCGAAAGCTATCCGTCATGAGTCTTCAGGACTTTGCCAACACGCTGGCTGATACCTGGCTGGCCACCGAACTGACCGACAGCACCTGGCTGTTCGGGACGGTCGAATCGTTCCATGTCGTTGCACTGACGCTGGTGTTCGGCTCGATCGCGCTGGTCGATCTGCGCCTGCTGGGGCTGGTGCAGGGCAGCCGCCCGGTCAACGACCTGCTGCGCAGCGTGCTGCCGTTGACATGGGCAGGCTTTGCGCTTGCCGCGATAACCGGCACGACGCTGATCTTCGCCAACCCGATCGGCTATTCCGAGAACTTCTTCTTCAAGGGCAAGCTGCTATTGCTGCTGCTTGCCGGCCTCAACGTCGCGGTGTTCCACTTCTGGGTCCAGCCGCGCGCTACGTCACCCGAGGCGCTTGCACCGCGCATTTCGGGCGGTATTTCGCTGGTGTTGTGGGTGACTATCGTCAGTTTCGGTCGCTGGATCGGCTTCACGATCTGAGCGTTTCACGCAGCGCCTGAACTTACAAAAAGGGCGGCGGGAGAGGGTATCTCCCGCCGCCCTTTATTGCTTGGTACGAGCGTCAGTAGTGGATCACGCGCGGGGTGCCGCCGCCTGCGGCAATGGCATCGCCGGTGATCGCATCGCTGCGGGGTGAGGCCAGAAAGGCAACAATGCCGCCAATCTCCGCCGCATCGACCACCCGACCGATCAGGTTGTGGCCGAACAGCGCCTTTTCGGCCTGCTCGGTTGTCGTTCCATCGGCCGATGCCCGCGCGTCGATCAACGCCTGTGTCTTTTCGGTGCGGGTGGCGCCGGGGTGGACAACGGTGGCGTTGACGCCCTTCGGCCCCAGTTCGTCGGCCAGCGCCTTGGTCAGCGCGGCCACCGCGACATTGCGCGCAGAGCCGGGGATCGTGGTGGTCTGGCGCGCGGCCAGGCCGCTGATGTTGATGATTCGACCCCAGCCATTGGCCACCAGATGCGGTGTGGCAGCGCGCGCGACACGCAGGTAGCCGACCAGCTTGGTGTCGAGTTCGTCAAGCAGCACGGCTGATTCGACCCCGGCCACGCCGGGGATCGCGGCGGGCAAGCCCGGCCGCGCGGCGTTGTTGACGACGATGTCGAGCCCGCCCAAGCGTTCGGCCGCGCCATTGACCAGCGCATCGACTTCGGCATCGCTGCGGGTGTCGGCCACCAGCGCGTGGACTTCGCCGCCGGTTTCGTCGGCCAGTGCCTGCGCTGCCGCTTGGGCTGCTGCGCCATCGCGGCCGGGAATGACCACGCGGACGCCTTCGTCAAGCAGGGCGCGGGCGATGGCCCTGCCGATACCCTTGCTGCCGCCCGTGACGAGTGCGCGCTTGCCCGAAAGAAGCAAGTCCATGGCGTCGTTACTCCCGATGTGTCCTTGGCCGCGAACCGGTGGCCATCAATGGCCGCCAGCAGCCGCCTTTTCGATGTCGATCAGGCGCGCTTGCAACACTTGTCCGGTGTCGAGCAGGGTGATCTTGCGGAACCCGCCGCCATGCTGGCCATCGCGCAGCGGATTGACCTCGACCGCCACGCGCTGGCCGACGTTCAGCGACTTGCGGCTCCAGCCAAGGCGCGTCAGGTTGCCCGGGCTGGTCAGTTCGACCGCCCAGACGCCGCCCACATTGGCGGGAGCGGCGACATCGACCTGCAGCGATACGTGCGGGTTGACCCAGCGGAATTCCTTGACCTTGCCCTGCAGTGTCACGACCTTGGCCGGATCGAACATGGCAAAGCTGTGGTGCGCGCTGGCGCTTCCGGTCATCGCGGCAAGCGCGGTCAGCGACAGGGCGGCAGTGGCAACGATCGTCTTGCGGGACATGGCAGCGCTCATCATTTCACGGGTGGGGGCAGGATGTTGCCATCCTGCTGGTGGGTGATTTTGTAGACCGGGTTGCCCCACTTGTCAGTCGCTTCCTCGAAATCGCCCTGGCGGCAGACGCCTTCGACGATTTCATAGCTGCGCTTGCGGTTGCGATAGGACAGGCGGCGCGTCTCATAAGGGCGCGTCAGGATGTGCGGCGCCTCGATCACCAGATCATCGGCCAGCGTATCGGGCGCAATCAGATGGATGCGTTCGTGGATCACCGTATCGCCTCCGGTCGGGATGCCCACCGCCTCGCTGATCGCGAAGTAGACTTGCGGCAGGATACCCTTGGTCTCGACCACCAGCGTATCGCCTTCCCAATGGCCGACCGAATAGCCGTGGAAGCTGGGGTCCGGATCGTCGGGCAGTTTGCGCCCATCGGTCCAGATCCGGCGCAACCGGTTGCCGTCCGATTCGCCCAGCAGTGTCACCCGGCCCGGGCTGAACAGGAACTCCGAAGCGTTGTGCGTGATCAGCGCCAGACTGGGCATGCCATGCGGCAGGCAATCGAGCAGCAATCCGCGCGGACGCCCTTCCTTTTCCTCATTGGTCCAGAAATCGACCTGCTTTTGCACCTCGGGCTTCCACGGCACCGGGTTGGTCGTGATCTGACGGACCTGATCGGAGATGTCGGGCACCCATGTGCCGGTCCAGTCGGGCAGCTTGCCGATGGCCGCCCAGTCGGCAGCTGTCGGCGCGGGCGAGACCGGATCGGCCGGGGGCGTTTGCGCGACGGCGATGGCCGACACGAGCGTCAGGGCAGCGGCCGATGCGGCGGCGAACAGGCGGTTGCGCAAGGTCATTTGGGGGGCTGGGCTCCGGGAATTGCGCCAATCGAAAGAACCTGACCAGTGGCAACGATCACGCCGCGCTTGAACTGGCCCGAGCGCCGACCGTCGCGGATCGGATTGATTTCGACAACCACTTTGTCGCCCGCCTTCACCGACGCGCGCGACCAGCCCATTTTGGCAAGGTTGGCGGGGCTGGTCGGCAGTTCAAGCGACCACAGGCCGGGGGCGTAGCTGCCCACTTGCGGCGCATCGACCCACAGGATCGCGTGTGGCGCGGTCCATTGCAGGTTGCGCACGGTCGCCTCGAACTTGAGCGGCTTGGACGGGTCGAACATCGAAAAGCTGTGATGCGCCAGCGCCGGGGTTGCCAGCGGCGCACCGATCAATGGCAAGAGGGCCAATGCGCCAAGCGCTGCGCGTAACATGGAACGGGAATTCATCGATGGGCTCCGGGTGAAGACACGGCGGGTGAGGCGGCAGGTGGGGCTGCATTCGGCTGGTCGGGCGGGACGGGCGCGCCGCCTGCGTCCTTGGGAATCGGGCTGAACACCGCATTGCCGTTGGCATCGGTGTCTTCGAAGAAATCGCCCTGACGGCATGAGGATTCGACGATGTCGTAACTGCGGTCACGATGGCGCGTGAACGTGCGCGAGACATGCCAGGGCGCAGCCAGAACCTTGGGCGCATGGACCACAAGATCGACCTTGAGGGTGTCCGGGCCGGTCAGCGCGATGCGCTCTTCCACGTGCATGCCGCCATTGTTGGGAAAGCCCACGCCCTGGCTTAACGGGATAAACACTTCGGGCAGGATGCCCACCGTATCGACGACCAGCGCCTGACCCTCCCAGTGGCCGATCGAATGACCGCTGAACGATGGGTCGGGATCGGCGGGGTGCGGACGACCATCGGTCCAGATGCGGCGGGTGCGGTTGCCGTCGAATTCACCCAGCACCGTGACCCGCCCCGGCGTGACCAGAAACTCGACCGCGTTGAGCGTCTGGGTGACGCTGCTGGGCAGTCCTTCGGGCAGGCAGTTGGTATAGATGTTCTGCGGCTTGCCTTCGGCATCAAGCTGCTTGAGCTTGTCGATCTGGCTGGCGATGGCAGGAAGCCATTGCGGTGCCTCGGGACTGCCGGGGACGTAGCGATCCAGCGGGCCGGGGCTCCACACGCCCGAAAGGTCGGGAAGATCGGCGATCGCTGCCCAGTCGGCCTTGGTCGGCTTGGGGTTGGACAGGGGAGCCTCGGCGGCAATGGCGCTGCCGGGAATGGCCAGTCCGGAAAGAGCAAGTCCGGAAAAGGTGAACGCCGCGGCGCATCGCAGTCCGGTGCGGACAAGAATGTGATCTGACATCGTTGCTTTACCTGCGCGGGGACTCCCGCCTATCGTCCGGCTTGTGCCGACCGACCATGCCAGCGAAAATCCAGAATTCCTTGATTGGCGTTGAGCATTACTGGTTGGACCCGGTTCGGTCGATAGGGCGGTGTGTCACCCATGAAAAAGCGTCTTTCCATCGGAGTGCTGGCCAGCGCGGTCGGCGTTTTCGCCCTTGCACTTGCCGCACCTGCCAGTGGCAAGCGGGCGGGCCCTTCGCTCAATGCAGTCTGGGCGAACCCCGCCAAGCGCGCGCAGGCGATCAAGGCGGGTGAACCGGTGTACCAGCAGCACTGCGCGTCGTGTCACGGGGCCGATGCCAAGGGGCTGGCTGCGGCGCACACGCCTGATCTGACAGATGGCCGCTGGCTGTTCGGCGGGGACGATATCGACACGTTCCTGATCCGCCCATCGGACATCGCGTTCACCACTCTGCACGGTATCCGCACCAGCGATCCGCGCTCACGCAACCTTGCCTCGATGCCAGCGCTCGGCGTCGGCCACAGCCTTGAGCCCGACGAAGTCGCCGCCGTGACCGAATATGTGCTCAAGCTGGGCGGCCAGCCGCACGACGAAAAGCAACTGGCGCTGGGCAAAGAGACGTTCGAAGGCGAGGGGGGCTGCTATGATTGCCATACCGTGCAGGGCTGGGGCGATACGGCCACCGGCTCGGCCGATCTGACGCGGCCCGAAACCTATCTTTACGGGCACGACCGCGCATCGATCGCAGCCAGTGTGGTCGAAGGGCGGGCCGGTGTTTCTCCGGCCTTTGCGGGCAAGCTCACCCCGCAGCAGGTGCGCGACCTGTCGATCTATGTCCTGTCGCGGGCCAAGTCGCGCAAATACATCTGACGGGTTATGAGGGAATATAAACCCTTTATTTAAATAACTGATATTTTTCGATTTAATATCATTTCGGGCAGGAATTGTAAGAAATATCGGCGGTGCTGCAATAGGGCGTTCCCCAAGAAGCCGATCCGTTTTGGCGGATCTGAGCTTCGGTTCGATGTCTTGTAGATCTCACAAGGTAATCAGGGGAATTCCATGCAATCTGATCGCTCGCCCGCCCTCGGGCGTGGGCGTTTTCTTGCAAGTGCCGCGCTGGTACTTGCCGCGTCACTCCCGCACTTCGCTCTGGCTGCCGCCCCATCAGCTCCGGCTGTGGATGCGCCTGCACCCGCCGCGCCTGCTGCCGACGGTGCCGCGCCCGATGCGTCCGGGCAGAGCGGCGTCGGCGAAATCATCGTCACCGCGCAAAAACGGCCCGAAAGCCTGCAGCGTACGCCGATCGCGCTGACCGCAATCGGCGGGGACAGCATCCGCCAGCAGCAGATTTCGACTTTCCGCGATCTGTCGGGAGGGCGCGTGCCGGGCCTGTTGGCGCCCAAGCGTTCGACCGCCTACACCACGCAGCAGTATTCGATCCGCGGTATCGGCGAGATCGACACATACCCCGAGCCGGCGGTGGCGGTCTATGTCGACGACGTCTACCTCGCCCGCACGGTGGGTTCGCTCTATGACACGCCCGATCTTGAGCGCGTGGAAGTGCTGCGCGGCCCGCAAGGCACGCTTTATGGTCGCAACTCCAGCGCGGGCGCGATCCGCTTCATCACCAAGGATCCCACTGCAGCGCCTTCGCTCGATGCGTCTGCCAGCTATGGCAGTTTCAAGAACATCGACGTCAAGGCGCGGGTCAACGGCGCGATTCTGGCCGATGACAAACTCAACGGCGCGCTGACCGTAATCCGTCACACCCGCGACGGGTGGGAACACAGCGTACCGCTGGACCGCGATGTCAATGACATCGATTTGTGGGTGGTGCGCGGCAAGCTGAAGTCGCAAGTCGCGCCGGGCTTTACGTTGACGTTGGCGGGCGATGCCATGTTCGACCGCGGATCGCAAAGCTACTACACTCCGGTCAACCAGCCCAACGGCATTCCCGGCAGCGGCCAGGCGACAGACCCGAACCTGACATGGTCGGACACGCTGCCCTACAACCGCACCACCACTTATGGCGGATCGCTGACCGCCAAGTACGAGATCGACAACCACTTCACGGTGAAGTCGGTGACGGCCTATCGTGGCCTGCATGGTCCGATCTATTACGACAACGATGGCGTGACCGCGATCAAGGGCGACAGTCTGGCGCTGTTCTGGCAGAAGCAGTTCACCGAGGAGTTGAACCTCAACGGCGAATTTGATCGCTGGAACTTCGTGGCGGGCCTCTACTTCTTCAAGGAAGGCTTCCACAATCACCGGCTCAGCCAGTCAGCCGGCTCGCCGCTCGACGATGTCGGCACCGTCACGCACACCAACAACTGGCTGGATACGACCAGCTGGGCGGTATTCGGTCAGGCCAACATCAAGGCCACCGACCGCCTGACCTTCACGGTTGGCGGACGCTGGACGACCGACCGGCGCAAGTTCCACAACATCGGCCAGACCGGGCGCAGCTGGGGGCTGCACGACCCGCAGGACTGGGGCTACAACCCCGATCAGTTCTTCGTGCAATATCCGACGGGCGCCAGTGCTGCGGCCACCCTCGCCAGCTATGACGTGACCGCCGATCCCAAGAGCTTCTCGCGCTTCACCCCCAAGCTGGGTGTGCAGATCGACTGGAACAAGAACGTGTTCCAATACGCCTCGTTTTCGCAAGGCTTCAAGAGCGGGGGCTACGATTTGCGCTCGGTAAGCGCGATCGGGTCGAGCACGCCCTATCTGCCGCAGTTGACCACCACGTATGAAACCGGCCTCAAGACCCGCCTGTTCGGCGGCAAGGCTACCTTCAATCTTGCAGCCTATTACAACGACATCAAGGACTTCCAGGTCCGCGCGACGTCGACCGCTGCGCTTGGAGTGGTCACCAACCAGTTGATCAACGCGGGCAAGGCGGCGTCGTGGGGGGCAGAGGCAGAGCTCACTCTCGCGCCGGTCGATGGGCTGAACATCACCGGCAGCGCAGCGTGGTTGCGCACCAAGTATCGTACCTTCACGGCCACGTTGCCGGCCAATGTTGCAGGCCGTACGACGCTGCTCGGGCTTGATTTCCCGTACGCGCCCGAATGGCAGTTCGGCGGATCGATCAACTACCGCCTGCCGCTGCACATTCCCGGTGCGCTGCGCGTCGGCGCTGATGCGCAGTACGAATCGCGCCGCTTCCCCGACATCTACAATACCCCGCAGATCGCGGTCGGCGCGCAGACCTATGTCAACGGCACGATCAACTATACCGCCGCCGACGACAGCTGGAGCGTGGGCGCCAGCGTGCGCAACCTGTTCAATCTGCGCCGGGGTCAGTTCGGTGGCTACTCGCCCTCGAACGCGGGCAAGTATCCGCTCTACTACCTCGCGTACAACGAGCCGCGGACGCTCAACGTCACGGTGACCAAGTCGTTCCATTGATCGGCATGCGGTAGCCGCTGCGGGTGCTGCCGCTTTCCGATCGCCACGGCTCTAACTCAACTTTATTGGTTGAGTTAGAGCCGTTTGCGCGTTAGGGCTGCAACAGCTTGGCGATCGTGTTCAGGCTTTTGTTACTTCAAGCTTCAGGGAGGTGGCGCTGATCCAATCCCGCGCGGCGTGGCCGGGCCGGTATTGCAGCGCATCGTGGTCATGACAGATGCTCCCGTCCTGATTATCGGCGGTGGTTTCAGCGGTACTTTGCTGGCCATCAATCTTGTCCGGCTGGGTGGACGCGTCATCCTCATCGAGCGCGACGAGGCCGCGTTGGCCAAGGGGCTGGCGTTCGGCACGCGCCATAGCGAGCACTTGCTCAACGTGCGCGCCTCGAACATGAGCGCGTTCCCCGACGACACCAAGCATTTCCTGCGCTGGATGGGTTTCTCCACGCTCGATCAGGCCAACCGCTTCGTGCCCCGGCTCGCCTATGGCCAATACCTGCACGCGCTGCTGGTCAAGTCGCTGGCA
Organism: Novosphingobium sp. FKTRR1; assembly: GCF_020404405.1. GTDB lineage: Bacteria > Pseudomonadota > Alphaproteobacteria > Sphingomonadales > Sphingomonadaceae > Novosphingobium. Next base: position 46,896 of record NZ_JAIZDA010000005.1, on the reverse strand, counting down.
GCGGCGGGCAATCGCCTCACCATCCGCCCCGGCACCGCAGTCGATCTGCACGAGCAAGCCGACGGCGTGGTCCTGACCTTGCAGGATGGTGCGCAGATCGTCGGCAGCGCGGCCGTGCTGGCGCTTGGCAATTTCCCGCCGCGTCTGCCCGGTGTGCTGAGCGGACTGCCCGCGCGCCTTGCGGTCAATGATCCGTGGGCCACCGATGCGCTTGCCGGGCTGGCAAACGATGCTCCGGTGCTGCTGGTCGGTACCGGGCTGACGGCGGTCGACGTGATCCTGTCGCTGACCAGGCAGGGCCACTACGGCCCGGTCCTGTCACTGTCGCGCCGGGGGCTGCACCCGCGCAGCCATCTGCCGGTTGGACCTGACCTTGGCGTCGTGCCGATCCCGCCAGAGCGCGGGACGGCGCTGATCCGGGCGACCCGCAACCGGGCCAAGGCGGTTGGCTGGTGGCAGGCCGTCGACGAGTTGCGACCGCATACGCGGACCTTGTGGCAAGCACATTCCGCGCGCTCACAGGCGGCCTTCCTGCGTCACTTGCGCCCTTATTGGGATGTTCATCGCCATCGGCTGGCACCGGCGATCGCCCAGCAGCTTGCGGCACAGGAAGCGACCGGGCGGCTTAACTTTGCCGGTGGGCGGATCGTGTCGGCACAGGCGAACGATGGCGAAGTCGCCGTCGCCTGGCGTCCGCGCGGGACCGACGGCCGACAGGTGTTTCATGCCGCGCGCGTGATCAACTGCACCGGCCCGGAAGGTGACATTGCCGAAGTCCGCCAGCCTCTGCTCGGCACTCTGCTGGAGCGCGGCACCTTGCGCGCCGATGCGCACCGGCTGGGGCTGGATGTCGATCCGCAGTGGCGTGTGCTGGATCGCGCAGGGGCGGCGGCAAGGCGGGTGTTTGCCGCCGGACCGCTGACCAAGGGGGCAGCGTGGGAGATCATCGCCGTTCCCGATATCCGCCATCAGGTCTGGGAGCTGGCGCGCACTTTGGCGGGCAAGGATACCGTCGTAAGGCGAACCGGCAGCGGCGAGGATTGAACGCCAAGGCCGCCGACCCGAAAGGATCAGCGGCCTTGCGTCCCAATTCTGGCTCAGGCCAGTCCCGGTTCAGGCCAGTCCCGGTTCAGGCCATTCCCGGTTCAAGCAGGCAGGCGTCCGGCAAAGGCCAGTTCTTCCACCGGCTTGCGCGGGCTCGGGGCTTCGCGGGCCTGCAACGCTTCGGGCAGGCTTGCCTTGTCACCACGACGGCCGATGGCGATGGCGACTTCGACGGTGTAGCGATCACCGGCACCCAGCACTTCGGGCGCGCGCGCATGGTCGTATCCGGCCATGCCATGCGTCGCCAGACCCAGATGGTGCGCCTGCAATGCCAGTTGCGCCCAAGCGGCACCGGCATCGAAGCTGGCGGTAGTGGCGGGCTGGGCCTGATCCGAGCCGGGCGGCACGATCAGCTTGTCAGCCAGCACGAACACCAGCGCGCTGGCTTTGCCCGCCCACGCAGCATTGAACGGCAGGAGGAGGCCCAGCAGCGCGTCCCACGATGCATCGCCTTGCAGCGCCCAGACGAAGCGCCAGGGCTGGTAGTTGAATGCCGACGGGGCCCAACTGGCGGCATCGAACAGCGTGAACAAGGTGGCCTGATCGATCGGCGAGCCATCGAAGGCGCGGGGCGACCAGCGGTCGAGGAACAAGGGCAGCACATCACGGTGGGTCGAACGGGGCATTGGTGGTTTTTCCCTTTGTGGGTTGGGGGAACGGGGAATCCGAAAGGTCGTTGGTCAGGCGCTTGGCGTGCGCGCGGCCTCGGTCCAAGCGACAATCGCTTATACCCGCTTGAGGCTCCACGATAGGTGCACATATCTGCCAGACGCCATGCCAAAGCCTCAAATTTCAGGTGGCCTGTCAAGCATTTCTCGCTTGCAACGGCTTAACTCTATTAATAGCGTTGAGAATATTGCAGGCCCGCGCGTCGGGACCGCCGGAATCCTCTTTTGCGAACCATAACCCTTTTGACAAAGGCTTTGTCATGGCCACTCAGGCAGCGATCGCCCACCGCCCCGATCTTTCGCCGCAAGGACTTGCCGCGCTGACCCGCGCGCTCGCCGAACGGGCCGAGGAGTATGATCGCAACCCCCGCTTTCCCGAGGAAAACTTCGCGATTCTGGCAGACGGAGGCCTGCTCGGACTGACCGTCGATGCCCGGCTGGGCGGCGGCGGGGCGGGCTTCGTCGATGCGCTGCGGGTGTTGAGCGCGGTGGCACAGGGTGAGCCTTCGACCGCGCTGATCCTGTTCATGACCTTTGCGTTCCATGCCTCGCCTGAAAAGAACGGGCGGTGGGACCGTGGACTGTACGAGCGGCTGGCGCGCGAGGCCGTTGCCGGGCGCGGTCTGATCGGGACATTCCGGGTCGAACCCGAACTCGGCACGCCGGTGCGTGGTGGCCTGCCCAAAACGACCGCTCGGCGCACCGCCGACGGCTGGGTGCTGAACGGCGAGAAGATCTATTCGACCGGCTCGACCGGGCTCGACTGGTTTGCGGTTTGGGCCCGCACAGACGACCCGACCGCGCGCTTGGGCACGTTTCTGGTCGACCCACACAGTCCGGGGATCGAGATCGTGCCCGAATGGGATCATCTGGGCATGCGCGCCACGGTCAGCCACAAAGTGGTGTTCACCGACACCCTTATTCCTGCTGACCATGCCGTCGACGTGCGCGAACCGCTCGACTGGCTGCCCAAGCCCGGCGAGGATCAGGGCGCCTTCCTGTGGAATGCGCTGGCGATCGCCACGATCTATGACGGTGTGGCCCGTGCGGCGCGCGACTGGCTGGCGGGTTATCTCAACGAGCGGGTGCCGACCAACCTTGGCGCGTCGCTGGCCACGCTGCCGCGCGTGCAGGAAAAGTTCGGCGAGATCGAGGCGCTGTTGCACACCAACCGCGTTCTGATCGAAACCGCCGCCGCGTCGGCCGATGCGGGACAGGCGCCCAACGGAGTTCAGGTCAATCTGATCAAGCACATCGCCAACGCCAATGCGATCCGTGCGGTCGAAATCGGGCTGGAACTGACCGGAAACCCCGGCATCAGCCGGCGCAATCCGCTTGAACGCCATTATCGCGATGTGTTGTGCAGCCGGATTCACTCGCCGCAGGCCGACACCGTGCTGATCAGCGCGGGCAAAGCCGGACTCGGACTTGCCTGAAGCTTTATATCGTCCTCCGCCGGGCCGTTCTGGCTGACCCGGCGGAAGTCGATCCGGCCTGATCAGGCAGCTTGGGCCTGCGCCGTTTCGGGCAGATGCGCCAGAACCGCAGCGGCTTCTGTGCGCACCAGCCAGTCGGGGCTGATGTCGATGAAGCGGATGGTGTGGTCGGCATTCAGCACGATCACCGCCGGTTGGGCGATTTCATAGCTGTTGGTGCCAAGCGTCGCACCGAACCACGGCTTGCCCGGTTCTGGCATCGGCTGATCTTCGGGCAGGAACGACAGCGATAACTGGCGGCTGAGCGCATAGCCCGGATCGGCGTATGTCGGAAAATTCAGCCCGTGCCGTTCGGTCGGCCCCTTGTCGACCGGGATTTGCACGCTGATGGCCAGCAGCGGAATCCCCGCTGCCGACAGCGCCGGATAGAGCGTTTCGTTGTAGTAGGGCAGTGCAAGGTTGCACGCCGGACACCCGCCAAACCGGAAGAACACCAGCACCGCCGGGCCATTGGCAAGGATGTCGGTGCTGGGCACGTGGATGCCATCGACATCGACCAGCGTGAACGGCTCGACCCGGTCGCCCGCCTTGGGCAGCGCCGCAGGATCGTGGCGCTCGACCAGCACGCGCCGCTGATTGGCGTTCTTGGCAAGCTGTTCGGGGGGCCAGGTTCGGTCGCGTTCGGCCTGCAATTCGGCAAACCGTTCGGCCAGGCTCTTGATCGACATGCGCACACCTCTCCGCTGCGTTGATACAGCTCAGAGGTAGGCAGCCGTCCGCCCGCGCAACATCAAGAAGCGCAGGGCGCCGGTTGAGTGTTTGTCATAAAGGTGGTGTCGATCAGAGCGCGGCGACCGTCTGCCGCGCCAGTTCAGCCAGCCGCGCGGTGGCCGCATCAAGTCCGGTGGCCGTCTGCAAAATACACGAAACGCGCGGCAATGGTGGCAACGAAGGATCGACCAGCGGTTCATCCTTGCTGAACAGATGCGTCCGGCAGGTGACGCCAAGGCCAGCCTGTACCGCGGCGCGCAGCGTGGTGAGGTTGGGGGTCTCAACTGTGATGCGGAATGGCCTGCCGGCATCCTCAAGCGCGCGAATCGCGGCTTCGCGGAAGCGGCAGGGAGTTTCGAGCACGGCCAGCGGGATCGTTTCGCGCGCGATGAGCGCGGCATCGCCGTACCAGGCCATCGGCGCATGGGCGACGGCCGACGGGTCGCTGGGCGCGGCAAACCCAAGCACGATGTCGAGCTGGCGGCGCTCCAGCAAGCCCAGCAGTTCGGCGGTCCCGGCGATGCGCGAATAGATCTGCGCTTCAGGGTGCAGTTCGGCGAACTGGCCGAGCAGGCCCGATAACAGCATTTCGGCAAAATCCTGAACCATGCCGATCCGCGCGGGGCCTGCGAAATACCCGGACGCCACCGCGGCCACTGCCTCGTCGTGCAAAGTCAGCACCTTGCGCGCATAGTCGAGCATCAGTTCGCCCGCTTGGGTCAGCGTCAGCCGCCTACCGTCGCGGTGGAACAGCGATTGCTGCAGCAGTTCTTCCAACCGCTTGATCTGCAGGCTGAGCGCGGATTGGGTGACAAAAACCTTCTCCGAGGCGTTGAGCATCGAACCGGTATCAACGATCGCGACGAAGCTGCGCAGGAGGTTTGTCGGCAGATTGACCGGCATTGTGGGGGCACCATGGTTTGCGTGAGCGACGGGGGGCGCTGCGGTGGTCCGCCGGCATCGGTTGAGCCGGTCTCATAAGCGCCGAATGATTATCAATCAAAAAAGTAGACATTTAGTGAGGCAAAGCAAGTCTTTTCGTTTATCAAGGCTCTGCAAGCTGCCGACCCCATCGCCCAAGGGGCCGGGATTGCCCATTTTTTGCCGCTGTTACGCTTGCTTATGAGTGCGCCAAATACCCCGCTTGAAAAACTCAATTGAGAAAGTAGACTTTAAGGTATTGGCTTGATCCGACTTTTCTCGAGAAAGTGATTCCGCATGGCATCGCCAACGCAAATCGCCTCCCGGATCAGCGCCTCGCGCTGGTTCTCTCCTTTGCTGTTCCTTGGCCTGTGGGAACTGGGTTCGCGCACGGGCCTGATTCCCGAGCGCACGCTGGCTGCGCCGTCGGCTGTCGCGACAACGCTGTTCGGCATGGTCGTATCGGGCGAACTGCCGGTCAATCTTGCGGTCTCGTTCGGGCGGGCGGCGCTGGGTCTGGTGATCGGTGTCACCGTCGGCATCGTGCTGGCCTTGATCGCGGGCCTGTCGCAGCGTGGCGAAGCGGCGGTCGATCCGATCATGCAGATCAAGCGCACGATCCCGACACTGGCGCTGACGCCGCTGTTCATCGTGTGGTTCGGCATCGGCGAGACGCCCAAGGTCGCGCTGATCGCGTTCGCCTCGATGTTTCCGGTCTATCTGAACCTTTACAGCGGCATTCGCGGCGTCGATCTGCGCCTGCTTGAAGGCGCGCGCAGCTTTGGCCTCAGTCAGGCCGAACTGATCTGGCACGTGATCCTGCCCGGCTCTTTGCCTTCGCTGCTGGTCGGCCTGCGCTATTCGCTGTCGATCTCGATCCTCGTGCTGGTGGTGGCCGAACAGATCAATGCTTCTGCGGGCCTCGGCTATCTGATCAACAACGCCCGTGATTTCCTGCGCACCGACATCATCGTGGTGTGCCTGATGGTTTATGCCGTGCTTGGCCTTGGTGCCGACTGGCTGGTCCGCCTGATCGAGCGTCGCGCGCTGGTCTGGCGCCCCAGCCTTGTGGAACAATGATTGCGGGGCCTGATCCCGATGGAGTCTGAACTCATGGACGCTCGTCTCAGTTTCCTGTCCGATGCCGCTCCGGCGCCGATCATCACGGCAGAGCCGCCGGTCGTTCGCCTGCGTGGCTTTACCCGCGCGTTCGGCGACAATGTGATCATCAAGGGGCTCGACCTCGACGTCGCGCCTGGCGAGTTCGTAGCGCTTTTGGGCCGTTCGGGTTCGGGCAAAACCACGTTGCTGCGTACATTGGCCGGGCTCGACAGCGCGCCCGGACAGGATGTGCGGGTGCCGACGTCGCGCGCAGTGGTGTTTCAGGATGCCCGCCTGCTGCCGTGGAAGAAAGTATGGCGCAACGTCGCGCTCGGGCTCAAAGGCGCCGATATCCGCGAACGTGCCGAAGCGGCGCTGCGCGAAGTGGGCCTTGGCCACCGGCTCGATGCTTGGCCACTGACGCTTTCGGGGGGCGAAGCGCAGCGCGTGGCGCTGGCCCGCGCGCTGGTGCGCGAACCCAAACTGCTGCTGCTCGACGAGCCGTTTGCCGCGCTCGATGCGCTGACCCGCATCAAGATGCACGGGCTGGTGCTCGACCTGTGGCGTGCGCACCGTCCGGCGGTGCTGATGGTCACGCACGACGTGGACGAAGCGGTGGCGCTGGCCGACCGCATCCTCGTGCTCGATGCAGGGCGTATCGCGGCGCAAGAGCGGATCGAGATCGCGCGCGGTGAACGCGGCGACCTGACCCGGCCCTTGCGCGAAAAGCTGCTGGGCATTCTGGGCGGCAACAGCGCATCCGATGGCGTCATCCCGTTCCCGCAGAGCGTTCACGCATGAGCGTTGCGCTTGCTCCTGAAAGCGACACCGGCGTCGGCATCGCCCGCTTGCGCGGGTTCGTGACCAGTCTTGCGGAACTGCTCGCCAGCACGCGCGACGAAGCCGAGATCCTGCAATCGGGCGCCAAGCTGCTGGCGCGACTGGTTGCACATGACGATTGGCTGCCCGATCAGTTCGCGGTCCCGCACCCTGATCGGTATCAGCAATATCTGCTCCACTGCGACAGCCGCGAGCGGTTCAGCGTGGTCTCGTTCGTGTGGGGACCGGGACAGGGCACGCCGATCCACGATCACCGCGTCTGGGGGCTTGTCGGGATGTTGCGTGGCAAAGAAAGTGCCGAGCGTTTCGTCCGCAAACCCGATGGTGCGCTCGCCAGCCTTGGTGAACCCGAACTTCTGCTGCCAGGGCAGGTGGAAGCGGTCAGCCCGCGGATTGGCGATATCCACCGGGTGACCAATGCCGAGCCGGATCGCCCGTCGATCTCGATCCACGTTTATGGCGGCAACATCGGTGCGGTCGAACGCGCGACTTATGCGCCTGACGGCACCCCCAAGCGCTTCATTTCGGGCTATGCCAACACGGTGGTGCCCAATCTTTGGGACAGGTCCGCAAAAGCATGAGCGTTACCCCGCAGGATATCCGCAATGCGCTGCTGGCGCGCAGCGAGATCGCCCTGATCGACTTGCGCGAGGAAGCCGATTTCGCCCGCGCTCATCCCCTGTTCGCCGCACAGATCCCACTGCGGCGGCTTGAGGCTGAGGCGCGCTGGCGGCTGCCGCGCGCTGATGCGCCTGTGGTGGTCTATGACAATGGTGAAGGCCTGGTAGAACCCGCGCTGGCGCAACTGGCCGCGCTGGGCTTCACCAATGCCCATGCGCTGCAAGGTGGCCTTGGCGGCTGGCGCGATGCCGGGTTCGAGCTGTTCGAGGACGTGAATTCGTACTCCAAGGCGTTTGGCGAACTGGTCGAGCACAACCGCCATACGCCCTCGCTGCCCGCGCCCGACGTACAGGCCTTGATCGACGAGAAGGCCGATATTGCCGTGCTCGATGCGCGGCGGTTCGATGAATATGCCACGATGTCGATCCCCGGCGGGGTGAGTACGCCCGGCGCCGAACTGGTGCTGCGCGCGCGCGCCGTGGCGCCTGATCCGGACACCACGATCATCGTCAACTGCGCCGGGCGCACCCGTTCGATCATCGGCGCACAGTCGCTGATCAACGCAGGGCTGCCGAACAAGGTCTTTGCCTTGCGCAACGGCACCATCGGCTGGACGCTGGCGGGGCAAGGGCTCGATACCGGCCAGCAGCGCCGCGCCCCCGAACCCGAAGGTGACTTTGCCGACGAGGCGCGGGGCAAGGCGCGCGCGGTATCTTATCGCGCCGGGGTGCGGCACATCGGCTGGGCCGAATTGCAGCACTTGCGCGGCCAGACCGACCGCACACTTTATCAATACGACGTGCGCCTGCCCGAAGTTTTTGGCGCGGGGCATCTGCCCGGGTTCCGCAACGCGCAAGGCGGGCAACTTGTGCAGGAAACCGACCATTTCGCCCCGGTACGCGGCGCCCGCATCGTGCTGGCCGACGACCTTGGCCCCCGCGCCGACATGACCGCTTCATGGCTGGCGCAGCTTGGCTGGGAGGTGCTGGTGCTCGACTGGCCGGGCAGCGTGGCGCTCGAAACCGGGCCTGACGGCGCGCCGCCACCGCGCGGGCCCGAGGGCCGTTACAAGCGTCCTTACGAGGGCACCGACACTGCTGCTGCCGCGATGCAGGCCTATCTCGACTGGGAATACGGCTTGGTCGAACAGCTTCGCCGTGATGGCACGCACGGCTTTTACGTCATCTGATTTGTCATTTGATTTCGGCAGGAAAGGGACCATCCCATGCCCGTGAAGTTCATCGGTTACATCGGCTTCAACAACACCTCGGAAATCCACGGCGGCACGCGCAGCCGCATCCTTGATCGCGATTATGTCGATCAGGCGGCGCGCGCGCAGGAAGCGGGCGGGTTCGACCGCGTACTGATCCCGTTCGGCTCCAACTCGCCTGAAAGCCAGATCGTGGCGGCGCATGCTGCGGCGATCACCACCAAGCTGGGCTTTCTGGTGGCGCATCGCCCCGGCTTCACCCAGCCGACGCTGGCCGCACGGCAACTGGCAACGCTCGACCAGCTTTCCGGCGGGCGCATTGCGGTGCACATCATCACCGGCGGCGCGGACGAGGAAATGGCCCGCGATGGCGATGTCGGTAGCACCAAGGCGCAGCGCTATGCGCGCACCGATGAATACCTCGACATCCTGAAGCAGGAATGGGTCGCCGCGCAACCGTTCGATCACAAGGGGCGCTTCTATGAAGTGCGTCAGGGCTTCAGCGCGATCAAGCCCGACAACCTGCCGGTGTTCTTCGGCGGTTCCTCGCCCGAGGCGATCGACGTGGCCGGCCGCCATGCCGATGTCTATGCGCTGTGGGGCGAAACGCTTGAGCAAGTGGCGGATTCGCTGCGGCAGGTGCGCCAGTCGGCAGCGCGTTATGGCCGCAAGCCGGGCTTCTCGCTGTCGCTGCGCCCGGTGATCGCCGATACCGAGGAAGCCGCCTGGAAGAAGGCGAACGAGATCGAGGATCAGGTGCGCGCAGCGCGTGAAGCGGCAGGCCTGCCCACCAGCGGCCACCGTCCGCCCAACGCGGGCTCGCTGCGGTTGCTCGAAACTGCTACCGGGAATCGCCGCGACAACCGCCTGTGGACCGGCGTTGCCGCACTGACCGGCGCGGCAGGCAACAGCACCGGTCTTGTCGGCACGCCCGAGCAGGTCGCCGACGCCATGCTGGAATACTACGACATCGGCATCGACCACTTCCTGATCCGCGGGTTCGAGCCGCTGGCCGATGCGATCGACTATGGCGACCACCTGCTGCCGGTGGTGCGCGAGCGGGTCGCTCGTGCCGACCAGCAGCGCAAGACCGAGGCGGCTTGAGCGAAACTCGACTAGCTATCAGCCATCCGCGTTGGCCTCTCCACCCGGCCGGGGAGTAGCCCTTTTCTGACAGTATTCAGGAGGGTTCGATGTCCAAACGACAGCTTCGGCTTGGTTTCATTCTGCACGGCGTCGGCCCCGGCTGGGACGATTGGCGCCACCCCGATGCGCAAGTCGATGCCAGCACCAGCCTGCCGTTCTACAAGCGGCAGGCGCAGGTGGCCGAACGCGGCAAGTTCGACTACCTGTTCGTGGCCGACAGCGTGTCGATCAACGCCCGCTCCAGCCCGCACTACCTCAACCGCTTCGAACCGCTGACCATCCTGTCGGCGCTGGCGGCAGTGACCGAGCACATTGGTCTGGTCGCCACCTCGACCGTTTCGTACAACGAACCGTTCAATCTGGCCCGCCAGTTCGCCTCGCTCGACCACATCAGCGGCGGCCGCGCCGGGTGGAACGTGGTGACAAGCTGGCTGGAAGGCAGCGCCGCCAACTATGGCAAGGAAGAACATCTGGCGCATGACGTGCGCTATCGCCTGGCCGAGGAATACCTCGATGTCGTGAAGGGGCTGTGGGACAGCTGGGAAGACGATGCGCTGGTGCGTGACAAGGAAACAGGCCAGTTCCTCGATCCCGACAAGCTGCACGAGTTGAACCACAAGGGCGAGTTCCTCAAGGTCAAGGGTCCGCTCAACATCTCGCGCAGTGCGCAAGGCCAGCCGGTGATCTTTCAGGCCGGATCGTCCGAGGACGGGCGCAACTTTGCCGCCAAGCATGCCGAGGCGATCTTTACCCATCAGGAAAGCCTGCAGGAAGGCCAGGCCTTCTATGCCGATATCAAGGCGCGGGCGCGCGGCTTCGGGCGCGATCCGGATTCGGTATTTATCGTCCCCGGCGCGCGGGTGGTGGTCGGATCGACCGAGGCCGAGGCCGAGGCGAAGTACAACGAACTGGCCGGGCTGGTGAACCTTGAAAATGCCCTGCGCGCATTGGGACGCGGTTTCAACGATCACAACTTCAGCGTTTATGATCCCGACGGACCGTTCCCGCGCGAAGTCGCCGCCGAAGGGCACAAGAGCAATCAAAGCGCCTCGTCACGGGTGCTGGCACTGGCCGATGAGGGGCTGACGCTGCGCGAAATCGCGCTGCGTGCCGCCACTCCGCGCGGCAGCTTTGTCGGCACGCCCGAACAGATCGCCGACCGCTTCGAACTGTGGCTGAACGAGCGCGGCTCGGACGGGTTCAACTTGTTCGAAAGCCTGCCCGGACAGCTCGACATCTTCGTCGATCAGGTCGTGCCGATCCTGCAGGCGCGCGGCATCTACAAGACCGACTACGCGGGCACGACGTTCCGCGAAACGCTCGGGCTGGAAAAGCCCGTCAACCGCTACACCGCCGCCCGCCTCCACCGCACCGCGGCCTGAGCCTGAGAGAGGATTGTTCCGCCATGGCTACCCAAGCACTCGAAAACCCGGCTGAAATCGACACCGCCGGTCTTATCATCACCCCGTTGCAGCCCACCATCGGCGCCGAAGTGTCGGGCGTCGATCTGTCGCAACCGATCACCGACGCCCAGCGCGTGGCGATCCGTGCGGCGGTGGTGAAGTACAAGGTGATCTTCTTCCGCGATCAGCCGCTGACCACCGAACAGCACGCGGCCTTTGCCGGGCAGTTCGGCCCGCTCTATACCCATCCGACAACGCACCATCAGTCCAGCAATACCGCGATCCATTCGATCGCCGCACGTGATGAGCGCGAATACGGCGACCGCTTCAAGCGTGTGCTGGATTCGGGCGATGCCTATCACACCGACACGAGCTGGCGGCTGGTGCCGACCTGGGGTGCGGTGCTGCGCGACATCAACCTGCCCGAACAGGGCGGCGACACCATCTGGGTGGATGCAAACCTTGCCTACGAAGCGCTTTCGGACGAGCTCAAGCAGCGGCTTGAAGGCCTTCACGTGACGCACAACTTCCTCGGCGCGCTCAAGGCGGTGGGGCAGGAATATCCGATCGTTGCGCATCCGGTCGTGCGCACCCATCGCGAATCCGGGCAGAAGATCCTGTGGGTCAACTTCTCGCAGCAGCCGCAGATTCTCGGTGTCGAACTGTCGGAAAGCAAGGCTTTGCTCGACGAGATCCTGCGCCAGTACAAGCGTCCCGAACTGCAAGTGCGCTTCAGCTGGCGCAAGAACTCGGTGGCGTTCTGGGACAACCGTGCCACGGTGCATTACGCCGTTCGCAACTATGCCGATTTCCCGCGCGAACTGCACCGTATCCTGATTGCTGATGAGCCGTTGTGGGCAGACCTGTAAGATGATCCTCGATCGACGTCAGCTTCTTGGCGCGTCCGGCGCGTTCCTCGCCCTTGCCGCTTGTGGCAAGGGCGCAGGCGCTTCTGGCGTGTTGCGTGTCGGCAGCCAGAAGGGAGGTACCAAGGCGTTGCTGCTCGCCTCTGGCGCGCTGGAAGGGGCTAGGTACACGGTCGAGTGGTCGGAGTTTCCGGCCGCGCAGAACCTGCTGGAGGCGCTGGGCAGCGGCGCGGTCGATCTCGGCCTCATCGGCGATGCGCCGTTCCAGTTCGCCTATCAGAGCGGCAGCCCGATCAAGGCGGTCGCGGTGCAAAGCGTGCCCGATCCGCAGGAAGGCACGCTGTCGATCCTCGTCGCGAAGGGTTCGCCGCTCCAGTCATTGCAGGATTTGATCGGCAAGAAAGTTGCCACCACGCATGGCAGCATCGGGCACTATCTGGTGCTGCGCGCGCTGGCGGCCAACGGGCTCAAGGCCGATGCGGTCAAGGTCGTGTTCCTGTCGCCCAGCGATTCCCGCGCCGCACTGCAGACCGGTGCGGTCGATGCGTGGTCGGTGTGGGCGCCCTATACCGTCGCGGCGCTGGCCGAAGGCGCGCGGATCGTGGTCGATGGCCGCAGCTATTCGCAGGGCAACAGCTTTGACGTCGCCAACGAACAGGCCATCGCCGACAAGCGTCCGCTGCTGCAGGATTTCCTGGCGCGTGAGGCGCGGGCGATGGAGTGGTCGCAAGGGCATACCGCGGAATTTGCCAAAGTGCTGGCCCGTGAAACCGGCCTGCCTGAAGCGATTGCGCTGGGTACTGTCCAGCGTGCGCGGCGTGCCCGCACACCGATCGATGACGCGCTGATCAAAGACCAGCAGGTCATCTTCGATACCTTCCGCAATGCCGGTGAATTCAAGGGCAATCGGCCGATCGCACAGGCGTTCCAACCCATCGGCTGACCGTTCACTGCGAGCTACGGACGCTCCCCTCAAGGATTTGCAGGGTCTTGAGGTCGGAGTGGAAATCGAGCGCATAGTCGCCGCCTTCGCGTCCGATGCCCGAGATACCGATCCCGCCGAATGGCGCGGTCAGATCGCGGATCAGGAAGGTGTTGACCCATACCGTGCCGCCGCGCACCGCGCGTCCGACCCGCTCGGCCCGCTCGGCACTGCCGGTATAGACGATGCCCGACAGGCCATAGGCGGTCGAGTTGGCCAGCGCGATGCCTTCCGCCTCGTCCTTGAACGTCTGGAAGGTCAGGACGGGGCCAAAGACCTCGTTCTGAACGACCTCGCTGGCGTTGTCGCGCGGCGCGATCAGCGTCGGTTCGATCCAGTTGCCATCGTCTTTCCAGCGCTTGCCACCGCGCACGATCGTGTCGCCTGCGGTCCGCGCGCGATCGATGAAGCCGAGCACGCGGGCGGCATGAACCGGATGGATCAGCGCCGACATCGTGGTGGCCGGGTCACGGCTGTCGCCCATCACGTGCGCATCGGTATAAGCGTGGAAGCGCTCGAGGAACGCTTCGCTGACGCTCTCTTCCACGATGATGCGGGTGCCGGCCATGCACACCTGGCCGCTGTCGTCGTACTGTCCGGCCGCCTTCCTGGCAGCGGCGTCAAGGTCGGCGTCGGCAAAGACCAGCAGCGGCGACTTGCCGCCCAGTTCGGCAGTGAAGGGCACGATGTTTTCAGCCGCTGCCTTGCCGATCACGCGCGCGGTTGGCACCGATCCGGTGAAGCTGATGCGCTTGATCCGGGGATCGCCGGTCAGTGCATTGCCCAGTTCTGTGCCAAGGCCCTGAACGATGTTGAACACGCCGGGCGGAAAGCCTGCCTGTTCGATCAGGTCGGCCAGCAGCGATGCCGAAAGCGGGGACCAATCGGCGGGCTTGAGGATTACCGTGTTGCCAGCGGCCAGTGCCGGTGCGCACTTCCATGTGGACAGCATGAACGGCGCGTTCCACGGCGTGATGATCAGCGCAGGGCCTGCTGGCGAGCGGATGACGCGGTTGGCCGTCCCGCGTGATGACCACACCCGCTCTTCATGCGCGCTGGCCAGATCGGCGTAGTTGCGGAAATTTGCCGCGCCGCGCAGGATCACCCGCAGCCGCAGGCTTTCCAGCAGCATCCCCATGTCGAGGCATTCGATCAGCGCGAGCTGCTCGACATTGGCCTCGATCAGATCGGCCAGCCGGTGGAGGTAGACGCCGCGTTGCGCCGCAGTCAGCGCCGCCCAACCGGGGAAGGCAGCGCTTGCCGCCTGTGCCGCCAGATCGGCGGTTGCCGCATCGCCACGTGCCACATCGGCCAGCTTGCGCGGCCAGTCGAACGGACAGCGCGTTTCGAATGTCGTGGGCGAACCCACGCGCTTGCCGTCGATGAAGTGGTCGGGGGAAACGGAAATGCCCTCGATATCGATGCGTTCGTGCATGGCCAGCCTCAGATGTAATGCAGGTAATAGGCACGGTGCGCATCGGCCGGCAGCTCGCTGACGATGCGCACTTCCTCGCGCTTGATGCTGATGTAGTTGGCGATCAGATCGGCCCCGATGGCGGCGCTCAACACGGTGTCGGCCTCAAGCGCGTCGAGCGCGCTGCCCAGATCATGCGGAGTGTGCCGGTCGGTGTTGATCGTTTCCAGCCCGTCGTTCGTTTCGGGGCCGGGCAGGGGATAGCCCTGCTCCAGACCCAGCAGCGCAGCCTGCAGCAAGGCTGCGATCGCGAAGTACGGGCTGGCGGCGCAATCGGCCAGACGGTGCTCGATCCGCGCGGCAGAGCCGGTCTCGGCCGAGACACGCACGGTCACGCTGCGATGGTCGATGCCCCAGTTGGCCCAATAGCCCGACAGGCTGGCCGGTTGCAGCCGCGCATAACTGTTGGTGGTAGGCGCCATGATCGCAGCCAGCGCTTCGTGGTGGTGGATCAGCCCGGCGATGGAGCCCTTCATCACCTCGGACAACCGGCCGCTGGCGATATCGTCGGCAAAGACATTGCTGCCGTCGGCCTGCGTGAAGCTGAGGTTGAAATGCAGGCCGCTGCCGCTTTTGTCGGCGAAAGGTTTGGGCAGGAACGACAGCAGATAGCCGCGCTTGTACAGGATCTCGCGCGCCATTTGACGGAACAGGAAGGCGTCGTCGGCCGCCTTCATGGCATCGGCATAGCGCAAGGTCAGCTCGAATTGCGGCGCATCGTATTCGGCATTGATCGATTCAATCGGAATGCCGCAAGCCTGGGCGGTGGCCCAGATATCGTCGATCAGCCCGGCCGGATCGGTGAACGGACCCGTGCCATAAACGAACGCACCGGGCGTTTGGTAGGGCACCCAGTCGCCCTGCGCATCGCGTTGAAAGACATAGGCTTCAAGCTCTACGCCGATCATCGGGTCAAGCCCGCGCGCGCGCCAGGCGGCAATGGCGCGAGCCAGCGCGGTCCGGCCGCACAACGCGAACGGTTCGCCCTTGAAGTGCAGTTCGCCCAGCGCGATCTGGGTGCCGCTCTCCCACGAGGGGCGCAGGGCAGCGGGATCGAAGCGGACTTCCATGTCGGGCAGCCCGTCCAGCATGCCGCCGCCGGGCGCCGCCACCAGCGCCTTGTCATACGTGACCGCGAATGTGCCTACGCACATGCGGGCGTGGCCCTTCTGCGCCTCGGACATCGGTACATACTTGCCGCGCGCCAGATTGAGCTGATCGGCAAACAGGATGCGACAGCGCGTGATGCCGCGCTCGGGTGCCTGCGGAGCTTCGGAATGGGACATGATGTTCAGCGTGCTCCCGATCAGCGCGCGGTGACGCGCACCGGCAGATATTTGATGCCGTGGATGAAGTTGGACCGCAGGAAGGCGTGTTCACCGACTTGCTCGATTGCGGTCAGCCGCTTGGCCAGTTCCTGCATCACGATCGCCACTTCCAGCTTGGCCAGCCACATGCCCAGACAGATATGCGGACCGCCCTGACCGAACGACAGGAAGGGGTTGCGCGGGCGCGTCAGGTCGATTGTGTAGGGATCGGCAATGGCGTCGGCATCGCGGTTGCCCGCCATGAACCACAGCAGCACTTTGTCGCCCGCCTTCACCTGCTTGTCATGGAAGGTGAAATCGCGGGTGGCGGTGCGGCGGAAGTGCGTGGTTGGCGAGGCATAGCGGATCATTTCATCGGCCGCCGCCTCCCAGCCGGTGAAGTCGTCAGCCTGAATCTGGCGCAGCAAGGCCGGATCGTTGGCCAGCGCGTGGATCGTGGCCGAGATCGAATAGCGCGTGGTGTCGTTGCCCGCTGCGACCAGCAGGCAGAAGAAGTTGCGGAATTCATCGCGCGACATGCGAGCGCCGGTGCTCGTCGGCTCGCGCACCAGATTGAGCACACCGATCTGTTCGCCCGCATCCATCCGGTCGAGCAGCCCGTTGGCATAGTCGAACAGTTCGATGGCCGCAGGCGAGCGGAACGGCAACATCCGATAGGCATCGCCATCCAGTTGATCGACAACGAAGTCGGTATAGTCGGGGTCGGCGTTCGAAATCAGGGCGTCACCCTTTTCGACCAGAAACGGCCCGTCCTCCTGCGGCACGCCCATGATCTGGGCCAGCATCTGCATCGGCAGGCGCCGCGCGATCCGGTCGACCGCGTCGAACTCGCCCTCGGCCAGCGCCACGTCGAGCAGGTCGGTCACGATCGCGCGGATCTGGTCCTCGAACTGCGCCACCGTGCCCTTGGCAAAGGCTTTGGACACCAGCGCGCGAAAGCCGCGATGGTGCGGCGCATCGCTTTCCTGAAAGGTCTTGCGCGCTTCCACTTCCTCGTCGGTCTGGTCCTCCATCCGGATACCCTTGGCCGACGACAGCAGATCGGCCTGCCGGTTGAGTTCAAGCAGATCGGCATGGCGCGTGACCGACCAGAAGCCCCTGTCGCCATTGGCCATCTCTGACCAGGCCATCGGCTCTTCACGGCGCATCCGGTCGAATGTCGCAAACGGCGCGCCTTCGTTGAAGGCGTCGAGCGACGACAGGTCGACATGCGGGTCGGTCGAGCGGGAGAATGGAAACGGCATCGGATACTCCTGTCCTGATCCGGTGCTAGTCGCTGGGTCGGTGCGGGGACTTGGCAGAACCGGACAGAGTGCGGCGGGGGCCTTCTGGTCGGGGGCCGCTGGCTTTAATGCGGCGGTCGATCCCGCGAACTGTCCGGGTTGAAGGAGCTGCCACATGGGCGAAATCATCGGTGCCGGTCTGGTCGCACATGCGCCGACCATCATGATGTCCAAGGAAGATCGCTACGCGCTTAACGAGGGCAAGGAAATCAGTCTGGTGCCGGGGCTGCACCGCCTGAAAACCGAAGTGCTCGACATACTGAAGCCCGACACGATCGTGCTGTTCGATTCGCACTGGTTCACCATCGTGGAGTTCTGCATTGCCGCGCACGAGCGGCGTACGGGGCTTTATACCTCGGATGAATTGCCGCGCGGGATGCGCCAGATCCCCTATGATCTGAAAGGCAGCCCAGCCCTTGCCACCGCGATGGCCGAGCGCGCGACCGCACACGGTGTCCGCACCAATCCGATCGATGATCCGTGCCTGCCGATCCACTATCCCACGGTGAACCTGTCCACATTCCTGCAAGGCGAGGAGGAGTGGGTCACGGTCAGCCACGCTTATTCCGCCGAACCTGCGGATTTCCTCAAGGTCGGGGCGGGCATAGGTCAGGCCATCGCCGAATCCGACAAGCGCGTGGTGCTGATCGCCAGCGGGTCGATGAGCCACCGGTTCTGGCCGTTCCGCGAAATACCGCTGCATGAGGCTTCGGACCCGGTGCACATCTCGTCACCGGCTGCGCGTGAGGCCGACTACGAGCGGCTGCGCTGGTTTGCCGAAGGCAATCACGCTGCGGTGATCGACACGATGCCCGATTACTTGCGCCATGCGCCCGAGGCGCGCTTCGGCCATTACCTGATGATGGCGGCGGCCTGCGGCGGACGCGACTGGAAGGCCAGGGGGCGCCAGTTCTCGGATTACGAGAACGCGACCGGCACCAGTCAGGTGCATGTCTGGTTCGACAAGCCCGAGCAGGGCTGGAACTGATCGGCTGCCGGGGGCGGGGCAGGTCGCCCTACCCCCGGTTACCGCACGCGTTCAGTCCTGAGCCAGCACGCGGTGCTCGATCCATGCGATGATCTCTGCCCGGCGGGTTCGATCGTCGGTCACGTCGCTGTCCACGCCCAGTTGCCTAGCCAGCCCCACGCTGTCCGGGGCGGCACCCAGCGCTGCCAGCTTGTCGCGATAGGAGGCAAGGTCGGTCAGATCGGCAAAGAAGCCCTGCGCGATCATGTCGTCGGCATAGAGCGTATAGAGTTGGGCGAGCTGGTCCAAATCGAACTCGGGATGGTACTGCACCGCCCACACTTCGCTGCGCCCCAGCGCGATGATGGCGGCCTGCACGGTGCTGTGCGCGTTCGAGGCCAGCAGGATCGCGCCTTGCGGCAGAACGCTGACCTCGTCGTAGTGGATGCAGGGTGCGTCGAACACTGTTGGCTTGGCGCTGAACATCGGATGGGCGCAACCGGCTGCATTGAGCGCGACCTTGCGCGCAAATCCCACTTCGCGCCCTTTCGGACTGGGGGCAACCGCGCCGCCTGCGGCGATGGCGGCGATCTGCAGGCCCCAGCACGATCCGAAGATCGGCAGCCCGGCCTCGGCAGCCTCGGCCACCAGTGCGATCTGGTTGGTCACCGCAAAGTCGGTGTCATAGGCGTGCAGCGCCGAGCCGGTAATCACCAGTCCGGCATAGTCGCTCCAGCCGCGTCCGCCGGGGATCGCCTCGCCGGGGTCGGCGCCGTTGAGTACATCCAGCGCCATGGCCGGATAGTGCGCCGCGATCGCTTCGGCATAGATTTCGCTCGAACTGCGCACATGCAGCGCGCGCGCACTGGCGCGCTTGTCCGCGGTGTTGCCTTCGAGCAGCAGCAGTCGGGTCATGGAGATTCCTCTGGTTGGGACGGATCAGTGCGCGGGCTTGGTCAGGTTGGCGCGGTAGGTTTGTGGGCAAACCCCGCTCCAGCGATGAAACGCGCGGGTGAAATTGCTGTGTTCGGCATAGCCCAGCCGCAGCGCGATCTGGGCGATCGACAAGTCGGGGCGGGCGCGGAATTCGAACAGTGCCTGACGCATCCGGCATTCGTCGAGCACTTGCTGAAAGGAACTGCCCTCGTCGGCCAGCTTGCGCCGCATCGTCCGGCTGGACATGCCGATCTCGCGGGCAAAGCGCTCCTGTTCGATGGCGCTGTTGTTCAGGTCGCGGAACACCATCTGGCTCAACCGCTCGACCAGCGGTGTGTCGCGCCGCTTGTCGACGATGGCGCGGCCGAGAGGGCGCACGTCATGGTGTCCACTGGATTGGGGCAGCGCGAGATCGAGCATGGCGGCGGGGAAGCGGATCTGGTTGGTGTCGGCGCCAAAACAGCACGGTGCGCACACGACTTTGCCGATATCGCCGCGCATCTCGTGGCTTTCCGCCTCGAACGCGAACTCCACTTTGTCCCACGCACCGCGTGCGCCGCGCCGGATGATCTGCCCGACGATGCCAAGGCTGAACATCGCGTCGTGATGACGCGGCCAGATTTCGGGGTCGAGAATGCGGTAGCTGACCGCGGCCATGTCATCCTCGCGGTCTAGCCGAATGTCGGTGCAATCCTGCAGCAACGAGAAGTAATCGACCAGCCGCCGCAGCGCGGTGCCAACTTTGCCCGCCGCATTGATCGCTTCGCCGACCGGGCCAAGTGCCGATAGATCGTAGTTGCCGCCCGCCAGCCAGGGGATGGCGATGTCGCGGGTCTGGCACACCACTTGTTCCGAAAAGCGCACGAATTCGGCCAGAGGCATCACGTCCTGCCGAACCTCGCACGGTTGAAGCGTAACCGCGCTGGGGTTTGCGCTGCCGCTTCTGCCGCCGCATTCGTCCGCTGCAGGGCTGCTCTGACCAAGGAAGCTGTCCCAGCCGTTCATGGCCGCAGCGCGCACGGTCGCTTGTGTCATGGATTCTCCCTTTTGTTTGTTATGGCCCGAGGCTAAGCGATTCGGGATACAGCAATATTGATCGTTTCGATCAAAAAGTGACATTATGTTGCAGTATCGGTAAAGGGTGGCGGTCGCGGAATGTCCGATCCTGCCAAGCGCGGGCGGGCGAACCCTGCAATCGACGATGCGATCCTGCCAGAAAGCTTCCGTTGATGCCCAAGCCGCTGCCAACACCATCGTTGCCGACCGGGTCGGGCTCGCGCGCGCAAGTCGATGTGAATGGCTGGCCAGCGATCCTTGGCGCGGTCCTGCTTGGCACGATCGGGGTGCTGTTGTTCATCATTCAGCCGGGCATCGTGCAGGCCTATGTCACGCATCTTGGCTTGACCGAAGCGGTGGCGGTCAAC
Organism: Novosphingobium sp. FKTRR1; assembly: GCF_020404405.1. Classification (GTDB taxonomy): domain Bacteria; phylum Pseudomonadota; class Alphaproteobacteria; order Sphingomonadales; family Sphingomonadaceae; genus Novosphingobium. The sequence continues at coordinate 26,415 of NZ_JAIZDA010000005.1, read as the reverse complement.
CTTGCCGGGATCGAGATGCTGGGCGTCGCGCTGGCGACGATCTTCATGGCGATCCGGGGCGTCGGCTTTGACTGGCGGCACGTGGTCGCCGCCGGGCTGATTACCGCGGCCGCTGGTGATTTCGGCTCGCTTGGCGGCGGACACGGCGTGTCGTTCTATGGCGCGCGTTTCATCGCCGGACTGGGTGAGGGCACGATCATTTCGATCAGTTTCACCTTTGTCGGCGTGACCGTCCGCGCCGAACGCAATGTGGCGCTCTATCTCTCGCTGTTGCTGACGTACGGGGCCTTCGGGCTTTGGTATCTCCCGCTGTTCCTGTCGGCCTTCGGGTTGGGAGCGATGTTTGCGGGGTTCGGCGGCCTGTCGCTGCTGGCCTTGCTGACGCTGCCGCTGCTGCCGCGCGCCTATTCCGCCGAAGCGATGGCCAATCCCGAAGCGCGGCAACTGCCGCGATCGCTGCTCGTGGTCGCACTAGGCGGGGTGCTTGCCTACAACATCGCGCAAGGCATCGCCTGGGCGGTGCTGTTCCTGGTCGGAACGGGCGCGGGTCTGGCCGAACAGTCGGTGGCGGACGCGCTGTTCCTGTCGCAGATCCTTGCAGTCGGCGGGGCGCTGGCCTCGGTCTTTCTGGCCGGACGGATCCACCGCAACGCCGCCATCGCGTTCGGCATTCTGGCCGGAGCGGGCAGTATCGCCTTGCTGGTAGGCAGGCCGGGGATGGCGCTGTTCGTGGTCGGGGTGTGCGGCTTCAACGCGTTGTGGAACTTCGTGCTGCCGTTCATCCTCGGGCGGGTGTGCGATTTCGACGAGAGCGGCCAGATGATGTCCTATGCCATCGCGATGCAGATGATCGGGCTGGGCAGCGGGCCGCTGATCGCCGCGCAACTGCTTGACGGAACCGGCTACCGCGCTGCCGAACTGGTGTGCATCGCGCTGTTCATCGTCAGCTATGGCCTGCTGCTGTTGCCGATCCGTCGCCACGCCGCGCTGCGGTCGCGCGCACCGCGCCTTGGCTGAACGGCGGGAGCGGTCAAAGGGTTGACCCACCCGGCGATTTGGCCGGAACGGGCAAGCGTATGACGGGCGCGCATTGCAGGTTGAGCCTAGCTCAAGAACGCATCGGCGCCTGTCCTGATATCCGACAGGCGGCACGATCGACGGGGGGAACAATGGCACCTATCGTGAAGTCGCTCGCATCGGTCTCCATCCTTGCTCTGGCGGTACAGGGCGTGTCCGCTTTTGCGCAGGCTGCACCAGCCGAAGCGACTGCTGCCGCAGCGACAGCGGCCGCGCAAGGCTCGGCGGATGCCACATCGACCTTCGGCGACATCGTCGTCACCGCCAACAAGCGCAGCGAGAATGCGCAGCGGGTGCCGATCGCCATCACCGCCTATTCGGGCGCGCAGTTGAAGGCATTGGGCGTTACCGACGCCACGCAGATCACCCAGCAGGTGCCCGGCCTGCAACTGAACGCGTGGTCGCCCAACGTCACGATCTTCAACTTGCGCGGCATTTCGCAGAACAACTTTACCGACTACCTGGAAGCGCCGATCGCGGTTTATGTCGATGACGCCTACATGGGCTCGATGAACGGCCTGTCGGGGCAACTGTTCGACGTGCAGCGCGTCGAAGTGCTGCGCGGTCCGCAAGGCACGCTGTTTGGTCGCAATGCCACCGGCGGATTGATCCACTACCTCAGCACCGATGCCAGCAAGGCCGAATTCAACGGCTATGCCACGGCAAGTTACGAGCGGTTCAATCGCCGCGCGCTTGAAGGAGCGGTGGGTGGCAGCCTGACCGAGGGCTTGCGCTTTCGCGTGGCGGGACGCGTGACCAAGGCCGATGGCTACATCAAGTCCGCAGCGGCGCTACCCGGCGTGTTCGATGGCAATGGTCAGGATCTGGGCGCGGAAAACGGCTGGGCGTTGCGCGGCACGATCCAGGCAGACCTTGGTGCCAACGGCAAACTCGATCTGTGGGTCAAGCACAGTGAGGACAACAACGTCGCCACCGGCGGCTATGTCTTTGACAACTGCAACCTGCAGGACAACGGCTATTGCACGACCGATGCCGCCGGACTTGCCAACGGATCGGGCGGGGTCATCAACGGGATCACCGGAGCGCCCGCCAGCCCGTTCCAGAATTTCAGCGACAAGCGCGGCTTCTTCAACCGCAAGACCGATATCTTTCAGGCCAAACTCGGCTACGATCTGGGCGGGGTGAAGCTGACCTCGATCACCAACTACACCGATCTCACCAAGTCGTATCAGGAAGATGGCGACGCGCTGCCGGTCGAATTGATCGTGTTCCAGACTCAGGCGAAATATACCCAGTTCAGCGAGGAATTGCGGCTGACTGGCGATGCCGACCGGCTGCGCTGGCAGACCGGGGCCTATTTCCTCGACATCAAGGTCAAGGGCCACATGGCCACGATCGGCGCGCCTGCCATCGGTGCGGCGCTGGCCGCAGGATTGCCGGGCACCAACCCCACCATTTCGGAAAACTACGACCTGCATTCGCGCAACTGGTCGCTGTTCGGGCAAATGGAATACGACCTTGCCGACAAGCTGACGCTGATCGGCGGGTTGCGCTATTCCAAGGACACCAAGTCGGTCCTCTATGATTCGACCGTGGTCGAAGGCGCGCAATCCGCCGCGATCGCGTCGAATGCGACGTTTGCGGCCGCCTTGCCGGGCGCGGACCGGATATCGCACGGCGATGTCGCGGCGCGGGTGACGCTCAACTACAAGCCTGCTCCGGACACGCTGTTGTTCGCATCATGGAACCGCGGGATCAAGGGCGGCAATTTCACGCTTAACGGCTACGTCGATGCGCGCACCTTCCAGCATCGCCCCGAAACGCTCAATTCGTTCGAGCTGGGCGCGAAGTGGTCGAACCCGTCGCACAGCGTGCGCGTCAATGCGACCGCCTATCATTACATCTACAACGACTACCAGACGTTCGCGCTGATCGGCGGGGTGCCGCAAGTGGGCAACAGCGATGCGCGTGCGACCGGGGCTGAGCTCGAAACGTACTTCCAGCCGACCAGCCACATCAACGTCAATCTTGGCGCCACCTGGGAAACCTCGAAGGTCGATACGGTGCAGGCGGCGGGCTCGCAGTTCCTGTCGGTGCTCGTGCCCGGATCGTCGGTGCCGCAATATTGCACAGACCAGCATGACGGCACCTATTTCTGCAACTATCCAGCCAAGACCATCAGCGGCGCAAAATTCCCCAACGCGCCCAAATTCAGCTTCAATTACGTGGCGCGATACAACTTTGACGCGGTTGGCGGCAACGTCGTCGCGCAAGTCGACGGGGTGTGGTACGACAAGCAATATCTGGAAGTGACCAACGGCCAGTCGTCGATCCAGCCCGCCTATAACATCACCAATGCCTCGCTGGGTTGGACTGCGGCGAACGAGCGCTTCTCGATCCAGGTGTTCGGGCGCAACGTCTTCAACAAGGCCTATCGCGCCTATACCCTCAACCTCGGCCCGCTTGGCACGACCTCGGTCTATGCCAAACCTGCGACGTATGGAGTGACCGCCACCGTCAAGTGGTGACGCGCCCGGGAGAAGCCGCCGGGCCTCACTGCTTGCGATAGCGGCCCGGTGGAAGCCCGAAATGGCGGGCAAAGCTGCGGATGAAGCTGGCGCTTTCGGAAAAGCCGACCGCCAGCGCGATCTCGCTTATGCTGCGGCGGCTGTTGCGCAGCAAACGTGCGGCCGCCATCAGCCGATGCTCGGTCAACAGTTCGCGCCAGCCGGTCCCTTCGGCCTGCAACCGGCGGTGCAGTGTGGCGGGTGACAGGCCCAACACCCGCGCCGCGCCCGCGATCGTTGGCGGCCGGTCAAGCGGTGTGGCTTCGATGATCGTCTTGACCTGATGCGCCATACCGCCGAGCGGGCTGTTCAGGTCAGACCGACGCCGCAAGTGCTCTTCCAGAATCGGATGCAGCACGGGACTGAGCACGCGGCCGCGCAGATCGAGCAGTCGCGCATCGAACGACAGGGTATTGCAGTCCTGCGCAAAAAACACGTCGCAGCCGAAGTAGTCGCGATAAATCGCATAGTCGCCCACGCGTTCGTGCTCGAAGCGGACCTCGCGCAGCTCGACGTCGCTGCCGGCAAACTGGCGGGCGAGGCTGTACATCGCGCCGATCGAATATTCTGCATCCTGGCGGCGTTCGGTCAGTGAGCTGTCCTGCACCGCATATTCGAACGTAGCCCACGGGCCGACCAGAAAGCGATGCCGCGAGGCTTGCTGCAGGGGCGCCAGATTGCGGGTGAAGCTGGCAAAGGCCTCGTGCAGGGTCGGCGCGCTCAGGAACAGGAAGCTCAACGGGCCAAGGCTATCCGATCCTGCCAGCCTGCCTGCGTGCAGCCCGAAGTGCGGATTGCGCACGAATTCGGCAGCACGTTCGAAAAAGCCCAGAAAGCGGGTCAGCGGAATGACTTGCTCGGGATCGTCGAGCAAGTCGCGGGCTATGGCGAATTCGGCCAGAAGCGGCGCGGGCGATCGTCCGGTCAGTTCGACGCAATTGGCGACATGGCGCAGGAACTGGGCGGAGATCGTGGGAGTTGCCATGGCGCCAGCCTATCCCGCCGGATCACCGGTTCAATGCGGTTTTCGCGCGCGCAACGGCAAAAGCACGAATTGCCGTTGCGCGCGCCTTGTCCGCGTGTTGCCGCCTATTTCTTGTCGAGCGCAGATTCATAGAAGGCGGCACCCTGACCGCCTGCCGCGCGGATGCCGCGGAATTCCCAATCGCCGCCCATTGCCGTGGAAATCACTTCCTCGCTTTCGGTCGGTTGCGCGCCGACATCGTCGCGGATCGGGGTGGGTCCGTGAACGATGGTGTTCGACAAGCGCCCGAGCCCGTCCACTTCGACATCCACCACATCGCCGGGCTGGACCGGGCGGCTGTTGGCAGGCGTGCCCGACAGCAGCACGTCGCCGGGTTCCAGCGTGATGGTCCGCGCGATGTCGGCCACCAGATAGTGCATGTCCCATTCCATGTTGTTGGTGTTGTCTTCTTGCCGCAGTTCCCCGTTCACGTACGTGCGGATCATCTTGTCGCGGAAATCCCATCCAGTGACGAGGCCGGGGCCGATCGGGCAGAGCGTGTCCGAACCCTTCACCCGCAGCATCGATCCGGCATCGGTGTCGCGAAAATCGTGGAGACCATAGTCGTTCGATACCGCGTAGCCCAGGATGTAGTCGGCAACATCGGCCGGCGCGACATTGCGGCAGGTCTTGCCGATGACGATGGCGATCTCGCCTTCGTAGTTCAGCCATTTGCACCGCTCGGGGCGCACGACCGCGCCCTTGTGGGTGTTGAGCGCGGTCACCGGCTTCTGGAAATAGGTGGGCGCGGACGGCAGCCGGGTGATGAACTCGTTGACCCGGCTGTGGTAGTTCAGGTGCACGCAGATGATCTTGCTGGGGTTGCACGGGGCAAGGTGGATGGCATCGTCCACACCGATGCTGCGCCCATCGCGGGTGACCAGTTCGTCGCCCATGCGGGTTGTCAGGATCGGGTAGCCGTCGAGCAGGATGCGGCGGTATTCGGTGGTCATGGCGCGAGTCCTCTGGAATTCCTGTCCGTTCCTTACCCGATCGGCGGACCACCTGCTTTGGCCGTTGCGGCCAAGCTTGCGGCGTGGGTGGCGCTAGAACGGCGGCAACGCGATTTGCCGAGGACATCATGAGCGCACTCAAGGGCCTGTTCTATCCCCGCACTCCCACCGGCAAGGCCAGCATCGTGCCGCCGGTGCCGTGGCATTATTCGGGCGAACTGATCACGCTGGAATATCGCACCGATCCAGCCAGAATCGCCACGCTGCTGCCCGAGGGCTTCACGCTGGCTGACGAAGATCCTGGCGCCGTGGCGGCGATCTGGGCCGACTGGCAGTCGACTGGCGACGATCCGGCGCAACTGCTTGATCCGGTGCGTGTGCAGTACAAGGAAATGTTCGTGGTCGTGCGCTGCAAGTTTCAGGGCAAGACCTGGTCGCGCTGCATCTACATCTGGGTCGACAAGGAATTCGCGATGCTGCGCGGCCAGCATCAGGGCTATCCCAAGAAGCTCGGCTCGATCCAGATGAGCCGCCCGGTCTATGTCGGCAAGGCCGGTCCCCGCCTTGCCCCCGGCGGCACGTTCGGCGTGACGCTTGCCGCATTCGACCGCCGTCTGGCCGAAGGGCGCTTCACCATCGCCGAAGCCGCCGAGCGACCCGGTTTCGTCAATGGCTTGCCGATGGCGCACAACCGCTGGTTGCCCGCAATCGAGACCGACGGCACGCAAAGCCTTGATGAAGTGGTGACCATGTCCAGCTTCGATGTCGAACTGGGCCGGTGCTTCAAGGGCGACTTCGACCTCACTTATTTCGATTCGCCGGTCGAGGAACTGCTCGATATCGCGCCGCGCGAAAAGATAGCCGGATACTGGCACGAAGTCGGCGTGTCATGGCGCGCGGGCACCACCTTGCAGCGCAACCTTCCGGTGGGCTGAGGCGGGCACGGCGCTTAGGGCGCGAACGAGCGCATCGTCTGCGCAACCCCTTGGCTGAACGGAGTAACGTCGGACCAGAAGCGCGCCTTCCACGCCTCGGCTTCGACGTGATAGGGCCGGTCCCACTGGAAACGCATCTCGCGCAGTTCGCGCAGGAACGGCACCACCAGCGCCAGCGCGTCGAGCAGCAGCGGTGGCAGCGAAAAGACGCGCAGGCGGGTGCCCATGCTCACCGCGCCCATGGCGAGGATCTCGCGCGAGGTCAGCGTTGGCGCGCATGGCATGTGCCAGACCTTTCCGAACGCATCGTCGGGCGCGTCGAGCAATGTCACCATCGCGCGGCCGATGTCGGGCACAAAAGCATAGTCGTGCGGCTGGTCGGGCGAAAACAGGAATGTCGCCGTCTTGCCCCGGGCGATCGCGGCAAGGCCGGTGTCGCCAAGGTGCGAGAGCGTGACGCCGGGGCCATAGAAGTCGGGCGCACGCAGCGCCGCAACCTGTACGCGCTTGTCCTGCTGCCACATCTGCGTGATCCGCGCACGGACCGCCGGTTTGCGGCCAAAACTGGTCAGCGCCATCGTTTCAACCAGCGGCGTGCGCTGCGGACCATACATGTACAGATTGTCGAGGAACACCATGCGTGCACCCTGCGCGGCGCAGGCATCGAGCAGGTTCTGCATGGCGATAGGCCAAAGCTGCTCCCACACTTTGCCGACATAGGGAAAGCCGATGGCGACCGCGACCTGGGCAGCGCCCGCGATGGCGGTGCGCAGCGATGCGGGGTCGAGCACGTCGCAGGGCGAGAACGCCAACCCATCGGGCAGGTCCACAGGTCGCGAACGTTGCGCTACCCGAACCGGCCTGCCCTGTGCTCGCAATCGCTCGACCGTTGCGCGTCCGACCGGCCCATAGCCCAGTACCACGATGTCATCTTGCATGTCGCATCTCCTGTGTCGGGGGCCGATATAAACCGGGCTTTATCATGTGTGAAATGCAAGTATGTTATCCATATCATGCGTCAGAAACATCTTCGTTCGATTGATCTCAACCTGCTTCCGGTGCTCGATGCGCTGCTGCGTCATCGCAATGCCACCCGTGCGGGCGACGAGGTCGGCCTAAGCCAACCGGCGATGAGCCGGGCACTCGGACGTCTGCGCGCGCTGCTCGATGATCCGCTGCTGGTGCGAGGGCCGGGCGGTAATGTCCTGTCGCCGCGCGCCGAAGCCTTGCGGCAACCGCTGGCGACGCTGCTGGCACAAGTGCAAGCCATTCTGATCGAACCGCCGTTCGATCCTGCCAGCGAAAAGCGCGTCGTCCGGCTGGCGATGAGCGATGTGCAGGCCGAATTGCTGCTGGCCCCGCTCGTCCGCCATCTGGCGGCGGAGGCGCCGGGTGTGGTCTTGGAATGGTCCCCGATCAACCGCGAAATGCCCGATCGGATGCGCGCGGGCGAGATCGATCTGGCCTTCGCGCTGGACAGCACACCGTTGCCGCCGGGCGTGATGTCCGAACCGCTGATGGAGGATCGTCTGGCCGTGGTCATGCGCCGCGGCCATCCCTCGGGAGAGGCGTGGTCGATTGCCGACTATGCGCGGTATCCCAGCGTTATCATCTCGCTGCTGGGCGGCAATTCCTCGCAGATGGACGGCGAACTGGGTGCATCGGGCATCACCCGTTCGATCGCGGCCATCGTCCCGACCTTTCGCGCTGCGGTCGAGATCGTCGCTGTGACCGACAGCGTCACGACGATTTCCCGCGCCTTTGCGCTCAGGCTGGCGGAGCCTCTGGGGCTGGTGCTGCGCGAGCCGCCGTTGCGCGAGACGAGGCTGGGCCTTGTCAGCATATGGGGCGAGCATCGCAACAGCGACCCGTTCCTGATCTGGTTTCGCGGGGTACTGCGCGCGATAGCGAACGCGTGAGGCGCACAGGCGCGAGTCAAGCCAGAACGGCCGCAGGTTTTGTCGCCGAGTCAGCGTCGGCGCCGAGGCCGGAGTCGGCGTTGGCGTTGGCGCGCGAGGTGATGCTTTCTGGCACAGGACCGGCAAAGTCCAGGACCACGCGCGATGGCACATCGCCCGTTTCAAGCCGCTCGAAGATCGTATTGATGGCCGACAGCGGCTGAAGTTCGATATCCGCCCGCACTTTGCCACGCGCCGCAAAGTCGAGGCATTCGGCCATGTCCTTGCGGGTGCCCACGAACGATCCGCGCACCGTGATGCACCCGGCCACCAAATTGAAGATTTCGAGCGGGAACGATCCCGGCGGCAATCCGACCAGTACGCAAGTGCCGCGCTTGCGGGTCATCGCCACCCCCTGCTTGAAAGCGGGCAGCGAGGGCGCGGTGATCAGCACGCCATGCGCCCCGCCACCGGTTTCCTGACCCAAAACCTCTGCCGGGTCGTGCGTGCTGGCATTGATGACCAGATCGGCGCCGAGGCTTGTGGCATGGGCCAGTTTACCGTCATCGATGTCCACACCGCAGACCATCAGGCCCATTGCCTTGGCATACTGGATGGCCAGATGGCCAAGCCCGCCACAGCCCGATATCGCTATCCATTCGCCGGGGCGGGCGTCGGTTTCCTTGATGCCCTTGTAGGTGGTGATCCCGGCGCAGATCAGCGGAGCGGCTTCCTGCGGACCCAACCCCTCGGGAATGTGGGCTACGTAATTCGGATCGGCCAGCACGTATTCGGCAAATCCGCCATTGCGGGTATAGCCGCCGAATTCTGCATGGTCGCAGACGGTTTCCCACGCGGACAGGCAATATTCGCAATGCCCGCAAGCTGAATAGAGCCAGGGCACGCCAACCCGGTCCCCTTCCTTGACGACCGTCACTCCGGCGCCCAATGCCACGACAATGCCGATCGCCTCATGCCCCGGGATGAACGGTGGATCGGGCTTGAGCGGCCAGTCGCCATTGGCGGCGTGCAAGTCGGTATGGCACACGCCGCACGCCTCGGTCTTGACGAGGATCTGGCCGGGCCCGGGCCTTGGCACTTCCCATTCGCGCAACACCAGCGGCTGTTTGAAGGCGGTGACGACGGCGGCGTGCATGGTTCTGGGCAGCATGGGTTTGCTTTCATTCGGGGATGGCTTGGTGATTTTGGCGAAACTCGGGGCGCCGATCGGCAGCGCCCGTTGTGCGATCGGCGCGCAATCGGTCAGGCGGGCGCCTTGATCGGGTTGGTCCGCACCAGCTTCTTGTTGACGAATTGCTGGATGCCCATGTCGCCCAGTTCGCGACCGTAGCCGGAGGCCTTGATGCCGCCAAAGGGCAGTTCGGCATCGGTCCAGTCGAGGTTGTTGATGAACATCATCCCGGTGTCGACCTGGCTGGCAACCCGCTGCCCTCGCGCGCTGTCGCGGGTCCAGACCGATCCGCCAAGGCCGAAATCGCAATCGTTGGCGAGCGCTATCGCCGTGGCTTCGTCCTTTACCCGGAAGAACAGCGCGACCGGACCGAAGAATTCATCGCGAAACGCAGGGTTGTCCGGCGCGATATCGGTCAGGATCGAGGGTTCCATAAACGCGCCGGGGCGGGCGATGCGCTTGCCGCCCAGCAGCAGAGTGGCGCCCTTGGCCACGGCTTCATCGACCTGCCCAAGCAACTGCACCAGCGCCGCTTCGCTCGACAGCGGGCCAAGCGTGGTCCGTTCATCCATCGGGTCACCGGCTTCCAGCGCGCCCAAGGCCGCCTTGAACCGTTCGATGAAGGCATCGGCCATGCTTTCGACCACGATGAAGCGCTTGGCCGCGCAGCACGTCTGCCCGCAATTGTACATCCGACCCCACACCGCCCACGGGATCACCAGATCGAGGTCGGCGTCCTCCAGCACGATGAAGGCATCGCTGCCACCCAGTTCCATCGACGAAACCTTCAGGTTTTTGCCCGCGCGCGCGGCAATGCTGCTGCCCGCCGCGACGCTGCCAGTCAGGCACACACCCTTGATCCGGGGATCGTCGAGCAGCTTTTCCGATTGCTCGTGCGATACGAACAGGTTGGTATAGAGCCCGTCGGGCGCGCCTGCTTCGCGCAGCACGCGCTCGAACGCCAGCGCGCATTGCGGCACGATCCCGGCGTGCTTCACAACCAGTGTGTTCCCTGCCATCAGGTGCGGCCCGGCCACTCGGGCGAGCTGATAATAGGGGAAATTCCAAGGTTCGACCGCGAAAATCACCCCGATCGGGCTGCTTTCCATATGTGCCTCGCCATGGACAGGGTGCAGTTTCACCGGAGCAAGGAAGCGCTCGGCGTTCGTTGCGTAGTAATCGAGAATCCGCGCGCTGAACGCGACTTCGGCACGCGCCTCGCCGATGCGCTTGCCCATCTCCAGCGTCATCGTGGCGGCGAGCGCATCGGTCTGGTCGCGCAACAAGGTGGCCGCCCGGGCGATGACGGTGGCGCGCTCGGCATAGCTTTTGTGGCGCCAGCTTTCGAAGCAGGCCTGCGCGCGAGCGACTTTGGTTTCGTATTCGTGCGGCGAAATGTCGGCGAAGTCCTGAATGAGCGTGCCATCGAACGGGCTGAAGGTTTGATAGGTCATGACATTTCCCGATGAGCGACCAGCCCGGAAGGCAGGCGCCGATAGCGATTTGAGCGCGAAAGGGTCGGTGTTCCGCCGTGCGCCAGGTTCGGATATGATCTGGACGCAATCACGCCCCGCCAGAACCGTCGGATACTACCCAGCCAACGCCAAGGAACGGATGCGTCGGACATGGGCTGGCGGATGCCACCATGGGTGGTTTCCGGCCCTGCGGTTGGGCTGTGCAGATAGTTAGCTTGCAGAGCCGCACTTGGCTTTCGGGAGAATGATCGATGCATGCAATGGTGCTTAATCATGCCGGATCGCCACTGGTCTGGACCGAACTGCCCGACCGCCAGCCCGGACCCGGCGAAGTGCGGGTGCAGGTCTTGGCCTGCGGAGTCTGCCGCACCGATCTGCATGTGCTGGACGGTGAATTGCCCCATCCCAAATCGCCGATCATTCCGGGGCATGAAATCGTCGGGCGGATCGACGCTGTCGGTGCAGACGTAACGGGCCTGTCGATCGGAGAGCGGGTCGGCATCCCATGGCTTGGCCACACTTGCGGCACTTGCCCTTATTGCAAGGCACAGCGCGAGAACTTGTGCGATGCCCCGTTGTTCACCGGCTATACCCGCGATGGCGGGTTCGCCACTGCCGTGATCGCTGACGCACGCTTTGCCTTTCCGCTCGGGCAGGACGGCAGCGATGTGTCGCTGGCTCCGCTGCTGTGCGCCGGGCTGATCGGCTGGCGTTCGCTCAAGCTGGCGCTCAATCTGGCCGGGGAGGGTGCCTCCGGGGCCAAGCGGTTGGGGATCTATGGCTTTGGCGCGGCAGGTCATATCGTGGCGCAAGTTGCGCGCTGGCAGGGCAGGGAGGTGTTCGCCTTCACCCGGCCGGGCGATACCGCCACACAGGACTTTGCGCGCCGTCTGGGCGCGGTCTGGGCCGGGGGATCGGACGAGATGCCGCCCGAACCGCTCGACGCGGCGATCATTTATGCGACGGTGGGCGATCTGGTGCCGATGGCGCTGAAAGCGGTGCGCAAGGGCGGGCGCGTGGTTTGCGCCGGTATCCACATGAGCGACATCCCGGCGTTTCCCTATGAGATCCTGTGGGAGGAGCGGCAGGTGCTGTCGGTCGCCAACCTGACCCGGCAGGACGGGATCGAGTTCCTAGCGCTGGCGCCGAAGATCGGTATCCAAGTGCAAACCACCAGGTATCCGCTGGTTCAGGCCAACCAGGCGCTGGCCGATTTGCGTGCTGGCCGGTTCGAAGGCGCGGCCGTGCTGGTTCCGTGAAAGGCAGGGCACACCGGGTTTTCCCGTTGCCAAGGCCCCGTTGCCAAGGCCCCATTGCCAAGCAGCGCCCTTTTCTGCACACGAAAGCCTTTGCCGGGGCAACAAGCGAATTATCGGGAGCAACTGATCCGCCATGGGTAAGCGCAGCCGTGACCAGCAAACGCCGCGGCTGGCGGATATCGCAGAGGCGACCGGGTTCTCGATCGCGACCGTATCGCGCGCGCTGGATGATCATCCGGGTCTCAGTCCCGAGACAAAGCAGATCGTCATCGCCACCGCAAAGGCGCAAGGCTATCCGTTGCGCGATCCTGCGACCAAGAACTCGCGCCAACGCAAAGCGCGCCGCTCAGGCGCGATCTGTGTGGTCATGCCGGTTGCGCTGCCGAACGGTAGCAGGCTGGCCACTGTGCAAGATCGGTCGGGCGTGACGCGAAAAACCGGTTCCAACCCGGTCGGTTGACGCTCTAAAAGCCAGCGGATGGTTGAACCCTCCGCTCCTGCCGAAGCCACGTCTGCTCATGCCGAAGCAATCGCCCGCCAGACCCGGCTGGTCGCAGCCCGACCGGCAGATGTCGATGCGCGCCTTTCGCTGGGGCTGATGCACTATCGTGCCGGGCAACTCGACCTTTCCGCGCACATCTGCGGTCAGGTGCGAGCGCTTGCGCCCGATCATCCGGGCGGCCTGTGGCTGGAAGCGCGGCTGGCTTGCGACGCTCGCCAGTGGGAACGGGCGCGGCCGTTACTCGAACGAACGCTGGCGGCAAACCTTTCGCCCGATCAGCGCGCCGAAACGCTGCTGCTGCTGGGCGATGCGCTTGACGGCACGGGTGAGTACGAGGCGGCGCTGGCTGCAGCGGTTGCGGGCAAGGCGATCCTGCGCCAGCAGTTCGCTCCGATTGCTGCGCAGCATGAGGGTGAGGCCGCGCGCTATCGGCGGCTTGGCGCTTGGTTTTCAGCGCATGATCTGCCGCCTGCTGATCCCGCCTGCGTCCCTCCGGCTCCGGCGCGGCACGTGTTCTTGCTGGGGTTTCCGCGCTCGGGCACGACATTGCTCGAACAAGTGTTGGCCGGTCACCCGCATGTGCGCACGCTGGAGGAAGCACCCACGCTGCTCGGCGCGCAGCGGGCGTTCCTGAACGATGCCGAAGGTTGCGCACGGCTTTGCGCGCTCGATGCAGCAGGGATCGCCGAATGGCGCGCGCGTTATTGGCACGATGTGCGCGCGATGGGCGGGCTTGGCGCGCACGATGATCCGCGCACCAGCCTGTTCATCGACAAGGCTCCGGCGGGCACGCAATGGCTGCCGCTGATCTCCCGGCTGTTCCCCGATGCGCGCGTGCTGTTTGCCCTGCGCGATCCGCGCAGCGTGGTGTTGAGCTGCGTGCGCAGCGCCTTTGCGATGAACGCGATGACTTATGCGTTCTGCACCATGGCCGATGCGGCGCAGTGCTATTCCGCGTCGATGGAGATGGCGACGGTGTTTCGCGCCGGGCTGGCACTGCCGGTGATGGACGTGCGGCATGAGGCGTTCGTCGCCGATCCGGTTGCGGGATTGGCCGAAGTCAGCGCATTTCTGGGGCTGGAGCCCGATCCGGCGATGCTCGATGTGGCGGCGACCATGGCGCGGCGCGTGGTCCAGACCCCCAGCGCGCCGCAACTGCGCGGTGGAATCTCGACGCGCGGGCTAGGGCACTGGCGCCGCTACGAAAAAGGGCTGCAGCCGGTGTTACCCGTGCTGCAGCCCTGGATCGACCGGCTGGGCTATGAACCGTCATAGCCCAGCCAGAAAGCGTGATCAGAAGCGGAAACGAGCGCCAAAGAACACGTTGGTGCCGTTGATATAGACCGCGCGCGGCTGCGCCTTGGTCTCGGCATAGTACTTCAGCTTGTTGTTGGTGATGTTCACCGCATCCAGGTTGAACGTCAGGTTGGGCGTGACCTTGAAGTTGATCGACGCATCCAGCGTGCCGTAGTTGTCCTGGCTCTGCGCCGAGCTGCGGTCCAGCCCGACGAAGTAGTGCGAACGATAGGTGTAGGCGACACGCGCGCTCAGCGGGCCCTTGTCGTAGTAACCGACCAGATTGTAGGTCAGCTTCGAGGTGCCCACCAGCGGGTTGCCTTCGGCATCGTGCCCGGTCACCCAAGTGCCATTGGCCTGGAAGCCAAAGCCATGACCGATCTGCTGCTGTACCTGCAGTTCCACACCCGACAGCTCGCCCGTGGTGTTGTAAGGCGAGGTGACGAGGTACGTCTTGTCGCCCTTGTAGAACTCGCTGTAATACACAGCCGATGCCGTGCCGTACGTCACGTAGGACTGCAGTTGGTCGTGGAATACGCTGATTCCGGCCAATGCACCCTTCGCATAGTACCATTCCAGCGCCCCGTCGAACACCGTTGCCTTGACCGGCTTCAGGTTGGGGTTGCCGCCGTTGCCGGTCAGCGTGGAGTCGGTCAGCGAAACCGTTCCGCCCAACGCGCTGAAGTCGGGGCGCGACATCGTCTCGGCAGCCGAGACGCGCAGTTGCACCGACTTGGCCACGTCGAAGGTCAGGTTGATGCTGGGCAGGATGCTCAGGTAGTTATGCTTGATGTGGTTGATGTAGTAGTTGCCGAAAGCCGAGGTCGTGACCTTGACCGCATCGGCGCCAACCGGGTTGGTGCCGTTGGCAAACACGTTTTCGCTGGTGTTGGCCAGACGAACGCCCACGTTGCCGCGCCAGCCTTCGCCACCGACGTGCGCCATGACAAAGCCTTCGGCGTCGGTTTCACGCACCTTCATCGAACCCGGCCAGTAGTAGTTCTGCGGCTGGACGATCGAGGAGATCGGGCCATGGACCCCGTCGGTGATGCCGTTGAGGATGGCGACGATCTTGTCGGGGTTGCCCGCGATTGGCAGCAGCAGACCGGGGATGCCCAGCGCGTTGGCGTTGAACGCGGCCGGATAGGCGACCGGGTTGGTTGCCGAGAACGGCATGGCCGGGCTGCCCCAGCATTGGCCGTTGGCGCCAAGGCTGCAACCGCGATCCCAGCCATCGACCTTGCGCTCGTGCTGTGCAAGGCGCACGCCGAAATCGACCGAGCGGAACGGACCCTGATCGATCTGCAGCTTGGCGTCGACCTTGCCCCAGATTTCGTGATCGACCGACTTGAAGGTTTCGTTCCAGGCCCAGTCATTGGCCAGACCGTCAGCGCTGGCGGGGTTGAGCGTGGTCGGCTTGACCGCCCAGCCGTTGCCCGACGGCGCGTACGAAATGCCGGGGCCGCCCATCACTTCGAACGCCGGTTCGGTCGGCGTGTCGCCGATGCCGTGGGTATAGCCGAGCTGCGTGGTGATGGTCAGCTTGTCGGTGGGCTCGAACGTGCCGTCCAGATTGACGTACCAGCTTTGCGCCGAGGCGTTGGGACGGACGATGTTGTCGACGACCAGGCCGTTGACCGGCTTGCCCGCCGCGTTGAGCGCGGGCCAGGTGGCCGAGGTCAGCGTGTTGTTGGCCACCGTGTAAGCGGTCGGCAGGTTGTTGTTGAGCTCGTTCGAGCCCCAGTACATGTAGTTGTTGTTGGCGTTGGTCGCATCGAGGTGCGAGTAGAACCCGCTCAGCTTGAAGCGGGCCTTGTCCGATGCCTTCCACTCAACGGCGCCAAAGCCGCCAGCGCGCTTCTTGGTCTGATCGAACAGGGCCGAACCGATCAGGGTCGGGGCCTGCACACCGATCAACGAAGGGTGGGCAGCACCGATCGGCATCGCTGCGGTGATCGCGGTATAGCCCAGCGTTTCCTGACCATAGCGACGCACCGAGCGCTGCTCATAGAAGCCCTGCGCGATGAAGCCGAAGGTGTCGGCATCGTTGTGCCAGCCGATCAGGCCGTTGATCTGCGGCTTGGCCTTCTTGGTGTTCGAATTGTACGCACCCTGCAGCGAACCTTCGATGGTCAGGCCCTTGAGCGCCAGCGGGCTGCGGGTCTGGATATCGATCGAGCCGGTCACGCCGCCTTCGAGCAGTCCGGCGTTCTGGGTCTTGGAGACAACCGCCGTTTCGATGATTTCCGAAGGCAGCAGGTCGAAGCTGATGCTGCGCCCGACAGTCGAGAACTGGCTGAGGATGAACCAGTCGCCGGTCGAGATCGTGTGGCCGTCGACAGTAACCGAAGCCAGGCTGGGCGAGGTGCCACGGATCGACACGCGGTCGTTTTCGTCGAAGCCACCTTCACCGCTGGCCGCCGACGAGGTGTTGATCCCCGGCAGGCGCTGCAGCGCGTCGGCGACGTTCTTGTCGGGCAGCTTGCCGATGTCGGTCGCGGAAATCGCGTCGATGTTCTGGTCGCTGACCTTCTTGATTTCGATCGCACGCTCGATCGAGGCGCGAATGCCGGTGACGACGATCGGGTCGCTCGGCTGTGCCGTTTCTTCGGCAAAGGCAGGCACGGACAGCAGCGCGATCGCGCTTGCCGAGGCAATAAGTGCAGTTTTGCGGACGCTCATCAAGATACCCCCATGTTGCAGATCTGCCGGACGGGTCGAACCGCATAAGGGTTCGCGCGTCCATTTCAGATCAATCTAATACCACATTGCGTTTTGAATCGCCGGAAATGCGACCTTTCAGGCTCGTTGGTAGCCGTTGTGTCACATATAGTGCATACCTCTGCAAGCAAAAAAACATACCAATCAGATACCATTCAGCTTGCTGTTGCTGCAATGTCGCGTTAGGGCATGGCAAGGCACGGTTTTTTGGCGGCTGGCTGGAGTGTGCGCGTTGAAGATTTCGGACATCATCGGCGATCTTGATGAGCAGGCGAACGGGCCGCTCTATCAACGGTTGCACCGTGCGCTGCGGCAGGCGATCATCGACAAGCGGCTTGCCGCTGACGATGCGCTGCCGCCCGAGCGGGACATTGCGCTTGATGTGAATGTGTCGCGAATCACCGTGCGCAAGGCCATTCAGGCGTTGGTCGATGAAGGGCTGGTGTCGCGCCGGCATGGTGCCGGAACGTTCGTCGCCGCGCGTGTCGAAAAAAGTTTCTCTAAATTGTCATCGTTTTCCGAGGATATGGCGGCACGCGGCTGGGTCGCGCGCAGTGCCTGGTTGCGTCGGTCCGAAGGCACCGTTTCGCCCGAAGAATCGCTGATGCTTGGGCTTAGTCCGGGCAGTCTGGTCTATCGGTTCCATCGCATCCGTTTTGCCGATGATCAACCCATGGCGCTCGAGACGTCCACGATTCCGGCATACTGCCTGCCTTCGAAGGAGGCGGTTGGGACGTCGCTTTATGAGGCGCTCGAGCAGACCGGACACCGTCCGGTGCGGGCCTTGCAGCGCTTGCGCGCGGTGCTGTTCAACGAAAACCAGTGCGAGCTGCTGGGGGTTGGCGCGGGAGCGGCGGGCCTGCTGATCGAACGACGCGGCTTTCTGCCGGACGGGCGCTCGGTCGAGCTGACTCAGTCTTGGTACCGCGGCGATATGTATGATTTTGTGGCTGAATTGAACGCAGGTGGGGCATGATTACCATGGTTGCAGAAACAGCGATGGCGCGCGAGGCGGCCGAAGCGCCAGCCCGCGTGGCCGCGCAATGGCGCAATGGCGCCGACGCGATCCACGCACTGGCCGCACAGTTGCGCGCCAATCCGCCGCGCGCGGTGGTGACGATCGCGCGCGGCAGTTCGGATAACGCCGCGACATACGCGCGTTATCTGATCGAGACGCGGCTGGAAGTGCTGACCGCTTCACTCGCGCCATCGACGGCTTCGGTGTTTACCGCGCGTCCCGAAATGGCGGGCGTGCTGGCGCTGGCAATTTCCCAGTCGGGCCGCAGCCCCGATCTGATCGCCGCTGCGCAAGCCGCGCGCGATGGTGGGGCCTTGCTGGTGGTCATGGTCAACGATCCGACCTCGCCCCTTGCCGACATTGCCAACGTGGTGATCCCGCTTGATGCCGGACCCGAACTGTCGGTGGCGGCAACCAAATCGTTCATCACGTCGATGACCGCCATTGCCACGCTGGTTGCGGCATGGGCTGAGGATGATGCGATGCTCGACGCGATCGCGGCGCTGCCCGATCAGTTGACGCGCGCATGGGGCAGCCGGTGGGACCGCTTCGTCAATGCGCTGGCCGATGAGGTCGGTTTGTACGTGCTCGGGCGCGGACCCGGCTTTGCCACTGCGCAGGAAGCCGCACTCAAACTGAAGGAAACCTGCGGCCTGCACGCCGAGGCGTTCAGCGCTGCCGAAGTGCGTCACGGGCCGATGGCGTTGATTCACTCAGGATTTCCGGTGATCGCGTTCGTGCCCGATGATGCCGGGCGCGAAGGCGTCGATGCGGCGATCGCAGCGGCGCGGGCGCAAGGCGCAACGATGCTGGAAGTGGGCAGCGACGACCCGCGCGGCCCGGTCATTCCCAGGACTCATCCGGCACTGACACCGATCGTCCAGATTCAGGGGTTCTATCGCATGGTCGATGCACTGGCCGCGCGACGTGGCCATGATCCCGACAACCCACCCCACCTCGCCAAGGTCACCTCGACGCGATGACCCGTACCACGACGGCGCGCGCCCTGGTCAATGCCCGGGTGATGATGCGCGATGGCCTGCAGGACGGCTTGGCTGTGGTGATCGAACAGGGGCGGATAACGGCGCTTGTCCCTGCGGCAGATGTTCCCACCACGCTTCCGCAGATCGATTGCGGCGCGCAAGTGTTGCTGCCCGGCTTCATCGATGTGCAGGTCAACGGCGGTGGCGGCGTACTGTTCAATGACGCACCCGATGTGGCGACCATTGCCGCGATCGGCGCCGCTCACCGTCGGTTCGGTACGACAGGTTTCCTGCCGACGCTGATCAGCGACGATCTGCCCACGATCGCGCGGGCGCTTGAAGCCACGCGCGCGGCGATTGCCGCAGGCGTGCCGGGGGTACTCGGAATCCACGTCGAAGGGCCGTTCATCAGCATGGAGCGGCGCGGCGTCCATGATCCCGCGCGCATACGCAAGATCGATGAAGCCGCGCTGGCGCTGCTGACGTCGCCGGGTGCTGGCAAAGTGCTGCTGACGCTGGCGCCCGAAATGGTCGATGACGCGGTCATCCGCAGGTTGCGCGCAGCGGGCGTGATCATCGCGGCGGGTCACAGCAATGCCACCTGCGCAAGGATGCAGACGGCATTTGCTGCGGGCGTCAGTGGCATAACGCACTTGTTCAACGCCATGTCACCGCTGGAAAGCCGAGAGCCCGGCGTGGTCGGCGCGGCATTGGCGGGCGATCCGTGGTGCGGTATTATCGTCGATGGGCGGCATGTCGATCCGGTGACCTTGCGAATCGCGCTGGCCGCGCGGCGCAATGCGCGATTCATGCTGGTGACCGATGCCATGCCTTGCGTCGGGCGGTCCGAGCCGACGTTCGAGCTGCAGGGCAAGACCATCGAGGTGCGCGATGGTGCGTGCTATGACCATTGCGGCCGGCTGGCGGGATCGAACCTCGACATGGCAGCAGCGGTGCGCAACACGGTGGAGATGCTCGGGCTCGATCTGGCCACGGCTTCGGCCATGGCGAGCGCGGAACCGGCAGATTTCCTTGGGCTTGGCCACGATCTGGGGCATATTGCACAAGGCGCGCGGGCCGATCTGGTGCTGCTCGATCCGTCGTTCGCGGTGGTCGAAAGCTGGATCGATGGCGTGCCTGCCGGGACGTTCGAAGATGCCCGCTAAGCGCTGGCCGGCGCTGGCCGCGGTGGCGCTGATTGCGGCGCCGGTGCGGGCCGAAGTGCCGGTGATCCCGCTGCCGCAAACTGCCGAAGCCGATGCCGGTGTGCCGGGCGGCATTGCGCTGGGTTCGGGCACGCCGATCATGGTTCAGGCCGACGATACCGATGCGGCAGGCGTCGCGGATTGGCTGGGCGATATTGCGCACCAGCGTCTTGGCCTGCATTTCCCGCGCAAGGTGCAGCAGGTTCAGGGACTTGCGATCCGGTTCGTGCATAAGCCGGTCGACAGCACGGACGCCAAGCCGCTCGGTGGGGAGGGCTATCGGCTCGACATCGATGCACGCGGCGCAACGATTACGGCACCTGCCCGCGCGGGGCTGTTCTATGGCGCGGTCACGCTGGCGCAATTGCTTGCGGCAACGCCCGGACAGCCGCTTGCGGCGGTGCACATCACCGATGCCCCGCACTATGCCTGGCGCGGGCTGATGCTCGACAGCGCGCGGCACATGCAGTCGGTGCCCGCGATCGAGCGGCTGATCGACCTGATGGCGCTGCACAAGTTCAACCGGCTGCAATGGCATCTGACCGACGATCAGGGCTGGCGCCTGCAGATCCCCGCCTTTCCGCGCCTGACTTCGGTCGGGGCATGGCGGGTCGGGCCCGATGGCAAGCGCTACGGCGGGTTCTATACGCAGGCGCAAGTGCGCCATGTCGTCGCCTATGCTGCCGCGCGCGGCATCACCATCGTTCCCGAGATCGAGATGCCGGGGCATGCGCTGGCAGCTCTGCGCGCCTATCCGGAATGGGGCTTCGCCGGGGTGCCTGCTTCGGCGCAGGCCGACTGGGGGGTGTTCCCGTCTATCTTCGGCGTCGAGCCGGTCACACTCAAGGCACTGCAAACCGTGCTCGATGAGGTGATGGCACTGTTTCCCGGCCGCGAGATCGCGACTGGCGGAGACGAGGCGCTGCATGACCAATGGCGCGCCTCGCCCGCCGTGCAGGCGCGTATCAAGGCGCTGGGCCTGCGTGATGAAACTGCGCTGCAAGGCTGGTTCGCGGGTCAGATGGCGCGCTATCTGGCTGCCCACGGCCGGCAGGCGATCGGCTGGGACGACCTGCTCGCCGCTGGCGGCATACCCGAGGGTGCGGTAGTGCTGTCCTGGCATAGTCCGCAGGGCGCCACCACCGCGCTCAAGGCGGGCCATGATGTCGTGCTGGCGACCGATCCCGTGTTCTATTTCGATCACCGGCAGGCACCCGGCCGCGATGAGCCACCCGGCCGGGGCACCGTCATCACGCCTGCCGACATCTACGCCGTCGATCCGGGCAGCGTCGATGCTGCGACCAGCGGTCATCTGCTGGGCGTGCAGGGCCAGATCTGGACCGAATATGTGCGCAGCGACGCGCAGATGCTGGCGATGGCATGGCCACGCGCAGCCGCTTTGGCGGAACTCGGCTGGACCACGCCTGCGCGGCGCGACTGGACCGGGTTTTCCGCCCGTCTGCCCGCCGAGGCGCAACTGCTGGCGCGCTGGCAAGTGCAGCCGACCCCCGGCGCGTTCGGGGTCACGACTGCCGCCGTGGCGGGCGAGGTGCCAAGTCAGGCGATGCAGACCTGCTCCAACCGGATCGCGCTCAATCTGCCGACGGCGGGTGAGCACCCCGCGCTTGTCGATATCATGGACCGCTGCTGGGTGACCCCGCCGGTCGCTCTCGACGCGCCGACAATAACGGTGCGGATCGCGACGCTTCCCTTCAATTATCAACTGGCTGCCGATGCAAAGACAATCACGCTGCGCCCGCCTGTGGGCAACGGGGATGAACTGGTAGTGCGACAGGACACTTGCGATGGGCCTGAACTGGCGCGCGTTCCGCTGGACGCCGTGCCGCACGATGCCGTTCCAACCGCTGTGTCGGTGCCGCTCGGCGCTGCGACAGGCACGCACAAGCTTTGCCTGTTTGCGGCATCGCGTTCGCCCGCGCCGCTTTGGGCGATCGAAACGGTGACCCTGCCATGACTGCTCCGATTACGTTGGTTGCGCCCTTTGCCGGTTGGCTGGGGCTGCTGGACGAAGTGCCCGATCCGGTGTTCGCCGAGGCAATGATGGGACCGGGACTGGCGCTCGATCCGCTCGATGGAGTGCTGCGCGCGCCCGCCGACGGCCATGTCGTCAGTCTGGCATCGACCGGCCATTCGATTACGATCGAACTGGCGAACGGTGCGCAGATCCTGATGCATATCGGCATCGAAACGGTGGCGCTGCGTGGCGCGGGCTTTGCCCCTGCCGTGGCGGTGGGTGACACCGTGGTGGCCGGCCAGCCGCTGATCGCGTTCGATCTGGATCGAGTCGCAGCCGGTGCGCGCAGCCTGATCACGCCGATCGTGGTGGCAAGTCCGGGCTTTGCGCTGGTCGATCCTGCGCCAGCGGGCCCGGTCGTAGCCGGTGATCGGCTGTTTGCCGTGGTCGGCGAGAGCGTGGCGCAAGTCGTCGATAGGGGCGGCACGGCGCAGGAACGCGTGGTCATCGTCGGCCCCGGACATGGCATCCACGCCCGCCCGGCCGCCCGGATCGCGGCGGCTCTGGCCGGACTTGCGGTCGAACTGACGATCCGTGGCGACATCCGGCAAGCCAATGCGCGCAGTCCGGTAGCTTTGCTGACGCTTGACGCGCGGGCGGGCGATACGCTGGTGCTGCGCGCCCAAGGGCCCGATGCTTCGCGCGCGCTGGATGCCGTTTCGGCGCTGATCGCTGCGGCCGATCCTGACGCGCACGAACTTGAGCAAGCGCCTGCGTCCGCTTCGTCTTCCGGCCCGGTCTGTGCCAGTCCGGGGCTGGCGGTTGGCCCGATTGCACGACTGCGCATTGCCCACGGCGACGTGCCGCACGACGGCGAAGGCTTCGCTGTCGAGGCGGGCAAGCTGGCCGCCGCGCGCAAGGCGGCTGCCGAGCGGCTGGGTGATGGCGGCATCGCTGTGGCCCATCGCGCGCTGATCGGCGATCCCGAGATGGGCGCGCTGGCCGAGCGTCACCTGGCCGAAGGTCGTAGCGCGGGCTGGGCCTGGCGCGCCGCGACGCAGGAACAGGCCGATGGTTTGCGCGCGACGGGCAATCCGCGCCTGATCGAACGCATCGCCGACCTGACCGACGTGGCTGGACAAGTGCTCGGCGAACTGGGCCATGGCGGCACTTTGGGCGCTGTGCCCGATGGCGCGATCGTGGTGGCAGAGGACTTGCTGCCAAGCCAGTTCGTCACCCTGCAACGGGCCGGACGGATCGGCGGGATCTGCCTTTCCGCTGGCGGGCCAACCTCGCACGTCGCGATTCTGGCGGCGGCGGCGGGCATTCCGATGCTGGTGGTGGCAGGGTCCGGCGTACTGGGCGCTGCCGACGGCGCGGTCGCAGTACTCGATGCCGGGGCAGCGCAGATCGACTTTTCACCCACTGCCGACCTGATCGCAACGGTCCAGGCCCGACTGGCAGAGCAGGGCGCCCGACGCGCCGTGCAACATCGTGCTGCCATGGCCGACGCCCATACTGCTTGCGGCGCACAGATCGAGGTCTTTGCCAACTGCGGTTCGGCCGTCGATGCCCGGAATGCGGTGGCGGCGGGCGCCGAAGGCTGCGGATTGCTGCGCAGCGAGTTCCTGTTCCTTGACCGTACCGACGCGCCCGGCCTCGACGAACAGCGCGCCACTTATCAGGCGATTGCCGATGCGATGCAGGGCCGTCCGCTGATCGTGCGCACGCTTGATGTCGGTGCGGACAAGCCGCTGGCCTATGTGCCGATGCCGACCGAGGAGAACCCCGCGCTGGGCCAGCGTGGCATTCGTCTGTCGCTGGCAAGGCCCGAATTGATGGCAACCCAACTGGCGGCGCTGGTGGCGGTGCAGCCAGTCGGGCAAGTGCGGATCATGGCGCCAATGGTGGTCGATCGCGCCGAACTGCGCCAATTGCGCGCACAGGTTAGCGCAGCGGCGCGCGACGCCGGGATCGAGACCGCGATTGCGGTAGGCGTGATGGTCGAAACCCCGGCGGCGGCGTTGCTGGCGGACCAGTTGGCGGCCGAGGCCGACTTCCTTTCGATCGGCACGAATGACCTTACGCAATATGCGCTGGCCGCCGATCGCGGCAATCCGGCGACGGCGGCGATGATCGACGCGCTGCATCCCGCGGTGCTGCGCCTGATCGCGCAATGCGGCATTGGCGCGGCAGCGCATGGTTGCCCGGTCGGGATCTGCGGTTCGGCAGCGGGCGATCCGCTGGCGGTGCCGTTGCTGATCGGGCTGGGCGTCAGCGAACTGTCAGTCACCGCAAACCGGGTTGCAGCCACCAAGGCGCTGTTGCGCACGATCACGCTGGCCGAGGCGCGCGACATCGCGCAGGCCGCGCTTGCTGCCGACAGTGCTGCCGACGTGCGCGCGCTCGTCCGTGCGCGGCTCGGCGACCGCCTGCAAGAAGGGTAAGGACATGCAGGGTAAAGAACTTGGCCGTCAGGTCATGGCTGCGCTGCAGCCGCTGGGGCGCGCGCTGATGCTGCCGATCGCGGTCCTGCCGGTGGCCGGTCTGCTGTTGCGGCTGGGCCAGCCCGACATGCTGGGTCTGGCGTTCATTGCGGGCGCCGGAAATGCGATCTTCACGAACCTCGGACTGTTGTTCGCCATCGGCGTCGCGGTCGGTCTGGCGCGCGAGAACCATGGCGCGGCGGGCCTGTCGGGCGCTGTGGCGTTCCTTGTCACCATCGAGGGGGCGAAGGCGCTGTTGACGCCGCCGGGTGATCTGGTCGGGCTGGCTGTGGCGCACGATGCGGTGATCGCCGCCTGGCGGACGCACGAAGTGGCCAAGCTGACCGTGCCTGCGGGGATTCTGTCGGGGCTGGCGGGCGGTCTGCTTTACAACCGCTTCCATGCGATCCGCCTGCCCGAATACCTTGCGTTCTTTGGCGGGCGTCGGTTCGTGCCAATCGCCGCAGGTGGTTTCGGTGTGGCGCTGGCTGCCGTGCTGGGCTGGGGTTATCCGGCGCTGGCCGGTGCCATCGATGGCTTGAGCCACTGGGTCGTGGGTGCGGGATGGTTCGGGCTGTTCCTTTACGGCACGCTCAACCGTCTGCTGCTGGTGACCGGGCTGCACCATATCCTGAACAACGTGGTGTGGTTCATCATCGGCGATTTTCATGGCGCGAACGGCGATCTGAACCGGTTCTTTGCCGGAGATCCTACGGCTGGCGTATTCATGAGCGGGTTTTTCCCGGTAATGATGTTCGGCCTGCCCGCTGCCTGTCTTGCGATGTACCGCACGGCGTTGCCCGAACGGCGCGAAGAAGTGGCGGGGCTGTTTGCCTCGCTCGCCGCCACCTCATTTCTGACCGGGGTGACCGAGCCGATCGAATTCACCTTCATGTTCGTGGCGCCCCTGTTGTTCGTGGTCCACGCCGTGTTGACCGGCCTTTCGATGGTGGTGATGGATGTGCTGGGCGCGCGGCTTGGCTTCGGGTTTTCGGCGGGCCTGTTCGATTACCTGATCAATTTCGGCATCGCTACACGGGCCTGGCTGCTGATTCCGGTGGGGCTCGTCTATTTCGCGCTCTATTACACGGTGTTCCGGTTCTGCATCCTGCGCTTTGATCTGGCGACCCCGGGACGGCGGATCGAGGCAGCAGCGAACCCGGCCGAAACCGGACCATCGCAGGGCCGGACCGGGGACTTCGTTGCAGCGCTTGGTGGCGTCGGCAATCTGGTCAAGGTCGATGCCTGCACCACGCGGTTGCGGCTGGTGATGGTCGACCCTGCAGCAATCGACGAAGCTGCCTTGCGCCGGTTGGGTGCGCGCGGCGTGGTCCGGCCCGGTGGCACCGCGCTGCAGGTGGTGATCGGCCCTACCGCCGATGCGCTGGCCTCGGACATCCGGCAGTACCGCAGTGACAGCACGCCGGTGGTCGCGGTTCCGGTGGTGGCCGCTGCGGCGCCTGTCGCGGTCGCCGATGCGGCGGCAGTTCCCCTGGCCGACGCTATCCTCGATGCCTGCGGAGGGTCCGCCAATCTTGACCGTGCGGTGGCGTGTGGTTCGCGGCTGGTGCTTCACCTTCGCGACCACGCGTTGCAGCAGCCCGGCAGGCTCGCCGAGCTGGCCCCGCGCGGCATCGTTTCAGGCGAACAAGGCATTCACCTTTTGCTGGGTGGCTTGGCCGGTGTGGTGGCCGAGACGATCGGCAGCCGCGTTTCTTAAGCGAAGTTGGAGTCCGCTCGATCATGAGTGCACATGTTATTCATTTTGGCGGCGGCGCCGTTTCGAGTGATCCTCGTTCGCGGGACAAGACGATTACGGGTGGCAAGGGGGCCAATCTGGCCGAGATGGCGGGGATTGGTCTGCCGGTTCCGCCGGGGTTCACGATCA
>NZ_JAIZDA010000060.1 GCF_020404405.1 Novosphingobium sp. FKTRR1 | reverse complement strand
CCTCGCCAAAGACTGGGAACGCTCCATCGAGAGCTCGACCGCGTGGGCGAATATCGCTTCTATCCGGATGCTAACCCGCAGAATTGCGCGACTTTCAGCCGCATGACAGACTTTTGAATCGGGCTCTATGACAATGCGAGCGATGTCGGAGGGACCTGGTACTGGAATCGTTACCCGGGAGCGCTCTCGGATACCGAGAGCTTCTGCTATCGCTTCTCATTCGACAAGGAACTCCTTGATCAAGGCAGCTGGCAGACCCGCTATCTCACTCAGCCCGAGATTTTGGAATATCTCAACAATGTCGCTGACCGCTTCGACTTGCGCAGCAGCTATCAGTTCAACACCAAGATAGTATCGACCCGTTTCGACGAAGCGACTGGGCTATGGCATGTAGTAACGGACAAGGGTGAGACGGCATCGGCCAAGTATCTCATTACCGGCCTGGGACTTCTTTCGGCGATCAACAAGCCGACGTTCTGTGGCATCGACGACTATGCCGGTGACATTTACCATACAGGCGCGTGGCCTGAAGGGGTCGATCTCAGCGGAAAGCGTGTCGGCATAATCGGGACGGGCTCAACCGGAATTCAGGTGATCATTGCCCTGGCGCCCCAGGTAAAGCACCTGACCGTATTCCAACGATCTGCCCAATACGTCGTTCCGATCGGAAACTGGCCCGAAGACACTGAGACGATCGATACCTACAAGGCCAACTATGACGAAATCTGGAAGCAGATAAAGAGTTCGAATGTCGCCTTCGGTTTTGTCGAGAGCACCGTTGCGGGAATCGACGTCCCCGAGGCCGAGCGGGAGTGCGTATTCGAGGAAGCGTGGCAGCGCGGTGGTGGATTCCGCTTCATGTTCGAGACCTTCAACGATGTCGCGATCAGCGATGAGGTTAACACCTCGGCGGCAAACTTCATCAAGCGGAAAATTGCCAAGATCGTGAAGGATCCAGAAATCGCCCGGAAACTGACGCCCGGCGATATCTATGCCAAGCGCCCGCTGTGCGCGACGGATTATTACGGTGTTTACAACCGGAAAAACGTATCGCTGGCAGACGTCAAGGACGATCCGATCGCAGAATTCACGACAAGAGGCATCCGCTTGGCCAGTGGGATCGAACACGAACTTGACGCGGTGATTTTCGCTACAGGTTTCGATGCGGTCGATGGAAACTATACGAAGATCGATATTCGGGGACGCGGTGGCGTCACCATCCGGGACAAGTGGGCCGATGGCCCTCTGGGTTACCTCGGGATGATGGAAGCCGACTTTCCGAACATGTTCATGATCCTGGGCCCCAACGGTCCATTCACAAACCTTCCTCCCAGTCTCGAAAGCCAGGTGGAATGGATTTCCGACACGATTGCAACCATGGAAGCTGACGGCCGCTCCACTATCGAGCCGACGCAGGAAGCCGAAGATGCCTGGGTGGAAACCTGCCGGACAATTGCCAACATGACACTGTTCCCTAAGGCGGAATCGTGGATTTTCGGGGCGAACATTCCTGGCAAGAAAAACGCAGTGATGTTTTATCTCGGTGGTCTCGGCAATTACCGTTCAGAACTTCAATCGGTACGGAATTCGGGCTACGAATCGATGATATTCGATCGTCAGACTGCAACCACCGCGCTTTGATGACCATCGAAATTCGTTCGCGTCTGAACGACCGGACTGTTGCATTCCCCATCCCCCGCAAGGCCGTGACAGGTTCGGTCGTGCGGGGGACACGCTGCTTGTGGCCCGTCGATCGAGGGGTTGTCAGCAATCAAGGCTCGATTTCGCGGCATCGCCTCTAGCCCGGCTTATTCATGAGCCCGCTGCACTGGGGTGTTTAGGGTTTGGTGGGTCGGTTGCCGCGTGATCTGGGCGAGCGCCGGCGCCGGCGTTTTTCCCCGCAGCAGGAGCGATGGGCTTTTCGAGGTTGATGGACGAGGGCTCGGGCTTTCATCGGCACTGCCGCACTGGCTATGTCGGTGCTGGCCGGAGAATGGTGGCGATGGCTTTGAACACGCCGGCGTCCGGGCAGGCTGACGCGAAGGCGAGATGGATACGCGAGGAGGTTTCGATGACGCGGGCAGCGACCTTGAGCAGCCGCAGGCGTAGCGTTGCGAACTCGGCTGTGGCGAGCGCGGCTGTCTTGGGGATTTCCTGTTGGATGCGCCACATCAGCCAGTAGACAGCGGTGTGGAGGATGAGGCGCATCTGGTTGGCGTTGGCGGATCGGCACGAGGTGCGATCGCTAGCGAGTTGAGCCTTGTGGCGCTTGATCAGCCTTTCGGTCTGGCCGCGCGCGCAGTAGAGCGTGTCATAGATATGCTCGGCTGAGCCTTCGGTCAGTGAGGTGACGACATAGCGGATGTCCATGCCCAGCGTGCTGGCCTCGATCCGGGCGACGACGCGGCGCTGGCACTTCCAACTCTTCGCGCCGTAGTGCGTTTCGGCATAGTTGCGCAGGACCGGATACTGGGCCGTGGCCCGCTTGACCGCGCAGGCATCGACGATGGCAACGATGACCGTATCAGCACGCAGCGCGGCATTGGTCGGCAAGCCGAACACGTAATCGACGCGGTGGGCCTCGCAGAAGGCCTTGACTTCGGGGCGGCCATAATGCCCGTCGCCGCAGAAGGTGATGTGCGTTTCCGGCCAGTACCGGCGGATATGACGCACCAGGCGCCGGATGTGGCCGGCAACTTCGGCGCCCGACGGCGTCTTGCCGGTGCGCAGCAGAATCGCGACCGGACGACCGGTCGCGGTGTCGTACACATGGATCGGCAGGAAGCAGCGCTCACCGTGATGCCCGTTCCAGAAGGACAACTGCTGATAGCCGTGCACGACATCGCAGGTATCATCGAGGTCCAGCGTCACCGCCGCCGGTGGAGCCGGATAGCTGGCGCAGTAGACGCCGATCATCTCAGCCATCATCCTGGCCAGCTCACGTGTGGTCGGAGCATTCTCCCAGCGGCTCATCGTCGGTTGGCTGGCAAGCCCCGCGCCCGATCCCGGCAACTTGCCCAGCGCCAGGCGGAAGCCCGGATCGTCGCGCAGGGCGTCGAGATCATCGGCATCTTCATAGCCGCACGCGATCGCGAACACCCGGGCACGTAGGATGTCATCGAGGCGATGGATCACCCGCGTCGGGTCACGCGGGTCGGCGATGCAACTCGCAAGCCGCCGGCAGAGCCCCATCGCGCGCTCGGCCTGCGCAAGCAGCAGAACGCCGCCGTCCGAGGTTAGTCGGCCACCATCAAACGCGGCTGTGATCTTCTTCCCGCCGACCGCTGGGAATCGGAATGAGGTTGAGATAACGTCTTTCATGGCGGGTGTGGCCTGTGGCATTTTCTGCCCTGCAGCAGGGTCGGCGTAGACACCCAGTTCCTAATTCAGATCAGAGGCTTATGCCACTCCCGCCAACCCTTCAGGCCCCCGCCGGTGAATAAGACGGGCTAGCCACCCATCGGGCGCAACCGGAAGGGTGTCCCCCCATTGGGCTTGTTCCCCGTCGGATCGTGGCCCCTTCCGGCTCGACAAGAAGCGTGCCTTCTGCGCCGGCAGCCTTGATGCTTCTTGAGCGGAATGCAGGGTGATTGGGGCAAGCCTTCTTGGTGCACCCTCGCAGGATTGTTCAATCCTTGTTCGCAAGGATCTCCAAGACTCATGCGCCTCTTCGGCTTTACCCCCAACGGGAAACCAAGTCTGCATCTGGACACCTATGCGCAACTGTAACGGCGCGCACAGCCGAGCTTGGTAAGCAAGGGAGAGGGCAAAATGAATTTGAAAACAATATCGCGTCTCATGTGTGGCTGTACGTGGGCCTTGGCGCTGATCCCTGGGAATGTGAGCGCACAGGCTGTTGCGAGCAGTAATGATGCCCAGGCTGAACAGACTTCATCCGGAAGCGAAGTCGAGGAAATCATTGTTACCGCACGGCAGCAGAACGAATCCTTGAAGAATGTCCCGGCGTCGGTGGCCGTGCTGTCCGCAGACACGATCGAAAACACCAAGGCACGCGTCGCGGTCGATTTCGTGAACCTGACATCGGGTGTCACCATTCAAACCGCGACGACCGATCCATCCGACGTGTCGATCAACATCAGAGGCCTGAACAGCCCCCGCGATGCGGAGAACAACATTGCCTTGGTGGTCGATGGCGTGCTCAAGACGAGTATCGCCTCGACCAACGAGCCCCAGGGTGCGCTTGCACAGGTGGAAATCCTCAAGGGTCCGCAAGGCGCGATCTACGGGCGCAATGCGTCGGCCGGTGCAATCGTGATCACCACCAAAAAGCCTACGCCGGAATTGTCCGGGCAGATCAAGGGGCGTGTCGCGAACGACAATACGTACCTCATGTCCGGACTGTTGAGCGGCCCCATCACCGACAGTGTCGGGTTCGTACTTAACGGTGAGTGGACCAAGTCGGACGGCTATTATCGCAACACGTTTGTCGGATCGGATTTGCATCAGAGCGTCTATGGTTATCGCGGCAATCCGGCATCGGTAGACAGCTACAACAAGCTGAACCTCTTCGGGCGAATCCTGCTGGCACCTTCGGACGATACCGAAATCGACCTGAAGGCCAACTATGGCAGGAGCCACGGCGGCGCACTGAGCTTCAATGCGGTTTTCCAGATTCCTACGCTCGCCCAGGCGTTCAACGATCCGATATTCAACGCAAAGGTCAGCGATCACAAGTTCATCTTTACCGATGACACCGAGGCCAAGCACTGGCAGCGGACTTATGGCGCATCGATGAGGCTGCGACAGAATTTCGACTTCGGTTCGCTGATCGGTGTTGTCGCATATAACAACAACAAGAACGAATACATTGCCGGTGGGACCAGCGGCGCGTTCGGCTTCTTCAACAATGAACCGACCTGCCTCCGCAGCCGTGCGGCCACCGCAGGGGTTGTCAACCAGGCACCGTTCACGAAATACAATGCGGCATTCGGCTTTGCGATGCCCTATTCGCCTTCCACTTGCGACGGCATCCAGGGCAATCGCCGTACGCAGACAGACGTAATTTCCGAAATCCGGCTCATGGGTGGGGAAGGCTCTTCCTTCAACTGGCAGCTGGGTGGAAGCTACATCTTCATCGACAGGCGGGTTTGTGTGAACCTGACGCTTGACACGGGACTTGGCGGGACGCGTCAGTGCTTTACGATGGACCCCCGCTTCCCGACCGAAAACCTGACAGATGACAACTATCGGACCAATGTTTATGCCGCATTTGCGGCCGGAGACTGGGACGCTACCGACAAGCTGCGCCTCGGTGTCGCGCTACGCTATGATATCGAAGCGCGTGACCGTATCAACAATGTTCCGGTAAATGCTCGCACGCGCTGGGTTGGCAATCCGCGTACCGGGTATCCGATTGGAACCGCGACGACTCCCTCGAACTATTTCCTCAACCCCGGCCTTGATCCGGCATACAACCCATCTGGGGTGATCGCGCCGATTTCTTCAACCTTCAAGCAACTCCAGCCGAAGATAACGATCACCTACAAGCCGAACAATGATCTCACGATCTTCGGGAACTGGGGCATCGGCTTCAAGGCTGGCGGCTTCAATCCGGCAGGCACCGAGGCGATCATCAACGGCTACTTCAATCCACCACCGCCCGTGGGCATCAGCGCGGGAATCTCGGTTCCGGACCTGATCAAGAAGGAAACCAACAGCGCGTTTGAGATTGGGGTGAAGGGACGTCCGTTCAACGGCCTCAACTTCGAGGTGGCAAGCTTCCTGACCAACGTCAAGAATATGCAGTTCTTTGAATTCTTCGTGGGTGATTTCGGCTTGCTGCGCAGCACCTCGAACATCGACAAGGTGAAAATCTACGGAATAGAAGGATCGATTGACTACAGGATCTCCCCAATTTTCAAGATGTTTGTCAACGGGAATTATACAAAGAGCGAAATCAAGAAGAATTCCGGCCGCCCTTATACGGTAGGAAACAAATCTCCTGCGACGCCTGACTTTTCGATCAACGGGGGCGTTCAGATGAACGCCCCCGTCACGGATCTTGTCAATCTTGTCGGCCGTGTCGACTTCAGGGTTGTCGGTCCGACGCCATTTCACACGGTTCAGCGAAATACCACACCCACGATCTTCGGCTTACCGGCTACTTACGACAATTCCACACGCGATACTTTCGCGACGGTCAACGCAAGGCTGGGCGTCGATGTCGGCAGTTTTTCGATTTCGGCATTTTCTACCAACCTTTTCAACAAGCACTACGTTGAAGACGTTGTGATCGCGCCGGAATTCGGGGGCGACTTTATCGCAGGCGGCGCGCTGCGCCGGTTCGGCGTGGATCTCTCCTATAAGTTCTGAGGCGTGGTTCAGGCATTTTTTCGTAAGTAAAGTTCCACCCTTACCGAGGTAGCTACGGCGTCTTCATCAACCTACGGCTTCTTTGAACTGCGATTTTCTGAACCAGATAATTGCCAGTATCATTTGCCAACAATGTCGATGCCGATAGCTCCTCGGTCTTTTTATTACTATTGAGGAAATTCATCGGCGAACTTGGGTTCCGCTGTCTCCCATTCCTTTGAACGAACCCATCCGTGGTCGATAGACATCCTTGCCGTCGGAGATGTTTGCCCATGCAAGCCCTGGTCTGCGTGAAGCGCGTGATCGACTACAACGTGAAGCCTCGGGTGAAGGCGGATGGCACGGGGGTTGATCTTGCGAACGTGAAGATGAGCATGAACCCGTTTGACGAGATCGCGGTCGAGGAAGCGATACGCCTGAAGGAGAAGGGCGTGGTGACCGAGATCGTGGCGGTGTCGGTGGGCGTTGCGAAATCGCAGGAGACGCTGCGCACGGCGCTGGCGATGGGCGCGGACCGGGCGATCCTGGTGCAGGTCGATGACGGCGTCGAGGTCGAGCCGCTGGCGGTGGCCAAGATCATCAAGGGGATTGCCGACGAGGAAGCCCCCGGCCTGATCATCACGGGCAAGCAGGCGATCGACGATGACAGCAACCAGGTCGGCCAGATGGTCGCCGCGCTGCTCGGCCGCCCGCAGGGGACCTTCGCCAACGAGGTCTCGGTCGAGGGCGATGCCGTGGTGGTCAAGCGCGAGATCGACGGCGGTCTGCAGACGGTGAAGCTGGCTCTGCCCGCCGTGGTCACCACCGACCTGCGTTTGAACGAGCCGCGCTATGCCTCGCTGCCCAACATCATGAAGGCCAAGTCCAAGCCGCTCGCGAACAAGACGCCTGCCGACTACGGCGTCGACATCGCACCGCGCCTCAGGACGCTCAAGGTCACCGAACCGCCGGTGCGCAGCGCCGGGATCAAGGTGCCCGACGTCGATGCGCTGGTTGCCAAGCTCAAGGAATTGGGCGTAGCCTGAACACTCACCACCTCCTTTCGGCTCGAGCGAAGTCGAGCCACGCTCGCAGTGTCTCGACTTCGCTCGACACGAACGGGGTTGGGTTGAAAGGAATGATACGATGACCAAGGTTCTCGTTCTGGTCGAACACGACAACGCCAGCGTCAAGGACGCCACGCTCGCCGCCGTCACCGCTGCGGGCCAGCTTGGCGAAGTGACCGCGCTGGTCGCCGGCGCCAACTGCGATGGTGCCGCACAGGCCGCCGCGCAGATCGCGGGCGTGGCCAAGGTGCTCAAGGCCGACGACGCCAGCCTCGACAATGCGCTGGCGGAGAACGTCGCCCCGCTCGTCGCAGGCCTGATGGCGGATTACGACGCCTTCGTTGCGCCTGCCACCACCACGGGCAAGAACGTCGCGCCGCGCGTCGCAGCATTGCTCGATGTCATGCAGATCTCGGACATCCTCTCGGTCGAGGGGCCCAGGACCTTCACCCGCCCGATCTACGCCGGCAACGCCATCGCCACGGTCGAGTCCAGCGACGCCAAGCTCGTCATCACCGTGCGCGGCACCGCCTTTGCCAAGGCCGCCACCAGCGGGGGCAATGCCAGCGTCGAGACCGTCAGCGCCACCGCCGACAGCGGCCTCAGCAGCTTCGTCAGCGCCGAGATCGCCAAGAGCGAGCGCCCCGAACTGACCAGCGCCAAGATCATCGTCTCGGGCGGCCGCGCGCTGAAGGATGCGGCCACCTTCGAACAGATCATCACCCCGCTCGCCGACAAGCTCGGCGCTGGCATCGGCGCGAGCCGCGCGGCGGTCGATGCAGGCTACGTGCCCAACGACTACCAGGTCGGCCAGACCGGCAAGATCGTGGCCCCCGAAGTCTACATCGCCGTCGGCATCTCGGGCGCGATCCAGCACTTGGCCGGCATGAAGGACTCCAAGACCATCATCGCCATCAACAAGGACGAGGACGCCCCGATCTTCCAAGTCGCCGACATCGGCCTCGTGGGCGACCTGTTCACCCTGGTCCCGGAACTGACGGGCAAGCTTTGACGCTCCTGCAGAACCGGAAAAGCTGTGAGCAACCTGTCGAGGCAGTCGGTGGCGTCAGCGAACTGGTCGAAGCGACCGATCGGTTCCGGACCGGATTGAGGCAGGCACAGACTCATTCTTAGTAATTGCCAGCGATTACCGCGCGTTCACCGCCGGCTGACCTGCACCCGGAATCTTGGACCGTTCGGAGCTGGAAAATTCCAGTTATGAACGGAGGTCCAGGATACGGAGTGTGTGATGAAGAGATCAAATTTTTCGGAGGCGCAAATATGGGTTCTCGTAGCCATTGTGCAAAAAGTGCCACTAAGCAAGTTGCGGAAATATAAGATTTAACATCGATAGAAATCAGTAAGCCATTGATATTTATTGGCCGCCAGATTTTACGACCTTTTGCCTGCGGTGTGTAGGCTCATCCTAAGGAGGATCGAGTCGTGGGCGCACCACTTCGACAATATCTTGGTGGGGACCGGTTTCCAGACGACTTGACCGATTCTGAAATTGCGCATTTCTTCTCGTTCGCCGAGGATGAGCGGCGAACTGTCAACCGCCGACGTCGTCCATTGTACAGGTTGGGCGTGGCGCTGCAGATCGGTTTCCTGCGGCTCGCCGGAACGCCGCTCAATTCCGTTGAGATGATTCCAACGCGTGTGCTGGCTCATTTGGGCGCTGAACTCGAAATTGCGCCGCCGCACCTGGCTTCGATCCGTGCGCTGTATCGTCGACGGCGCACCCTTTTTGAGCACCAGGAGGTGGCCAAGCGGGCTCTGGGTTTGCGCGACCTCACCGAACATGGCGAACGCGCGCTAAACGGCCATCTGCGACGCGAGGCCGGCGACAAATTCCTGGCGGACGACTTAGAACGAGCTGCGCGTGCATGGATCGCTGACCATCGCTATATCCAACTTCCCTCGCGGCGACTGAGGAGTTCGGCAATAGCCGCCCGGCGCCACCATGATGCGGGGCTGTTGGCCGGCGTCATGACCGCAGTCGGAGCGGAGCAGACGAAGGCCTGGCTGCCGGGACTGTCGGAGACGATAACAACCGGCAAAACGCGGCTCGAATGGCTTCGAGACGGCCCATCCTCTCGTAAGACCAAAGGCCTCGCCGACCATATCGCGAAGATCGATTTCTTGAAAAGCTTGGTGCCGACAAGCTGGACCTCGGCTTGTCGACCGGAATGCTGAAAGCTCAGGCGCGATCGATGTTGTACCGCAAGCCCGCGACGCTCAGGCGGATGCGCGGTGAGCGCAAAATTCTCGAACTGGCGTGCTTCCTGCGACTGCAACTTTTGCGTCTCACCGACGATGGTTTGGGGATGATTGATTACCGGATCGCCGATCTTTGGCGACAAGCCCGGAGGCTCCAGGGTCGGTGTCAGACCGCCTCCTTGCCGGTGAGGCGCTGGACATTCTCGGCGAGGTGGCCGGGAAGAAAGATGCCATCCGGCCGGACGCATTCATCCAAAAGTTCCTCGACTTGATGGACCGTGCGCTGGCTGGGTCGCCTATCGCACGCACCGGCGTTGAATTATCTCCATATCGTCTGCGTGTCAGTTTTGCCGATGCTTCACGACGCGGGGATATCGACTTTTCGTTCAACAGCAAGTCGACCTGGACGGCCGCGCAGGAAGTTGGCGGTCCGGGCCGCACCAAAGGGCTTTACGAGGATGTGCAGAGGCTGATGTCAGCGGATGCAGCGACCAACCCATGACATCCGACACAATCTTTAAACTGCGAAAGCAGGGGCGTTCATCCGAGGCATTGGATGTGGCCAGACAAAATTACGAAGCGAATGCTCGCGATGTCTGGTTTCTGCGCGCATACGCCTGGGTGCTCTATGACCAGATGAAGGATGTGGTGGGGCGCTACGGTAACTGCTCAGGTGGTTGGCAATGAGGCCGATCAAGCGACCGCGAAGCGTCCGTCGACGAGGTCTCGGATTGCGCTGAGTGCGGACTGGCCAGAGAGGCGTGCGGTGCCGGTGACGGAACGGTATC
>NZ_JAIZDA010000059.1 GCF_020404405.1 Novosphingobium sp. FKTRR1 | reverse complement strand
GTCGGGCTACGCCCTCCCTACGCCGCCAGCAGCGCGAAACCTGCGCCCAGCATCAACCGATCCTCGCAACGCAAAGGGGGTCCCTTTTGCGCGCCGATAGGGGGTCCCGATTGGACGCCGATTGACATGTACCGATCGGAGATCGCCGAGGGTCAGGCTTGCACGAGCGATCTGACGCTGCTCAATTCGCATTGCTCCTCGAAACCCCGTGTTTCCTGGCATGACTTGGCTTCACATCTCCAAAGGCCAGATTGGCGCGATCAGCGAACCTGCCTTGCCGGCATCGAAGAAGTGCCCGCCGGACAAATGACGTCGTGGACCAACGAAGGCGCAACGTCAGTAGCCGTGTGGCATGCTACCCAATTCATGCCGGACAAAGAGACACAAGCCTTTGACGAATTGGCCGTTGAATTGCGCACAACGGCGCAACGCGTCATGCGAGCGTGGGGAAATGTATCTGGTCGCCTGCTGGTATCAGCCTCGGGCGGGGTCGATTCCTCGTTGATCGCCGCCGCGCTTGCGACGACCGGTCAGGACTTCGCCTGCCTGACGATTGCAACGGGCGATCCCAGCGGCGACGAGCGCGTGCCAGTGCGGATACTTGCGAAGGCGTTGAGCGTCGAAACCATCGAGGCCCGCTACGACCCCCGCATGCCCGATCTGACCGTTCCGGTTTCGCTTGGATTTGCGCGCCCCTCGGGCAAGGCGTTCATGCAGGAAGTCCGGCGCCAAGCAATCGAAGCCGCTGGCCGGTTTGGGGCAAGCGCGGTCTTCGATGGCAATGGCGGCGATAATCTGTTCTGCTATCTGCATTCTCCGGCGCCAATCCTCGACCGTTGGCGCAACGAGGGCCTGTCGCGCGGCACGGCGGCAATATTTCTCGACATGTGTCGGATCGCGCAAACGACATTGCCAGCCATGGCACGGGCTTTGGCCTTGCGGGCGCGGCGCGGGGCTCGACCTGCAGCCTGGATGGCTGATGGGCGATTGCTTGCAAGTGATGTGCCCGTCTGTGACGCGCCGGCTGAAATCGAAGACCTGGCACTCGCGGTTCCGTTCAAGCATCCGGGCAAGGTCGATCACCTGGCGTTGATGCTGCGGACGCAGAACTTCATCCATTCCGCCAGCGGTCCTGCAGACCCGTTGCAGTTCTCACCCTTGATGAGCCAACCCCTCGTGGAGCTGTGCCTGTCGATCCCGACATGGATCTGGTGCCAGGGCGGAATCAATCGGGCACTGGCCCGTGCAGCGTTCTCGCAAGAACTGCCCGCTGCCATCGTACGCCGTGTGTCCAAGGCCGGTCCCGACAGCGCCATGCGCGTGATCTTCGCCCAGAATTGGGCGCTGATCCGGGACATGCTTCTCGGTGGCCTGTTGAGGTCCAACGGACTACTCGATGCAGTTGCGATTGAGCAGGCCATAGCCAGCGACCCAAATGGAGAAGACCCGATAATCTATCGGCTGCTGGACTTTGTCGAAGCTGAGGCTTGGGCGCGCTCTTGGCAGCCTTGATCTCCAGCGTGGCTCAAAAATTCCCCATTTGGTCATTTGCAGCGAAGAGCAGTGGGCGCAGGCGCGCCTGGCATGGCCTTCCAGCGCTCGTACTGATCGCGCTTGACGGGCGAGCAATCCAGCTCGTGCATCAACCAGAAGCGAAACCAGTCGACCGAGCGCTCGTAGATCGCAAGCCGATGCGCTGGCTGCCATTTGAAATGCGGCTCGTTGTCCAGCACGATCATTTCGATGGCCTTGCCCTGCTTGCGCAAGGCAGCAAACACATCGAGACCCGCCTCGTATTCGCTGTCGCCGGTCTGAACCAAAATCGGTGCCTCAATCCTGCCCGCGTTTAGCACCAATGACATCGGCTTCCAGAAATCCGGGGCGTCGCCCTCGAAGAAGCGGTAGCCCATTTCGCGCCCGAACCTCTCGAAAAAGGGGCCTGCCGCCAGAGGATAGGCCAACATGTCCTCGCAGCACGCGCCCAGGCTTGCGACCTTGAACAGCTTCGAATTGATCAGCGCCCATTGGGTGGTGGAGGTCCCGTCGCTGAACCCGCTGATTCCCATTCGGCCCGCATCAATCGCGCCTGTGGCGATGGCCTGTGCAATGGCCATCTCGAGCGAGGACTGCACGCTTCGGCGATCGAGCCATTCGGTACGATTGCGCGCGCGCAGTTCGCTCTCATCCTTTGCTTCCATGACCCAGGCCGGAAAATCGGGCCGGGCAAAGCTCAGCACCGCAAATCCCTTCGCGGCGAGCACCTGGACCGGGACTTCATCACCAGTGCCGCCGCGAAGGAATCCGTCGCTGCCGTACTGGACGACTACGAGGGGGTGCTTCTGCCCTTGCCCGTGATCCGGCGGGAGCACGAGGTCGGCGAAACCTTCCACACCATAGGCATTGCGAAACCGCAACCGCTTGACCGGGCCAAGTCTGAACCTCGACCAGTCGGGGTTCGGATCGTGGATCAGGCGCTCACGACCCGCCGAAGGATCAATCGCGACGAGGCGGCGCGGTCGCGCGGCACTCTCGCGCGCGCAGACAAGCTCGGGTCCAGACATCGTGCAGCCTATCAGCGCATCTTCGGTCACGAAAACACGCCTTGGGCGAGGCCAGGACACGTGCCAACGCAGCAAGCCTGTCTGGCTCTGCCCCCATCCGGTCTTCTGCAGCACGTAAAGGTCACCGCTATCGGCTGACCACCACAGGTGCCGCGCGCCGTCGCACAGCGCCGTGTCACAAAGCCGCGTTGCACCGCCTGGCAGTCGCAGGACAAGGCGTGTCGGCGCGATCAATCGACCGGGGGCCTTGCTCTCTATCCAGGCGGCGGCGCCATCCGCTCTCCTTGTAAAACCCCGCGCACCGACCGGGATTTCGCCGCCTGGACTGGCGCGCTGGTTCCCGAAGGCACCGATTTCGGCATCAGTGGCAGGGCGCGCAAGACCAGCATCGTCTACCGCGGTATACGACGTGACCATCGGCCCCGTGGGCAAGGGACGATCCGCAAACTGCGGCGAGAAGCGATCGTCGAACACAAAGCCTGTCCGCGCCTCGGCTGCAACCCGTGCGTTCGCTTCACGCAAGGACGGCCGCGTTTGCGCAATGAGTGCCTTCCCGTCCGTGCTCCAGCGGAAATCCTCGACATCATCGGGCAGTGCCGTTGCTTGCCTCGCCGGAGCGTTGCCGGCCACGTTCACGGTCCAGACCTGGGTCTGGTCCGAGATGCGCTTGAGAAAGGCAATACGCTGGCCATCCGGAGACCAGCGCGGGGTGATGACCTGAGCGTACCCCGCGCCGACAACGGGGAAATTGCGCAAGGCAAAGGTTGCCCGAATGAAAGCGCCGCCGCGGTCGACTTCTCGCGGCGGCGCCCCCTCCCTGGCCAGGCTCGCGACTATCAGCTTCTGGCAAAAGGCATTGGCTTGCGGATTGGCCCGGCGCACAAGGAAGGCGATCTGCTTTCCGTCGGGCGATACCCCAAATGGGCTGGCAGATTCGTTGGGATCTGAACGCCCGATGTCGGCTAGAGCCGCCAAATGGCCGGAAGTGAGCTCGCTGCGCTTGTCCTCGTCTGGCCTCGAGGCTTCCGCTTCAAACGACAGGCAAGGGTTGACTGCTG
Organism: Novosphingobium sp. FKTRR1; assembly: GCF_020404405.1. GTDB lineage: Bacteria > Pseudomonadota > Alphaproteobacteria > Sphingomonadales > Sphingomonadaceae > Novosphingobium. The sequence continues at coordinate 7,704 of NZ_JAIZDA010000059.1, read as the reverse complement.
CAGACTTTTCGGGGACGGAAGCCCCGGGCATGACAGCCTGAGCCAGCATGAACACCGCACCGGCCAGCATTACCATCGCCTCGACACACCGAGGGCCACGAAGCGGCCAATCGGAGAAAAGTTTGTCGAGTCATAGGGCGTATCGGTCGGCCCCGTCGTTCGAATGATCTGCGGCTTCTTGTTGGCGATGTTGTTGACGACAAGCGAAAGGGCCAGACCCGGCTCGTCACCGGCACCGGCAATAGCGGTATAACGGAGCGCAAGATCGACTGTCGCTTGTGATGCAATACGCACAGGCGTCGCGAAGCGGCGGTCGGCAAGCGCACCGGTGTAATTGACATAGGCCGAAGCCAGAATCTCACGCGACTGGTAAGCGACGCTGCCGCGACCGCGGAACTTCGGCGGATTGAACAGGGTCCCCGCAAGATCGGCCTCGGGCAACGCTGCGTTGACCTGTTGGCCGCTGTCGAGCCACGAGCCGGCAAGATTGGCCGTGAGCGAACGACCCGATCCCAGGTCCTTGCGCCAGCTGAAAGACGCATCGACCCCTTTGATGTGCTGGATGGCGACATTGAGATTGCGATTGTCGACCAGCGCGACGACCGCGGCGGGATCATAGGGGCGGCCCGTAAAGTTCTGCAGACCGAGCTGTGCCCCTTCTATGAGCTGGCTCAGTCGACCTGCAGCGGGATCGCGATCGATCAGGGAAGCGTACGCAGGATCGGTAAAGGCAGCTGCGATCGAACCGGCAATGGGCTGGACAACCCTGCCGCGATAACGGATGTCGAAATAGCTCGCTTCGAAGGTCAGGTTGGGCAAAGCAGCGGGGCTGATCACGAACCCGGCCGTCCACGAACGCGCCCGCTCGGGCTTCAGGACAGGATTGCCGCCGCTGGTATAGAGAACCGTCTGAGCGCCTGTGCCGGCGCCGAAGGCTGCGGCAGGCAGGAGGTAGGCTTGGTACCCGACATATTGTTGGTACAGCGTCGGCGCCTTGAACGAGCGCGTCCACGAGGCCTTCAAGGTGACGTCGCGCACTGGCGCGTAGATCAGGCCGAGACGCGGCGTCGCAACGTGCGCCATGCCCGGGTAGTCTTCGTAGCGCATGGCGGCTGACAGGCTGAGCCGGTTGATTCCGGCGATGCCATTTTCCGAGGCAACAAAGGGCAGGAACACTTCCCCGAATCCATAGACGCTGTGGCGCGACACATCGAAGGCCTGTGCCAGCGTCCCTCCGACAACCCGCGTGAAGCTCATGCCATTATCGCGATAACCGCCGCCGATGGCGAGGCGAGCGGGACCACCAGCCAGCGCGAAGAGTGGGCCGGTGGCATTGACTTCTGCCGAAGTGGCATCGTTGCAGTAGCAACCCTGGGTTACCGTGGGCGTGCTACCCGAGGGGGTGAAGGTCGTATGGTAGCGAGTGCGGTCGCGCCCGAAGGCTCCCAGGAGCTTGATGTTCCAGTCACCTCCTGCTTCCAATCGCAGCTCTGGAGCGATGGAAAACGTGGTGACCCGCGGCGCGAACAGATAGCGCGAAGATGCGGTACCGCCGATCGTACGGGATGTCCGCCTGGAATAGAGCACATCCATGCTGAAAGTGAGGCGCTCACCCAAATCCTGGTAAAGCGTCATCAGCGCGGCGTGCCGTCTTTGCTCTGGGTACAACGACGCCCGGGTGTCGAGCGAGGATGCGTAATTGCGCTGGTCGGCAGAGATGGCGGAATTGTGCGCATAGTCGTAAGCCAGCATGGCGCCGCCGGAGGACCATTGCGTGCCGCCCACAACATCGGCTTGCTGGCGAGAATAGCCGCCATCGGTTGCGGCACCGACCTGCGCTGACGTTGCAAGGCCGCTATAGTTCCGCCGCAGGATCACGTTGACGACACCGGCTACGGCATCCGAACCATAGAGGGCCGAGGCACCATCGGGCACGACTTCGATGCGCTCGAGCGCCGCAACCGGTATGGCGGAGATATCGACGCCACCAAAAGCCGAATCGTAGGGCAGCCTGTGGCCGTTGAGCAGCGTCAGGGTTGCGTCTGGTCCGAGGCCTCGCAGATTCGCGCTCGCTGCCGAGTTGACGTTTGTGTTAATCAGGCCCGCACCTGTTCCGACCCCCGGGTTCTGGCCACCTGCAAAGTTTTGCGGGATCGCACGTAGGGCTTCGCCAGTATCGGTCTGCCCAGCAGCGACGATGGTCTCGCGCGATAACCTGATCACCGGCGCTGCCACTTCGGCACCACGGATCAAGGACCCCGTGACGACAATCGGCGCATCGGCATCAGCGGGAAGTGCGGCCTTGTCGGGCATGGTAATGACGATCGTGCGGTTCGAGAAACTTGCCCGCAGCCCGGTTCCTGAGAGAAGCCTGGTTACGGCGTGCTCGACTGTCATGGTGCCGCGCAAGGGCTCGACCCGACGGCTGCTGACAGCCTCGGCCGGAGCATAGACCTGCCACCCTGCCCTGGCAGCTACAGCCATGAGCGCTGCACCGAGATCAGTCTCGGAAATCTCGAAATCATAGCGTGCCTCTTGCGCCGCAGCGGGCATGGCCGTCAGCAGGATGCATGCGCCGCCAAGTAAGCTGGCAAGCCATCGGGGTGAGCAGGTCATCGATAGTTCCCTCATTCTCGTTGACCCGGTTGCGCGAGAGCAGCCGGGCGATAAGGGCAATGACGTCGGGGTCTGCAGGGACCCTAGTTGCAATTGCAAATATTTCCTCAGGGTCGATCGATATAGAATCCGTCGGGGCGTTCCGTGATCGTCAGGGTGAATACGCGCCCCAGGTTTAGGGCGACCGCGGATGGATCTACGATCCGGAAGCGGCCGGAAATGCGAAGGCTGCCAAGGGCAGGATCCGAAAGAATGATGGGCTTTCCGGCGTAGCGGTTTACGGTATGCACGAGGTCAGACAAAGGGACACTGCGATACTGAACCCACCCTTGCGGCCAGTCTCGCTCATCCGCAGCATAGCGCGGCCGCAGCGGCTCGGCCCTGCCTCGCGCAAGCCGCACTGCCCGGCCGACAGGAAGCGGCTCGCCGCTGACGAAGTAGGCTGCACTTTGCATGACGGGCCGCGTTCTGGCTTCGCCCGCATAGAGCTGCACAGACGGCGCATCTTCACCGCGCCAACTCACGTCGAAGATGCCGTTTCGCGAGGTCATCTCGCTGTCGCCCACACGCACCAACCATTCAGTGGTGCTGCCGCGAAACCGCAACTGGGCACGTCCCTTGACCACGGTGACGACCGGATCCCCGTCCTGGTTCTCGAGGCGCACTTCAGTCGCAGAATCCAGCGCGAGGCTTGCACCCTGCGCGAGTTGCACCGTGCGCATTGTGCCATGGTCGGTCGCGAACGTGGTGACACGCCCATCTGACGCCCGCTGCTGTAAATTGAGTAGAGGTCCCCAGGCAGCCCCTGCGACAAGGGTGACAGCGACACTTGCGGCAAGTGCGACCGGGACCCACGAGCGGGTATCCGGACGGACACGCGGCAGCGGACGATGCCGCTGGTCGGCCGACGTCTTGAGAACCTCCGCTCCTTTGAATGTGGCAGCCACCTGCTCAAACGCCGCGCGGTTCAGCTCGCTTGCGTCGCGCCATTTCTCGAAATCCGGACGGTGTCGATCTGCTTCAGGTCCGCGCAGTAATACAAACCAGCGCGCGGCCTCGTCGGTCGAACTGGCGTTGCGCTCCCTGTCCGATCCCCCCTCACCACTCATCGCTGAAGGCTCACCTGTGCACTCCGAGACGTTTGGCGAGATGTGCAAGCGCCTTCGACATGTGATATTCGACCCCCGCAGTGGTGAGGTCCGTGGCTACCGCAATCTCCTGATATGTCAGCTCATCGACCCGGTGCATCAGGAAAATGTCGCGCGTCCTCGTCGGCAGTGCCGCCAGTGCCGTCTCGTAGCGTAACTGCAACTGGGCAGCTTCAAGGAGCGCTGCCTGATCGGCAAGATCGGGCGAATGCTGCGCTTCGTCGAACTGGACTTGCGGCCCTCGCCGCTTTCGGACACGCAACGTGTCAATCACGAGGTTTTGGGCAATGCGCCAGAGATAGCCCGCTGGGTTCTCCAAGCGCTCAGTCTGACCTCTGCCCAAGGCCCTGACAAAGACATCCTGCACCAGGTCTGCGGACGAGTCTGGCCCCGCCTTCCAATCGAAGTAGCGCTTCAATCTGGCCCGCTCTTCGCGATACGCCTTGTCGAGCGTGCCTTCGCGCGCCGATGTCAGCGCAGGCGACGATCTGGTAGGAGACACATTGGCACCGAAGCCGGCATGATCCCGCCAGCTCGGCAAGGTAGTTGCCGACTGCGTTTGGAGTCAGGTCTGCGTCGGCCTCGCGTGGCGGTGACCGACCGCCGGTCCATCGGGACAGGCGTGCTTTATGCCTGGCGGAATTGTGATCCGGGCAGCTTATGCCAGCTGTTGATGCTGCCTTGGCAAAAGATGGCGCGGTTGCAGGGACTTGGCAAGAGTCAACGACCAACCGGCGTCAACTTCTGGTCGGATGGACTTGCTGCAACATGGCAACGAGGCGTGGGGCAGCAGAAATCCGGCGCTGATGATAACGCCGCATAGCGACCGCAGTCTGCCGCCCGGGCGAGTCTATCACCGTGGCCTCGAGATCTGCGACTTCCTGTTTGGCGTCGCGCAAGACCTCGACCTCGATCCGCCGGAAAGGATGAAGGCGATCATTGAGCGACTCTATTGCGTCCGCCAGGGCCTCGTTGCGCGCGGCTGCGGCGATGCCGCTAAACAAAGCACGCGAGCGCAGGGCGAGGTCGGGTTCGCCGGTCCCGATATCAGTGATCCCAGCTTGGCCCGTGCGCTTCACTGCGAGGCCCACCAGCGAAAGGTTGAGCTCCAGGAGGTCACGAAGGTCGAACGTGCAGAGCCGCGGCACATGGAAGCCGAAACCTGGCCTCAGGTCCACCATGCGCTCGCCAACAAGGCGATTGAGACTGTCGCGAACCGGGGTCATGCTGACGCCTACCAGATCGGCGATCCGCGCGCTCTCCAGGCGAGAGCCCGGAAGCCAGGCTCCATCCAGCAACTTTTGCTTGATGGCCGTGTATGTCGGTTCGAGGACATGCGCCGGGCTCATCGCTGTGCCCCCTGCCCCCGCGCAAATTCCGAGAGCATTGCAGCCTGGTCGGGTCGTAGTGCATCGACCGCACCGAGCTTGCCTCGCCTGCCGCGATTGAGCAGCACGGACGGGCATTGTCCTTCGTAGTTTCCAAGATTGGGGCGGTGCTGAGCATAGCCGACAAGCGCCGCAAGTTCAGGCGAGAATGACCTTGCGACCTCTGGCGGATAGGCCAACCACATATTCTCGTATGGTTTGAGCCAGCCCAGACTGTACCCGACAACGATCGCGCGGCGGACGCCCGAGGAGCGGTTTGGACCTGCGCCATGAAGCGTCGAGCCCAGAAAGCATATGGCAGAGCCAGGTTCGCACTCCGTGATGACGGGGTCTGGAAGCTCCGAGAAGTCAGTTGGCGGATTACGATGCGTGCCGGGGTATATCCGAGTGGCACCGTTTTCAGGCGTGAAGGGATCCAGAGGCCAGACCACGTTCAGGAGATATTCGTGCGCCCCCTTCACCCCGGCCCACATGTCGTGGTCGCAGTGAGGGAATTGCTCGAGTTCGCCCGGGTGGATTGCGATGGCCTGTGCCACGTTGAGCTGGATTCTGTCACAGGCGGCCCCCAGCACCGCCTGCGCCAGGGCGAGCACAGTGGGCTCCATGACGATTTCCGAAGCCCGCGTCGATCGGCGCAGCAGGCTGCCGAAGCGCTTGGTCCGATAGCCATAGAAATGACCTTGGCCGAATGGGGTCGTTCTGAACGGGACCTCCAAGTCTCTAGCCAGATCGGACAAGATTCTCGGCGAAAGAAGCTGCGGGATGACGCAGTAGCCTTGCGCCATCAGCTCATCGAGCCATGGCTCGATTGTGATGGGCGTCATGCCGCTCCTCCCCTCGCGGCGGGCATTTCGATAATCGGCTCGGCAAAGCAACCTGCCTGCTTGAGCCCTTCAAGGGTATTCCCGTCGATACTGATGTGCAGACCGACGAGCATTTGCCCATCATGTGTTACAGCATCGCCAAGCGCCCGGCATTGCCACCCGAATGTCCGGATTTGCCGATACCAGGCAAGGCCGGCGACACCGGTATAATCCGTGACACCGTTTCTCAGCGCGTACTGGACCAGCGCGGTCACGAGCTCGTTGCGCGCTACCTTGCGCTGTGCAGCCGTCAGCCGCGGATCAAGGCAGAAGCGGGTTATTTCCCGGGTCGCAGGTCCGGACGGAACTGGCCCGGGGCACAGCACCGGAAACATGTCTCGCAGGATGTGGGAGGCATCGGTGCGCAGCAACCTGGTCGATGCCCGATGCTCTCCGTTTTCATCGAGCAGGATCAGGTAATCGGCATGCTGGTTGTCGAATTGATCAACCTCGTACTTGCCGGCAAGGACTGGCAGATCCCAGCGCAGGAGGTCGATAAATACCCGCTTGCGGGCGGCAAACATGGTGCGAAAGGCGTGGGCTTCATTCGCTGCGGCGTCAGTGAGGTTGAGCATGGGGCCATCTCCAGGTTGGGATGGCGCATCCAAACAGCGAGCGGACGTTCGCGGTATTCCCAGATCTGGGAATGGCGGAACTTAAAAAAGCTCTTCCCGGCGATCCTCTTAATCGAGGAGGTTGTTCCACCAACGCAGGAGGTCCGGAAAGCTGATCAGACCGTCATAGAGGGCGCAGAGGATGAGCGTCTGGCCACAGTGGACGTTGTAACGTTCTCGGGCATCCTTGAGGTGCTTGCGAACGGTAAACTCGGTGACGCCCATGATGATTGCAGCCTCTGCTGCCGTCTTCCCTCTGGCGGACCACAAGACGCATTCGCGCTGCCTGTCCGAAAGTGCTGGCCTGCAATCGTAGTGGCCCAGCCCTGCCAGTCCACGTGCGGCCGCTATCGCGATGCCTCCAAGCAGCTCAGCCACTTCCAACCGCTCACGGGGGAGTTCAGTTCTTGGGCCGACCACGAAGGAGCATGAGCCGCTGCCTTCGCCGGGTATGTGGCGAGGCACCGTGTATCCGTCTGCGACGCCGACGTGGCGACCAACAGACAGCATGCGATGATCGCCACTCGTCATGGGGATCAGCCTCGCAACGTTGCGCCATTCGAAGCCCAGCAGTGCCCTATCGCAGGCACGGCGCACCGGGTCCTGTCCCGCGAGGTCAAAGCAAACATACACCTCGGCCCATTCTGCCGGATAGTTGTGCATCAAGACCGACTTTCGCTCCTCAAAACGAACCCGCGGCTCATAGGCTACTGCGAAATGATCGAACCCGAGTTCTCGCGTGATGTGCGCGAGGCAGTCCGACAAGGAAGCTGAAGTCTTCGCATCGATCAGGTAGGGTGCAAATTCGCGAACGAGCGACAAAGGCATGCCTGACAATCGGCACCCCTGACGTAACCCAACCCGTCAAGGATGAACCGCCCTGCAACGCCCAGACCCTGGTTCCATGCCAACGCCTGCGGCTGTTTAACCAACGCGCTAGGCCGATTAGAGCCCGAGCGAAAAGTGGTTGAGCGATATCAGTAGGTTGTGATTCAGCGTCGTTGTCGAGACGATGGAGGAAGCACATGCCCTGGACTGATACCGCTCGCCGCAAGCATATGCGGGAAGGTGCGGG
>NZ_JAIZDA010000058.1 GCF_020404405.1 Novosphingobium sp. FKTRR1 | reverse complement strand
GATGTCGGCTGCCAAAGTTTATGGAAACCGCATTTATGCACTGAATATCAATGTATTATCCTGATTTCCATGCCAACAATTCTGGCAGGTTAGGATTCCGTGTCGATGCCTCTGCCAGAATTGATGTCATTGAATCGGTCGATATCCGGCCACGGGAGGTCGGGTGATCGAACGCAAACCGAGCCGCACGAAAGTCGCGTCCACGGAAGCTCTGGCGACAGGTGCGGAACTCTACCCCATCTTCAGACGCCTCGTCCCACTCGACGGGCCACTGACAGCACAAGTCATTGACGCTGTCGCTGCCCAGTCAGGGCTGAGCGACCGTCAGATACGACGACTAGTAGGCAGATTTCGCGCAAATCCTGTGGCGTCGAGCTTGGCTCCAACCCCTCGCGGTCCCCGGATTGGCAGTCATCGCATCGCCGAGCCGGTGAGGGAGGCGATCGACCGGCTTACCCAGGAAGTATTCCTGACAAAGCCACCGCCCACTGCGGCCCTGGCAGCCCGGGAAATTCATGGTCTTTTGATCGCGCAGGATGGGGAGTTCTGCTTCGCGCCGGGCGAGGTACCGAGCGAGCGCACTCTGATCAGGTTGATCGGCGAGATATCCGAGCCTCAGCGGGCTCGCTCGAGCATGGGCTCGAAGCAGCGCAGCGCCCATGAGCCTCATCCGGGCGCCTATCACAGCGAGGGCCTGCTCGATCTCGTGCAGATGGATCATACGCGGGCAGATGTGATTCTCGTCGACAGCGTACATCGCGAGGAGCTCGCCCGCCCCTGGATAACGTTGCTGGTTGAGGTCTGGACCCGCAGTATTCTGGGCTTTTATGTCAGTTTCGGCGATCCTTCGATTTTCCGCTGTGGCCGGGCGGTGGCCAACGCCTTGCTGCCCAAGGAACCGCTGCTTGAGCAATTGGGCGTCGATGTCTCCTACCCGATGTATGGGCAATTCCGGCGGCTCCATGCCGATCACGCAGCACCGCACCGGGCGGAGAGCTTCAGGCGAGCTTGCCTGGCCAACGGCATCGATCCCGACATCCGTCCACGCGGACCGGCCCACTTCGGAGGCCACATCGAGCGCCTGATCGGCACAATGGTTGGGAAGATGCGGCTGCTACCTGGTGCGACGGGCGGCAATGTCACCCAGCGCGATGGTTATGACGCCGGACAGGCGGCAGCGATGACCTTGCCCGAATTCGAGCGCTGGCTGCTGTTCCAGATCGCCATCTATCACAACGGTCCGCACAAGGGGCTGGGCGGACAATGTCCTGCACAGGCGTGGAAAACGGCGGTTTCCGGCCATTCTCCGCTGCTACCGGCTTGCCTTGATGTTGAGCATCTCACCCGCCAGTTCCTGCCGGCGCGGCAGCGAACCGTTCAGGCTTACGGCGTTCAAATCCTGCACCGCCGCTACTGGAATCCGGTTCTGGCGGCCCGAATTGGCCAACAAATCACCGTGCATCATGATGAGCGCACGCTGCAGCGGATCTATGCGGAGATCGATGGCCAGTTCGTAGTCTTGCCCGTGGTCGGCGACTACCCAGATATCAGCGAGCCCGAATGGGAAGCCGAACGGCAACGCCAGCGGCGGGCAGGGGCGGCGTTTCAGGCGGATGGCGCAAAGGCAGCGACCGCCCGGTACATTCAGGCCGCGCGGCGCGAAGTCGCCATGGCACGGCAGCGCACAGCGAGTAGCCGACAAGAGCGCAAGCGGCAGGAGCGCGAAGGCGTGGCACACTCACCCCAGGCCAAGGGGCGGATCGAACGGGCCGAAGTTCATTGGATCCCGGCTGCGGATCTGCCGGACAATGATTGGCTGAAATGGCGCAAATGAGCGGAAATTCAGCCTTCTGGATCGATTTCGACGAAGCGCGCACGGCGGTTACGACACTGGTCGAACTGGCGCACGACGAGCCCGACGAGCGACCGCCCTGCGTCTTGCTTGTCGGCCAGTCGGGGATGGGCAAGACCTCGATCCTGCGCGAGACCCAGCGCCGGATTGCGCTCGATTTTCCCGAACCTGCCGATTGGGGTGAGGCCCGTTACGAGCCGATGTTGCGCACGGTCATTCCGTCGGGTTCAACCGCGCTCAAGATCAACCTGACGCTGCTGTGGAAGCAGGGCTGGCCGATCACCGGGAAAACCCACCGTATTGCCGATCTCAAGGTGGTTGAACTCCTGCGTCGGCAGCGCACAAGGCTCGTGGGGATCGATAATGTCCATGCCATCCTCACCGCTGGCGGCAGGGCGCGGCGCGACACGCTCGATGCATTCCGCTTCCTGATGAGCGAGGGCAATGTCCCGATGGTGGTCGCCGGGCTCGACGTCGCGGCGGACATCTTTGCCGAAGATGTCGAGCTGGCCTATCGCTCGATCATCGTGCGGCTCAATCCCTGGGCGCCTGGCGAGGCATCGCAGCGGCTGATCCGCGTTCTGGCGCACGGGATGCAGCTGATTGAGCCTGACCGGCTTGCTGAGCCGGAAATCGCCGAATTCCTGTGGCGCCACAGTCTCGGGGTTACCGGCAACTTCAAACGGCTGCTGCACTGGGGACAGAAGGTTGCGCGTCGTCACGGCCGCGAATGCGTCGAATTCGCCGATATCCGTGAGGCTGCGGGTTTGCTCCCCGGTCACCCGGCGCGGTGATCGCGCTCGGGCTCGAGCCGGAGCCGCTGGCGTTCCGGGTGCGACCGCTTGCCGATGAATGTTTCGACTCCTGGATCGACCGGGTGACCCGGGCCCACGAGACGACCCGTGCGGCGCTTTTCCGCCATGTCGGGATCGAACCGGCTCTTGCTGGATACGACCTGGCGCGCGGCGCGCGGGGGCTGGACGTGGCTTGGCACAGTGCCTTTGCCAATCTGGTCGAGCGCCTCGCCTGGGCCGTGCAATGCCAAAACGACAGGATTTCCGCCACTTTTCTCGCCTGCCAGGCGCACGACGTGCTGCCGCGGCGCATAAGGCGATACGCCTGTGCGCGCTGCTGGTACGAAGCGGGACGGGCGGGCAAGCCGATGATCGTCCGCCGGGAATGGATCTTGCGGGCAAGCTGGCGTTGCCACGACCACGAGTTGCCGTTGACCGACATGGCCAGCCTGTTGCGGGACGTTGCGAGCCCGATTTCGCAAGCGGATCTGGGATTGGCTACCATTGTGGCGGAGCGGCGACGCTGGGCATACCGGGTTCGACCAGGCGCGCTGCGGCGTAATGCGGCGGAATTGGCCTATCTGGCCGGCTCCCGCGATGGGCATGGCATGGCGCCGCCCAACAAACGCTACCATGCCCGTTTCGCCGCAAACCTGTTCCACTTTTCGGCCGATCGCATCGGCATGCTGGCCCTCGCGCATGGCAACCGGCATGCGCTTGCGCGCCGCTTCGAGCGTCTGGTTGCGGCACGATTGCCCGAATGTCCGACAGTCGGCGGCGGCGTTCAAGCGCCTGTGAAAATGCCTTACCGCCTGCGGGCCTGTGCTCCGCCCAAGTCAGCCTCGGCGTGGATGGCGCCGGAGTTCCTCGACTTGCTGCGCGCCTATGCCTGGGTGCGGGAGCGCAGGGATATCGATGAGGCCAGGGCGGCGGTGTTCGAGCGCCACTTCGGCGGCCTGCTGGGGCTGCCCGCGGCAGCTATTTTGAGCTCAGGTAACGCCAGTCGGGCATGGCCACCGGGATATTGAGGGTGCACAGGAAGGGCGCGAATGGCCCCTGACTGCGCGCCAAATGGCCTGCCTCCAACTGGCGCAGGAGCTTGCCTGCCCCGGCCTTGGTCGCTGGCAGCGCGCGGGCGAGCTGGGCCGGCGTCAACCCGCCGAGGCCGAATAGCAGCATCCAGGCGAGGTACAGCCGCGAGTTGGTCCGTTGGCTCGGAAATTCACGCGTGAAGACCTCCGCCGCGCGCGGAAGCCGGGCGATGTCGCAGGCGGTGGCGTGCAGCGCCTCGAGCAGATGTTCGCGCGCGTCGGCGCGCCTTTCTTGCGCGCCGCGATCAGCGCGGAACAGCCGGCGCTGGGCCAGGCCCGGGAAGGGCAGGGCGGTCTCGCTCAGGCGAAACGCGTCGCCGCGCGCTGTGGCGGCCAGGTTGATCGCCCAGCACGGGGTTCGCGCGGTCGCGGACAGGGGATCGGGTTCATCGCCGGTTGAATAGCGAAACCCGTCGACCAGCTCGAGCAGGCGCTCCAGCGGCGCAGTGGGCCGCTTGGGCTGGGCGAGTACGGTGAGCACCCGCTCGAGCTCATCGGTGCTTGCTGCGACGATCGTTTCGGCCTCGGTGACCTCGCTCGCCATCGGCCGGATGGCGATCTTGCGCACGGTCCGGACCGCCTGGGAAAGCAGCTTCTCGCGGCGCGGCAGGGCCTGTTCGAACAGGGTCAGAAAGGCATTGCGCTCGGTCGCGCATTCGGCCCCGATCAGCGCGGGACCGAGTGTGATTGCCCGGTCCTGGCGGTATTGCTGCCACGCCCGGCTGAGCCAGCGCAGCGCCAGCGACGCGCGCATTTCCGGGGAATAGAGGGCAGGGGAGGCGAGCAGGGTCTTGGCCAGCGCGTCGATCTGGCCGATCCGGAAAGCGATAGGACTGGCGTCGGTTGACTGTTTCACTGGAAATGTCTCGGCGCGATGTACATCGGAAGGTGGGATAATTGCGCCGGAAAATGCGGTCAATGCAAAGTTCACCTAAACGCCAGTTTGGTATCCTATCATTCGACCCCCTGAAAACACGGATTTTCCATAATCGGATGTTATGGTAAAATCGAGCTTGCCGGAAATGCCCATTTTGGCCAGAAATTGCCCCATGCACGCCGCTCGAAGTACCCTTCGCGTATGACCGCTGATCGACCTTTCCGGTCCTCGGTCGAGCTGGTGCTGGGCGCGCATGCCCCGCTGGTCGACGCGCGCGCCGCGCGCCCGCTGGCGCTCGAGGCGGCGGTTGCGGCGATGGCGCCGGCGACAAAGGCGGCCATCACCGCCGACCTCCGGTGCTTCCTTGCCTGGTGCAAGTCGCGGCGGCCCGTCGTCACCGCGGTTCCTGCCGATCCGGAAAGCCTCGTCCACTATCTTCACTGGCTGGCCAAGGGATCGGAAATCCGGGCCCCGGCCAAACCCGCGACGCTGGCGCGGCGGATCGCCTCGATCGCCCGGATCCACCGCATCCTCGGGTTCGGCGAGAAGGAGCCGCTGCCAACGCAGGTGTCGCCTGCCAAAGAAGGCTGCAAGCACAAGAAATCACTTAGAAACAGTTGGATACAACGCCAAGATGGCAGCAATCTATGACGCGCGTACAAATCCGATTGCCTGCCGTGCCATAATAGATGACATTAGACGCGAAATTTCTGGTGGAATCAGCACCATGATCGAACGCAAACCGCCGGCTTCGGCTCGTCGTTCAGAAGCTGCATTGGCAACAGGCGCGGCGCTGTACCCGGCGTTTCGTCAATACGTCCCGCTGGATGCACCTTTGACGGCGCAGGCGGTGGCGGCAATTTCGACCGCAACCGGGCTCAAGGAACGGCGAATTCGCGAGCTCGCCCGGCGGTTCCGCGAGCACCCCGTCGCAGAATCGCTGGCGTCGTTGCCGAAGGGGCCTAAACCGGGGAGCCGAGGCGGTGGCCAAACTGTGCTCGCCGCGATCGATACGCTGATTGGCGAGATCCACCTGCGCAAGGCGGGGGCGAGCATGAAGGAAACAGCGCGTCAGGTTCGCGGTCTCCTCATCGCCGACAACGGCGATTATCGGTTTGAAGCCAGAGAAGTGCCAAGCGAACGCAGCATTGAACGGGCGATTGCGACGATATCGGAGCCGGTGCGGGCACGCACCACGATGGGCTCCAAGACGCGCAGTGCGCATGAGCCGCACGCGGGTGAGTATTCAAGCCGGGGCTTTCTCGACCTCGTTCAGATGGATCACACGCGGGCCGATGTAATCCTTGTCGACAGCGTGCAACGCAAAGAGCTGGGGCGCCCTTGGGTGACCTTGCTGATCGAAGTGCAGACCCGATGTATCCTTGGCTTCTATGTGAGCTTTGGGGACCCCTCGATATTTCGATGCGGGCGTGCGATCGCCAATGCGATCCTGCCGAAGCATCGCCTTTTGCAAGCACTACAGCTTGATGTCGACTACCCAATGCATGGGCTATTCAAACGGCTACACGCTGACCATGCGGCACCGCATCGTGCGCAATCCTTTCGGTTTGCGTGCCTTTCCTACGGAATTGATCCGGATGTCCGACCGCGTGGCCCCGCGCATTTTGGCGGCCATATCGAACGCCTGATTGGAACGATGATGGCCAAGATGCGCTTGTTGCCCGGTGCGACGGGAGCAAACGCCACCAAGCGCGACGGTTATGACGCTGGGGCGGCCGCTACGATGACCATCGATGAGTTTGAACGCTGGTTTGTTCGGGCAATTTGTCTCTATCACGCCGAACCTCACGCAGGGTTGGGCGGTTTGGCGCCGGCGCAGGCTTGGGCCGAGGAGGCGAAGCGGCATGGGCCTTTGGTGCCGCTCGGCCTCGACGAAACGGCTCTCGTCCGCCGTTTCCTGCCGTGGGTAGAGCGAACCGTGAAGGCCTACGGAATCCAGATTGGCTATCGTCGGTACTGGCACGCCAGTCTTGCATCGCGGATCGGCCAGAAAGTCATGGTACACTTCGACGAACGAACCATTCAGGAGGTCTATCCGGAAGTGAAGGGTGGCTTCGTTTCGGCTGCGGTTGTCGGGCAGTATCCTCATGTCAGCCTGGCGGAATGGGAAGCCGAGCGGGACGAACGATCCCGGGCCGGCAGGGCCTATCAAGATAACGGTGCGCGGGCCGAAGCCGCGCGCCTGATCCATGCCAATCGCAGCGATGTTCTCTCTGCAACTGCTAAGACCCGGCGCGCACGTGAGGCCCGAAAACGAGCGGAGCGCGAGGGAACATCCCATTCGCGCGTACCAGCGCAAGCCACGGTGGAACCGGCGCCGAATTGGCTTCCCGTTGCGGAGTTGGGGGAAGAAACATGGCTGAAACGTATCGAATGACTGCCCCTGTGCCTGGCGGTTCGGCGCTGTCGCAGGCCTTCTGGATCGATTTCGACGAAGCCCGCCAGCATGTCGAGACCCTGGTCGAACTTGCCCATGACGGACCCGACGAACGTCCGACCTGCGTGGTATTGGTTGGGCAGTCGGGCATGGGCAAAACCTCGATTCTGCGGGAGACACAGCGCCGGGTTGCCCACGATTTTCCCGAGCCGCTCGTCACTGACGATGCCCGCTATCAACCGATGCTGCGAACCGTCATCCCTTCGGGTTCGACCTCACTCAAGATCAACCTGACTTTGCTGTGGAAGCAAGGCTGGCCAATCACCGGCAAGACTCATCGCATTGCAGACCTCAAGGTGGTCGAACTTTTGCGGCGGCAACACACCCGGCTCATCGGGATCGACAATGTTCATGCGATCCTCACTGCCAGCGGGCGGGCGCGACGCGATACGCTTGATGCATTCCGCTTCCTGATGAGCGAGGGCAATGTACCAATGGTGGTTGCAGGGCTCGACGTAGCTGCCGATATCTTTGCCGAGGATGTCGAGCTTGCTTATCGCTCAATCATTTTGCGGCTGAAGCCCTGGCCACAGGGAGCGCCGACGCAACGTCTCATTCGGGTACTCGGGCAAGGGATGGGATTGATCGAGCCGGATCGCCTCGCCGAGCCGGAGGTCGCCGCTTTTCTCTGGGAACAGAGTCTTGGAGTGACCGGAAACTTCAAGCGCCTGCTGCACTGGGGCCAGAAAGTGGCCTATCGACATGGCCGGGCACGCGTGGAATTTGCGGATATTCGCGAGGCGGCGGTGTTGCTGCCGAACTATGCGGCGCGATGACCGTACACGCGTTGGAGCCGCAACCGCTGGCGTTTCGGGTTCGCCCGCAGGCCGACGAGTGCTTTGATTCGTGGATTGACAGGGTCGCGGCTGCGCATGAAACTACGCGAACTGCGTTGTTTCGACACCTTGGCCTTGAAACGGCGCTTGCCAGTATGGATCTGGCCCGTGGCACATGCGGCTTGGCCAACGAGCAGTACTTCGCCGTGTATCAGATGATCGGTCAGTTGGCTTGGGCGGTTCAGATCGAGCCACAGCAAATCGAAGGCACCTTCCTCAACGTCGAGGCTTCGGCGGTATTGCCGCGCCTCGAGCGTAGATATGTCTGTTCACGCTGCTGGCAGCAGGCCTCGCAGGATGGTCGGGCGCCGATCATCCGCAAGGAGTGGATCTTGCGGATGAGTTGGCGGTGCCAAGTGCACGATCTTCCGCTCTGCCGACTGCCGGTGGCGGATGGAGCGATGTCGAAGCGGGCTGTGGGTTCCTGGCTAAGCGGCACGCTGGCCCGCGCAGAGAGTTTGCGCTGGGGACTTGAGCTCCGCCCGCGCTTGGTCGAATGGAACGCCGAGGGCGTCGCCAGGCTTGTGCGCGCTAGCCGCAAACGGTTCAAGGGCGAGAAGCAAGCCTATGTGGATCGCTTCCAGGCGAACCTGTTTCACTTCGCACACGATCGGATCGCCATGCTGGCACTGGCGCACAGCCGTGTGGGAAAAGCGACCTGGGGGTTCGAGCGATTGGTAGCGCTGAAATTGCCCGAGCGCCCAGGGAGAGAGGTGATGACACTGAAACCGCCGAAACTGCCCCCACGACGCTGGCGCATCGGCAAGCGCCGTCTACCGTCGGCCAGCTATAATGTCGGCGCGCTCGACATCGTGCTTGCCTATGCCCACCTGCGGGTGCGTCGCGATGCGCAGACTCAAGTTGAAGCACAATTTGGCCGATTTGCCTCGAGAGGGGAACAATCCGGGCCTGGCTTGGTGGCGAAATAGGCGAATATGCCGAAATTTGCCCTCAGAAGCCCGTAGAGCGCATTTACGACGTTTGTATATACCGGCTTAGCCAGCGCTTGTTTTTGCGCTGTAAGGCCTTTTTTGGCGACCTCGATTTTATCCATTTTGATCAGTGTTTTACTGCATATTCTGCCTGATTTGCCCGCCAAGGCGCGCCATGCGCGCCTCGAACTCAGCCATTTCGGCATCAAACGCCGTCAGGACCGAATCCAGCTTAGGCGAGGGGGCGGGCATCAGGCGGGGGCGTCCACGCGCGGGAGCCATCAACCCGAGCGAGACGGCGACATCGGGGGTGACATAGGAGCGCCAGGTTTCGCGCCCGGATATCTCGACCAGCAGGCCGAGGCGGGTCGCGCGCTCTAGCAGCTTGCCCGCGCCCGACACGGTGAGATCGAGCATGGGGGCAAGCGAGCGTGCAGCAAGACAAGGCCGGGTCAGTGCAATGCGGCCAAGGTCGGCAAGCTTGCCGGGACGATGCTGCGCGCCGATTGTCGCGGCGGCCCGCTGCGCGGCATTCTCGAGCCGTTCGAGCCGGGTCAAACCGTTCTCGGCGCTGCGGGCCAGCTGTTTGAGCAGCCGCTTGAGCAGGGCAGGGCGGGGATCGAGCGCAAAGCGCTGCCCGGGGTCGCCCGTGACGAGGCAGGGCAGGGCGCGCTGCGTTAACCCCATGCGCCGCAGAACCAGTGGGAACGCCAGCCATGGCGCGATCGTCGCGTCGGCGCGTGCCCAAGAATCGAGCAGGCCAAGCGCGCGGGCGAGGGTAGGGGCATCTTCCCAGCCAGGGGGTGGATCGAAAGTGAAGGGCAGGTCTTCGCGCCAGTGCCGCCCCTCACTCTCGGTAAGCCGGGCGCGCCAGGGTTCGATTGCGGAAAACGGATCCCCCACCGTTTCGAGGCGTTGCCGTCCGGCCAGATGAAGGCCGCATTCACGTGAAATAATATCAATTTCGTCGATCTCAAAGTTCTGGAAGCGTAGCGCGTTCCCGTAACCCGTCCAGCTTGCCCGCAACTGCCACGTCGGTGCCAGCGAACTCGCGCAAATCCGGGCATCGAGGCGGGCAATGGCGCCGCTGGCGTCGGCAAGGACGTTCGCCAATTCGGCCGACCACGGCACAGCTGTTAGGGGGAGGGGAGGGCGGATCATGCATATATTGTAGACTGAAATCATACTTTCTGTCCATGTGCTGTCTGCTATAGTGTTGATAATGGCTGCTTATCGTAATTATGCAAAACTCAGATGAACGATTGCATGATTGCATTTTGCTGGTTTCTGATGCGGATTGCCGCTATATTTCCGGCGATGGCCGCCTCGGCCGCCAGCCTGGAGTCCGCGCATGGCCAGCGTCACGATCCGCAACCTGTCTGAAGAGACCAAGGGCCTGCTTGCCCAGCGCGCCTCGCGCCGACGGCATAGTCTCGAGGAAGAACTGCGCCAGATTCTCGATGAGGCCGCGCGCGCCGAAGCGGGCAACCCCGATGCGCTCGAGCCGCTCGGCAGTTTTATCGTGCGGATCACGCGGCCCGGCTATGACGATGTCGCCGCCGCGATCGATTTGCAGCGCCAGCGCCCTGATCGTACGTTGCCGGTCTTCGAATGATCTATCTGATCGATTCCAATGTGGTCTCCGAACTGATGCGGCCAGCACCTTCCGACAAGGTTGTGACATGGCTTGATCGCCACGCTGGCAATTGTGCTTTGCCGACCATTGCGATCTACGAGGTACGTGCCGGGATCAACACCATACCACCCGGCCGCCGCCGTGACGAACTGATGGGGGCGTTCGAGCGTATCGTTGCCCGATTTGGTCCGCGCGTCGTGTCCTTCGACCGGTCTTCGGCGGAAATGGCGGCTGAGCTTGCTGGTGTCAGTGCCAGCGCTGGCCGGACCATGACAACCGGGGACGTCCAGATTGCCGGTATCGCAGGGGCTTACGGGCTCACATTGGTGACCTGGAATGTGAAGGATTTTGCAGCTACCGGCATCGACTTGGTCAATCCCTGGGGCGATTGATGCGGCGACCGATCATCGCACCGCCAGCCCGGCTGCTTGCGGCCCAGGTACCCGGCGAGAAAAGTCCTGACAGGCGCGAACCCGTCCGCGCTCAAAAATCATCGGTCCGTACCCGAAAGATCGTCCCTTTGTCTGTCGAACCGGCAGATCTGGTCGGAGATGTGCGCGCACTGGTCGGTGCAGGCATTCACATCGACGAGGCGCTGCTCGATGCAGCCATGCGTGGCTGGTCCGAAAACACCCGCCGCGCCTTCCGCTCTGACCTCACCTTGTGGGGGCAATGGTGCCGATTGCGCCGCGTTGAGCCTGCCGTTGCAAGCCCTGCCGACGTTGCTGCCTGGATCCGAGCCCTTTCCGGTACTGAGACTTGTGACCTCAAAACCCGCGCAATGGCGACGATCGAGCGCTACCTCGTCCATGTGGGCTGGGCTTACCGCATGGTTGGCCTCGTCGATCCGACATCAGACACGTTGGTCAAGTTCGAGCGTAAGGCGGCGCGCAATCATCTGGGTGTGCGGCAGCGACAGGCTCGCGCCATCCGGTTCAAGGGCGACATCGCCGATCTCGACAGCCCGGCGGCCGGGGTGTGCCTTGCTCACCTGCTCAAGGCCTGCCGCCGCGACGAGCTGGGTTTGCGCGATGCCGCGTTGTTGCGCATTGCCTATGATACGGCGGCGCGGCGATCTGAACTGGTGGCGATCAATGTTGCGCACATCGAAGGCCCTGATAGTGAGGGCGCAGGGATCCTTCACATTCCCTCGAGCAAGACTGACCGCAAGCAAGCTGGTGCGCAGGCTTACCTTTCTCCAGCAACCATGATGGCCATCACGCGTTGGTGCAAAGCTTCTGAAATCGACAAGGGGCCGCTGCTGCGCCGGGTCACGACGCATTTTGACGGATCAATCGATGGTATCGGTGCAGAGCCGCTACACCCCAACAGTATCACGCTCATTTACAAGCGGCTTATTCGCCAAGCCTGGGAGAAGGGCTTGCTGGGGCAGATGAGCGAGGCCGAGCTTAGCCGCTGGTGCAAGGCGATTTCGTCGCATTCCATTCGTGTCGGCGTAGCGCAGGATAACTTTGCCGCAGGTGAAGGGTTACCAGCGATCATGCAGGCTTACCGCTGGCGCGATGCACGCACGGTGTTGCGCTATGGCTCAAAACTTGCTGCCAAAAGTGGCGCGAGCGCCAGACTGGCAAAGCGGTTCTCCGATCAGTAGCGCGAACAACACGCCGAATGCCGTGCAGATTGAATGCAGCCCAATATGGCGCGACGATTGGAGTTCAGTGCACGCAATTGCGCTCTACTTTGGCACCCGACAA
>NZ_JAIZDA010000057.1 GCF_020404405.1 Novosphingobium sp. FKTRR1 | reverse complement strand
TCGCAATCCCTCCCGGCTATGCTCGCGCCGGGCAATACCAGTCCATGTCACCATTCACTCCATCTCTTCGCAAAGAGGCGTGAATCACAACATGCTGGTATTGCTCAACAACTTTCGGATCAGGTTCTAAGGGGAAAAGGTCAAGCTGACCCCTGAGTGCCCTGAGCTCCGGAATTGACGAAAAATCGATTGAAAATCAGTTTGACCGGGCGGCGCGATGTTTGCAATCGGAAAATAAAGTTCGTGCGCCTTTGGCGAAAGGGTGGGGCATTTACTCGATGGATTACGCCCAAAAACTTGGCCTTAAGTTGCTGATTGAAAATAGACTAGTTGATTTCAGTACCTTGCCATGCAGCGGCAGATATAGCCGCATCGATATGCAGAAAAGCGACGGGGAGGCATAGACGATAGACCGCCCGAAGCCATTGGCGGTATCGATGAGCCTGCGGAATTCACTCACTCAATTCGCAGACTTGTTAAGGTCATCGCGAATCTGGGCCACACCGCCCGGCGTTGGGTTGTTTGAGGAACGATATCGGATCAGTCGAACCGATCAACGCAATTGCGGGGCATGGACGGTGCCATCAGCAATGCTGCCTCGCGGTGGCATGGACTGCGTGGTTGTGGCTGCCGTCAACGATCACGAAGTGCCCCTAGGTTCGCCGTGTCTGGCGCAAGTCGGAGCGCTGATGGGTGCACCACCGGTTCCTTGGCCCGCAATGCAAAAGAGCGCAGGACCGCACGGTAGCCGACAAAAACGTAGCCGTTGTTGATTGCCAACCATTCCGCCCGCCGCGCTTTGTAGGCGGCCGGAAGGGCGTACCACGGCAGGTGCGGTTGCTTATGGTGGACCAGGTGCAGATTGTTGTTGAGGAACAGCAGCCCCAGCATGGAATGCTCGACGATGACCGAGCGCGCATCGGGTGCCTCAGCCCAGCGGTGCTCGCAGAACCCTCGCACGCCAAGCAGCGCCATGGCGAGGTAGACGGCGCCAAGATAGGCGACGAGCGGCATCGCGAAGACGAAATGGATGATGCCAAGCACCATCGCCAGGCCGAGGCCGTGCAACGCCCAGGCGCCACGCCAGCGCCGTGCCTTTGCCCCGCGCAAGTTAATTGCGTTGCGCGCCTCGACCAGCAGGAAACGGATGGCAGCGATGGCCGGACCGATCAGGATGCGCCCTGCCAAAGTGGCATTCCAGACGAGCAGAAGCCGTATGAGAAGCGGCAAACGCTGGTGATGGGCCTTTGCCAGATAGGCGCTTTCCGGATCATCGTAGGGGTCGGTCAGGCGGCTGTCGACATGGTGGCGCAGATGCGTGTCCTGGTAGCGGCGATAGGGATAGAGCAGCCCCAGCGGGAGGAACACCAACGCCTCGTTCCAGCGGTCGCTGCGCGTGGGGTGCCGGTGGATCGCCTCGTGCTGCAACGACGAATGCAGCACGATGGACAGGGCCAGAAGCGGGACGGACAACCAGGGAGCGTAGGGGTAGAGTAATTCGCCGCCAGCCCAAACGGCATGACACACGAAAACCAGCGCCACGGTCTGCCATTCGATCGGCCCGACCTGCGCGCGAAGCAGCGCGCGCTCAAACTGTGCATGGCTGTGCTGGTTCATCGCCTCAGGGTTCCACCTCAGGTGATCCCTATCCAACCGAACTGATAGACATTCAACGCGACAATGGTGACGAAGCGTTGCGTCTATGCATCAAATGCGGCAATAGGTGATAATAGTCACAGAAAGTGGTTCATGGACAAACGTCAACTGGTCGAGGTGTTCCGGGCACGACTGCAAATCGTGTTCGAACGGTCGCGGCTGAGCCAGACCGCGTTCGCGCAAGCTATCGGCATCGACCGCTCGGCGTTGTCATTGCTGCTTTCAAGCCAGACCGTGCGCCTGCCACGGGTCGAGACGCTGCTCGCGATAGCCGAGCGCAATGCCGTGACGATGGACTGGCTGCTGGGCATCTCGCAAGACGAGGGCGTCACCGGCGCCATGCTGTCGAGCGGGGTGATCGAGACGACCGAGGAAGACGGGGCCAGCCTGCTGATGCGTTGGCATGGCGAGGCTGCGGGCAGCAAGATCCGCTATGTGCCCGCGCGCATTCCCGATCTGTTGCGCACTTCCGATGTGATCGCCTACGAAGCCTATGCGGCGCACCAGAGCCCCGAGGCACAGGCGCAGGACGCGGCATTCCGGCTGGAATACAACCGTGCGGCCGGCACCGACATGGAATGCTGCATGCCGTTGCAGACGCTCGAACTGTTTGCTTCGGGAACCGGTATCTGGAGCGGGCTTTCACGAGAGCAGCGGGGGGCGCAACTGGACCACATGATCGCGCTGATCGACGAACTCTACCCTTCGTTCCGCCTGTTCCTGTTCGACGGGCGCGAGCGCTTTTCGATCCCCTACACCATTTTTGGCTCGACCCGGGTCGCGATCTTTGCCGGGCAGATGTATCTGGTACTCAACAGCGCCGAGACGATACGGACCATGCAGCGCCAGTTCGAAGGCCTGATCCGCCATACGCGCATCCATGCGCACGAGACTGCAAGCTTCATCAGGACGTTGCATGTCGGCTAAGGATACCAATTTGGGTGCGCGCTTCGCCAGCCTTGCCATGTATCGCGATCCGCCGGTGATCGCGGAGGCGACGCGCGGGCTATGGGCACATTTGCGCGAGCAGTTATGTGCCGCCGGGCTGGCCGATGTCCCCGAAGCGCTGGATGAGGCAGCCGCGCACGATGCGGGTTGGCTCGATCCACGCCTGCTGCTGACGCAGACCTGCGGTTATCCTTTGGCAACGCGGCTGCGCGGCCGGGTGCGCGTGGTCGCGACGCCGGTCTACGATCATCCCGGCTGCCAAGGACCGCTGAATGGCAGCTTTGTGATTGTTCGCTCCGATGCGACCGCGGCCACAGTGGCGGATCTGCGTGGCGGTGTGGCGGCGATCAACGACCGGACCAGCAATTCGGGGATGAACCTGATGCGCCACTCCATCGCGCCCCATGCCGCTGGCGAGCGGTTCTTTGCGCGCGTGGTGGAGAGCGGCAGCCACCGCGCAAGCCTGACCATGGTTGCTCAGGGGCAAGCGGACGTCGCCGCGATCGACTGCGTGACATTCGGCAACCTCGCCCGCTTTGCGGCCGAAAGCACCCGCAACGTGCGCATTCTGGCGGAAACCGCAAAGACGCCCGGCCTGCCGTTCATCACGCGCGCATCCGCAAACGACGGGGAGGTCGCCTTGTTGCGAGGCGCGCTCGACCACTTTGCCCACGATCCCGCTGCCAAGGCGTTGCGCGATACGCTGGGCCTCAGCGGCTTCGCGGTGCTGCCGGAAAGCGCGTATGACGCGGCACTGGCGCTGGAGCAGGAAGCGATCGCGTTGGGCTATCCGTCGCTGGTGTAGCAACAGGATTGAGGCTCGCTGGCGCGGTCTGCCCCCATTGGCCAAACCGCAGCTCAACGCTACCGGAATGAACCGAAGCCTCAGGCTGCTCTGGCCAACCGCCGCATGGCCTGGGGCGGTTGGCCATATTGGCGCATGAACGCCTCACGCATGCGGCGCAGATCGGCAAAGCCGGTCTGCTGTGCCACCGCATCCAGACTATGTCGTGTGTCCTCCAGCAACAGCCGTGCCGCCTCCAGACGCAATTGCTCCACTGCCTTGGCGGGCGACTGGCCGGTTTCGGCGCGAAACGCGCGGCTGAACTGGCGCGGCGAAAGCGCGGCGACCTCGGCCAGCTCCTCCACGCTTAGGGGGTTGGTCAGATTACGACGGGCGTGGATCAGCGCGTTTTGGATGCGGTCGCTTCTCGCGGCCAGTTCCAGCAACTCGGAATGCTGCGATTGCCCGCCCGCACGTCGGTGATGCATCACCAGCCGCCGCGCCACGGCGCCCGCAACGTCGGCGCCGAGATCCCTTTCGACCAGCGCCACCGCCAGGTCGAGCCCGGCGGTCAGCCCCGCCGAAGTCCACACCGAGCCCTCGTTGATGAAAATGCGGTCCTCTTCGACACGAACGGCAGGATAGGAATCGCGCAGTTGGCGGGCGTAGGACCAATGGGTCGTGGCCCGCTTGCCATCCAGCAAGCCCGTCTGCGCCAACAGAAAGGCGCCCGTGCACAAGCCAGCCACGCGCCGCGCGCCCTGCGCCGCTTCGCGCAGAATGGCCAGCGTGGCCTCATCCTGCTGCGCTGGCGGCGTCGTGCCTGCCATCACCAGCAGCGTGTCGATCGGTCCCGCCTGCATCAGCGGCACGGTGGGCAACGGCAGTCCGGTGGAAGACGTCATCATGCCACCGTTCGGCGAATAGATACCGAGCGAATAGAAGTCCTCGCCAGCAACCAGATTGGCCAGCTCAAACGCGGCCTGCGCGCCCAACGCCAGAAACTGAAAACCGGGAGTCAGCACCATGGCGACGTGGGGCATGCGATGAGCCTCTCAAGCTATGACCTGAAAACGTAATTTATACGTCATTTGAGACAGAGTCGAGTCCTGCCATACGGAGCGGGTCGAAAGCGACTTGCCCTAGCGGAAATCGACCGTCGCCCGGACCGCACAGGGCACCGACACCCCCCCGAGGAGCAACCCCATGAAACTGAACGACAACACGATCCTGATCACCGGCGGCACCAGCGGCATTGGCCGCGCCCTTGCCGAAGCGCTGCACAAGCTGGGCAATCAGGTGATCATCGCGGGCCGCCGCCGGGCCCTGCTCGATGAGGTGACCGCTGCCAATCCCGGCATGGCTGCCATCGAACTCGACGTGGCCGATCCGGCCAGCATCGCCGCCGCCGCCAGCGAAGCCATCAGCCGCTTCCCCACCCTCAACGTGCTGTTCAACAACGCGGGCTACATGCCGTTCGACGATCCTGCTGGCGCGGTGGATGATGCTGAGCTGGACAACCTCAGCACCACCAATTTCCTCGGCCCGATCCGCATGACCGCCGCGCTGATTGAACACCTGAAAGCGCAGCCCGAAGCCACCGTGCTCTATACCACCAGCGCGCTTGCCTTCGTACCGCTGGCGACCAACGCCGTCTATTCCGCCACGAAGGCGGCGCTGCATTCCTATGCCTCGTCGCAACGCTTCGCGCTGCGCGACACCAGCGTGCGGGTTCAGGAAATCGCGCCGCCCTGGGTGGACACCGATCTGATCTACCGGAGCGGCGATCCGCGCGCGATGCCGCTCGATACCTTCATCGAACAGACCATCGCCGCGTTGGCAGGCGACGATCCGGAAGTACTGGTGGAAGCGGTCAAGCCGCTGCGCGACAATCCCGGCTCTGGCGAACATGCGCTGATCCACGGCTTCAACCAAAGCCTTGTCGACAATCCGATCCCCCTGGGAGCGTAATCTGCGTGCTGGGGGCTGCCGAACGGCAGCCTCCAGCACTGCCGTCAAAGCCAGCATCGTGGCCCGCTTGCCAATCGACTTCATTCCTTTTGCAAGGCCGAATTCGATGACGAACTGCTGATCCAGATACGCGCTGCCGACGACATTGCGATGGCCCGCAGCAGAAAACATGCTAGGCCCGTTGCCATGTCAAACACCCACAGGCTTGCCGGTACCGTCATCGTTGACGGGCTCCACTATGATTGGGAACTACGACGCGAGCCCAAATGGAGCGAAGCCGAAGGCTGGAGGGGCATGGCCGTGGCGTTGCTCCAGAAGGACACCCAACGCGGAGCGGTACTCGAATTTCCCACGCCGAAACGCTTGATGAAGGGCCTGCCGCCAAGTCGGCTCCAGATCAGCGACGCCCTTGTGTCCCGGGGAATTCGCGCCGCCCTGCAGGCCGGGTGGGAGCCACAATCGCGAGGCAAGCCCATGATCTTCATGGTCGACGCGGACGGCAATTAGGTGTTTGGTCGCGGCCTTTGATGGTGCGGATTTGGGGCGAAGTCCATCACTGACACCAGCAGACGCGGGCATCAAAGCGCCGCAGTTCTGATGTTCCGGTGCTATCGGAACGTCCTGCCGATATGGGGCGAAAGGCCGCTTCGCGGTAACGCCTGTCGCGCCCGGTTCCGTGATGATCGAATATTCCCATGCGCCCGGAACCTTGCTTCTTACGCCTCTGGTGGCGATCGCTAACGCGCGCTAGAGGCCTCGCGCAGAAGTGCTTTGAAGGTTTCCGCCCGACTCTTTACGAGCCCCGATTGGTTGCTTCAATCGCCTCGCGCTCGGCTTCCGCGCCAAGCAGCTCACATAAAGGCTGATCGTCAGGGTTCTGCATCGCAATGAATTATCGTCATTCCTTCCATGCTGGCAATAGCGCCGATGTCGTGAAGCACAGCCTGCTGATCGCCCTTGTGCGAGCCTTGCAGCACAAGCAGAGCGCGCTGACCCTGATCGACACCCATGCCGGCTGCGGGCTGTACGATCTTAACGGCGAGGATGCCCAACGCACCGGCGAGTCCACGCAGGGCGTGCTGCGGGCCTTTGCCGACCCGAACCCTTTGCTGGACGACTACCGCGCCGCCGTAAAGGCCATGAATGTCGAGGCCGAGCCGCAGCTCTATCCCGGATCGCCTCAGATCCTTGCGCAGCTTCTGCGCCCGCAGGACTTCCTGATCCTGAACGAAAAACATCCCGACGACGTCTATACCCTGCGTGGCGTGATGCGCGATACATCTGCTGCCGTGCACGAGCGCGACGCTTACGAGCTGTGGCTGGCGATGCTGCCGCCCCGAACGCCGCGCGGCGTGGTGGTGGTCGACCCGCCGTATGAGAAGCTGGACGAACGCGCGCGTATCACAGCCACCTTATCCGCCGCTTATCGCAAATGGGCGCACGGTGTGACGGTGATCTGGTATCCACTCAAAGACCGCGCCACGCATTGGCAGTGGAAGCAGCAGTTACGCAAACTCGGCATCCCGAAATTGCTGTGGGTGGAGCATTGGTTGTACGACAGCGATCAGCCGGGCATCTACAACGGCGCGGGGCTTTATATCGTCAACCCGCCCTATGCCTTCACGCAGGCGCTGCCGCCTCTGCTGGAAGCCCTTCGCGCCGCGCTGGCGCCGGAAGGGCATAGGGGCGAGATCGCAACTGATTGGTTGGGCGATTGAATTAGGTCGCAAACTCGTAAATTGCGCCTTCGAGGCACCCGAACGACGCCGTTGCGCGTCCGGTGCGGGTATTGCTGCATGGCATAGCGCAGCGCCGCAGCCAGTTCAGCCAGCAGGGCGAGGGGGGGAAGGGGCCTCTCCAGCCGGCACAAGATCAAGGTCCGACCAAGGCTTGGGGGCGCGGCCCGCGCGGCTGTCGACGCTGCCACGATCAATCAGTCTGGCCTCCGCCTAATACCAGGCCTTCCGCTGCAATCGATATCGGCACCCTTTGGCACACAGCGTCGTACGCACGTACAACATGATGGCTTGCAGTGTGCGCATGCGGTGCCAAAGTGGTCCCAAACATAACATCGCGGAGAGCCTACCATGACCACCCCCTTGCCGAGCTCAGCGCCCGATATCGCTGACAGCCTCACCCTGCCTTGCGGTGCGGTGCTGCCCAATCGTTTGGCCAAGGCGGCGATGACCGAGGGGCTGGCCGATCCGCAAGGGCGCGCAACGGCGGAACTTGAGCGGCTCTATGGCGTGTGGGCCGATGGCGGGGCGGGCTTGCTGATCACCGGCAATGTGCAGATCGATCGCGATCACCTCGAACGGCCCGGCAATGTCATCATCGCTGGCGCGCAAGACGAAGCCGCCCTCGCAGGCCTTCGGGCGATGGCACGCGCCGGAACGCGGGCGGGCGGGCACATCTGGATGCAGATCAGCCATGCCGGACGCCAAACGCAAGTCTCGGTCAACCCGCACCCCAAGGCGCCTTCGGCCATCGCCGTGGGCCTGCCGGGAAAGCAGTTTGGCTTGCCGGTGGCGCTGACCGAGGCGGAAATCCTGGATCTTGTCGAACGCTTTGGCGTGGCGGCGGAGGTAGCGAAAGATACCGGCTTTACCGGGGTGCAAATCCACGCGGCGCACGGTTACTTGCTCTCGCAGTTTCTAAGTCCGCGTTCCAACACGCGCACCGACCAGTGGGGCGGCAGCCTTGAAAACCGGGCGCGCATGCTGATGGCCACCATCGCGCGGGTTCGGGCAGGCGTGGGGCCGGCGTTCCCCATCAGCGTAAAGCTCAATTCGGCGGATTTCCAAAAGGGCGGCTTCGCCTTTGAAGACAGCGTGATCGTGGCAGGCTGGTTGCAAGCGGCGGGGGTCGATCTGCTCGAAATCTCAGGCGGATCGTATGAACAGCCCGCGATGATGGACACGGCCGGTATCGAAGCCCCCGACGTGCCTCCGCAAAAGGCCTCAACCGCTGCGCGTGAGGCCTATTTCGTCGATTTTGCCAAGACGATGCGCGCCTCGCTGACGATGCCGCTGATGGTGACCGGCGGTTTTCGGACGCGTCAGGCCATGAACGCCGCGCTGGCGCAAGGCGGGGCAGACATCATTGGCCTTGGCCGCCCGCTTTGCGTCGATACGGCAGGCCCCGCCAAGCTGCTCGCTGGCGCCGACGCGCTGGATCGCTGGGAAAACACGCTGCGACTGCTGCCGCCTTGGCTGTCGTTTCTGGGCGGGCTGAAAATGCTGCGCGCGGTCGAAGGCTTTGCCATCATATTCTGGTACTACGCCCAGATTGACGCGCTGGCGCGCACCGGCAAAGCCAATATCGGTCTGTCCCCGTTTTCCGCGCTGCTGAAGGTCCAAAAGGCGGGCAAAGTCTGGCTCAAGGCTAGAGACAGGTCGTAACCCTCGGTTGCTGGCGCCGATCCCGCTAGCGCACGCATACCGCGCCAGCCCTTCGCCCTGACGGGCCGAGGCATCGGCGAGCGCGGTGAAAGCAAGCGCCACAGGCCCGTTATGGCAGACCGGGGCCAGACCGGGGGCAGACCGGGGGCAGGGCGGACAAGGGCGCGCAAACGACCTGCCTTGTTCTCGCGATGAACGGTTGATCGGCGTACCTCGTGGATATGGCTGAACTGCTTGATAGTATGAAACTTTTCCATTGGCACTTCCCTGCGTTGTTTGTCGCATAGGGTGCCCAACTATGCCCAGCCGTTCCCCGATGCACCGGATTTAACGCGGCGGGGTTTTCTCCGGTTTGGCGGTGAGGGCGAGAAGCTTGGTGCGACCAGACTGGTCGTTGCCAGTCGAAGTGGCGATTGGAAGGAACGTCCCAGGAGACGCCCGTTGCCCACCGGCCGCAGCAGACCACCTCAAGCCATTCAGCCGCAGCGGCGTGAACGAGCGTTTATGCCGAAACGGGTCGCGATCCGAATTTGCCGAAATGGGATGGGCATGAGATGAAACTTTCCCCGGCAATTGGAAGGATGGCGAATCAATGGTGAGGTTTCTCAATGCCATTATGGGTGGTGGTGCCACCGCGCTTGCCGCAACCGCCGGGCTGGCTGCGTTCACGGCATGGAACCGCAAGCGCGCCGAACAATTGGTGCCGCCCGATGGGCAGTTCGCCGATGTAAAGGGTGGTCGCCTGCACTACCTCGCCATTGGTGAAGGAGCGCCGATCGTTCTGGTACACGGGCTTGGCGGTCAGTTGCGCAACTTCACTTATGCTTTGACCGAGCTTCTGTCGCCGCACCATCGGCTTATCTTGGTCGATCGGCCGGGATCGGGATATTCGACCTACCGAGGTGACGGCAAGTGCGGCCTTGCGGCGCAGGCGGCGATGATTGTCGAGCTGATGGACCAGCTTGGGCTCGACAGGCCGTTGGTGGTTGGCCATTCGCTTGGGGGTGCTGTTGCCCTGGCGATGGCGCTCGGCCATCCCGGCAAGATTGGCGGCCTTGCACTGCTCGCACCGCTCACTCAGCCCATCGAGGCCGTCCCGCAAGTATTCAAGGCGCTTGATCTGAGTTCGCCAATTGCCCGCACAGTGTTGGCATGGACGCTGGCGGCACCAGCAGGGCGCCTTGGAGCAGAGGCGGCGAATGCCGAGGTTTTCGGCCCCGAACCCGTCCCTGCCGATTTCGAAACGCGGGGCGGCGCGGCGCTGACCCTTCGTCCCGAAGCGTTCGTGGCGGCTTGCGGTGACGTCGAGGCGGCGCGCAACGAGATGGCGGGCATTGCCGCGCGATTTGGCGAACTGTCCATTCCGGTCGGGATCATGTTCGGGACAGGCGATCTACTGCTGGATCCCTCGGTACATGGCCTGCCGACCGTTACCGCGATCAAGGGTGCTGAGCTCAAGCTGATCGATGGCGGACATATGTTTCCGCTCACGCAACCTCAAGTCACTGCTGACTGGATCATGGAATGCGCCAACACCTGACTTTGCGTTGTCTCTGAAACCACCGGGTAGTGCCGACGATCATCGGCACCGTGTGAATGAGCGCCCATTGCGATGGCCGCTCCAAGCGCCGTGAATGTCGGCACTTCTCGCGGGAATTGCCAAGCAGATCCTTCCGATTAAAGCGGCAGCAGCCGACGATCTCACGCCGTTCGATTCGGTGGCGAATATGTCGGCTCCCGCCAGAACCTGCGGTTCGCAACGTCGATAGCTGCCGGGCAGCTAAGCGCGCGCTTCGCGTCGGCGCGTTGATGCCGGGTCGCCTTAAGCGGAACGACAGTGCGGCAAAGCCGGGAATGCCGCTCATTGCAGTGGCGTCGCGCTCGATACGCAAAGATCTGGATCAGGTTGGCTCTGTCCCCATGAGCGTGTCGGCGAGCGGCTGAAGAACTGCTAATAAGCTGTCATCGTCTTCGCTTGGAAGGTGTGCCCTGAGTTGGTTGTCGAGGGCCAGCATGGCCAAGCCATGAACAAAGGCCCAACACCCTATGGCACGCGCGGCTTTGTCGCTTGGAGACGCCGCCAGCGGGTCGTTGAGCAAGGCGAAAAGTCGGTCGCCTGCTTCGACCAGATCGTCGTAGCGGTGCTTGTTCGGAAACGCGCCGAACATCAGGCGGTACAGCGCGGGGTGGCGTCTTGCGAAGCCGATATAGGCGACACATCGCGTGAGAAAGGATGATCGCCGATCGCTGCTTGCGCCCGCTTCGGCCAGCTCGTCGTGCAATTGGTCGAACCCTCGGCGTGCGACTTCCGCCAGCAAGGCCTCCTTGCTGGAGAAGTGGCGATAGGGCGCAGCGCTGGAGACGCCAGCATCACGCGCCACCTCACGAAGCGAGAAGGTCTCCACACCGGACTGCTCGACGATCCGCACCGCGCTGTCGGCCAGCGCGGTTTTCAAATCGCCGTGGTGGAACGAACGCGAAGTTGACACTGCTTACTTCTCCGATATGTTAGCACTGTTTACACCAAAGGAGCGGCCGATGTCCAAGTCCTATACGATCATTACGGGCGCGTCCGAGGGCATCGGACGCGGTTTTGCAACAGCGCTCGCGGCGCAGGGCCGCAATCTCGTGATCGTCGCACGCAACGGCGAGCGACTTCGCCCGCTGGCGACGGAGATGCAGGCGCAGCACGGGATTGACGTCCGCGTCGTCGAGCAGGATCTTGCCCTTCCGGGGGCCGCTGGTGCGGTCCGGGAAGCGGTCGGCGATCTTCCGGTCGACTGCCTGATCAACAATGCGGGCTTTCAGGTCGCGATCGGTCCGTTCGCACAAGGCGATGCCGGGGCGGTACACAGGATGATCGCGGTAAACGTCGTGGCACTGACCGAGCTGACCTATTTGCTGCTTCCCGCCATCGTCTCCGCGCGGGGCGCGATTATCAATGTGGCGTCGCACGCTGCTTTCCAGCCGGTGCCCTATATGGCGGCATATGCCGCCTCCAAGTCTTACGTTCTGCACCTGACCGAAGCCCTTAGCAGAGAACTTGCCGACAGCGATCCGGGCCAAGTCTATGTCATGGCGCTTTGCCCCGGTGCGACAAGAACCCAGTTCTGGGACCGGTCTGCCTCTCCCGTCGAGAACACGCGCTTCTCCGTCATGACGGTCGAAGACGTGGTGGCGGTTGCGCTGAAGGCGCTTGGGCGCAGGCGCAAGACGGTAGTGATTCCGAGCGTGCTGCTTCGCGCAGCGACCCAGAGCTTGCGGGTCAGTACGCGTTCGCTCAATCTCGTGCTTGCCCGGTTGCTGACCGGATATAAGCCGGCCCCGCGACGTTCCAGCTAGGGCCTGTGGGGATTCAGCGTGAATTGATTACAGCTGCTGCGAGATAGATCATCGCGCAGAAGCTTTGGTCTGTTTTGCAGGCGCGCATGGCGATGCGCTTGAACTCTTTGAACCTGATCCGAAAGTTGTTGAGCAATACCAGCATGTTGTGATTCACGCCTCTTTGCGAAGAGATGGAGTGAATGGTGACATGGACTGGTATTGCCCGGCGCGAGCATAGCCGGGAGGGATTGCGA
>NZ_JAIZDA010000056.1 GCF_020404405.1 Novosphingobium sp. FKTRR1 | reverse complement strand
ACCTCAAACTGCGCGCCATCACCTCGGAATGCTGCGCGGATAATTCTCGGAACGCTGCGCGCCATCACCTCGGAATCCCGCGCGCCATCAAATCGGAACACCGCGCGCGATCACCTCGGAATCCGCATTCGAGACGCTGGGCCAGCTTTATGGCGCACTGCCGCGCGTCTATCAGTTGTCGGCCAGCCTGCCCGACGCGCCGCTTCAGGAGTTCGAGGCGAAGATCAAGGATCTGCCAACCACCACCGAGGTTGAGCGGCTCGTCGTCCAACGCATAGGTCAGAACATCTTCCGCGAACGCCTGATCGATTATTGGCAATGCCGATGCCCGCTGACCGGCATCACGGACAAGGCGCTGCTTCGCGCATCGCACATCGTTCCGTGGAAAGATTGCACAAGCAACGCTGAGCGCCTCGACGTGCACAACGGCCTGCTACTGTCGGCCCTGTGGGACGCCGCCTTTGATCGCGGCCTCGTCACCTTCGAAGATGCGGGAAAGCCGCTATTTTCGCCCGCACTCAGCGAGACGGGGCTCTCAGCCTTGCACTGGCAATCTCCTTTGCAGCTAACGGAAAAGCATAGAAAAAAGCTCGCTTGGCACCGCCAAAATCTGTTCATCAGTGCTGCAAAGTGAAATCAGCGTGGCTCCCTGTTGCTCATTCATGAGCATCATTCGTTGAAGGCAAAAAGCACGTACTTCTGTCGTGCTGTCGCATGCCGTCGCCGGGCACATGTCTGAGAGGCTATGGCGTTACCGCTGCGATTGTTGCCCCGGCGCCATAGAGGCTAGGTACGCCTCGACCCTTTCCAATGTCCGTCGTCGCGGCCTCCGCCCCATGCGTAGGTCGAGCACGAAGCGCGGATCGCCTACTGCCCGTCGCCCGAAGCGGGTGGCAGACATATGGGTATCCTTGAGATGGCGCTCGATGCGCTCCAGCAGCTTCATGGCTTACCTCGAATCAGATTCAGCTTGTGTTCTTGTTATGTTCTTATTAGGAGAACTCCATCGAGTCTAGGATGAATTCCTACATGCCACCTGGACCGCCCCTCGAAAGGCGCCGCCGATGGAGAATGTCAGAGAAGAGCTGGATCGCCTGATCCGGCAGAGAAACGTGGGTTATTCCGCGGTTTCGCGGCTGCTCAATCGCAATCCCGCTTACATTCAGCAATTCATCAAGCGCGGTTCGCCGCGCAAGCTGGATGACGAGGACCGGCGTATCCTTGCCCAGTTTTTCGGGGTCGATGAGCAGGTGCTCGGTGGACCGGCGCTTCCGGTGCGCGATGGCCTGGTCGAAGTGCCAATTCTGAACGTCGATGCCTCGGCCGGCTTTGGTGCGATCGCAGAAAGCGAGACGGCCCACACTCGGTTTGGTTTCGATGAGCGGTGGCTGGGCAAGCTGACCCGGGCGAAAGGCCCCAGCCTGTCAATCATCCATGTCCATGGGGAGTCGATGGAACCGACGCTGCGGGACGGCGATGAGGTCTTGGTCGACGCATCGGATCAGGGCTCGCGCCTGCGCGACGGAATCTACGTGCTGCGCGTCGACGATGCGCTGGTGGTGAAACGCGTGACGATCCAGCCAGGCGGACGGCAGATCACCATCTCGAGCGACAATGCCGCCTACCCGACCTGGACCGACGTGGAGCGCGCATCGATCCATGTGGTCGGCCGGGTCATCTGGTTCGGTCGTTCTGTCTGATCTGCGGCGACCTGATCCCTGCAAATCGCTCCCGGTGGCGGGCCACGAAGTCTGCCCTTGGATGCAGCGATCGATCACGCGGCAGCCGGATTTGCTGACCGGCCGGCGGAAACAGCTGCAGAAGCTCGGACGGCACCTTGTTGTGTGACACGAGCAGGCAGAGGTTGTCGTCAAAGGTGATGAGGTGGCGGTCAAACAGCCAATGGGCAGTTGCTGACAAGGCGACCCCGTTCTGGACGATGTCAGGACCACCATCGGCAACCGGCCAGATGTGAGCCGCCTGGGCTTCTGCCTTGCCGCCGCCATTGACAATCCTGAGCCCGGTGACAGCGCAGGTGTTCTCGTAAGCGCCAAGGACGTGGTTGCGGAAGTTCGCGTCACGAATCTTGCGGTTTACGAGCATCTGCTCGACCCGCCGCTG
The DNA here is from genome assembly GCF_020404405.1 of Novosphingobium sp. FKTRR1. GTDB lineage: Bacteria > Pseudomonadota > Alphaproteobacteria > Sphingomonadales > Sphingomonadaceae > Novosphingobium. Next base: position 11,325 of record NZ_JAIZDA010000056.1, on the reverse strand, counting down.
CGCGAAGTAATCTTGCAGAAGCAGATTGGTCTCCGGATCGATGCGCGGGGCATCGAGCTCCAGCCGGATCCGGTTTTCGGGATCGAGGGTTTCGGCAAGCCCAGCATTGACGATCGCCACGAAATCTTCGTTTTCGAGCATGCGGACCGACTTGCCGCGCAGGCTTCGCCCGGCATCGCCTGGCTTTGCCATTTCGCGCAGGAACCGCTCGGCAAAGCGGCCGCTGCTGTCGCGGTAGGGGACAGGCTGGTCGAACTCGAGATAGTCGCGCACACGCGCATAGAAGTGGCTGGGATCGCTCGGGTCGGCATCGATGCGTTCGACGAAGGCCGCGGCGATATAGGCCATTCGCCCGCCAGAGACCCGGGTTTCGCGGTAAACGATCCAGTCGCTCACGAGATCTCGCGCAACCGACAGGTAATTGCTCGGAAAGTGATACCGCTCGGTGATCGCGTCGTCGTACCGCGAATTGCCGCTGATCTCGAAAACGCCCTTCACAGTCCCGCCTGTAGTTCAAGTAGATAACCACCAGGTTGCCTGGAGAACGCTCCGCCGTCCAGGCTCGAAAGCGAAGACGTCAAATGCCGATCTCGAAGGGCTTATTGCGCTCTTTGGCCAGTTCGGGCGGCTGCTTGCTCTGATCTTCCTTGGTCGCGGTTCCCGCAGCCAGGCCCTTCGCGGCTGCCTCGCGGAGCCGCTCGGTCACTTCCAGTGCCGAGGTCTTTTCGCCGGTGTTGTGGGCCACGGCCTTTCCAAGCTTGTCGGCGCTGTCGACCACAAGGGTCAGGTGATCCCGCAGGCGGGTGACGGTGACCAGGAAGGTCTGTTGGTTGGCCAGATTGCGTTCACGGCTGTCCATGACTGCAATACCTCGATCCGACGTCAGCCCCTGGGCCATATGGGCATTGAGCGCGTAGGCGAGGTCAAGTCGCCTCAGCATCGGATCCCCGCGCTCGAGTTCATGGCGCAGGCCAGATGACGTCACCAGCGTGACCCGCGCGCCTTTTACGGCTTCGATCCGCGCCTGGTCGGCATTGAACAGGCCCCGCCGATGATCGTTCTCGGTCCAGCGAATCCGATCGCCGTCATGGACCGAAAGTCGCTTCTCCTCGAACAGCGCGAGCCGATCGTCCTTCTCACCAGGGCGGATGCGGCTCGGGCGAAGCGTTCGCATTCTGCCCTTGGCATCGCGGAGCCGGACTTCGCGGGACTTATCGTCGATGCTCTCGACCTTGTATTCGCCGCGCGGGAGACTCTGCTGCTTGTCAGGGCTGCGAACGTCGAGAACCATGCCTGGGCGGTAGGCCGAAAGGTATCGGAGTTCCTCTCGGGTCGCATTGACCCGTGACAGCACGGCCAGGTCCAGTGAGGTCTTGCCGAGCTCGCCATTGGCCTTGAGCCCGCGTTGCACGGCGTCATTGACCGCGCTGCGCAAGAGCCGACCAGAGGCATAGATCGCGGTCCTATCGCGGTCCTGTGGCGCCAGCGCTAGCCATTGCTCGGCAGCGACCAATGCGCTGTCGCCCCTTGTCTCAATCGTCGAGCCTTTGAGATGGCCGAGGGCGGTATGGACATCGCCCGATTGAGCAGCGGCCTGGGCGAGACGCAGCTGCGGGTCCCGGCCGCGCAGGTTGGTGGTCATGTCTGCGCGCGCGATGCCCGCCTTCTGGACGAGATCGAAGGGTTTGCCCGCATCGACCGCGCCGAGCTGGCGCGCGTCGCCAACAAGAACAAGCCGCCGGACGCCAGCAAGATTGCCCAGCGTCACGAGCCGTTCCTTGTCGTGGTTCGAGACCATCGAAGCTTCGTCGAGGACCAGGACCCGGTCGCCCAGCTCTTCCTTCGCCTCAGCCTGAAGGCCGGTATTTCCAGGATCTTCCAGGAGCGGCGCCCAGTTCTTGAGCAGTCGAGCCAAAGTCATCGATGTGATGCCGGTATCGCGCTCCAGCATCTGCACCAGGGTGTTCTGGACCGCGAGCCCGATGATCTCCGTGCCCTCCTCACCGAGGATCTGTGCCACGGGCTTCAGGACACTGCTCTTACCGGCACCTGCTACACCCTGGATGGCGATCGTCCGGTGGGTCGATGACAGGATCAGGCGCGCAGCCCCTTCCTGGCCAGCATTGAGGTCGATACCGTGATTGATGGCAGCAACGGCCTTGACCCGTGCGCCTGCTTCATTGCTGACGAGAAGGGGAGCGACAGCGTCCCTCCCGGCTTCGACGGCAGCGAGAATGCGATGCTCGCTTGCAAGCGCATCGCGCGAGGTTAGCCAGCCCTTATGCTCCCCTGACCCAGGAACGAGATCGCCCGAACGGACCAGCGCATTGACCCGCGTTTCGACGGCCGCGATCGTTGTGGGCAGCCCAAAGTCCAGCGCTGCTTTGTACAGCGCCTCACGCGGAAAGGCTGCTTCGCGCTGCGAGAGGTGGCGTACGGCAGAGGCCGTTGCCTGGGCGGCGGCAACGGCTTCGCGGTCCTGCTTGAGCACGTGAGCCGGGATTAGCGGATCGGCAGGATTGCCCTTGATCCGCTCGGCAAAGTCCCGAAGCCACGCCTTGCCGCGCTCGATCAGGCTGGTGCCGGATGCGGGCGTGCGAGATGCTGGATTTGCGAGGGTCTGCGCCTGTTCAACCATAGCCGGCAGGTCGAGGCCTGCGGCCTGGGCATGGTCTTGCCAGCTCGACACAAGTGCGCCCCGATCTGCGACTGCCTGCTTGGCGCTGCGGGTGTCGAGGGCGGCAATCTTGCCAGCTTCAAGCCCGGGGCCACGCCGCGCGTCGAGCACTTGGTGGCGCCGCGTGGAGAAGGCCATGACCTGCTCGCGGGTAAAGCCTGCCGCCTCGAAATTGCCGTGTTTGCCAACGGGCCCTACCGCATAGCCGAGCTTTTCAACCGAAAGGCGGAAGCGGGCCATCGTCATGCTGTTGAGGAGCGTGTTGAGCGACCAGAGCCGGTCGTTCTTCAATGTTCGCCATTTGCCATCGGCACCTTTCGTGGCGTTGGCGATCACGGCATGGAAATGGAGATTGGGCTCCTGGTTCCGGTTCGTATCGTGCTGGAACAGCGTCACGGTGAGGTTGCCGGTTTGAACCGTGCGCACTTTCCCGTTTTCAACGAGGCGCGTTTCGGCCGCGTTCTTTTCGGCCCATCGCAGCGTCTCGATGACCGCTTCGCGATAGGCTTCTATGATCCGCTTGTCGCCGCCAACGAGCGCGAGAACCGACCAACTCTTAGGCAGCGAGAAAGTGAGATCGGTCCCGGCTCGGTGCTGGTTCTCGCGGCCGACTCTGGTTCCGTCGGGGAGCTCGCCTTTGAGGAGCTTGTCGAAGACTGCGGCGTCGACCTCTCCGGAAAGGCCCAGTGCCGCGGCGCCTGATCCCACCCATTGACCTGATCGGTCGGCATCCGCGCTCGCGTAGTAGTTATCGGCAGCAAAGTAGCTGGCCGCGCCGGAGGCTGACCGGACATTGGCAACCGAAAGCATGGATCCTGATCCTTCGAGCAAGGTGCCCCCTTGCTTTGCGGCCCTCAAAGATCGGGTTCGTAGAAGTCCTGTTCGCCGCTCTCGATGCCGCCTTCGAGCAAGTCCCGCTCGGCCCGTTCGCGAGGATGTTGTCGCTCGTTCGGCCGCTTGATCGGCTGCGACTTGAGGTCACTCGCACCGGGCTTGTCTCCTTGTATGAGCGCCTTCTCATCAGTGGATAGCTGCGCCAAGTCGGTAGCTTCACTCCTGCCAGAGAGAAGCGGTCCTGGAGGCAGTGTCGCAGCTGTTCCGCCCGCCGCGGTGGCTTCGGTAGCTGCCTCATCCTTGCTCTCATCAAGCGCTGCCCGCACCTCATGGGAAGGCGTGGCTCGGGGCTGTTCGTCGCCCTTGTGGCTTGTCTCATCCGCCGCGGGGTTCACGCCCATTAGGTCGAGCTTCAGTTGCCGGGGGACGACCGGCTTGCCGGCACCATCGTCATTCGCGGCCGGCGCATCTTCGGCGGGTTCGGATCGCGATGCAGGCGAAGAGGTGCTCGCAGCGGCTCCCTCATCCGGGACAGCCCGCTGGGGGCCAGGTTCGGAGACGCGCGCAATGAACCCTTCTGCCAGCCGGGGCAATCGGCGCGGCACGAGGGTGACCGGAGCGGCCGGGAATCCGTCCGGGAACTTGAGGTAGCCGGAGAGCCGCGGCAGGTTCATGAACTGGTCGGGAAGGAGCAGTGGTTCGATCTGTCGCCGAGGAGTCAGGCTGACGGCGTCGCGAGCATTGTTGTAGCCGTAGCTGTACCCTTCCTCCATGTCGCGCACCTGCCGATGTCCGATAAAGTCGGAGCACCAGGTCGCCGTCTCCCGGTCCGCGGTTGCAAGGATGAGCTTGCTTCGAGCCAGCGACGACAGGGTCATCGCCATGTTCTCGCCGTAGACCTCCTTGAGCTTGGCAAAGGCATGGACGCCAGTGACAATCGCTCCTCCGAAATTGCGTGCGGTCTGGAGCCCTTTTTCCAGCGCGGGCAGCCGGTGCAATGCTCCCAGTTCGTCGACCAGGAACCAGATTCTGAGGTCCGGGGTGCGCTCCATGGTCATCAGCGTGTTCATCGCTGTGTCGAGCCACAAGGTGAGCAGCTGCGAACAGATCGACATGTCGACATAGCGCGCCGAGAGGAACAGGATCGATCCCGGAGCGGAGATACCTCGAGTCCAGTCCCGCACCGAGAAGCGAGGGCTATTGTTGGGCAGCAACTTGAGCGCCTTGGCATTGGCGTTGAACACGGCCCGGATCGACTCCGCCATGCGCGCCGCTTCTGGAGCGGTGAGCGGGTCGGCCATGGTGCCGCGCATGAGCTTGTGGACCTGCGCGAGATCGGCGGTCATCAACCGGGTAGCGAGCGCGTGGTTGGTAGCCTGCCCGGTGCGCTGGAGATGGAGGCACATCTCGACGAAGAGCATGCGGGCGGCGAGCACCCAGAACTGCTCCGAGCCGCCACCGTCGTGCGGAACGAGCGCTTCGGCGGCGGCGTGGAATTCGCCCTCGCTGGTGCAGTCATGAAAAACGCTCCAGGTCGGGCAGCGGGCATCGAGCGGGTTCAGGATGATGTCGCGCTCGGGGTCGTAGAAGGCCTCGATGAACGCTCCGGTGAGATCGAAAACCACCGCGCGTTGCCCACGCGCCCGGGCCTCGGCGAGGAGCTGGCTCAGGGCCACGGTCTTGCCGGTGCCGGTCGTGCCGATCAGCATCGTATGGCTCTGCTCAAGCCGCCACGGCCAGGGAACCCCGGCGAGATGAGCCGGGCTGTAAAAGCCTGCCTCTTCGGTCGCTGCCGCGCCTGCCAGCCGCCATTTCCAGCCGAGCGCGGATTGCAGTTCGCGGGCACGTTCCGTGCTGTTGTGCCGGTCGATTTCTGCCTCGAGCTCGTCAAGGGTGACAAGCATCGCGCCGCGCTCGTGCTTGCGCTCCTTTGATTTGCCGCCGAACCGTTCAGCGAACCACCAAAAGGCGATAAAGGCAGGGACGAGGATGAGCGCAGAAAGGCCCATGCCGCGCCGGATGGCGGTGCCGAGCGCAGCTACGGCCTCACGCATTGGAGGAAAGTCGCGAACGAAATTGAATGGCAGGCGGACGGTGCCGCCACCGGCCAGCTTCAGCTCCACCAGCTTGCCGGGATCGAACTCCATGAAGGCGTAGCCCGAAGCATAGAGATGCATCCATGCCAGGTAGATTTGGTGGTCGTTAAGCGCCGTGGTCACCTCCCAATAGGAGAGCCAGGCGGTGACTATGAAAGTCACCAAGAGTGGCCCTTTGAGCCCTGCCGCAAACATGAAACCGAAGTGACCGAGGAGCTGGCTGCCGCGCGTGAAGTTGAGGAGATTACGCTTCATCGCTGCCTCCCTCGGGTGCGGAGGCGCTGAGCCCGAGCCGGGCGAGCCTGCGATTGTAGGCCTCGTGCGTACGCTGCCGCAACGAGCCATCAGTATGGCTGGCCAGGAGCGCTTCGAGGGCTACCGTGATGAACAGGTTTTGCCTTACCGGGTCGAGGGCCCCAGGCCGCTTTCGCGCTTCGTTTTCACGCTGCCAGGCATCGACCAGCTGATCGCGAATGACGATGCTGACGGAGACCTGCTGGTCCCGGGCTTTGCCCTTGATCCAGTCAGCAAGTGGGCGGGGTACGTATGTCTGAAGACTGAGATGCCGATCCATGTTCTGGGGTCCAATTGACCCTTGCGAACCTGGTTCGATCTTGCGGAAGACAGTGATGAGAATAAATCAGGAACATTGCCGCGTCAATTGCGATAAACTGGCACCAATTCAGAGAGTTAGGTAGCCCCAATTTGCCCGTAAATCGCGAATCCAAGGCATGCATCACGCTCAAATTGGTTTGACACCGGCCCGAAAACTCAGCGTATCACACTGATATACCTATACTAAATCCAGCAGTGTCACTGCGTACGGTGTGCTCAGTCTACCAAGCTGCGAGTAGGTGATCCGGTCACTTCGCCGGACATGCTGGAGGGATTGAACGGCCTCGATAGCGCGGAGCCAAAGCGCGTGCGGGCGCCGATGCCCGCACTCCGCTCGTCGCAACTGATCCCGAGCCGAAACGAACCAACGGCGAGCAAAATAAAAGGGCAGGAACCGCTCCCGGCTCCCACCCTTTTCGGCGTCAGAATTCATCCACCATCGATCCGTGAATGGTGTGGACGACACGCGCCGCCAGGTGTGCCGGCAGGGCGCAGTAGTCACCTTCATCGAGGGCGATATAGCCGAGCTCGTCGTCTGCCACGATGTGCTGATCGAAGTAGCTGTGCAGCGCCCGGCGTTCGGCGAGTTCCAGGGCCTCGAAGTAGCTGCGGGATGAAGCGGTGCAAGGTGCAGAATGAGCCATGATGATCCTCCTGAGGTTGTCTCGAACGACAGGAGGAAGTGCGATGTTCGTGCGCATGACGGGTCAGGGACCGCGCGTCGGCGCGGCCGCGTCAGCGGCGGTGGGGGAAACGATTTTGTCGGGGGAGGGATTCATCCCTTCTCCGGCAAAATGGTGGGGCCCTGCCGTCCTTGAGGCGGCATGTGGACGGACATCATGCTGGGCATTCCGTGAGCCAGCCTCTCTACCCTCTCGGTTGCAGGGGACGGCTGTAGTCGGGCGCCGCTTTTCTCATTTTCCTACACCCTGGGCGCGGTGGCAAAGGAGCTATCGAGGGACCACAAAACAAGGGGGCGGAAAGGACTGACATGCCCCGCAAGAACAATCCGGTCGATGCCTTGAAGAAGCTCCGGGAACAGCGCGACGAACTGGCGGCCAAGGAAGCAAAGCTTCGCGACGAGGCTGCGATTGTCCTCGGCCACATTCTGATCGAGTGCGGCGCCGAGACAATCGAACCGGCCCAGCTGCGCCAGATTGTCCGCGCATCAATGGCGCTCGGGATCGAGGAAACGCTGAAGCGGATCGCCCCTGCGTAGCCCCAACCAGCGGCGGCAAGGGGTTCGATGCCCCGCGCCGCCGCATAGCCCCCGAGCAAAAGAAAAGGCCCCGATGGCATCTGCCACCGGGGCCTTGTCGTGGGGTAAGGACATTCAGTCCTCGTCGATATCGGGAGCGCCCTCGTTGCCGCCCGAACGGCCCTTGGTGAGGAAGTCGACCTTGTCGGCGATGATCTCGCAGCCGTAGCGCTTGGTGCCGCTCTGATCCTCCCACTGCGTGTAGTGGATGCGCCCTTCGACCGTCACGAGCTGGCCCTTGGTGCAGAACTTGGCGACGTTCTGGCCCAGGCCGTTGAAGCAGGTGATCCGGTGGAATTCGCTGTCCTTGGCGGTGTAGCCGTTCTCGTCCTTGTAGGTCTTGCCATCCTTGCGGGCGGGACGGTCGGTGACGACCGAGATCGAGGTGATGCTGGTTCCACCCTGGGTGGTGCGGGTTTCGGGGTCGCGAGCGATGCGGCCAACGAGGATAACGAGATTGGTCATGGGCTTTCTCCTGATCGAGCATTCCGGGTCCATCCCGGCTGCAAACCCGAGCAGAAGCGCCCCGCGGCGAAGCGCACCGAAGGGGAACCCGGAACTGGTTCGGGTGGTGCGGGCAGCCGGGCAAAGCCCGGCAACTCGGCCGGACCTGATCCGGGTTGCGCGTCTCGACGGGGGTGATTCAGGGACAGGTTGGTATCGAAGCCGGGTGGAGCTGGATGCCGTGAACAGGTTTGCCCTGCCTCGTTTCCCTCCGGTCTTGGCCGGATCATTCCCCGCCAGCCCTCCACCGGAGAACCCCTTCCTAGATCACGGTACGGACCGCTCCTCCAGCAGGTGGCCTGGTCCTGGACGCAAGTGCTTCGCCGGGGACAGGCATATCGATCGTTACCCCTTCAGCGCCGCCCAGAGGGTTGCCTCGCAGCATCCAGGCCTGCGGCGTGATCAAGCGCGCCCAGTCAGCAAAGGACGGGATCGAGCCCAAGTCTTCGCGCACGTGCTGCTCGCCGACCAGACGCACCGGAACAACCCGGCCATCGGCATTGACGAGGGTCTCGCCGAAGATCGCCTCCAGCATGAATATCCCCTCGGCATGGTGCCGCAGCGCGCGATGTCGGGGGTCTGCCAGGATTGCCTTGGATTGGTCGAACCACTGGTGCAGCGGGAGATAGTCATCGACCGTGCCGCCCCATTTCCGGACCGACGAGAGGGCGTGGTAGTAGCAGTGGGCCATGCCAGATCTCCTAGAGCTCGGTCGAATGATCATCGGTTGCGGTGAAGCGCAGGCTGCAGTCGAGCACGAAGGTCCCTTCAGCCACATCGATCACGAGTTCGCCGCAGGCACCGTCGTTGATCTCCCAGCCAGGATGATGACGTTCGAGCGCCAGATAGGTCAGCTGCTCGAGAGCTTGCCCAAGCAACTGCAGCTGCTCGGAACCGGCACCTTCCGCCGTGTCTGCGGCGCCGTCTTGCAGCTTAACATCAGGGCACTCGATCGCCGCACCGGCTGCATCGAGGCACGCGCATTCCTCGACCGCACCGCTATCGCCGCAGCCGTCGAAGCGGATCTCGACTCGGGTAATCCCAGCGTCCTGCAAGCGCGGAAGAATGGCTGTCTTGAGCTGCTGAATCTCTTCGACCACCTGGGTCTGCCGTTGGGCCTGGCGAACGGCAAAGTCGGCCATCACGGCCTCGATATCGATCATGGAGTGCCTCCTGTAGAAAGGAGCCAACGACCATCCGCTGGCTCCAACCGACAGGCGCACGCCTTTCCTCTCATGGACGACGCCAGCGCCGATCCGGCGCTGGCGCGAAGACCGACAGGGTCTCAGTCGGTCCTGGCCGAAGTGTTCTTCGGATTGGTGCCGAGGGGCCCGCGGCGATCGACAACGGTGATCCGCCGAGCCTTGGCGTCGATCACCAGGCGTTCGAGTACACCATTGCCCGGGAACGCGATGACGTAGCGCGGATCGAGGGAGAGCATCCGCTCGTTGCGCTTGAAGCCGGCACGGGCGCCCAGCCGCATATCGAGCGAGAATGTCACCTGTGGGATGCCGCGACGTTCAGCCCAGCTCGAAGCCAGACGGTCAACGCCCTTGGTGTCGCCGCCATGGATGAGCACCATGTCCGGCACGCGGTCGCGGACCTTGTCGAGCGTCGCCCAGACGTTGTTGCCGAAGGTCAGCGCATCGTCTTCAGTAGCATGACGGGTGCGCCCTCCGGCGAACACGACGGGGGTTCCTTCGGGCATGGCCGCACGGCGTTTGGCTTCGGCGCGGGCGCGCAGGAAGTCGCGACCTTCGACGAGCGCCGAGGTGAGCATTGCACTGTGATTGAGCCGAGAACTGGAGACTGGCTTCCAGGAGGAACCGAACTCGTTGAGGTATAGGCTTGCTGCGACCTCGCGCATCTCTTCGAGCGCCAGCATGGCGCTTTCGGCGCACTGCGCCCGCTCGACCTGGGTCTCGAGGTCGTGGGTGTGGACTTCGGATCCGTCAGCCGTCGCAATCAGCGCGCGGACCTCGTCGGTCGCCCGGTCGAGGGCAGTCGATTTGCGCTCGGCGGAGCGGTGAAAGATGTTGACGAAAGCCCAACCGAGATCCTCGGCATCGGCTTCAAGAGCGGTCCCGGACACCATGGCAAAAAGATCGGACCAGACCGCTTCGAGGGTGTGGACGACCGCCTCCCGGACCGGGAAATCGCTGGTCGATACGGGAGCAGGTCCAATCGAGAAGCCGGCGAGATCGAGCCCGGCGAGTTGATCGGCGAATGACGTGTGCATGGGATGTCCTCCTGACTGGCGTGAGGCCGACGCACCCGTTCATGGCTGCGCCAGCGAGAGCCCGTCAGGGCCAGCATTCAGTCAGGGTTGCGCACCCGTCAGGGGAAACCTGGCTTGGCGGGCTGGCGCGGGCAGGCCTTGAGCCCGAAGGGCGAAGGCCAACACGGGCCCGACCAAGCCGGGTTGCGCAAGACTGGCGGCTGGCCCAGGGCCTCTCTCGCATGGCGCCAGGCCATGGGCGCTCGGAACAGATCATAGGCAGGGGCACGCCCTATGCCCCATGCATGCGCCGCCCCAGCTCGGCTTAAGCCGCACGCTTGGCGTAGACACCCTCCCCGTTCGACATATGCCCGAGACAGTCATAGTCGCCGAACACGGCATCAAAGCGGGATGCGATCTGGGACAGCCAGCGCTGTGCCCGCGGTGAACGAGCCGTACGCCAATCGGCGTCCCAATAGGTGCCGTCATCACGCTCGACGATCCAGACGGCCACCAGGGCGCCGTAGACCGATACGCCGAAATCCGCATAGGCATTGCGCATGAGGATCCGGTCTTCCCGGCCTCGCCAGCCGTCATGCGGGATCAGCGACGGGAAGGCTCGGCCGGCCCGCTCGCGCAGGTCTTCGCGCAGCCATTCATACTCGAATTCCCAGTCGTCCTCGGCTTCGACCTCAAGCACTGTGAAGGCGACGATTGCGCCGCTGGGATAGCTGACCGATCGGCCCATGGCATCCTCCCTCAGGCCGCAAGCGCAGCGTCGTCTGACGCGTCGTCAAACTGTTCGGGCATGACCCTTCCGCCAAGCTTCAACAGCAGGGTCGACGCCTCCTCGGCCTTGGCCGCAGCCGTCAGGATGGCGCGGTCGTCATCCTTCAGCAGCTTGAGCCAATGCTCGATGTAGCTTGCGTGACTATCGAGGTGCGTGACGGGCAGCCCCAGCTCAGCGCCCAGCATGGCGCTGGAGAGTTCGGCTACATATCCTGACAGTCCAGCCCTAATGTGACTTCCACCGCAAATTTTCGGGGCGCGGATCATGCGGCGATCTCCTCAGGCTGGGGCTGCTGGGCGTGCATCCAGTCGGCGGCCGCCTGCGCCTTGCTGG
>NZ_JAIZDA010000055.1 GCF_020404405.1 Novosphingobium sp. FKTRR1 | reverse complement strand
CCTCGCCAAAGACTGGGAACGCTCCATCGAGAGCTCGACCGCGTGGGCGAATATCGCTTCTATCCGGATGCTAACCCGCAGAATTGCGCGACTTTCAGCCGCATGACAGACTTTTGAATCGGGCTCTTAAAAACGCGGCCCGAGCCAAAATGCGTCCGCGCTTGGACTTGTGTGAAACATGAAACGGGCTATGGTATTGGGAATCGTTACTTAACTGTCATAGACGAAACAACAACCTTCGGGTCGCGCCAGATTGCTCCACGCCGGGGTGCCGAATGCAGGCACGCCTTGCGTTTTCCGGTTGAGGAAGATTTGCAGCATGCGCGTTGTTTGCGGGTCGATGGACTAGACCTTGGTGGCCATTTTCCTGTCCATCCTTGCCGGAGCCTCGCTGATGTCGGCTCCGGCAGCCAAGCTGCCTGCGGGGAGACCGCCGCGTGTGCAGCACTACCGCAAGCGTTTCGCGGTCTGGCAGATCGACATAGCCAAGGACACGTTCACCGGTCGCACGGCCTGTCAGGTCCATTCGCGCGATGGCAGGATGCAGGTTCAGGGCGCGGCGGTGTCCTACCGCTTCCCCGAACGCTGGAACGTTGGCGATGCAATGTACAAGGTCGATGGTGGCGCCGTGCGGGCAAGCCGGGATGATCTGCCGCGCCTGATCGCATCGGGCGCGCCACTCGATGCTGGCGGCATGGCCAATCCCTCAGCCGGCCTGGTCTGGATACCCTTCGACGTTGTCGGGCAGGCGGCGGTCGTGGAGATCGCGCCGCGCGCTGGCGCAAAGCCAAGGACGTTCCGGCAAGCAGGTCTTGTGCAGGCGCGCGACTGGGCGCAGGCGTACGGCTGCGGGCTTGAAGGCCACGTCCGGGCACCATGATACGCGCGACACATGCCATCGGTGCATGGCTGGTTCCTGCCCTGCTGGTCATCGTTGGCGGAACGTCGGCATTGGCCGCACATCGCCCCGGCGCAACGCCTCGGTCCCTGCTCGATGCCCCGGCGCGCGACCCACTGGCCGTCAAGTGCGCCGGAACCCCGCGCTCGTCATGCCGGCTGATCAGCGAATTGCGCGACGGGTTCACGATGAAGCAGCAGACTGCGGAACCGGAGCCCGAGCCGACCGAGACATTGGCGCAGGCGCTCGACAGCGCCTATCGCACGGCTCCGACCTTGCAGGCGCAGCGTTATCAATTGCAGGCGCTCGATGAAAACTATGCGCAAGCCCTTGCCGAACTGCGGCCCAGCGCCAGCATTCAGGTGGTTGGCAACTATTCGCAGTCCGTGTTCGGCCGCACGAGCCAGGCGAACCGGCCCTTTACGCGATCATCGATCCTGACCGACAATTCGCTGGCCGCAACCGCCAGTGTCACCCAGCCACTGTTGACCGGCGGGCGCGCTGCGGCTGATCGCGAAGCTGCGCTGGCCCTTACCGGGGCAGGCCGCGAGGAATTGCGCGGCGCTGAAGGCGATCTGTTGCTGGCAGTCATCACGGCCTATGCCGATGTCCGCCGCGATGGTGCGGTACTGCGCCTTTACGCCGACAACCTTGCGCAACTTCAGGCGATGCTGGCCGAAGTCAAGGCACGCAAGGATGCCGGGGAGCTGACCCGCACCGATATCGCGCAGGCCGAAACGCAGCTCCAACTCGTGCAGGCCGCCTTTAACGCCACAGTTCAGCAGCAGGAGCAGGACCGGGCGCGGTTTGCCCTGCTGGTCGGCCATGACCCCGGCGTGCTGGCGCCGCCTCCACCTTTACCGATGCTGCCCGAAACGCTGAACGATGCGTTCGACAACGCCGACCGGCTGAACCCCGAACTGTCGGCCGCCATCGCAAGTGAGCGGCAATCGCGTGCGCAGATCGCCGCTGCGCGGGCGGCGCGGTCCCCTACGCTTTCGCTGGGGGCAAGTGCGACGCTCACCGGCAAGGCCGTGCCGTTCTACAGCCGCAACGATGATCAGGTGTTTCAGGGCCAGGCGGTGCTGACCATTCCCTTGACCACCGGGGGCCGCGTGTCGTCGCAGATAGCGCAGGCCGAAGATCGCAATTCAGCCGCGCGGCTGGGCATAGAATCCGCGCGGCGGCGGGTGGTCGCAGGCATCGTCGCGGCGTGGAACGCGGTCGCGACGCTCGGGCGCAATGTCACGGTCGGCGTCGCGCAGTCCGAATCCGCGCGCGTGTTCGATGAAGGCTCGTTCGCCGAATACCGCGCCGGACTGCGCTCCACCTTCGATGTGCTCTATGCCCACGCCACCCGCCGCGATACTGAAATCCTGCTGATCGACAACCGCCGCGATCTCTATGTCGCGCAGGCGACGCTGCTGCGCCAGACCGGGCAGATGGAGGCGCGCCAGTTGATGACCGGTTCGGGACTGTATGCTCCCGCCGACAACTTTGTCCGTGCAGCCGAGCGAAATGCGCTACCGTGGGATGGCATCGTGCGAGCGGTTGATGGCGTGAACACGGCGAACACGGCAACAGGCACGCTGGCCCAGCCAGCGATCGGTCATGGTCCTGCGGCCATTGTCGCCCCCACCGCCGAACACGAGCCCGCCGCGATGCCGATTGCCACCCATTCGCCGTCCGTGCCGCGCCCCGGAACCAGCGGCATCCCACAATCCGGGCAAATGGACCAACGCCGATGACCGCTGCCAATCCTGCGTCCGCGGCCCGGAATACACCATCATCGCCCGATGGCGTAAGTCTGACCAGCGGCCCGATCGCGCTGGCGGCGATGCTTGCCATTCACCGCATTGCGGCAGACCCGGCCCAGTTGCGCCACGATCTGGGCCACTCGGACGCGGCCAGCGGACGCGATCTGGTGCGGCTGGCACGGCGCTATACCGACGTGCGCGCCCGCATCGTCGACAGCCGGTTCGAGCGACTGGCGCGCACCCCGCTACCGGCTCTTGCCAACGGACCGGAGGGCTGGTTCCTGATCGGACGGGTCGAAGGCGATGAAGCGCTGGTCCAATTGGCTCGGCCAGAACCCGGCACCGCGGGGCTGCAGGTTCGCAAGCTGAACCGCGAGCAGTTGGAGGCGATCTGGTCGGGCGAACTTATCCTGGTGACCACGCGTGAAAGCGCGCTGTCCGGGGCAGCCCAGCGTTTCGATGTCAGTTGGTTCGTGCCGCAGATCATCCGTTATCGGCGGCTGATCGGCGAAGTGCTGCTGATCACGCTGGCGATCAATCTGCTTGGATTGGCCGCGCCGCTGTTCTTCCAGAACGTGGTCGACAAAGTGCTGGTCCATGAAACGCTCGATACGCTGTCGGTGCTGACGATCGGGTTTGTCGCCGTATCGCTTTGGGAAACGGCGTTCGGATGGCTGCGCACCCGGCTCTATTCGGAAACCAGCCAGAAGATCGACGTGGAGCTGGGCGCGAAGCTGTATCGCCACCTGCTTGGCCTGCCGCTTGCCTATTTCGAGAACCGCCGCGTCGGCGACATTGCGGTGCGGGTCCGCCAGTTGGAAACAATCCGCGAATTCCTCACCAACGCGTCTCTGACGGTGCTGGTCGATCCGGCGTTCACGATCCTGTTCCTGATCATGATGTGGTTCTATTCCACCAAGCTGTTCCTGATCACGGTGATCACGCTGCCGGCCTATTTCGTGGTTGCGCTGCTTATCACGGGGCCTTTGCGCACGCGGGTAGAGGAAAAGTTCGAGCGCGCGGCGGCCAACAATGCGCTGCTGGTCGAAAGCATTTCCGGCATCGACACCGTCAAGGCCAGCGCGGTCGAAGTGCAGTGGCAGCACCGCTGGGAACGCCAATTGGCGGGCTATTCGCAGGCGAGCCAAAGGGTGATCAACCTTGGCAATACCGGCAGCCAGTTGATCCAGTTGATTTCCAAGCTGAACATGGCCGCCATCCTCTATTTCGGGGCGAAAGCGGTGATTGCCCACAGCCTGACGGTGGGCGGGATGGTGGCGTTCAACATGTTCGCCCAGCGCGTATCGGGTCCGGTGATCCGGATGGCGCAGTTGTGGCAGGAATTTCAGCAAGTGCGGATATCGATCGCGCGGCTGGGCGATGTGCTGAACCAGCCGATCGAGGCTGGAGCCGGCAGCCGCACCGCCTTGCCCGCCATTCGCGGCGAGATCGCGTTCACCGATCTGCGCTTCCGCTATGGGCTGGAAGGGCCCTGGACGCTCGACGGCATCGACCTGACCATCCCGGCGGGCACATCGCTTGGCATTGTCGGTCCTTCGGGGTCGGGCAAATCGACGCTGACCAAGCTGTTGCAGCGGCTTTACTTGCCACAAGCCGGGCGGATCACGGTAGACGGCGTCGACATCGCGCAGATCGACCCAGCATGGCTGCGGCGCCAGATCGGCGTGGTCCTGCAGGAAAATCTGCTGTTCAACCGCTCGATCCGCGACAACATCGCGCTGTCCGATCCGGCGCTGCCGCTCGATGCCGTGATCCGGGCCGCGCAACTGGCGGGCGCGCACGACTTCATCCTGCGTTTGCCTGGTGGCTACGATGCGCAAGTAGAGGAACGGGGCACCAACCTTTCGGGAGGGCAGCGACAACGACTGGCCATCGCCCGCGCGCTGATCACCCAGCCGCGCATCCTCATCCTTGACGAGGCGACCAGCGCGCTCGACGCCGAAAGCGAGGAGATCATTCAAGCCAACCTGAGTGCGATCTCGGCCGGGCGCACGGTGATCATCATCGCGCACCGCTTGTCGGCCGTGCGCGGGTGCGACACGATCGTCACGCTCGAACGCGGCAAGATCGTGGAGGCGGGCAGTCATACGGAATTGCTGGCCGCCAACGGGCGCTATCACGATCTGCACCGGCGGCAGATGGGGATCGGCCAGGCGGGCAGCGGGGGAGTCACAGCATGAGCCTTGCGGTGGAATGGCTGGCCGAGCGCGTCCGTTCGGTTCGCGCGGCGCTAAAGGCCGACCGCCAGCGGCAGGCATCCCTGCCCAAGAGCGATGCGCCGGACTTCCTGCCCGCCGCACTGGAAGTGGTCGAAACGCCGGTCTCGCCAACCTATCGCCTGACCGCGTGGCTGCTGATGGCCTTGCTGGCGGTGGCGCTGATCTGGAGCGTGTTCGGTCGGGTCGATGTGGTGGCGTCAGCGCCCGGTCGGATCATGCCATCGGGCAACAGCAAGCTGATCCAGTCTGCCGCCTATGGGGTCGTGTCGGCGATCCATGTCACCGACGGCGCCCATGTCAGGCGCGGTGCGGTGCTGGTCGAACTGGACACGACGCTGGCCGGAGCGGAACTGGAGCAGGCGCGCAAAGGCTTGCTGGCGACCGAACTGGACATTGCCGGCAACCGCGCGCTGATCGACGCGCTCGATGGCAAGGGTCTGCACTTCGTCCGTCCGGAAGGAACTCCGCCTGAAATCGCCGCAACGCGCGAGGCACTTGTCGCAGCGCAAGTCCACGAAATCGACAACGCCGTGGCTGGGTACGCAGCGGCGCGCGGCTCTGCACAGGCAGAGGCGCAGGCGGCCGCGGCGACGCGCGCCAAGTTCGATGCCACCGCGCCGATCCTGGAACGCGAGGTTGCGGCAATGAACCGGCTGGACCGCCTTGGCTATGCCCCCGGCATGAGACTGCTGGACCTGCAACGCCAGCACCTGTCGGAACTTGGCGACCGCGAGGTAGCCGCCGCGCAAGAGCGGCATGGCGCCTCCGAAGCGCGCAAGTACGCTGAGGCTATGGCCCAGACCCGCGAACAGGCGCGCCGTCAGGCGCTGACCGACCTTGCCAAGGCACAGGCTGACCTCGTTCAAAAGCGTGAGGACGTGACCAAGGCAACGCGGCGCGCCGGGCTGCAACGTCTGGTGGCTCCGGTCGACGGCACCGTCCAGCAACTGGCGCTGCACACCATCGGCGGCGTTGTCGAACCGGCCAGACCGCTGATGGTGATCGTGCCCGACCGCAACGACATCATGGTCGAAGCGCGCGTGCTCAACCGCGATGCCGGGTTTGTCCACAGCGGCCAGTCGGTGTCGGTGAAGGTCGATGCGTTCCCGTTCATCCGCTTCGGCGCGATCCCTGGCCGGGTGCTGTCAGTCACGCGTGATGCGGTGCCCGACCAGAAACAGGGCGCTGGCTATGTCGCGCGCATCCAGCTCGATCGCAACGCGATCATGGTCGATGGCCAGCCGGTGCCGCTATCTGCGGGTATGGACGTGGTTGCCGACATCCGCACGGGCGACCGGCGGATC
The DNA here is from genome assembly GCF_020404405.1 of Novosphingobium sp. FKTRR1. Taxonomy (GTDB): domain Bacteria; phylum Pseudomonadota; class Alphaproteobacteria; order Sphingomonadales; family Sphingomonadaceae; genus Novosphingobium. The sequence continues at coordinate 7,677 of NZ_JAIZDA010000055.1, read as the reverse complement.
ATTTCCTGGTTGATCAGCCCAGTCATGACCACGATCAAGCGGGCCGCGCGCGAACATTGAGCCTTCATCCAGCCGGGTGACCGGCGGCAAGCACAGACCAAACAGAACCGGGCCGGAATGCTGCTCTGCATCCCGGCCCGCTCCCTTTCTTCCTTGGAGTTCGTCTGACAGGTCAGACGAAGTGCGCGTTGCTTTGGGTGAAGCTGGTCAGCGCCACATTCTTCAGCGTCAGCACATCGGTTGGATCGAGCGTGATCTGAAGATCGGTGCCGACCTGCTTGGTGGCCCCCAGCAAGTGGGCCCAGTCGGCGAACACGCTCTTGTCGAATTGCAGCGTATCATGACCGGCGCCAGCGCCACTGGCGAAGTCATAGAGCGTTTCCTCGCCGAACTTGGCGTGGAACACGAAGGTGTCCGCACCAGCGCCGCCGACCAGCGTATCGCCCTTGCCACCAATCAGCGTGTCACCGGCAGACCCGGCGCGCACCACCGTGTTGCCCGCGCTGCCGTCCAGCGTGCTGGCCTTGGCGGTGCCGGTGATCGTCTTTGGCGGATCACCGATGAGCACGCTGCCGTAGAACCCGGAGCCAGCCGAATTGGTGCTGACCGTGAGGTTGACCGTCAGGTTGGCGATATTGCCGTTGCCGGTGAACAGTGCGGACGTGAGCGAGCCGAGGTTGATGGCATCGTTGGTGAAATAGGCCACTGCCGCAGCCCCGGTCGCGAACGACTGGGACAACAGCGTCGCACCATTGGCCGAGATCGTCAGGGTCACTCCGGTCACCCCCGTTCCGACGAGCTTGCCCCCGTACAGACCGATCAGCAGGTTCTGTTTCACCGCCAACTGGTTGAGATCGACCTGCAGACTGACTGACGTGTTGACGGTTTCGGTGCCGGTTCCTGCGCTGGTGTAGCGCCCGCCCAGTTCGGCAATGGCGAAGTACGACGATGCCGATCCGAACGCCTTGGCGATGTTTGAGTTGGCGACGAAGATGTTGCCAATGTCAGTGGCAACCGGCGCCCCGGTGATGAAAGCCACGCCTTGCGCGGTCGAATTGAACGCAGCAGCGGTGACGCCATACTGGGCGATGGACACGTCGGTCGCACTGTCGAGCGCCGAGCCGTTGCTGGACAACTGCACCGAGGTGAAACCGGACAACGTCCGGACAAGGAAGCCCTTGCCCTGTGTGGCCGTTGCCGTCGCTTGGGCAACACCGCGCAGCCCGGTAACTGTGGCCGATGCATTGCCGCTACTGCTGGTACCAAGACCACCATCCGCGTTGACCCGGCTTTCTGCGGTGTTCGAGGCGTTTGCCACACCGTTGGCCACGGCCGCGCCGCCTGCGGCAATGCCATTGGTGGCCACCGCGCTGCCGCCAGTTGCCCGGACGGTCAGCGCAATGTTGGTGCCCTTGATCGTGCTGCCAGCGTTCGCCGCACCACCTGCGCCATTCGCAGAGTTCGTGCCGAATCCGCCGTTGCCCCCCAAAGCCCATATCGACGCCGTGATCTGGGCCGACTTGTTGGCATTGAGCGTATCGTCAAAGGTCAGTTGCGAACTGGCCGCACCGCCCTGTCCGCCAGTAGCGGCGCCCAGAGTGGGATTCGTGGCATAAGTGGAGTTGCCGCCAGCGCCGCCATAGGCCCACTGATCGAGGTACAGGGCGCCACCATTGGTACTTCCGGACACGGCATTGGTCAGCGTCGAATTGCCGCCATTGCCTGCGGCAAGCCCATTGCTGGATGAACCACCACTGCCGCCGTATTGCACCACCTTGGCGATGGCGGAGCCGCTACCCGCGTTGATGGCCTTTGCCGATGAGCCACTGACCGAAGCACCATTTCCTGCCGCGCCTGTACTGTTGTAATAGCCGAAAAACCGACCCGATCCGCCGCCGCCGCCAAAGGTATCAACGCGCGCGACGACACCGATTCCGCTTCCCGTATTGGTCGAGACGGCCGAAGCGGTCGCGGCCGCGATACCGCCCGCCGAGTTGCTGGTGCTGCCCGCCGCGCCATTACCACCATTGACATAAGCCTGCGCAGTGACGTTCTGCTTACCGGTCACTGCGACCGCCGCATTTGCCGCGCCCGCAACACCGGCAGCTCCTGCGCCACTCTCGCCGGCATTGCCGCCATAGGCATCGGCAAAGCCACTGAGCTGTTTGCTGGAGGACGTGTTAGCGGTGTCGTCAAAAGTCAATGTTGAACTGGCCGCTCCACCGGCACCGCCGGTAGCGGTTTCACTGAAGCCACCGCGACCCCCAAAAGCCGTCTGGTCCAACTCCAGAAAACCGCCATTTGTCCTGCCGCTGACGGCGTTGGTCAAAGACGACTTGGCCCCGGCGCCGCCATTGGCGCCGGAAAAGCCAGTCCCGCCGTAACCGCCCTGCTGATAGACGCTGACGGAAGTGGTGCCCGTACCGCCCACGCCCGAAGCACTCGTACCACTGGCTTGTCCGCCCGCACCGGCGGTCGATCCGCCGTAGTAAGCATCACCGCCGCGACCGCCCGATGCAGTGGCCTGGGAACTGACCGATGCCGTCGACGTCGCCGCATTGGTTGCCGAGGACTGCGCCGTCGCAGCACCACCCGCTGCGCCGCTGCCAATCGCTTTTGAGCCACCTGTACCACCATACGAATCCGCCCGAGCAGACACAAGGGCGTCACCGCCGATGGTGGTATTGGAAGCCGCGACAGCGCCGCCAGCCGTAGCCGTGCCGGTCGATGTCGACCCGCCACTACCGGCACCCGCGCTTGAACTGGTGTACAAGACCTTGCTGGTGGTGGCGTTCGCGGTATCATCGAACGTCAAGACCGAATTGGCGGAACCCGCTGCACCAGCGGTGCCCCCAACGGAGTAGCCACCGTTACCACCGCTGGCAAACTGGCCAAGTGACAAAGTGCCACCTTTGGTGCTGCCGGAGACGGCGTTGGTCAGCTTGGTACCGGCACCTGCGCCGCCGGTACCGGTCGATTGCGCGCCGCCGCCATCACCGCCATATTGACCAGCAGAGGCGGTAGCCGAGCCCGCACCCGCCGTTATTGCATTGGCCGTCGTGATGTTGGCCGCACCGCCTGCCCCGCCATTGCCGTTACTCCATCCGCCGGTACCGCCGATGGCTTGCGCATAGGCATTGGCCGAACCCGATCCGCCCGTCTTGGCCTGTGCCGAAGTGGCATTGGCGGCGCCACCGGTACCGCCGGTTCCGGCAGTGCTGGCATTGTACCCGCCATAGCCGCCATAGGCATTGGCGGTGGCGGTCGCGCCAGCGGTCAGGCTGGTCGTGATCGAGACGTTCTTGGCGGTGGCACCGCCACCGGTGCCCGCTACTCCGGCCACCGGATTGCCATTGGCATCGTAACCGCCCTGGCTTGTACCCCCGCCGCCGCCGAAGGCATAAGCCTGCGATCCGCTGTTGTAGCCGATGGTGCCGGTGCCGGTCAGCGCCAGCGACGCCGTTGCCGCAGCGCCATTGCCGGCAATCCCGGTCGCCGCTCCGCCGCCTTCGCCGCCGTCGGCCCATGACCGTCCGCTGACATCCACGCTCTTGGTGGTTGATGCGGTATCATCGAAAGCGAACACCGAAGTGGCCGCGCCTGCCGCGCCACCCGCTCCGCTGCCCGACGTCGTGAAACCGCCATTGCCGCCAACCGCCGTCTGAAACAGCGACAGATTGCCGCCATTGGTGCGGCCAGTGACGACGTTGTTGATGCTCGATGCGGCACCGGCACCGCCGGTTGCACCGGAATAGCCCGTACCGCCCGAACCGCCGTACTGGGTCGCCCTTGCCGAGGCGCTGTTGTTGCCAGCGGTGATTGCGGATGCCGCGGTGATCGTGCCAGCAGCGCCTGAGCCAGCGTGCATGCCTGCTCCACTGCCCGAACCACCGTTGCCGCCGCGCGCAAACACCGAGACGTTGGTTGGGGCATAGGTGCCTGCCGTCGTCGTAGTGGCCTTGCCCGATGCCGATGCCGTGCCCCCGCTGGCGCCATTGGCAAACAGACCACCAGATCCGCCACCGCCGCCATAACTGTTGACGTTCAGAGTCAGTGAATTGGCTCCAGTCAGCACCCCAGACGAGGCTGCAAGGCCGCCTGCCGTGGCCGAGCCGACGTTCGTGCCACCGCCAGCGCCACCGTTGGCGTTGACATTGGCAGACACCAGCCCGCTGGCGGTGGCCGACTTGGTATCGTCAAACGCAAGCGAACTGCTGCCATAGCCCGCAATACCAGCCGTACCGTCCGAACTGTACCCGCCGCTGCCGCCGTTGGCTGACTGCGACAGGCTTACGGTCGATCCGTTGGTTACCCCGGTCACGGCATTGGTCAGCGATGACCATGCGCCAGCGCCACCGTCGGCGCCGTCATAGCCCCAACCACCGGAACCGCCGGATTGGCTGGCGCTGGCGGACGCAACACCATATCCGGGGCTGACGGGCACGCCGGTAATCGTGGCCGAAGCCGTCGTGCCGCTGGCCAGACCACCTGCGCCACCGCTGTTCCCCGCGCCATACCCGGTTCCGCCACCGCCGCCGAAGCTGGTCGCGCTCGCGCTGGCCACATTGCCGCTACCGATTGCCGTCGTCGCGGACGATGTTGCCGTGGCAGCCCCACCGGCCGCGCCGTTACCCTCTGAAGGAAGTGGATTGTAGCTGGTATTGCCGTTGCCGCCGGTTACTGAGCCGCCGCTTCCGCCATAGGCCAGCGCGGTGGCGCCGAGACTGCCGGAGCCTTTCAGTGCGATCGTGGAAATCGCACTACCGCCAACGTTGGTGGTTCCGGTATCGGTCGATCCACCTGTTCCACCCGTTGCCCGCACAACGCCCGAAAGATAGGTCGCAGGCGTTGCGCCAGTGCTGCCGTCAAATGTCAACGAGGAACTCGCCGCACCTGCAGCCCCTGCCGCGCCCGTATCCGAATAGCCGCCGTTGCCGCCAGTCGCGGCCTGATCAAGGTACAAGTATCCGCCATTGCTGCTGCCACTGACAGCGTTGTTGGCGGTGGAACTGGCACCTGCACCACCAGCGGCGCCGTTGTAGCCCGCACCACCGTTGCCGCCGCTCTGCCTGACGATGGCATTTGCATCAGTATAACCAGTCGCGGTGGCGGTAACGCTCGATGCGACCCCGCCTGCGCCACCGGTCTGGCCCGCCCCACTGCCAATGCCGCCTTGGCCGCCGTTGCCGTATGCGTAGGCATAAGCGGAACCGGCCGAAGTGACTGTCGACTTGGCTGTTGCCGTGCCACCGGCTGCGCCGTTTGTCGGCAAGCCGCCGTTGCGGGTAACAAGCGCTCCGCCGCCAGCACCGCCCACTGCAAAGGCTTCGCCATCGACATAAACGCCGCCGTTGGGCCCCACAATGGCACCCTTCGATCCGGTCAGCGCCACGGATGCATTTGCCGCACCGCCAGCGGCGGTCACGCCGGTATCGGACCCGCCACCTGCGCCACCATAGGCGTCAGCTTCGCCTGTCAGGACATTACTGGAGGTCACGTTCTTGGTGTCATCGAATGTCAGCGATGATGTGGCTGCACCGGCCGCACCGCCAGCGCCGCCGCCGGCCGCCAGCCCGCCATCACCGGCATAGGCAAGCTGATACAGATCGAGACTGCCGCCGTTCGTGCTGCCGCTGACCGCGTTGGTCAACGAGGAACTGGCGCCCGCACCACCGGTCGCCCCGGCCGCTCCGTTACCGCCATTGCCACCGTACTGATATGCTCCGGCCGAGCTGTAACCCGCCCCGGCATTGACGACACTGGCCTTGATCCCGCTGGCGACACCGCCCGCGCCGCCAGTTGCACCAACGCCAGCGCCTGCGCCACCGTCGCCACCCTTGCCGAGAGCGGACGCGTAAGCGTTGGAACGGGCGGTATCGGTCGTTTGCGCGGCGCTGCTCGCCGTTGCCGCACCACCAGCCGCGCCTGAGCCCTTGACCGTCGCCGAGCCACCGACACCGCCATAGGCAACCGCGCTGGCGCCATTGATTTCAAATGCGCCCTTCACGCTCGTGGCTGCGGTTGCCGTGCCGCCGGCTGCCGCCGCCGCGGTATCGCTGCTGCCGCCGATGCCGCCTTGCGCCAACGAGCGCGCCCGTACGCTGGCGCTGGTGGTCGAACTGACCGTATCGTCAACTGTCAGGCTGGCGCTCGCAGTACCAGCAGCACCACCTTTGCCCCCTCCCTTGGCCGAACCGCCATTGCCACCAGTCGCCTGTTCGACAAGGTTCATGGTGCCGCCGCTGGTCTTGCCGGAAACCGCATTGGTCAATGCCGACGATGCGCCCGCACCGCCGGTCGCGCCGCTCGTCGCTGCACCGCCATTGCCGCCGGTCTGGAACACATTGGCAGAGACCGCGCCATTGCCAGCCGTCGTCGCCGATGCTTTGGCCCCGCTGGCGACACCGCCTGCACCACCTGCGAACCCGGCACCAACGCCAGCTCCACCATTACCGCCAGTGACGGTGGCGGCGGCGGTTACGGGATCACCCGAAGTTCCGGTGTTGGCCGCAGACGCCGCCCCGGTGGAGGCACCGCCAACACCGCCGCTCGCCCCTGCGCCGACTGACGTACCAACGCCTTGCAGACCTGCGGCGCCACCGTTGCCGCCAACCGACTTCACTTTCGCGTTTGCCGGTCCAGCCACACCCGTGGTCGCCGTGGCCGAGGTGGCGCCCCCTGCGCCGCCCGCACCCGCCGCCGTGCCCGCAGATGCGGGGATCGAAGCACCTTTGCCGCCGACACCCCCATTACCGCCGATGGCGGTGGCAATATTGGAAGCGTCGGTCGGGGTCGCGGTTGCGGCGGTTGCAGCCTGCCCTGCAACGCCCGCACCACCGGCAACGCCAGCTGTTACGCTGTTCGCCCCATTGGCGCCATTGGTACCCTGAACGGAAATAGAGCTCATGATTACCCACCCCTCGCAAAATTCAAATCGCGCGCACACGGCCCACCCAGGCATTTTCGACTTGGGGCGGAGCTAAATCATTCAAAATCGGGAACGAATATTCCGGATATCGAAAACAACTATTGAAAATCGTTAATCGCAATAAAGCTACTACGGAGTTTTACCGATTCGCAAGATTAAACATCGCGAAAAAAAGGCAAATTTGAGAACCGATTGACGAATATCATGCCTACTCAATTGACTAGGGCGGGCCAAACCGCATGGTCATATTTATGACAACAAGTTTATGTGCGCTATCGCACCTTGACCGCATCGTTGAGCTTTGTGACAGTTTTTCATCCAGCATCTGCCAACGGACGGAGTTGCATTCCGGATGGATTACCGATGGCATCTGTGATGTTGGCGACCTGGCACGGCAAGTCGCGATTGTGACGGCCATGCATATGACAATCGCCATATCTTGGCCGGTTCAAGTCGTTGCTGAATTGAACAATTGATGGCCCGGTAAATCGATGCGGACAGCAACGACCTTACCTGCCCACCTTGCGGTGATCCATTGTGCGGTGGAGATTCGTGATTATCATGCGATTTCAGTCGCGCCTCAAGCGCAAGAAATGTCAAATTGCCCCGCAATCGGCTCTAAGAGCCCGAGCGAAAAGTGGTTGAGCGATATCAGTAGGTTGTGATTCAGCGTCGTTGTCGAGACGATGGAGGAAGCACATGCCCTGGACTGATACCGCTCGCCGCAAGCATATGCGGGAAGGTGCGGG
>NZ_JAIZDA010000054.1 GCF_020404405.1 Novosphingobium sp. FKTRR1 | reverse complement strand
GCTTGACCAACGCCAAACCATAGTGCGAATAGATACCAACGATCAGGTGCTTTACCTGCGCGCGATCAAATCGGAACGCTGCGCGGCATCAGATCGCAATACATGCGCGCGATCGTCGGAATCCGCATCCTGATGATCGTTCAGCAGATCGGGATGGACCACCGGCACGTCGAGCGCCGGGTCGATCGCCGGATCGGTATGGTCGGGCGATGCATGGACATGCGCCGGATCCATGTCGTTCATGATCGAATCGGGTGGCAGGTCGGGTTCGTGCTGCGGCGCCACCTCGTCGGGCGAGACGCCCGCTGCGGCAAGGTAGTCGTCCACGGCTGACGTTCCGCCCTGATCGGGATGGGCGAGCGGGTCCGCCGCGCCATCACCCTGAAGGGCAGCGAACTGCAGATAGGGCGTCAAGGCATCCGGATGCGGCGTGAAGGGCACCGGTTCGGGCGGCTGGCTTTCCGTCGGCTGCTCGGACAGCGGCACATCGGTCGGGTGCTGCGCGTCCAGATCGTGGGCAGTATCATGGGTAGCATCCTGGACAGGCGCATGGACCGGCTCCGGCACCATCGGCGGCGGGGTGACGCCATCGTGGCCCGCGTGGACCTGATCGGGATGCTCTGCGGCAGGGGTGTGGGAACCGCCGACGTCGACCGCAGCACCGGCATGGGCATCATGCCCGATAGCCTGATCGTGCAGCGGATCATGGTCCGCCAGCGGCGGCGCGGCGGCGTAGTCGACCGGCGGCGCAGGCGGGCTGGCGCCGGTCAACTCGTGCATCACCGGCGTCAGGTGGGCCGGGTTCTGTTCCGGATGAAGCACAAAATCGGAGTACGGAGCATGGCCCGACAGCAACCCGGGATTGCCATTGTTATGGGCATAGACCGCAAGTTCCTGCGCCTTCGCATTGGTGAACACCACGTGGTAACCGGCGCCCTTGGCGTGCCAGTTGATCATTTCGATGATCGGGACTTCGGTAATGGTGCCGCGAGGATCTCCGAAAGTCTTCGCCACGGTGCCGTCGGGCGAAATCAGGGCAACCCCGGCGTTCTTGATGACAACCACCGCCCTCTCAAACGGATAGGTGCTGGTATCAGCATGAAGCATCATGTTGCCGAGGTACTGGAAGTTTTGATGGTGGAGTGATCCCAACGCCTGACCGATCTGGGTGTAGGCATCGTCCGACCGGGTGGGGTTGGTGGGCATCACCCACGGCGGTCCATCGTCCTGACCCTGAATGGTGACGGTGATGGTGTGGGCCGCGCCATCCACGCTGTGCACGGTGAAGGTATCGGTCAGATGTTGACCGGTGTTGAGCCTCTGGATCGCGTCCGACTTGTTGTCCGCCTGATAGAGCCAGTTGCCCGACTGATCCACGGTGAAGCGACCATAGGTGGTGCCCACGGCGTTGGCCGGCACGAACCTGGCCTCGCCTGTATCGGCATCGTTGATGGTGAGCAGCCCCTGCACCTCCAGATGGCCGGTGGCGGTAACCTGATAGTCCTCCTTGACTGTGCCCGCATCGTTACCCGCGATCACCGCGCCTTGGTTGGTGCCGCCCAGGTTGATTGTCAGATTGGCGGTGCTGGTGGCACCGGCGGCATCGGTCACCGTTACCGGGATGACCACCTGTTCGGTCTGCCCGGCGGCAATGTGCCGATAAGTGGCATGGCCGGGATCGAAGGTGTAGCTGCCATCGGCATTCAGGGTGAAGCCATCGACCGCATGGCCCAGCGAATACGTCAGCGTATCGCCCTGATCCACATCGCTGGCGCTCAGATGCCCGGTCAGCAAGGCGCCACCCTCGGTCGCCGCCTGCGTTTGTGCCGCCAGTACCGGCGCATCGTTGACCGGGGTGATCGCCAGTTCCAGCGCGGCGCTGATCGGCTGCGCCCCGCCGTTGACGTGCAGCGTCAACGGCACCGCATCGGCCGAGACATTGGCCGCAGGCGTGAACGTCCAGCCGCCATTGGCATCGTGGGTGAAGTGACCGAACGCCGGGTCCACCTGCACATCGGCCAGCGTATAAGTCTGTCCGGCAGGCGCGCTGATGCCCGCGAAACGCAGCAACTGCGCTTCGGTAAAGGTTTTGGGCGTGTCTTCGGCGGTGCTCAATCCCTCGAAGCTCAGCCGGATCGCCATGTCGGCCGAGGTCGCCGTCTGGTGGTTGGCGGTCTCTTCGGCGCGGGCACTGATCTGAAGGTTGATGTCGCCAAGGAAGTTCTGCGGCGGGCGAACGGCGATGGCGTCTTGCGTCCAGCCCGTCGTTTCGATCACCTGACCTGCTGTGGCAACCGTGACGCTGTGCGTGCCATCGGTGAGCGTGAAGCCCACCGGCAGCCCCTTGACGATGTAGGTCAGCGTCTCGCTGCCATCGGTATCGGCAAGGTGCAGGTTGTGGGGCAGGTCGAGGTGGAAGTCGTGGTTGGTCAGGGCAACCTGTGCGGGTGCCTGCCCGACAACCCGAAGATTGTCGAGCAGCGCACGTTGATCGCCCGAACCGCTGAGGCGCAGCTCGATCCGCGAATTGCTGCCGGTAGCGACCAGATCATAGTCATGCCGCACCATCGCGAAGCCATCTGCCGAAGGCGTGATCGTATCGATCACCTTGCCTTCCCACATCACTTCGACCGGCGACTTGCCGAACTTGGGACGGGCGGACAGGTCAAAGCTCAGGTGGACCGTCTGCCCCGCCTGGGTCGGTACTTCGCGGAACAGGTTGGCCCCGGCACTGGCAATCAGGCCGACCGCCACGCTGGTGTCGCTGGTGCCGCCATAGACCTTTTCCGTCGCCATCTCGACACCGCCGCTGTGGTCGGTGTGCCAGCCGGCAGTGGCCGGATCGGTGGTCGCCCAGCCAGCGGAACCCATCGAAATGGTGTCGAAATTGGCCGAAAGATCGAACGGCTGCGGACCGCTGCCCGGCTCCAGCACCGGCGCATCCACCACCGGCGCAATGCTCAGTGACAGCGATCCGGTGATCGGCTGCGCACCGCCGCTGACGTGCAGCGTCAACGGCACCGCATCGGCCGAGACATTGGCCGCAGGGGTGAACGTCCATTTGCCGTCGGCTTCATGGGTGACATGGCCGAACGCCGGGTCCACCTGCACGTCATCCAGCGTGTAAGTCTGCCCGGCCGGTGCGACGATGCCCGCCAGTTGCATCATCTGCACCGCAGTAAAGGTCTTGGGCGTGTCTTCGGCGATGGTCAGGCTTTCGAAGCTCAACGCCACGGTCATGCCGGCCGAAGTCGCCGTCTGGTGGTTCGCGGTCTCTTCGGCGCGGGCGCTGACCTGAATCGCGAGTTGCCCGGCAAAATCCTGCGGCGCGCGCACCATCAGCGCGTCCTGATTCCAGCCGGTCGTCTCGATCGCCTGCCCTGCGGTGGCAACCGTGGCGCTGTGTGTGCCATCGGTCAGCGTGAAGCCCACCGGCAGCCCCTTGACGATGTAGGTCAGCGTTTCGCTGCCGTCGGTATCGGCAAGGTGCAGGTCGTGCGTAAGGTTCAGATGCAAGTCATGGTTGACCGGCGCGATTTGCGGCGGGATCGGGGCGCCGATTGCGATATTGTCGAGGATGACCCGCTTGTCGCCCGACCCGCTGGCGCGCAGTTCAATGCGCGAATTGCTGCCGGTGGCCACCAGATCATACTCATGACGCACCATCGCATAGCCATCGGCGGGCGTGATCGTGTCGATCACCTTGCCTTCCCACACCACTTCGAGCGGCGACTTGGATTGACCGGGGCGAGCAGACAGGTCGAATGACAAATGCCGTACTTCGCCAGCCGCCGTAGGCAGTGTCCGGTAGATGTTCTTGTTATCGTTGGATATCAACTCCAGCACGAGGTTGGTGGTTGTATTGCTGCCATAGAACTTGTCCTGGCCGACTTCCGAACCCTTGCTGCCATCGGTGTGCCAGCCGGCTGCGGCAAGATCGACAAAGGCATAGCCGTCGTTACCGACCGCGACGCTGTTGAAATCCATCGATATGGCCTGCCCGCTGGTGTCGGCGCTCGCCTCACGCACCGGCGCATCGACGACCGGGGTGATATTCAACGGCAACGTGGCGGTGATCGGCTGCGCACCGCCGCTGACATGCAGCGTCAACGGCACCGCATCGGCCGAGACATTGGCCGCCGGGGTGAACGTCCATTTGCCGTCGGCATCGTGGGTGACGTGACCGAACGCCGGGTCCACCTGCACATCGCCCAGCGTATAGGTCTGTCCGGCCGGTGCGCGGAGACCGGCGAATTGCAACAACTGCGCTTCAGTGAAAGACTTCGGCGTGTCTTCGGTCGTGCTCAGGCTCTCGAAGCTGAGGCGCACCTCCATATCGGCCGATGTCGCCGTCTGGTGGTTGCCGGTTTCTTCGGCGCGCGCGGCGACCTGAAGGTCTAGCAGGCCATGAAAGTCTTGTGGCGGGCGTACCACGATGGCGTCCTGCGTCCAACCCGCCGTCTCGACAACCTGACCGGCTGTGGCAACCGTGACGCTGTGCGTACCATCGGTCAGCGTGAAGCCCACCGGCAGCCCCTTGACGATGTAGGTCAGCGTCTCGCTGCCGTCGGTATCGGCAAGGTGCAGGTCGTGCGTAAGGTTCAGCAGCAGATCATGGTTCGCCAGACCGAACTGCGGAGGGCCGCTGATCTCCAGATTGTCGATGATTGCACGCTGGTCCACCGTGTCGCCGACCACGCGCAGTTCGATGCGCGAAGTGCTGCCGGTGGCAACCAGATCATAGGCGTGATGGCGCATCGCATAGCCATCACCGGTCGGGGTGATGGTGTCGATCACCTTGCCTTCCCACAGCACCTCGACCGGCCCGACCGCCCATTTGTCGCGCCGCGAAAGATCGAAGCTGAAATGCAACTGCTGCCCCGGCTGCGTGGTGAGATCGCGGTAGATGCTGGGATCGTTATAGGAAGCGGCCTTGGAAATCAGCTCGACCACCTGATTGGACGCGTTGCTGCCGCCGAACAGCGTCTCCTTGCCAAGTTCGACTCCCTTGCTGCCACCGCTGTGCCAGCCGAACTGTGCGGGATCGACGAACTGGCTACCGCTGGAATCGGTAACCCGCACCGTATCGAAGTCGGTCGCGTCGACTGTACCTGCCGGTATATCCACCACCGGCTTGTCCACGACCGGGGTGATATTCAACGGCAACGTGGCGGTGATCGGCTGCGCGCCGCCGCTGACGTGCAGCGTCAACGGCACCGCATCGGCCGAGACATTGGCCGCCGGTGTGAACGTCCATTTGCCGTCGGCATCGTGGGTGACGTGACCGAACGCCGGGTCCACTTGCACATCGCCCAGCGTAAAGGTCTGTCCGGCCGGTGCGCGGAGACCGGCGAATTGCAACAACTGCGCTTCGGTGAACGACTTCGGCGTGTCTTCCGCCGTCACAAGACGCTCGAAACTCAGACGCATCGACTGTTCCGCCGACAGCGCGGTCTCGTGCGTGGCGCCTTCTTCGGCGCGCGCGCTGAGCTTGAAGTCCAGTTGGCCCTCGAAATCCTTGGGCGCTTGCAGGGTCAGGCCATCCACCTGCCAGCCCTGCATGTCGATCACCTGACCCGCCGTCGCCACAGTGACACTGTGGGTGCCATCGCTGAGCGTGGAGCCGACCGGCAAGTCCTTGATCAGATAGCTGAGCGTCTCGCTGCCGTCGGTATCGGCCAGATGGAAGACCTGACCGACATCGAGATGCACCGCATGGTTGACCAGCCCCACTTGCGGTGGCGGACTGATCGCGATGTTGTCGATGATCGCGCGGCCATCGCCTCCACCGGTGGCGCGCAGTTCGATGCGCGAATTGGCTCCGGTGGCGACCAGTTCATAGGCATGGTGCACAAGGGCAAAGCCGCTGCCCGGCTTGATCGTGTCGATCACCTTGCCTTCCCACACCACCTCCAGCGGCGCGACGGCTTGGCCCCCGCGTGCCGACAGGTCAAAGCCGAAGTGCAAGGCCTGACCCGCCGTGGTGGGCAGGTCACGATAGATGTTGCTGCCGCCGTTCGCGGTCAGTTCGACGATCTTGTTGGTGCTGCTGGTGCCGCCATAAAGCTTGTCCTGACCGACCTGAATGCCCTTGGAATAATCGGTGTGCCAGCCCATGCCGCTGCCGTCGACAAAGGCCCAGCCATCGCCGCCGACGCTCTCATGATCGAAATCGGTGTTCACCGACAGCCCGCCACCGCTGAGCGGCGCATCCGCAACCGGCGCGATGCTGAGGGCCAGCGTGGCCGTGATCGGCTGGGTGCTGCCCGCCACCGTCAGCGTGATCGGCACTTGATCGGCCGATACGTTTGCCGCTGGCGTGAACGTCCAGTTGCCATGGCTGTCGTGGGTGAAGTGGCCGAAGGCGGGATCGACCTGCACATCGCTCAGGGTCAGGTGTTCGCCGGGTATCGGCACGGCACCCGCCAGTGCCATCAGCTTGGCGCCGCTGAAGGTCTTGGGCGTGTCTTCGGTCAGGGAGAGCAGGCTGGCTGGCTCGAACGTCAGCCGCATCGGCAGAACCTGCGAATCGGCGGTGACCGCGTTGCCCGCTTCCTCGCTGCGGGCGATGACCTGAAGGTCTACCGCCCCCGTGAAGTCCTTGGGCGCCTGCACTCGCAACGCATCCTGCTGCCAGCCGCGGGTGTCGATCTGCTGATCGGCCTGAGTCACGGTCGCGCTGTGCGTGCCGTCGGTCAGCGTGAAGCCGACCTGCAGCCCCTTGACCATGTAGTGCAGGCTTTCGCTGCCATCGGTGTCGGTAAGCGCGAACTCCTTGCCGAGCTGAAGCTGCAGATCACGATTGGCGACTGCTTCACGATCCGACCGGATATCCTGGAAGGTGACCTTGATGTTGTCGACAACGTCGGTTTTGCCGTCGAACCCATGAAGTCCTTCGTCTGGTCTGAACTCCAGCCGGGAATTGGGACCGGTGGCCACCAGATCCACCTCACGATGTACCGCATGTCCGCTGCTGCCTATCAGCGATTGAAGCGCGATCACTTTCCCTTCCCAGAGCACGCGCACCGGGAAATTGCCGGTAGTCTGCGGGTCAGCCAGATCGAAGGACACGTGCAGACGCTGGCCGGCAAAGGTGTCGAAGTCCCGGTAGAGAAGTTCGGCGCCGCCGACCGTAAGTGCAACGGCCTGACCGCCGGTGGGGCTTCCCCCACGCAAGGGAAGGGTCGCGCCTGAATTTATCTGCCAGCCCGCCGCACCCGGCGCATCTTCAAAGTTGCTGTTCAGCGGCTTGCCCGCCAGCCGCTCCGGCGTATCGGCCACCGGGGTGATATCCAGCTTGGCAAAGGCCTCGCTGCTTTGCGTCCCGTCGGTGACGCTGAACTTCAGGTCCACGTCCTGACCGCTGTAATTGGCGGCGGGGGTGAAGGTGAAGCCATGTGCGGAATCGCCGCTGATCGTGCCGTGCGGCGACGTCAGCGAACCCGCCACGATGTGCAGCACGCTGCCGGGGTCCGAAGCGGTCGCGCCCACGGCCTGAAGCAGCTCGGCCTCGGTGAACACGCGCGGAGCGTCCTCGGCAATGGCGCCCATGTCGACGGCCTTCGCCGCCGTATCCGCCACCACGTGCGGACCATCGTTGGTGCCGGTCACCGTGATCGTCAGGTTCTGCGTCGCAGTCAGCCCACCGCTGTCGGTGACGGTGATCGGGATGACCACAGCCTGCGTCTTGCCGGCAGCCAGATGCTGATAGGCCGCATCGGTGGCATCAAAACTGTAGCTGCCGTCGGCATTGAGCGTGAAGCCCGCCACCGCTGTCGCAACGCTGAACGTCAGCGTGTCGCCCGCATCAACATCCGTCGCGGCGATGTGGCCGGTGAACAACGCCGCATCCTCGGTCGCCGCCTGCGTTTGTGCCGCCAGCACCGGCGCATCGTTGACCGGGGTGATCGCCAGTTCCAGCGCGGCGCTGATCGGCTGCGCGCCGCCGCTGACGTGCAGCGTGAACGGCACCTGATCGGCATTGACGTTGGCCGCAGGCGTGAACGTCCAGCCGCCGTTGGCATCGTGCGTGAACTGGCCGAGGGCCGGGTCCACCTGTATATCGCTGATCGCGTAGGTCTGTCCGACCGGAGCATGAATGCCCGCCAGTCCCAACAGTTGCGCTTCGGCAAAGGTGCGCGGCGTATCCTCGACCACCGCCAGGTCGGTAAAGCCAAGACGGAACTGCATCTCGGGTGAGATGATGCTCTGGTGATTGGCCGTCTCTTCGGTCCGGGCGCTGACCTGAATCGCCAGCTGACCCTGATATCCTTGGGGAGCCTGAACGGCCAGGGCCTGCTGGTCCCAGCCGGTGGTATCGATCACCTGATCCGCCGCGGTGGAGGTGGTGTGGTGCACCCCGTCGGTCAGCGTGAAGCCAGCCGGCAGGCCCTTGATCAGATAGCTGATGGTTTCGCTGCCATCGGTATCGGCCAGACGCAAGTTGGTTGCCAGATCAAGCTGAAGGTCGTGACCGGTCATCCCCTGCCGTTCGAGGTTCTGCGGGGGGCCGATATGCAGGTTGTCGAAGATTGTCCGCAGGTCGGCATTGTCGCCTACGACGCGGATCTCGATGCGTGACTGATCGCCGGTGGCCTGCAACTCGTAGTCGCGATGCTGCATCGCATAGGCGCCGGACGGCGTGAAGGTGTCGATTACCTTGCCTTCCCACAGCACTTCAACTTTGGCAGCCGCCCAACCGGTACGCGCCGACACGTCGAAACCGAAGTGGAGCAGTTGCCCCGCCCCGGTCGCAAGATCGCGATAGAGGTTGGGCGAGCTGACGTCGCCTGCACCCTTCGAGATCAGCTCAAGCGCCCGGTTTGTGCCGCTGGTGCCGCCGAACACGTTGTCTGCGGCCAGCTCGATGCCCTGACGCCCGTCGGTCGACCAGCCAAGCTGGCTGGGGTTGGTGAACTGGCTGAGCAGCGGGATGCTGTCGAAGTCGGTGAGGATCGACGTCACACTACCCGCTGCAACGTCGGCCACGGCCTCGATGTTGAGGTGTGCATGCGCCTGGAAGGTGGTGGCCCCATCCTGAATCTGCAGGGTATAAGGCACGGCATCGGCCGCAAGATTGGCCACCGGAGTGAAAGTCCAGCCGCCGCTGCTATCCTTGCTGAAGTGACCGAAGGCAGGGTCCACCTGCACGTCGGTGATGGTGTAGGTGTGACCACCCGGCGCGTGCACTCCGGTCAGCGCCAGCAGCTTGGTTTCGCTGATGGCCTCGACCTTGTCCTCGGTGAACGCCAGATCGCCGTAGTTCAACCGCAGCGGCAGGTCCGCCGATGTTGCGGTCTGGTGGTTCGCGCCCTCCTCAGCGGTTCCGCTGACCTGAATGTTGATTTGGCCCTTGAAGTCCTGCGGCGACCGCACCCGCAGGGCATCCCCATCCCAGCCCCGCGTATCAACCACCTGCCCGGCCTGACTGATGGTCTGGCTGTGCGTACCATCGGTCAGCGTGAAGCCGACCGGCAGCCCCTTGATCTGATAGCTCAGCGTTTCGCTACCGTCGGTATCGGCAAGACGCAGGTTCGCAGCCAGGTTCAGATACAGGTCGCCGTTGACCGAGCCGAAGCGTTCCGCCAACTGCGAGGCGTTGATGTCGATGTTGTCGAATACGGCTCGCCGGTCGTCCGACGCATCCACAAGCCGCACCTCGAGGCGCGACTGCGCGGTGGTCGCCAGCAACTGATAATCGTGGTGCTGCATGCCATATTGCGAGCCGGAGGGCGTGAAAGTGTCGATCACCTGACCCTCCCACAGCACCTGGACTTGGGCGACGGCCCAGCCGGTACGCGGTGACACATCGAAACCGAAGTTCACCATCTGCCCGGACTCGGTATTGAGCACGCGGTAGAAGTTGGGCGAACTGAACGCCCCTGCCCCCTTAGAGATCAGTTCCAGCACGCGATTGGTGCTACTTTTCCCGCCGAACACGTCGTCGGGTGCCACCTCGATGCCGACAGGGGCATCGGTGGCCCAGCCAAGCGGCCGGGGATCGTCAAACTGATGGGTCAGCTTGATCGTGTCGAAGTCGGTCGAAATCGCCAGAGAATTGGCGCCGGGCGGCGTATAGAAGATCGGCGTATCGGCCACCGGGGTGATATCCAGCGTCGCAAAAGCCTCGCGGCTGATTGCGCCGTCGGTGACACTGAACCGCAAGTCCACGTCCTGACCGCTGAAGTTGGCGGCGGGGGTGAAGGTGAAGCCCGTCGTCGCATCGCCACTGAACGTGCCGTGCGGCGATGTCAGTGTCCCCGCCGCGATGTGCAGCACGCTGCCGGGGTCCGAAGCGGTCGCGCCCACGGCCTGAAGCAGCTCGGCCTCGGTGAACACGCGCGGAGCGTCCTCGGCAATGGCGCCCAGGTCGACGGCCTTGGCCGCGCTGTCTGCCACCACTTGCGGGCCATCGGAGGTGCCGGTCACCGTGATCGTCAGGTTCTGCGTCGATGTAAGGCCGGTACTGTCGGTGACGGTCACCGGGATCACCACATCCTGCGTCTGTCCCGCCGCAAGATGCTGATAGGCCGCATGCGCTGGATCGAAGCTGTAACTGCCGTCAGCGTTGAAGGTCAGGCCATCGACGGCCTGCGCGATGCTGAACACCAAGGTATCGTGCGCATCGGCGTCGGTCGCGACCATCTGCCCGCTCAACAGCGCGCCATCTTCGGTCACCGCCTGCGTCTGCGCCACCAGCATCGGTGCATCGTTGACCGGCGTGATCGCCAGTTCCAGCGTGCCACTGATCGGCTGCGTACCGCCGCTGACGTGCAGCGTGAGCGGCACCTGGTCAGCATTGACGTTGGCGGCGGGCGTGAAGGTCCAACTGCCGCTGGCATCGTGGGTGAAGTGGCCGAATGCCGGGTCCACCTGCACATCGCTGAGGGTAAGTTGCTGCCCGGGCGCCGGCACCACACCTGCAAGCGCCAGAAGCCTGTTTTCACTCACGGTCAGCGTCGTGTCTTCCGCCATGACCAGCCGGTCAAAGCGCAGCCGCATTGGCAAATCCGCCGAAGTTGCACTGTCGTGGTTGGCACTCTCCTCGCTGCGACCGGTCACGGTCACGGCCACTTCGCCAGCAAAATCCTTGGGGGCGCGAACCGCCAGGGAATCCTGTTGCCAGCCCCGGGTGTCGACCAACTGATCGGCCTGGGTAACCGTCACGCTATGGCTGCCATCGGTCAGCGTGAAGCCCACCGGCAAACCCTTGATCACGTAGCTCAGCGTTTCGCTGCCGTCGGTGTCGGCCAGCGACATGTAGTGGCCAAGCTTGAGGTTCAGGTCGTTATTGACCCCTACCGTCAGCGGCGGATTGCCGTCGACCTCGATGTTCCCGACCAGAACAAAATAATGGTAATCCCCAGCTTGCGTCCGGAACTCGATCCGCGACTGGCTGCCCGTGGCCCTCAGGTCATAGTCGTATCGCTGCATCGCGTAACCCGAACTGGCGGGCTGCAGCGTATCGATGACCTTGCCATCAAGCAGCACCTCAAGGGTCGATGCCTTATAGGAATTTGGACTGCTCCCCAGGTCGAACGCCAGATGCAGGGGCTGTCCGGGACGGGTGTTGATAATGCGATAGAAGTTCCATGGATCAGCGGTGTCCTGCGCAGCCAGTTGCAACAGACCCTGGCCCGCCGGCCCACCGTGGGACTGGGCCGACGTTACACGCACGCCCCTCGCATTATCCGTTTGCCACCCCATCCCCGAAGGATCGATGAAGTTATCGCTTTGGCCGGGCTTGAGCTGGCTGCCGATATCTGGCGTGATCTTGCCAACCCAACCCAGCACCGGCGTATCGGCCACCGGCGTGACGTTCAGCTTGGCAAAGGCCTCGCGGCTTTCCGCGCCGTCAGTGACATTGAACCGCAAGTCCACGTCCTGACCGCTGTAGTTGGCGGCTGGGGTGAAGGTGAAGCCCGTCGTCGCATCGCCACTGAACGTGCCGTGCGGCGACGTCAGCGAGCTTGCCACGATGTGCAGGTTGGCGCCATCATCCACATCGCTGGCACCTACCGCGCGTAGCAGCTCGGCCTCGGTGAACACGCGCGGAGCGTCTTCGGCAATGGCGCCCAGATCTACGGCCTTGGCCGCGCTGTCTGCCACCACGTGCGGGCCATCATTGGTGCCGGTCACCGTGATCGTCAGGTTCTGCGTCGATGTAAGGCCGGTGCTGTCGGTGACAGTCACCGGGATCAGCACGTCCTGCGTCTGCCCGACAGCCAGATGCTGATAGGCCGCATGCGCTGGATCGAAGCTGTAGCTGCCATCAGCGTTGAAGGTCAGCCCGTCGACGGCCTGCGCGATGCTGAACGTCTTGGTATCGTGCGCATCGGCGTCGGTCGCGACCATCTGCCCGCTCAACAGCGCGCCATCCTCTGTCACCGCCTGCGTCTGTGCCACCAGCACCGGCGCGTCGTTCACACCCTGGATCGAGACGGTCAGCGTGTGCGTCGTGCCATCGGCACTGGTCACGACCAGCGTATCGATCAAATGGGGATCGCCCGGCTTCAAGCCCTGAATCGCGCTCTGGCCGTTGTCGGCGCTGTAGCTCCATGAGCCATCGGCCGCGATACTGAAGTGACCGTACCCGCCGCTGCCCAGAACATTCGTCTGCGCGACAAAGTGATCCTCTCCCGCATCGGGATCGGTGATCGTGAGCTGGCTGCTGGCCGCAAGCAGGTTGCCCGGCGCGAGTCTGGTGTCCTCCTGCAGCTCCGTGTACGCATGCCCGCCGATCACCGCGCCACTGTTCGTGCCTGTCAGCGTGATCGTCAGGTTCTGCGTCACCGCCGCTCCCGCCCCGTCGGTCACCGTCAGCGGAATCACCACGTCGAGCGTCTGGCCTGCGGTCAGGTGTCGGTAGGCAGCGTGGGCCGGATCGAAGCGGTAGCTGCCGTCGGCATTCAGCGTAAAACCGTCAACGGTTGCGCTGGTGCTGAATGTCAACGTGTCGCCCTTGTCGACATCGGTTGCGTGGAACTGGCCGGTCAGTGCGGCATCGCCCTCGGTAGCTGTCAGATGGCCACTGTTTTCGGCACCAACGACAGCGCTGTTCGGATTTGGCTGCCAGGCATGGAAATTCGGCCACGTATTGACCTCGCTTGCCAACAGGCTGCTTTTGCCTTGCGCGCCCGTGAGGTGGTCCGGATCGCCAGCATCGTGGAATTGCATACGGAACGCGACGGCACTTGCCGGGCCGAAGGCCCGAAACTCGTGACCGGCCCCTTGCTGCAACCAATCAACCAGTACCTGGAATTTGATGTCCTGGCCTTCGGCAAATGCTTGCGCGGCACGACCATCCGGTCCGATCAAGGCCAAACCAGCCGATTTCAAGGTCACCATGGTATCGGCATAGACACCAATCGGTGCCTGACCTCTCAAGATGTTGCGGATTTCCTCGTACTGCACATCCAGGCCATCGCCCATGGGTTTTGCCATGTACGCGCTCATGCCCATGTTCTCGATGATCAAGGGCAGAATGTTGTCTGATTCCAGAACCGGGTGATATTCAGGCCCGGTTTGCAGGTGGAACACCGGCACATCGTTGGTCCCGGTCAGCGTCACGCTCAGGACATGCGCCGTGCCATCGGCGCTGGTCACGCTGAAGCTGTCGGTGACGCTCTGGCCGGCACGCAGTTGCTGGACCTCGGGCCTGGCGTTGTCGAGGCTGTAGCTCCAGTTCCCGTCGCTACCCAGCGTCAGGCTGCCATACGTCCCGGCAACGTCGCCCAGCGCGGTGAAGTGGTCTTCCCCGCTATCGGGATCGGTCACCGTCAGCCTGCCGCTGGCGGTGAGGGTCGTGTCCTCGACCACCGCGCCTGCATCGACCCCGCCGATCACCGCGCCGTCACCGGTGCCGGTCACCGTGATCGTCAGGTTCTGCGTCGCCGTGGCCCCCGCCCCGTCGGTCACCGTCACCGGGATCACCACATCGAGCGTCTGGCCTGCGGTCAGGTGCTGGTAGGCGGCATCGGCCGGATCGAAGCTGTAGCTGCCGTCGGGGTTCAGCGTGAAGCCTGCCACCGTCAGGGTGGTGGAGAAGCTCTGCGTGTCGCCCGCGTCCACGTCGGTCGCCAGCATCTGCCCGGTCAGCTTTACGCCGTCCTCGGTCACGGCATGGCTCTGTGCCGCCAGCACCGGCACATCGTTGGTACCGGTCAGCGTCACGGTCAGGACATGCGCCGTGCCATCGGCGCTGGTCACGCTCACCGTATCGGTCAGCGTCTCGCCCGCCTTCAACTGCTGGATCGCGCTCTGGCCGTTGTCGGCACGGTAGCTCCAGCTGCCATCGGCCGCGATGCTGAACTGGCCAAGCTGGCTGCTGCCCGCCACAGCGCTCTGCGCGGTGAAGTGGTCCTCGCCCGTATCGGCATCGCTCACCGTCAGCTTGCCGCTGGCAACCAGCAGGTTGCCTGCCTGAACCCCGGTGTCCTCGACCACCGCGCCTGCATCGACCCCGCCGATCACCGCGCCGTCACCGGTGCCGGTCACCGTGATCGTCAGGTTCTGCGTCGCCGTGGCCCCCGCCCCGTCGGTCACCGTCACCGGGATCA
>NZ_JAIZDA010000053.1 GCF_020404405.1 Novosphingobium sp. FKTRR1 | reverse complement strand
ACCTCAAACTGCGCGCCATCACCTCGGAATGCTGCGCGGATAATTCTCGGAACGCTGCGCGCCATCACCTCGGAATCCCGCGCGCCATCAAATCGGAACACCGCGCGCGATCACCTCGGAATCCGCACGCACGCGAGTGACGCGAAAGGAGCACGCCATGCCAACGTCGAGAACAACCCTTCGGCCTCTTGGTGCAACCGGTCTGGCGATGGCTCTCGGACTCGCAGCGCAAGGCCATGCAGCGCCCAGCGAGAGCAGTGAAATAGAGATCCGCCGCGACCCGGATGCGCTCTATTGCACCGAACGGCAGCTCGGCACCTGGTTCTATTGCGAGCCCCCGGAACGCAAGCCTGCACCTGCACCAATCAGGATCTCGCCCAAGGCAACGCTTGCCGCCATCGGTGCCGAACTCGAGGAGCTCAAGGCGAGGGCGATCCTCGATCCCAGTCCCGAGAACGTCACCTCCTACATCCGCTTCCAGCGCGCGCAGCTCGATCGCTCCTCGACTTTTGCCGATGTCTGGCAGCGTGCGCTGTGGCAGGACCCAGGGCTCGACTACACCTTGCAGCGGCCGGTCTCTACGCTCGGCAAGCGTGCCTGGATCGATCAGCGCAAGACCGATCGCGATCATGTCGTGGCCGCACTCGGTCGCCGCTACGGTGTCTTCTACTTCTTTGCTTCGAGTTGCGGGGCCTGCGACATCTTCGCTCCGATCCTCAAGGCCGTGAGCGATCGCTATGCCTTGCCTGTGCTGGCAGTCTCGATGGACGGTGGCCCGTCGGCCATATTCCATGACTACATGGTCGACAGCGGGCAGTACGAGCGGCTCGGGCTCGGCAGCGACCGGCAAGTGCCGGCCCTGGTCCTGTTCGACAGCGTGACCCGGCGTCCGATGCCGATCGGATACGGCATTTTAAGCCAGGACGAAATTCTCGACCGCGTGTTCCAGCTGACCACGGTCAAGAGCGGGAGCGACTTCTGATGAGAGACCGGTTTTTCCGGCATCGGGTCCGGGGCAGGTGCCTGACCGGCATCGTTGCGGGCAGTGCCCTCCTTCTCGGAACGCCAGTGCCCGCGAGCGCCGGGGTCGAAGGCGAGATGTCGAGTTTCATGAGCGAGATGGGCGCTGCCGCCAATGTCACTGGCCCCAGTGCCTATCGGGGACAGTCCGCAGGCTACTACTCGATGGGTTCGGTGTGGTCGCGCTTTCCGCAAAAGAGCATTCAGCCCTTCAATCTCCAGTTGCCTCATGCCCGCGCCGGCTGTGGCGGCATCGACCTGTTCTCGGGCTCCTTCTCCTTCATCAACACCGCAGAACTGGTCGCCATGATGAAAGCCACAGCAAACAATGCTCTCGGCTTTGCCTTCAAGCTCGCGATCGACACGATCTCACCCGAAATCGGCAAGGTGATGGATGAGCTCGCGCAAAAGGTCCAGCAGATGAACCAGATGAATATTGCCAGTTGCGAGACCGCGCAGGCGCTCGTTGGCGGCCTGTGGCCAACCAGCGATACCGCCTCCTCGGTGGTCTGCGAAGCGATCGCCAATAGCCAGGGCGCGGTTGCCGACTGGGCACGTGCGCGCCAGCAATGCAACAACGGCGGGCAGCGCGAGAGCCTCAAGGCCGCAAACTCCGATCCCGCAATGGGTGAGCTTGCCGGGATGCCCAACAACTACACCTGGAAGGCGCTCTCCCGCAAATACGGCGGCTTCGACACGCATTTTCGCGAGTTCCTGATGACGCTGGTCGGCACGGTCATCTACGATCCCGCAGGAAACGAGGGCAAGCCGCGGGTCCAGTTCATTGGTCCTGCCGATGCTGCCCTGATCAGCGCGATGCTCGATGGCACAGCATCGAGCCCGCATAAGGTCCTCACCTGCGGCAGTGACAGTGCTGCATGCATGCACCCGTCCGAGGTCCAGATGGTAATCGGCCCCAATGCGGCGATCAAGGCGCGCGTGCGCACCCTCATAGAAAGCATGGCCCGCAAGGTCCGCGACCCGGGCGCTGCGCTCACACCTGCCGAGATCCAGCTGCTCGGCATGGCGAGCGTGCCCGTCTACAAGATCATCACGGTGAGTGCCGCAGCCGAGTTCGGCATTTCGGCTCAGGAATTGAACGACCTTTCCGAGATCGTGGCGGTCGACCTTGTCACCACCATGACCATGCGCTTCATTGACATGGCCGTGAACGCCCGCTCGGACTTCAATGGCGCCGATGCGGACAGTTTGCGCGAATGGCGTGAGGGCCTTTACGAAACCCGCCGCAACTTCCTCGGCATCGCGGCGCGCACCTCGCAGCGCTTCGACCAGACCTTCGCCCTGATCCAGCGCACGCAGATGCTCGAGAAGACCCTGCGCAGTCAGCTCTCGCCGCAAATGGCCGCAGCCTTGCGCTTCTCGCGGTTGCTCGGGACCCAGGTCCAGTAGCAGCGGGAAAGGTCACAGCACGGGGAGCGTGGCACATGCTCGAAGTCTTCACGGTCGGTGGCGGGGAGTTTCTCGTCAACACCTTCAACGCGGTAGCGGCTTGGACGGGATCGGGCGGTTTTCGTTCGCTGCTCAGTGTCTGCATGGTCATGGGGCTGACCTATGCCCTTTTGATCACCGCGATGGACCTCGATTGGCGGGTGTGGCTGCGCTGGTTCATCCAGTCGACGATGATCTACCTCGTGCTGATGGTGCCAACCGTGACGGTCAAGGTCACCGATCGCATCAATCCCAGCCTTGGTCCTGCCAACGTTGCCAACGTGCCGATCGGTCTCGGCATGATGGCCTCGTTCACCAGCCAGATTAGCGACTACTTCACCCGCACGGCCGAAACGGTCTTCGTGATGCCTTCGGCGCTCAACTACTCGACCAGCGGCTTTGTCTATGGCGCCCGGCTGTGGGACAGGACACGTGCGTTCGAGATTCGGGATCCGGTCTTCCGCGCCAATCTGGACGGCTTTCTCAAGCAGTGCGCCTACTACGACATCCTCCTGGGCACTCGCAGTCTCAAGGTCCTCAGTGAGTCCAGCGACCTCTGGGCCGAGTTCGGCGTGAATGCCGCGACCAATCGCGGCATGAAGTTCCTGACCGATACCGGGGGCGCAACCGACATTGAGGGCAAGACCTGCGCACAGGCCTGGCAAACCCTCAACGCACAGTGGAACGGACAGATCGACGCGGCGGCAGTCCCGTTTGCGCGCACGCTGTATCCCAAGCTCGCATCGGCCGCAGCCAGTAGCAAGCTCGCAGCGGACTTGCCGGTAATCTCGCAGCTGCTGACCGGCACCTCGGCTTCACGAAATCAGATCCTTCGTCAGAAGAGCATGGTCGATGCGTTTGAGGCCGCGCAGCTGGATTTTGGGAACGTCGATTCCGATGCTTTCGCGCTGCAGCGCGCCGATATTCAAGCCCGCAATGCAATGACCACGGCTGCAGAGCAGGGCCTCATCTGGATCCCGGTCCTCAATGTCGTACTGACGGTCGTGTTCTACGCCCTGTTCCCGGTGGTCTTCCCCCTGCTGCTGTTTCCGCGGACCGGAATTGCGACACTGAAGGGCTACTTTGCGGGCTTCTTTTATCTGGCTGCCTGGGGACCAATTTATGTCCTGATCCACAGCTTCGTCATGGACCGCCTTGCTGCACAGTCACGCGCGCTTGCCGGCAGCGGCGTGACGCTTGGCAACTGGTCCGGCATTGCCGGGGTGAACCAGGACATCGCGACGATGGCCGGGTTCCTGATGATGTCGGTACCGGTCCTTGCCTTGATGGTCATGCGCGGGACTTTGTCGGTCGCGCACAGCATGGGCTCGATGCTGGCACCTGCCCAGGGAGCAGCGGATGCTGCAGCCGCCGAACGGACCACCGGCAACTATGCCTTCGGCGATGTCAGCCATGGCAACTTCAACGCCAACAACCGCCAGATGGCGCAGTGGAACCAGGCCCCCAATCTGGCTGTGGGTGCAAGCCACATGGGCCTCAGAAGCGACGATGGCGCGATGGTTCATGCCTATGGCAGCGGCGCGCGGGTGATCGACACAAGTGGAGCAATCTCGCAGTTGCCGTTCAAGGCCTCGATGACGCGGGGCTATGCCAGCGATTTGCGCAATCAGGGCCAGTGGTACCTCAATGAGGCCGACCGGATCGAGAACGGCACCTCGGCGACCTGGAGCAGCATGCACGGGACCTTTGGCAGTGCGGTTGCCGCCAGCAGCCAGGTGACCGGCAGCCGCAGCGAACACGGATCGCGCGCGTCCGACACCCACAATGTCGGCGGCAATGTCATGGTGGAAGGCTCGGCCGGCAAGTCGACCCGCGAGGTAATCAACGACGATCTGATCCTGCGGCAGGGCAATAGCCGTTCGAGCGGGAATTTCGATCAAAGGGCATTTGGCGGCTCACTCACAGGTTCGGCTAACGGGACCGTGGGGACACCAGGCAAGGATCTGGCAGGCAGCAGCGTTTCCGCAGGGCTCGGTGTCTCAACCTACGGCAGAAGGGAATGGGGGAACGATGCCAGAACGAATTCGGAGCGGTCAGCAACGAACCAGGTCACCCGCGGCACCGACAAGTCCGAGGATGTCAGCAGTCGCGTCGTCGTCAGCGGCAACAGCGGCGACGTCCAATCTTCTGGCACGTTCAGCCAGAGCTCCGACTACACCGATGCCAGCAAGAGTCGGACCAGCAGCGAGGGCTCCGACTGGCGGGTCTCCGAAGCCGAGGAGCGCCGCGCCGCCGCCGCGCGCTATCGCGAGATCGGCAGCCGTATGATGAACGAAGCAAGCTATGCAGAAAGCCACGGGTTCCAGGTCTCGAGCGACATGTCGAACCTGATCCAGGATCGATACGAGGCGCTGCAGCGCGAGCACCCCGAGTGGCACCTGCCCGACATTGCCAATCCGCGGCTCGATTACCGCGACATGGCACGGCGCGACCAGGCGATCAGCTACATCATGGATGACCTGCTGAGCGACCTCAGGAACCGTCGGATCGGCGAACTGGGCGACGTCGCGGCGGTCGCCGGGCAGGGCAAGCTCGGCAGCCATGCAGATCTCGGCATGCCGCAAGCCGCATCGCTTCCGCCGGCCGATCGCACGCCGCCCCTCGTGGCTTCACCCATCGAAGGAAGAGTGGTGCTTGCCGCTCCCGAGGGCCCAGTTGATGGTGCCAAGCTTGCCAAGGAACTCGGTATGGGCGTCAAGGCCGGCGCGCGGCTCGGCCAAATGGACGGCGACCTCGTCCCTGCGATGGGCGTGGTGGCGGACGAAGCAAGGGCGCTCGGGTTGCCGCGACCGGTGGTAACCTCGGGGAATGACAGCGCACAGCATGCTTCCGGGTCGGCGCACTACGACAACCGAGCGCTCGACTTCCGTGGAAACAACATTTCAGACCAACAGGGGAAGCAGTGGGCCGAACGCGTGCGCGAGCGCCTGGGCCCGAATTATGCGGTCGACTTCGAGAGGTTCCCCGACAACCCGGCGCGGGATCACCTGCACGTGGCCGCGCGGCGCGGATAGGGTCAGCCCAAGATACCGGACTGCACCGCGGACACGATCAGGAAGATTGCCATACCTCCGAGCACTGTAGGCAAAACGTATGGGTTGCCGATCTGGTCTGAGGCACCTGCCTGCGGGATCCTCGGCAACGGTAGACCCGTGACAGGGTCAGTGTCCGCTTGTCGGCAGGCTAGCGGCAAGCCATCAACACCATAACGATTGTGGTCCATGGCGGGGCTCCTTGCACTGGCAAGATCATATCCAGTTCTCACAGGATTTTCAATGATTTGCCAGGAAAAGGGAAAGCCCCCGCACCCATGCCGAACCTCGGCACTCCTCAGCGCAAAGCGCTGATCGCCCACTAACGCGAACTCGCAGTATCGAAGCTGATGCGGAGCTTTAAGCGGCTATTGTCAGCAAGACCTGCGGTGAAAAGCGGAAGCGGCAGGCGCGATCAGGCGCCGTCCTGAATCTCGACGTATTCGACCTCGATCCGATCGACTTCGACAATGCGTCCGCGCACACGGACTCGCCCGCTCAGTCCATTGGCAGTGGTTTCATCGACGAATTGAAGATAGAGCCGCCAGATCACGCCATCGTCATCGCGGATTAGGTATCCGCGGGCGCCGGCCTCCAGAATGCCTGTGATGGTTATCGAGGTCGGGCTCATTGCAGTTTCCAGGTGTTGACTGGGAAGCGGGTTGCGACAATCCATTCGCCCCCCAATGATCGCCCGGCGCAATTGTGAAGACGGCCCGACCACGCCGCGTTGCCGAGCAAGGCGAGGACTTCGAACCGCACAAAGGTTGTCGTGCGAACCGATCGTTGAATTGACGGGCTCGTCACAAATCAAGCAACTGCCTCGAGCCCCTTGCGCTGGATGATTGAAAGTAGCCTCAGCGCTGGTCCGCCCGGTCGCTTCTTTCCGCGCTCCCAGTCGGACACAAGGTTCCTTGAAACATTGAGATAACGCGCAAACACCGGCTGCGAGACGTGTTCCGCCTCGCGGATGGCCCTGATCTGCTCTGGCTGGAGCGGAGGCGCTGGGGTGAGGCAAGCGTCGTCGAACTCGCGCAGTGTGCGCTTGTCGATGGCTCCTGCATCATGGAGCCCCTCGATCATCTCGTGGACGGCAGCAAGCGCCTCGCTCTTATAGGTCCTGGGCATCGTCGTTTACCTCGAACAATCTTTCTTCACGCACCTCGCGTCTCGATCTGCGCCTGAGTCAACGCAAGAACGATCTTCGCAGCCTGCTTGTAAGCCTTGAGTTCGGCCGCGCTAAGGTTGGACTTGTCGCTCTTGGCAAAACCAAAGGCAAAGACAGCTCGCTCCTCATGACGGAAGAACATCAGAGTACGATAGCCACCGGACTTGCCTCCGCCTTCACGAGCGACGCGCTG
Organism: Novosphingobium sp. FKTRR1; assembly: GCF_020404405.1. GTDB lineage: Bacteria > Pseudomonadota > Alphaproteobacteria > Sphingomonadales > Sphingomonadaceae > Novosphingobium. The sequence goes on along the minus strand of NZ_JAIZDA010000053.1, from coordinate 7,713 downwards.
CTTGATCAAGCCGCTACCAAGATCGGCGTCGATCAGGCCCCGATTGGCCTGATCTATCGCCGCAACAAGCATCGCGTCGCTTATCCCTTCACGGCTTGCAAATTTCGCGAACCAGCGGTTCTTGTAGATGCGGGTTCGCAGCTTACCGGTCATGGCTGGTGACTTTATATAACACTTTGTATGATACTACAATAAGCATTGCCGTCTAAGACCCTGGAATTGTGTGACTGGCCTGGCTGCAAGGCTAGGCCCCTCTCCGTGTCATTGACGCAGAAAACGGGGGATCACTCAAAGGATGCCCCCGTCTTGTAGGCTATGCATGTCTCGCTACCTCGGCACATATCACGCGCCCACGGCGGATAGCGCAAGGATGCCGGTGACCAGTTATGGCGCGGCCCGGTGGGAGGCAACCCGGACCGCGCCGTCTCGCCCTTACGAGCAGGACGCGAAAGCGGGCGCGGTCCCCGCAGATCATCGCTTGGCGGGGAAAATCCATCAGCAGTGCAAGGGCAACCGGCATTGTCATCCAACGCGTCGGCAGAGCTCGTTTGAACGCCGAGGTGCGAAAGGCTGCCCATGCACTGGGATAACTTCACAGATCGAGTCCCAGCGACTTTTCGGGCACGGGGATTTGCCTCACCGGAGCTTCGGGTGCAGGCCCCAATACCGCATCCAGCTTTGCCTTGAGATCTGCGCTCATCCTGAGTTCGGGCAACTGCCGGGCATCGACCGGATTGTGGTGGCGGGGTTCGACCACGACGTTGCCGGTCGCCTCGAGCGCAGAGGTCTTGTTCCCAGGTGTCCGGTCGAGCTGCTGCTTGAGGCTTTCGAGGTTGTTGGTGACGACCGTGATGTCGTCGGTCGCGCGGGTGTTGAGCACGTTCTGCGTGCGCTGCGTCGCGAGATTGCGCTGCGACGAGGAAATGACCTCGATCGCCTCAGGCTTGGTCATGCCCTGCGCCATGTGAGCATTGAGCGCATAGCCAAGGTCGAGCCGGCGCAGCATAGGATCGCCCGGCGCGAGCATCAGTTGCCGCTTGTCGGCGAGTTCGACCCGCACGCCTTCGGGCCGGGCCTCGAGCACCGTCGCATAGGTCGACTTGGCAATGTCCCGCCCTTGGTCCTTGTCGCGCCAGAACACGGTCTCGCCGTCATGGATCCTGAGCTCTCTCTGCTCGTAGAGTCCGATCCGGTCGAAGCGGTGACCCGGGGCGATGCGGGTCGGATCGATGACCTTGCGCCGTCCCCCCGCCTCGAGCACGACCTTACCATCCTTGCGGATCTCGCGGACCTGGTACTCCCCGCGCTTCACCCCCAGTTCCCGCACGTCCATCCGCGCGTCGAACACCTGGCCCACCCGGTAAGTCGAGGCAAAGCGCAGCTCCTCGCGCGTGGTGTTGGCGCTCTGCAAGGTGGTGAGGGTGAGACCCGGTCCGGTGAGCGTGCCTTCCTTGAGCAGCCCAGCCTGGACCCGCGCGTTGATTTCGGCGCGATCATCGCGGCCGGCGGTGAAAATCGCCGTCGCCTCGCGCTTGTCGGGGCTGAGCGACAACCACAGCTCGGCCGCGCGGGCGACGTGACCCGGGCCTGCTTCGATCACCCGGCCGTGAGCCGCAAGCAGATCGAGCGCCAAGCTCGCATGGCCTTCATTCGAAAGCCCTGCGACAGCCAGCAGCAGGGGCGAGTTTTTCTGGCGAATGTTCTCGTCCATCCGCACGGTGGCTTGCCCCGCGGCCTGGCTGAGGGCGAACATCTTGCCCTGTTCGATCGCCGACAATTGCTGGCGGTCGCCCATGAACGGCGCCTTGGCGAGATCGAGCTCTTCGGCGAGCGCGGTCAGTCGCAGCATGTCGCGCGAGGAGACCATCGAGCTTTCGTCGGTGATGATGACGGTATTTGCGAGGGCTGCCTTGGCTGCCTCGAAGCGCTCGCCCGATCCCGCGGCCGCAGCCCCGCCATAGGTGCTGAGGAACTTGGCGATCGTGTAAGCCTCGATCCCCGCCTCGCGCATCTGCTCGGCCGACATGCCTTGGCCGCCCCCGCCGCGCAGGTCCGCGACCATCTTGTTCTGGAAGGCAAGCCCGACGAGCTTGACGCCTTCATCACTCAGGACCTTGTCGAGCGCGCCGAGCAGCGTCGACTTGCCCGCACCCGCGACGCCCTGGACATTGAGGAAACGATCGGTGCCAGAGAGGATCGCGATGCCTGCGGCTAATTGGCCTTCGTTGAGCTGCCAGGTGTCGACCCCGGCACGGGCCTGCCCAAGTTCGCGCGCCGCATCCTGCAGCCGCGCCATGGCCTGCTCGGGCGGCATGAACGCGCGGCCCTCTCCGGCCCCGGCATCGATGCGGTCCAGAATCTGTTGCTCCATCGCGAGCGCCGCCGGCGTCGTCACCAGATCGAAGTGGCCATCGAGCCGATCGGACTTGCCCGGGATCAGGTGGCCGTCGCGAATGAGTTCGCCGATCCGCTCGACGACGGCGCCGCCTTCAAGACCCTTGATCTGGAAACCCAGCGCGGCACTGAGGATCGCCTGCGGCGAGAACGCCGCCTCGCGCTCGGACAAGTGGCGGATGGCAGAAGCTGTGGCGTGCTGTGCCTTGATCGTGCCGGCGGGGAGGAACAGGGCTGCCGCGCCGCTCACCGCCAGCGGGCTGGGCGTGCGCAGCGCAGCGCCGATCCGGGTCGAGACTTCACCAAGCGCGGCGGTCGTGGTTTCACGGAAGGTTGGGCGTGCCCGTACCTCGGCGCGGGCCCTGGCCTCTGAGATGAGCGCCTTGCCGTCGAATCCCAATGCTGCCGAGCGATCCTGCCATGCCTGGACGAGTGCTGCGCGGTCCTCGACGGCGAGCTTGGGATCGCGGGTATTGACCGTCACCCGGTCCTGTCCCTGCGGCGATGCAATGCCGAGTTCCTCGACCTTGTTCAGTATGTCTTCGCGGCGCTGGCTGAACTCCTTGATGACCTCGCTTGGCACGCCCTTGATCTCGAACGAGCCGTGCTTGCCCGCCGCCTCGGTCTCGTAGCCGAGCTTCTGCAGCTGGGCGCGGAAGGCGGCATGGTAGAACTGGCCGATCGTCGTGTTGTTCTTCCAGATCTCGCCGTTCCAAAGCGCCTTCCAGGTGCCCTTCGGATCGCGGGTCAGGTTGGCGACCACGGCATGGATATGGCCCTGTGGATCGAGCGCGCGGCTCGTGTCGTGGGCGAACAGCGCGTAAACGAGATTGCCGGTCTTTTGCGGTTCGCCGCTGCGCGAGCGATCGTAATTGCGGCTCTCGGCAAACTGCTTTTCGACGAGCTGAGACATCGTCGATTTGACGGCGGCGAGGTGCGCATCGAGGATGCGCTTGTCGCCGCTCACCAGTGCGAGGATCGAGGCGGACTTGGGCATCGAGAACGTCAGATCGAGACCCAGACGCCGCCCTTCGACCTGACCCACCATCTCGCCGTCGGGCAGCCGCCCATTCAAGATCGCCTCGAACTGGTCGCGCTCGACCTGGCCCTCAAGTCCGAGCGCGCGCGCACCCTCGCCGCCCCAGACCCCGGCTTCCGCGTGTTCATCGACCGTGTAGTAGTTGTCGTTCGCGAAATAGTCGGCTGCGCCGCTCGACGACCTGACGGAGGCGATGGAGTGCATGGCCTACATCTCCATGCCGTCATCAGGGGCAGGGGCATTGAGCTCAGGCTCTCGCGACGGTTCCTTCCCCCGTCCTTCCACGGCCTCGCGGTCGATCGCTTCGGCAAGCTCGCGCGCAGCCGGGGTCGCCCGCTGGGCGGGGAGCTTTAGAGCGGCGCTGCGGGGGGCTTTGGATGCGGTTTCGGGCTCGTTGGCGCGCGCAGTTGACGCGCTCTTCACAATCTCGGCGCTGGCGATCATCGAGCGCCCAAGGCTGGATTGCGGCGCTGCCGTCGGCTCGGCTTGCGCGGCAGCGAAGTTCAATTCTTCCTGTCGGGGAGCGGGCTGCGGCTTTGCCGGTTCGTCGTCGATCGCGGGTGCAGGGAAGAGTTCAATTTCATCTTTGTTTTCGCGTCCGCCGGCTTCGGTTTCGGCGTCATCATCGGCATCGCGTGCGAACTCGATCGGCTCGACATGCGCGCGCAGGACATAGCCTTCGGCAACCTTGGGATAGTCCTTGTAGGTGAGCTTGATCCGGGCGGCATCGAAGCCTTCCGGGAACACCAGGAAGCCGCGCAGCGAGGGCAGTTTCATGATGTCATCGGGCAGCACCAGCGGCTGCACTTCGGAGCGTGGGGTGATCGTCGCCGCGTCGCGGATGTTGGAATAGCCGTAGCTGTAGGCCTCATCCATCATCCTGACTTCACGGTGCCCGATGTAGTCCGAGCAGTGCTCGGCGGTGTCGCGGTCGGCTGCGGCGAGAACGAGCTTGGTCCGCGCGAGCGAGGCAAGGTTCTGCGCGCCTTCCTTGCCGTAGGTCTCGGCCAGCTTGGCGAACGAATGGATGCCGAGCACGAAGGCACCGCCAAAGCCGCGCGCGGTCTGCAGCCCGTCCTCGATCGCCGGCAGGCGGTGGAGCGCGTGGACCTCGTCGAAGAAGAACCAGGTGCGAAGATCGCGGGTGCGCGGCAGACGCATCAGGGTGTGGACCGCAAGGTTCATCCAGAGCGACAGCAGCGCCCGGTTGAGCACCAGTTCGTTGTGCGAGGAGGTGATGAACAGGATCGAACCGGGCTTGTTCTCCGCGCGGATCCAGTCGGAGATCGAGAAGCGCTCCTTGCCCTCGGGAAGGAAGCGCAGGGCCTGTGCGTTGGTGTTGAAGACGGCGCGAATGGATTCTGCCATCTTGGCGGCTTCGGGCGCGGTCAGCGGGTCGGCGACGGTGTGCTCGAGAAGTTTGTGAACCTCTTTTAGGTCGGCCATCATCAGGCGGCTCGCGAGCGCCTCGTTGGTCGCCTCGCCAAGCTTGATCAGCTTGATGCAAGTCTCGACGAACAGCGTGCGTGCAGCCAGCATCCAGAACGGCTCGGCGCCTCCGCCATCGGCAGGCAGCAGGGCGGCGGCGATGCCGGTGAAGTCGGCGTGGTTCTTCGCTTCGGCAAACACCGACCAGGACGGGCAGCGCTCGTCCATCGGGTTGAGGATGGTGTCGGTTGCGGGGTTGTAGAACGCCTCGACATAGGTCCCGGTGAGATCGAACACGACGGCCCGGTCGCGCCGCGCGCGCATCTGCGCGATGAGCGCGCGCATCTGGGTTGTCTTGCCCGTCCCGGTCGAGCCGATCATGATCGTATGGGCCTGTTCGGTGCGCCAGGGGAAGGGCACCCCCGCGATCGAATAGGCGTGATGGATGCCCGCCTCCTTGCGCGTCGCGAGGCTCATTTTCATGACCTCGTCGAAGCTCTTGCCGGGCAGGCGTTCAGCAATCTCCGCGCCCAGCATGTCGCGGTTGTGGGCGTTGATGACATCGGCAAGCTCGGCGGCATCAACCAGCATGGCGCCGCGCTGGTGACGCTCCTCGAGGATCGACTTTCCGCGCCGCTTGGAGAAGTCGACGAACCACACCGCGATCGGCACGGCGACGAAGAGCGAGATGAACAGCGAGCCCCAGATTGCCCGCATCAGCTTGTTCCAGGCGATGACCACATCGGGGTGCGAGGCAACCATGCCGACAGGCGCCCGGACGACTTCGCCGGAGGGGAGGGTGAGGTTGAGGATCTTGCGGGAAGAGAACTCCATGAAAGTCCATCCAGCGGCGTAGATTCGCATCAGGATCATCTGGATCTCTTGGCTCTCGAGCAGCAGTGCGAGGACGATCGAAAGCGCGATGCAGAAGGTGAAGAACCACACCAGCAGCGGCATCTTCGCCGAGGCAAACCACATCATGAATTCGTGAGTGATGAGCTGCGAGCCGCGGGTGAAATCACCGGCGTTGCGCGGCATGTTCCCGCGCGCGGAATGGTGTTGCAGCTTGCCCGGGCGCGCGCGGTCGGACCAAGTGTCAGGACGCGGCACAGAGCGCCTCCGTCCGGCGTTCGGCTTCGGAGATCAGAGCGGTATGGGCATCGGGGTACTGGCGCTGGACAATGAGATCGGCAACCAGGAACAGATACTCCGCCGAGAACTGCCGGCGGCGGTCGGCCTCGCTCGTGCCCGACATGACGCCCAGGAACTGCTCGAGCGCGATTCGCAGCAAGTTAGATCGGGAGACGTTTTGCGCGGTTGCGGCAGCCTGCGCCGCATCGGCCAGCGGCTGTGGAAGCCGGAGGGTAATCAGAACTGTTTCAGTCATCACCACGCCCTTCGAGAGGGCCTGGTGGAAATTGCGCGAGAAGGGTTTTAGGCCATCGGCGGGCCCTTGGCAAGAAAGCCGTTGGGGACCAAATGGCGTATTACAATGTAATACCGTGAAACTCGCGGAATTCCGAGACTGCAACGACGGTCTTCAACGCTGTAATACGATGTATTACCAAAGGCCCACTCTGTACACACACGCATTTCCGCCATTTTCCCTACGGCCCTGCCGTGTAGGGTGTGCAACTCTTCCCCTTAATCCGCTTCCTTGTGTCTGGTAGGTGATTGCTGGTCTTTCTGGCGCATGGATTCGGGTCTTGACCGCCTGTCTGGGGACCAGCGAGTTCCACTGATTACAGGACGGGCCGCACGATTTATTTGCAGGGTCGATGGCAAAAGGCTTGCCACTGCGCTCGCTGCTTGGAATCCTCAGGTCGGGAGGTTTCAGCACCAACCACGAGGTATCATCATGGCCAGAAAAGGAAGCCTTGAAGCGGAACGTCAGGCAATCGCGAAGGAGCGTCAAGCGCTGGAAGCGCGCGAGACGAGACTGCGCGAAAGCGAGCGGGCGGCGAGTGTCGAGTTGATGCACAAATCGGTTCTCGGCAAGGCGCCGTTCGAGAGGGTCGAAGCATTCTTCGCCGCTCTCGGAAAGCTCGGTCTGGACGAAGCGGAAAAGCGCCTGCGGGCAAGCTGAAACCGGCCTCGACAGAGGCCAGCACAGCCGGGGCTCGATGCCCCGGCTGTGCTTTATCTGGCACGCAAAAAAGGGGGCCGGAGAGCACCTTGTCGGTGCCCTCCGGCGCTGCGGTCGATGATCATGTCAGAACGGGCAATCCGCGTCCCATTCGGGATCCATCACCACGCTCATGAAGCTTGCGGCGCGGGCGATGTTCGCTTCGTCGAAGTCGTCAGCCATCATGCCCGGGACGGAATGGACGATCCGGTCGATCAGGTCCTGGGGCAGGGCGTTGTAGTCGCCCTCGTCGATGGCGAGAAAGCAGCCGAATTCGTCCTCGATAACGTGCTGGTCGAAAAAGCTGTGCTGGGCCCGGATCGTTGCGGCGCGCAATGCTGCGTCATAGCTGATGGGGTCGAAAGCCGGGATGTCGAGGGTCTTGGTAAGAGCGTTCATGTGAGCCTCCTGTCAAAGGAATTGAAGAGGTCACCTTCGGGATGGCCGAGCTTGGACCGGGTCAGGAACGGGCCGCCCGCGGCCCGCCGCGAAGCGGGGGTGGGGGAGCCGATTTTTTCGCCTTCTTCAGGCGTAAAAATTGGGGGAACCGCCCTTCTTGACGCGGCCAATGGCGGCCATCATGCTTGGAAGTCTGCGAGGGTCTTTTAATCGCTAACCTGTCAATCAGGCGCAGCGGGCATACCACCCTGATCCACGATGACGCGGTCGCGGATGCCTGCAGGTCAATGTCTCGTCAGCTACTGGTCACCGATCATGCCGTTTGTCG
>NZ_JAIZDA010000052.1 GCF_020404405.1 Novosphingobium sp. FKTRR1 | reverse complement strand
GCTTGACCAACGCCAAACCATAGTGCGAATAGATACCAACGATCAGGTGCTTTACCTGCGCGCGATCAAATCGGAACGCTGCGCGGCATCAGATCGCAATACATGCGCGCGATCGTCGGAATCCGCATCGCAGAGACAAGTTCATTGACTTCGGGTGCAGGTGGCATGCGCCGCTGCATGGCTTCGAGACTGCGTTGGCGCGCTTCTTCAGCCTTTTGGAGAAGCTGTTGTATCAGCTGCGCTCTGGCCTGGGGATCAACGGGAAGAGGGGTAGCTTCAGGCGGTTGTTCGGTTGGCTGATTGCGAGCCCGCGCCTCCAGCATAGCAAGGCGCGCTGCTTCGGCTTCACGCAGCAGCTTCTGCTGCAACTCGATCCTAGGCGGCGTGTACAAATTTGAGCCAGTATCTGGCGGTGGCGAGATGGACCATTCCGAGGAAGGTATTGGCAAGCTGGTCGTAGCGGGTGGCGATGGCGCGGTTGATCTTGAGTTGTCCGAACATGCGCTCGATGCGGTTGCGCTGCTTGTAGAGCGTCCGATCATGCCCGATTTTCACGCGGCGGTTTGACCGGGCAGGGATGACGGCCTCGATTTCCCGTTTGGCAAGGTCGGCACGGATTGCGTCGGCGTCGTAGCCCTTGTCGGCGAGCAAGGCGTCGGGTGCGCGCTCGGGTAGGCCGATCAAGGCGTCATAGGCCTTGCAATCTGCCGCCTCGCCGACTGTCAGATGGAACGCGAGCGGGCGTCCGAGGGCATCAGCCAGGCAGTGAAGTTTACTGGTGAACCCGCCCCGCGAGCGGCCAAGAGCTCGTCGATGAGTCCCCCTTTTCCGCCCGCTGCCGAGACGTGGGCGCGAACGGTGGTGCTGTCGATGCTGTAGTGGCCGCTGTCCGCCATGATTTCGGCCAATGTTACGGCGACGGTCTCCCAGACTCCGGCTTCGCTCCAACGTCGGAACCGGCGATAGATGGTGTTCCAACTGCCGTATTTGGGCGGGACATCGCGCCACGGAGCGCCGCAACGGAGCCGCCAAAGTATGCCATTGATGATGGAGCGGTTTTGCTCGGGCGGACGGCCTCGGCCACGGTTCTCCGGCTCGATCGGCAACAAGCCCTTCAGAACACGCCACTCCGCTTCGGTGAGATCGCCCCGGCTCAAACCTGCCTCCAAAAGGCAGCCTTGAATCAACCTCATCGCTTCGCGTCAATCTCGCCGTGCGTTTCCTTCAGCAGTTCGATTGCGAAGGCCGTGCTTTTGGGAAATAAGTTCACCTATGACTGCCGTGCCAATAGACGAAGCCGCACCACAGGCATCGACACTGAAACTGGCGCTGATGGGGTTCCTGACCCTCTGGTGCCCTTATATTTTCGTCTGGTTCATCCAGAAACCAGAATACCCGACGGCGTTCCGCCGGGTCTTCACCGCATGGGCGATCTTCTGGTGCGGATGCGCAGTGCTGTTCTTCGTCGTGCAATTCGTCACGGGCGATCAACTCAGATAGGCATCCAGCCCGCCCCGAATTTGTCCACGCCGCCTAGACAAAGGAGCTGCGGGTGCAGGCGTCTTCCTCCGGTGTTCGGAAAGATAGTAGACGTTAGTCACGCTCAATTACCCTCTGCTACCTGCTCGCCAACCGTAAGCAATCGCGCCAATTCACATCATCTCGGCGAAGCTGGCGACTGGAATGCGAAAGCGGTGGTTCGCTGCCCAATCGTCCTTGATGGCGTCGGCTTCCTCGACGGTAAGCATGGCCTCTTGGATCATACGCACCATAAGATCGGCGGTACGCACGATCACCAGTCCTTCGGCGATACGCCGTGCCTCATTGATGGCTCGGCGGTCGTCGATCGCCACCCCTGCCCCTGTCACCATGGCATGGGCGATGGTGGCACTCTCGCCAACGCCAAGACGGGTTGTACCCGTGAGGCGCCCGAAAATGTCGAGTGCTGCTTCGTCGGTGACGGTGCAGGCCTCGACATAGCCCGCTGCCAATGCTGCGTTGAACCGCTCTACCTGCTCGGGATAGAAGTCAGTCAGTTCGCCAGAAGCGTGGTCTGTCACTACGAAGCGGCATGGCAGGTCGCGCAGCAGCTCCATTCGATCGATGCGGAGAAAGTTCACCAGCACGGACGTGTCGGTCACGAGGATGGCGTCGGGAAGGTCCATCACGCAGAGCGGGCCACCTCAGCCAAATCGAAGAGTTGCCGGCCCTCGATGTCGAGCGCTTTGCTCAAGTCGAGCAGCCGTCCACGGGAGATTTCCCCACGACGATAGGCCTCGATCGCAAGGTGCGCGATGCGACTACGCAGCTCGCGGGTGCCCCGCTGCGGCGTATCCGTACCCTCCAGGTCATCAAATAGCTCAAGCGCTCTGAGATAGTCGCGGCCCGCGTCCTGCATGGCAGGCGTGAGCAATTCCGCGCTTTCCGCTGGGCTGACGCGGCGAAGACTTTTCAGGCGATAGGCTGCGGCTTCGTAGCTCACCCCAAAACGATGGGCGATGTACGCCACGTCCTGAAACCCGATAGTTTGCGAGTTTGGTGCGGGCCGTGCCTGCCCCTCGATGCTTCCGCCCGTCGCTGCATCAAAGACGAGCACGTCGCCACGGGAAGGCTGCCCCTTCCCGAGCTGGCGCAATTCATCGTCGATGCCTTCTGCCGGCAGAAGGAAGGCAGAGGCAAAGGCGTTCGCGCGCTGCTCGACCCGTTCTGCGCGATTGTCGGTCGTGGTGACATTGGCCACCCGATCACGATCAAACAGCGCATGCGCATATTCATGCGCATAGGAGAACCGGCGGCGAGCGCGCGGATGCTGCGCATTGACGAGAATGGCCATGCCGATGCTCGGATGGTGAAGAAACAGGCCAGACATCGTGCCAGGCAGATTAGCGCCTGAGGCCCAAATGCCTTGATCGACCATTAGCTCGGCCAAATCGGGAAGTGGGGCACTACCCAACCCGAGACGCCGACGCTCTTGATCTGCAACCTTATGGCCCTGCCGCACAGCGTCCCACACGGTGTGAGGCGCGGGCTCCTGATAGACCGGTGGGCCTGGGCGCTCTTCGCGGCCGAGGATCGTCTCCAGATTGACGCCTTCGCGGCAAAGGGAGACGCAGCGGTCCACCTGGAAGCGGATCGCGTCATCTTCTTGAAGGCCCGGTGCAAGGCGGTGAAGTGCGACAAGCACATCGTCGTCATGCTGCTGGGCTTCGGCAAGGAACCACGAAATGGAGCGGCGATAAAGCTCAGCGAGCTTGCTCAGCTCCATGGTCGAGACAAGGCGGTTGCCGGCCTCGATCTGGGTAATTGCGGTACGGGGAATGCCGACATGATCCGCCGCGGCTTGCTGGCTCACGCTGGCAAGCTCTCGCGCTTCCCGCAGCCTGCGGGCTAGTTCTGGATTGGACATGGCGGTCTCCTCACTGCCGGGGGAAGGCAGTCTCTCCGGTTTTTATTACCCCTGATATAGCGCATCGAACAATTTTGTCAATTTCTGACTTGAATGTTCGATTGGCCAATTCCATATTCCAACAGCCAGGCCGAAAGGGGGTGATTTGAATGGCAGGTAAAAACCAGCATGTGGTCCGTCGCGGTGACGACTGGGCAGTTCTGGGGGCGGGAAATAGCCGTGACACGGCGCATTTCGGCACGCAGCGCGAAGCGATCGCGCGGGCGACTGAGATTGCTCGCAACCAGAGCAGCGAAGTCCTCATCCATGGCAGGAACAATCTGATCCGTGAGCGTAACAGCTACGGGAACGATCCCTTCCCGCCGCGCGGCTAAGAGGGAAGCCCTGAGGCTTCCCTCTGCCGGTAGCTGATGCACGATGCGAAGCGGCCTTCAGCTGACGGTAACAGAGACGCTGCTCCCGCTCGTTACGGGGGCAGCGTCTTTTCTATATGGGCAAGGCAATGCCGATTGCCACATCTTTTCGCCCCTCGCGGTCAATAGACGGGCGGCATGGGTGACGCTCTCACTTTTTCCTTGGCAGGAGATACAAAACCGCCGATTCTGCAAATGATGAAATCCGGCATCGATCATCTTCCTGAAGGCAAGCGGCGCGAACTCGCCTACGTCGTCGAGATCGTGCGGACCGGCTTTGCTGAGGCAATCGCGCATCGTACGCAGCCACGCTATCGCGCAGGCAAGCTGCTCAAGATCGTGCTGTTCGGCTCCTATGCACGCGGCGACTGGGTCGAAGATCCGGTTGGCCGCTACTTTTCCGATTACGACCTGCTTGTGGTGGTCAACCACGATGATCTCACCGACGTTGCCGAGTTTTGGGAAGCCACCGAAAACAGGCTGCTTGCCGATTTGTCGGCGGGTACAATGCTGCGCACGCCAGTCAGCTTGATTTATCACAGCCTTGATGATGTGAACGAGAGGCTCCGGCTTGGCCGGTACTTCTTCATGGACATCCTAAAGGATGGCGTCGTGCTGTTTGAGGAGCCGGATTCCGCGTTCGTTGAGCCCATGCCGCTGTCACGCGAGCAGGCGCTCAAGGAGACGCAGGACTACTTCGACGACTGGTTCGAGAGTGCAGTCGCCTTCGCCAAAGGTGCGGGCTACTACATTTCTATCGACCGACCGAAGGAAGCAGCCTTCCAATTGCATCAGTCAGTTGAGCGGCTTTACCATTGCCTGTTTCTGGTACGCACGTTGTGGAGCCCTAAATCGCATAACCTCAACCGCTTGCGTGACATGGCCGAGGAGATCGAGCCAGCACTAAAGGATGTCTGGCCGCGAACCGGGCGTTTCGAGAAGCGCTGCTATGCCCTCCTGCGCGATGCCTATGTGAAGGCGAGGTACGCGCCATCTTATCGCATTTCGGCTGACGAGCTTGCCTGGATCGCGGGGCGGGTGGAGGTGCTCCAGGCGCTGGTGAAGAGCGCCTGCGAGGCGCGCATCGAGGACCTTGCCAAGGCAGCCTGAAGCAGGATTGGTTCTTCACGACGAGCCATCGTGACCGCTCGCCCGCGTCCAGACACCATCCCCTTCCGAGACTGAAACACGCCCCTGTCCGAAGCCGGACAGGACACGCAACCCGCGCCGATGCGGACCGTGTTGCCGCGCTTTCACGCGGCTGTCCGCACCACTCCTTCCGCCGGGGTTTCCCTGCGCTGCGCTCCGGTGCGGTCCCCTCCGCCCCCGGACCTTTAGGGGCTCAGTCGAAGGGATGGTCCCTTGGACACTCAGCAGAGCTTCGAAAGGAATTCGCCATGAAGAACACCGCCATCCTCGCAGGCTTCGTCGGCAGCAACCCGGAAGTCCGCAGCCTCCAGAACGGCGCCTCGGTCACAAGCCTCTCCGTTGCCACCACCCGCAGCTACAAGGACGGCGAAGGGCATCGCCAGGCCGAGACCGAATGGCATCGCATCACCTGCTTCAACGGCGTCGGCAGGTCGGTGGCAGAGCACGTCACCAAGGGCGCCCTGGTCATGGTCACGGGCCGCATCCACTACACCCGCTGGACCGACAAGGACGGCCAGGTCCGTTACGGCTGCGAGATCATCGCCGAGCAGGTCGATTTCCTCGCCAAGGCCAAGGAGAAGGTGGCAGGCGATGCCGAACTGCCGCAGGACGAGACCGCGGAACCGGCTCCTGCTAAGGCCACCCGGCGGCGCTCGAGGTAGCGTCGCCTATCATCACCAGGATCACCACCGATAAGGCCTCTGCGGGCGATCCACAGGGGCCTTTTGCCGTCTGTTTTCGTACTCGCCGGTGGACCCTTGGCCCAGGCCGTCGAAGACCATCTGTATTGCCAAATGGTCGTTCGAATGGGTCAGGCAGTTTGGGTAGGGCTGATGGCTATTTGTACCCGCAAACGGAACAAATGGCGAATTTCGTAGCCGCCGCTTCGACGTGGTCGCAGCCACCGCCTTGGCCCGAGCGGGCCGCAATCCCGCAGGAATCAGGGAGAAACCACAGCTTCTGATCAAGCTGCCAGTACCGGTCCAATGGCCCTGAATCCTGCCTATTGACAGGCACACCGTACACGGCGGGGCCGTATTCAAGAAACGGCAGAAATCCGCCAATTTGCCGCCCTTTGCCCTTGCTGCAGCCCGCTGCAGTTCACCGGCCCTTCTCGCAAGATGCTGAAATTGCGCCCTTTCTGGTTGCTGCCGGCTGCAGCCCGATTTCGGTTCGACAGCATCACGACAGCGGCGTAGGATCGGCGCTGCGATACCCGAAATCACGTTCCCTCAAGGCAAGGGAACGCTGGTGAAGACCTTCAGGGATGTGGGCGTCTCGCTCGCACAGGACCAGTTCGCACGGATCGACGCGCTGGCTTCAGGGCTTGGCATGTCGCGCTCGGCCATCATCCGCCAGCTGATCGATGTGGGGCTCCCGTTCGTCGAGGCTGGGCACGGCGTCAACCTCACGCGCCTCATCGCGATCATCGAAAGCACGCAGGCCGCGACCGATCGGTTGCTTACCCTGGCCGACCCCGAGTTCGCCGAGCGGCTGCCCGCGCTCACCATCGAACGGCTCAAGGCCTACCACGATGCGTGAGCGTGGCATCCGTTTCGACGGCCGGCCGGCCACGGTCCAGCACCACTCGGCACGAGGGCGGGTGATCCGCAACGCCGGCCACTTCACGCGCGGCTCGCAGCTGCTGACGCACGAAGTGCTGATGACATGGCAGGGGCTCAAGCTGCCGCTGGTGATCGGCTTCTTCGCCTTCACGATCCTCGCCTCGCTGATCCTGACCTTCCACATGGAGGACCACGAGATCCAGCTCGTGCTGATGAAGCTCTATGCGCTGGCCTGGGACATGGTCGATTTTGACCCCACCCACGTGATCAACCTGACCCTGCCCTCCGATCGCGTCATCCGCGTGCCGATGGGGGCGGTCCCCTACAACAGTGCGGTCCGCATCGCCTGGGCCAAGGCCATGCACTGTGCGCTCGCCGCCGCGATCGGGGCGGCGTTCCTCACGATCCCGCTCTCGATCTGGTTCGTCGATGTGTCGCGTCGGCGCGGAATCGAGATCCTCAAGGAACGCCACGAGCGCGGCGCCATGCTGGTCGAGCGGCCCGTCCTCCTGCGCGAAATCGCCGCGCACAACCATGCCGAACTCGCGCGCGAGCTTGCCCGGATCGATCCACGCCTTGATGCTGCACGGGTTTCGACGACCTCGCCTGCGCGGCGGCTCGCGATGGGGATCCCCGCGCCCTACGACATGGCGGGCGTTCCCTTCCCATGGCGGCTCGAGCAGAGCCACGCGATGCTGATCGGCACGACTGGTGCTGGCAAGACAACGCAATTGCGCTCGATCGTCGCCCAGGCGCGCGAGCGTGGGCACCGTTGCGTGATTTTCGACCTGACCGGGGCCTTCGTCGAGAGCTTCTACGATCCTTCGCGCGACCACATTCTCAATCCGATGGACGAGCGCTGCCCGCCCTGGACGATCTTCAACGACTGCGTGAACTATGCCGACTTCACCGCCGCCGCCGCCGCGCTCATCCCGAGCGATGGCGGCAATGCCGAACCCTTCTGGGCGATGGCTGCGCGCACGCTCTTCGTCGAAATGTGCGTCAAACTTGCCGAAGCCGGGCTCATCTCGAACGGCGCCATCGCCCACCACCTCATGCATGCCGACTTGTCCGCCGTGCACCGGATGCTCGAGAACACCATCGCCGATCCGCTGACGGCGACCCAGGCTGCGCGCATGGCGGAATCGATTCGGGCGGTGTTCAACACCAATGCGCAGGTCATCCGCTTCCTGCCCGATCCGGTCGAGGGCGGGTTGCCGGCGTTCTCGATCAACGCCTGGATGCGCGAGGAGGCGCGCGATGGAGGCATCCTCTTCATCACCTCGACCCATACCGACCTCACGCTCAATCGCGCGCTGCTGACGCTGTGGATGGATATGGCGGTCAACGCGCTGATGCGGCTCGAGCGCACCCGTGACTTGCGCACCTGGTTCCTGTTCGACGAGGTCCATGCGTTGCACCGTCTGCCCGCGATCGAGCATGGTCTCCAGACTGCTCGGGCCTTTGGCGGTGCCTTCGTGCTCGGCATGCACAGTTTCGACAAGCTTGCAGAAACCTACGGCGAGCAGGGCGCCATCAACCTGGCCGCATTGGCGCGGACCAAACTGATCCTCTCGACCGCCGACATGGAAACCGCACGGGTCTGCGCCGAGTTTATCGGCAACCGCGAAGTGCGCGAGATGGATGAGGCCTATTCCTACGGCTACAACAACACCCGCGATGCCTCGACCCTGACGCCGCGCACCGAGGTCAAGCCGCTCGTCATTCCCGACGACATCATGAATCTCCCCGCGCTCTACGGTTTCCTCAAGTTCCCCGATGGGTTCCCGGCCACGCGCATCCGCCTTGTCTGGCGCGACTATCCGGCCGTGGCCGAACCCTGGCGGCGACGCGCCAGCCTGACGCCCGCGCCTTTCGTGCCGCCGGGCGGCAGTGCCGCGCCTGCCGAAGGGGAGGGGGGCGTCGAGCCCGTGCCTGCACGGGCGGGAGCGGAGCAGCGTGCATTGGTGGGGCAGATCGTGCCGGAGGAACGCGCCCGCCTGACCGATGACCTGTTCACTGCGGCCGATCGGCGCGAGGTGACCGCGGGCGAGCGCGAGACCGACACGCGCGCTGCCGGCGAACCGGATAACCCAAGCCAGCCAGAAGCGGGCCTCGCCGGAATTATCGGCAACATGCGTTCGCAAAGCACGGGGGAGCCGCGCCTTGCCGACAGCGCGCGCGATGCCGCGATCGGCAGGCGTGCCGGGATCGCCGCGGCCCGCAAGGCGCCCGAGCTGCTCGCGGCGCGCGAGGAACAGCTGGGTTTCGACTACACCGACCGTCACGCGCGGCGGGGGCACGAGGCGACCGAGCCTGGCCATGACCGAGACGACGGTCCGGGCATCGGGGACTGATGCGATGTTGTCGGTGGCTCCAGTGCGATCGGCGGGCGGGGCGGCGAGCTATTTTGCGAAGGACGATTACTACACCGGCGAGCACGCCTCGGAGATGAGCGAATGGGGCGGGGAGGGGGCTGCCGCGCTGGGCCTTGACGGCGAGGTCGGCAAGGCCACTTTCGAGACCCTGCTCAACGGTGCACTCCCCGATGGCACCGTGGTCAATGCGCACGAGCATCGCCGGGCCGGTATCGACCTGACCTTCTCGATGCCCAAGTCGGCAAGCGTGCTGGCCTATGTCGCGGGCGACGAACGCCTGCTCGCCGCCCATCGCCTCGCGGTGCGCCAGACCATGGCCTGGGCGGAAAAGAAGTTCGCCGAAGCGCGCAACTACGATCGCAATCGCAGCGGCGAGGCCGTGCGCACGGGCAATCTCGTCTATGCCATGTTTCAGCACGACACGAGCCGCAAGCTCGATCCTCAGGCGCACATACACGTGGTCATCGCTGCCATCACGCGCACCGCAGCCGGGCAATGGCGCGCCTTGTGGAATGGCGAGCTATGGAAGAACAACGCCGCGATTGGCAGTGCCTATCACGCGGCCCTGCGCTCCGAGATCGAGAAGCTTGGATACGAAACGCGCATCACCGGCAAGCACGGCCAGTTCGAGATCGAGGGCGTACCCAAGGCGGTGATCGACGCCTTCAGCCAGCGCCGACAGGACATTCTCGCCAAGGCGGCAGAACTGGGCCGCGGCGCCGACGAAACCCGTATCCTTCGCGAAATCACTCGCCGCACCCGCGACGACAAGATCAATCTCGAGGATCGCGAGGCACTGCGGGGCGTCTGGCGCGATCGCGCGGCAGAGCTGGGGTTTGCCGGTGCCACGCTTGTGGCAGCGGCGCGGGAGCGCTCCACCGCCACGCCGGGGCGGGAAGCACTGATCGGCACCCTGCGGCACGCAGGCGAAATCTTGCGCTCGGTGCGCGCTACGGTCGGCACATACCTGCTGCCCGACGATCCGCTGGCCACCAACGGTCTTGCCCGCCTCAAGCTGTCGCCGCAGGCCTTCCGCAGCGAACTCGCCGTGGCTTCTGCATTGCGGATCATAGGGCAGCGCGAGGCGGCCTTTGCCATTGGCGAGCTTGCCAGCACCGCGCTCAACCTCGGGATCAAGGGGGTGACCATCGAGCGGGTCGAAGCGCGGATCGGTCAGCTTCTGGGCAGCGGCGCCCTCATCCCGGGTGTTTCCGATCGCGCAGATGGCGCGGTGACGCATGTGACGACGCCCGGCCACCTCGCGGCCGAGCGCAAGCTGCTGGGTGGGATCGATGCCGGGCGCGGGCGGGGCACTGTCCTAGTCCCTGCGAATGGGGCCGTGGAGCGGCTGCAGGCCATCGCGGGCGATCATCCGCTGAGTGCCGAGCAACTGGCGGCCGGCGTTGTTGCCTTGTCGAGCCCGGATCGGTTTGTGGTGATTCAAGGCGTTGCCGGTGCCGGCAAGACCACGCTGATCCGCAGCATCGCGGAGGTTGCGGGGGAGCATGGGCGCAGCGTGCTAGGTCTCGCCATGGCCAACAAGATGGTCGACATGTTGCGCGACGAGGGGGGAATTGCCGCCGAGACCGTCGCGGCGTTTGTCCATGCGCATCGCTCTGCGACCGGGCAGGGCGCCGGGTCAGGGCTCGAGGCATCGCGCGACGCACTGTCCGGCAAGATCCTCGTGCTCGACGAAGCTTCGCTCGTTTCGACCGAGGCCATGAACGACCTTGTCCTCATCGCCAATCGGATGGGTGTCGAGCGCATGGTGATGATCGGGGATCGCAAGCAGTTGCAGCCGATCGATGCCGGCAAGGCTTTCAGTCTCGTCCAGTCGCACGGACCCACCATCGCACACCTCGAGGAAAGTCTGCGCCAGCGCACCGATGCGATGAAGGCGGTGGCGGGCCTTGCGCGGGCAGGGGCGTTTCGAGAGGCGTTCGAGGTGCTGGGAGACCGCGTGACCAGTGCCGGTGTCGAGTATCGGGCGGTAGCCGCTCGGCGGTGGTTGGACTTGTCATCCGAGGACCGCGAACGCACTGCGCTCTATGCGTCGGGCCGGGAAACCCGGTCCGAACTCAATGCGCTGGTGCAGGCCGGCCTTCGTGCCGAGGGCGTTCTGACCGGGGACGGGCTTGAACTAACCACGCTCCAGAAGGTCAACGCGACCCGCGAGGAACTGCGCCTGGCGCACACATACCGCAAGGGGCAGGTCGTCGAGGTATTCCGCAGGGATCGCCCGGCGGGGATTGATGTCGGCCGGTACGAGGTGCTCTCGGCCAACGCCAAGGGCATGGTGACTTTGCGGGACGGGGCAGGGGAGCATGTCCGTTTTTCGCCGGGTGAAATCGAGGCCGGTGACCACCGCGATGCCTTGGCGCTCTATGAGACCGAGAAAGTGCGGATCCATGCAGGCGACCGGATCCGCTGGAGTGCCAACGACAAGGATCGGGCGCTGTTCAATTCGGCTCAGGCGCGGGTGCTGGGCATCAATGGCGACAGCGTGCGCATCGAGAACGCGCGCGGGGACATCTTCACCTTGCGGCGTGATGATCCCATGCTCGAGCGGCTCGGTTTGGCTTATGCCATCAACATGCACCAGGCGC
This sequence comes from Novosphingobium sp. FKTRR1, assembly GCF_020404405.1. Lineage (GTDB taxonomy): Bacteria > Pseudomonadota > Alphaproteobacteria > Sphingomonadales > Sphingomonadaceae > Novosphingobium. The sequence continues at coordinate 3,288 of NZ_JAIZDA010000052.1, read as the reverse complement.
AGGGTATGACCTCGGACAAGGGGATCGGGGTCATGCACTCGTCCGAACGCCTGCTGTCCAACCAGCGCCTGACCTATGTCATGGCAACGCGCGTTCGCGACAATCTTGAGATCGTCACGAACGACAGGGACGCACTGCTCAGGACCATCGAAGGCAATCGCGGCGACAAGGCCAGCGCGCTGGAAGCGGTGGGGGAGAAGGTCGTCGATCCGCCTTCGGCCACTGTCCGTTCGGCGGGGCGTTCATCGGTCTCAAAATCGGCTGATATTGATCCTGCTTCCTTGCGCGCGGAACCCGAGAAGCATTGCGGAATGCAGGCACCGGTGCCTGAGAAACGGTTGGATTTGGGACTCTAGGGAACGCTGGTTTGCCAAGTCAAAAAATGGCGGTGTCACACCTCCGAGATTGATGGAGAGATCACTTTATTCCATTTTGATTGCGAGCGGTCGAGATATGCCGCCTGTGACACTTCGCCCTTGGACAAAGTGACACTTTGCAGGGCGCAAAGCAGGTGCCGGTTGCCCCGTTTGCTTTGGGTTGCGGGAGATCGGCTCCTTGGAACAGCGCCAATGAGTTTCGTTTCGCGAAGGCCGCTCGGGCGAAGTGTCACGCACGACAAACGACATGCGCGGTGCGGGAAGGGGATTCACAGGATTCACCTTTTGTGCTCAATACTGATCCATGGAGCACGAGCCACAGATCACCGATTTCGGGGACATCTATGCGGTCCTGGTCGCAGCCTCGAACCGGCCACGTTACGCCTTCATGGTTCTTCAGCTTGTCGCCGATCTCGCGGACAGGCGAGGGCAGGCGGGCCCCTTTGTGATGAGGGCAGGGGCACCCGTCCTGTTGCGCGACTGGCTTTGCACCAAGCTGCTGCCGATGACCGAGCAGCCCGCGCGCCGCGCCGCCCTGCGCGCACGCGTGACGGCAGGACTCCTTGGGGAACTGACTGGCGATGCGGCACGCGATTCCGCCCGGATCAACGCAGCTGTCGAAGAGCAGGTCCAGGCCGTCGGTCGCGCCAATATCAGCCGGGCGATTTCCGACCTCGTGCGTGCCGGCCTGATGACGCGCCACTATGCAGGCTATGCAACGAACCACAAGAACCGTGGGGGTGGGCGCCATGCGGTCTACGGGATCAAACCGCACGTACTGGGCTTGCTGCGTAAGCCTGCGCCGGTGCGACGATCGTCCGCCGTGCATACAAACCCGCAAGGCGAGCTGTTCGCTGTCCGAAGAACCAGGGCCGCACCACAGGGTATCGCCCTTTAGGCGCGGTCGATATGGTGCCAGAGATACTTATCGCCTAGATAACATTACGCGCTTCCCTGGAAAGGATCTCCCTTGGCTGAAACCCAAACGCTGCTCGATCACGTCGCCGACATTGTCACCGCGCACGTCAGCAACAATGCGGTTTCGGCACATGACCTGCCGGGGTTGATCATCGCCGTCCATGCCTCGCTCGCCCGCCTCGGCCAAGCGACAGAGATCGTGGACGAAGAGCGCAAGCCGGCTGTGTCGGTACGCGCCTCGGTCAAGCCGGATGCGATCGCCTGCCTCGAATGCGGCGCAAAGCTCAAGCTGCTCAAGCGCCATCTTGGCAGCGACCATGGGCTGACGCCGGCCGAGTATCGGGTGCGCTGGAGCCTGCCTGCGAGCTACCCGATGGTTGCGCCCGACTACGCCGCGCGGCGCAAAGAACTGGCGCTGAGTATTGGACTGGGCCGCAAGCCGTTGGGCGCACCGGCACAGGTGGCCGAACCGGTCCAGGACGCACGTTCGAAGCTTGCGCCGGCCAGAAAGGCCCCCGTTAAGCGCAAGGCTGCAAGCGGGGCGCCCGCAGACGAGGCGGCGGTCAAGCGGAAGGCGCCGCGCAAGAAGCTCAAGGTGGCATTTGACGCGGTCGATGTGCCGCAGGCGGATGCATTGGTTGCTGGCGCTGAACCGCAAGGTTGAGTGCTGCAGGGGCTTGCCTTGCCTAGCGGCACGCATCGCCGAGGCGTCATGCTCCGGTCATCCTGGGCACTGCTGCTTCGCTGCAACGTGCCATCGTAACGCCTTCACCTTGACAAGTCCCTGCCTGCGCCACACATTATGACCAAAATTAAGGGCATTTGGTGAGGCAAATGGCAAGCGCGGCATTCTTGAGCGAAGTCACCGGCGAGAAGGGCGTATCGCCCGACCGGCTGTCGGCCGCCTTGCATATCACCAAGTCTGAGCTGGCGCTCGCGGCCGGATTGTCCCGCGATGCTGTCTCCAAGGCTGCCCGCAGCCAGAGCGTGGTCACCCAGGCACGGCTGCGCGAGGTGAGCGAGATCATCAACCGTGTCATCCCTTGGGCAGGCAGCGAACTGGCCGCCTATGCCTGGTATCGCTCGCAGCCGCTGCCTTCGTTCGGCGATGCCACGGCCGAAGAACTTGTCCGCCAGGGCCTCGGCGAGAAGGTGCGCGCCTATCTTGGCCGGATCGCCGCTGGTGGGTTTGCCTGATCGCCAGGCACCCTCAAGATGACGTTGTCCTTCAGCCGGTTCGACGGACTCGTCTACCGCGCGCATCATCCGGCCTGGGCGTTCGATCCGGAATCCGGTGAAGGTGCGAAGCTGCATGGCGGGCGCTTTAACCGCATCGGCACGGCCTGCTTCTATGCCGCACTGAGCCTCGAAACGGCCTGGCTCGAGGCGCAGCAGGGCTTTGCCTTCAAGGCGCAGCCGCTCACCATCTGCAGCTACCGAGCGGAACTGGCCGACATCCTCGACCTGACCGATCCCGGTGTGCGCGAAGCAGCGCGGGTGACGCTGGCGCAGCTTGGCTGTGCGTGGGAGCGGCTTGCCGGAGACCGCCAGCCGGTGCCTACCTGGGAACTTGCCGACTGGCTGATTGCCGGAGGCTGTGCCGGCGTGATCGTGCCGAGCTTCGCGTCGCGCGCCACGTCCGACGACCGCAATCTCATACTGTGGTCGTGGAGCCGCAATCCGCCGCACCGGCTCGAGGTCATCGACGACGAACTCCGACTGCCGCGTGATCAGTCTTCCCGGCGAGAACCATCATAACCGTCGGCTAACGCGCCGGTTTTCCGTCCGAGCGGAGGCGCGCAACATGGGTCTTGGCGGAGCTGCATTTAACATAAGCTATATTATCAACCTGGATGGTCGTGCCATGGTGGATTCTATCTGGAAGTGCGAATTTTGAGGATTTCCGGGCACTTTGTGCCCCACTCAAGAGGATGCACAATGGCTCGAAACTACCGACATCTCAGTCTTGAAGAGCGTGATACGATCATGCGCA
>NZ_JAIZDA010000051.1 GCF_020404405.1 Novosphingobium sp. FKTRR1 | reverse complement strand
ACGGTGGTCATCAGGCCGGATTACGCCAGCTTATGGATAGCGCTTCATCCGGCCTGATGCCCCCCTGCGTTGCGCTGAAGCATACCGATCAATGGTGCGTCAGGCGCGGTGCAGACTGTCCAGATAACGCAATCAGCTCTTCCATGGCGTAGGCACTGCTTCCGAAGCGGCCCTTCAGATCACGATCCAGGCGGGACTTATGCCCTGACCAATGCGAGCATTCGTGGCCGAGCGTGGCGTAATACTGATCGAACCCTGAGAAGAGCGTCGGCGAGGGCATCGTGATCCGATCAGCCACGGGCTCATAGTAGGCCTCATCGCCCTGGTGTCGCAGATGGATCGGGAGCGCTGCGAAGAAGGCATCGAGCTCGGCCACCCGGCCCTCCGGTCCCACCGGAGCGGTGACAGGCGCCGGATGGAACCGTTCCGGGAGGCCATCGACCTGGTCTGCGCTGAACACGGCATAGGCCTTGAGCACGCGGCGCGCTTCACTGGTGCGTTCGCCCGTGTCCGGCGCTTCGACCTCCTTGGCGTAGCTCTTGTAGAAGATGGCGATGGTGGATTTCTCGCCCTTGCGCACCTGCCCTCCGAGCAGCGCAGCCTGGCGATACGTCATCCAGTAGGGAGACGTAAAACCGCAGAAATCGGCGATCATCCAGAGCCAGAATACATTCAGCCCATGATAGGGGATACCGCAGGCACGCAAGGGTCGCGAGGTCGTCGTGCCCCGCCAGGGACGAATCCAGGGCCTGGTGCCGGCTTCGAGCCGGGCGATGATCTCGCGCGTGATGCGAGCCGCCGGACTCTCTTGGGTCTGGCGCGAAGCAAACTTCGACATGGGGGACCTCCTGACGAGCCGACAGGCACAAACGCCGTCTGGCTCGCCGCAGGCAAAGCCCCCTTTCCTCTCAATTCACGGATTGGTGGTCAGCAGGCCCATAAGGAATGAGAAACAGGGAAGCGTGTTCACGCGAACAGTGCCGCAGTCCCTCCGATGCCAGACTGTGTCCATCACGCAGACAGGCGCTTGACCACGATGTTTCTGCCACGGGCTTCCACGCTGATTTCAAAGTGGTCTGCTTGTACGACATCGATGACGTTGGCCGGTCGATAGGCGGCGATGTTTACACCCCCACGTCGGCGCATGCTGTCATAGAGGATGCCCGCCCCGCCCTCCTGGCGCACGGCTTCGCCAAAGCTCTGGGCGGCCTCGTAGCTTTCCTGCCCATAAAGGTCCGGGCAATCGACTTGCATGGCGCGAATGTCGCGATAGTCACCGAGCAGCGTGGCAGAATAGGTCCGGTAGACCCGCCTCATGCCCGGCACGTTTCGCGCGACCGCCTCGCGCCTCAGATGGTGCGCGACTTCGGCTGCAGCCGTCTCGATTTCTGGCGAGGAGTACCAGGCGCCAAGATCAGGTCCGTTGAAACGCATGCCGCCCGGCGCAACATGCAGGAAGCTCGCCATCACGACGCTGGAATTGGGTCGACCATAAACCCACTGGTCACGCGGAAGGCGGTTGATCCGCGCGGCAACCAGTCTGTCGTTGGTCCATCCGGCAAGTTCCATGACCGCCTCGGCATCAGCCGTGGTCGAAACCGTGTCGAACAGTCCAATCGGGGGAAAGCGCGATGGAACCAATCGGAAACTGGGCTGGGGCGCCTTCGAAAAGCGCGCAGTCACTGGAAAATGATCTCACCGTCTTCGTACGGCGCGAAGCCAACATCGGTGGTGCCAGGTGGCATATAGAGCCCGCCCCGTGCGGCATCGAGAAAACGCCGGACAACCATCAACCCGTCCTGCGTACCGCTGACGACCAGGTCGAGCGGCGGATGGCCGCCAAAGGCTGGCGCATCATGCGGTTGGCGGAGCCATGCCACGCCCTCATGCTCATCATTGAAAAGCACGCCCAAGGCTTGATGAATACCCAGGACCGCAGAAATTCGCGTGAGGACATCAACATCCAGCGTGAAAGCGCCATGCTCGCGCGCATGTTTGCACCAGCTATGATAGGTTGATCGCGATGGATAGCCGAGGATCAGGCGACGCTGCTCCTCGTTCAGCCCCCAAAGATCAGCAATGGCGAGGAACGTACGCAATCCCGGTGCGCTCAAGCGGCGCCGGTTGGCCGGCGCAAAGCGAGAGGGATCGAGCCCTCCTGCCGCCTGGGGTCCGTTGATCGCTGTACGAGGTTGTGCCATCGCTTTACTCCTGATCCGGATATAGTCCAAATTTGGACATTTCGCAAGTACGGCCGACGTCCGTCAGAAATGCGCGCGAACCGGCTTCCGGCCAGCAGCACGCGCCCGCTGTTCCATGCGCTCCAGCGCCGCGCGCTTGCGCGGGGTTCTGGCTCCCCCCTTGTTGCGGAGAACTTCAGTGACCGCAGTTTCGTCGGTTAGCTCAAGTTCACGCTTCCGTTCCTCGGCTTCCACCAGGTATGCATAGAAATCGAAACGCATTTCAGCCTCAATCGCCACTGGACCACGTGGGGACGAGCAAGCGCCACGGCCACGCTCGAACGGACGCCTCCGCATTTAAAAGGACGTCCAAAGCATAAGGCAAATTCACCACAGCACCAACGCGCGTCGGGAGCGAAGGCTTGCATCGGAAGTCCCATTGCCGCAAATGCCGCGCTTCATGCGGACGTGACGGAACCGGTAGACGTCGGGGACTTAAAATCCTCTGGGCCTTGCCCTTGCGGGTTCGAGTACCTTCGGTGGCCTCCGGCTCCCGCCGTCCGCACCAGGGTGGGGCCTGTAGCTCAACGGTTAGAGCTGGCCGCTCATAACGGCTAGGTTGCGGGTTCGAGTCCTGCCGGGCCCACCACTTCGATTTCCACACCGAGAAGACAGAGAAATGGAAAAAGCGGCCTCTTCCCGCACAGGAAGAAGCCGCTTCGCCCATCGCCGACCTGTCAGGAGAGTTCAGGCCGCTCGGGCTTCCGGAACGGGACCAAGGCCGACAGCCGAAGCTGCGTCGATGGCTTCGTCGCCATTGTCATCGACCGCATCCGTGGGGGTATCCGCGGAATCTGCGGCGTCCTGCTCACCAAAGCGCATCACCTCAGGCACCCAGGCGAGCGCCCGGTCGCGGACATCGCCTTCGGTAATGGTAGCCCCTGCAAAGACCCGTTCGGCGCTCATGGCGAGGTCACGCTTCTTGACCGACGCGAACCGGCTCGACAGCTCAGGCCCGCCGACATCGCCCAGGGCATCAAGGATCACTTGCTTCGACACCCTGTCGAAATAGTTTGCGGCCGTCGGTCGCCACCAGCGGGCCATGTCGATGCCGACAATGCCCCCAAGGTGGTCGATGAAGCCAATGCGCCGGTCACCGTCGAGGTTGAGGCTGGCTTCGAGCGTACGGCCGACCAGGAAGCCCAGCCAGCTTGCGCGGGCTTCGTCATCGAGACTGCGGAAAAGGTCGAACCGGGCAGCCGGATTTTCACCGGCGCGCCAGCTTTCATCGAGACTGGCCCGAAACTCGGCCAAGCCTGCGCTGGCCGGGGCATCAGCCGGTTCGAAGCCGACGATCGGGCCGTTCGGCACGCCACCGCGCAAGGTCGAGGCAGCCTTGTTCTTCCAGTCGGTCGTGTCTGCATCGGCAAGCGTGAAGACAAGCACGTCAAGGGCGAGCGACGGATCGGACGCCACATGGAGCGACAGCACATCGCGCCGCTGCATGGCGAGCTCATCGACAAGCCGCTTCGAAAGCACCGATCGGCGCGGACCGGCTGCGCCCTTTTCCGTGACGGCCTCGACACCATCGTCGTCGTCACCGTCGGGCCGCGGCACCCCTTCTCCGTAGAATACCGGCTGCAGGACGGGCGTGCCGTCGCGGCCGAGCGTCAGGATCATGCCCGCCTGTGGCCGCAGCTCAGGCGCGATGACCTGTGGGCGATCGCGAATGGCGCGGCTTTCATGGTCGATCCGCTCGATTTCGGTCTCGGCTGCGGCGATCGCATCGTCGTCGCTGTCTTCGTCTTCCAGGATTGCCGCCTGCTCGTCGTAAGCGGCATCGAGGGCTTCAAGCCGCGTGACATCATCGTCCGACAAGGGAGCCGGTTCGCTGACGAGGCGCGTCAGGCCCGTCGTCAGTTCATGGCTCGCGTAGTTGTCGAGCGTGGGGCGAACCCAGGCCAGGCCGTGTTGTTCGGCCAGGGCACGCGCCTCGGCTTCCATGCGCGCGGTCGCAAGCTGCTCGAGCAGCGCGACGTCGAGCCACGCCTCGCTGTCTTCGTCATCGAAGAGTTCACGCTCGATGCGGCCACCAGCGGCTTCATAGGCTTCGCGGCCCACAAGCCGCGCGCGCGGATCGTTGCCGCGCACGGTCTCGGACAGGACCATGCGCCGGATGCTCGCTGCATTGAGCGCGTAATACGACGTGGACATCTGCCCGAACACACGCGCCTGGATCTCGCGATCGGAGGTCGCGCCGAACGCCTTGGCAAGATCGAGCGTGATTTCACCGGCGGCCAGAGCCTCGAACACGACCGGCGCCAAGTTGGCGAGCCGCAGTCGTCCTTCGACAAAGCGCACGGTCAGGCCGAAGCGCCGGGCAACATCCTCGGCGCGCACGCCTTCGGCAACCAGCGTCGCGAAAGCCTGCGCTTCGTCTGCCGGGTTCATGTTCAACCGCTGGAAGTTCTCGGTCAGGCTCGATTCCACGGCATTCGCATCATCGGGATCGAGCACCAGACAGGCCACCGGATGATCGCGCGGCAGAACCTTGTCGTCGGCGAGCGCCATCAGGGCCTGGCGGCGGCGTTCGCCAGCTTCGACGGTGTAGCGCCCCTTGGGGGCAGCGCGAACGACGAGGTTCTGTAGCAGGCCGAGAGCCGCGATGCTGGCCTTGAGTTCGGCATCGGCCGCCACGTCCGAATGCTTGCGCACATTGCGCGGCGAGGGCGCGAGCTTGTTGAGGGGAATTCCTGAAATCATGAACTGGCTCCTGACTTGCGAGCCTCCGTGCACCGACCATCGGCCCGCCTGGCTCAAAGCCCCGCTCCCCCTTCCCTCCCGGCTTCGAAGGGCCCTCCGCCCGCAGTCGCCCGTGCCTCCTGATGGAAATGCGCGTGGCTGGACGATGCGCCGCTTGCGGGTTAGTCATTCCCGCGAATTCTAGAGGGCCACTCACGATGAATAGTGCCGAACTCGCCGAAGCCGTTGCCAACGGCCACGGTCTGACCAAGACCGATGCACGCAAGATCGTCGACGCCGTCTTCGAGGCGATCGCGGATGCCGCCGCCAAGGGCGACGAAATTTCGCTGAATGCGTTCGGCAAGTTCAAGATCAAGGACACGCCGGCTCGTGAGGGTCGTAACCCGTCGACCGGCGCGACGATCCAGATCGCTGCTGCGCGCAAGCTGACCTTCGCGCCCGCCAAGGCGGTGAAGGACAAGATCAACGCCTGATCGATCGGGCGTCCGGTCGAACCGGACGCCCTGCCTTCTTCGGGTAGATGGACGAGAAATGGATTTCGACGACCAGATGCAGCGCTATTTCGGGGCAACCGACCTTGGTGCGGTCAGCCCGGCGGCGCTCGACGCGGGCAAGGAACGACTGGCGGTCGATTTCGGGCTCGAGCAGGATCGCGGCCGCAGGTTTGCGATGTGGGCGCTGATGCACATTATCGGCAACGCCCCGGATCTCGACGTCGCCTTCAAGGAGGCAAACGACCGGAACGCAGCGCGCGATTTCATGGATATGCTGGGTCGCGTGACCGACAACTGAGCCCGTCAGGCCCGAAAACGCCGAACGGCGCGCTTCCATTCACGCTCGTCGGGCCATGGCAGGATCACATCGACAGCCGATGGCTTTGCCGTCTCGATCCTGACGGACATGATCTTTCTGCGGGTTCGGATCCCGCAGACCCTGCACCAGAAGTGGGACCGGGCCTCAGCGAAACGGTCGTCCCAGTGTCGCTGCTGGAACAGCCACCACAGGCCATGCGGATTGAAGGTCGAAGCATGGCCACACCGGCAAACGGGTTTGATCGCCTGGTGGAAGCAGGCAGCCTCAAAGATGCACGTGGCCTGGTGCGTTCCTTCGGCCGTCCAGCGCACTGGTCACAGCGCGAAGGCAAGCTGGTCATCGCCGCCAGTGTCACGGCGTTTGTCGCTCAGAATGACCGACGCGAGTTCTTGCGCTGCATCCTCGCGCATCCGTTGATCAGAGGCGGTTATGCCGACACGCGCCCAACCGGGCGCGGCAAGGATGGCCTGGGCTATGGTGTCATGGTCGATTCGCACGACTCATATTGGAACATATAAGGAACATTGGCGCAAGACGGAGCACCGGAAGCGTGCTCTCCGATTGACTTCCCGGCCGAGCCAAGATGAACTCCGCGCGTGTGCAACCTTTACAAGATGCGGGCCAATGTCGCCGAAGTCGGGCAGCTTTTTGGCGCCCGCGCGACCGTCGGCGCCAACTTTGGCGAAGAAGTCTATCCCGGCTATCCCGGCCTCGTCGTGGCGGAAGGAACAGCCCGAACGATGACCTGGGGCTTTCCGCTGACGCTCAAAGGCAAGCAGGGACAGCCGCTCAAGCCCAAGGCCGTCAACAACGCCCGAGAGGACAAGCAGGCGACGCCATTCTGGCGTGACAGCTTCGTCAAGCGGCGGTGCCTGATCCCGGTCACGGCCTGGGCGGAAGCCGAAGGCCAGAAAGGACGGATGACCCGCACCTGGTATTCGCTGGCGGGTGCCGAACTTTTCGCGGTCGCCGGTATCTGGCGACCGACGCACGAGTGGGGCGAGGCTTACAGCATGGTCATGGTCGATGGCTGCCAACAGATGGCCGAAGTCCATGACCGGATGCCCGTCGTGCTCGCACCGGACGACTGGTCGCGCTGGCTTGCAGCCGAGCCGGACGAAGCCTTCGCGCTTTGCCGCCCGTGTCCTTATCCGCTTACGGTGGAGCGCACAGACCAAGCCTGGGTCAGGTCACGCGGCACCTGAGCGCACCGAGCATCAGTTCCAGCGCCTGGCGAGGCCACGACCGATCAGCCAGTCTCCGACATCGACGCCCTTGACCCGGATCAGCGCGAGCGTGCGACCGTAGCGATCAAGGCCCTGACGCACGACGACAACGCGCCCCTTGGCGACAAAGGTGCGGAGTGCGTCGCGCGACGCATAGCCCTTCTTGAAATCGCACCAGGCATAGCGAGCGCGATAGTCCTGGCACTTAGGCGAATCCGGGAGTTCCGGGGCGTCGATGTCGGCGAGGCGAATGCGTTCGGATCCGCACCGGATCGTGTCGCCATCGTGGACCGACATCGATGGGCACAACGTGCTGGCGGCCCCAATCGCAAGGAAGGAAAACAAGGACATAGGCCGCTTCTATCGTTACCTCTGCCGCAAGGCCAGCCGGCAACTCAGGACTGGTCGGCACCCGATACGCCGGTGTCGTCGCCATCGACGACCAGTGGCGGGATAGTGATGTCGGCGGCATCGAAATAGGCGAGGATCGCCTCGATCGAGCCGAGCTTCTCGACCATGCGCCGCGTGATGACGACTTCATCGACCTCGTCAGCTGCGTAATATTCCGGTTCGGTGCCACGCTCGAACACCACGCGCTCACCGCCGCATTCGCCAGAAAATGCGCCCGACCAGCGGGCAAACGGCACCTGCCTGGAAATGCACCATCGCTCCAGGGCGTCGAAACGCCCCCACGCAACCTCGTGCGCATGAAGCGTCAAAGACTGTCCGGGGACGCGGTGGGCAGGATCAAAGATTTGACCATCCCATTCTGTGGACAGGTCTTCGTCCACGATCAGCTTGAGCAAATGGGTAAAGTCTTCGGACGACAGCGCGCCGCCGAGCGTGATTGATGCAGATACACGATCAACCATGAGGGTCTCCTTATCTCAGGGAGTGAGGGGGTATGGGCGCGGCCGCACAACGCCGGCGCGAAGGTGCACTTGCACAAACTGCAACGGCACTCTCGCCCTTCGCACTTGCAGCATCGACGTGCGAGGTTCAGGGAGGTCGTGCCTTTCAGGCATCCTCTCCCAAACTTTCAAGGCCGGTCTTCTGATCGGCCTTTTCTTTTCACCACAAGGTGGATGGCGCACCGTTCAGCAGGTTGCGAACACGGGCGAAATCATCGAGGCTGCGCGAATAGCTGTCAGTTGGCGCCTTAAACCCGGACATTTGCGTTTGAGTTTGGGATTATCGATTCCTGCTGTTCGTTAATCACGCTTTCGGGAAGGGTGAAGGACTAGGCTTGGGACTTTGCTGCCTTTCACGAGCGATAGATCGAACGGCAGATTTTGTCGGGAGCCGACATATGACGTTCGCCCGCCGCATCTCACAGACGTGATGAGGGTAACGTCACGCTAGTCAAAGCAGGAAGATCCGTTGGGTCTACGTCTTGCGTGTATCCGACATCCTCGTCAGCATTAGTAGCCAATACGAGAGGGGGGTGAATGCCAGCGATTCGGCAACTTGACGTCAGCAACTTCAGAGGGATTGCTAACCTTTCATGGACACCTGGAGCCGGGATCAACGGCCTCATCGGCCCCGGAGACTCCGGCAAATCGACCATACTCGACGCAATCGACATGGTGCTGACTCCACGGAGAACCGCCAGCTTTACCGACGCAGACTTCACCGGATTGGACACGGCTGCCGAGATCAACATCAATGCCACCATCGGTGACATCCCGGAAGCGCTTCTCGAGTTCGAGCGCTACGGAATGTTCCACCGAGGGTGGGACCGGGATTTCGGGATATCAGACGAGCCAGAGCAGGGTGACGAGATCGTCGTCACGATCCGGCTGACCGTCGGCGCAGACCTCGACCCCCGATGGACCCTCTATTCGGAACGGGCGGAGGCGGACGATAGCCTTCGCGACTTGCCGTACGCGGAACGGGTGAGGCTCGCTCCCACCCGCTTGGGCGCCTTCGCGGGCCATCATCTGGCTTGGGGAGCGCGCAGCGTATTGAACCGAATTTCGGATGTCCGGCCAAATGCCGGTAGCGCCCTCGCCGACGCGGCTCGTCAGGCCCGTGCCGCGTTCGGCAATGCCGCTGCGCCGGAGGTTGCAGGTACCATCGAGTTGGTCCGAGCTGTTGCCGAGAACATCGGAGTACCTGGTGCCGCCGACGCCGAAGCGCTTCTCGATGCGCATGGTGTCAGCTTCGGCGCTGGATCAATTGCGCTGCACGATGGGAAAGGCGTGCCCCTTCGAAACTTGGGCATTGGGAGCTCTCGCCTTCTTGTCGCCGGCCTTCAGACCCTTGCGGGCAATTCGTCCCCGATCACACTCATGGATGAGCTTGAACACGGGCTGGAGCCTTTCCGCATCATCAGGCTTCTCCACGAGCTTGGATCCAAGCGGGCTGCGCCGCCGAGACAGGTTTTCCTGACAACCCATTCGCCAGTCGTCGTTCGCGAACTCTCGGCTCAACAGCTGTGGAAGGTTGGAAAGGACCCAGCAACGGGCGAATCCAACATGTACCGGCTCGGGCGTGACGCCTCTCACCAAGGCACGCTGCGAGCATGCGCCGATGCCTTCCTGGCACCTAGCGTGCTCGTTTGCGAGGGAGCCACGGAGGTCGGCGTCATTCGCGGTCTGGATCTATATTGGACCGACCTAGGTGAGCAGGCGATCGGCGCCTGTGGAGTGGCTGTAGCCGATGGGACAGGCTCCAACATGCTGCAGCGCGCGCTCTCCTTCGCCAGAGCTGGCTACCGCACGGGCCTCTGGCACGATGCAGACAAGGAGCTTGACGCCGGCGAGTTGCAGGCTCTTGAGGATGCCGGCGTAACCCGATTCTTCTGGGATGAACCGTTCACCACCGAGATGCAGATCTTCGACTCGGTGCCCGACGACGCGCTCACACCGCTCGTGGAGCGCGCGCAGGAATGGCATGGCGTCGACAGCGTCAACGACCAGATAAGAGCTCGAAAGCCCGATTTTGATCTAGTGACGGCCAGTCTTCTGGGCTTCGATGATGATGATCGTGTGGCGCTAGGCATCGCTGCCAGCAAGGGGAAGTGGTATAAGAACGTGAGCTATGGCGAGATCATCGGGCGCGAGGTTATCGGACCCTATCTCGATCAAAGCGAAGGCCGACTTCCACAAGTCGTTACTGCCTTAAGAGCCTGGATCAGGAACGATCTCGCCACCGAAGATTGTGGCGCAGCTGAGTGACGCTTTTTCAACTCGATCCGGGTTCCGTGGTCGCGCCGGCCGGATGCGGCAAGACCCAGACTATCGTTGACGCCTTCGACGGGTACGACGGCCTTCCTGTGCTGGTCCTTACCCACACCAACGCTGGTGTGACAGCCCTTCGGAGCCGATTTGCCCGCGCGGGTGTGCACACATCGAAATACAAGCTGTCCACGCTCGACGGCTGGGCCTTGCGCCTGATCCGCGTCTATCCGAAGCTGGCTGGCCACGCGAACACCGACGGCCAGATCAACTACCCGGCCACCCAGGACGGCGCGATTGCGGTCCTCGAAAGCGGCGTAATTGATTCTGTCCTGCGCGCTAGCTACGGTCGGGTCGTTGTCGATGAATACCAGGATTGCTCGGAGCGCCAGCACAGGTTGATCAGGGCGTTGCGAGATGTTCTCGACTGCCATGTCCTAGGCGACCCGCTTCAGTGCATTTTCAACTTCAATGCCGGAACGCATCCCGACTGGGAGCTCGATGTGATGGCTGATTTTCCGGTGGTACGGGAGCTTGGTCAACCGCATCGCTGGCTAAACGCTGGACAAGGTGCCTTCGGCCAGTGGATCCTCGACTGCCGTGAAACGTTGCTAACCGGAGGACAGATCGACCTATCGGCGGCTCCCGAGAACGTCCGGTGGGAGGACCTGCCAGATGCGGGAGCCGCCCGAGAAGCCGCCTATGAAGCGGCAATCAACACTGTGAATATGGGTGAGGGACGCGGACTTCTCATCATTGGCGATCCGTTTCCGGTTCAACGACGGCTCGACTTTGCCCGTGCTCACGATGGCGTGCAGGTCATTGAACCAGTTGATCTGACCGACTTGATCGTCGCCGCAGCGTCTATCGGGGCGGCAGAGAACGTCGATCAGGCAGTAGAGACGCTTCAATTTGCGGACACCGTGATGACCGGCGTCCTCCATCCGCTAGCCAAACGACTAAATGCACTGCTCGAAGGACAAGATGTGCCTGCGGCGGATCCGCTGGAGGCAGCCTGCATCAGAATCTGCCAAGGTGAAGGGCTCCGCGCTGTACGGGAGGTGCTGGAGCGGCTTGCCCGGACGCACGGCCGACACGTCTACCGGCCCCATTTAGTTGGCGCGATGATCGCAGCACTCTCGAGATCGATTGCCCACAATATACCATTGCGCGAGGCGGCCATCGCAGAGCGAGAAGCACAGCGAGTGAAGGGACGTTCGCTCCCCAAAAAGGGAATCGGAAGCACGTTGCTTGTGAAAGGCCTCGAGACTGATCACGCGATCGTACTTAACGCCAATACGATGACCCCGGCCCACCTCTACGTGGCGATCAGCCGCGCATCGACTTCTCTGACGGTGTTCTCCTCCTCAGCGCTTCTCCCGTTGGGCTGATTATCTGGTCATAGTCGCCTGCCGCCGCTCGATTTCGCGACGCCCCAGGAACTGCAATTATGACACGAGCCGGTCGTCCATTGTCCTCACCTGCCATTCTTCTTGCCCTTACCACTCCCCGCAGTCCTGCCAGCATTTAGCTGGCTGGACGCATGAGGCGTCAGCGTGGCGTGGCGCGGCCAGACAGCGTCCGAGCCATTCTTGGCGCAGCGAAAATGCTCGACTCCCTTGTGCAGATCGCGCGAGCAGATCTCATACATGCTAGTGCGCTTTGCGGTTTCCCACCGCCCGGGCTGCGCGGTGAACTTCGACTTTCCGTGGGCATGGCGCTCGACGAACAGTGGGCGCAGCCTATCGAGCCCCTTAGCGGGCTCCACGATCTTCCATCGCGTGTCGAAGCTCAGGATGACGTCAGAGCGTCGGTGATGCACATCGATGTAGTGGAAGTGCCATTTGACGCCCCCATGCTCTTCCCGCTCAAGGCCATCGTCGCCACCGGGCAGCATAATGCGCAGGAAAAGGGCGACGTTCTCGGGGACGCTCTCGACCAGCGGCACGTAGCGAACGGGCTGGAGGAAGCCGCGGACGATCTGGCGCATCGGCGCGCGGCGCGGGATCAGCCCATAGACATAATTACCCCCGGCACCATCGCCCCCGGACGCTGCCGCAGGCGGTGGCCAATTCTCGCTGCGCAAAGCATGATCCAGGGCCTCGATCAGTTCGCCGGCTCGGCGCTGCTCATAGTCGAATTCATGATCGAATTGCGGAAGTGGCAGCGCCTCCGGCTCGATAATCGGTTCCTCCGTACCAAAAGCATCTTGCTCGAGCAGGCGATTACGCTGCAGCCGAAGCCGGAGGGCAAGGTCGGTAAGCGCAGCCATTGCGTAAGGTTCCGTTGGAGGGGATCGAAGGAGGAAGAGGCAGTCAATTCGAAAAGCACCGGATGGTAGCGCACGTTAGGTACCATCTGGCAAGCGAGTAGCAGCTTCTGGCAGAAGCTGTTGGTCAAAGTAACAGTGCCAAATGTCTTGAATTGGTCGACATTTGGTGAAGGCGGGACCCACGAATGGCAGTTCAAGAGGTGTTTTCCGTTGTCCGAAAGCAGCCGCATACCGCGAGCAACGCATCGACATGTTGATGCAAATAGGCCTTCGAAGATCACTGCGACGAGCCGTCATATGTCCGATGACGGCCTCCGCCCTCAACTACCCCTTGAACAAATCTAGAACGTCCAACATTATGGCTATCGGACAATTCTCCAGATGAGATGGCTATTGGGGCGAACGGGCGATGCGGCTGCTGCGATACAGAGTGACGAACTTCCGGTCGGTCGAGGACAGTGGCTGGATCGACGCTGACGACGTGACGGCCCTCATCGGTGTCAACGAGTCCGGCAAGTCGAACCTCCTCCTCCCGCTGTGGAAGCTGAAGCCCGCCCGCGAGGGCGAGATCCGGCCGACGTCCGACTATCCGAAGACGATGTTCGCCGAGATCCGCGAGAACCCCGCTCGCTTCCGCTTCATCTCCGCTGAGTTCGCCACCGGGCCGCTTGGCCCGCGCGTCGCCACGCTGGCCGGCATCAGCCCGGAGGAGGCGGAGGTCGTCCGCGTCGACCGCTACTTCAACGGCGGCTACATCCTCAGCTTCCCAGGTCACAAGCACGCCACGACCGCGCCAGCGGAGGACGTAGCGGCCATCCTCCAGGCGGCGACGACCGAAATCGGCGGGATGCCCGCGCTCGCCAAAGAGGAGACCCAGAAGGCCGAGCTCATCTCGGGGCTGCAGTCGGCTACGCTCGAACTCCCCGAGGCTTCGATGCCGGCCGACGCGCTTGCAGCGCTTGCCGAGGCACTCCGCGCCCTCGCTCCGTCAGCGCCCGCGAAGACCAGCAGCATCTTCCCGCGGCTTGAGGCACTGGCCGCCAGCATAGACGAGCTTCAGGCTCGCGTGTCGGCACCTGATCCGGGTGCGATCGAGGCGGTCCGGACCGCCATCCTGAATCGCGTACCGCGGTTCGTCTACTATTCGAACTACGGCAACCTCGACTCCGAGATCTATCTGCCCCACGTCGTAGACAACCTCGAGCGGGAAGATCTCGGCGAGAAAGAGGCGGCCAAGGCGCGCACGCTGCGCGTGCTGTTCAGCTTCGTGCGGCTCGAACCGGGTGAGATCCTGGAACTCGGCAGGGACGAGACGCCCAACAACTCACGCCGACCGACGGAAGCCGAGATCGCCGAAGTCGCCGAACGCAAGCGCGAGCGCTCCATCCTGCTGCAGTCGGCGGGGACGACGCTCACCTCGCGCTTCAAGGATTGGTGGAGGCAGGGCGACTACCGCTTCCGCTTCGAGGCGGACGGAAACCACTTTCGCATCTGGGTCGCCGACGATCGGCGGCCAGCCGAGGTCGAACTCGAGGGCCGCAGCACCGGTCTCCAGTGGTTCCTCAGCTTCTATCTCGTCTTCCTTGTCGAGAGCGGCGGGGAGGGCGAGCACGACAACGCGATCCTGCTGCTCGACGAGCCCGGCCTCTCGCTCCACCCGCTGGCGCAATACGACTTGTCTAAGTTCTTCGACAACCTGGCCACCACGAACCAGCTCATCTTCACCACCCACTCGCCTTTCCTGGTCCATGCCGACCGGCTGGACCGCGCACGCAAAGTCTACGTGGACGAGAAGGGCACGACCAAGGCCACGTCCGACCTGCGCAAGGGCGCGGAGCTCCAACCCGGCGCCGCCTATGCCGTGCACTCGGCGCTCGGGCTGAGCGTCGCCGACAGCCTGATGCTCGGCTGCCAGCCCGTGATCGTCGAGGGAAGCTCGGACCAGCATTACCTCACCGCTATTAAGACCCTGCTCGTCGCCTCCGGCCGCCTGAAGCCGGTGCGGGAGTTCGTGTTCCCGCCGGCAGGGGGGACCAAGAACACCCGCATGGTTGCGAGCATCCTGACGGGCCGGGACGAGGCGCTCCCCTTCATGATCTTGGACGGGGACACGATGGGCAGAAAGCTCGCCAAGGAACTCGGCACCAGCCTCTACCAGGAGCATGCCGACCGCCTCATCAGCGTCGACGATCACACGGGTATGGAGGGATCGGAGATCGAGGACCTGATCCCAACCGACGTGATGGCAGCCGTCATCGACCGCATGTACCGCAACGCCGACACTGAGTTCGCCGACACGCTTGAGACCGGAAAACCGATACTCGGGCAGATCGAGGCGTGGGCCGCGGTGCAGAGGGTCGACCTCCAGCCAGGCTGGAAGGTGGAGCTTTCGAAGCGGGTCAAGCAGCACCTCCTCACCAAGGGCATGGCCATCGTGAAGCAGGAATACGGGGACCGCTGGCAGCGGCTGTTCGACACACTAGGTTCGACGAGCGCTCCAGCCTAACCGCCCGCCCCATCGGCTAGACGACCGACTGGTTTGCGCGATCGGAATGGCGGCTTCCAGCAAGAGCCGCCGCTCAAATCAACGACGCTGAATGTGTTGAGCTGGTCGGAAGCGACCAGTTGCACCCAGTCGTCGAATGTCCGCTATACTGCCATCGCTGGATTAAAGCAGTCGTTCCGGTCAGTCGTAAGCGGTGTTTTCAGACCACGGGCGTCCAGGGCACGAGCTCGCCAACAACGTTGGCTGGGTGACCGCCGGCTAACTTCGTGAGCGTGTCGGTCAACCAGACGTGTGGGTTGATGCCGGTCAGCT